>NZ_JAFCUA010000004.1:0-637160 GCF_049896305.1 Pseudomonas sp. DWP3-1-3b3 | reverse complement strand
CTAGAGTCGGAATCTGGCTTTTAGTCGCCGCCCACCCCTTCAAGTCTAAACATACAAGCTGGCTTGCCTGCGATGGCATCACCTGGGTGTACCTGATGTACCGAGGTGCCTGCATCGCAGCGATGCGGCGGTCCGACAAGCCAGCTCCCACAGAAAAGCAGATCTAACTCAGCTCTGGCTCTGGCTTTGTTTTTGATTTTGATCTTGGGCGCCCCGTCAAACACGCTGGCCGAACGCAGGCTTGAATCCGTGGGTAACCCGGCAGGACGCCGGGTTAGCCGCGCTGGGCCAAGGATGGCCCATCGCGGCGGCCCACGGATTCAAGCCTGCGTTCGGGCACACCGAGCCTAGGCGAGGTGCCGAGTGTTGGGGCAAGAGCGTTTTGCTTACTTTTGCGCTGTTCAAAAGTGAGCCGCCGTAAGGGCGGAACCATAAGCCGCCGTTACCTAAATAACGGATATGCCCCAACCCACATGTCCAATCATGCCCCTGTCCCACCTCAGCCATACCCACAACAATGGCATACCCCTCATCACACAAAGCCCCCACCATGAATGACCACATCGAATTCACCCACCTGGAAACCGAAGCCGACCTCATCGCCAGTTTCCCAGTCATGCACCAACTGCGCCCCCACCTCACCGACGCCCCAGCATTCGCCGAACAAATCCAGCGCCAACGGCAAAACGGCTACCACCTGCTGGCAGCAAAAGAACACGGCAAGGTAATCGGCCTCGCCGGCTATCGGCTGACCGAAAACACCCTGTATGGCCGCTTCATCTACGTAGATGACCTGGTCGTAGACGCCACGCAACAAAGGCGCCGCCTGGGCGAACACCTGCTGGACCGCGTACGCGAAGAAACCCGCGCCCGTGGCTACCGCTGGCTGGTACTGGACACCGGCATGCACATGGCCCTGGCCCAGCGCTTCTATTTCCGCCAGGGCCTGTTGCCCCTGGGCATGCACTTTTCCCAGGACCTGAGCCAATGACCCGCGCCCTGCTCCTCAGTTTCAGCCCCCACGGCAAAGCCGCGCAGACCTTCAAACTCGCCCGCGCACTGCTACGCGACCTGGTCCCCGACGCCGCGGTGACCGAGCGTGACTACGGCGGCCAGGCATTGCCGCCCCTGACCCGTGAATATGCCAACGCGCTGACCACCCCCGGCGGACTCAGCGGCAGTGCCACGGCACTCTCGGAACAATTGATTGTGGAATTGGAAGCCTGCGACCTGCTGATCCTGTGCACCCCCGTGCATAATTTCACCGTGCCAGCGGCGCTCAAGGCCTGGATCGATCATGTGGTGCGCATCCAGCGAAGTTTTACGGTGAATGAACAGTTCGCCAAAGTCGGCTTGCTACAGGACCGGCGCACCTTTGTGCTGGTCAGTTCAGGTAACGCCCGCAAGGGCCATGAGCCGGACTTCCTGACCCCGTACATGAGCACCATCCTGTCGACGGTGGGCATTCACTCGGTGGATTTCGTCTACCTGCCGGCCATGGTGCGCGGTGAAGAAGCGGTCAACCGCGCCCTGGAACAGGCGCACCGGCAACTCGCGGTGGCAATCAGCTCTGGCCTATAAAAATAATGGCGCTAGAATCAGCGCCATTCTTGCGCCTGACTTCCTGATACGAGCCCCCCATGAGCTTTGATTTCGACACGATCCACCCCCGCCTCGGCACCGGCAGCACCAAGTGGAACCGTTACCCACAAGACGTGTTGCCGATGTGGATCGCCGACATGGACATCGCCGCCCCGCCCGCCGTCCTGCAAGCCCTGCACGCGCGCCTCGACCAACAGGTGCTGGGCTACAGCGTCGCAGGGCCGGATGTGCGTGAGGCAATCATCGCCGACCTGTGGGCCAAGTACGCCTGGCGCGTGCAGCCGGATGAACTGCTGTTCCTACCCGGCGTCGAGCCCGGCTTCAATATGGCGCTGCACGCGTTTGTAAAACCGGGCCAGGCCGTGGTGCTGCAAACCCCCAACTACCGGCCGATTCGCCTGGCACCGGGGCACTGGAATCTGCCGCGCATCGAAGTGCCCTTCGAGTTGGTGAACGGCGAATACCTCACGCCAATGCCTGCGATGCGCCAGGCGCTGACCGGCGCGGGTGCGCTGTTGCTGAGCAACCCGCACAACCCCATGGGCAAAGTCTTCCCGCGCGAAGAACTGCTGGCCGTGGCCAACGCCTGCCTGGAACACGGCGCGCTGATCATTTCCGATGAGATCCATGCCGAACTGTGCTTCGACGGCCGTCGCCACATCCCCACCGCCAGCCTCAGCCCCGAGATTGCCCAGCGCACCATTACCCTGATGTCGGCGAGCAAGGCCTACAACGTCGCCGGCCTGAAGACCTGCTTTGCGGTGATCCAGAACGCCGAGATCCGCGAGCGCTTCAATAATGCCCGTTGCGGCATGGTCGACAGCGTCAGCCCCCTGGGCCTGGAAGCCACCCGCGCGGCCTACAGCCAGTGCAGTGATTGGCTCGACGCGCTGGTGCAGTACCTGCAAAGCAACCGCGACTACCTGCTCGACGCCGTGCAAACCCGCCTGCCTGGCGTGGTCATGCATGCACCACAAGGCACCTACCTGGCCTGGCTGGATTGCAGCGCCCTGGGCCTGGATGACCCGCAGCAGTTTTTCCTGGAACAGGCCAAGGTCGGCTTGAGCGCCGGTATCGAGTTTGGTGACGACAGCCAGCAATTCGTGCGCCTGAACTTCGGCTGCCCACGGGCCATGCTCGAAGAAGGCCTGCACCGCATGGAGCGCGCGTTGCGCAACCGTCAGGCCTAATTCACAACTTTTCGCAACGAGTGCCGAACCCCTGCTGTTACTGTTTTTGCCGACCGCCACAACCGGCTACAGCAGGAGTTCCATGGCATGACGACCCAGCCCCTCGATCGCTCGTCCGACCCCAAAGCCCTTCCCCGCACGCCGCCCAAGTCCGGCGCGCCGTTCCATGTGCTGCTCAAGAACAGCGCCAATAACAAGAAGGTCGAGGCCCACGACAAGACGCCGTCCGGGTTGGATGCCAGTAAGAAGGACGGCTACGAACTGGCCGCCAAGGATGCAACGCCACCGCCGGCACTGGCCGACTACAAGGCCATCGGCCCGCCCGATGAAGTCGGTCCGGGGCTGATTCGTTATGAGACCCAGGACGGCAAGAAAGTCATCGTCAGCGAACAGGACAGCCCCGAGCTGTTCAAGCAGGTCAGTACCGACTTCAAGTCCCTCTCCGGCGTGGTCGCCAGCCAGAATGCCGGCTACCAGAGCCTCGGCGCCGACGGCAGCGCCCCGGCAAAACTCGCCGACTACAAATCCCTCGGCCCACCGGATGAAACCGGACCGGGCGTGATCCGCTACGAGACCCAGGACGGCACCAAGGTCGTCATCAGCCAGCGCGACAACCCCGAAGCGTTCCAGAAAGCCAAGGACGCCTATGCCAGCTTCACCGGCCTGTCCAGCAGCGAAGACGCCGGCTACAAGCGCGCCAGCGACAATGAAGTGTGGCCACCCTACGGCGGCACGGCGGTTGGCCCGGTCGATGAAGTCGGCCCAGGCCTGATCCGCTTCGAAAGCAACGGCCAGAAGATGGTGGTGGCCCGCGACGACAACCCCAAGCTGTTCGATTACCTGGCCGGCCTGCATGAGGTCTACACCGATCCCGGCAAGAAAGCCGTGGTCGAAGGCGAGCTGAACAACGGCGCGGTGCTGGGCGACGCCAATACGCCAGTGCCGGGCCTCAACGATTACAAGAATTTCAACTGGAACAACGACCAGAAAGACAACATCCTCACCTATGAACTGCATGACGGCACCAAGGTCGTGGTGTCGGCCGACGTCAGTCCCGAGCTGTTCAAGAGCGTCGCCACCGCCAATGACACCTGGGCCAAGATCCACACCAGCGAAGGCGAAGGCTACAAGCTGGCCGGGCCGAATGACTTCCTGAAGAACACCGACATCACCTTCGGCTCCCCGGATGAACTGGGCGACGGCCTGATCCGCTATGAAACCAGCGAAGGCAAGGTCATCGTCTCCAAGGAACTCAGCCCGCAGCTCTACGACGATGTCGCGGCCAAGTGGGAAGCCTGGAGCGCCAGCTCGGTGGACGACACCCGCGCCAAGCACAACCTGCCCAAGGCCGATGAGCTGGATGTGCTGAACCTGGACACTGGCGTGCATGCCGATGAAAAGGACGATAAGTCGCCCACCCTCAGCGTCAGCGAGTTGGCCACCACCCAACTGATCGACACCTACCGCGAAGGCGTGAAGAACGGCTCGATCCCCAAGGACGACCCGCGCGCCAAGCTGGTTCGTGCCCTCGAAGCCCAGGCGGCCTACCAGAACGGCCACGGCATCACCGGCTACGAAGAGGCCAAGCGCCCGTTCAACACCACCTGGCGCGAGTTCGATGACAAGCAGACCGAGCTGACCTCGGCCGACATGCACGACATCATCGACGGCAAGGCCGTGCAAAAGCAGATCGGCGAACTGTTCAACGACCCGACCGTGCAGGCTGACTACAAGTCGAAGATGGACGAGGCAATCAACAAACTGCCCAACAAGGACGAGATCAAGCAGAAGCTGCTGGACCTCACTTCCAACCCGGATTACGTGCTGTACCTCAAGGACCTGCAAAGCCAGGGCAAGACCTTTGAGGCGCAAAAAGACCTCAGCGACACCCTGACGTCGTTGTCGCTGTTCGACCCGGAAGCCGCGAGCAAGGCCGCGCAGAATATCCAGGCCGACGGTTTGACCACTGACCTCAACGCGATCCTGTCGGACCCGAGCAAGATCTCCGACGAGAACAAGGAACTGGCGACCAAGGACCTGTTCGGCCTGCTCAAAGGCGTGCTCAAGGGCAACGTGCTGGACTTGCCGCGCCGTACCCAGGAAACCCTGGAGAAATTCCTCAACGAAGGCCTGCAAGGCAAGGAAAAATCCGCCGCGGTCACCAAGGCTCTGGAAGAGCTGGGCGCCGTCTACCAGAAAAACGGTGCGATCAGCGAAGCCGACCTGAAAACCGCCTTGAGCAAACCCTACATTCCGGTGGCCGATCGCGGCATGCTTGGCGAGGTGTTCAACACCCTCAACAGCAAGGGCATCCTTGGCTCCCTGGGCGCTGGCGTGAGCCTGTTTTCCGGGATTTACCAACTGGTGGGCAAAGGCGGCAAGCTGGGTGAAACCCCGGCGCAGCGCATGACCATCGCCAAGGACTTCCTGAGCTTTGCCGGCGGCTCCAGCCACTTCGTGCGCCTGGGCGACAAGATCGGTGAAACCCTGGGCAAAGGCGGCCTGGTGGACTTCCTGGGGTTGGACAAGACCTTACCGGAGATCTGGGGCAAGACCGGCATGCAGGAGCCGAACTTCGAATTCCGCGTCAGCGAATTGCCCTCCGAGGTCAAATCCAAGATCGCCACCGCCCTCGATGCCGTGCCGGACAGCCAGTACGACGGCATCGCCAAGATGTTCGGCGACGGCGACAAGGCCGTCACCGAGGCCACCGAAG
The DNA here is from genome assembly GCF_049896305.1 of Pseudomonas sp. DWP3-1-3b3. Lineage (NCBI taxonomy): Bacteria > Pseudomonadati > Pseudomonadota > Gammaproteobacteria > Pseudomonadales > Pseudomonadaceae > Pseudomonas > Pseudomonas sp. DWP3-1-3b3. The sequence continues at coordinate 631,652 of NZ_JAFCUA010000004.1, read as the reverse complement.
GCCTGGCCACGCACCTGGATGACGGCCTGGCGGCTGCGGGTGCGGCCAAGCTGGGCGCGTCTAAATCGGCGAAGATCGCCGGTTCCGTGATCAAGGTGCTCGGCCCGGCCACGGACATTGCCGGCGGTTTTGCCGACATAGTGTTGGGTGCGCTGGCGATCAAGAGCGGCGTGAAAGACAAAGATCCCCTGGCCCAGGCGGCCGGCGGCCTGCAAGTGGCGGGCGGTGCGTTCGGTGCCTCGGCGGGCGTACTGGGGGCTGCAGCGCTGTTTGGCGCGGGCACGGCGGCGGCGTTGACCGGGCCGTTGTTCCTGGTGGGCGTGGTGTTGGCGGTGGTCGGCGGGATCATCGGCTACTTCGTCGACCACAACAAAAAGCAGAAGGCGACCGAGAAGGAAAACGACTGGTACCGCGACCTGGCCGGCGACGGTCTATTGCAGGACAACTGGGCTGACAAAGTCGAATACGCCCACTACGAAATCCACCATTACGGTGGTCGCGACGCCCCAACCGACGACAGCATCTTCCGCTTCCAGCAGTCGGAATGGGAACACTTCGACGAGACCCCGCAAAAAGGCGGTTCGTCGAGCAACCGGCTGGATGGGGGCTTGCACAAGGACTACGAAGACCCGAACAAGGCGCCGAAGAACTTGCCGACGGACGCACCGCCAGAGAAACCGGAGCCACATCCACCGGGTGGCAGTGGACCGAAAATCGCTTGAGTCATGAATGCCCCCGCCTGAGTGCGGGGGCAGTCATTTATAACTTGGCAATGGACACTTCGGTGGACTTCACAAACGCAATCACCTCACTGCCCACCTTCAATTCCAGGTCACGCACCGAACGGGTGGTGATCACCGAAGTGACAATGCCGGACGCGGTCTGCACGTCGATTTCCGACACCACTTCCCCCAGCAGGATTTCCTTGATCACGCCCTTGAACTGGTTGCGCACGTTGATCGCTTTAATGGTCATGTCGGCTTTCCTTTTGGCTGTTGGGTCAATCCGCACGAATGCGCAGGCCCTCAACATGCGCCATCGCCCAAAACATTAAAAGGAATATATAACTCTTTATTTATTCGATACAGATATATGAGAACTGTTGCCCAGCCAACAGTGCTTCAACAATCTGCCCTCTTCCGCCACAACTTAACGCCTCCTGAACCCCGGAAACACGCCTCCAGAGCACATGGCACAGAGACTGCATATTCCTATAAAGCATGATGGAACATGCAAACCAAATTTTCTGAATATAAGAAAAGCCTTCTCTTAACGCCTTGCCGGAGCTGTTCCATGAAAGCCTTCACCCAACGCCTATTCGGCGCCTGCGCCCTCGCGCTGTGCCTGCAACCCCTGGCCCACGCCGCCGACACCGATCCCGCCGAAGTCAACCTCGACTACGCCTATTACTCGCCCGTCAGCCTGGTACTCAAGCATTTCGGTTGGCTGGAACAAGCCTTGCCAAACTCCAAAGTGGGCTGGGTGTTGAGCCAGGGCAGCAACCGTTCCCTGGAATACCTCAACAGTGGCGGCGTGGACTTTGCGTCATCCGCCAGCTTGTCGGCGGTGCTGAGCCGCGCCAACGGCAGCCCGATCAAATCGGTGTACGTGTACAGCCGTGCCGAATGGACCGCGTTGGTGGTGCGCAAAGACTCGCCGCTCAACAGCGTCACCGACCTCAAGGGCAAGAAAATCGCCGCCACCAAGGGCACCGACCCGTACCTGTTCACCCTACGCAGCCTGCAACAGGCCGGGCTGAAAAAGGACGACGTGGAACTGGTGCACCTGCAACATCCGGACGGCCGCACTGCGCTGGAAAAAGGTGACGTGGACGCCTGGGCCGGTCTCGACCCGCACATGGCCGCCAGTGAAATCCAGGCCGGTTCGCGCCTGCTCTACCGCAATAAAGACTTCAACAGCTACGGCGTGGTCAGCGTCACAGAGAAGTTCGCCAAGGCGCATCCGCAGACCATCACCAAGGTACTCGGCGCCTATGAAAAGGCACGGGATTGGGCAGTGAAGCACCCGGATGAATTCGCCAAGCTGCTGGCCGACGAGTCCGGCCTGCCGCTGGAAGTGGCCAAGCTGCAACTCTCCCGCACCGACCTGAGCACGCCGTTCCTGAGCAGCAAGGACGTGGTGGCGTCCAAGGCGGCCGCGCCGATCCTGGTGTCGGAAGAGCTGGTGCGCAAAGGCGTGAACGTGGACCAGGTGATCGACCAGTTGATCGACACCTCGTTCGGCCACTAAGGAGCCCGTGATGACCAGCAAAACCCAAGCATTGCCCCTTGCCGCACCGGGGGTGATCAACCGCAGTGCCTGGCCAAGGCGGCTCAAGGGCCTGGTGTTGCCGGTGCTGATCCTGCTGGTGCTGGAGGTGGTGGTGCGCGTGGGTTGGCTACCGTCGTACCAGATGCCGGCACCCAGCGAGATCGCCGTGACCCTCACCGACCTGGCCGAAGGCGCATTGTGGAAGCACATCAGCGCCAGCCTTGGCCGGGTGCTGTTGGGCTTTGCCATTGGCGCCAGCCTGGCCCTGGTGTTTGCCGCCTGGGTCGGTTTGAGCCGCGAGGCCGAAGCCTACCTGGAACCGACTTTCGCCGGGCTGCGTTCGATCCCGAGCCTGGCCTGGGTGCCGCTGTTGCTGCTGTGGCTGGGCATCGACGAAACCTCGAAGATCGTGCTGATCGCGATTGGCGCGTTTTTCCCGGTGTACCTCAATGGCGTCGCGGCCATCCGCGATATCGACCGCAAGCTGGTGGAAGTCGGGCAGATGTACGGTTTCAGCCGGTGGCGGCTGGTGCGTCGGATCCTGCTGCCCGCCGCCCTGCCCGGCCTGTTCACCGGGTTACGCAGTGGCTTGAGCCTGGCGTGGATGTTTCTGGTGGCGGCCGAACTGATCGCGGCGACCAAGGGCTTGGGTTACCTGCTCAGTGATGGGCGGGAGACTTCGCGGCCGGATATCGTGCTGGCGGCGATTATCGTGTTGGCGCTGTTGGGCAAGGTCAGCGATGGCCTGCTCGCGGCACTGGAAACGCGTTGCCTGGCCTGGCGCGATACCTTCCAGGGAGCCGGGCAATGAGCGTGCAACCGCTGTTGGATATTCATGTCACGCGTAAAAGCTTCGCCAGCACCACCGTGTTGAAAGACGTGCGTTTGGCGCTGCAACCACGGGAAGCCGTGAGCCTGCTCGGCCCCAGTGGCTGCGGCAAAAGCACCTTGCTGCGCATCGTCGCCGGCCTGGAAAAGGACTTCCAGGGCGAATTGCGCAGTCCCGATGGCGAAGTGGCCTTTGTGTTCCAGGAGCCACGGTTGATGCCCTGGCTCACGGTGGAGCAGAACATCGGTTTCAGCGATGACAGCCACTACGACAAGGCCTGGGTCACGCAGTTGATCGAGGAAGTCGGCCTCAAGGGCTTTGCCCGGGCACTGCCCAAGGCATTGTCCGGCGGCATGGCGCAGCGGGTGGCCATCGCGCGGGGGTTGTATTCACGGCCGCAGGTGTTGTTGCTGGATGAGCCGTTCAGCGCAGTCGATGCGTTTACCCGTATGAAGCTGCAGGATTTGCTGCTGCAACTGGCCGAACATCATGCCATCGCCTTGTTGCTGGTAACCCATGACGTGGACGAGGCGCTGTACCTGAGTGACCGGGTGCTGGTGATGGACAACCGACCGAGCAGCATTCGCCAGGAATTGGCGGTGAATCTGCCGCACCCGCGTGACCGGCGTGATCCGTTGCTGGCGCAGCTCAAGGCGCAATCCTTGACTGAGTTGCAACGTGCCCATGTGATCTAGACGACCTTGCGCAAGGTCACCCAATACCGCGTCCGCGCCTGCACTTCCAGCCCCAGGCTTGAGGCCAGCAGGTTGAGGATGCGGTCGGTGTCGTCCAGGCGGAAGCTGCCGGTAACCCGCAACGATTCCAGGCTCGGCTCCCAGCGCAACACACCCGGTCGATAACGCTCCAGCTCCCGCAGAAAGTCACCCAGCGTCTGATTCTGCGCGGTCAGCACGCCATCGCGCCAGCCGAGTTGCAACACATCGAAAGGCACCCAGGTCCCTAGACCGCTGGCCTTGAGCGGCGCTTGCTGCCCACCTTGCAAGGTCGCCATCTGCCCGTTCAAATCGCGCACCTGGACCGAGCCCTTGAGCACCGACACCAGGCAACCGGCGGCCAGCTGCCGCACACACACCTCAGCCTGGCTGACCCGCAGCTCGCCGTAGCGTGTGTGCACGGTCATCGCCGTCGTGCCTGGCACATTTAACGCCAGCTCACCTTCAACCAGGCTGATGCGGCGCTGCGCCAGGTCCACGTCCACCGCCGTCGCGGTATTGAGCTGCAAGCTGCCGCCATCGGCCAGGGACATGCGTTTGCGCTCGCCGGTAGCAGTATGCAAGTCGGCACGCCAGGTCTCGATGGGCAATTGACGGCTGATCAACCACGCGGTCGGCACCAGCGCAGCGATACCCAGCGCACGCTTGAGCACGGCACGGCGTCCCGGTTGCGGACGGTCGAGGCTGGCCATCGCCAAGGCCTGGGGCAAGTCGCTGAAACGCTGGCGCAGGGTCTGGGCTTTTTGCCAGGTCTGTTCGTGCTGGGGGTGGCTGTCACGCCAATGCTGCAACGCGGCGTGATCACGCTCGGTGGCTGCGCCGGATTCCAGCAGCGCCAACCATTGCGCGGCGGCGCGGGCGACGTCGCGGCTCACAGATCCACCAGCAGGCAGTGTTCGTAGGCCTGGGCCATGTAGCGTTTTACGGTGCGTTCCGACACGTCCAGGCGCTCGGCGATCTCTCGGTAGCCCAAGCCTTCCAGTTGGCTCCACAGGAAGGCTCGGCGGACCAGCACCGGTAAGCCATCGAGCAATTCGTCCAGAGCTTGCAGGGTCTCCAGCACCAGCCAACGCTGTTCGGGCGACGGCACGCAGGTTTCCGGGAGACTCGCCAAGGCCTTCAGATAGGCCTGTTCAAGGCTGCGTCGCTGATGAAAATTCACCAACAGGCGCTTGCCGACGGTGACCAGATACGCACGCGGCTCCTGCATCTGCGCAATCGGCTGGGCGCTGGCGAGCACCCGCAAGAACGTATCCTGGCTCAGGTCAGCCGCATCCCAGGCATTGCCCAGGCGCCGGCGCAGCCAGCTTTCCAGCCAACTGCGGTGGTCGCGGTACAGGCTCGACAGCGTCAGTTCGGGGGCGAGGGTCGGAACAACAGCATCATTCATGGCAAGCGACCTGCGCGGCGCGAGTGAGTCTCAAATGAGATTCATTCTATTTAATATCGTGCCGACGCACCATGCCCTTTACACATCGCGTTCAAAGCATCGCGGCCTTCTGTCGCAACAAGTCGATAAACAACCCCAGCTCACGGCTCATCACTTCGCCTTTGCGCAACAACATGCCAAACGGCGCCAGTCGCACGTCGAGGGCCACCGGCAGCGCCACCACCAGGCCCATTTTCAGGTAATCACGCAGTGCACTTTCGGACAGCACCATCACCGCGTCGGTCAGTTGGATCAACTGCTGCATGGAGTACACCGAGCTGCATTCGATGATGTCCGCCGGGCTGGGCAGCGCCAGATCCTGCAGCGCCTGGTCGAAGCCGATGCGCGCCGGGCTGGTTTGCGGTTGCAGGATCCACGGCCAGTCGCGCACCAGTTCATCCAGCATCAACCGCTCACGTTGGGCCAAGGGGTGGCCCGCGTGCACCACCACCAGCAAGCGTTCGTTGCCCAGAGGTTCGAAGCTGTAGTGCTCGTTGTCGGTGGCGGCATTGCGGCGCGAGATAGCCAGGTCGATGCGTCCCTGTTCCAGCAACTGGATCACCTGGTCGCTGGTGTCGCCCATGATGCGGATACGCAGTTGCGGGTTCAGCGATTTGATCTGCGCGATGGAATCCATCACCAGGTCCGGTGCGGCGCCCATGATGGTGCCGATCGACAGGTAGCCGTAACCGCCTTGCTGTCGTGCCATCAAGTCTTCGGCGCAACGGTCCAGGCCGCTCAAGGCGGATTCGGCAAAACGGATCAACTCCTGCCCGAGCGCTGTAGGGCGCATGCCTCTAGGCAGACGCTCGAAGAGATCACAGGCAAACATGTCCTCGATTTCGCGCAGCATGCGCGTGGCGGCAGGCTGCGACATGTTCAGCGCCTGTGACGCACGGTGCAGGTTCTGGCTGGAGCTCAGCGCAACGAGCATATGCAGGTGCTTGTAGCGCAGGCGGTTGAACAGGCTGGGAGAGATCGCGGGACTGCGCATTTTTATCCTTGTTATCGATACCCTGAGGTTATCAGTTGTAAGCGAGATTCGATTTGTAGCGCATTGCTCGGCCGCCGTACAGTCCGTCCCATAAGAACAAAACATCGGACGCCACTATGAAAACCCTCCCCGCGCCCCTGCTCGCCAAGATTTCCTGGCGACTGCTGCCCTTCCTGCTGTTGATGTACATCATGGCCTTTCTCGACCGCGCCAACGTCGGGTTCGCCAAACAGGCTTTCCAGGCCGACACCGGTTTAAGCGACGCTGCCTTTGCGTTTGGCGCCGGCGTGTTTTTTGTCGGCTACGCGCTGCTCGAAGTGCCGAGCAACCTGATCCTGCACCGCGTCGGCGCCCGTCTGTGGATGTGCCGCATCATGGTCAGTTGGGGCCTGATTTCGGCGGCCATGGTCTTTGCGCACAACGAAACCAGCTTTTACGTGCTGCGCTTTTTACTCGGTGTGGCCGAAGCCGGATTTTTCCCGGGCGTCATTCTTTACCTTACCTACTGGTTCCCCCAGGCCGTGCGCGGCAAGGCCATGGGTTTCTTCTATTTCGGTGCGCCGCTGGCCTTCATCTTCGGTAGCCCGTTGTCCGGTTTGCTGCTGGAAATGGACGGGTTTGGCGGCATACACGGCTGGCAGTGGCTGTTCGCGGTGGAAGGCCTGATGGCGACCGCAGTAGGCATTTGGGCCTATTGGTACCTCGACAATCGCCCCGCCGATGCCCAGTGGCTGACCACCGCTGAACGCCAGCAGATCCAAAGCCTGCTGGACAGCGAAGACCAGCACAAAAGCTCCCACGGTCGCAGCCTGCTCACCGTGCTGTGCCAACCCTCGGTGTTGTACTTGTGCCTGGTGTACCTGCTGATCCAGGCCAGCGTCTACGGTGTGGTGTTTTACCTGCCGACCCAAGTGGGCGATCTGCTCGGCACCAAGGTCGGCTTGATGGTCGGGCTGGTCTCGGCCATTCCCTGGCTCTGCGCACTGTTTGCGGCTTGGTGGATTCCCAGCTACAGCGACCGTACCGGCCTGCGTCGCCAGACCGCCTGCCTGACCCTGCTGATGGCTGCCGCCGGCATTGCCTGCTCGGTGACCTTCGCCAACCCGCTGCTGGGCATGCTCGCGCTGTGCTTTGCCGCCTCGGGGTTCATCGCGGTGCAACCGGTGTTCTGGACTTTCCCCTCCAGCTACCTGGCCGGCAGCGCTGCCGCAGCCGGCATTGCACTGATCAATTCCTTCGGCGCCCTCGGTGGGTTCATCGCACCGGTCATCAAGCACTGGGCCGAAGGCGCCTTCAATTCCGCGGCAGCCGGCCTGTACCTGCTGTCCGCCACCACGGTACTGGCTGCATTGCTGGTGCTGGGCATCCATTCACCCGGCCGCACCGCGTCGAAAACGCCGGCCACTGTTTAACGCCAGGAGTCACATCATGGGTCATCTCACCATCAAACACGTCCGCGCCTTTGTACTGCGAGGCGGCGGCGCCGATTACCACGACCAGGCCGATGGGCATTGGATCGACGACCATATTTCCACGCCGATGAGCAAGTACCCCGAGTACCGCCAGAGCCGCCGCAGCTTTGGCATCAACGTGCTCGGCACCCTGGTGGTGGAGATCGAAGCCAGCGACGGCACCGTCGGTTTCGCTGTGACCACTGGCGGTGAACCGGCGGCTTACATTGTCGAGAAACACCTGGCGCGCTTTCTCGAAGGCGCCCGCGTCACCGACATCGAAAAAATCTGGGACCAGATGTACCAGTCCACCCTGTATTACGGGCGTAAGGGCCTGGTGATCAACACGATTTCCGGCGTCGACCTGGCGTTGTGGGACCTGCTCGGCAAAATCCGCCAGGAACCCGTGCACCAACTGCTCGGCGGCGCGGTGCGGGATGAGTTGCAGTTCTACGCCACCGGCGCGCGCCCGGATCTCGCGCAGAAAATGGGTTTTATCGGCGGCAAAATGCCCCTGCATCACGGCCCCAGCGAAGGCGAAGAAGGCCTGCGCAAGAACCTCGAAGCGCTGGCGACCATGCGTGAACGTGTCGGCCCTGACTTCTGGCTGATGCTCGATTGCTGGATGAGCCTGGATTTGAACTACGCCACCAAGCTGGCGATCGGCGCCCATGAGCATGGCCTGAAGTGGATCGAAGAAGCGCTGTCCCCAGACGACTATTGGGGCTATGCCGCCCTGCGCAACAACGTGCCCAAAGGCATGTTGGTGACCACCGGTGAACACGAAGCCACCCGCTGGGGTTTCCGCATGCTGCTGGAGATGGGCTGCTGCGACATCATCCAGCCCGACGTCGGTTGGTGCGGTGGCCTCACCGAACTGGTGAAAATCTCGGCGTTGGCCGATGCGCATAACGCAATGGTCGTGCCCCACGGTTCGTCGGTGTACAGCTATCACTTTGTCGCCACCCGCCATAACAGCCCATTCGCCGAGTTCCTGATGATGGCGCCCAAAGCGGATGAAGTGGTGCCGATGTTCCACCCGCAATTGTTGGGCGAACCGGTGCCGGTAAATGGCCGCATGCGCTTGTCGGCGCTGGACAAGCCGGGCTTTGGCGTTGACCTGAACCCGGACTGCCAACTGCACCGTCCCTACAACCGCTGAGGAACCCGCCATGAACATGCCCCGCAATGGCTTCAAGGCCGCCCTCGCCAAGGACGCCACCCAATACGGCATCTGGGCCGGTTTCGCCACCGGCTACGCTGCCGAGATCGTCGCCAGCCTGGGATACGACTGGATGCTGATCGACGGCGAACATGCACCCAATACGGTTCCGAGCGTCCTCAACCAGTTGCAGACGGTCGCACCGTACAGCACCGCGCCCGTGGTGCGCGCCGTCAACAGTGACGCCAGCCTGATCAAGCAACTGCTCGATATCGGCGCCCAGACCTTGATGATCCCCATGGTCGAAACCGCCGAACAGGCCCAGGCCCTGGTGCGTGCCATGCGTTACCCGCCCCACGGCATCCGTGGCGTCGGCGGCGGTCTGACGCGCGCTACGCGCTGGGACGGCGTGGACAATTACCTGAACACCGCCCATGAGCAACTGTGCCTGATCGTGCAGGTGGAGTCGCGCCTTGGCGTGGAAAACGTCGCCGCGATTGCCGCCGTAGAAGGCGTTGACGCCGTGTTCATCGGCCCCGCTGACCTGTCCATCGGCCTGGGTCACGCCGGCAACCCCGGCCATCCCGAGGTCCAGGAGCGCATCAAGCACGCCATCGACGCCACCCTCGCCGCCGGCAAGGTCAGCGGCATCCTGGCGCCCAACGAAGACGATGCACGCCGCTATCAGGCCTGGGGTTGCCGCTTTATCGCGGTGGCCATCGACATCAGCCTGCTGCGCCAGAGTGCCCTGGCCACCCTTGCCCGCTATCGCCCTGCTGCCGAAACGAAAGCGCCTTCGCGTACTTATTGAGGAACTTGCCCATGTCATCCGTTCCCGTTTACCAGAATTTCATCAATGGCCGCTTCAGCTCCAGCGAAGCGCACATTGACGTGCTCAACCCAGCCACCGGCGCCTTGCTGTCGAAGGTGCCGGCGTCCACCGCCGCCGAGGTCGACCAGGCCCTGGCCGCCGCACGCCAGGCGCAAAAGACGTGGGCGCGCAAACCCGCCATCGAACGTGCCGGGCACCTGCGCCGCATCGCCGCCAAGCTGCGCGAGAACGTGGCGCACCTGGCGCGCACCATCACCCTGGAGCAAGGCAAAGTCAGTGGTTTGGCGGAGGTGGAAGTGAATTTCACCGCCGACTATCTCGACTACATGGCCGAGTGGGCACGCCGCATCGAAGGCGAGATCATCACCAGCGACCGTCCCAATGAAAATATCTTCCTGTTCCGCAAGCCGTTGGGCGTGGTGGCCGGCATCCTGCCGTGGAATTTCCCGTTCTTCTTGATCGCGCGCAAAATGGCGCCGGCGCTGCTCACCGGCAACACCATCGTGATCAAGCCCAGCGAAGAAACCCCGAACAACTGCTTCGAGTTCGCCAAGCTCGTCGCCGAAACCGACCTGCCCGCCGGGGTGTTCAACGTGGTCTGCGGTGACGGCCGGGTCGGCGGCGCGCTCACGGCGCACACAGGCGTCGACATGATCAGCTTCACCGGCAGCGTGGCGACCGGCTCGCGGATCATGACGGCCGCCGCACCGAACATCACCAAGCTCAACCTGGAACTGGGCGGCAAGGCACCGGCCATCGTACTGGCAGATGCCGACCTGGAGCTGGCGGTCAAAGCCATCCGCGATTCGCGCATCATCAATACCGGCCAGGTGTGCAACTGCGCCGAGCGGGTGTACGTGGAGCGCAAGGTTGCCGACCAGTTTATCGAACGCATCAGCGCAGCCATGTCCGCCACCCGCTATGGCGACCCTATCGCCCAGGCGGACGTGGAAATGGGCCCGCTGATCAACCGCCAGGGCCTGGACAGCATCAACCGCAAAGTACGCACCGCCCTGAGCCAGGGCGCAACGTTGGTCAGCGGCGGGAAGATTGCCGACTTGGGTGCGGGTTTTCACTTCCAGCCGACGGTCTTGGCTGGATGCCGCGCCGACATGGAGATCATGCGCGAAGAGATCTTCGGTCCGGTGCTGCCGATCCAGATCGTCGACGACCTCGACGAAGCCATCGCCCTGGCCAACGATTGCGACTACGGCCTGACGTCGTCGATCTACACGCGCGACCTGGGCAAGGCCATGCACGCGGTGCGCGAAATCGACTTTGGTGAAACCTACGTCAACCGTGAGAACTTCGAGGCCATGCAGGGCTTCCATGCCGGCGTGCGCAAATCCGGCATTGGCGGTGCCGACGGCAAGCACGGCCTGTACGAATACACCCACACCCACGTGGTTTACCTGCAGAGCTGAGCTGGTTAATCGGGGTCGGGCGCGCTAGCGTGCTGGCCCCTCCGAATTTGCTTTTGATAAGGACTGCGTCATGCCCCTGACTGCCTACAGCGGCCCAATCATCGACAGCCATTTGCACTTGTTCGATCCACGTCGCCCCGAGGGCATTCCATGGCCTGAACCCGGTAACCGGCTGTATGCCGCGCACCTGCCGGCGGATTACTGGGCCCTGGCCGCACCGCACAATGTGGTCGGCGCGATTGCCGTGGAGGCCAGCCCGTGGCGCGACGATAACCGCTGGCTGCTCGACACTCTGCGCAGCGAACCGCGCATGCTCGGCTTTGTCGGCAACCTCGACCCGCTGCACGCCGACTTCGCCAACGACCTCGACGCGTTGACCAATGAGCCGCTGTTTCTCGGCCTGCGCTACGGCAATCTGTGGGATCGCGACCTGCTGCAAGACCAGGCGCGCCCTGGCTTTATCGACGGCCTGCGCCAACTCGCCGCCAGCGGCCGTGGCCTGGACAGCGCCAATCCGAATCCGCGTCTTGTCAAAGGCCTGTTGCAGTTGAGCGATAGGCTGCCCGAGCTGCGCATCATCATCGACCACCTGCCCAACGCCCAGGTGCCGTCAGGCGAAGAGGCGGCCTATCACGCCGACCTCCTGCGCCTGGCCGAACGCCCGAATGTGTTCGCCAAACTGGCGGAGATTCCCCAGCTCGGCCCTCAAGGCTTGATCACCGACACGGCGTTCTACAACGATCGCTTGGCGGTGTTGTGGGAAGCCTTCGGCGAAGACCGCTGCTTCTTCGGCAGCGACTGGCCCAACAGCGATCACCTGGCGGATTTCGCCGCCACCCTGGGCCTGGTCAAGCGCTGCGTTGCCGGTAAACCCGAGGCGGTACAAGCCAAATTCTTCCTGCACAACGCGGTGCGTATCTACACGCCCAGCCATGGAGCGCCCTGATGCAGACCCGTGCCTTTCGCATGAACCTCAACCCCGGCCAGGCTGATGAATACCGCAAGCGCCACGACGACATCTGGCCCGAACTAGCCCAGGCCTTGCTCGATGCGGGTGTGGTGGATTACCGGATTTTCTTCGATGAGCCGGGCAATGCGCTGTTCGCCGTGCTGACCCACGAAGACGTCCACGGCCTGGACGAGCTGCCCGGCACGGCACTGATGCAGCGCTGGTGGGCCTACATGCAGGACATCATGCCCAGCCACGCAGACGCGTCGCCGATCAGTGTTGACCTGCTGTCCATGTTCCAACTGACGCGCCCCTGATCCAACCGACGCACAACAACAATAAAAAGGATTCGACTACGTGGAAATCATTCTCCTTGGTGTGATTCTGCACTTTATCGGCGGCTTCGCTTCCGGCAGTTTCTACATCCCCTACAAGAAGGTCCGCGGCTGGGCCTGGGAAAGTTACTGGATCACCGGCGGCCTGGTGTCCTGGCTGATCGTGCCGCTGATCGCGGCGCAACTGACGGTGCCCGGATGGGTGGACATCCTGCGCAACGCCGACACCAGCACCCTGCTCTGGACCTACCTGTTCGGCGTGTTGTGGGGCATCGGCGGGCTGACATTTGGCCTGACCATGCGCTACCTCGGCTTGTCCCTGGGCATGTCGCTGATCATGGGCCTCACCTCGGCCCTCGGCGCATTGATGCCGGCGCTGTACCGCGACCTCTTCACTACAGAAACCGAAGGTACGCTGACCTCGATGCTGGCCTCGCAAGGCGGGCATTGGGTGTTGTGGGGCGTGGCCGTATCGCTGGTCGGTATTGCAGTGTGCGGCAAGGCCGGGCTGATCAAGGAACGGGAAGTGTCCCAGGCGGTGAAGTTCGCCAGTGTCAGCGAATTCTCCCTGGGCAAGGGCATGCTGGTGGCGGTGATTTCCGGCGTACTGAGTGCGTGTTTCAGCTACGGCATTTCCGCCGGACGACCGCTGGCCGCCGCTGCTGTAGAGCACGGTGCCAACAGCCTGTTCCAGAACAACGTGACCTTCATGGTGATCATGTGGGGCGGTCTCACCACCAACGGTATCTGGTGCCTGTGGCTGAATTGGCGCAACCGCACCTTCCATAACTACACCGACCGCAGTACCCCGCTGCTGGGCAACTATCTGTTGGTGGCGATTGCCGGCACCCTGTGGTTCCTGCAGTTTTTCTTCTACGGCATGGGCGAAAGCCGCCTGCAGAACGACGCCAGCTCCTGGGTACTGCACATGTCGTTCATCATCATCGTGTCCAACTGCTGGGGCCTGTATTTCCGCGAATGGCACGGCACCAGTGCGGCCAACAAAGGCGTGCTGGTGGCGGGTATCGCGGTGATCCTCGGTGCGATCGCCATGGTCGGCTACGGCAATTATCTCGGCTGATGCCGCTTATTTTTTGAAGGAGAGTTTTATGTTGCTTGCAGACAAAACCGTGATCATCACCGGCGCCTCCCGTGGTATCGGCCGCGCCGCCGCCCGTGAATGCGCGCGCCAGGGTGCCCGCGTGGTGATCGGCCATAGCGGCAGCGGCCAAGGCACCGAGGCAGCACACTCGTTGATCGAGGAGATCAAGGCCTTCGGCGGCCATGCCATCGAAGTGGGTGGCGACGCCGCCGACCCGGACACCGGTGACAAACTGGTGGCCGGCGCAGTAAAAGCCTTCGGCAGCGTCGACGTGTTCGTCAACAATGCCGGTATCTGCCCGTTCCACTCGTTCCTCGACATGCCCCGCGAGGTCTACCTGAAAACCGTCAACACCAACCTCAATGGCGCCTACTTCGCCGTACAGGCAGCGGCCAACCAGATGAAAAACCAGGGTCGCGGCGGCGCGATTATCGCCGTCAGCTCCATCAGCGCCCTGGTCGGCGGCGGCATGCAGACCCATTACACACCCACCAAGGCCGGCCTGCATTCGTTGATGCAATCCTGCGCAATTGCCCTGGGGCCGTACGGCATTCGCTGCAACTCGGTACTGCCGGGCACCATCGCCACCGACATCAACAAGGACGACCTGGCCGACGAGGAAAAACTCGCCTACATGACCTCACGCACGCCGTTGGGTCGCCTGGGTGAGCCGGACGACATTGCCGGCCCGATTGTCTTCCTCGCGTCCGACATGGCGCGCTACGTCACCGGGGCCTCGCTGCTCGTCGACGGTGGCTTGTACGTAAACCTCCAGTAACACCCCGCTCCTCCAACCACCACAGTTCCAATGTGGGAGCGGGCTTGCTCGCGAATGCAGTGTGTCAGTCACATGATTCATGCCTGAACCACCGCTTTCGCGAGCAAGCCCGCTCCCACAGGGGCCTCTGTGTGCCTGAAGTTCGAGTTCCACCCCAATAAAAACAACAATCCAAGGAGCTTTCCATGCGCATCACCCTACCCCTGGCCCTGCTCTGCAGCGCCATGTCCACCTGCGCCTTCAGCGCGGGTTTACTGGACCCAAACTCCCCCGCCATGCTCGGCGACTGGAACGGCCTGCGCCCGCAACTGGCCGAGCAAGGCTATGACTTCACCCTCAAGTACGTCGGCGAGGTCGGTTCCAACCTCGGCGGTGGCTACAACTCGCATACCACGGCACGCTGGAGCGACCAGTTGATTCTCGGTGTGAACATGGACCTGCAAAAACTGCTCGGTTGGCAAGACGCTACCTTGCGCATCGGCATCGGCGAGCGTCATGGCAAGGACATCACCAACGACCGCGTGCACCAGCCCAACGCCACTGGGTTGACCTCCACCATGGAAGTGTTCGGCGGTGGCAATGCCTGGCGGCTCTCGCAGTTCTGGTACGAGCAGAAATTCTTCGAGCGCAAATTCGCCTTGAAACTGGGGCGCTTCGGCCATGGCGAAGACTTCGATCAGTTCCCCTGCGAATTCCAGAACGTGACCCTGTGCGGTTCCCAGGAAGGCAACTGGAATGGCGTGTGGAACAGCTTCCCCATCAGTCAGTGGGCAGTGCGCGCCAAGTACCAGTTCTCCGACGAGTTTGCGGTACAGGTCGGAGCCTACGACAAGAACCCCGGCAACGCCGAAGCCAGCAATGGCTTCAAACCCTTCATCAGCGGCTCCCAAGGCACCAGTTTTCCCATCGAAGCCATCTGGAAGGGCCGGGTAGCTGGGCTGAACTCCGAATACCACCTGGGTTACTACTATGCCAACGCGGACACCAAGGACATGCTCAAGGATGCCGACGGCAACTTTGCCGCCAGCTCGCAAAAGCCCTATCGGATGTATTCCAGCAACGACGGCTGGTGGCTGTCGGGCCAGCAGCAGTTGACCACGGTCGACGGCAACAACAAGCGCGGGCTCAACGTATTCGCCAACCTGACGATGAATGACCCGGACAAGAGCGTGATCAAAAACCTGATTCAGGTCGGCCTGATCTACCGAGGCCCGTTCGATTCACGCCCAGACGACACTTTTGGTATTGGCGCGTCGAAACTGCAGGTCAGCGACCGCTACACCCGTAACACGCAGATGCTCAACGCCGCCAATGGCGTAACCGCCACTGATGACCCGCTGTACGTGCCCGAGCAGCGCCGCGAATACAGCTACGAGATCAACTACGGCGTGCAGGCGACTAAGTGGCTGATGGTGCGGCCCAACCTGCAATACGTGAAGTACCCCGGCGGGCTGACGCAAACCACCGGTGCGGTGGTCGGCGGCGTGCAGTTTATTGCCGACTTCTAGTCTTTCTCTGCATCAAACAACTGCCCGCGCCCCACCACGCTGGCAGGCTTGAGTAGCGCACCTGGCGCCAATACCGCATTGGCGCCGATCCGGCACTGGTCACCGAGCAGCGCACCAAACTTGTCGCAACCGGTGCGTTGCAATACACCGCCAACCCGCACCTGCACTTCCTTGTCATCACGCTCATTGCGGTAGTTGGCGACGATACTCCCCGCTTCCAGATTGATCCCCTGCCCCAGCACCGAATCACCGACAAAGTTGAAGTGCGCCAGCTTGCTGCCGCTGAACACGAAGGACGTCTTCAACTCAGCGCCGGGACCGATGATGCAGTGTTCATCCAGCCAGCAACCGCCACGCAGCAGCGAGCCGCTGGCGATAAAACAGTGGGCACCGATGATCAGTGGCGGCTTGAGCAAGGCACCCGCCTCGACCATGGCGGTGCGGTGGATGGCGATTTCATCCTGAATGACGTATTCGTCGGCTGGCAGTTCGGCCAACAATTGGCGAACGATGGCGGGCGCCTGGCTGACCAGTGCCCAAGGCGCCAGGTCGGCCCACGGCGCAAGGCGGGATTGAGCGATCGGGGCGATGTAGTCGGTAAGTCGGATCAACGTTTAATCCTCTAACGGTCAGAGAAGCCCGAAACGCTAACATGCACACACGAACCTTTACTATTTGTCTTGTTATGGATATTTTATCTAGACAAGCCACTGAGGTCCGTTCCCCATGCATTTGCCGACTTACCAAGACGTCATCGCCGCCGCCCAACGTTTGGAAGGCTTCGCCCATCACACGCCGGTATTCACCTCACGCACCCTCGATGCGCTGACCGGTGCCCAGGTGTTCATCAAGTGTGAAAACCTGCAAAGGGCTGGCTCGTTCAAGTTTCGCGGTGCTTTTAACGCGTTGTCGCGCTTCGATGATCAGCAGCGCAAGGCCGGTGTGGTGGCGTTTTCCTCCGGCAACCACGCCCAGGGCATTGCCCTGGCAGCGCAGTTGTTGGGCATACCGGCGACCATCGTGATGCCCACCGATGCGCCGGCCGCCAAGGTCGCGGCCACCCGCGACTATGGCGCCCGCGTGGTGCTGTATGACCGCTTCACCGAAGACCGCGAGCAGATCGGCCGTAACCTGGCCAGCGAACACGGCCTGACCCTGATCCCGCCCTATGACCATCCACACATCCTTGCCGGGCAAGGCACCGCCGCCAAGGAACTGCTGGAGACCACCGGCCCGCTGGATGCGTTGTTCGTCGGCCTCGGCGGCGGCGGCATGCTCTCGGGCACCGCACTGAGTACCCGCGCCCTGGCGCCCGACTGCCTGCTGTATGGCGTCGAGCCCGAAGCCGGCAATGACGGCCAACGCTCGTTTCGCAGCGGCAGCATCGTGCATATCGACACACCGGCGACCATTGCCGATGGTGCGCAGACTCAACACCTGGGCGACTACACCTTCCCGATCATCCGCGACCAGGTGAACGACATCCTCACCGTGTCGGATGCCGAGCTGGTCGGGGCGATGAAGTTTTTCATGCAGCGCATGAAACTGGTGGTGGAGCCTACCGGCTGCCTGGGGTTGGCGGCATTGCTCAACGAAGGTGACCGGTTCAAGGGCCAACGCGTGGGGATTATCGTCACCGGTGGCAACGTCGATATCCAGAAGTATGCCGCGCTGCTCAGCGAGGCCTCATGAAGATCATCCAGACGCCCAACGCCGCCAAGCCCGCCGGCCATTACTCGCAGGCCATCCGCCACGGCGACACGTTGTACATCTCCGGGCAATTGCCGGTCAGTCCGGATGGGCAGCACAACCTGTCGGCGTCGTTTGCTGAACAGGCCCGGTTAACCCTGAACAATCTGCTGGAGATCTTGAAAGCCGCCGGCGCTACGCCAGAGGATTTGGTGAAGGTCACGGTTTATGTGGCCGGCGTCGAACACTGGCCTGCATTCGATAGCGTGTACGCCGCCGCGCTGGGCGACCACCGCCCAGCCCGCGCGGTGGTGCCGGTGCCCGAGTTGCATCACGGGTATCTGGTGGAGATTGAAGCCGTGGCGCGCTACTTGGCGTAGGTGTAGACCGCCGCGCGCGACACGCCTAAGTGGGAAGCCACGGTTTCCATGGCCCGGCGAATATCCAGGCAGCCTGAGTCTTTGAGCTCTTGCATCAATGCACGCCGGTCCGCCGTCTTCAGCGCACGCGGGGTGGTGGCCAGGCGAGCGGCGAATTGGTCGATGCGCGCACGGATGACGTCGGCGCCGGAAGGATCCAGGGACTCGATGAGCTTGTCGCCGCTGACCGAGCCGAACTGCTCCAGCATGCCTTGCAGGCCACGGAACAATGAGAGATCGACGTTCATGCACAAGGCCGCGACGTACTCGCCACTCGCGCCCTTGATGCCAATCGAGGTGCTCTTGACCTGGCGACCGTCGCTGAACTGGTTCTGGTAATTGGCGATGACTTGCGGGTAGTCCGGGTCGGCAATCCGCGCCAGGCCCAACTCGGTGGTCGGGTCTCCCGGTGCGCGACCGGACAGGTTGTTATGGATGGCCAGGATCGAGTGCTGCGGGTCGCGCAAGTCGTGCAGCACCACTTCGCAGAACGGGCTGAAGGTCTTGCTCAAGCCTTCGGCAATCTGTTCGAGCTGGCTGATCAGGTGAGTATCGTTGGGAGAGGTGTTTTTCATGCAAGACAACATATCCAGTCCTGGACAGGGCGTCAATTTGCGCACTGTCCTTCAATGTGGAGCCGCAATCGTGGACACGCCCGCCGCACTGATCGATAGCGTAAAAATGCAGCGCAATATCCAGCGCATGCAACAGCGCGCCAATACCTTGGGCGTGCAGTTACGTCCCCATGTCAAAACCCACAAGTGCGCCGAAGTGGTGGCTGCGCAAATCGCCGCGGGTGCCCGTGGCATCACCGTTTCGACGTTGAAAGAGGCCGAGTTCTTTTTCGACCTGGGCATCCCCGACATCCTCTACGCTGTGGCCATGGCCCCGCACAAATTGCCCCAGGCCCTGGCGCTGCGTCGTCGGGGTTGCGCCTTGACGCTGATCACCGACAGCCTCGCCGGCGCCCAGGCCATCGTTGATTTTGGCCGCGAGCATGGCGAACGCTTTGCGGTGATGATCGAGATCGACTGCGACGGCCATCGCTCCGGGGTCAAGCCACACGACCCGCTGCTGCTGGACATCGCCCGCCTGCTCGGTGACAGCCTCACCGGCGTGTTGACCCACGCGGGTGAAAGCTACGGCCTGGACACGCCTGAAGCGCTGCAAGCCATCGCGGAGCAGGAGCGTGTGCGGTGTGTTGAAGCGGCCGAACGCATTCGTGCGGCTGGGATGCGTTGCGCGCAGGTTAGCGTCGGCTCGACACCCACTGCGTTATCCGCCCTCCACCTGGACGGCGTGACCGAACTGCGCGCTGGGGTCTATGCCTTTTTCGACTTGGTGATGCACAACATTGGCGTGTGCCGCCTCGACGAACTGGCCTTGAGCGTGTTGACCACGGTGATCGGGCATCAACCGGAAAAAGGCTGGGTCATCACGGACTCGGGCTGGATGGCGATGAGTCGGGATCGCGGCACGCAATCGCAAAAACAGGACTTTGGTTACGGCCAGGTCTGCGATGAACGCGGTGAGCCGATTGAGGGGCTGCTGTTGAGCAGCGCCAATCAGGAGCATGGGGTGGTGCAGTTCCAGAGCGGTGATGTGGATGTAATCGCGCGATTTCCGCTGGGCATGCGCCTGCGTATTTTGCCCAACCATGCCTGTGCGACGGGGGCGCAGTTTGGCAGCTATAACGCGCTGTTGGAGGATGGCGGGATTCAGGACTGGCCACGTCTGCGAGGCTGGTAGGGAACCCTTTGTGGCGAGGGGGCTTGTCCCCCGTTGGAGTGCGCAGCGCTCCCGCTTTTTTTGGGGCCGCTGCGCAGCCCAACGGGGGACAAGCCCCCTCGCCACAGGTCTTGTGTACGCCCCTGATTTAGCCCGCATCCTCCAGGATCAAGTCGGCGCCCTTCTCCGCCACCATCAACACCGCCGCATGGGTATTGCCCGACGTCACGTTGGGGAAGATCGACGCATCGACAATGCGCAGCCCTTCCAGCCCATGCACCTTCAAGCGCTTGTCCACCACTGACACCTGCGGGTCCGAGCCCATGGCGCAGGAGCCGCACAGGTGGTAGATCGAGCCGCTGTTCTCGCGGAAGTATTGCAGCATCTGCTCGTCGGTCTGCACCGCCGCGCCGGGTAGCACCTCGGCCACGGTGATGCCCTTGAGGGCCGGCGCCTGCATGATCTTGCGCATCAACCGACTGCCCTGGATCACCTCGTCGATGTCCTTCTGGGTGCTCAAGTAATTGGGGTCGATCAAGGCCGCATCCCGTGGGTTTTTCGACGCAATGCGGATGGTGCCCCGGCTGGTCGGCCGGCACGGGTTGAAGCACAGCAGGAAGCCGGAATACGGCTCGGGCTTGAGGCTGGCCTTGTTGTTTTTCGGGATCTGGTACGACAGCGGGTTGAAGTACAGCTGCAGGTTCGGGTCCTTCTGTTCGTCGTTGCCACGAAAGAAGCCGCCGGCCTGGTTGACGCTCATCGCCAGCGCGCCCTTGCGGGTCAGCAGGTATTTCAAGCCCAGCTTGAGCTGGCCAAACAGCGAACTGAGCTCGTCGTTGAGCGTCGGGATATTGGCCTTGTAGTAGTAACTGGCGCACAGGTGGTCCTGCAGGTTTTCGCCCACTGCCGGCAGGTGCTTGACCAACGGGATGTTGTGTTCAGCCAGCAGGTGCTGGTCGGCCACACCGGACAATTGCAGGATCTTCGGCGTGTCCACCGCGCCGGCACACAGGATTACTTCCTTGCGTGCCGTGAAGGTGCGTGTCACGCCATGCTGGGTAACGGCAATGCCGGTGGCGCGTTGCTGATCGTCGAACAGCACGCGATCCACCAACGCATGCAATTCCACCGTCAGATTGGAACGGCCGAGCGCCGGGTGCAGGTGCGCAAAGCTGCTGGAGCAACGCTCACCATTGCGCGTATTGACGTCATACAAACCGGCGCCTTCGAAGTTCGGGCCGTTGAAGTCGTCGCTGTGGGCATAGCCCAATTGCTCGCAGCCCTTGAGGAACACGTCGCAGATCGGGTGGGTCTGGCCCTTCATCGGCGTGATGCTGATGGGGCCACTGCCGCCGTGGTACTCGGTGTCGCCCAGCGGGTGGTTTTCCAGCTTGCGAAAGTATGGCAGTACGTCCGCAAAACCCCAGCCGTCGTTGCCGTTGGCGGCCCAGTCATTGAAGTCATGGGCCTGGCCGCGCACGTAGATCATCGCGTTGATCGAGCCCGAGCCGCCCTGCACTTTGCCGCGCGGCGCGTAGATTTCGCGCCCGGCTAACTGCTTTTGTGGCTGGCTGTAGTACATCCAGTTGAAGGTCGGGTTGTAATACATCTTGGCGAAACCGACCGGGATCTTGAACCACCAGGAACTGTCCTTGCCGCCGGCTTCCAGCAGCAACACGGTGTGTTCGCCGGAGGCGGACAACCGGTTGGCCAGGATGCAGCCTGCGGCGCCAGCGCCGGCGATGATGTAGTCATATGTCATTCACGGTTACCGCATCAGTCGTTTTTTTTAGCCCTTGGCGGGCGAAGTGTCTTTCACGTCAGCCGGCGTCGGCGCCATTTGCAGGTGCAGGCGTTCCCCGGTGTACGGCGTGTGCTTGCGCACCACGTCCATGTTCAGTTCAACCCCCAGGCCCGGTTCGGTGGACGGGATGATGTAGCCGTCCTCCCATTGCAGCGGCTTGGTCAGTACTTCGGCATGGAAACCGCCCCAGGTCATGATGCTTTCCTGGATCAGGAAGTTCGGCGTGCACGTGGCCAGCTGAAAGCTCGCCGCTGCGCCAATCGGTCCGTTGTACAAATGCGGGGCGATTTGCGCGTAGTAAGCCTCGGCCATGCTCGCGATTTTCTTCGCCTCCAGCAGCCCGCCGCAGCGCGCCACGTTCATCTGCAGGATCGACGCACCGCCGGCCTGCAGCAGCTTGAAGAACTCATACTTGGTGGTCAGCCGCTCGCCGGTGGCAATCGGGATACTGGTCTTGGCCGCGACCTGGGCCATGGCGTCTTCCTGGCCCGGTGGCACCGGTTCTTCGAACCACAGCGGGTCGTATTTCTCCAGACGCTTGGCCAGGCGGATCGCCGACGACGGCACCATCTGCCCGTGGGTGCCGAACAGCAGGTCGCACTTGTCGCCCACCGCTTCGCGGATCTTGCGGCAGAAGGTCTCGCAGCGCTCCAGCACCTCAAGGGAGATCTGGTGGCCCGAATACGCGGTGTACGGGCCGGCTGGGTCGAATTTCACGGCGGTGAAGCCTTTGTTCATGTTCTCGATGGCGCACTCGGCGGCCAGGTCCGGGTCGTCGTAGTCGTACTCGCCCTGGCTGTTGACCGGGTACAGGTATGTGTAGGAACGCAGACGCTCGTTGACCTTGCCGCCGAGCAGCTCGTAGACCGGCTTGTTGGCGGCCTTGCCGATGATGTCCCAGCAAGCCATTTCCAGGCCGCTGACCACGCCCATCATGGTCAGGTCGGGACGCTGGGTAAAACCGCTGGAATAGGCCTGGCGGAAGAAACGCTCGATATGGTGCGGGTCGTGGTTGAGCAGGTAGCGCTCAAATACATCCTCGATGATCGGCAGCATGGCCTTGGGGCCGAAGGTGGCGGCGTAGATCTCGCCGACGCCTTCGATGCCGCAGTCGGTCTTGAGCTTGACGAACAGCCAGTACATGCCACCGATGTGCGGCGGCGGGACAGCAACGATATGGGTTTCAAGGGCGACGATTTTCATCTCAGGCACCTGTCTGGTTGAATTTTTTACGGTTGATTCGGGCGCGCAGGGTCAGGGCCGCAAGGGTGCCGAGCACGCCGATGAAGGCGATGTAGCCGAAATACAGGTTGTAACCGGCCTTGCCTGGGTAGGTGTCGGTCAGGTAGCCGTTGATCAGCGGGATAAAGGTGTCCGGCAGGTAACCCACCACCGAGACAATGCCGATGGCCAGGCCGGTGATGCGCAGCGGAATGTCGCAGCTGTCGAGGATCGCCCAGTACAGGCCACGGATCGCGTAGGTCATCAAACCGATGAAAATTACCGTGCCGATCAGTAGGCCCAGGCTGTTGAAGGCCGGGAACACGATCAGCCCGACCATCGCCAGGGTCACCAGCGCCAGTGCGACGATCAGCACCGAAATATTCGAGAATTTGTCCCCCAGCCAGCCGCCGCCGATGCCACCGATGGGACGCATCCACAGCTTGATGGTAGTGATGGTACCGGCCATCACGGCGGTCATGCCGCTGCCTTGCAGGTAGTCGGAGAAACTGTAGGTAGCCCAGAACATGTGGTAACCGCAGAACACGATGGCGGTCACCAGCCACAGCTCGGGGATTTTCACCAACGTGGTCAAGTCAGCGATGAGGTTGAACTTGCCCTTCTCCACCGCCGCTGTCTCGGCCATGGACTTGGGATCCTTGAGCAGCACCAGCACACAGCCGATGGCGATGCACACAAAGGAATACAGGTAGACCACGTGCTTGAAGCCCTCGGCCGCCGTCTCGCTGCGGGTCTCGGTGGCATAGGCGAACAGGCCCAGGGCCACGGTGGCCAACAGCGCCTCGACCAGCCCGCGACCGCCATCAAGGATGCCGAAAAAACGGCCCTGCTCGGTGTGGTGCGCGATCATCTTCACGCGCTTGAGCACCGAGGCCCAGAACGTCAGGCCGGTGGTCAGGCCCCAGCAACCGAAGATGATCATCAGGCCGGTCATCGACGGCACCGTCGAATACCACAGGCCCAACCCACCGGTGGCAACCAGCGAGAAGAAGATCAGGAAGCGTGGCGGCAAGCGGTCGGCCAACCAGCCGCTGGGCAAGTAACTGAGCAGGAAGATCGTGCCGAGCATGGAATACAGATAGCCCAACTCGCTGTGGTTGATGTGGAATACGTCGAGCATGGTGGTCTGGTAGACCTGGCGCAGGTAGAGGATCGGGTAGATCGCCCCTGCGGCCAGCACCAGCAACATCAATTGGAAATAGCGACTAGCGGTGTCATTTGCCGCGGGCACGGCAACAGGAACCTGGGCAACGGGTGCAGGCTTGGACATCATTCGGACCTCAGGCACCCGATGCACGGGTGCCCCGATAATTGTTTTTATTAAAGGTGTTGCGGGTGTGCGTGGATCAGTACTTCATGACCACCAAGCGGGTCTGGGTGAACTCAAGCATCCCGTGCTTACCGTCATCGCCGCCCAGCCCTGAGCGTTTCCAGCCGGCATGGAAACCCTGGTACGGGTCCGCCGGTGTGCGATTGACGTACAACTCGCCGGCTTCGATGGCATTCGCCACTTTCATCGCCGTGCGGTAGTTCTCGGTGTAAAGCACCGACGACAGGCCGAACTGGTGGTCGTTGGCCATGGCCAGTGCTTCATCGATGTCGCGGTACTTGAGCACCGGCAGTACCGGGCCGAAGATTTCCTCCTGGATGATTTCCATGTCCTGGCGGCAGCCGCTGAGCAGGGTCGGCGGGTAGAAATGCCCTGGACCTTCAGGCAGCACGCCGCCCACTTCCAGTACAGCACCGGCGGCGACAGCGCGCTCGACCATGGCGTGGATATTCTGTTGCGAGCTGGCGTTGACCAACGGGCCCATCAGGCTCGCGTCGGTTGCGCGGTCGCCGAACTTCACAGCGCTGATTTTGCTTTTGAGCAGGGTCAGAAACGCGTCATAGATGCTTTCGTGCACATACACGCGCTCCACGGCCGTGCACAGCTGGCCGCAGTGGGTGGTCTTGGAGGCAACAATGGCGCTGGCGGCTTTTTCCAGATCCGCATCGGCCTCGATGATCGCCGGGGTCTTGCCGCCCAACTCCAGCGAGGGCTTGGCGATGTTGGCCTTGCAGTAATCCAGCACAATGCGCCCAGCATTCACGCTGCCGGTGAGGGTAATCAAACCGACCGCCTTGTGGGTGCAGACACTGGCGGCAGTGGCATGGTCCATGGTCAGGATGTTGATCACGCCGGCTGGAATCCCGGCCTTGACCACGGCCTTGGCGATTTCAAACGCCGACAGCGGCGTGTTGTTGCTCGGCCGCACCACCACGGTATTGCCTGCGATCAGCGCCGGGGCGATCTTGCGCAACAGGGTGTAGACCGGGTAGTTGAACGGGATCAGGCAAGCCACGACGCCAATCGGCTCGCGTTGCAGGAACAGGTTTTCGTCCGGGGTATCGCTGGGGATGATCTCGCCCTCGATCCGGCGAGCCCATTCGGCGTGGTAGCGGGTGATCTGCGCGGCGTAGCGCGCTTCGTTGCTGGCGTCACTGACGCTCTTGCCCGACTCGCTGGCCAGCGCCGTGCCGATGGCTTCAGCGCAGCTGTCCAGGGCATCGGCAAAGGCACGCAGGTGTTCGGCGCGTTCGATACTGGTGAGTTTGCCCCAGGTTTTCTGGGCGATGGCGGCGGCGTCGACGGCGGCAATCGCCTCCTCGGCGGTGGCAGCGCTGACGTGGCCGACCAGGGTTTCGGTGGCCGGGTTGTAGACGGCGATCAGTGCGTCACTGGCAGGTTCGACAAAGTGACCGTTGAAAAAATTGCGCTCGAGTTGCATGTGGTTCGCCCAACGTTGTTGTTATCCGAGTGACATGCAGTCTTGTCATCGGCCAGCCGTTGGACAAACGATTTATTGCGTGGGGTAACGTGCGAAAAACGCAGGTTAGTCGGTTTTTACCTTCAGAGCCCGCGTTGGCGCAGCCACTGCAGGAAGCCCCTCTTCACGGGTACCACGGGCGCCTCCTGGGTCAAGGCTTGCGCGGCGTGCAGGCGGAAGTCCAGCAGGGTTTTCATGGCTTCGCTGATGTCGTGGCGCGCATCCAGGCACGGCTTCAAGTATTCCTTCTCGATGCGGTACAGGGTGCAGAAGGTCTTGGCCGAAAAATCCGCCAGTGCGGCCTGGTCCGACAGAATTCCCGCCTCGCCGATCACCTCCCCTGGCCCCATGCGCCCGGCTTCGAACTTGTGCCCGCCCTTGATCAACATCACCGAGACCACGCCGGATTCGACGATAAACAAATGATCGCTGACCTCCCCGGCCGGCAGGATCATGTCGCCGGCGCGGTAGGTGTGCAGGGTCATGTTCTGGCTGAAGGTATCTTTCTCTTCCTGGCGCAGGGTGGAGAAAATCGACGAACGCTCCAGCAATGCACGGGCGGCGGACATAGCCGCAGGCGCGCTGCTTTCCGTGGCCGAGAGCAAGCCGACACCCGCCGCTTGCAGGTGACGGAAGGCCAGGTCGTAAAGCTGGTTGCGCACCTCGCGCTTGAGGGCCATGGCCGGTACAAAACCGCTGATTTCATACTCGACGCCGCCACTGGCGGACGTTTTGAACGCCACACTCGGCGCCGGCTTGCCCAACAACGGCCGACAGCCTTGCATCGCCCGTTCCAGCGCCTCGATCACCGTTTGCGGGCGCGCATGGGGGCTGACTTGCAGGCTGACCGACAGGCCGAACATGTCCGCCGGGCGCGAGAAGTTGATGATCTTGGCCTTGGCCGCCAAGGAATTGGGGATCACTGCCAGGCTGCCCTGGGAGGTTTGCAGGCGCGTGGCGCGCCAGTCGATGTCGGTCACCCGGCCTTCGGTGCCGTCAATGGAGATCCAGTCATCGATCTGATACGGCTTGGTGGTGTTGAGCACGATCCCGGAAAACACATCGCTCAACGTGCTTTGCAGCGCCAGGCCGACAATGATCGCCACCGCGCCGGAGGTGGCGAGCACACCCTTGACCGGCAGGTCGAGCACATAGGCCATGGCGGCGATGATCGCGATCAGGAAAATCACAGCGCCGACCAGGTCCTGCAACAGGCGCCCGGTGTGCCCGACGCGCTGCATCATCACCGCACCCAGCAATACCGTGAGAGTACGCGCCGCGAACAGCCACCAGCCGATCTGCAAGGCGGTGGCCGCCAGGTGCAAGGCGGTGTTGTCCGCATAGGGCGCCACTTGCATGGGGTTCATGCCGTCGTTGAACAGCACGGCGCTGTACACGGCAAAGATCGCCAACCGCGCCGCCAGCTTCCAGTTGGCGAGGTTGACGGAAATAAGGCGCCACACGGCGATGTCGATAAAGATCAGCGCCAGGGCGCACAGCATCGGGTGATCAGCGATAAATGAGGGCATCCAGGCGACTCCAGGGCGAATGCCGTGAAGATCGCATGAAATGGTAACGCTGGAAACAAAATGTGGGAGCTGGCTTGCCTGCGATGCAGACGCCTCGGTGTATGAGTGACACCGCGCTGATGCGATCGCAGGCAAGCCAGCTCCCACAGGGTTTTGCGGCGAACTGTCAGATGTGCATCTGGCCGAATTTACCGGACTGGAAATCGGCAAACGCCTGATGAATTTCCTGCTCGGTATTCATCACAAACGGCCCATGCCCGACGATGGGTTCGTCGATGGGTTCGCCACTGAGCAGCAACACCTTGGCGTCGTCGTTGGCCTCCAATATCAGCTGGCGACCATCACGCTCAAACAGCGCCAATTGCCCTTGGCGCGCAACTTCCTCGCCATTGACCAAGACCGTGCCGCGCAGGATCACCAGGGCGGTGTTACGTCCTTCGTGCAGGTCCAATGTGACGGGTTTGCCGGCGTTGAGGCGCAAGTCCCACACGTCGATGGGCGTAAACGTACGCGCCGGGCCTTGGGTGCCAGCAAACTCACCGGCAATCAGGCGCAGTTGCCCGGCGTCGTCGGCCAGTGGCAGTACCGGAATGTCACCGTCGACAATGGTCTGGTAACCGGCGTCGGCCATTTTGTCCTTGGCCGGCAGGTTGACCCACAGTTGCACCATCTCCAGCGCGCCGCCGCTGCGGGCAAAGGCTTCGGAGTGGAACTCTTCGTGGAGAATGCCTTTGGCGGCCGTCATCCATTGCACGTCGCCGGGGCCGATGGTGCCACCAGCTCCGGTGGAATCGCGGTGTTCGACTTCGCCATCGTAGACGATGGTCACCGTCTCAAAGCCGCGATGAGGATGTTGGCCGACACCGCGACGTTGTTCGGTCGGGGTAAAATCCGCTGGACCGGCGTGATCCAGCAGCAGGAATGGGCTGATGTGTTTGCCCAGGGTGTCGTAGGAAAACAGCGTGCGCACCGGGAAACCATCGCCGACCCAATGGGCACGAGGGCTGGTGTAGATGCCGATAAGCTTTTTCATGGTGTACCTCCAAAGTGCTTACACCATAAGTCGGCTGGCGGTTGAGCACTAGCCGGCAAAAGCAGCTTGGATCGTCCTACGTATAGGACAATCCCTTGACTTGGCGCTGACGCAGCAGATGAAACGCGACAAAGGCCGTCAGCGCAAAACAGGCCTGGATGATGATCATCGGCGCGGCACTGCCATCGCGCAGTTGGCTCAGTAATACACCGCTGCAGGTGGCGCCGAACATCTGCGCAAACCCCATCAGGCCTGCCGCCAGGCCAGCGCGGTGCGCGTTGGGCATGACGCCGCCGGTGACCGAGCCCGGCAACACCAGGCCGCCGCCAAGCGTGACCAGTGCGATCGGAATATCCAGGCCGAGTACCGACAGGCCGAACAGCGCATAAATGACCAACGCGGACACACCGCCGACGGCGACCATCGTCACGCCCATCGCCACAATCCGCTGCGGGCCCAGACGCATGATGTTGCGTCGGGTGTAGGTGGAACCGACGATCAGCATCGACACGATCAGGCCGAAATTGATGCCGTACTCAAGCGTGCTGAAGCCCAGCAGATTGATGAACACCGCCGAAGAACCGGCGATCACCGCAAACATGGCGCCGTAGGTGCACGCCAAGGCCACGGCGAACGCACGGTATTGGCGGCCCTTGAGCAGATCCAGGTACTGCCCGCCGAGGGTGCGCCAGTGACCGGCCTTGGGATCGAGGAAGTGGTTGCTCTCGCGAAAGAACAGCAAGGCCAGCAGTAACACCACGCTGCCAATCACCAGCGCCAGGACGATCGGCGCGTGCCAGCCGAACAGTTTGATCAACAGGCCACCGACCATCGGTGCCACCACAATGGCGTAGAGCATGCCGATCATGGTCAGGGCCAGTGCAGGCCCCGCCTCGGCCTTCCACACATCCCGCACCACCGTGCGTGCGAGTACCAACGCGGCGCAGGCGCCCAGACCTTGCAGCACGCGGGCGGCGATGAACTGGTGGATGTCGTGGACCAGCAGCATCGACAAGGTCGCCAGCACGTACAGCACCAGGCCGCCGATCAACACCGGGCGCCGGCCAATGCGGTCCGACAGCGGGCCGAACAGCAACTGCCCAAGGCCGAAAGCCGCCACGAAGGCCGACAGCGCCATGAGTGCCGAACCGGCTGGCGCCGCGAGTGCCTGCTCGATGGCGCCGAGGCCGGGAATGATCAATTGGGTTGAAACCTCACCCAGTGCCGTCAGGGCCACCAGTAAAAACAACAGGCTTCGCGAGGGGACCGGGGCGTTTCTCATGGGGAGCATCCGGGGGGCTGGATTAATTTATATTTCGACCATAATATGCGTAAAAAATTATGTCCATAATTTTTTGCCCAATGGTTACCCCCCGGAGCCCGCCATGCACCCTCTTCCCTTGCGTCTTCTCACGCCCCTGGCCCTGTTGATCGTCCTCAACGGTTGCAACAGCAAGGCCGACACCGCCGCCGAAGTGCCTCAGCCGCGCCCGGTCCTCGCCGCCAAAGTCGAAGCCGCCGGCACTCAGCAAAGCGCCTATACCGGCGTGGTCGCAGCACGTACCGAAAGCGACCTGGGTTTCCGGGTCGGCGGCAAGGTCATCGAACGCAAGGTCGATCCCGGCCAGCATGTTTCCCGTGGCGACACGCTGCTGGTGCTGGACATCGGCGACTTCGAACTGGCCCTGCGCTCGGCGAAAAACCGCGTCAACGCCGCCCAGGCCCAACTGCGCCAGCGCCGCGACGATGAAAACCGCTACCAGCGCCTGGCCAACACTGGCGCCGTGTCGCGGCAGATCTTCGACCAGTCCGCGACCAACCTGCGCGTCGCCGAAGCCGAGTTGGCCTCGGCGCAATCCGACGCCAGCCAGATCGAAAACCGTCGCACCTACTCCGTGCTCAAGGCCGATGGCGACGGCATCATCACCGACGTGCGTGTGGATCGCGGCCAGGTGGTCGCCGAAGGGCAGATTGTTGCGCGCCTGGCCCATGACGGCGCCCGCGAAGCCATCGTCAACCTGCCAGAAAACCAGCGCGACCAAGCCTCACAAAAAGCCCTGGCCTTCCCCTTCGGCGCCCCGGACCAGGCGGTGACCGCCACGTTGCGCGAACTTTCTGCCAGCGCCGACCCGACCACCCGCACCTACCGCGCCCGCTACGTGCTGCACGGTGCCGTCGACCGCTTCGCCCTCGGTTCCACCATCACCGTACGCCTGCAAGGCAACGGCCAGGCCCAGCAAACCCGCGTGCCCATTGGCGCACTGCAGGACTCGGGACAAGGCACCGGCGTGTGGCTGATCGGCGCGGACGACAAAGTCAGTTTCGCTCCCGTGAACGTCGCCAGCCTCGGCCAGGAAGACGCGCTGCTCAACAGTGGTGTTGCCCCCGGCCAGATCATCGTTGCCCTCGGCGCACACCTGTTGCACAGCGGTGACGCCGTGCGCCTGCTGCCCGCGCAAGTACTGGCCCTCAACCGCAAACAGGACAACTGAGCATGCGCGGTATCAACCTCTCGGAACTGGCGGTCAAGCATCGCGCGGTCACGCTGTTCCTGATCATCGCGATCCTGGCGGCAGGGATCTTCTCGTTCGGCAAGCTGGGTCGCGCCGAAGACCCGTCTTTCACCGTCAAAGTGATGACCATCACCGCCGCCTGGCCCGGCGCCACCGCCCAGGAAATGCAGGAACAGGTGGCCGACCGCCTGGAAAAACGCCTGCAGGAACTGGACTACTACGACCGCGTCGAGACCATCGCCCAACCGGGGTTCGTGTCGATGCGCATGACCTACAAGGAGTCCACGCGCCCCAGCGAAATCCAGGACCTGTTCTACCAGACCCGCAAAAAACTCAGTGATGAAGCCGCGAAGCTGCCCAAGGGCGTGATCGGACCATTCTTCAACGATGAATATTCCGATGTGTACTTCGCGCTGTACGCCCTGGAGGCCGAACACCTGCCCCATCGGCAACAGGTGCAGATGGCCGAAGACCTGCGCCAGGGTTTGCTCAACCTGCCGGGGGTGAAGAAGGTCAATATCCTTGGCGAGCAGGCGCAGCGGGTGTTCGTGGAGTTTTCCTACGAGCGTCTGGCAACCCTGGGCATCAAGCCGGATCAGATATTTTCTGCATTGGCCGCACAAAACGCCGTGGCGCCGTCAGGCTTCGTCGAGACCGCCGGGGCCCGCGCCTATATCCGGATCGACGGTGCGTTCGACAGCCTGTCGCTGATTGAAAACGTGCCGCTGGAAGTCAATGGCCGCGTGTTGCGCATCGCCGACGTGGCCACCGTCAGCCGTGGTTATGAAGACCCGCCCAGCTACCGCATCCGCCATCAGGGCGACCCCGCGTTGATGCTGGGCGTGATCATGGAGAAACACTGGAACGGCCTCGAATTGGACAAGAGCCTCAAGGCCCAGGAAGCCAGGATCCAGGCCGACCTGCCGCTGGGCGTGAACTTCGCCAAGGTCTCCGACCAGGCGAAAAACATCAGCCTGGCGGTGAACGAATTCATGCTGAAATTCTTCGTCGCCCTCGCGGTGGTGATGGTGATCAGCCTGTTGGCCCTGGGTTTCCGTGTGGGCCTGGTGGTGGCGGCAGCGGTGCCGCTGACCTTGTCGGTAGTGTTTGTGATCATGCTGCTGACCGGGCGCGAATTCGACCGCATCACCCTCGGCGCGCTGATCATTTCCCTGGGTTTGCTGGTGGATGACGCGATCATCGCCATTGAAATGATGGTGGTGAAGCTTGAGGAAGGTTTCGACCGGATTCACGCCGCCACCTTTGCCTGGAGTTCCACGGCGGCACCGATGCTGACCGGCACGCTGGTCACCATCATCGGCTTTCTGCCGGTGGGCTTTGCCCGTTCCGGTGCCGGGGAATATGCCGGCAATATCTTCTGGATCATCGGGTTTGCGCTGATCTCGTCCTGGCTGGTGGCCGTGGTGTTCACGCCGTATCTGGGGGTGAAACTGCTGCCGAAAATCAAGCCGGTGCCGGGCGGCCATGATGCAATCTATGCCGGGCGTTACTACCAGAAGTTGCGTAGCTTGGTCGAAGCCTGCGTGCGTGGGCGCTGGCTGGTCACGGGCCTGGTGGTGGCGGCGTTTGTGCTGTGCGTGCTGGGCATGGGCGTGGTGAAGAAGCAGTTCTTCCCCAACTCCGACCGTTCCGAGTTGATTCTTGAGGTGTACATGCCGCCCGGCAGTGCCTTCAAAAGCACCGAAGCAGTGGCCGCGCAGCTGGAAAAAGCCCTGCTGCAAGAGCCGCAAACCACCCTGGTCGACACCTACGTGGGCGGCGGCGCACCACGCTTCTTCCTGTCGCTGAACCCCGAACTGCCGGACCCGGCGTTTGCCAAGCTGATCGTGCAGACCCCGGACTCCCACGCCCGCGACGCTTTGAAACTGCGCATGCGTGAACGCATTGCGGCCGGTGAATTTCCTGCGGCCCGGGTGCGCGTGACGCAGTTGCTGTTCGGCCCGCCCGTGCCGTTCCCGGTGGTGTTCCGTGTGTCCGGCCCCAATGTGGATGTGCTGCGCGGCGTCTCCGAAGACGTGCGCAAAGTGGTCGCCGCCAACAAACTGACCAAGGACGCCTTCCTCGATTGGGGCGAGCGCACCAGTGGTTATCGCCTGGTGCTGGATCAAGACCGCCTGCGTTTGTTGGGTTTCACCCCCAACGAGGTCAAGTCCCAGCTCAATGCCTTGCTCAGCGGCAACCCGATCACCGAAGTGCGTGAGGGCAACCGCACCGTCTCCGTGGTCGCCCGCGCCCAGGGCAGCCAACGCGAAGACCTCGGCAACCTCAACAACATGACCCTGACCAACAGCGCCGGCACCTCGGTGCCATTGGCCCAGGTCGGGCATTTCCAGGCAGTGATGGAAGAGCCCATCCTCAAGCGTCGCAACCGCGCGACCACCGTGGAAGTGCGCGCCGACATCATCGACGGTGTACAACCGCCCGACGTGGAAATGGCCGTGTACAAAGACCTGCAACCGCTGATCGCCACGCTGCCCGCCGGTTACCAGATCGACATCGGCGGCCCGGTGGAAGAAAGCGCCAAGGCCAACGTCGCCCTGGCCGCGCTGTTCCCGATCATGATCCTGCTGACGCTGACGGTGATCATGTTCCAGGTGCGCTCGTTCGGCGTGATGTTCATGGTCTTCGCCACGGCACCGCGGGGCTTGATTGGCGCGGTGCCGACCTTGCTGCTGTTCAACCAGCCGTTCGGCTTCAACGCGATCCTGGGCTTGATCGGGATTGGCGGGATCCTGATGCGCAACACGCTGATTTTTACCGACCAGATCCGCCAGAACCAGGAGCACGGCATGGCGATTCGCGAAGCCATCGTTGAAGCGACGGTGCGCCGTGCACGGCCGGTGATCCTGACTGCACTGGCGGCGGCGCTGGCGTTTATCCCGCTGACACTGTCGGTGTTCTGGTCGTCCCTGGCTTACGTGCTGATCGGCGGAGTGTTGGTGGGCACGCTGTTGACGCTGTTGTTCTTGCCGGCGCTGTGCAGTCTGGTGCTGGGGCGGGAGAAGACGAGGATTGTCGAAAAATCCCACGTAACTGCCGGATAAGCGCTACTCCCCTCCCCTGAAAAGGTCCGCAAAGTCCCTCGCCTGAATACACAGTGCGAGGGATTGCGGATGGATTTTCTTTTTAGTGCTTTGCCTTTTTGCGCGTCATCTGTGGGGAGTCGGCGCCGATGACCCACCCTTCCCACATTGCCCTGATTGAATTTGAGCTGGATGGTTTCCATCAGAGCCTGGTGATTTATCGCCAGCAGATGGACGCATGGTACTCGCGTGCGCTGGATTCGGTGAGCCATGGGCTGGATATGCCGTCGCTGCTGGGGATGGATCGGGTGTTGCGGGTGGGGGATTCGCAGCGGGCGGTGAGTATTGCGGATGCTGACTTTTCCACCGTGGCCCAGTGCCCGGTGGGCGGCGAACTGAAGATCGAGAGCCTGTTCGAGTCGGTGTATGACGTGCCGATCGGCAATATCCCGGTGGAGGTGATCGGGCTGGATGACGGCAGTTCCGCTGTGGTCATGCTGGATGACCAAGGCAAGGGTTCGCACCGCTGCGCGGCGGGCGGACGCTATCAAGTGCGGGTGCAGGGGGGCGTTTCTACTGAGCAAGTGGACGCGTTGTTTGCCTCTTACGCGGGGCTGACCGGTGACCTTGAGCAGTGGCTTCGGTCTGAGTGGTCGGGTTTTAAACCGCATTGGGAGCAGTCCACCGCCAGTGCGATTGGCAGCGGCGTACTGGCGGGCAGTTGGGCGGCGATTCGTGATGTGTGGGACAGCATCAAGCTCGTACAGGCGATTCTTGATGACCCATTGAATTATGTCGAACAGCTGGGCACAGAAGCGGCCAAATTGGCGCAGCTCGCCACCGATGCACCCAAGGTCATGGAACAGGCGATGCTGCTGGCCAGTGATGAGGCGGCGCTGTTCCTGATGCTGCGCACGGCGATGATCTGGCTGGACGCGTTGCCGCCCGGTGAAATGGCTGAGATGGCGACTGGCTTTGTGGTGTCGTTGCTGATTGATCTGGTGATTGGCGTGGTGTTGACCCTCGCCTTGCCAGCGGCGGGTGTGGCGTATTTGAGTCTGCGGTTGGCCAAGTATGGCGGGCGGATTCTTGAGGCGGCGGTGGGTTTTGTCAGGGGGCTTTTGGGGATCCTGACGAAGTTCATGCAGGCCGTGGATCGCTATAAGGCGGTCGCGGTTCGCGGTGTGGTTGGTGGGTTGAAGCAAGGCAGGCTGCAGATGCGCTGGAAGGCGCGGCAGAACGCAGTGCTGAAGCAGGCGGAGCATGTGGATGATGTGCCAGCTTCTGCTCGAAACCCGGCGGGGGATGCGGCGGCGTCGTCGGACAAGACGGCCACTAACGGCTGCCCAGTGTCGATGGTCACGGGTGAGGAACTGCTGACGCTCACCGACGGAACGCTGGACGGGATCTTGCCGTTTGAGTGGACCCGCTTGTACCGCACCAGTGCGGTGGAAGTGGATTGCGGGCTGGGGTTTGGCTGGGGTCACTCGCTGGCGCATCGGCTGAGTGTTTCCGGTGATTCGGTGGTGTGGACCGATCATGAAAATCGGTCGACTACCCTGCCCTTGCCCACGGTTTCTCGGCCGGCGATTACCAATAGCCTGGCCGAAGCGGCGATTTATCTGGGCGCTTTACCCGATGAATTGGTCCTGTCTCAAGGGGCACGTTTCTACCACTTCCGCGACGGTGTGCTGACGGCGATCAGCGATGTGTATGACAACCGGCTGCGCATTTTCCGTAACTACCTGGGGCAGATTGAGCGGCTGGATAACGGCGTGGGGCGCTCGCTGTTTTTGCGCTATGCGTCGGGCCGCATTGTGGCGGTGGATTACCAGATTGAGCGGGCGGTGGATGACGGTCCGTTTGTCTGGGTGACGGAGCAGAACGTTGTTTCCTACGCCTATGACAATCTTGGGCGGCTGGTTTGCGCGACCAATGCGGTAGGCGAAAGTGAGGTTTATCGGTATGACGAGCAGCACGTCATTCTTGAGCGTGGCTTGGCCGGTGGGGCGAGTTTCTTTTGGGCGTGGGAAAGGACTGGCAAGGCCGCGCGGTGTGTCCGGCATTGGGCCAGTTTCTCGCAGATGGACACGCGGTATGCCTGGGATGACAACGGCCAGGTCACGGTGTTTAACGCCGATGGCAGTCAGGAAGTCTATGTGCATGACCAGCGGGCGCGGCTGGTGCAGCGGGTGGATCCGGATGGGGCTGAGCACTTCAAATCCTACGATGAGAAAGGTCGGCTGACGGTTGAGCAGGATCCACTGGGGGCGATCACGGCGTATCAGTACGACGAAGCTGGGCGTTTGGTGGCGTTGTTTCCTGGGGGTGATGAGCCGACGACCTACGAGCATGACGATGGGTTCGTACGGGTTATGCGGCGTGGTGAAGCGGTTTGGAAATATGAGCGTAATGACCAGGGCGACGTTACGCGTAGGACCGATCCTGACGGCCATTCGACTGACTACAGCTACAACACACGCGGGCAACTGACGCAGGTTTGGCTGCCGGATCACAGCTGTCATCGGCTGCTCTGGAATGAGCGCGGGCACTTGCTTGAAGAGCAGTTGCCGAATGGCGGAATCAAGCGCTATCGCTATGACGACCTTGGACGGCAAGTTGCGCGTGAGGACGAGCATGGCGCGCTGACCCAGTATCAATGGGACGCCGCAGGCCGCTTGCTGAAATTGATTCAGCCTGGCGGTGCCACACGGGAATACAGCTACAACCCATACGGAAAAATCACCTCCGAACGCGATGAACTCGGCCAGGTCACCCGCTACGAATACGCCGACAGCCTGCACCTGATCAGTCGTCGCATCAATGCTGATGGCAGCCAGGTCAAATACCGTTACGACAACGTCAGGTTGTTGCTCACCGAGATCGAAAATGAGGTGGGTGAAACCTACCGGCTCCAGTATCACGCCAACGGCCTGATCCAACAGGAAACCGGATTTGATGGGCAGCGCACGGCTTACATCTACGACCTCAACGGCAACCTTCAGGAAAAGACCGAACACGGTGATGACGGTAGTCAACTGGTTACACGTTATGAGCGCGACTATGCCGGACGCCTCGTACGAAAAACCCTGCCCGACGGCAACTTGGTCGATTACGCCTACGACCGCCAGGGCAATCTCCTAAGCGTCGAAGACGGCCACTGGGCGCTGGCCTACGAGTACGACAGCCAAAACCGTCTCACCGCCGAACACCAAGGCTGGGGCACGCAGCGCTATGGCTACGACGCCTGCGGCCACTTGCAAAATCTACGTCTGCCGGACAACAACCGAGTGGTGTTCAACCACGACAAAGGCGGCCACCTAGCCACCGTCGAACTGAACGGTGAAACCCTGACCTCCCACCTGTTCAAAGCCGGCCAGGAACACCAGCGCCAACAAGGCCAACTGCTCAGCCATTACCACTACGACGACCAGCAACGCCTGCACGCCCACGCCATCACCCAACAGCAACATACCCTTTACCAACGCCACTACGACTACGACAAAGCCGGCAACCTCACCCGCCTGCTCGACACCCACAAAGGCGAGCACCACTACCACTACGACCCACTCAACCGCCTCACCCGCGCCGACCACTCCCAAGGCGAGCAAGAGCACTTTGCCCACGACCCGGCTGGCAATCTGCTCATGCAAGACCGCCCCGGCCCGGACATCGTGGCGGGCAATCGCCTGATGATCCAAGGCGACCACCACTACGACTATGACGCCTTCGGCAACCTCATTCGCGAACGGCGCGGCAAAGGCCACCAACTCGTCACCGAATACCGCTACGACTGCCAGCACCGGCTGATCGGGATTAAAAAGCCCAACGGCCAGACTGCCAGCTATCGCTATGATCCGTTTGGTCGTCGGATCAGCAAGACCGTTGATGGCACAACTACCGAGTTCTTCTGGCAGGGCGACAAACTCATCGCCGAACACCACGCGGATCGCCACCGCAGCTACCTATACGAGCCTGACAGCTTCAGGCCGTTGGCACTGCTGGAAGGCTTTGGTCCAAAGGAAACCAAACCCTACCACTACCAACTCGACCATCTCGGTACGCCGCAGGAAATCACCGCCCCGGATGGCGAAATCGTCTGGTCCGCGCACTATCGCGCCTACGGTGAAATCAGCCGTCTCGACATAGGACAAGTCGACAATCCGCTGCGCTTCCAGGGTCAATACTTCGATCAAGAAAGCGGACTGCACTACAACCGTCATCGCTACTACAATCCGGATATTGGTCGCTATCTGACACCGGATCCGGTGAAGCTGGCGGGCGGGATTAATACGTACCAATACGTACCCAATCCTACGGGATGGGTGGATCCACTGGGTTTGAACAGATGTCCAGGTGAAGGGGGATGCAAACCCACATCTGGCCCTCCAGAGTCTTCAGTACAAGCGCCAATTACGAAATCGGAGCCCAATCCACCGGTTCCAAATCGAGATGAGGAATACCTTTTCCGCGGAGATAAAATCCCCCCAAGCGAGGTATTTAAAAATGGGTTTAAAAGCAAAGGTAACAGCGAGGACCTATATTTGCACGCCGTTGACAGCGATGACCCGCCAAGCAACTTTATTAGTACATCGCCCCTTCGTACAGTAGGTATCACCTTTGCTACCAGCTACGGAGAGAAGAAGGGTTATTTGTACACGCTTAAAAGTATCGAGGGACATGATATAAACCTAGAACTAGGTAACCAGACACCATATCCAAAAGAAAAAGAATTTGCCATTCACCACAAAATAAGTCCCGAGGACGTTCTAGGAGCCACACCAGTCAAAGCCGATGGAAGTTATATAGGATATTCGATCCCGAACCCAAACAGGAAATAAAATGAAAACGCAAAAAATACCCGCAATAATCGGCAATCAGAAAACAGAAGTGACTGTAAAATATGACACATCGAAATCACTCATGGTTTTCTCAGAGGCTGATAATTTTAAAACCATTTACGAAGGAAGAGACATGTATGTCTGCCTCGCAAAAATCAGGGCAGACTTCCCCCACATAACATTTTTATGCAAAGGTGCTAAGTTAAATGTCAAGCCCTCAAGAATGGCATCTCAAATGAGTGCCGGTCTTGTCGCATACGAAATGACGCTAGGCAAGCAAGCAACTAACGAAAACATCGTTCACCTGTTCGATTATGAAGAGGACAACCTTACAAACAACCCACAAGAACAGATTGACTTCTTTAAAAAGTGGCTAGCATCACTAGGTGCCCAAGACTATGAAAAATTCAACTGAGTCTTTCTTCATATGAATACTCAACGTATACCACCGTCCTGTAGTGAGCGAGCTTGCTCGCGCTGGGTCGCGAAGCGGCCCCAATCCAGGCAATGGTTTTTTTAGTTACATCGGCACTGTCTGTTTTAGGGCTGCTCCGCAGCCCAGCGCAGGGTAAACCTGCTCACCACAGAGATCGAGTTCACCCAGCAATCAACGCACTCACCACCCTTCTTTGAGCATCCGCAATTCCAAATGCTGCAACAACATAATCGTCTTCCCATCCACAATCTCCCCACCCTGCACCATCCCCAGCGCCTGCTCAAACCCCAGCTCCAACACCTCGATATCCTCACCCTCCTCTTCCAAACCGCCTCCGCTCCCCACCCGATCCCTCGGCTGATACTCACCGATAAAAAAGTGAATCCGCTCCGTCACCGACCCCGGGCTCATGAACGCTGCATAGATCTTCTCCACATGCCCCACGCGATACCCGGTTTCCTCTTCCGCTTCCAGGCGAATACGTTCTTCAGGGCTGGCGTTGTCGAGCAAGCCGGCTGCCGCTTCGATCAGGTAGCCGTGGTAGTCGTTGACGAACGTCGGCATGCGAAACTGGCGGATCAGCAACACGGTGCGCTGCTCGCGGTTGTACAGCAGGATGGTCGCGCCATTGCCGCGGTCGTACACCTCGCGGGTCTGGGCTTGCCAGCTGCCGTCGCGGCGGCGCAGGTCGAAGCTGTATTTTTTCAGCAGGTACCAGTTTTCCGAGAGGGTTTCTTCGGCGGTGATGCGAACGGGGCTGTGGTCCATGCTCGGGTTTCTCAAGAAAAGGGTTGTGTTTGTTTGATGCTGTTCCAGGCAGCGGCGACTGCATCGGCGCTGCCCGCTTTGATCCGTGCCAGGTTGCGCGGGTAGTCCACCCCTGGGTTTTCGGTAAAGCGCGTGGCCGTGAATTGGCCGTTGCTGGCGCGCAGGATATAACCCGTGTCCTCGCACTGCTCAGAGGCGAGGAACAGCACACCCGGCGTCACCCAGTCGGGCTTGAGTTCGTCCGGCTCTTCGGTCACGCCCCACATGCGCGTCTTGGCGACCGGCGAGATTGCATTGACCTTGATCCCGGCCTCCACGCCCTCATGGCTCAACGCGTTCATGATCCCCAGTTGCGCCATCTTGCCCGCGCTGTAGGCTACCAGGCCGGTCTGCTCATATTGCGCATACATGGCGCGGTCGGAGGTGGTGAGGATGATGCGCGGTGCAGATGAGCGCAGCAGGTGCGGCCAGGCGTGCTTGCACAGCCATAGCGGTGCGTAGAGGTTGATGTCCATGGCGCGTTGCAGGAACGCGGCGTCGAGGTCGGCGATGGGCTGGTAACCGACCCAGCCGGCGTTGTGAATCAAGATGTCGAGTTGGCCGAAGGCCTCGATGGCGTACGCGATCAGTTGCTCGCAGCCCGCGTTCGTGGACAGGTCGCCCCCGTGGCCGATCACGTTCAAGCCGTCAGCCTGCAGGGTTTCTGCCGCTGCCTGGACCACCGAGGCATCGCTGCCTGCGCCGGCATTGTCGGCACCGATATCGCTGATCACCACCCGTGCGCCGCCTTGGGCCAAAGCCCGTGCGTAACTGAGCCCCAACCCGCGTGCACCGCCGGTGACGAGTGCAGTTTTGCCTGTGAAGTCCATGTGCTAGCTCTCCTGTTCGGGCCGCCCACCCTAACAACCTCGGCGCGCCTTGTTCAATGCTGTAATACTTTGCAAGCAATCCCCGTTGACGGCTGTCGAATTAATTCCTGCCCGATTGGACCATCTGGTAAAACCCCTGCTTCACCTTTTTCCTGGAACCTTCATGTCCTCTCGTTTCTTCTCGCGACTGAGCCTGCGCTGGTTTCCCCTGGTGTGCATGGTGTTGTTGATCGTCGGTCTGCCGGTAGGCTGTGCTGTGCTGCAACACAAGGAGCGCGAGCTGGTGTTTCGCATCGAGCCGGGCACCGCCAGTTGGTACAGCGGCTTGCCCAAGGCAGTGCAGGAATTCGAACTCAAGCCGGCCAGTTTCAAAGCCGGACAGAATATCCACGGCTGGTGGTACCCGGCGGACAAGAAAGACGCGCCCGCCATCCTCTACCTGCACGGCGTACGCTGGAACCTGACCGGGCAACTGTTTCGCATCGAGCAACTGCACGCCCTGGGTTATTCGGTACTGGCTATCGACTATCGCGGGTTCGGCCAGAGCCACGGCGAACTGCCGTCGGAAACCACCGTGTATGAAGACGCGCGCATCGCCTGGGAGCGTTTCCAGGTGTTGCAACCGGACCCGAATAAACGCCTGATCTACGGGCACTCACTCGGCGGCGCAGTGGCCATCGACCTGGCTGCCGAGTTGGGCAAGCAAACACCGCTGCCGGTGCGCGGGCTGGTGATCGAATCCACCTTCACGTCGCTGGCGGATGTGGCCACGGCGGTGGCGAACACCTCATTGCCGGTGCGCTGGTTGCTGTCGCAGAAATTCGATTCCATCGACAAGATTGCCGATATCCATATGCCGCTGCTGGTGGTGCATGGCCTGGACGATCGCTACGTACCACCGCGTTTCAGCCAGCAATTGTTTGAAGCTGCCCAGGAACCCAAGCGACTGCTGCTGGTACCCGGTGCCAGCCATAACAACAGCATGAGTCTGGCGGGTCGCAGCTATGGCCAGGCGCTGGACAAGTTGATGCAAGCGAAGATGCCGGCGCAGGTTGTCACACACTCCACAGGTCGCAGCGGCGACTCGTAAAAGCGTATTTCGGCACTGGGTTCGCGCTTGCGTGTCAAGCGCAAACCCTGCCCATGCTGGGCCAAAACAGAAGTTGATCAAATAATAACCTCTGCCGAAATCGCCAACCCTGCCGGGGCTTCGCAAAGTTATCCACAGAGATACCCACGGTTTTCGTGGACAACTCTTTTTATATTTTTACGTTTTTTTTGCTCAGGAAACCCTTTCAGGAAATGTACCGGGCAACAAAATCTCGCGATTCACATCGCGTATATCGTTATACCCACACAAGGCCATCGACACGTCCAACTCACGGGCGATGATCTCAAGCGCCTTGGTCACACCCGCCTCGCCCATGGCGCCCAGACCATACAAATGCGGGCGGCCGATCATGGTGCCCTTGGCGCCCAATGCCATTACCTTGAGCACGTCCTGGCCGGAACGAATACCACCGTCGAGCCACACCTCAATGCGCTGGCCCACCGCTTCGACAATCGCCGGTAACTGGCTGATGCTCGAAGGCGCACCGTCCAGTTGACGACCGC
This sequence comes from Pseudomonas sp. DWP3-1-3b3, assembly GCF_049896305.1. Lineage (NCBI taxonomy): Bacteria > Pseudomonadati > Pseudomonadota > Gammaproteobacteria > Pseudomonadales > Pseudomonadaceae > Pseudomonas > Pseudomonas sp. DWP3-1-3b3. The sequence continues at coordinate 589,515 of NZ_JAFCUA010000004.1, read as the reverse complement.
CGTGGTTGCTCACCACCAGTGCGTCGGCACCGGCATTCGCAGCCAGGCGTGCATCTTCCACATCGAGGATGCCCTTGATGATCAACTTGCCGCCCCAGCACTTCTTGATCCATTCCACATCGTCCCAACTCAGGCGCGGGTCGAATTGCTGGGCAGTCCAGGACGACAGCGAACTCATGTCCGCTACGCCTTTCACGTGCCCGACGATGTTGCCGAAACCCCGGCGTTTAGTGCCGAGCATGCCCATCACCCAGCGTGGCTTGGTCGCCATGTTGAGGATATTCGGCAAGGTCAGTTTCGGTGGCGCCGACAGGCCATTGATCAAATCCTTGTGGCGCTGGCCGAGGATCTGCAGGTCGAGGGTCAGCACCAGGGCATCCACACCGGCAGCCTTGGCGCGCTCGATCAACTGTTCGATAAAGGCGCGGTCGCGCATCACATAGAGCTGGAACCAGAACGGCTGGCCGACGTGCTCGGCAATGTCTTCCAGGGAGCAGATACTCATGGTCGACAAGGTGTAGCGCAGGCCAAATGCAGCGGCGGCGCGCGCGGTCAGAATCTCGCCATCGGCGTGCTGCATACCGGCCAATCCGGTAGGTGCCAGTGCCACCGGCATGGCCATCTCCTGGCCGATCATGGTGGCGCGGATCGAGCGTTCATCAATGTTGCGCGCCACGCGCTGGCGGAACTTGATGCTGGCAAAATCGCTTTCATTTGCCCGGTAGGTGCTCTCAGTCCAGGAGCCAGAGTCGGCGTAGTCGTAGAACATCCGTGGGACACGTTTTTGCGCGAGCTTGCGTAAATCTTCGATGGTTGTGATCAACGGCATCTAGGTCACCTCTCCCTGAACTGAATGCTGAGAGTAACCGCCCATCGGCTGCGCAACCAGCCATTGCGTTTAGATAGCAGCACGGCTAATCTCGCACAAACCCGCAAAAAAGCGCACAAACATGCACAACACTCATCAAGACATCGACCTGCCTTCTTTGCGCAAACAGAAGATCCTGTTGCTGCTGGAGCGCGACGGCAAAGTCACCGCCTCGGAACTGGTGGAACACTTTGCCGTGTCCCAGGACACCATCCGCCGCGACCTCGGCGAACTCGCCGCTGCCGGGCTGTTGCAACGCGTCCACGGTGGCGCCCTGCCCCGGCCCAAGGACACCGGAAAAGACTTTTTCACCCGCGTCGGCGAGACCAATGAGGCCAAGCGTCACCTCGCCCGGCTGGCGGCAGACCGTGTGGAAGAGGGGCAAATAGTACTGTTCGATTCCGGCTCGACCACGCTGCAGATTGCCCAGTCATTGCCGCGCTCGATCCGCCTGACAGTGGTCACGACATCACCGATGATAGCCATCGCTTTGGCCGACCATCCTGACGTGAAAGTGATCCTCACGGGCGGCCAGCTCAACCCGGCGACGCTGTCCACCAGCGGCCATGAAACCGTGCGCATGATCCAGGGCATCAAGGCCGACCTGCTGTTTACCGGCGTCTGCGCGCTGCATCCGCAAGTGGGCATCAGCTCACTGCATTTTGATGAAGTGGCGGTCAAGCAGGCACTGCTCGACAGCGCCTCCCATGTGGTGGCGGTGACCATGGCCGACAAACTCGGTGCCGTGGAGCCTTTTGTGGTGGCACCGTGCAGTCGCATTCACACGTTGATCACGGAGTGGCATGTGCCGAGTGTGGAGGCGTATGAGCAGCTGGGGTTGGAAGTGTTGCGGGTAGAGGTCTAGAAACCACGCAAATTAATTTAAACCTTTGCCCCACCCATCGGATCAACTCTCTCATACCCCATCCATCAGGAGAGACTCGATCATGCGTTCAGACCTTAACGGCAAGAACATTCTGGTCATCACCTCCAACACCGGTATCGAGCGCGATGAACTGCTCAAGCCCCTGGAAGCCTTACGTGAATTTGGCGCAACGGTAACCCATGGTTCCAGCAAAGGCGGCACCACCCAGACCTTCGTCGGCGATACCGAAAAGGACACAACAGTTGAATCCGATGCGAAGCTGTCCGAGCTGTCGGGGAGTGATTTCGATGCATTGGTGATTCCCGGCGGCACCGTCAACGCGGACACATTGCGCCAGGATGCAGCGGCGCAGAAGTTGATCAATGAGTTCGTCAAGGCAGGTAAAACCGTCGCGGCGATCTGTCATGGGCCATGGGCGCTGATCGATGCCGGCGTGATCAAGGGCAAGACCCTGACCTCTTACAAAAGCGTGCGTATCGACCTGGAAAATGCCGGTGCTGCTGGCTGGGTCGATGCCGAGATCAAGGAATGCCGGGCCAACGGTTGGACCTTGATTACCTCGCGCACACCAGATGATCTACCGGCCTTCAATCATGCGATTGCCAAGGCAGTGGCGGGCTGACTCGCCACTGGCAGAATGCAAACAGGCGCCTCAAAGGCGCCTGTTTTTTTCGTTCATGCCTCAGCTTTTGCGGTGTTCCGGCATCTCACGCTTGGGCCCGAACATCGCCCAGGCAATCAAGCCGAAGAGCGGTACAAAAATCAGAATCACCAGCCACAAGCCCTTGCTCTCCCACCCCCCGGTGCTGCGCAGTACTGTATTGATCGCCCACAATTCCAACAGCAACAGAATCACTGCCAAGCCGATCCAGATATATTGAATTTCCATGCTTCACCTCCTAGGTCGTATGCATTAGGTCAAGCATCGGCCTTGAGGGTTCATTAAAAATTGCGCGAAGGGCCGCTCGTCGCTCCGGCACCCGGCGTACAAAACTTTGATTTCCCGCAGGCACTCCCAATTAAGCAAGGCCAAACCTCCATGCGATAGGGGATTGAGTCATGAAGACCAGAACGTCCCGAAGGATTTTGCTTATCGTCAGCCTGTCAGCCCTGTTGACCGGCCCCGCCCTCGCCGCCTTTGGCGACAACACCAACGCGCCTGCGGCCAACGCCCTGCCGCCAGGCACTTACTCCAGCAGCCAGTCCGACAGCGACAAGAAACCCAAGGACACCGACAAGCAGCCACCCAAGCCGGCTGACAGCCGTAAGGACACCAAGGAAAAGCCCCGCTCAGGCAGTTGACGACTCATCCGTCACCGGCGGCTCAGGCGCAAGCCCCCAGTCGCCGTGTTCGTACCAGTCATCACCGAGCATCTCAGCCGGGTGCATGGTGCGGTCGGCACCGTTGCCGCAAGCCAGGTCGGCCGCACCGCAGTAGCGGTCGCAGCCCCAGCAGATACGTTCGGGGTGTTTGGGGTGCAACGGAAAAGGCTTGGCCATGGCTGTGCTCCTTACTCCGGACAGAGCCCCCACCCTACTGCTGACGCACGGCTGTGGACTTGACTGAAATCAAACCCACAGTCCGCACTGTTTCGGCGCCCGCTGCAGGCTAAACCTTGAACCGCGCCACCGTCTGGTGCAGGGCCCCCGCCATGCCCGCCAGGTCATGTCCCGCCGTCTCGGTATGCAACGCCCCTTGCAGCACCTGCTGCGACAAGTTGCGAATGCCCACTAGGTTGCGATCCACTTCGCGCGCCACCAGGGCCTGTTCCTCGGTGGCGCTGGCGATCATCATGTTGCGCTCGTTGATCTGCGAAATGGACCGGGTGATCTCATCCAAGGCTTCTCCCGAACGCTGCGCCACGCCCAGGGTCGCCTGTACGCGCTCGCTGCTGCTGTGCATCGCCGCAACGGCATGCTCGGTGTCCTGGCGTATATTGCCAATCATCTGCTCGATCTCCTGGGTCGAGGCCTGGGTGCGATGGGCCAGCGCGCGCACCTCATCGGCGACCACCGCAAAGCCGCGTCCGGCATCGCCGGCACGGGCCGCTTCGATGGCGGCATTGAGGGCCAGCAGGTTGGTCTGGTCGGCAATGCTGCGGATCACTTCCAGCACGCTACTGATGTCTTGCACGCGGCCCGCCAGTTGCTGGATGCGCTCGGAGGTTTCTACGACGCCGGTGGCCAAGGTGTTGATCGACGCCACGGTTTCCTGCACCTGGGCACGGCCGCGCTGGGCGGTCTGTTCCGACAGGCGCGAGGCCTCGCTGGTGCTCACGGCGTTGCGCGCGACTTCATCCACGGCAGCGGTCATTTCATTCACCGCCGTGGCGGCTTGTTCGATCTCATGGCCCTGGGACTGCAAGCTGCTGCTGGTCTGGCTGCTGACCGCGCTGAGTTCCTCGGAGGAACTGGCCACGCCGTCCACCGACGCCGCAATATGGCGCACCATCTGGTTTAGGTTCTGCTGCATCTGGTGCAGGTTGCGCATCACACTGCCTTCGGCGCTGTTGCCCACCGGCACGTCGATGGTCAGGTCGCCCTGGGCGATATGGCTCAACACGCGCGCGGCTTCATCCGGCTCGCCGCCCAAAGGACGGATCACGCTGCGGGTGACGATCACGGCGGCGGTCACCACCAACGCCACGCACAGCAAAAGCAGCCCGATCATGTTGCGTCGGGCGTCGTCGTACAGCGCCTGCGCGGCCTGCTCACGCTCGGCGAACAAACGCCCCTGCATGGCCATCAACGCGTCCAGGCTCTTGAACACTTCAAGCTCTGCCGGCACCACCCGCTGCTTGAGCTGGGCCAGGCCCTGCTCGCGGGCGCCTTGCTTGATCAGCGCTTGCACTTGCGTGAACGCCGCCACATAGGTTTCACGATGGGCCTTCAATGTCGCGTAGGCCGCCTTGCCTTCGGCAGTATCGAGCAGCGGCTCCAGGGTCGCGAACGCCTGGGTAATGCGTTGCCGGGTGGTGCCGATGGCGTCCTGGGCCTGCTGGTTATCCTGGTCGATCAGCAGGTCGCGGGTGTTGCGGCCGTTATCGCGCACGCCGGTGGCGATCACCATGATCGGCGCGATTTTCGGCCAGTCCTGCTGCACAATCTGTTGGGATTGTTGCTTGAGGGTTGCCAGGTCGTGCAAGGCATAGAACACCAAACCGACCAGGGCCAGCGGCGCAATCGCGAAACCGATGACAATGCGTTGTGCCGTGGTTAACTGCTTCATTCTGAACATTCCTTGATGAAAACCTGCCCACCATGGGCAGCATCGATAAAAACCGGCTGAGGGTGCGGGTCACCCTCGCAATACAAAAGCGGGAAACAACTCGCGCAGACGGCCCCACAGCTCCGGCAATGCGGCCTGTGCCGGGGCACTCGGCAGTTGCGTATCGAGCATGCTGGCGGTGCGGACCATCTGCACGGCAAAGCGCTGCACACCACGGGCTTGCAAACGTTGGGCCAGGAGCAACAGGCGCGGTGGGTCGATCAGGTGCCAATGCACGGTGGTGCGGCATTCATACTCCACGCCGCTGGCAAGCAAGGTGTCGAGGCTGCGCCAGTTGGCGGCGCCGCTGTCTTTGACCTGGGTGATCGACTGGCAGTCTTCGGCCAGGGCCTTGACATCAAACCCGACCCAGTCGGCATGGCGCAAGGCATGGGCAAACCCTGCCGGCTTGATCCCCGCGCTGTGCAGGCCGATGTGAAAACCCATCGTGCGCACTTCATCCATCGCCGCCGGCAAGCCTTCCTGCAAGGTCGGTTCACCGCCGCTGAACACCACGGCGTCGAGCAAGTCGCGGCGCCGTTGCAGAAACAGCAACACCCGGCGCCAATCCACCTGGGTGCTGGCGCGCGGTGGGATCAGGTCCGGGTTGTGGCAGTAACGACAACGCCAGGCGCAGCCCTGGCAGAACAGCACACAGGCGAGCATGCCGGGGTAGTCGAGAGTGGTCAGGGGCACCAGGCCCCCGACCTGTAGCGCTCGACTCATTGGCGCCCGGCCGCAGCGGCCGTTTCAGTGAAGTGCACACGCTCCTTGTGCTCGGATTGCTTGCCGGGGTTGAACGCCGACACCGGCCGGTGGTAGCCCATCACCCGGGTCCAGACTTCGCAGCGCTGGCGTTGTGGCTGGGAGGTTTGCATGGTGAATCTCCTTGAGGGTTGAAAGGTCCGCTTAGCTGGCCAGGGCCAACACTTCATCGCACTTGGGGCAGAACTCATGTTCACCGGCCAGGTAGCCATGCACCGGGCAGATCGAAAACGTCGGCGTCACCGTCAAGTACGGCAAGCGGAAACGCCCCAGCGCCTTGCGCACCAGTTGCTTGCAGGCCTGGGTCGAGGAAATCTGCTCGGCCATGTACAGGTGCAACACGGTGCCGCCGGTGTATTTGCATTGCAGTTCATCTTGCAGTTCCAGGGCTTCGAAGGGGTCTTGGGTAAAGCCCACCGGCAGCTGCGAGGAATTGGTGTAGTACGGCGCGACGTCGCTGCCCGCTTGCAGGATGTCTGGGTAGTGCTTGCGGTCTTCCTTGGCAAAGCGGTAGGTGGTGCCTTCGGCCGGGGTGGCTTCGAGGTTGTAGAGGTGGCCGGTGTCTTCCTGGAAGCGCAGCAACGTGGCGCGTACATGGTCGAGCAGCTTGAGGGCAAAGGCGCGGCCCTGTTCGGTGTGCATGCCCTCCTCGTCACCGCTGAAATTGCGCAGCATCTCGTGCATCCCATTAAGGCCGATGGTGGAGAAGTGATTGCGCAGCGTGCCCAGGTAGCGCTTGGTGTAGGGATATAAACCGGCATCCATGTGGTGCTGGATCACCTTGCGCTTGACCTCCAGGCTCTCCATGGCCATTTCCATCAGGCTGTCCAGGCGTTGCAGCAGGCCTGAGGTGTCGCCCTTGAACAGGTAACCCAGGCGTGCGCAGTTGATCGTCACCACACCCAGTGAGCCGGTCTGCTCCGCCGAACCGAACAACCCGCCACCGCGTTTGAGCAATTCACGCACGTCCAGCTGCAGGCGGCAGCACATCGAGCGCACCTGGTTGGGTTGCATATCGGAATTGAGGAAGTTCTGGAAATACGGCAAACCGTAACGCGCCGTCATCTCGAACAGGCGGTCGGCGTTGTCGCTGTCCCAGGGAAAATCATGGGTGATGTTGTAGGTGGGAATCGGAAAGGTGAACACCCGGCCCTTGGCGTCCCCGGCCTGCATCACTTCGATGTAGGCGCGGTTGATCAGCTCCATTTCCGCTTGCAGGTCGCCATAGGCAAAGGGCATTTCTTCACCGCCGATCACCGGCACCTGCTCACGCAGATCTTGCGGGCAGACCCAGTCGAAGGTCAGGTTGGTAAACGGCGTCTGCGTGCCCCAGCGCGACGGCACGTTGAGGTTGTAGATGAACTCCTGCACGGCCTGGCGCACTTCGGGATAGCTCAGTTGATCCTTGCGCACATAGGGTGCGAGATAGGTGTCGAAAGAGCTGAACGCCTGGGCGCCGGCCCATTCGTTTTGCAGGGTTCCGAGGAAATTGACCATCTGGCCCAAGGCACTGCTCAAGTGTTTGGGTGGCGCGGCTTCGACCCGGCCCGGCACACCGTTGAGGCCTTCGTGCAAGAGCGAACGCAGGGACCAGCCGGCGCAGTAGCCGGCGAGCATGTCCAGGTCATGGATATGCAGATCCGCCTCGCGATGGGCGCGACCGATCTGCTCGCTGTAGACCTCGTCGAGCCAATAGTTGGCGGTGACTTTGCCGGCCACGTTCAGCACCAGTCCACCCAGGGAATAACCCTGGTTGGCGTTGGCTTGCACGCGCCAGTCTTCGCGGTCGAGGTATTCGTTCATCGAGGTGGCGACCTCCACCAGGGTTTTGCGGTTGCGGCGCAGGCGGCCGTGTTGTTCGCGGTAGACGATGTAGGCGCGCATTGACTGGAAGTGGCCGGCGTCCATCAGTACGCGTTCGACGTTGTCCTGGACTTGTTCGACGTCCAGGGGATTGATGCTGCTTAGGCGTGCCAGGACTGCGCTCAGTAGCAGGTCGGCCTCGGTGGTTGGGTATTCGGCGGTGGCGGTGCCGGCGGCGATCAGGGCTTGGCGGATTTTTTCGGCGTTGAAGGGGGCCAGGGTGCCGTCGCGTTTTTGGAGGTGGGTGCTGGTGAGCGGGGTTAGCGTGGTTTGCATTGGGGGGCTCCAGACACTACATATAGGTATTTTTTTCTTGGCTAGCACAATATGCAGTGAGATTACGGAGATTGGGTTGCAGCGCTATTGATCGGGGTCAAGGTTTTTTGATCGTGTACATATGTACCCAGCCCACTATCACCCCCCACTCATACTCATAAACCGCACCACCTGCACCTCCCCCGCCCCAGTAAAATCATGCCGCACCGGCTTCCCCTGCAATGCCTTATGCAATGCCTCAATCAAAGGCCCATCATCCTGCGGATACCGCCTGAGCAACCCACGAAAATCCAGCGCATCATCCTGCCCGAGACACAACAAAAGCTGTCCCTCCACCGTCATCCTCACCCGGTTACAACTCCCACAAAAATTCTGTGAATTGGGCGAGATAAACCCGATACGCGTGTCGGGATAACGCGCCAACCGCACATACCGCGCCGGCCCCCCGCTACTCTCTGCAGTGTCGAGCAAGACATGCTCACGCGCGATCACCCCACGTACTTCATCACTGGCACAAAACGCCTCCCCCCGCGAACGCCCCACATCCCCCAAAGGCATTTCCTCGATAAAACTGATATCGATCCCCTGCTCAATCGCATACCGAACCAACCCCGACACCTCATCAAAATTGCGCCCCTTCATCACCACACAATTAAGCTTGACCCGCTCAAACCCCGCATCCCGCGCCGCCTCGATCCCCTCCAGCACCTGGCGCAAATCACCGTTACGCGTGATCGCCCGAAACCGCTCGGGATCCAGACTGTCGAGGCTGATATTCATGCGCTTGACCCCCGCCTTCACCAACGGCCGCGCCAGGCGCGCCAACTGCGAGCCATTGCTGGTCATCACCAGCTCACGCAAGCCCGGCAGCGCCGCAATGTTGCGGCACAAATCCACAATGCCTGGACGGATCAACGGCTCACCACCCGTCAGGCGAATCTTGCGCACGCCTTGGCCCACAAACAGCCGGGCCAGGCGTTCCAGCTCTTCCAGGCTCAACACCTGCTGGCGCGGCAGGAAGGTCATGGTTTTCGCCATGCAGTACACACAGCGAAAATCACATCGGTCGGTCACCGACAGACGCAGGTAATCGATTGAACGGCCGAGTCCATCCACCAGGCTCATGTCACTGCACCAACGGCGAGTCGGCGCCTTGCAGCGCAAGGCCACGGATGTCCGCCGCGCCGATCAGGGTTTGCAGGTATTGCACCAACGCCTTTTGCCACACGCCCTGTTGCAACTGGGTGCGAATCGCGCCCGCCACGGCTTCGTAGGGCAACGGCTGGCCTTCGATGCGCTGGTCGACGCTGATCACGTGCCAGCCGTAACGGCTTTCCAAGGGCTTGTCGGCCAGGCCGGGCGCCAGGGTGAATAACTGGCGCTCCAGTTCCGGCACGGTCTGGCCCTTGCTGATCTGGCCCAGTGAACCGCCCTGGGCCTTGGACGGGCATGCCGAATACTTGAGAGCCAGTTCGGCGAAGCTGCCTGGGGCCTGCGCCAGGCTCATCTGCAGGATTTCGGCCTGCACATGAGCCATCTGCCGGGCCTCGGCATCGTCCGGCGCGCATTCGAGCAGTATGTGCCGCACCGCCAGCAATGGCGCGCTGTGGAAACGCCCACGGTTGCTGTCGAAATAATGCCGACAAGTCGCCTCGTCGCACTGCGGCACGGTAATCTCGCGCTCCAGTAACAAACGCGTGGCGGCTTCTTCTTCGTTCTCGCCGGGGGCGATGTCCACCGCCAGGCCCAGCTCAGTGATGCGCTGTTGCAGCAACTCGCGAATCACCAGTGCGCGGGCGGCCAGGTACACCGCCGCTTCGCGGCTTTCGGCCGGGTGGTATTGCAGCTCCAGGGCCATCGCCTCGGGCGTGATCGACACGCCGTTGACGCTGACAATGGGCCATTCCTGTTCACTGCTGGCAATCAATTCAGGCTGGGTCATTACGCGCTCCTCACGACTTCTGCCGCACGATTTGATAACGACGGCCCAGGTACCAGATCGGTGCGCTGACCATGTGCACCAGGCGGGTAAACGGGAACAACACGAACAGCGTCAGGCCCAGTGCCACGTGGGACTTGTAGATCAACGATACCGGCGCGATCGACTCCGCCGCCTGCACCGGCCGCAGCAACACCACGTTCTGCGCCCAGTCGGCGAGCATCACCATCACCGAGCCGTCCATATGCCCAGTCGAGGCGACAATGGTCAGCAGCCCGAGCAGCAACTGCGCAAGCAGCACCAGCAGGATCAGGATGTCCGACGCACTCGACGTGGCACGTACACGTGGGTCGCTCAGGCGACGCTTGACCAGCATCAGCAAGCCCACCAGGCACAGCAGACCGAAAAATCCGCCGGAGACCATCGCCAGCAGTTGCTTGTTTTCAGTGCTGATCACGTGGTGGTACACCGACGCCGGGGTCAGCAAACCGACAAAATGCCCGGCCAGCACAAACAGCACGCCGATATGGAAAAGGTTGCTCGCCACGCGCATGCCACGGTTGGCCAGCATCTGGCTGGAGCCGGCCTTCCAGGTGTACTGCGACAGGTCGAACCGCGCCCAACTGCCCAACAGGCAGGTCGCCAGGGCCACATAGGGGTACACCCCGAATACCAGCAAATTCCACTTAGACATTACCCACCTCCCCGGCAGGCAACGCGGCCCGCCCTTCTTGCTGAAAATCCACCCAGTGCAACGGCACGGCGCTTTCTTCCCGCGCTTTACCCGGTGCGCTCGGTAGCGCACCGCAGCGGTCCTGCTGTTCGGCCTGCATAAAGTCCACGGCCTCCTCTTCCCATATCTTATCGAGGGCTTCGAGGGAGTCATCACGCGATTCCGCAGCCACCTGGGCGCGCACCTCGGCCACGGCCTGGTGCGGCTCGGCGCCGGCGATTTGCAGCAGTGCCCGGAAGCAACTGGCGTAGGCGCTTTCACGCTCTTCCAGGCGCGCCGCGAGCAACGCCAGCAGGTGCGCTACGTCCGCCAGGCCCTCGCGGGCCTCGATGTCTTCGCGGGTAGAGAGGAACTCCAGATACAACGGGATAAAGTCCGGCAGCTCCTTGACGCCGATGGCAAAACCGGCTGCCTCGTACTGGGCCATCATGTCGACCATCGCCTGGCCACGGTCGCGGGACTCCCCGTGCACGTGCTCGAACAACAACAGCGACAGTGAACGCCCACGGCCGAACAACGCGCCGTAGTGTTCCTGGCCATCCATCAGGTCATTGGCGCAGATCAGTTCCAGCAGTTCGAACAAGGCGCCACGTTGCTTGGGGCTGATTTCCCGAGATTCGATAATCGCCTGCTCCAGCTCATCGCGACCGCACACCAAGCGCTCAGTGGGATAGTCCAGCAGCAGCGAGATCACTTTAAGAATGCGCATGGCTCAGTCCTCCCAGATCTGTACGGTTTTCAGCACGTCGCGGCGGTTAGCCTTTTTGGCGCCGAACATATTGGTGTCGGAACTGCCGCTACAACCGCTGCCGAAACTGAAGCCACAGCCGGAACGCTCGGCAAAGGCGTCACTCATGGCGTCCTCGCGGTGGGCGCTGGGCACCACAAAGCGGTCTTCGTAGTTGGCGATGGCCAGGTAGCGGTACATCTCTTCCACTTGCGGCACGCTCAAGCCCACATCTTCCAACACTTGCAGGTCCTGCACGCCTTCCACTTGCTGGGAACGCTTGAAGGCACGCATCGCGAGCAGACGTTTGAGGGCACGCTTGACCGGTTTTTCGTCGCCGGCGGTCAACATGTTGGCCAGGTAACGCAGGGGGATGCGCAGGCTGTCCACGTCCGGGATCACCCCATTCATGCCCACGGTGCCGGCAGCGGCGGCGTTCTGGATCGGCGACAGCGGCGGCACGTACCAGACCATCGGCAAGGTGCGGTATTCCGGGTGCAGCGGCAGCGCCAGCTTCCAGTCCACGGCCATTTTGTAGACGGGCGAGCGCTGGGCCGAGTCGATTACCGACTGTGGCACGCCATCGGCCAGAGCCTGGCGGATTACGGCCGGATCGTTGGGATCGAGGAAGATCTCCAGCTGTTTCTCGTAGAGGTCGTGTTCGCTGGCGGTGCTGGCCACTTCGCTGATGCGGTCGGCGTCGTACAGCAACACACCAAGGTAGCGGATGCGGCCGACACAGGTTTCGGCGCACACTGTGGGCATTCCGGCTTCGATGCGCGGGTAGCAGAAGATGCACTTCTCGGACTTGCCGCTCTTCCAGTTGAAGTAGATTTTCTTGTACGGGCAGCCGCTGATGCACATGCGCCAGCCCCGGCATTTTTCCTGGTCGATCAGCACGATGCCGTCTTCTTCACGCTTGTAGATCGCACCGCTGGGGCACGACGCCGCACACGCCGGGTTGAGGCAGTGCTCGCACAGGCGCGGCAGGTACATCATGAAAGTGTTTTCGTACTCGCCATAGATGTCGGCCTGGATCTGGTCGAAGTTCTTGTCCTTGCGGCGCTTGGCGAACTCAGTGCCGAGGATTTCTTCCCAGTTGGGCCCCCACTCGATTTTCTGCATACGCTTGCCCGACACCACCGAACGCGGGCGCGCAGTAGGCTGGTGCTCGCCCAGCGGCGCCGTGTGCAAGTGCTGGTAGTCGAAGTCGAAGGGCTCGTAGTAGTCGTCCAGGCTCGGCAGGTCGGGGTTGGCGAAGAGGTTGGCCAACACGCGGAATTTGCCGCCGATACGCGGGTTGATGGTGCCGCTGGCGTTACGGATCCAACCGCCCTTCCATTTGTCCTGGTTTTCCCATTCCTTGGGGTAGCCGATGCCGGGCTTGGACTCGACGTTGTTAAACCATGCGTATTCCATGCCTTCACGGCTGGTCCACACGTTCTTGCAGGTGATCGAGCAGGTGTGGCAGCCGATGCATTTGTCCAGGTTCAGCACCATGCCGATCTGTGAGCGAATTTTCATCTCAGTTCTCCTCGATATCGGTCGGCAATGGGCGTGGCAGGTCATCGCCGTGGGAGCCATCGAGCCAATCGACCTTGGCCATCTTGCGCACCACGACAAACTCGTCGCGGTTGCAACCCACCGTGCCGTAGTAGTTGAAGCCATAGGCCTGCTGGGCATAACCGCCGATCATGTGGGTCGGTTTTAGCACCACGCGGGTCACCGAGTTGTGGTGGCCGCCACGGGTCTTGGTGGTTTCCGAACCCGGCACGTTCACGATGCGTTCCTGTGCGTGGTACATCATCACCATGCCCTCCTTGACGCGCTGGCTCACCACCGCACGGGCGGTCAGCGCGCCGTTGACGTTGAAGCATTCGATCCAGTCGTTGTCCTCGATACCGGCGCGTTTGGCGTCGATTTCCGAAAGCCATACGATCGGCCCGCCACGGCTCAGGGTGAGCATCAGCAGGTTGTCGCTGTAGGTGCTGTGGATGCCCCATTTCTGGTGCGGCGTGATCCAGTTCAGCACGATCTCGGTTTCGCCATTGCTGCGTTTGCCCTTCACCCCTTCGATAGTGCGGGTGTTGACCGGTGGCCGGTAGCTCATCAACTGCTCGCCGAACGCCTGCATCCACGGGTGGTCCTGGTAGAACTGCTGGCGGCCGGTGATGGTGCGCCATGGGATGTTTTCATGGACGTTGGTGTAGCCGGCGTTGTAGCTCACGTGCTCGTCTTCGAGGCCCGACCAGGTGGGGCTGGAAATGATCTTGCGCGGCTGCGCCTGGATATCGCGAAAACGGATGGCTTCGTGGGCCTTGGAAATCGCCAGGTGGCTGTGGTCGATGCCGGTGAATTCCGACAGCGCGGCCCAGGCTTTCAGGGCGACCTTGCCGTTGGTTTCCGGGGCCAGGGACAGGATCACCTCGGCCGCGTCGATGGCCGTGTCGATCTTCGGCCGACCGTGGCTGATGCCTGCATCACCTTCGTGATGATTCAGCTCGCCGAGAAACTCGACTTCTTCCTCGGTGTTCCAGTTGATGCCCTTGCCGCCGTTACCGAGTTTTTCCAGCAACGGGCCGAGGGAGCTGAATTTTTTGTAGATATTCGGATAGTCGCGTTCCACCACCGCCATGTTCGGCGCGTTCTTGCCGGGTACCGGCGCCACACCGGCGCTTTTCCAGTCGGTGCCGCCAAAGGGCTGGGCCAGTTCGCCAACGGTGTCATGCATCAGCGGCACGGTGACCAGATCCTGCTCGACGCCCAGGTGCCCGACCGCAATGTCGGAAAAGGCCTTGGCGATGCCCTTGTAGATTTCCCAGTCAGAGCGCGACTCCCACGCCGGGTCGATGGCCGCCGACAACGGGTGGATAAACGGGTGCATGTCCGAGGTGTTCATGTCGTCTTTTTCGTACCAGGTAGCGGTCGGCAAGACGATGTCGGAATACACGCAGGTGGACGACATGCGGAAGTCCAACGTGGTCACCAGGTCGAGCTTGCCGATGGCGCCCTCGTCGACCCACTCGGCCTCGGTGGGCTTGCTCTCGCCGCCAAAGCCGATGTCTTCGTTCATCACGCCGTTCTTGGTGCCCAGCAAGTACTTGAGCATGTACTCATGGCCCTTGCCCGACGAACCGAGCAGGTTGGAGCGCCAGATAAACATATTGCGCGGGAAGTTCGCCGGGCTGTCCGGTTGTTCGCAGGCAAAACGCAAGGTGCCGTCCTGCCAGGACTTGACCACGTAGTCTTTCGGGTCCATGCCCGCCGCCGCCGCATCCCGGCAGATGTGCAGCGGGTTAGTGTTGAGCTGCGGCGCACTCGGCAGCCAGCCGGCGCGTTCGGCGCGGATGTTGTAGTCCAGCGCATGGGTGGGAAACTGCGACTTGTCCGCCATGGGCGAGAGCACATCGTGCATGTTCATTTTTTCATGGCGCCACTGCGAGCTGTGGCCGTAGAAGAAGCTGGTGCCGTTCATCTGCCGTGGCGGACGACTCCAGTCCAGGCCAAACGCCAGGGGCAGCCAGCCGCATTGCGGGCGCAGTTTCTCTTGGCCGACGTAGTGGGCCCAGCCGCCGCCGGTCTGGCCGACGCAACCGCAGAGCATGAGCATGTTGATCAGCCCACGGTAGTTCATGTCCATGTGGTACCAGTGGTTCATCGCCGCGCCGACGATGATCATCGAACGGCCCTTGGTCTTGTCGGCGTTGTCGGCGAACTCGCGGGCGATCTGGATGGCTTTCTCGCGGCTGACGCCGGTGATCGCTTCCTGCCAGGCCGGGGTGCCGGGCACGCTGGTATCGTCGTAGCCCTTGGCGACGTTGCTGCCGCCCAGGCCACGGTCGATGGCCAGGTTGGCGGCCGACAGGTCGAACACCGTGGCGACCTTGGCCACGCTGCCATCGGCCAGCGTCACACTGTGCACCGGCACGCGTCGGAACTGCACGGCATCCCCGGCCACATGCTGGAAGTGCTCGTGGGATTCGCCGGCAAAATACGGGAAGCCCACCTCGGCCACGTCCGCGCCGATCAGGCTCAGTTTCAGGTCGATGGCGCGACCTTCTCCGCCCTCTTTGGCGAGGATGTTCCACTTGCCCTTCTCGCCCCAGCGGTAGCCGATAGAGCCTTGCGGCGAGACCAGTTCGCCGCTTTCGTCGAGGGCGATGGTTTTCCATTCCGGGTTGTTGTCCTGGCCGAGGTTGCCGGTGAGGTCCGAGGCGCGCAGGAAGCGGTCAGGCTGGAAGCCGGCACCCGGTGCAAAACCGGTCACGGGCTTGAGCATCACCAGCACCGGCAGGTCGGTAAAACGCTTGGCGTAATCGGTGAAATAGGGGCTCGGGTGGTCGAGGTGAAATTCCTTGAAGATCACATGATTGAAGGCCTGGGCCAACGCGGCGTCGGTGCCCTGCTTGGGGTTGAGCCACAGGTCGGTGAGCTTGGCCACTTCCGAATAGTCGGGGGTGATGGCCACGGTCTTGGTGCCCTTGTAGCGCACCTCGGTAAAGAAATGCGCGTCTGGGGTACGGGTCTGCGGGACGTTGGAGCCCCAGGCGATGATGTAATTGGAGTTGTACCAGTCGGCCGATTCCGGCACGTCGGTCTGTTCGCCCCACACCATGGGCGAGGCCGGTGGCAGGTCGCAGTACCAGTCATAGAAACTCAGGCACACCCCGCCGAGCAGCGACAAGTAACGCGAGCCGGCGGCGTAGCTGACCATGGACATGGCCGGGATCGGCGAGAAGCCGACGATGCGATCCGGCCCGTATTGCTTGATGGTGTAGACGTTGGAGGCGGCGATGATTTCGTTCACCTCCTCCCAATTGGAACGGATGAAACCGCCCATGCCGCGCTTACTCTTGTAGGACTCGGCCTTGGTCTTGTCCTCGACAATGCTCGCCCAGGCGTCTACCGGGGCCATCGTCAGGCGTGCTTCACGCCACAGTTTGAGCAGGGGCTTGCGGATTTTCGGGTACTTGAGCCGGTTGGCGCTGTAGATGTACCAGCTGTAGCTGGCGCCACGCGGGCAGCCCCGGGGTTCGTGGTTGGGCAAGTCGTTGCGGGTGCGCGGGTAGTCGGTCTGCTGGGTTTCCCAGGTGATCAGGCCGCTTTTCACATAGATCTTCCACGAGCAGGAACCGGTGCAGTTCACCCCGTGGGTGGAACGCACGATCTTGTCGTACTGCCAGCGCGAACGGTAGACGTTTTCCCAATCGCGCGACTCCTTGCGGGTCTCGCCGTGGCCTTCGGAGAACTCGTCTTGCTTGCGGTTGAAGAACCGCAGTTGATCCAGTAAGTGACTCATGATGCTTTCCTCATCAGGCGTGCCGTGGGGTGCGTTGCCCCGCGAATTCAGGTCGGACTAGCAGGGTGTGGCGCAGCCTTTGCGGGCGTACCACCACCAGGTCACGACGATGCAGCTCAGGTAGAAACCGACAAACAGGTAGAAGGCCATGGCCGGGCTGCCGGTAGCGGCCATGGAACTGCCGAAGGATTTGGGGATGAAGAACGCACCGAACGCGCCCATGGCCGAGCTGAAACCCAGCACGGCGGCGGACTCCTTGCTGGCGTCCTTCAAGGACTGTTCACGCACGGCGGCAGGTTTACCGGCGCTGGCTTTCTCGTGAAGGGTGCGGAAGATCACCGGGATCATGCGGAAGGTGGAGCCGTTGCCGATGCCGGTGGTGATGAACAGCAGCATGAACAGGCCGAGGAAGCCGTAGAAGCTGCCGCCCTGCCCGTTCTGCGGCAAAAAGTGCAGCACGCCGAACACCATCACGATCATCAGCACGAAGTTCCACAGGGTCACCCGTGCACCGCCCAGTTTGTCCGCCAACCAGCCGCCCAGTGGACGGACCAGTGCACCCACCAAGGGGCCGAGAAAGGCGAACTTCAGTGCTACCACGTCCGGGAACGAGGTTTTGATCAGCAGGGGAAACGCCGCCGAGAAGCCAATGAACGAGCCGAACGTCGCCAGGTACAACCAGCACATCAGCCAGTTGTGCTTGCGCTTGAAGATCACCGCCTGGTCACTGAACGAGGCGCGGGCGCTGGACAGGTCGTTCATGCCGAACCACGCCGCCACAGTGACGATGAGGATGAACGGCACCCAGATGAAGCCAGCGTTCTGCAGCCACAGTTGGCTACCGTCCGCCAGGGTTTGCGGTTGCCCGCCGATCAGCCCGAATACACCGAAGGTGATCACCAGCGGCACGCAGAACTGCATCACCGACACCCCCAGGTTGCCCAGGCCGGCGTTCAAACCCAGGGCGGTGCCCTGCTGGGCCTTGGGGTAGAAGAAGCTGATGTTGGACATACTGGAGGCAAAGTTGCCGCCACCAAAACCGCAGAGCAACGCGATCAATACGAAGACGCTATAGGGCGTGCTCGGGTCCTGCACCGCAAAGCCCATCCACAGTGACGGCAGCAAGAGTGACGCGGTGCTCAGGGCCGTCCAGCGGCGCCCGCCGAAGATCGGCACCATGAACGAGTAGAACACCCGCAATGTAGCCCCAGACAAACCTGGCAGCGCCGCCAGCCAGAACAACTGGTCGGTGGTGAAGCTGAAGCCGATGGCGTTGAGGCGCACGATCACCGTGCTCCACACCATCCACACCGCAAAGGCCAGCAGCAGCGCAGGAATTGAGATCCACAGGTTGCGGGTGGCGGTCTTCTTGCCGCTGGCGCCCCAGAACGCCGGGTCTTCGGGGCGCCAGTCGTGGATCACCGGGCCCGAGTCGGGCTTTTGCGCGATAGACATGATCATTCTCCTTGGCCAGCTCGTTTGCCGAGCAACGGCTGTTTGCGGATTTCGCTGAGGTACATCCAGGTCAGGGAGACCCAGACCACGCCGTACATCAACATGAAGCAGGAAGAGCGCACGCCGGTGAGGTCCACCAGGGCGCCGAACAGGATCGGCAGCACAAAGCCGCCCAGGCCACCGGCCAGGCCGACGATGCCGGACACCGCGCCCATGTTCTGTGGGTAGTCATTGGCGATGTACTTGAACACCGAGGCCTTGCCGAACGCGAAGGCGATGCCCATCACAAACAGCAGCACGGTGAACAGGCTGGCATTGAGGCCGATATGGAAGTCGAGGGGGCCGTTGACGGTCATCACTTGCAGCTGGGTCTGCGGATAGCTGAGCAGGAACAGGCAGATCCAGCTCACCCACAGCACCCACCAGGTCACGCTCTGCGCGCCCCAGCGGTCCGACATCCAACCGCCGACCGCACGCAGCACACCGCCGGGCAGGGAGAAACACGCTGCCAGCAGCGCAGCGCTTTGCAGGCTGAAGCCGTATTCCTGCACGTAGTACTTGGTCACCCACAGGGCCAGTGCCACGTAACCGCCGAAGACGATGGAGTAGTACTGACAGTAGCGCCACACGGCCGGGTCTTTCAGGCACAGCAACTGTTCACGCAAAGTGGAGCCGCCAGCACTGCGATGGTCCTTGTTCTCACTGGTGAGAAACCAGAACAACAGCGCGGTGATGAACAGGATCGCGCTGAACACCTTGGGCACCAGGTGCCAGGAGCCGAGGGCGATCAGCGCCGGGGCGAGAAACTTGGTCACCGCCGCCCCCGCGTTGCCGGCGCCGAACACGCCCATGGCGAAGCCCTGGTTGTCCTTGTCGAACCATTTGGCGACGTAGGCAATGCCCACCGAGAACGATCCACCGGCCAGGCCGACAAACAGGCCCAGCACCAGGAACTGCCAGTAGGCAGTAGCATAGGTGATCAGGTACAGCGGCAACACGCAGGCAAGCATCAGCAGGAAGAACACGATGCGTCCGCCGAAGCGGTCGGTGAGCAAGCCCAGGGGCAGGCGCACCAGGGAGCCGGTCAATACCGGGGTGGCAGCCAGCAGGCCGAACTGAGTTTCGTTGAGTTGCAGCAGATCCTTGATGGGCACGCCGAGCACGGCGAACATCATCCACACCATAAAGCAGACGGTGAAGGCCAGGGTGCTCATGCCCAGCACCAGGCCTTGTCTCATACGGGGTTGAGTCACGGTATGCGCTCCAGAAAGTGATTCCATGAGCACAGGTTAGGGGCGACACCCCCGCCGAACTTGACCCAGATCAACGTGGGCCGGGTGGGTATGGGGCTATGCTGGCCCCGTCTACCTCCAAGGAGGTAGCCAGCAAGACAAGAGAAAGCCTTTATTTATCAATGGATTGTTCTCTTGTGCCGGCTTTTATCCGTGGGAGGGTTCGCCGGCAATTCTTTAGAGGTAGTGCGCCAGGGAAGGCCATCTCCACCCCCTTTCCCGCTCCAGGTGCGACCATGCTGCTCTGCTGCCCCCTTCGACTGCGCCGTCATGCTTGATTGGCTGCGCAGCTCCCTGCCCGCCCGCGCCGGCCTGGCGGTGATCCTGATTGCGATCCTGGCCCTGGCCAGCTCCCTCAGCGCCGGGCTGATCGCCTGGTTCAGCCAGGGCGACGCCGCCGCGATCAACACCGCCGGCTCGGTGCGCATGGAGACCTATCACCTCAGCTGGAAACTGGCGACCGGTGCACGGCCGGATGAAGTGGCCGAGGTCAGCCAGAGCCTGCAACGGCGCCTCGACAGCCAGTCGCTCAAGGCCGTGCTTGAAGATGGTCCCCACAGCGCCTTGCTACAGAGTTACCAGCAGATCCAGCAGCGCTGGAACGACGAGCTGCGTCCGGCGGTGATGCGCGGCGATGTGGCGCTGTTCCAGGCCAGCGCACCCGCGTTCGTCGAGCAACTGAACCAGTTCGTCAGCCTGTTGCAGCAACAGAGCGAGCACAAACAGGGCTGGCAGCAAGCGATCCAGGGCCTGGCGCTGTTCAGCACCTTGATCATCCTGCTGATTGGCCTGTACGAGTTGCAATACGGCGTAGTCACGCCCTTGCAGGAACTGGTGCACGCCACGCGGCGCTTTCGCGATGGCAACTACCAGACCCGCGTCAACCACCGCTCCGAAGATGAGTTGGGCCAGTTGGCCCTGAGCTTCAACGCTATGGCCCAGACCATCGAGGCCTCCCACCGCACCCTGGAAACCCAGGTGCAGCTCAAGACCCTCAACCTGCAACAAGCCAACGCGGCCCTGGAATTGCTTTACCAGAGCAGCCGCAGCCTCGCTACACGGCTGGCCAATGCCGAGGGCCTGGATGAACTGATCCGCCGTTTCCAGAAACGCCTGCCGGGCTTGCGCCTGTCGCTGTGCCTGCAAGGCCACTTCCTGGCACCCGCCCAGCAGATGCTGGCGCTGCATGGCGAACACAGCCGCAACGTCTGCGCGATCGGTGATTGCGCCACCTGCGAGCGTCACCACGCTGCACCGCCCGAGGTATTTAGCATCAGCAACCAGGGTGCCGAACTGGGCGAACTCAAGGCGCACTTCCTGGATGGCCACGCGCCGCAGGATTGGGAAAAACAACTGATCCAGGCCCTGGCCAACCTGATCGGCACCTCGTTGTCCCTCAAGCGCCAGCGCGAACAGGACCACCGCCTGTTGCTGCTCGACGAGCGCACCATCATCGCCCGCGAATTGCACGACTCCCTGGCCCAGGCACTGTCCTATATGAAGCTGCAAGTGAGCCGCATGCAGACCCTGATCCGCCGTGGCGAGCCGGTGGAAACCCTGGCCACCGTCACCAGCGAGTTGCGCGAAGGCCTTAACAACGCCTACCGCCAACTGCGCGAACTGCTCACCACCTTCCGCCTGCAGATCCATGACGCCGGGCTGGTGCAGGAGCTGCAAGACACCGCCGAAGAATTCTCCCGCCGTGGCGAATTCCAGGTGCATCTGCACGTGGACGCGTTGGCCTTCCAGCTGTCGGCCAGCGAACAGATCCATATGCTGCAGATCACCCGCGAGGCGCTGTCCAACTGCCTGCGCCACGCCCATGCGCACAATGCCTGGCTGCAACTGCGCCAGGTTGGTGAGACCGTAAGCCTGAGCATCGAAGACGATGGCCGGGGTTTCTGTGGCGACGTCGACCAACGCGAACACCACGGCCTGACCATCATGGACGAGCGTGCGCGCAGCCTGCACGGCCACCTTGACATCAGCCCGCGCGAGCCCCAGGGCACGCGGGTGCAATTGCGTTTCCAGCCGGAATTTCTTGGCCATTCTCTACAAGGCACCGCCTCATGAACACCGCTATTCGCCACCGAATCCTGTTGGTCGACGACCACCCGATGATGCGCCACGGCATGCGCCAGATACTTGAACTGGAAGACGACTTGCACGTGGTCGGTGAGGCTGGGAATGGTCAGGAGGCGCTTGATCAGATCGCTACGTTGCAGCCGGACCTGGTGTTGCTGGACAACAACATGCCGCACATGAATGGGCTGGAGACTCTGCGTCGCCTGCGGGGCATGGACTATGCGGGGAAGGTGCTGCTGTTTACGGTGTCCGACGCGGAGGACGATATTCGTGATGCCCTACGCTTGGATGCCAATGGTTATCTGCTCAAGGACATGGAACCGGAGTTGGTGGTGGAGTTCATCCGTGATGCCTTGCAGGGGGCCTTGGTGATCAGTCCTGGCTTGACTCGCGTACTGGCCCAGGCGTTGCGCTCGCCGCAGCCGCATGCGGCGGTGGAGTTGACTGAGCGGGAGCGGCAGGTGTTGAGGACGATTGCCAGTGGCTACAGCAACAAGGTAATCGGGCATAAGTTGGGGATCACCGAGGGGACGGTGAAGGTGCATGTGAAGAATTTGCTGCATAAGCTGGGGTTGAGGTCGCGGGTGGAGGCGGCGGTTTGGGCTATGGAGCATTTGAGGCAGGTGGGGTGATGTGGGGTTGTGGGCATCCGTTATTTGGGTGATGGCCGCTTAACCCAGCGCCTACAGAAAACGAAAAGCGTATCCACGATGCGAAGCGAGTCGCTCTTGATCTTGATCTGAGCCGCCGTAAGGGCGGAACCAATACCCGCCGTGACCTAAACAACGGATATGTACACAGTCAAACAGCGCCCCCAGCCCTCTCCATCCCCCACCACAACCACCCCGGCAACACATCCGAATCAAGACTATCAATCAAATTCTTCAACCCCAACCCCAACTCCGTATCCCCCTCAATCACCAACCGCCGCCGAAAAAACAACGTATCCGGATCCTCCTGCCGACTGGCCAACAACAAAAACTCCCGCCAATTGCCACTGATCGTCACCTCGGCCTCAGCCCTCGAAGCAACGCGCAACCCATCCCGCCCCAACGTCAAATACCAACACACCCCCACATCCTGAACACGCAGGCACATCCACCGCCCACGCAACAAATCAAACCCACCGTCGCGCAGAGGCTGCGCCAAACACCGATTAAGCCCCTGCTCCAACGCCAACCGCTGAACGGCAAACGGCACCCGCCGAATCAACGGCAACACCCGATCCGCGCCCTTGAGCACCCACTGCTTGCGACTCAACACCCCACCACCTCCTCAACCCGCAACATCCCCGCCTGCCCATGCCAGTAACCATTGCAGCCGTCGACAAACAACGGCGGCGTGGCGCCCTGACGTACTTGATCAAACGCACGCACCACATCAACCATCCCCTGCGCCCGAGGACTCAGGCGCAGCACATCAGCACCACACGAGACCAAGCCGCGATAGTCAGCCAACAAGTTGGTCACCTCGGCGGACATCGTCTGAATCCCATTCAAGGTAAACAACGCCTGCCCTTCCTGACTGGCCAAGGCCATGCCATCCGGATAGTTGATGCAGCAGAACTGGCAATCATCCTTCGGCCGATTCTCCGCCCGCGCTGTAAAACAACGCGCCGAGTACGCCAGGGGTAGATGCCCGTAGGCGAATATCTCCACTTCCGGCAATGGCCGCCCCAACTCACGCACTTGCTCCAGTACATCGGCGATCAGGCCGTGGGAGCATTCCACCGGCGGCACCCAGCGCTGCATACCCGCATCGAGCAGTTGCACCAGGGCATGACCGTTGTAGAGGTTGAGCGCCGGGCCGCCGACAAAGGGCAATTTGCGCTCGATCAGCAACTGCACGGCGCCCATGTCGTTTGCCTCAACCAAAAACTCACCGCTGTCACACAGGCGGCGCAGGCTGGACAGCTCGGACGCAGCTTCGATCAACGTGAGGCTCGACAACACGATCTGCGCCGAGCTGCACGCGTGCAATTCGCGGCCCAGGCCAAGCCATTGATCCAGGTTGAATGCGCGGCGTTTGGCACACACGGTTTCCCCCAGGTAAATCACGTCCAGGGGCAAGCCTGCCATGTCCGCATAGAAGCGCCCAAGGTGTTCTTTGTCCCAATAAAACAGCACCGGTCCCAGGCTGAGTTTCATCTGTGTGTCCTCACTGCCATGCACGATGGTAAGCACCCAGGGTGGTCTGGCTGCCTTCGGAAAGCCCTGCGAGCACTTGGCGCCACGGGTCCTTGACCGCAAAGTTCGCGGGGTTGGCGCGGTAGGTGTCGAGGGCTGCGCGCCACACGCGGGTGACTTGTTCCACGTAGGCTGGGCTGCGTTGTCGGCCTTCGATCTTCACCGCTTCCACGCCGATGGCGCTGAGTTCGGGTAGCAGATCCAGGGTGTCGAGGCTGGCGGGTTCTTCCAGTGCGTGGAAGCGCTTGCCGCCCACCAGAAAGCGGCCCTTGCACAGGGTCGGGTAGCCGGCGGGTTCATCCGGAGTGTAGCGATCGATCAACACGTCGCTGAGGCGTGCGCTGAGGCCGTCGGCGTCGTCGCTCCAGCGTACCGCCTTGGCCGGTGAGCACACGCCACAGAGGTTGGGCGACTCGCCGGTGATGTAGGAAGACAGATGGCAACGCCCCTCGGCCATGATGCACAGGCTGCCAAAACCGAACACTTCGATGGGCACGGTGCCGCTGGCCGCCACTTGTTTGACCTGGGCCAGCGACAGCACCCGTGGCAGCACGGCGCGGCGAATGCCGTAGTGTTTGACGTAGAACTTCAACGCCGCCGCATGGGTGGCCGAGCCTTGCACCGAAAGGTGCAACGCCATGTGCGGATGGCGTTGCGCGGCGTAACCCAGTACGCCAGGGTCGCCCGCGATCAAGGCGTCTACGCCGTGGTCGGCGGCGCGGTCCACGGCGCGTTGCCAGCGCGGCCAGATCTTCGGCTGCGGGTAGGTGTTGACCGCCACATAGAGCTTGCGCTGATGTTGGCGAATGTGGGCGACAGCGGCGTCGAATTGTTTGTCGTCCATGTTCAGCCCGGCGAAATGCCGGGCATTGGTGTCATCGCGAAACCCCACGTACACCGCATCGGCGCCTTGGCGCACGGCGGCTTTCAGCGCTGGCAGGTTACCTGCCGGGCAGACCAGTTGCATGACGGTTCCTTATTCAAATCCGGTGAAAGGCAGGAACGGCACTGCGGCGCCCTTGAGCACTTGCTGCTCGCACTCAACAATCACCAGGCCATCGGCCCAACAGGCGGCGACGAGCATCGCCGAGCTTTGCTGGGGGTGCAGGATGGCGCGCAGTTGCCCGTCGCTGCCGGGACTCAAACGTGCGCGCAGGTACTGGCGGCGTTTGTTGGGTTTGAGCCACTCAAACGCAGCCGGCACGCTGATGGGCACCGGCAGCACCCGTTCCGCGCCTTGAGCGCGCAACAGGAACGGGCGCACCATGATCAGTGCAGTGACCAGCGCGGCCGTCGGATTACCCGGCAAGCCGATCCAGGGTTTGCCCGCCACCTGGCCGAACGCCAAGGGCTTGCCGGGCTGGATTGCCAGGCGCCAGAACTCAATCTTGCCCAGCGCTTGGATCGCTTGTTTGAGATGGTCCTCTTCGCCCACCGACACACCGCCCGTCGTCAGCAGCACGTCACATTCGGAGGAGGCCAGCACCAGCGCATCGCGACTGGCCGCGAGGGCGTCGACCATCACGCCGTAGTCGTGCACCTCCACACCCCAGCCGCGCAGCAGCGCCGCGACCAGGTAGCGATTGCTGTTGTAGATCTGTCCTGGCGCCAGGGACTCACCCGGCTCGCGCAGTTCATCGCCACTGCTGAGCAGGCACACACGCAGTGGCCGGTAGACCTTCACCCGTGGAATGCCCGACGCTGCCAACAGGCCGATTTCCTGGGCCCGCAGGCGTTTGCCGGCACTCAACACGCGCTGCCCGCGTTGCAACTCTTCGCCGCGCTTGCGCACGTGTTCGCCCAGGCGCACCGGCGGGCACCAGATGCGCTGGCCGTACACGCGGCAGCGCTCTTGGGGCACTATACTGTCGGCACCTGGAGGCAGCGGCGCACCGGTAAAGATCCGCACGGTTTGCCCCGGCTGCAACGGCACGTCACTGCTGTGCCCGGCGACGATCCGCCCGGCCATTTCCAGGTAACCGCCCTGCTCCGGCACATCGAACGCGCGCAGGGCATAGCCGTCCATGGCGCTGTTGTCCCAACCCGGCAGGTCGATCGGTGAAAACACCTCTTCGGCGGTGACACGCCCGAGGGCCTCGGCCAACGCGATCACCTCAGTGGGCGGTGGCGGCGGTGCCTGAGCCAGCAATTGCTCGATGGCCTCCTCTACCGGCAGCAGGTCGCCGCTGTCGCACGGGTTCATGGCCGTGCCTCACAGGCTTCTAGCGGTTGATCAAGTTGCGGCTTGAGATGCGGCACGAAGTTGCACGGGCCGGTGCGGCTGTCCAGTTGGCCGACCAGGATCTGGTCCCAGGCCGTGCGACAAGCGCCCGGTGAACCGGGCATGCAGCACACCAACACGCCGTTGCTGAAACCGGCCAGGGCACGGGACTGCAAAGTCGACATGCCGATTTCAGCCAAGGACACCTGGCGGAACAACTCACCGAACCCATCCACCTGTTTGTCCAGCAACGGCAACACGGCTTGAGGGGTGTTGTCACGGACGGTGAAGCCGGTGCCGCCGGTCATCAGCACGACTTGCACCTGAGGGTCGGCAATCCACTGGGAGACACGCGCGCGGATCTGGTAGATGTCATCCATCAGGATGCCGCGATCGATCAACCTATGGCCGGCACGTTGCAGGCGGTCCACCAGGGTTTGTCCGGAAGTGTCGGTGTCGTAGGTGCGGGTGTCGCTGATGGTCAACACCGCGATGTTCAGAGAGACAAAACTGCGTTGGGTGAGATGGGCCATGGTCCAGGCTCCAGGTATTGAAAAGATGCATTCAGCCTGCGCCGCATTGGGCGCAGGGCCTATTCCTCGAAGGAGGTATACCGTCAGGGGGCCAGGCGCGTGCGTTGCCACTTGCCGTCGAGCAGGCGGTAGTCGAGGCGGTCATGCAGGCGGTCAGGTCGCCCCTGCCAGAACTCGATACGCCGGGGTTGCAGGCAGAAGCCACCCCAATAGTCGGGCCGAGGCGGTTGCCGACCGGCGAAACGCTCGGTGACCTCACGCAGGCGCGCTTCCAACTCGTTGCGATGAGCCAAGGGTTGGCTCTGGGGCGAGGCCCAACTGCCCAACTGGCTGGCGGCCGGGCGCGCATCGAAATAGTCGTCCGACAACTCGGCGGCGGCCTTCACCACCGGACCTTCGATCCGCACCTGACGCTCCACGCCCGGCCAGAAAAACGTCATGGCGGCATGGGGGTTGTCCGCCAGTTCCTGGCCCTTGGCGCTCTGGTAGTTGCCAAAAAAGAAAAACCCGTCGGCGCCAAAACCCTTGAGCAACAGGATGCGGCAATGGGCATGGCCGTGGCTATCCACCGTGGCCAGGGCCATGCTGTTGGCCTCGGCCGGGGGGACCTCGGTCTTGCGTGCCTGGTCCAGCCACTGGCCGAACAGTACCAGTGGATTGTCCTGCGAGCAGTCGTCGCGAAGGCCGTAAAGGGTGTAGTTGCGGCGCAGTTGCGCAAGGGACAGGGGCATGGCGCGGTCCTCCAGGAAGTTCGCCACAGTGTGGGAACTGCCACGCCGTTATCCCTTGACCGTGATCAACACTCGGCCGCGGCATGACGCCGCATGAGGGGCCACCCAAATCATTTGGCGACGGCCTTTTCTAGCCCGGATGCCCATCGACCCGCGCCTGCCACAGCATCGGCCCATAGTGCCACAGGTACAGGCCCAAGCCGACGGACCAGCACAGGCCCGCCAACCACAACGCCGTCATGGGCCAGATCAGCACCAGCAACACTCGGCACACACATGCAAGGTTCAGCAAGACAAACGCCAAGGTCATCCCCGCCGGCGGTTGCAGCGGCCGGCCAGTATGGCCCAGGCTGACCCGCGCGATCATCGCCAGGATCAACCCGGCCATCGCCCCAATGGTCAGGGCATGCACGGCCAGGCTTGGATTGAAAGGCGCGCCGAAATGCCATAGCGCCATGCCCAGGCACGCCAGCGCGAGCCATGCATACGCCAGGTGCAGAGACCACAGCAACGGCACTCGCCAGAGGCCGCGATCCTGCCAACGCAGCAGGCGTAACAGATGGCCCAGGGCCAAGGCGCCGAATAACACGCCAAACCAGAGATTGGGCATCAAGGCCCATCCGCTGGCATACAACAACGCCACCAGAATCGAACCACCCAGCAGCAGGTGATCCAGCCAAGGCCAGGGTTTGACCGCCTTGGCCCGGCCCAGACCACGCTGGGTGAAAAACGGAATCACGCGGCCACCGATCAATCCCATCATCGCCGCTACCAACCACAAGCCGGTGAGTACCGACTGGCGCTGCAGACCAGGGTCGAACAGCGATAGCCCGTCAGCCAAGGCCAGCAAGACCAACACCAGCACAATCGGGTAATTGCGCGTCTGCCGGACCTTCCACAGCGTCCACCCCATCACCCCGGCAACCGCCAGCGGAAAGCCCAACTCCAGCGCGACCAGCAATGGCAATGGAATATTCAGCAACCAACCCACACGCGCCACCAGCCACAGTGCCGCCAACACGGCCAAGGGCACACCGCTGAGGCCGGGGCGGCCGGTCCAGGTCTGCACCGCCGTCAGCAGAAACCCGGCGATGATCGCCAAGCCGAAGCCGAACAGCAGTTCATGCCGATGCCAGGCCAGCCAGCCACCGGCCGGCTGCCACTCGCCAGTCAGACCGCCCAGGGCCAACAGCCACAACGGCACCGCCAGCGCAGCCAACAGACACGCACCGAGAAAAAACGGCCGAAAGGCCAAGCGGAACAACGGGGTTATCGACATTGCCTTGCGTCGATCCAGTACGTGCATGCTGCGGCTCCTCAACTCATCATCGGTCTCTGTAGCGAGGGTTTTACCAAGTGAGGTAAAACATGCTCTTGGCCAACACCACAATCGCAACCATATGCCCAAACAAACTCAGGTGCACAAACCGCAGATACCCCGGCCCCGCACGCCCCCGTCGCATGCGCAACATCGTCAGCAGAAAGTGCAGCAATACGCTTGCCGCAAGGATCAGCTTGAGGGTCAGCAAAGTCCCGAAAGACGAGGCGAAAGGCGCGCCCAGTGCCGGCAGGTAACGCAGCCAGACCATGCCCAGGCCGGCACCGAACAGCACCAGCAACACCCAGGGCATCAGCACCTTGGCGCGCTGGCCGACGCCCTGCTCTACCCGCACCATCACCCGTGCGGGCAGTTGAGGGTGCAGTCGCGCCAGGATCAGCACTTCGAAAAACACCGTGCCGATAAAGATCAGCGCGGCGAACAGATGGGCCAGCAGAAACAGCAGGTAAAGCATGGTGGCCTCGCAGGTCGCGTCGAGGCTCCAGTGTGGTCGGCCTGACGCTGCCAAACCTTGATGCCGATCAAGCTAAACGCGCACGCCGAGCATGCCGGCGGTAATGACCAGTGTCACCAGCACACCGATCCCGATCACCGTCCAGGTCAAGGTCGCGCAACGTGTTTCGCTCACCCCATGGTTGCGCAGTACCCCGCGCAAACCGCAGGCCAGGTGCGCGATCAGCAGGAACACCGCCAGGGAGTAATGCGGCACCAGGCGGATGCTCCAGGCATCGGCCAGCAAGCCCACCGGTTCGGCCACGGCCCACGCGTAATCGGTGTCGGTGCCGAAGTAGCGTGCCAGGGTGAACACTGAGTTGATATGAGAGGCGATAAACAGCGCCAGGTAAGCGCCGGATGCCGTCTGCAAGGCATCCAGCAGGTCGGCGCGCTGCTGGGTCCTGGGGCGGATCAGCACCAGGCCGCTGAGTATCTGGAAGAAGAACGTGACAATGATGATCGGCTCCAGCCAGCCATTGCGGTAGACCCCGCGCAACACCTCCATCACCGCCCGATGTGCATCGCTGCCCAGCACGCCGAACAAATGGTTGAACAGATGTGGCGCCAGGAACACCAACAGGATCGCCACCGACGCAATGCCATGGGCAACCCGCAGCTTGACGTAGGTACGCGCGTGCCGACTGAAGTCAATGCTCGGCAATGTGCTCGACACCATCGAGAAGTAGGCGATCAACGCCAGCCACAGGCCGCTCCACACCCAGAGGTCATGGCCATTGATCTTCATCAGGTACAACAACACGCCCATCAGCGTGTAGGCCGGCGGCGCGGCTACGGCCAGGCAGGCCAGGCGCCGGGCAAGTACCAGGCGTGCCGTCATCACTGGCTGCATGCCGGTGACGAAGACGCAGTAGAACGCCAGAATCGGCACCGCATAGGCACTCAACATCAACGCCAGCGTCACCGGCGCGCCAGCCTCGGCGACATGGGCCTGGTTGCTCCATTGCAGCGCCCAGGGGTAATAGAGCGCGGCAGCGAATGGCAGCAGCCAGAGCCATTCGAGCCGGGTGTGGGTGAGCTTTTGTACGCGTGACATGACAACGTCCTTACTCATGGATTTTCCCTCGCGACCCTACGGGCTGGGCCGCGGAAAACCCAGGTCCAATCCCACGCTTTTTGCCTACTCCACTGCGTTAGAGCAACGGGATGCTGTAGCTGACGATCAACCGTGTCTCGTCCTTGTCGGCCGTGTCGTTACCGCGCAGTACCGCGCTGCGCCAGGTAAATCCCAGGCCTTTCAAGGTGCCGGTGGGGATCACGTAATCCAGGCGCAAGTCGCGCTCCCATTCACGATTGTCGCGGCTCGCGGTGCGGATATGGCTGCCGTGCAGGTAAGTCACGCTGGAGCGCAGCCCCGGCACGCCAAGGCTGGCAAAGTCATAGGCGTAGCTGCCAACAGTGGCCTGCTCGCCGGCATTCACGAACTTCAGCGACTGGGAATTGGTGATCAGGTACAGGGAGCGGCCCTGGCCCTGGTTGATGTGCGGGAAGTCACTTTGCCCGCTGGTTTTCTGGTAGCCGAGGCCCAGCGAGTGCCCGCTCAAGGCATAGGTGAACATCGCGCTCCACAGGCGGTTGTCGACCTTGCCCGCATTGACGCCCGGCCCGTAGTAACCCGAGCTGACATAACCTTCGCGGCGGCCGGCAGCGCTGCCATTCTTGCCGTCGGCGGTGCTGTAGAAATACCGCAGGTCGCTCTTGAGTTGGCCCACCGGCAGTTGCCAGTTGTGCACCAAACCGAGGAAATGCTGCTGGTAAAAGTTCTCGAGGCTCGCGTAGTAGTACTGCACCTGCAACTGCTTGCTGACGGCGTAGTCCACGCCGCCGTAATAGAACTGGTTGCTCGCCTTGCCTTTGATGGGGTCGTTGGCACCGGCAATCGACAGGCCTTGGCCATTGCTGGAGTTACGGTCCATCACCTGCTCGATCTTGCCGGCGATCAGGTTGACGTCCTTGAAGTCCTTGGACTCCACTTGATACCCCCGGAAGGTCTGGGGCAACAGGCGACCGTCTTCGGTGGTCAGGATGGGCAGCTTGGGCATCAGGCTGCCGGCCTTGAGTTGGGTCTGGGCGATCCGCATCTTGCCGGTGACGCCGGTCTTGCTGAAGTCATGGGCGGCCTTGCCATCGTCCAGCGGGAAGACGCTGCCGGGGGTGTTGTCTGCGCCGGCCTTGCCCGCCCGGCCCGAAGCGTCCAGGCGCAGGCCGTACCACTCTTGCAGATCCACGCCCAGGCCGACCGTGCCCTCGGTGAAGCCCGACTGGTAATTGAACATGAAGGCCTGGCCCCACTCCTTGTCCGAGGCGGCCTTGGCGTTGCGGGTGTCCTGGTTGTAATAGAAATTGCGCAGGTCGAGGCTGGCTTTGCTGTCGTCGATAAAACCCGACGCAGCCGCCTGCTGCGCGGCGCCGAGGGAGACGGCGAGCGCCAAGCAAGTCTTGTGGTTCATAAAGGCTCCGAGAAGTGATTGAGGCGATCCCGCCTGCGCCCTGTTTTTTTGTCGGCCAGGTGCTGCGGCATTCAGCGGGAGCGCGCACGGTATAGGGTTGGGGCACAGGGAAAAAGCCGGCAAAACTGCCAATCACTTTTTCAGTTTGGGTAACAATCCAGCGAACGGTGAGCGCGTATCCAGCAGCGAGGTGCGGATGAAATGCAGATAGCTTTCCACCCGGCGCAACGCCGAGGTTTCGAAGTGCGCCTCGAAGGGTTCTACGCTGTGCTGCACACACTCGATCGCCTGTTCCACGGCGTCCAATGCGCGCCGCCATGGCTTGTGCTCCGGCTTCAGGAACAGGCGAACCAACGCCCGCCCCATGGCGCGCACCGCCTGGCGCCAAGCGGTGGACTCGGCGTAGCAGGCCAGCGTCGGCAGCTGCGCCTGTTCGCGGCGCAGTTCGATAATCGCGTGGCCCACGTCCAGCACCACAAAGGTCCAGCGCAGCAGGCGGTGTTGCACCTGGGGCTGGCCGGCCGACAAGCCATGGGCTTGGTTCAAGAGATCACGCGTGCCGCTTTCGAAGCCTGAGCCCAGCGCCGGCAAAGGCGCATTGATAGCGAACACGACGCGACGGCGCAGGTCCTGTTCCAGACGACGCCACAACCACGGGCTGTTGGGCGGCAGGATGATCGCCCCGGCTGCCGCGCACACCAGCATGCCAAACACCATGGCGAGGTAGTCGTTGATCAGACCATAAGGGTTGTAGAGCGTGGGGTTGCCGGGTATCGAACTGGTGCCGAAAAACACCAGCATGCCCAAGCCGTAGCCCGCCCATTGCGGCTTGGCCAGCAGAAACGAACCGAGCATGATCACCGGCGCAATCACCAGGCACAGCAAGGGGAACCCATCGATCTGCGGGTAGACGAAGAACACTTCGAAAATGCCGATCACCGCCGCTGCCAGCGTCCCGCAGGCAATCTGGAACGACATCCGCCGGGGGTTGGTGGAGAATGCCGACAGCCCCACCGTCAGTGCAGACACCAGGGTCATTGCCGCGCCGCTGGGCCAGGCGGTGGCGATCCACAGGGCACACAACACCAGCAATACCAGCGCTGCACGCAGGCCTGCCGCCACCGCCGCCAGCCAATTGGTCTGGGGTTGGAAAGGCTCGGCCCAGCGCTCACGCACGGGGTGATGGTCGGCCAGGGATGCATGGGTCTGGGCGTAACGGTGCAACTCGTCGGCGAAGCGATAGAGCAGCTCGCACGCCGTGTGAAAGTCCAGCCAATCGTCGGCGTGGGGATGGGCGCGCAACAGCTCGGCGCGCAGGTGACGGATCTGCATCGGCAACCCCTGCGTGTAGCGTTGCAGCCGTGCCGACAGGTGCGCCGCATCCAGGTCCGTCAGTACCTGGCCGGCGAACGGTTCCAGCACCTTGACCAACGCAACCAGGCCTGGGTCGACGGCGTTCAGCACTGCCGTGGCACCGCGCACCTGCAAGCGGTCCAGCAACTGATGCAGGGCATTGAAGCGTGTGGTGATGGCCATGAACTCGACATTGAGGCGATCAAGCCGGCCCTTGCGTCGGCGCAGTGCAGGGTCTTCGAACACGCTGACGCTGCGCAACCCTTCCAGGCCCACCGCTTCGGCAATGAAGCGCAGGTTGCTGGCCTCGAATGCCGCCTGATCGTGGCTGCCGCGCAGCCCTCTCAGCACAAATGCAGCGAAGCGGCCGAAGCGCTGGTAGAGGGTATTGCGCAGGGCGGCGCCTGCCGTATTGGGCAACAGCGTTGCGCTGACCAGGGTGGCGCACAGCACGCCGAGGGTAATTTCCAGCACGCGCCAGACCGCCGCCATGAACACCTGCTCCGGGTGCCCCACCACCGGCAAGCCGACCATGACCGCCGTGTACCCCGCCAACACAAACCCATAGGCACGAAAGTGACGATTGCGCGCCGCACCACACGAACACACGCCCACCCACAACGCCAGGCCAGTCAGGAACAGCTCGGTGCTTTGGGCAAACAGGGCCATCAACAACACCATGAACGCCGACCCCACCAAGGTGCCGATTACGCGATAAACGCTCTTGGCCAGGACATGCCCGCTGAACGGCTGCATCACGATAAACACCGTGGTAATCGCGGTGCTGGGCTGCGGCAATTCCAGGCGCATCGCCAGCCACAGCGCGAGGTACGACGCGATCAGCACCTTGAACAGGTAGACCCACATCACCCCATCGGTGCGCGCCCATTCCAGGAAACCCCGACGCCAGGGCAGCGCTGTCAGCCAGCGCGAAAAATCAGTGAGTGATGGCACGAAAAGACGACTCCCGACAAGCTGGCTGGCACACAAGGCCGGGGAATTTAGGCAGTTGTGCCAGGGTCGGTAAGTCATCCAGAACGTGAATGACTGTTACGCAAAACTCCACAATAAATAGCGTTTACAGCGCCCCGCGTCTTCATGTCACACTGGAAAAACTCGTCATCCCTGGTAAGCCCCGATGGACATTCTGCAGAACATGCGCATCTTCCGTTGCGTCGCCGAAGCCGGCAGTTTCACCAGCGCGGCCTTGCGCCTGAAGACCAACACCACCCACGTTTCGCGCTCGATCTCCAACCTGGAGGCCCACCTGCGCACGCGCCTGTTCAATCGCACCACGCGCCGCATTGCCCTCACCGAATCCGGGCAACGCTACCTGCTGCGGTGCGAGCAGATCCTGCATTCGATCGAAGAAGCCGAAGTGGAAGCCGGCGATGCCCACACCCGTCCTATCGGCCAGCTCAAGGTGCATTCGATGACGGGCATCGGCCAGCATTACGTCGTGGACGCCATCGCCCGTTACCGCCAACACTACCCGGACGTGACCTTCAACCTGAGCATGAGCAACCGTACGCCCGACCTGGTGCATGAAGGTTTCGACGTGTCCATCGTGCTGGCCATCGACTTGCCGGACTCCAGCCATGTTTCGCAAAAACTCGGGACGACCTACAGCATCGTCTGCGCATCGCCTTCCTACGTGATGAATCATGGCATCGCGCAAGTTCCCAAGGACCTGCTCGACCACGCCTGCCTGCGCCTGGTCAGCCCCGTGATCCCCCTGGAGGACTGGACGTTCGACGGTCCCAACGGCAAGGAAAACGTCATCATCACCCACTCGCCGTTCCTGGTGGACTCGGTCGACGCGATGAAGACCGCGATCAGCAATGACATGGGTATCGGTATTCTGCCGGTGCACGCCGCGATCAAGGGACTGCGCAGCGGCAGCCTGGTCCGCGTACTGCCCGACTACCGCCTGGAAGAACTCAGCCTGTACGCCATCTACCCTTCCCGGCATTACCTGGATGCCAAGATCAAGACCTGGGTGGAATACCTGCGCAGCTCCCTGCCGGAAGTGCTCGCCGACCACAAGGCCGTGCTGAAAACCCGCGCGCCGCTCAGTGTCGTCGAGTCATAACGACTACAGCTCGTCATTGCGACTACAAAACCCTGCAGTCAAAATGACCTGATGCATACTATCTTATTGATTTATCTAAAGTTATTAGATGGCATGGTTCCTGATGGCTGTGAAGTGAATCTTCGACACCCACAGAGAGATCACCATGAGCAATGAATTCAACCAACGCCTTGCCGTTGTCACCGGCGCCAGTTCCGGTATCGGCCTGGCCGTGACCCAGCGCCTGCTCGAACGCGGTGCGAAGGTGGTGGCGATGTCGCGTCAATGGGGTGGGCTTGGCGAGCTGGCCGAGACGTTTGGCGAGCAGTTGTCGTGGCTCAGCGGCGATGTCACCAAGGCTGCCGACCTGGCACGCCTGGCGCAATTGGCAGCATCGATCGGCCCGGTGGATTGCCTGGTGCCAAACGCGGGGATTGCACAGCTGGCCGACGGGCTCGACCTGGCGGCGTTTGACCGACAATGGGCGGTCAACGGGGCCGGCGCGCTGAACACCCTGGGCAGCCTGCGCGGGCAGTTGGCAGCGCAGGCGTCGGTCGTGTTCATCGGGACGTTCCTGGAGCAGGTGACCTTTCCCGGATTGGCCGCCTACATTGCCTCAAAAGCCGCGTTGCGGGCCCAGGTTCGCACCCTTGCGGTGGAGCTGGCGCCCCACGGCATTCGGCTGAACATGGTCTCGCCCGGCCCGACCGCCACCCCGATCTGGAGCACGCTGGGGCTCAATGACGAGACACTCGGCTCCGTGGCGAAGACCGTCAACGCACGGCTGCTCGACGGGCAGTTCCTGGAACCCGGCGCGGTGGCCGATGTGATCCTGTTCCAGCTGAGCCAAGGCGCGCGCAGCGTATTCGGCCAGGACTGGGTGGTGGACGGCGGGTATACCTTGCGCTGATCACGCCCGTGCAGGCAGGCCCTTGGCATCGCTGAATGCCAGGGCCTTCCAGGCAATCACCAGCAGCGACAACCCGGCAAAGACCAACCCGCAGCCAATCA
This sequence comes from Pseudomonas sp. DWP3-1-3b3, assembly GCF_049896305.1. NCBI lineage: Bacteria > Pseudomonadati > Pseudomonadota > Gammaproteobacteria > Pseudomonadales > Pseudomonadaceae > Pseudomonas > Pseudomonas sp. DWP3-1-3b3. The sequence continues at coordinate 553,651 of NZ_JAFCUA010000004.1, read as the reverse complement.
CCCCGGTGGTGCCAAAGGCATTGATGAACAGCCCGCCCATGGACGCGCCGATCACCACGCCGGCATTTGCCGACGACACGTAAAGGCTGGTCGCGAACTCATGCGCCTGGGGTGCCGAAGACGTGAGCCAGACTTGCGTGACGACCAGGCCGCAGGTGTGCGCCGCGCCCCAGAGCAACACGATCACACTCATCGACCCCCACGACAGGCTGCCAAACCCATACAACACCAGGTACGCCGCCGCCAACACCACCGGATACCCCACGGCGGTCACCACCAGGTGTCGACTGAGCAAACGCCCCACCAGCAGATTACCGACCACACCGCCGATGCCAAAGATCACCAGCATCAGGCTGATGGTCTGGCCGTCCATGCCGACCTGGGTCTTGAGGTATTCGGCGGCGTAGCTGTACACCGAAAACATCGTGCTAAATACCAGCACGGTGGCCATGATCGCCAGCCACACCGCGAGGCTGCGCAGCACGGCCAGTTGCTTGCCGAAACTCAACGGCGCCGCGCGCGCATGATCGGGCAGTTTGATCCACACACCCAACGCCGCCACTGCCGTCGCCAGTGCACAAAAATAGAACGAGGCTTCATAGGAAATACGCGCGCCCACCCAGGTAGTCAACGGCACGCCCAGCACCAGCCCGAGGGTGGTACCCACTACTGCCAGGGCCGTGGCATGGGCCGCGCGCTCCTTGGGGTACAGCGAGACAGCCGTGGAAAATGCCGCAGCAAAAAACACCGGGTGCAGCATGGCCGGGATCACGCGCAGCGCCATCAGCGTTTCGAAGTTCGGCGCGAACGCCGACAACACACTGCACACCGAGAACCCCAGCAATGCCCCCACCAGGATCTTCTTGCGCGCCAGCCGCGAGGCCAGCAACACCAGGAACGGCCCCAGCACCGCGACGATCAACGCAAACAAGCCCATCAACCACCCCGCCTGGGACACGCTGATACCGAAACGCTCGACGATCATCGGCAAAATGCCCACCACGCCAAACTCCAACGTGTACAGGCCGAACAATCCAAGAATGAGGTAGATCACGGGCTGACCTCGATCACCACTTTGCCGAAAGCGCCACGCTGCAAATGGGCGAAGGCTTGAGGCACCTCGGTAAACCGGTAGGTGTGGTCGATCACCGGGGCAAGGGTGTGTCGATCCACCCTGCGGATCAGGTCTTCAAGGGCGCGGCGCGGGCCCACGGCCACGCCGACGATGGATGCGCGCTTGGCCAGCAGGCTCATCAGCGGCGCGCTCAACTGGTAACTCTCCAGCAAGCCGATCACCGAGATACGCCCGCCGTTGGCCACCGCTTGCAGTGAGCGCGCCAGGTTGTCGCCGCCGGCCATTTCCAGCACATGCTCGGCGCCGCGTCCGCCGGTGAGTTCCAGCACCGCGGTGTGCCAGTCCGGCACGCGCCCACGGTGGATGCCATGGGTCGCTCCCAACTCAACGGCACGCGCAATTTTTTCATCGCTGCTGCTGGTGATGATCACGCGGGCGCCGTGGGCCGCCGCCAGTTGCACGGCAAACAGCGACACGCCGCCGGTGCCTTGCACCACGACGGTCTGGCCGGCGTGCAGGTGGCCGAGTTCAACCAGGGCCATCCAGGCGGTCAACCCCGCCACGGGCAAGGTGCTGGCTTGAGCAGCGCTCAGCGAGCGTGGCGCCAGTACGCACCACTCGGCCGGGGTGGCCACGTATTCGGCGAGCATACCGGGGATCGGACCGCCTTGTGGCGGGGCCTCGGCCCAGGACAAGGGCTGGCCATCGATCCAGCCGGCAAAGAAGCTCGACAGCACCTGGTCGCCCACTTTGAAGCGTTGCACGCCCTCGCCCACCGCCACTACCGTGCCCGTCATGTCCGAGGCCGGGGTGAAGGGAAATTGCAGGCTGGCGCCCATGCCGTTTTCCGCCACTTCGGCATCACGGTAGTTGAGCGATACCGCCGCAACGCGCACCAGCACTTCCCCGGCCTTGGCGACCGGTCGCGGCACGCGGGCCAGGTGCAAGGTGTGAAGACCAAAGCTCGGGATTTCCCAGCGCTGCATCATGTTGGTCATGTTCAAGTCTCTCGTGAAGGATTTGGCGCAAGGATAAGAACCGCGCTTCACGGGATTAAGTAGGGGCGGGCTCCTGTGTCTGCGGAGCTTTCATTCCGCAATGCCGGCAATTGCGCTAGGGTAGCGGCACTTCCCGTCGCCAATCGGTGCATCGATGGACAGCCTCACCACCCTGAATGCCTTTGTGCAGGTCGCGCACACCCACAGTTTTGTCGGCGCCGGCCGTGTGTTGGGCGTTACTGCATCGGCGGTCGGCAAGAGCGTGGCGCGGCTGGAGGAGCGCCTGGGCGTCCGGCTGTTCCACCGCAGTACGCGCAGCGTGACCCTGACCGCCGAGGGCGAACTGTTCCTGGAGCGCAGCCAGCGCATCCTGCTGGAGATCGAGGAAGCCGAGGCGGAGTTGTCCCAGGTCAGCCAGGCTCCCCGTGGCCGTCTCAAGGTCAGCCTGCCGCTGGTGGGTCATCCGTTTCTGCCGGTACTGGCCGACTTCAAGAAGGACTATCCCGACGTCGAGTTGGACCTGAGCTTCACCGACCGCCGCGTGGACGTGGTGGAAGAAGGCTACGACGCGGTGCTGCGCAGCGGTGAAGCGCCGGACTCGCGCTTGAGCTCACGTCTGGTCGGGGACTACCGGATGATCGTCGTGGCAGCCCCTGCCTACCTCGCCAGCCGAGGCACGCCTGGGCAACCGAGTGACCTGGCCGCGCACAGCTGCATCCTGTTCCGCTTCCCCAATACCGGCAAGTTGCAACGCTGGCCGCTGCGCCAGGACGGCCTCGAGCTGGACATGCAGTTGCCCGCCGCGATGATCTGCAACAACCTTGAAGCCAGGGTGTGCTTTGCGCGCCAGGGCGTTGGCCTCGCTTACTTGCCTGACTTTGCCATACGTGAATGGCTCGAAAGCGGCGAATTGGTGCAGGTGCTGCACGACTGCACCGAGCGCGGCAGCTTTCGCATGATGTGGCCATCGAGCCGGCACCCGTCGCCCAAGCTACGCGTGTTTATCGACTTTCTCAAAGCGCGGCTGTTTGCCTGATCAGGCGTGATCAAACCGCTCACGCGCACGGCGGAATTCATCGCCCTTCTCCACCACCCAGGTCCACAACGGGATCATATGCACCAGCAGTTCCGTGCCCAGGCTCGACAGCTCGTATTCGACCCTGGGCGGTACTTCGCGAAAGTCATGGCGCAGCACTAAACCGTCACGTTCCAGCTGGCGCAAGGTGCGGGTCAGCATGCGTTGGGTCACGCCCTGCATGCGCCGGCCGATCTCGGCGTGACGCAGGCGCCCGCTCACCCCCAACACATGCACGATGCCCAAGGACCAGCGGTTTCCCGCGTGGGTCAGCACCTCGCGCTTGAGGCCATCGTCGTCGGCGCTGAGTGCGTCGCAGGCGGCTTGCGAGCGGCGGATGATCTCGTCGTTATCCATGGAAGAGCCTCGGTATCACGGGTGTGCCTTCTTATGCGCAGCGATTAATTCTGCAAGCATGCCACGACTTTCCACACAGACGGAGCCTCCTATGACCCCCTCTTCTCTCCTGGTACTCGGTGCCGGCGAACTGGGCATGGCCGTGTTGCACGCACTGGCCGAGCTGGCCGAACCCCGCACCACACGCATCGCTGTGCTGCTGCGCCCCGCCAGCCTGCACTCGGCGGCGGCCAACACCCTGCGTGAGCGCGGTGTAGAGCTGGTCGCCGGCGATCTACAGAACGATAGCCAACGTGCGCTCGCCGAACGGTTTGCGCCTTTCCACACTGTGATCTGCTGCACCGGTTTCGCCGCCGGCCCCGGCACCCAACGCAAGCTGGCACGCGCGGCCATTGAAGGCGGCGTGCAGCGCTATGTGCCGTGGCAATTCGGTGTGGACTACGACGTGATCGGTCGTGGCAGCCCGCAAGACACGTTCGACGAACAGCTGGATGTGCGCGACCTGCTGCGCGGGCAACAGGCCACGCAATGGCTGATCATCTCCACCGGCATGTTCACCAGTTTTCTGTTCGAGCCGTCATTTGGCGTAGTCGACCTGGCGCAAAACCGCGTGCATGCCCTGGGCGACTGGAACACCGCCGTCACGGTTACCACACCGGAGGATATTGGCCGGTTGACCGCGCGCATCGTGCTGGCCGACCCGGCGCTGAGCAATCAGGTGGTGTTCACCGCCGGCGACACCCTGACTTATGGGCAATTGGCGGACACCGTGGATGCCACCCTCGGCCTGCAACTCCAGCGCGAAGCCTGGTCGGTGCCGACGCTGCTGGCCGAGTTGGCCCAGGACCCCGACGACAACCTGAAGAAGTACCGCGCCGTATTCGCCCAGGGCAACGGCGTGGCCTGGGACCCCGCCGTGACCTTCAATGCCGGGCAGCGCATTGCGGTGACAGGCGTCGAGCAATGGATCCGACAGCACCTCAAGGCACCGACGACCACCCACTGAAACCACCCGACGCCTTTAACGGGCACCAGGCGAAATCCCAGGGAGACGGCGGTAACGCCTGCGGTTCGGCCCCGAAAAAGCGGGGGTCTTTCCAATCGACAACCCGTGACGCCTGCCAGGCCAGGGCCACTCCCTGGGCCTGGCTTACGTCCGTATTGACCCAGCGCGCGGCAGCCGCCGCCATGAACGCCTCGATCGGTTCGTCATCGATCTGCGCCCGATACGGCGAGCCCAGCAGCCAACGGCAGACATTCAGGTGATAGGTCCAATCCAGCGGTGGCCGGTGGCGATAAGCCCAGGTCATGAAGCTGCGGAACAGGTTCAATCCTTCAGGCGGATCCAGCTTGAGCAGCGCCGGGCAGATATCGAACAGGGTGTGCCAATACGGCAACAACCGCGCATCCAGGTGCACGAAGTTGCGGGAATTACTCGGGTATTCAGGCGGCGCCGGTTCCGCGTGCAGGCGGCGGGACGCCTTGCTGACCAGGCGGCTGGCGCCTGCGGGCAACAGGTGGTTCATGAAACGCACTCACAGTCATGACGAGGGAATGCCTCCCGATCACGGGAGGCCCAAGGCATACGTCAGAATGCGGGGGAAGCGCGGGGGTTGGCCGACGGCCAGGAATAGCGCGGCGGCGCCTTGTTGCGCCGTTCGTGGGCCGGGCGCGGGGTTTGTCCCAGGCCGAGCAACCAGACCAGGCCGACCAAAAACACCAGGGCGACCGTCAAGGCGTTGCAGACCGGGCAGGCAAAGTAGTTCGAGATGTTGCTGGAAGACGGGCTGCCCAACCCTTTGTCGGAAAGTGGCGCTGGCTTGCCGTCCACCGAACAGAACGCCCCGCCGATGCCATTCAACTCTTGGCCCATCATCTGCCCATGCCCCAGACCGCAGACGAATAGGTTCATCAGCACGCAGAAGTACAGGGCCCAGGCAATCAGGGAACGGTCAGGGTGGCTCAATTTCATGGCGGCGACTCTACCACCAGAGCCGCCCAAGGATGAAGTGTCGCAGGCCCCTGTGGCAGAACGTCGCAGATTACGTGCACTTCCCAGGGTTGGTAGACTGGGCGCCCTCAAAGCCTGACGTATTGATCCAGAGCAATGCAGGCGTTTCACAGGATGCACAGTTGATGAGTACCTTATTCACCCGCCGCAAAGTGCTGACCGGAATGGGCCTGCTGGGCCTGGGCAGCCTGCTGGGCGGCTGTGACTACAGCCCCAAGCTGAACTTCAAGTACGGCAAGGACCTGAGCGACAAGATCATGGGCCGTACCTTCAAGCTCAAGAACACCGACGGCGAAACCGTCACCTTGAGCTCGTTCCGTGGCCTGATGCCGGTGGTGTTCTTCGGTTTCACCCAATGCCCGGCCGTGTGCCCGACCACCCTGGCGCGCGCTGCGCAGGCCAAGAAGCTGATGGGCCGCGACGGCGAAATCATGCAAGTGGTGTTCATCACCCTGGACCCGGAACGCGACACCCCCGAGATTCTCGACAAGTACGTCAAGGCTTTCGATCCGAGCTTCGAAGCGCTGTACGGCACTCCAGAAGAAATCGCCGTGGCCGCCAAGGAGTTCGGGATCTTTTATGAAAAGATCCCCGCCGGCGACACCTACACCCTGTCCCACACCGCCACCAGTTTCGTGTTCGACACCCGTGGCAACCTGCGCCTGGGCCTGCAGGCATCCCTTACCGCTAAAGAGTGCGCAGAAGACCTGCTCACCGTCATGGAGGTCTGCTAATGACTGCCGTTCAACACCTCAAACGCACCCTCATCGGCATGACCCTGCTGGGCCTCGCCGCCCACGCCAGCGCCCAGGTGCAAGTCACCGACGCCTGGGTACGCGCCACCGTGCCGGGCCAGCCGTCCAGCGGCGCGTTCATGACCGTCACCGCCGACACTGACAGCAAACTGCTGAGCGTGGCCTCGCCGGTGGCCAAGGACGTGCAGATCCATGAAATGAGCATGAAGGACGACGTCATGCGCATGGGCCCGGTGGACTCGGTAGCCCTGCCTGCCGGCAAGGCCGTGACCCTCGACCCCAATGGCTACCACGTAATGCTGATGGGCCTGACCGGCCAGATCAAGGAAGGCGACCAAGTACCGCTGACCCTCACCGTACAAAATGCCAAGGGCGAAAAGCAGGCAATTGAAGTGAAGGCCCCGGCCCGTGGCGTGGATGGGATGGATCACAGCAAGATGCATTGAGGCATGGGCTTCTGTGGTGACCGGGCAAACCTGCCCACCACAAAGCCCTGCTCGAATCAGTCACACAACAATAGGCAACCGGCGCACGCGCTTGCCCGTCGCCGCAAACACCGCGTTCACCACCGCCGGGGCAATCGTCACCGTCGACACCTCACCAATCCCGCCCGGTGTTTCCTCGCTGTCCAGCAGATGCGTGTCGATCAGCGGCGCTTCATTCATCCGCAACAGGCGGTAGCTGTCGAAATTGGCTTGTTCCACTCGCCCGTCCTTGAAGGTGATGTTGCCGAACAACGCCGCCGTCAGGCCGAAGATTGCCCCACCCTGCATCTGCGCGACCACGCTGTCGGGCACGATGGCACGGCCGCAGTCCACCACGCAGGTGACCTTGTGCACCCGCACCTGGCCCGCCTCCACACTGACTTCGGCCACTTGCGCCGCATAGGTGCCAAAACAAAAGGTCAATGCCACCCCCCGACCACGCCCTGGCGCCAGCGGCGTGTCCCATTGGGCGTGTTGCGCCACGGCCTCCAGCACCTTGCGCGCGCGCGGATGTTTGTCCAGCAGGGCCAGGCGATAGACGATCGGATCCTGCCCGGCCAGATGGGCCAGTTCGTCGATAAAACCTTCCACCATGAACACATTCTGGGTATGCCCCACTCCCCGCCAGAAACCCGTGGTAATGCCCGCGGGCGGTTCGTGGCGCACGTAGTTCACGCCGATATGGGCGAAGTCATAGGGGCCGCTGGGGTCTCGGATTGCATCACCGTCGATGCCATGGGTGAAGCGCTCCGGCAACCAGCGCGCGAGGATCGATGAGCCGGTGACTTTATGCGTCCACACGATGGGTTTGCCGCTGGCATCGAGCCCGGCGCTGAGGTGGTTGAAATGGTAAGGACGCAAGGTGCTGTGGCGGGTGTCTTCCTCACGTGACCAGATGACTTTGAGGGGAAATGTCACTTGCTTGGCAAAGGCCACGGCGTGGGCCACGAAGTCCACGTCCAGGCGCCGACCGAAGCCGCCGCCGAGCAAATGGTTGTGTACCTGCACCTGGTTTTCCGCCAGGCCCGTCTGCTGCATCGCCACCGCCTGAGCCCGCGCCGGCACCTGGCTGCCGAGCCACAGGTCGCAGCCATCGGGCCGTACATGCACGGTGCAGTTCACCGGTTCCATGCACGCATGCGCCAGAAACGGCACTTCGTACACGGCCTCCAGGATCTTGCTGGCGCCGGCCAACGCCTGTTCGGCGTTGCCCACGGTCTTCACCACCGCACCCGCCGCCTGGGAGGCCTGTTCGATATCCGCGAGCATCTGCGCGGTGGAGAACTGGCCATTGATGCCTTCGTTCCACTGCACACTCAGTAGCGCCAGGGCCTTGCGCGCAGCGCCCATGTGCTCGGCCACCACGGCCACGGCAGTGTCGGTACGCAACACCTGCAGCACGCCCTTCACCGACAGCGCGGCGTGGTCATCGACACCGGCCAGAGTGCCGCCGATCACCGGGCAGGTCATGATCGCAGCCACCTTGAAGCCCTCAGGCCGTGCATCAATGCCATAGCGGGCAGTGCCGTTGACCTTGCTGGCCGAGTCGGTGCGCTGGCGGGTCAGGCCGATCAGTTGGAAGTGTTCGGCGCTCTTGAGTTCGACCTTGTCCGGCAGCGGCAAGGTCGCGGCCTTTTGCACCAATTCGCCATAGTTCAGTTGCCGTTGGCTGTCGGCGTGATAGACCACGCCTTCGCGCGCGCTGCAACGGCTTGGCGCCACGTTCCAGTAAAAGGCGGCGGCCTCCAGCAGCAAGGTGCGCGCAGTGGCCCCGGCCTGACGCAAAGGGGTCCAGGCACTGCGTACCGAGGTGGAACCGCCCGTGACCTGGAAACCCAGCAACGGGTTGGCATAGCGTTTGTTATCCGCAGGGGCGTGCTCGAGGTTGACCTGATCCAGGCGCACTGCCAGCTCTTCGGCAATCAACACGGGGATCGAGGTGTAGGTGCCCTGCCCCATTTCCACCTGGGCGATGGTGAAGGTCACCCGACCGTCGCGATCGATCCGGATAAACGCATTCGGCGCAAACACCCCGGTTTCATCCGCAACAACCTGCCCCATGGGCAAACTCAAGCTCAGCAACAAACCACCGCCGCTGGCGGCACTGACCTTGAGAAAACCACGTCGTGTGATCATGCGCTGGCCGCCTGCTTGATCGCCGCACGGATGCGCACGTAGGTGCCGCAGCGGCAGATGTTGCCGGCCATGGCGTTGTCGATATCGCTGTCACTGGGGTTCGGGTTGCTGGCCAACAACGCCGAGGCGGACATGATCTGCCCGGACTGGCAGTAGCCGCATTGCACCACTTCCAAGTCACGCCAGGCGGCCTGGATCTTCTGGCCGGCGGGGGTTTCGCCGATGGCTTCGATGGTGGTGATGCTGGCCCCCACCAACGCGCTCACCGGCATCACGCACGCGCGGATCGGCGTGCCATTCATCTGCACCGTGCAGGCGCCGCACAGGGCCATGCCGCAACCGAACTTGGTGCCGGTCATGCCCAGCACATCGCGCAACACCCAGAGCAGCGGCGTGTCGTCATCGACATCCACGGTGTGCGGGGTGCCATTGATATTCAGCGTCTGGGCCATGGGACAACTCCTGAGGATGGACGGACCATCTTAGGAGCACGCCGTGCGGCACAGAACGTCGCCAGCCCGCATAGGCTATGAAGGCAAACTTACTAAAGTACTTGCAGTGGTGGCGACGGCGCGAGGCTGGACGGCTCGCGCAGAAAGTCGATCAGTGCGCGCAGCTTACGGCTCACGCGACGGCGGTCGGAGTAATACAGGGTGAAGCCGGGCAAGGCCGGGCACCAGTCCTCGAACAGGCTGACCAGTTCACCACGGGCGATAAAGGGGTCGATGTGACCGCTGATCATGTAGCCGATGCCCAGGCCATCCAGCACGCTTTGCACCAGAGCCGACGAGTCGTTGACGATCATCCGCCCGCGCACCGGCAGTTGCAGGGTTTCCAGGCCCCTGGCGAAGTCCCAGCGCTCGACCACGCCGCTGGACGCACGAAACGTGATGCAGTTGTGCTGGAGCAATTCGCTGGGATGCTGCGGTGCGTCGTGCCGGACCAGGTAGGCCGGTGATGCGATCACACGCATGCGCAGAGCGGGGCCGACCTTGACTGCGACCATATCCTGCTCGACGAAATCGCCAAAACGGATACCGGCGTCATAGCCCAGGCGCACGATGTCCACCAGGGCATTTTCCATCGTCAGTTCGAGGTCAATCTGCGGGTGCGCCTGCAGAAATGCCGCGAGCACCGGTTGCAGCACGGTCATGTACGCGGCGCGCGGCACGTTGAGACGCAGCAAGCCTGAGGGTGAGCCGCTGCTGTCACCGACTTCCAGGGCCGCAGCCGTCAAGGCGCTGACCGCCGGTTGTACCTTGGCCAGGAAGCCCAGACCTGCTTCCGTGAGGCTGACACTGCGGGTGGTGCGATTGAATAACGCAACGCCCAGGCGCCGCTCCAGGTTGCGAATGACTTGGCTGACCGCCGACGGCGACACACCCAGGCGCACGGCGGCGGCCGAAAAGCTGGCATGTTCAGCGACGCAAACGAAGGTCACCAGACCGTCGAGTTGATCCTGGCGCATAAAGGGTTCCGCCGAAAATGAACGGTATAGCACAAGCATTGTGAAGACAGCCTTGAAAGCCTGAACAGCATTACAGGGCTAGCGCATTCAATCCAATGCTGTATCCATACCTAAAAGCTCTGCCATCAACACTTACTATATATTTTCAATCTGAAAACAGACTCGATAGCCTGACGGCTCACAATTCCAACAATAAATCGGGTATTCCTGTGAACTCATCCCCCCGCGCCCTAAAAAGCCTGCTGCACCTGGCGGTAGCTTTCGCCCTGTTCAACAGCGTTGGCGCCTACGCGGCCAACACCGGCGAGCTGCCCTGCACCACCACCGAACAATGCGCCGCCCAGGCCGCAAAAGTCGGCGCCACGCCGGACAGTGCGCAAACCGAGCGCAAAGCCAAAGGCGATCCCACCCAGACTCAATTCGCCTGGCTCAACCGCATCAACAAAGCCTCGATCGTGATGCTCACCGAAGAAGGCATTGTGAAACCCGAGATGGGCCAGAAGATCGCTGGCGGCGTGCGTTATGCGATTGCCCAGGCCTACCAGCCCGGCGGCACGCGCCCGAGCGATGTGCTGCAACTGGAAAAAATCATGACCGACAAGATCGGTCCCGAAGCCTCGCTGATCCATTCCGGCCGCAGTCGCCAGGACATGCTCGCCACTTACCGCCTGGCCGCCCTGCGCAGCCAGGTGCTGGCCTACAGCGAAGCCCTCAACGCCACGCGCCTGCGCCTGTTGAACATTGCCGACAAGAACGTCGATACCCTGGTGCCGGCCTACACCAACGGCGTGCAGGCCATGCCGATCAGCTATGCGCATTACCTGCTGGCCTTTGAGGCCGCGTTCGACCGTGATGGCCAGCGCATCCGCGAGCTGTACACACGCCTGAACAAAAGCCCGATGGGCACCGCCGTGCTGGCCAACTCGGCCTACCCGCTGAACCGCGAGCGCTTGGCCGAGCTGCTGGGCTTTGATGGGGTGCGCGAGAATTCATTGGATTCCAGCCAGGTGTCGACCTATGACATCCCAATCGAGGCGGCCAACCTGGCGTCGTCATCGGCGATTCGCGTGGGCGCCATGATTGGCGACATCCACACCCAGTATCACCAGATCCGCCCGTGGCTGCTGCTGGATGAAGAAGCCACTTACACCAGCAGCGCCATGCCGCAAAAACGCAACCCAGGCCTGTTGATGCGTGCCCGCGAGACCGCCTCGGATGTGGTCGGCCTGGCCCAGGCGGTGACCTTGCGCGCGCACAACGTCACCACCGGCATGACCGACTATAAATTCGCGTTCGATTCCCTGGGCGTGTTCCGTTCCACCCAAGAAATGTTCGAAAGCATGGATGCCGTGCTCGACGCGCTGCAGATCAACCCGCAGCGCGCATTGGAAGAACTGGAATCGGAATGGACCACCTCAATGGAGCTGGCCGACACCCTGGAGCGCCAGTTCAAGGTGCCGTTCCGGATTGGCCACAGCTTTGCCTCGCTGATCGTCACCGAAGCGCGCAGCAACGGCACCACGCCGAAAACCTTCCCCTACGCCGACGCGCAGAAGCTGTATCGCCAGGCAGCAGACAAGTACAAGTGGACGCCCAATACCTTGCCGCTGGATGAGGCCGGCTTCCGTGCGGCGCTGTCGCCAACCACCATGGTGCAGACCCGCAAAGGCACGGGCGGGCCGCAGCCGCAGGAGGTCAAGCGCATGCTGGTGGAGGCGCGCAAGACGCTGGAAGGCGATCAGCAATGGTTGAAAGAGCGGCGTGAGAAGCTCAAGGGCGCTGAAGAAAATCTCGATAAGGCGTTCGATAAACTCAAGGGCTAACACCCGGTCCACAATGTTGCGGTTTTCTACTGTGGTGAGCGGGCTTGCCCCGCGCTGGGCTGCGCAGCAGCCCTTTAAAAACACTGCATTCGGTCTGGATGAATGTAGTGAATGGTTTTAGGGCTGCTGCGCAGCCCAGCGCGGGGCAAGCCCGCTCACTACATAAAGCCAGTTCATGACAGCTCCCGTTGCAACACCCCACGATCAATCGACCGCTGCCACCCACAAATCGCCAGGCACGCCACGCAGTTGCCCAGCACATTGGTCAGCGAGCGGCACTTCATCAAGCGTTCCACCCCCAGCAGCAGCCCCACCCCTTCCAGCGGCACCAGTTGCAGGATGTTCAAGGTCGCGATCAAGGTGAACAACGCCGAACCCGCCACGCTGGTAGAGCCCAGCGACGTCACCAGGCAGATCACCAGCACCGCGAGCAACTCCGGCAAGGCGATCTCGACCCCGGCCATATGGGCCAGGAACATGATCGCGGTGGTGAGGTACAGGTTGGTGCCGGCCAGGTTGAAGGTGTAGCCGGTGGTCAACACCAGGCGCACTAATTGCCGGTCGCAGCCCAGCGCTTCAAGTTTATTCACGCAGCCTGGAAGTGCGGCGACAGAAGAGCCAGTAAATGTCACCAGCAATAACTCTTCTTTTAAATACACAATCAATCGGGATAACTTCACCCCGACCAGACGCGTAATAGTGGCGAACACTAAAACCACAAACAGTGCACTGACCAGATAAATAACCACGACAAACTTCAGCAGGGGCAACACTGAACTCACGCCGTATTTACCCACCACGAACGCCATCGCCCCAAACGCTGCCAAAGGGGCAAACGTGAGAATAATCCGCAGCACGAAGAACAGACCTTGCACCGCCGTTTCCAGCCAGCCCAGGCAGCGATTGCCGAGCGCACTGCCCCGCCCCAGCAGCAGCCCGCAGACCATCGCAGCAAACATCACTTGCAAGACCAGGCTTTGGGTAAACACGCGGTACAACGTCGAGGAAGCCGACAGCAGCGACAGCTCATGCAGGAAGTTTTCCGGCAGTACGGGTGGCGTCGGCAACGCGCTGTGTTCCAGGTTGAACACCCAGCCGGTGGCCATGCCGAGCATCAGCGCAGCACAGGACATCAATTGGAAATACACAATGATCCGCCGCACGACATGGCGGTGATGAGGCTCGCGCTTGATACCCGCGACTCCGGTGGACACCAGCACAAACAACAGGAAGGGCATCAACCAGCCGACCATCTTGATAAAAGCGTCGCTGAGCACTTTCATCTCAATCGCCAGGTTCGGATAAACCAGGCCCAACATCATGCCAAGTACGATGGCAATCAGAATAGGCAGGGTTCCGTTCTTGGCGTATCGGGTCGGCATCGTTACTCCAGCCTGTTTTTATTTATTGTTATTGTCGCCCCTTGCCGCTTTGGGCATATTGGGCGCCACGGTCGCTGCCGGCCGCAAATAATAAAGTCTTGTCACGGGATATACCACCATGGAACTTCGCCATTTACGCTATTTCATCATGGTGGCTGAAGAGCGACATTTCACCCGTGCCGCCGCGCGCCTGAACATGCAACAACCGCCCCTCAGCCAACAGATCCGCGCCCTCGAAACCGAACTGGGGTTCGACCTGTTCAAGCGCCACCCCAAGGGCGTCGACCTCACCGCAGGCGGCCTGGTGTTCCTCGATGAAGCGCGGATCATCCTCGCCCGTGTCGAACAGGGTTCGCTCAAAGCCTCCCGCGCCGCCCAGGGCATCGAGGGCACGCTGGTCATCGGTTTCACCAGCTCCGCCGCCGCCCATCCGCTGATCCCTCGGATCATCCGTGCCTACCGCGAGCGCTACCCCGGCGTGGAGTTGTCGATCAACGAAGGCAGCGCCCGCGAAGTGACCGAAGACAGTGTCGAAAAACGCATCGACATCGGTATCCTGCGCGCGCCGGTCAGTACGCACCAGAGCCTGACGTTCCATCGCCTGCTCAATGAAGAAGTGCTGCTGACCCTGCCCATCGGCCACCCGCTGCTGAACACCCCCGGCAGCGCCATTCCCCTCGCAGCCCTCAAGGATGAACGCTTCATCCTGGTACGCCGCCCCGGCGCGCCGGGGATGTACGCGAACCTGATCAAGGCCTGCCAGAACGCCGGTTTCGAACCGAAAATCGCCTTTGAAGTGGAACGCATGCTCACCAACGTCAGCCTGGTAGCCGCCGGCGAAGGCATCTCGGTGGTCCCGGCGTCGATGCGCGATGTGCACCGCGAAAGCGTGGTGTATTGCCGGATCAAAGACGCACGGCCCAAGCTGCTGGCGCCGATCACGCTGGTGCGACGCACGTTCAATCCGTCGGCGCCGCTGCAGAATTTCATTGGGTTGGCGCGGGAGTTGGGTGGGGTGTATCGCAAGGGATCAGGCCAACTGGCCTTGGCTGGGTCATCAGGTGAAAACTCTCGCTGAGCAAGTCGACCGTTGCGCGAATACTGTCGGTTTGACGTGGTACCGCGAACAATCCGTAATTGACGCTCAAGGCCTGACTGCCGCTGGAGCCCAGCGAGATCACACGCATGGTGTCCGGGCGAATATTTTCTGCCGGCAGTAATGCGACGCCCAAGCCGCTTTCCACGGCAGCCATGATCACGCCGATATTCGGGCTGGTGACGGTCACGCGAAAATCGCGGCCGGCGGCCAACAACGCGTCGAACATCAGGCGCCGCCACGCGCAGGGTTCGGCATACACGATCACATCCAACGCCGACGTCGGGTCGATCTCATCATCGATCCCACACACCCAATACAGCGGCATGTTCCAGGTATGCACGGGGTCGGCGGCAAATACCGAGCTCACGCCGACGGCCACGTCGAGCAAACCATCGTGCCAGCGTTCAGCGAGGGCATCGCCGTGGTCCACGGTGATGTCCAGGTGCACGTGGGGGCTGGCACGGCGTAAACGGCCCAGGGCAGCCGGCAACGCTGAGACGGCGATGTCTTCCGACAGGCCGACGCGCACCGTGCCCATCACCGTACGTTCCTTCAAGCGTGTCGCCACCGTTTCGCCGAGTGCCAGAATGCGTGTGGCATAGCTGAGCAACAATTCGCCCTCAGTGGTCGGCACTACACCACGCCCAGTGCGACGCAGCAGGCGTTGACCGAGCAACTCCTCCAGCCGGCGAATCTGCGCACTCAGCGCCGATTGTGCCCTGCCCGCCTGTTGCGCAGCGCCACTGAGGCTGCCGTGATGACACACCGCAACAAAAGTACGCAGCAAATAGGGTTCAAACGCGTCGGATATCATGTTTGGCATAACTCTGAATCAACCGCTATCAGCCTACCGTGATAGCCACCATCTGACTACGCTGCTCAGCCTGTTCAATCAGTGAGTAGACACATCATGGATAACACCCAGAACCCACGCATCGTATTGGCCGCTCGTCCCGATGGCCGACCGAAGACCAGCGATTTCCGCCTCGAATACGCACCCATCCCAGAGCCGGTCGATGGACAGGTGCTGCTGGAAAACCTTTACCTGTCTCTCGACCCCTACATGCGTTGGCGCATGAGTGCCGCCAAATCGTATGCCGAGCCGGTGGGCATCGGTGAAGTGATGGTCGGCGGCACCGTGGCGCGTATCAAACACTCACGTCACGCCGATTGGCACGCAGGCGATTTCGTCTTGGCCTACGCCGGCTGGCAGCGCTTCGCGTTGTCTGAGGGGCAAGACCTGCGCCGCCTGGACCCAGGCATCGCACCGCTGACCACCGCCCTTGGCGTGCTGGGCATGCCGGGGTTCACGGCCTATGCCGGCCTGCTCAATATCGGCAAGCCCAAACCCGGCGACACGGTCGTCGTCGCAGCGGCGAGCGGTGCAGTCGGCTCAGTGGTCGGCCAGATCGCTCGTCTGCACGGTGCACGCGCCGTGGGCATTGCCGGTGGAGTGGACAAGTGCACATTCGTGAAGGACGAACTGAGCTTTGATGCAGTCATCGACCACCGCGCCCCGGACTTTGCCGAACAGTTGGCCAAGGCGTGCCCCAAGGGTATCGACGTGTACTTTGAAAACGTCGCCGGGCCGGTCTGGGACGGCGTGCGACCGCTACTCAATGATTTTGCACGGATACCCGTGTGCGGTCTGATCGCCCATTACAACGATGGCGCCCTTCAAGAAGCAACGATCGACCGATTGCCCGCAACAATGCATGACATCCTCGCCAAGAGCCTGACCGTGCGTGGGTTTATCCAGACCGAATTTGTCGATCAGCAACAGGACACATTCTTGAAAGAAGCTGCGCAGTGGATCGCTGAAGGCAAACTCAAATGGCGCGAGGATGTTGTCGACGGACTGGCCCAGGCACCCGAGGCGTTTATCGGGCTGCTGGAAGGGCGCAATTTCGGCAAGTTGATCGTGCGCCTCAATCCACAATAAACAGCTTCGCGCCAATACTCGTCGATGAGCGATGGTCTTCCATGTCATTGCCCACCTGATAACTCATTCCGGCCGTCAGGGTGAACTGACGGCCGTCTTCCAATTCAGTGTGCAACTCGCCTTCAAGACACAACAGAATGTGCCCTCTCCAGCACCAGTGATCCGCCAGATAGCCGGGTGTATATTCGACCATGCGCACGCGGGTGGTGCCGAAGTGGCAGGTACGCCATAACGCCTTGCCGATAACGCCCGGATGAATCACGGGTTCGACAGTGGACCAGTCAGTAGTGCCAAAGGGGACGGCAGTGAGTTCCATGATGAGCTCGAAGGTTGGTTAGCAAGGCTTGAGGCTATTCATCTGAAGCAACGGGCGATAGGCACAGATCAAACGCTTTTTTGGGATACAGGTATCCTGCTCGCAATGCTCCCCTGGATTCGCTTATGCACATCGACCCCGCGTACATCCTTCACGAAACCGAACACTGGCTGCTCAACCACCACCTGGCTTCGGCGTTGCCCGGCTACCTGATGCTGGGCGCCAAAGCGCCGATCCACGCCCTGGCCGACATGCCGGAAGCGGCGCTCGCCGAATTAGGTGGGTTGCTGGCGAAGACTCAGCGGGTGATGGAAGCGCAGCTGAAACCGAAATGGCTGTACATCAGCCGTTACGGGCACATTCCGGGGTTCCCGCTGCATTTTCATTTCATCCCGGTGTACGACTGGGTGGAGGAAGCGTTTTGGCGGGACGAGCGTTATCGGGTGCTGCAAGGTTTTGGCGCACAGGGACTGGCGCAACCATCGACCGATGGGGCTGAGTTGACGTTGTTTGTATGGCGTGAGTTTGGCGAAAGCCTCACGCCACCGCACATCCAGGGAGACACGGTGCATCAAGTGATTGAGCGGTTGCGCGCAGCCTTCACGGGTCAGTAGCGCGCACTGTCAAAACACCCAGGGTCCTCATCCAGGTATTTCTTCATTCGCCGCCACAAGGTGGTGGTGCTGATCTGCAAGCGTTTGGCCGCTTCTTCGCGGTTGCCGCGCACGCTGGTGAGCACTTCGTGCAGCAGCGCCTTTTCGCTCCTGATGGGCGCGTCCTGCGCAACCGGCACGTCCGCCGAAAGATCCTCCAGCACGTCCTCCAGCCACGGCTGTGCAAACGGCCGCCCCTGGCTCATCACCGCCAGCCGTTCGACGATATTGCCCAGTTGCCGGATATTGCCCGGCCAGGGGTAACCACTCAGGCGCGTCAGCAGTGCTTGCGACGGCTCGCCGGTGTCCATCGGCAGGCTGCGCAACTGGTGGCGCACCAGTTCGGGGATGTCGGCGCGACGTTCACGCAGCGCCGGCAGGTGCAATTTGAGCACGCAGATACGGTAAAAAAAGTCCTCGCGAAACAGCCCTTGGACCATCAATTTCGGCAGGCTTTTGTTGCTGGCGGTGATGATGCGGATATCCACCGGCGTGACCTTGTCGTCACCGATACGCACCACTTTGCGCTCCTGCAGCGCACGCAGCAGCTTGACCTGGATGTCGGTGGAGGTTTCGTTGATTTCATCGAGGAAGAGCGTGCCGGTGTGTGCCAGTTCGAACACGCCTGCCTTGCCTTCGTTGAGCGCGCCGGTGAAAGCACCTTTGACGTAGCCGAACAGTTCACTCTCCAGCACGCCGGGGGCGAACGCCGCGCAGTTGATCGCCACGAACGGGCCGTGTTTGCGGCGCGAAGCGTTGTGGATGCTCTGGGCGAACAACTCTTTGCCGGTGCCGGTTTCGCCTTCGATCATCACTGTGCTGTCCACCGCCGCGTAGGTCAGGGCCAGGCGCTTGGCCTTGGCCAGCGCCGGGCTGCTGCCGATGATGTCGTCGAAATTTTTTTCGGCCAGGTGCTGGCGGACCAACTGGCGACGCATCTTGCGCTCAATGGCGGTGATTTCGGTCTGGTTTTGCAAAGTGGCGACGGCGCCGATCACCTGGTTGTCCAAGGTGATCGGTGCGATGCTCAGGGTCAGTGACAGCCTTCCCAAGGTGATCAGCGCACCCCGCACCGGGCGCCCATGGTTGAGCACCTGGCTGAAGTAGTCCTGGGTCAGCAGGCCGTCGATGCTGTCGCCGATTGCCAGGCTGCCCAGGTACGCGGTGGCCACGCTGTTCATATTGGTGACCGTGCGCTGGCTGTCGACACTGAAGATGCCTTCGGACACGCAGTTGAGGATCGACTGGATCATCTCGTAGCGGCTTTGCAGCTCGACGCGTTTGAGCCGCCGTTCTTCCTCGACCTGCAAGAGATGGAGGGCTTCGTCGATGGCCTCATCGGCGGCATCCGCATCGGCTTCGGACATGATGTAGTGCATGCCGCGCGCAATCACCGCCTGACGCAATGAAAGCCCGCCAATCGCCACTTCAATGCCCTCAGCGAGCAAACGGTCCAGCTGCGCTTCTGTAGTTTGATGGCTGCCCAGCGGATCGATCCGGCAGATCGCGACCTCAGGCATGAAAGGCCGGGCTTTTTCCAGGATGGTCGCGTAGCCCTCGGACGTTGCCAGAAAGGCGATCCTGGCCGAGACCTGCTGCGCCCGCTGGTAAGCGTTGATGCAGTCGAAAAACGTGTGCTTGACCTCAACGATGGGCACCCGCAACTGTTCGCGCAACACGCTGGCGGTACGCCCACGGCTGATGATCACGCTGACGCCGCTTGCGATCAGCTCGCGGGCCTTGAGTACCGCGTCGTGCTGCGCCGCTTCGACCACCCCCAGCGACAACCCGCGCTGGCCGAGAATGCCGCGCATCACGGCGGTCAAGGTACTGGAGGGGGAAATGACGGCGATGGTGCCTTGCATGGCGTAGCTCGATTAGCGCGGACGAGGATTGCAGGTTATTTCAGACTGCATTTATTTGAAAGACCCTGAAATCAACCAAGCCCTCTCAAGGCCGCACGCTTAATCTCAACTTATTGTTTTTAATGACAATTAAAGCCATGGCACAGCCCTTGCTCTTCCTTCATCAATAACAAAGACAATGAAGGAAACACTGCATGGATATCGTCTTCATCGGGTTTGGCGAAGCCGCCTACCACCTCTGCGCCGGCCTGCGCACCACGGACGATCTACAGATAGGTGCGTTCGACGCCAACGTCAGCCCCGCCCTGCAGCAACGCGCCGACCAGCAGCACGTCACCCTCTTCGACTCCCTGGAAAACGCCTGCCGTGACGCGCGCTTCGTGGTGTGCCTGACCAGCGCCAGCAGCGCATTGGGCATCGCGCGCAACGTCCTGCCGCTGTTGGTGGCAGGGCAAACCTACGTCGATATGAACTCCGCCGCGCCCACCGTCAAACAGGCTATCAACCAGCTGCCGCGCCCTGCCGGCGTAGGCTTTTGCGACAGCGCCGTGATGGGCACCGTCCCCGGCAATAACCACCGCGTGCCGATGCTGCTGGCCGGCAGCGGTGCTGCTGCGTTTGCCGAAGCCTTCACGCCACGCGGCATGCAATTGACCGTGCTGGAAGCTGAAGCCGGCGCCGCCTCCGCCATCAAAATGCTCAAGAGCGTGGTCATGAAAGGCCTGCCGCAATTGCTGCTGGAAGCCTTCCAGGCCGGCGAGAAATTCGGCGTGCTGGACACGCTGGTCGCGTCCCTCGGCGACTCGTTGAACGGCAAGACCGTCGAGCAACTGGCCAATACCTTCACCGCCCGTACGCTGATCCACGCCAAGCGTCGTAGCGCGGAAATGGACGATGCGGTCACCACCCTCGAAGCCGCTGGCGTGGACGCCACCATGACCCGTGCAACCCAAGGCCAGCTGGATAAATTGGCCGCCACCGACTGGGCCAGCCTGCTCGGCCCCGATGGCAGCGACATGGATTTTCGCACCGCCATCGCCCACCTGACTGCCCACGCCTGAGAACCAGCCATGAACACTGAACAGTACTTTCCCCTGCCCGATTTGATCCCGAACGATTTGCTGGAGCGCTTCCGCCAACTCAGCCCCGCACAACTGTGCGACGGCATGCAAAGCCTCGGCATCCCGCGCAACGGCTGTATGGACGCCGACCTTATGCCGCTGGATGAACGCAAGGTGATGCTCGGCACCGCCTACACCGTCGACACCGAAGACGGCGACAACTTCCCGATCCACGTGGCCGTGTACCAGGGCCAGCCGGGCTACGTGCTGGTGGTGGCCGGCAAAGCCTACCCCGGCCGCGCCTACATCGGCGACCTGATGGCCGGCGCCGCCCAGGCCGTGGGTTTGGCCGGCATGGTCATCGACGGCTGCGTGCGCGACAAGGTGCCGTTGGCACAACTGGACATCCCGATCTACGCCAAGGGCTTCATGCAACGCAGCCCCGGCAAGCAAGGCCCCGGCAAGATCAACGCCAGCGTGACCTGTGCCGGTGTGGAAGTTGCGCCGGGCGACCTGGTGTTTGGCGATTACGACGGCGTCACCGTGGTGCCCCGCGCGCGGCTATTGGAAGTGCTGGAGGCCTCCGAGAAAAAAAGTGCGTATGAAAACCAGCGCCGCGAGGTGATCGACGAATACACTCGCTGCCGAGACAGCGGCCTGCCTCTTCCCCCACTGGCCCCGGCGTGGGTCACCCAACTGCTGGAAGGCCAGTAACGCCCAAGGCTGCATCCGGGGTGCCTGGCACCCCAACCCGCTGCGCTCACTATAAAAATAATATTGTGGAGACGTTCAGATGCTGACAGTTCTGGGCTATGTGTTGATCACTTCGTTTCTGTTGCTGGTCATCAAGCAAAAACTCTCGCCGTTCACCGGCCTGATCGTGGTATCGCTGGCCGTTGGGGTGCTGGTGTGCCTGTTCAACGGCGTGCCGATGGGCACCATCATGACCTGGGTGCGCGAGGGCCTGTTCTACTCGCAGAACGAGGCCGGCAAGGTCTCCCTCGGCACGGTCAACCCCACGGTGATGATCCTGTTTGCCGTGCTGTATTTCAGCCTGATGATGAACGTCGGGCTGTTCGATCCGCTGTGCACCTTCCTGATTCGCAAGGCCAACGGCGATCCGCTGAAAATTATCCTGGTCACCGCTTTCACCTCGGCCGTGGTCACCCTGGACGGCGACGGCACCACCACCATCTTGATCATCACCACCGCGTTCCTGCCGCTGTACAAACAGATGGGCATGAAGCTGTCGAACCTGGCGATGCTGATCATCCTGCCGTGCGGCCTTGGCAACTGCTTGCCATGGGGCGGTCCACTGGCACGCGCGGCGGCGGTGCTGAACGTGGAGGTCAATACGTTGTTCGTGGCGATCCTGCCGATCCTCGGCGTGTCGTTCCTCTACGTGTTTTTCATGGCCTACCTGATGGGCATCAAGGAGCGCAAGCGCCTGGGCTTCGTGAAGGGTGAAAAAGGCATCGTGACGCCCGAGCAAATCCTGCAGATGGTCAATGTGATCAAGGACCACGACAAAGCACTCAAGCGCCCGCGTCTGTTCCTGTTCAACCTGGCGCTGACCCTGGGCATGCTGGTTATCCTCATTGCCGGTTGGGCCAGCGGTGCCGTGGTGTTCATGCTGGGGACCGCGATTGCGCTGACCGTCAACTACAGCGCCGTGGAACAACGCGAACGCATCACCGCCAACGGTGGCGACGCCGTGGCCGTGGCCTCGATCATCCTGGCTGCTGGGTGTTTCCTGGGCATCTTCAACGGCAGCGGCATGGCCGGCGCCGTGGCCGAACACATGGCCAGCCTGATCCCGGACTCCATGGGCAGCCACACCGCCTTGATCTTCGCCTTCCTCGGCGCCCTCGCCTGCTACGCCTTGCCGGTGGACGCCTACTACTTCGGCATCCTGCCGGTGGTGGCGCCCATTGCCTACAAGTTCGGTATCAGCCCGACCGAGATCGGCGTGGCATCGTTCATGGGTCAGGCACTGCGGTATGCCAGCCCCACGGTGGCGTGGTTGTTCCTGCTGATGAACCGTACGGAGATGACGTTCGGGGAGTACCAGAAGGAATTCTTCAAGTGGTCGATCCCGATGTTTTTCATCTTTTTGATCACGGCGATTGTGACGGGGGAGTTGCCGGTGGGCTAAACCCAATCCTGTAGTGAGCGGGCTTGTCCCGCTCACTACAATGACCTCATCGTGCCATTAGCACACTTGTGCTAATCGACCCTTCTCCCTCGCGGCGCTATATTCCCCGGCACTTCCAACGCTCTCCCGGCACCGTGCATCCCTTGCGCGTGGGCGCGTTATGCGCTGGAAAAACCATAACAACCCCAAGGAAGAAGCACCATGAAACTGCAATCCTCCGTTACCCGTCTCACCCTGCTGGGCGCCTTGATCATTGGCGTGGCCGGCTGCAGCAACATCAAGCCTACTGAAGACCATCTCAAGACGCTGTCGGAAACCAACCTGGGCGAACCGGTCAAGCGTATCTCCAACGTGCGCAGCGACTCGATGACCACCTACTACGTCGCCAGCGCGGCATCCGGGGAGTACAACTGCTCGGTGCCCAGTGGTGCCAGCGGCGGCATGTTTGCCGTGGCCAGCTTCGGCATGATGAAACCTGCCGCCTACTGCCAGCCCAAAGGTGCACGCGGCAACCCACTTCAGGGCTTTACCCAGTAACCGCCTCCTGACTCAGTTCCCGCAGAACACCGCGCAGTTCCGCGGGGCGCACAGGCTTGGAGAGAATGGCGATCTGACGGTCGTGCAACGCGGCCTGGATTTTTTCCACATCGTGCCCGGTGAGGATCAGCGCCGGGACCGCCCAGCCACGTTGTTCGCGCAGGGCGTCGATGCATTCGATGCCGGTGGCGTGGTTACCCAGGTCGTAGTCGGCGACGATGATGTCGCAGTCACTGACCAGATCACGCCCCGATGACTCCGCCTGCACCTCGCACCCCCAGCGCTCCAGTAGCGCCTGGGTGGCGAGCAGCACGTTGTGGTCATCTTCGACCAGGCACACCTTCAAACCGGTGAGCAACCCGGCCTGGCGCGTGTCATCGCGCGGTGCTGTTGCACGCGGCGCGGTGGCCAGGGTGAGGCCATACAGGCTCACGGAAGTACCACGGCCCACCCGTGAGCGCAGGCTCACGTGCACGCCCATCAACTGCCCCAGACGCTTGACGATGGACAGCCCGAGGCCCACGCCTTCGACGTCTTTGTCACGCAGGTGGCGTACCCGATAAAACTCCTCGAAGACCTTTGACAGATGCTCCTCGGCAATCCCTCGCCCCCGGTCATGAATCTCCACCGCCAAGCCGCCGTCGCGGATGCGCACGCCGATCAGCACCGGACGCTGCGCGCCATATTTAAAGCAGTTGGACAGCACGTTCTGCACCATGGTCGCCAGCAGCGCCGGGTCAACCAGCACCCAATGCGCACACGGCCGCAGGCGCAACTCCACACCGGCCCACCGCGCGGCCTCGGCGTTCTGCCGCACCAGGTCGGCAAGGAATTCGCCCAGGTGCACCGCCTGGTATTTGGGCAGCAGACGGCCGTTATCGAGGGTGTAGAGGTCGAGAATCGAGCGGAACAGTTGCGACACGTTCAGCAGCGACCGGTCGATGTTGTCCACCAGCCGCCGCTCTTCATCACCCAGGCGCGCTTAGCGCAGGCACGCGGTGAACAGGCCGATGGAGTGGATCGGCTGGCGCAGGTCGTGGCTGGCCTGGGCGAGGAAACGGGATTTTTCAAGATTGGCGGCGATGGCTTGCTCGGACGCCTTGCGCGTGCGCTCCAGCAGGATATGCGCGTATACGGGGATCACTGTGCTGGTGATCATCAGCATCAACACCATGAACGGTTGCGCCTGCCACACCGGCGTGAGGCGGTACACGATCAACAGCGCCAGCAACGCCAACGCCGTGGCAATCGCCAGGTATCGCGAGCCGTAGCGCATGCCGTTGCCGAGGTTGACCCACACCATCACCGCATACAACGGCAGTGCTGCCTCGCCACCGACTACCATGCCAAACGAGGTGCCGGTGTAGTCGTGAAGCATCCCGAAAATCCGCCGCGCCGGGTAGTGTCCTGGCCATCGGGCGATGACTTGGCGCAACACAATGGAGGCCAGCAGGAACAGGAAGATATACAGGATCACCGGCAGGTAAGTGTCCACCGACTGTCCGGGCAGGAAGCCCAAGGCGCCGATGTAGACGATCGCAATACTGGCCACCACGATACGCAGGTTGGCCTGGTCGAGTTCGGAGTTGGTCTCAAGACTCATGGGGTTACGTCCTTGTGCGGCAATCAACAAATCCAACTTGCGTCACAGGCAGGCCTCGGACGCGGTGGTAAGGTAGCATGCAACCGCACAGCCTTGCCCCAGGAAGGAGCACCCACATGACCGGTCGCATCATCATCGCCGACGACCATCCGATGTTTCGCGAAGCCATGCTGCGCACGGTGCAGCGCTTGCTGCCGGACGCCGTGGTGCAGGAAGCCGGCGACCTCGACGGGGTACTCGCGCTGATCCGCGAAGGCGGCGAGGTCGACACCCTGATCCTCGACCTGCGCTTCCCTGGCCTGACCTGCATGAGTCAATTGGTCGACCTGCGCCAGCAACTGCGGCGCACCACGTTGATCGTGGTGTCGATGGTGGATGACCCGGCGTTGATCGATCAAGTGATGGCATTGGGCGCAGACGGCTTCATCGGCAAGAACATCGCCCCCGACGAGATCGGCCAGGCGTTGCTGGCCATCCGCGAAGGCGAAGTACTGGTCAAGTTCGCCCCCTCCGGCCTGCTGCCGCTGGACACCCACACCCTCACCGCCCGCCAGCAGGACGTGCTGCGCCTGATCGCCCAGGGCAAGACCAACAAGGAAATCGCCAAGGCCCTGGATATCTCGCCGTTTACTGTGCGTATCCATGTGTCGTCGCTGCTGCGCACGCTGGATGTACCGTCGCGGGCGGCGGCGGCGGTGAAGTATTCCGGGGAGTTCTAGATGAGCTCTGCATCCGATATTTATGCTCACTTCCCAGCTTAATAATATTTTATTTATAACCCCCCTCCCCCTAGCCTTGAAGTCATGCAAACGCTGAATCCAACTGCATTACGCAAGGACAGAGACATGACTGAAGCAATAACAAAAACAGACACGCTGGTGGTGGGCGCCGGCCAAGCTGGCGTGGCCATGAGCGAGCATTTGAGCAAGCAAGGTGTGCCCCACCTGGTGCTGGAGCGCAGCCGTATTGCCGAGCGCTGGCGTACCGGGCGTTGGGATTCGCTGGTGGCCAATGGGCCGGCCTGGCATGACCGCTTTCCGGGGTTGGAGTTCGACACGGTCGCTGCGGATGGGTTTGCGCCGAAAGAGCGTGTGGCGGATTACTTTGAGGCCTATGCCCGCAAGTTCAACGCGCCGATCCGTACCGGCGTGGAGGTGCTGTCCGTGGTGCGTAATGTCGGTCGCCCTGGCTTCACCGTGCACACCAGCGAAGGGGTGATCGAGGCCAACCGTGTGGTCGCCGCTACCGGGCCGTTCCAGAAACCGGTGATTCCGGCCATCGCGCCGAAAGACACTGCGTTGCACCAGATCCATTCCGCTGACTATCGCAACCCCACACAACTGCCGGCCGGCGCCGTGTTGGTGGTGGGCGCGGGTTCCTCCGGCGTGCAGATCGCTGATGAATTGCAGCGCGCCGGGCGCCGGGTGTACCTCTCGGTCGGCGCCCATGACCGCCCGCCCCGCGCCTATCGCAACCGCGACTTCTGCTGGTGGCTGGGGGTGCTGGGCGAGTGGGACCAGGCGGCCATGAAACCCGGCCGCGAACACGTGACCATCGCAGTCAGCGGTGCACACGGCGGCAAGACCATCGACTTCCGTGAGCTGGCCCAGCAAGGCATGACCCTGGTCGGCCTCACACAAGCATTCGATGGCAGTGTCGCCCGCTTCCAGCCGAACCTGGTGGAAAACCTGGCACGCGGCGATGAAAACTACCTGGCCCTGTTGGATGCCGCCGACGCCTATATCGAGCGCAACGGCGTTGACCTGCCGCTGGAACCCGAGGCCCGTCGTGTATTCCCCGATGCGGACTGCATCAAAAATCCGATCCTGGAACTGGACCTGGCCCAGGCCGGCGTCACCTCGATCATCTGGGCCACCGGGTTTGCCGTGGACTACAGCTGGTTGAAGGTCGCCGCCTTCGACGAAGCCGGCAAACCCCAGCACCAGCGTGGCGTGTCCAGTGAAGCGGGGATCTACTTCCTCGGCTTGCCGTGGCAATCGCGCCGGGGTTCGTCGTTTATCTGGGGCGTTTGGCACGACGCCAAGTATGTGGCCGACCACATCGCGATCCAGCGTCAATACCTTGAATACCGCGAAGCCGCCCCGGTGGTTCGTCCGTCCCCTGTCAGCGCCTGATCCCTTTATTGCCGGAGTTTTTCTGATGCCTACTCACACTCGCATCCGCATGTTCAACACCAAGGAAACCTACCCTAACCAGAGCCTGGACAACGACCTGTGCCAGGCCGTGCGCGCCGGCAACACCGTGTATGTGCGCGGCCAGGTGGGCACCGATTTCGAAGGTAACCTGATCGGCCTTGGCGACCCGCGCGCCCAGGCTGAGCAAGCCATGAAAAACGTCAAGCAACTGCTGGAAGAAGCGGGTTCCGACCTGTCGCACATCGTCAAGACCACCACCTACCTGATCGACCCGCGCTACCGCGAACCGGTGTACCAGGAAGTCGGCAAATGGCTAAAGGGCGTGTTCCCGATTTCGACCGGGCTGGTGGTGTCGGCCCTCGGTCAGCCACAGTGGTTGATGGAAATCGATGTGATCGCCGTTATTCCCGAATAAGGAGCCGCACATGACCTTTTCAATCGTCGGCCGTTGCGCCGAAACCGGCCAGCTGGGCATTGCCATCAGCTCATCGAGCATTGCCGTGGGTGCCCGTTGCCCATGGCTGCGGCCCGGTGTGGGCGCGGTGTCGACCCAGAACATCACACTCCCGGCCCTGGGCCCGGACGTGTTGGACCTGCTGGAACAAGGCCTCGCCCCTGCCGACGCGATCGACAAGGCCCTGACGCGCAACGGCTACAGCCAGTACCGCCAACTGACGGCGATTGATCACCTGGGCCGCAGCGTGCATTTCAGCGGCAGCGAAACCCTCGGCACCCATAACGCCGTGTCGGGCGAACAGTGTGTGGCGGCGGGCAACATGCTCGCCGACCGCGCAGTGATCGAAGCGATGGTCACGGCCTTTGAGCAAGGCGAAGGCCAGTTGGCCGATCGCCTGCTGGCGGCGATGCACGCTGCCATTGCCGCCGGTGGCGAAGCCGGCCCGGTGCACTCCGCCGCGCTGGTGGTGGTGGGCGAACTGACCTGGCCGATCATCAACCTGCGCGTGGATTGGGCTGACCAACAGCCGATCCTTGAACTGCAAAAGCTCTGGGATGCCTATCGCCCGCAAGTGCAGGACTACATCGACCGCGCCCTCGCCCCGGACCGCTCCCCCGGCTACGGCGTGGCCGGAGACGACCGATGAGCGCCAGCCGCGAACTGCTGCAGACGCTGGTGGGGTTCGATACCACCAGCCGCGAATCCAACCTGCACCTGATCGAGTTTGTACGCGATTACCTGGCCGGTTTCGGGGTATCCAGCCAATTGGTCTACAACGAAGAACGCAGCAAGGCCAACCTCTTTGCCAGCGTTGGCCCGGTTGAGTTGCCGGGGATCGTGCTGTCGGGGCACACCGATGTGGTGCCGGTGGACGGCCAGCCCTGGACCGTG
The DNA here is from genome assembly GCF_049896305.1 of Pseudomonas sp. DWP3-1-3b3. Taxonomy (NCBI): domain Bacteria; kingdom Pseudomonadati; phylum Pseudomonadota; class Gammaproteobacteria; order Pseudomonadales; family Pseudomonadaceae; genus Pseudomonas; species Pseudomonas sp. DWP3-1-3b3. The sequence continues at coordinate 525,351 of NZ_JAFCUA010000004.1, read as the reverse complement.
CCGCCGTTCGAGCTGACCGAACGCGACGGCAAGCTGTTCGGCCGCGGCACCGCGGACATGAAGGGCTACATCGCCTGCGTGTTGGCACTGGTACCGGCGTTGGTCGAGGCACCCTTGCGGATGCCGGTACATATCGCCCTGTCCTATGACGAGGAAGTCGGTTGCCTGGGCGTGCGTTCGTTGCTCAAGGTGCTTGAAGAACGGCCAGTGAAACCGATGCTGTGCATCATCGGCGAACCGACCGAACTCAAGCCGGTGCTCGGCCACAAGGGCAAGTTGGCCATGCGCTGCGATGTGCACGGCGAGGCGTGCCATTCGGCCTACGCACCGTATGGGGTGAATGCGATTGAGCAGGCTGCCGAGCTGATTGGCGAGTTGGGAAGGATCGGCCAGCGTCTGCGGGAGACCCAGGATGCGCGGTTTGATCCGCCGTTCAGCACGGTGCAAACCGGCGTGATCAGCGGTGGCAAGGCCCTGAATATCGTACCGGCGGATTGTCGGTTTGATTTTGAGGTGCGTGCGTTGCCGTCGCAGGACCCGGCCAAGGTCGCGGATGAACTGAAGGCCTACGCCGAGCAGCAGGTGTTGCCGCGCATGCAGGCGGTGAGTGCACAGAGTGCGATTCGCTTTACCGAGCTGTCGGCCTACCCAGGTTTGGTCACCGATGAGCGCAGCCAGGCGGCAGAGTTGATCGCGGCGTTTTCCGGTTCACGGGAGTTCGGCACGGTGGCGTTTGGCACTGAAGGTGGGTTGTTTGATGCGGTGGGTATTCCCACGGTGGTGTGCGGGCCGGGGAGTATGGATCAGGGGCATAAGCCGGATGAGTTTGTGAAGGTGGAACAACTGCTGGAGTGTGATGCGATGCTGGGGCGGATGCTGGATTCTATTCGCGCTTGAGCCAAACACCAATCAAATGTGGGAGCAAACCGCTCCCACATTTTTGGCCTTGTCCTCAACCCAAGAGTCGGGCAAGTTCCTCGCGGCAGTAGTCGACAAAGAGCTGCACCGGCTTGGTCAACGGCGCGCGGCGCAACCATACCGCTGACAAGCCTGAGCCGGTCACCGTCTCCGCCAACGGCACGCACACCACCTTCTGCCCGTCATAGGTGTACTCGGTGAACGGCTTGGTCACCAGGATCGAAAACCCGAACCCCCGCCCCACCATCCCCCTCACCATCTCGATCGACGGCGAGCTGAACACGATGTTCGGCGTCAACCCACGCTCTTCGAAGATGCTTACGAAATAGGTGCGGCTCGGCAGCACGTCCAGCAAGATCATCGGTTCCAGCACCAGGTCCGCCAGCGACACCTTGGCCTGCTGCGCAAAACGATGATCGGCCGGCAACAGCGCATAAGGCTGCTGCGGCGGCATCAACGGCGTGGTCTCGATGGTCGCGCCCAGGTCGTGCTCGAACAGCATCGCCACGTCAATGCTGCCCGCCGTCAGCGCCTGCACCAGCTCTTGCTGCTCGCCATCACGAATGCGGATCTCCACCCCCGGCCAACGCGCCTTGAAGCCCGCGATCAGACGCGGCAGGTACAACGGCGCCACGGTTTCAAAGCAGCCGATATCGATCTGCCCCGCCACCACGTCATTGTCCGCCAGGGCATTCTGCTCGAATTCATGGGCCACGCGCAGCAGCTCCAGGGCCTTGCGATAGAAGCGTGCCCCGCTGGGCGTCAGTGACACACCCTGGGCGTGATGACGGATAAACAGCTGCACGCCAAAGCTGTCTTCCAGCTGCTTGATCGCCGTGGACACCGACGGCTGCGCGATATACAGCTTGCGCGAGGCCTCGGCGACGCTGCCGCATTCGGCCGTGGTGACGAAATATCTGAGTTGGCGCAGGTTGTACGCAGCCATCGGGACCTCCAGAAACGTGGGACTTCGCCCGCAAAACAGGTGTAGGCAACATACCGGAGCGCAGCAAGGCTGCGAGCTATATTTTTTAAGGTCTATAGCAACAAACTTACTAATTTACCTCCCTGCGCCCATTGCAGATCATCACTCCAACAACAAAGAGCCGCGCACGTGGCGCACAGCGAAGTACGTCAACGTACTCACCTTGCCTTGGAGTTCGTCATGGTCACCACTGCAACATCCTCCGCCCCGCTTATCGAAAAACACACGATTGGATACGTGCCCCCGGAAGATCGCCACGGAAAGGTAAGAGACCTGTTCACCCTGTGGTTCGGCGGCAATATCGCGCCGCTGCCGATCGTCACAGGTGCGCTGGGGGTGCAACTGTTTCACCTCAACTTAGTGTGGGGCATCGTCGCCATCCTCATCGGCCACCTGGTCGGCGGCGTGCTGATGGCGCTGCACTCGGCCCAGGGCCCGCAAATGGGCATCCCGCAAATGATCCAGAGCCGCGCCCAGTTCGGCTCCCTCGGCGCCTTGCTGGTGGTGGTGATCGCCGGCGTGATGTACATCGGTTTCTTCGCCTCCAACATCGTGCTCGCGGGTAAATCCCTGCACGGCGTGGTCGACGCGGTGCCCGTGCCGGTGGGCATTGTGATCGGCGCCATCGGCTCCGGGATTATCGGCATCATCGGCTACCGCTTCATCCATGTGCTCAACCGTATCGGCACCTGGGTGCTCGGCGCCGGTATCGTGCTGGGCTTCGGCTACATCTTCACCCACGTACAGACCACGGACTTCCTGACACGCGGCAGCTTCAACATCGCAGGTGTGCTGGCGACCGTGTCCCTGGCGGCCCTGTGGCAAATCGCATTTGCCCCCTACGTGTCGGACTACTCGCGCTACCTGCCCGCCGACGTACCGGTAGCCTCCACTTTTTGGACCACCTACCTCGGCTCAGCCCTGGGTTCCAGCCTGTCCTTCATCTTCGGCGCGGTCGCCGTGCTGGCGACGCCGGTGGGCATGGACACCATGGACGCGGTCAAACTCGCCACCGGCGCTATCGGGCCGTTGATGCTGGTGCTGTTCCTGCTCAGCGTGATCAGCCATAACGCACTCAACCTGTATGGCGCCGTGCTGTCGATCATCACCCTGGTGCAGACCTTTGCCTACCGCTGGATTCCAACGGCCAGAAGCCGTGCGCTGATTTCGATCCTGGTATTGGCCGCCTGCGCGATTGCGGCCGTGTTCGCCTCGAAGGACTTCATCGGTCACTTCGTCGACATGGTGCTGGTGCTGCTGGTGGTGCTGGTGCCGTGGACGGCGATCAACCTGATCGACTTCTATGCGATCCATAAGGGCAAGTACGACATTGCCTCGATCTTCCGCGTGGATGGCGGGATCTATGGGCGCTACAACCCGCAAGCCCTGCTGGCGTATGCGGTCGGCATTGTGGTGCAGATTCCGTTCATGAATACGCCGCTGTACGTAGGTCCGATTTCGGAACACATCAACGGGGCGGATTTGTCCTGGGTGGTGGGGTTGGTGGTCACGTCGCCGTTGTATTTCTGGCTGGCGAGTCGGGACAGTGCGTATAAGCGTCGGATGGACGGGGGGAAGTTGGTGGGTGGGGTTTGAGACATCTGCTTTGAGTTGTGAGGAAACCCGCTTTGGCGGGTTTTCTGGTTTTTGGACGGCCAATCGGACGCTCTTTTTGTGGCTGATGGGGTGGCTATGAGTAGGCTTCCTGTGGTGAGCGGGCTTGCCCCGCGCTGGGCTACGCAGCGGCCCCATTAAGAATGAATGCAGTGCTTCAGGCATTTCTCCATTGCTGATTTTGGGGCTGCTGCGCAGCCCAACGCGGGGCAAGCCCGCTCGCCACAGAAAGCACGCTCGCCACAACAACCGCATCGCCACAGGGGATTTGTATTGCTGGGGTCGATGTTTGTCTATCATGTGGCCTCTCGCTCAACGCCTCAGGAAACGCCCATGCCCGCCCTCACCTTCCGCAACGCCCTACCCGCCGACGCCGCCCGCTGCTTTGACATCGAGATCAGCGCCTACGAAGGCGACGAAGCCGCGACCCTGGAGAAGATCGCCACGCGTATTGCCCAGTATCCGCAAGGCTTTCTGATCCTGGAAGCCGCGGGTGAAGTGGTGGGTTTCATCAATTGTGGCTGCGCCCACGAAGTGGTGATGTCGGACGAGGCGTTCAAGGAGTTGGTGGGCCACTCGGCCGACGCGCCCAATGTGGTGATCATGTCGGTGGTGGTCGACCCGGCGCATCAGGGCAAGGGCTATTCGAAAATGTTGATGACTGAGTTTGTGCAGCGCATGAGCCGCATGGGCAAGCAGACGATTCATCTGATGTGCAAGGAGCAACACGTGCCGCTGTATGAGCGCATGGGCTATCAGTATGTGCAACCCTCGCCGTCGGAGCACGGTGGCATGGCGTGGCATGAAATGGTCATGGCGCTCTAGAGATGAACGCAGCGCATATTGAAATCAGCGACCAACCCAACCCCGACGCCGAGCGTATCCTCGGCGGCGGCTTGGCGGCGTTCAATGAAGCCATCACCGGCTATAACGATCGGCGTCTGCTGACGGTTTTGATCAAGGATCCCGAAACCCAGCACATCCTCGGCGGCATCACCGGCAAGACTACATTGGGCATGGCCTTTCTCGACCTGTTCCACTTGCCCGACTCGCTGCGTGGCACGGGACTGGGCAGCCAGTTACTGCAAACATTCGAAGATGAGGCGCGGCGCCGGGGCTGTCGCAACGCGGTGCTGTACACCCTGAGTTTCCAGGCGCCGGGGTTTTACGAGAAGCATGGCTGGGTACGTTTTGGCGAGCTACCGTGCGAGCCTGAGGGCAGCAGCCGGGTGTTTCTGTCTAAATCGCTGTGACGCCCAGGGCTTTGCCAAACAACCGATTCCCATGGCTCTCCCCTTGGAAGGCATACACCGGCGAGCCCAGCAGCCCATACCCGCGCCGAGGGTAAAACCCCAGGGCGCGCTCGTTACCGTCCCACACCGTCGCCCATAACAGCGAAGCACCACCCAGCGTCGCGCATTGCTCTGCCGCTTGCAGCAACTGATAGCCGATGCCCAGGCCGGTGAACCGTTCCTGGATGTACAGGCGTTGCAGTTCAGCGACGTCAGGCGCTTCGATCATCGGGTGACAGGCGTTGAGCTTGACCTGGGCAAAGCCGACCAGGTGCTGGTTGGACTCGGCCACCAGCAGCGAGATACCAGGATCGGCGATCAACCGGGCCATGACCTGCGGCGCAAACGCTTCAAGCACTTCAGTGGCAATCGAGCCGCGAATGCCTTGGGTCGCGTAGGTGTCGAGGAACACTTGCATGCCCAGCACGCCCAGGCACAGGGCGTCGTCGAGGGTGGCGTCGCGAAGAAGAATGGCAGACATCGAGCGTCCATACTCTGAGGGGTGAGGAGCGACGTTTTACCATGAATGTTGCCTCTGCGGGTTTGCCGCAGTAGGGTTTATCCCCGCCCAATTTGCAGGAGCCCAGCATGAGCTTTTTTTCCGACCCGGATGCCGTCGCCCGTTACGCCGAAGGCCCCGTGCGCCTGGTGCCGGGCTTTGATGGCCTGCAACGCATGACCACCCTGCTGCTGCGCGAAAGCGTGCCAGCCGCTGGCAATGTGCTGGTGTTGGGCGCCGGCGGCGGCCTGGAGTTGAAGCGTTTTGCGGACGCAGAACCGGGCTGGCGGTTTGTGGGGGTGGACCCTTCAGCCGAGATGCTGAAGCTGGCCGAGGCAACCTTGGGCCCGTTGATGGACCGCACCGAGTTGCATGAAGGCTATATCGACACGGCGCCGTTGGGGCCTTTCGACGGCGCCACGTGCTTGCTGACCTTACATTTCATCCCGGCCGAGCAGCGCCTGCAAACCCTCAAGGCGTTGTGGCAACGCCTGCTGCCGGGCGCGCCGCTGGTGGTGGCCCATCACAGTTTCCCGCAAGGGCCGGAGGATAAAGTCCGGTGGTTGAAGCGCTACGCAGCATTCGCGGTGGACTCGGGCGTGCCGGCGGCGGATGCCGAGCGCGCGATTGCGGCAATCAGCGAGAAGTTGCCGGTGCTGTCACCCGAGACGGATGAAGCCTTGATGAGAGAAGCCGGCTTTGACGGCGTGGAGTTGTTCTACGCCGGCTTCAGTTTCAAAGGCTGGCTGGGCTACAAGCCGCGCTAGCGGCTTCACCAACTGCCGGACGCCCCGCCGCCTCCACTGGAGCCACCGCCGCCGGATGAGCTGCTGCTGGAACTGGAGCTGCTGGAGCTCGAACTCGATCCACCGCCCGAAGACCCCGAGCCGCCGCTGGTCTTGCCAAAGATGAACAGCGCCGCAAACGAGGCAATCGGGAACGCGAACAGCCAGCCATCACGGCCGAGTTCCAGTAACACCCCCGCCGCCACATACACCCCCACCGCCGCCAGTAGCCGCGCGATAAAACCCACGCGGCTCTGCTTCCAGGCATCCTTCATGATCACCAGCAGCACCAGGTACAGCCCCAGCACCACCAGCGCGCCCAGTGGAAAGACCAGCCAGTGGATGAAGTTGACGTCGGCATAGCGCTGATCAACCACCACCAAGCCCAGGATGTAGGCCAGCAGCCCGATCACGCCGTAAAACACCGAACGCGCCATCCACAATGCGCCGAAGGTCGCGCCGCCGATCAGCATGATCAGTGGCATCACCAGCAGAAACATCGCCCAATCTCGGCCTTCACCCACGATCACGAGCAGCAACGTGGCAACCACCGCGGCAATCAACGCGCGGCGCCACCGCAGTTTGCCCGCACTGATGAGTACGCCGCCAATGGCGCCGATGACAAACGCCAGCGCTATGGCGATGAACTGCGGATTGACCCTTGTGCCTGCGGCTGCAGGCAAATCATCGCCGTCCACCAGCACCACCAGGTCATTCACGCCCTGGGAGACACCACCGACGAAATCACCCTGGCGGAAGGCCGGGGTGATGTGTTCCTCGATGATGCGGTGCGCGAGCAAATCGGTGACCGTGCCTTCCAGGCCATAGCCCACCTCAATGCGCACCTTGCGGTCCTCCTTGGCCACCACCAGCAGAATGCCGTCGTTGACGTCCTTGCGTCCCAGCTTCCAGGCGCGGAACAGTTGGTTGGCGTAGTCCTCGATGCTCACGCCGCCGGTGGTCGGCACCAACAACACAGCCACTTGCGAGCCTTTGCGCTGCTCAAGGTCGGCCAATTGGGTTTTCAGACGGGTGGTGGTCGAGGCATCCAGGGTGTTGGTGAGGTCAATCACCCGCTGGTCGAGGGCGACGCCAATCGGTGAAATATCGGCCTGGGCGGTGCCCACCAGGCCCAAGACCACCAGCGCCACCAGGTTCAAGACGGACTGCCGCAGAATCGCCATCATGTTTGTTACCTGAAGTTTCTTCCTGAAGGCGGCGACTTTACCTTATCCGCGCTATATCGCGTGACCCCGCGCCGTTGACTATCTAAACTCCCTGCACGCATAGCAAAACGCCATAACGGGAAGCCCATGGACCTACGCCACCGTAACAATGTCAGTGTGATGGGCAACGGCCGCTCGACCCTGGTGTTTTCCCACGGTTTTGGCTGCAATCAGGCCATGTGGAACTACCTGGCACCGCAATTTTCCGAACGTTTCCGCGTGGTGATGTATGACTTGGTGGGCGCCGGTCTGTCGGACCTCAGTGCGTTCGACAAGGCCAAATACAGTGCCCTGGACGGCTACGCCCGTGATTTGAACGAGATCATCGACGCCTTCGCGGTAGGCCCGGTGATCCTGGTGAGCCATTCAGTGAGCGCCATGATCGGCACCCTCGCCGACCGCCAGGCCCCCGGCCGCATTGCCGCCCACGTCATGATCGGCCCCTCGCCGCGCTATATCGACGCCGACGGCTATGTCGGCGGCTTCAAACTGGCGGATATCCAGGACCTGCTCGACACCCTCGACAGCAACTACCTCGGCTGGTCCAGCGCCATGGCCCCGGTGATCATGGGTGCGCCTGGGCAACCGGCGTTGAGCGAGGAATTGACCGACAGTTTCTGCCGCACCGAACCTGAGATCGCCAAGCAATTTGCGCGGGTGACGTTCATGTCGGACAACCGCCAGGACGTGATCGGCCTGGCCACTCCGGTGCTGATCCTGCAATCGAGCGACGACCTTATCGCCCCCGTGACCGTGGGCGAATACCTGCACAGCGTGCTACCCAACAGCACCTATTGCCTGGTGGACAACGTCGGCCATTGCCCGCACATGAGCGCGCCGCAAGCGTGCGCGGCGGCCATGGAAAGCTTCCTGGCGCCGTGGACGGCCGCCCATGCCGTCTGAGTTGTTCGACAGCGCCGCCTGCGCCCTCGCCGTCACGGCGCAGGACGGCACGATCCTGCAAGCCAATACGCGCTTCAGCGAGTGGCTGGGGTTCAGCATCACGGAGCTGTGCGGCAAGCGTTTCCAGGATTTGCTGACCATGGGCGGACGGATCTTCCACCAGACCCACCTGGCGCCGATGCTGCGCCTGCGCGGCAGCGTCACCGAAGTGAAACTCGACATGCTGCACCGTGACGGCCACAAGCTGACCGTGCTGCTCAACGGCATCAAGCGCGAGCAGGACCACGGTACGGTCTACGACCTGGCGCTGTTCGGCACCACCGACCGCGACAAGTACGAGCGCGAGTTGCTCAATGCACGCAACTTTGCCGAAGCACTGTTGCAGGAAAAGACCGCCACTGAACTCGCGCTCAAACTGGCCCAGGCCGAATTGAGCGAGGCCTATGCCATCGCCCAGCGCCGGGCGCTGTTTGCCGAGCAGATGGTGGCGATTGTCAGCCACGACTTGAAGAACCCGCTTACAGCCATTCGCATGGCCTCGGATTTTCTCAACCGTGGCGAACGCACTGCCAAGGAACGCCAACTGCTCGGGCACATTGGCCAGTCGTCCGAGCGTGCCCAGCGCATGATCGCCGACCTGCTGGACTTCACCCAGGCGCGCGTTGGCCAGGGCATTACCATCAAGGCGGCGCCGTTGGACCTGCATGAGGTGATTCATCGGGCCGTGGATGAACTGCGCGTGGCGTTTCCCACCGCAACGTTGGCGCATCTCGCCGAGGGCAGTGGCGAGGCTTGCCTGGACGCCGACCGCGTGCAGCAGATCATTGGCAACCTGGTGGCCAACAGTGTGGCGTATGGCGACCTGCAACGGCCGATCACCGTCAAGTCGCGATTGGGGCAGGATCGCTGCGAGGTCTCTGTACACAACCACGGCAAAGTCATCCCCGAAGCCTTGCTCGCCGAACTGTTCGAACCCATGACCCGTGGCACCGACCAAGGCAGTGACGTGCGCAGCGTGGGCCTCGGCCTGTATATCGTGCGCGAGTTGGCCAGGGTGCATGGCGGCGATGTGGCGGTGAGCTCCTGTGTCACGGGCGGCACTACGTTTAGCGTCAGCTTTCAGCCCAGGTAGGCGCTGCCCTGCATCACCGGCTCGACGCTGCCCGTCAGCACCACGCCGCCCTCGCCTGCCCACTGCACGGTTACCGTGCCGCCGTCGCAGAGCACTTCGACAGTATCGTCCAGCAGCCCACGACGAATGCCATTGACCACCGCGCCACAACAGCACGAACCGGAGCCCAACGGCACGCCACCGCCGCGTTCCCAGATGCGCAGGCGGATGTGGCTACGATCCAGCACCTGCACGAAATGCACATTGGTCTTGGCCGGGAACAACGGGTGAATTTCCAGCGCCGGGCCTAAGGCCGCCACGTCGACAGCCGCGATGTCGTCTACAAAAAAGGTGCAATGCGGGTTGCCCATGCTGCACGCCGCCGGGTTGCCATCGATGGGCAAGGTGCGGGTGTCCATGGCCTCGGCCAACGGCACGGCGGACCAGTCCAGCGACGGCTCGCCCATGTTCACCGACACCTGCCGCCCGGCTGCCCGCACACAGTTCAGCAAGCCCCGATCGGTACGCAGCACCACCGAGTCCGTGCCGGCTTCATGCATCAAGCGATCAGCCACGCCACGGGTGGCGCTGCCGCAGGTGGCCAGCGGCGTGCCGTTGGGGTTCCAGAACTTGATGCGCGCCGCGGCGTCATCACAATCGAGCAGCACAGCCAGTTGGTTGAAGCCGATGCCGGTGTGGCGGTTGCCAAGCTGGCGGGCGATTTTCGCGGTGATCGGATCGTCCAGGCCACGGCGGTCGATGATGATGAAGTCATCGCCATGGGCGTGCATTTTCACAAACGGCAGGGGCATGGGCTGTCCTGTGGTCGACCGGTGAGGAACTGAAGGATACCCTGAACCGGCCCAACCTTATCGAGAGCCACCCATGCTAATTGTCTGCGGTGGTGGCGGTGACTTTAACGGACCTCACCGCGATGGCGAACTAGGTCTCTCTGTAGTGAGCGGGCTTGCCCCGCGCTGGGTGGCGAAGCCGCCCCAAGAAGACCGCCGCGCTTTTTCTGTGAGACCACATGGCACGATTTTAGGGCTGCTTCGCAGCCCAGCGCGGGGCAAGCCCGCTCACTACAGAAGCACGCTTCAGAGCACACTCCCCATCGCCTTCATCAACACCAGGTCCCGCCCATAGATATCCGGGGCATACACCAACCCGCCCTCGCGATTGACCTCCACCGTCCAGTAACTCAACAACACCGGCACCGGCGTGGCCAGCCGGAATTCATGGGTCACGCCGGTGGCCAGCAGCTCATCGGTGCGAGTACGTTCGGCCGGGCTCACCAGCAAATCCCGCAGCAACAACGGTTGCTCGACCCGCACACACCCCGAGCTGAACGCTCGCGGCCCTTTGGTGAACAGCGGCTGGCTCGGCGTGTCGTGCAGGTACACCGAGTAGGGGTTGGGAAAGCGCATCACGATTTTGCCCAGCGGGTTGCGCGGCCCGGCTTCCTGGCGCAGCAGGATATTGCCAGGCCGAGCCCAGTCGATTTGCTCGGGCGCCAGCGGGTGACCTTCGGCGTCGAGCACTTGCAGGTTCTGCTGGCGCAGGTATTCGGGGTTGAGGCGGATGGCCGGGAGTTTGTCCTCGCGCATGATGGTGGGCGGGATGGTCCAGGTGGGGTTGAGGGTCAGCCGGGTGATGCGCGATTTGAGCAACGGCGTCTGGCGTTCGGCGCGGCCGACTTGCAGGCGGGTTTGCCACACGGGGATGCCGCTCTGGTAAACGCTCAGTTGCGCGGCGGCGACATTCACCAGCACGCCTTCTGGCTCCAGGTCCTGGGCCAGCCATCGGAAGCGTTCAAGGTTGATACGCAGTTGTTCGCGGCGCACCAACGGGCTGATGTTCAATTCGGCCACGGTGCCGGCGCCGATCACGCCATCGGCCTGCAACGAGTGGCTGAGCTGGAAGGCCTTGACCGCCTTGACCAGTTCATCGCGGTACTGCTTGCCGCTGGGCGCGTTGACGAGGTAGCCACCACTGACCAGGCGCCGCGCCAGCTCCGGCACGCGAGGGTCTTCCATGCCGGGGCGCAGCAGCGGACCGCTGGCGACCGGATCCCAATGCGGCAACGGCTGCTGGCGCACGGTGGAATAGGCGTTGCGCAGGCTGCGATACAAATCGGCACTGGGCCGCGCCTGGTCGAATGCCTGGGGCATGTCTTGCAGACCTGTGGCGGCAAACGCCAGCACCTCGACATTGGGGTCGCGCGTAGGCGGTTGCGAATGCCACAAGGGTTCGAAACGTGACTGTTGCAGTCGGCCGTAATGCAGATCCTGCAAGGCTTGCAGGTAACGCTGGCTGGTGGCTATATCGCTGCACAGCACGTTGGCCGTGGCATCCGCCAAAGGCAAGCTATAGTGGGTGGGGTCCAGGCCGTCATCGGCGAGCATCAGCAACTGAGATTGCAGGGCTTTTCGGCGCTCATCGGCGGACCACAGCGGCACATTACCTTGCTGCTGGTAGAAGGCTTGCAGGCGCAGTTGCGCAGCGGGGTCGAGCTGCGGCGCCAGGCCGGGGCAGACACTCGGCAGTTGCGCCAACGCCTGTTGCACGGGCGCCAGATCGACCGGCGCCGGGGTGGTCACCGGCAACGGCTCGACCGGCAGCACGTCGGCTGTCGCGACCAATGGTGCAACGAGCAGGCAAATGCTCAAGTAACATGCGTGTTTTTTGAACAATTGACCAGGCTCCAATCCACACCGGGGGACACTTCGTAGATGCTGACTTTCATGCGCCGCCTCGGTTTGATGACCGTGGCGTTGGCTACCTTGAGCAATTTTGCGCTCGCCGCCAATCAGACCTCTCCTAACTTGTATAGCAGCCTGGCGCGCTCGGCTCCAGAACTCAATCCCACCGTACTCAAAAGCGCCCTGAACGCGGTGCAGTGCGCGGTCAATAACGGCGAGGAACGTTCCGAGCGCCTAGCGGTTATTGACTACTCCCAGCCTTCGACCGCCCGTCGGCTGTGGATCTTCGATCTGCGCAAGAAGACCCTGGTACTACGCGACCTGGTCGCCCACGGCGCCAAATCCGGGGAAAACTTCGCCACCCAGTTCTCCAACCTGGAAGGCAGCCACCAGTCCAGCCTGGGCTTGTTTCGCACCCAGGAAAGCTACCTCGGCACTCACGGCTACTCACTGCGCATGGACGGCCTGGAGCCGGGTTTCAATGACCAGGCCCGCGACCGCGCCATCGTCATCCACGCCGCCGACTACGTGAGCCCCTTGTGGAGCAAGCGCGAAGGCCGTATCGGCCGCAGCCAGGGTTGCCCAGCCGTGCGCCCGCAGGTGGCGCGCCAGGTGGTGGACAAGCTCAAGGATGGCCAGTTCATGTTTTCGTGGTACCCCGACCAGCGCTGGTTGAAGTCTTCGACCTACCTCAATTGCAAACCCCAACAGGTGGCGAGTAGTCGTACAATCCGTGGCGGATAGCCTGTCCCCATAGATAAGAGAACCTCGCATGCTTCTACACAAATCCACCTGGATCGAGATCGGGCAGTTTCTGGAACGCAGCCGCACGGTGGTGATTCCCATCGGTTCCAACGAACAGCACGGCCCTACCGGCCTGCTGGGCACCGACTGGATGTGCCCGGAAATCATCGCCCATGAAGCGCAGAAGAACGCCGACCTGCTGATCGGCCCCACCTTCAACATCGGCATGGCCCAGCATCACCTGGGCTTTCCCGGCACCATTTCCCTGCGCCCTTCCACCTTTATCGCCGCGATTGGCGATTGGGTGCGCTCGCTGGCCGGGCATGGTTTCGAGAAAATCCTGTTTCTGAACGGCCATGGCGGCAATATCGCCACCATCGAAGCGGCGTTTTCCGAGCTGTACGCCGAAGCCAGCTTCGCCCGCCGCCCGGCCGGGTTTGCCTTGAAACTGGTGAACTGGTGGGACCTGGAAGGGGTGAACGACCTGGCGCAGCGCCAATTCCCGGTGGGCCATGGCAGCCATGCCACGCCGTCGGAGATTGCGGTGACGCAGTGGGCCTATCCGGACTCGATCAAGAAGGCCGACTATTCGCCGCAGATCGCCAACACCGGGCCGATCCGTGAAGCGCTGGACTTCCGCGCGCGCTTCCCGGATGGGCGCATGGGCTCGGACCCGGCGCTGGCGACGGTAGAAAAAGGTGGGGAGTTGGTGGCGTTGGCGGCGCTGGGGTTGGTCAAGACGGTGAATGCCTTCAGCAACGAAGCCAAGCCCTAGGCCATACGCAAAATTATTGGCATTCCTTGGCAGCCAGCTCAAGCCGAGACGGCGTAATCGTCGACGCCAGCGGCTTGCGCTCATACAGGAACACTTTGCCGCCGTCCTGGGACTTGTAGGCTTCCAGCACATCATCGGCGGCAATCTTGCTGGTCAACACCACTTTGGCGTGGCGCGAGTTCTGCGTCACGGTGGAGGTGATCTTGTGTTTTTCCAGCTTGGGCAGCACACACTGCACATAGGCTTCAGGCGTTTTGCTGGTCTGCAAGGTCAGGGTGGGAGCGTTGGGGGCGGACACACAACCGGCCAGCAACAGGGAAGCAAAGGCCAAGGCCGGGGCGAAAAAAGCGCGCATGAAAAATTCCTGATTATAAAAATAAAGGTTCACATCAACCGGCACGGACCAGCGCTTTGAGCGACGCATCGAACTGCTTCAAGGCATCCAGTTGCACATCGCGCTGCTGCTCGATCTGCGCGGCAATTTCCGGCGCTGCCTTGTCATGTACCCACACTGACGGCACCTGCTTGTGTACCGAGCCTTCGGCCTTGGCGATGTATTGCAGGTTCGCATCATAGAACCGCGCAATAAAACGCGCCTCGACCTGGTCGTTGCGCTGGGTCAACAGTTGGTTATGGGTATCGAGCATCACCACCACATCGGGGTGAGCCTGCACCAAGGCATCCAGGTTGTCGTAGACCGTCACCGACAAAAACGTGCCTTGCAGCGAGTTCATCAACCAATCGATGGCCAGTTCCGGGTCGGAACTGTTGACGAACGCCTGACGGATACGCCCATCGAGGGCATCCTTGGCGCCATTCAAGGCCATGTCGTGGTAGCGTTCAAGGTAGCTGAGGTTGTCGCGGGTGTTGTCACTCAGCAATACACCCACCGACTGCGCGTGCTGCAGGGAGTCTACGCTACCGTTGATCGGTAGCAAATGGCTCATGGGCAGATCATCGGCAATTGCCGCGTTGTTGATGGCAACCATGCCAAGCATCAAAGCCATCAACGCCAGTTGAATAAAAGTCCTCATCGCGCATTTCCTTGAACAGCGTCTCGATGGCGTGATTTTCCGCTTTTCCCGCAAAAACAGAACTTGCGATCCTTGATGGTGACTATTATCTGAACCGATAGTGCTGACATAAAACTTATAAGGACCACGCCATGAAGCCCCACCAGAAAACCTTCGACCGCATCCGCGAAGCCGTACTACCGGAGTTTCGCGAGCGGGTCGCCGATTACCTGGTCGACTATGAACACGTGCTGCAGGACGAGGCAGCCGACGCCGATCAAATCAGCGCCAGCGCCCAGCAACTGCGCGGTTACCTGCGGGGTTTGAACACCACACGGGTGCTCGGCATGGCGGACTGGGAAGACCTCGACCGCCGTGTGGAGGAGGATTGGCTACGCGTGGTGGAAGCCGAATAACTGGCGTGGCGTGTCGATCAACAAAGCCAGCGCGACTGCTGCCGACCAGCCCAGGGCTTGGCGTTGCTCAATCACTGCGCCATAGCCGATAGACGCTTCATGCTGGGTGTGCGGCCAGTCACTGCCCCACACCAACCGATGCAGGCCAAAGCTCTGTTGCAGCAACGGCATGGCTTGGTGGGCAAACTCAAGGTTCTGCGCCGGGCTGCCGGCCAGGCGATAGATACCCGAGACTTTCAGCCACAGCTGGCCGCCGAGCCCAAGCGCCAGCAACTCGGTAAAGCCGCGCTGCTCGACGCTCAATCGTGCGTCGGGTCGCCCGAAATGATCGATCACCAATTTCACCCCGAACGGCAGCAGTTGCCGCACTAACTGCGGCAGGTCGTCCAGCTCGCGGTGCAATTCCACATGCCAGCCCAGTTCGACGATGTGCTCGAAGAACGCCTTCCAGCCCGACTCGGCAAAGTCCGGCAGCGCCCGGCCCACCAGGTTCAGCCGCACACCCACGACACCTGAGCGGGCCATGGCGTGCAAGGCGTCGCGCGGGATATCGCGTTCAACCACCACCACGCCGCGCAACCGATCGGGTGCCTGCTGCAAGGCGGACAGCAGGTAGCGATTGTCAGTGCCCAGGAAGCTGGGCTGCACCAGCACGCCATGGCTCAAGCCGTTGGCGTGCAAGTGCCCGAGGTAATCCGCCAGCGTGGCGTCGTAGCCAGGGGTGTAGCGACGTTCGCCAGCCAAGGTCAGCGTGCGGCTGAACACATGGGCGTGGGCGTCGATGCCGGTGATGGAGCAGTTATCGAGCATGGGGTTCGTCTTTCAAGAGTAAAAAGGGTCAAGCCTGGGCGCGCTGGCCGGTCACCACGTTATCGGCGGGCGCTGCTTCCAGCACGCGGCCACGGGTTTCCGGCAGGCACAATGCGGCGATCACCGCGACGCCGTAGGCAATCCCGGCATCGATGCCGATGGCCGAGCCGAGGGACATGGAGTCGCTCATATGCCCCACCAGGAACGGAAACACTGCGGACAAGACGCGCCCGAAGTTGTAGCAAAAGCCCACGCCGGCACCGCGCACATCCGCCGGGTACAGCTCGTTGAACAACGCCCCGAGGCTGGCCGGAATGCCGGCCGCGAAAAAGCCCAGCGGGAAGCCGAGGAACAGCATCTGCGTATTGGTCAACGGCAGGAACACATAAGCCTGCACGGTGATCACGCAGCACAGCGCGAACAGCACGATATTCTTGCGTCGGCCGATGCGATCAATCAGCAGACCACTGGCGATGCAGCCGCACCAGAAGGCAAAGATGATCACCGCCAGGTAGCCGCCGGAGTTGAGTACCGACAGGTTGCGCTCGGTCTTGAGGAAGGTTGGCAGCCACGTCATCACCGCGTGGTAACCGCCGTGGGCCCCCAGGCCCAACAGACCGCCGAACAGCGTGACGCGAATCAGCTCAGGACGAAAGATGCCCGCCAGCGACTTGAAGAAGCTCTGTGGAATCGCCTGTTCTTTTTGCAGGCGCTGGAAGCTGTCGGGCTCTTCAACATTGCGGCGCACCCAGATAATCAGGAACGACGGCAGCAGGCCCACTACAAACATCACGCGCCAGGCCATGTCCTGCGGCACAAACGAATAGATCAGCGCAAACACTCCGACCGCGACGCCCCAGCCCACGGCCCAGGCGCTCTGCACGGTGCCCATCACCTTGCCGCGATACTTCGGGTTGATGGTCTCGGCCATCAACACCGCGCCCGCCGCCCACTCACCGCCAATGCCAAAGCCTTGCAGCGCCTTGACGATCAACAACTGGTGGAAGCCCGTGACAAACGCCGACAAAAAGGTGAAGAACGAGAACCACAGAATCATCCACTGCAAGGTACGCACCCGGCCATAGCGGTCGGACAAGGTGCCGCCGACCCAACCGCCGATGGCCGAGGTCACCAGCGTGACAGCGCTGATCAAACCTGCATCGCCCTTGGTCAAGGCGAAGGCGGCGATCAGTGCCGGGATCGCCAGGCCGAACATCTGTACTTCCAGTGCGTCGAGGGACCATCCGCCGAAGCAGGCCCAGAACGTTTTGCGCTCCCGAGGAGTGACTTGGCGATACCAACTGAACATGATTTTTATCCTTATAGGTCAAACGCGAGGCAGCCGGGCGCGAACCGTGCCGCAGCCGGGCCAGTGTTGGGCAAACAGTTAAAGGTGCGGGTGTCGGGTCAGCGAATGTCCACGCGGTAGCGGAAGTGCTCGGCGTGCCCACGGGAGCGTCGCCACTCCAGGGGTTGGCCGGCGTAATCGCGGGCCAGGCGCTCGATCACCACCACCGGGCTGTTGACCGGCACCTGCAGCAAGCGCGCGTACACCTCGTTGACCGATTCGGCGGTCAGGGTCTCCTCGGCCGAGGCCACCACTTGCCCGCAGACGTCTTCATACACCGGATACAGCAACGGGCCTTGCTGGGACAAATCAATATCCAGCAACGCCTGGAAGCGCGTGCGCGGCAGCCAGATCTCTTCGGCCAGCAGCGGCTGCACATCAAACAAACGGGTACGCAGGATGCGGATCACCTGGGCCTCGGGCGCCAGGCCCAACGCCTCACTGACCGCCGACGGCGCGGCCAGGGATTCAACCGTGAGGATGCGGCTCTCCGGCACCTGGCGCTCGCCCGCAGGACCTTGAAACCGGAAGAAGCGAAACAGGGAGGACTGGAATTGCGGGCGGCGCACAAAGGTGCCCCGGCCCTGCTGGCGCTCAAGAATGCCTTCGCTCACCAACGCATCGACGGCCTTGCGCACCGTGCCGGTGGACAGTTCGTACTCGGCGGACAGCACCGCTTCGGTGGGAATGGCTTCACCGGGGCGCCAGCGATTGTTGGCGATCTGCTCGACCAAGTGGTCGCGCAGGCGTTGGTAAAGCGGCAGACGGGCGTCACTGGACAAGGTATTCATGGGGCCACATTCACTTTGTTATTTAGTCATATATATGAATATGGCGAGAGTATTTGTCCGCTGGGTGACGGCTGTCAAGCGCGTCACCACGCCTAGAGGATGAATGGTCGGTTACAGCACTGGGCGTTGCTGTTGCACCCAAGCCTGCACGAACGGGCGCTGCCACTGGCGCTGCGCGTATTCCACCAACTCGGCGGGCACGCTGTCGCCGTTGAGGATCAGGCGATTGAGCATCACCGCCAGGTCCACATCCGCAATCGACCACTCGCTGAACAGATACGCCCGGTTACCCGCCAACAGCGCCTGGGCCGCGCTGATCAGCTTGCGCGCCGCCGCTTCGGCCACGGGGGACAAGGGCGGCATCTTCTGCCCGTAGAACACCACCATCGTCGAACGCTCCTGGCGGATCGGCAGCAAGTCACTGCGCAACCACGCCTGCACCTGCCGCGCCCTCGCCCGCTGCCGGGGATCGGTCGGATAGACCGGCGTCTCGGGGTAAGCCTCTTCCAGGTACTCCGTGATTGCCGAAGACTCCGACAGCGCAAAATCTGCTTCCACCAGCGTTGGCACGCGCTGGGTCAGGGACAGTTGGGCGAAGTCGGCGGCCTGGTTCTGTGCAGCATCCAGGTCCAGAGTCAAGGTGTCGAACACCAGGCCTTTTTCCCGCAGGGTAACGAACACCGACATCGCGTAGGGACTGGTATACAAATGATCAACATACAGGCGCAACGGACGCTGGCTCATAACGATTCTCCGTGAGTGGAACACCACGCTACGAGATGTGCGGCGAGAAAGACAATGCGCTGTTTTTATGGGGGCATTCCTGGTGGGAATAGCCGCACCCGCTGTAACGGCAACGCCTGCCAAGGTAGACTTTCCACCCAGCGCGCACCTGCGTAGCACTGAAAAAGGATGTTCGTCTTGCGCTTTCCCTTCGCCGTGTTTTTGTCGTTCTCCTGTGTTTCCTACGTGGCGTCGGCCAGTGATCTCCCCGCACTGCCCGGTGAAGCGCAGTATCAGCAAGCCGCCGCCCTGTTAAAGAAAAGCGACGCTGAGTACGCCGACCTGATGCGCTCAGTACTGGCCAAGAAAACACCTGCCGATGTGGACGAGAAGAAAGCGAACCTGGCGCTCATCCAACAACGCTTGAGCGAATCAGCGCAGGCAGGACATCCCGTTGCCGAATACCGCCTGATGCTCCTGTATCAGATCTATTTGGTGCCCGGCATAGAACAAGAGATGTGCCAACTGGCAATCTCAAGCCTGGAGCACGGCTTTGCCCCGGCCGCACTTTACGTCGACAACACTTGCCTGGACTATGTGATGGGCCCCAAGTACATGCCGGCGCTGCAAAACGCCCTGGCTAAAATGGACGACTTTGCACCTTACTACCCGCAGCCCGCCGTCTGGTTGACCTGCGGCGCGCCGCCCAAGGGCGTCGAGCTGCAATCAGGCAGCGAAAACGATTACCGCGCCGAACTCTATAAAGTGCTCGCCAGCCGAACCAATCGCAGAACCGCCCGGCCGTTGCGTATTGAATACCTTGAGAAAGCGCTGGCAACCAACGGCTGCCCCAACGCGCGCAAACGCCTGGAAATCGACCGGGACGCTCAATAGCCGCTAGCCAGAGAACCCGCCCGCGTCCAGAAACCTACGCTCGGCGTCGGTGGTAGCCCTGGCCAACACCTCGTTTCGGTGGGGAAAGCGCCCGAACTGCTCAATGATGCGCGCGTGCTCCTTGGCCCAACGGTAAGTGTTGGCGTCCAACTGCTGGTTCAGGACCAGTGAGCGCTGCTGATCCGCCGAGTCTTCAGAATGTTCGAACGGTAGGTAGCAGAACGCGCGCAATGCCGGCTCGACCTGCTGATCCAATCCGGCATCGACCATGCGCCTCGCATACAGGCGCGCCAATGGGTCGGTGGCGAACATGTGGGCAGTGCCGCGAAAGGCGTTGCGCGGGTATTGGTCAAGCAGGATCAGCAGCGCCAGGGCTCCTTGCGCCGAATCCAGCCAATGTTCCAGTTCGCGCCGGGCGGCTTGCAGGTGGGCGGTGTGGAAAGTGTCGCGGAAGGTGGCGTCGAAGGCGTCATCCTTGGCGAACCAGTGTTTGGGGCCAGCGTGTTTCCAGAAGTCGAGGACGGATTGAGGGGTAGTCATGATAAGCGGCCTGCACAAGCAATTTTACTGACAGTATCAGAATCCTCGGTGGGGCGAAGATCAATGTGGGAGCGGGCTTGCTCGCTCCCACATTTGATCGGCGTCGTCGGTTAGAAGTCCACCGTTGCAGAGAGTTTGACCGTGCGCGGCTCACCCTGGGTCAGGTAGTTGTTGGCCGTCGACGCCGACGCCCAGTACGCCTTGTTCGCCACGTTTTCGACGTTAGCGCGCAGCGTGATGTACTTGTCATCGGCCTTGAAACCATAACGAGCGCCGAGGTCGACACGGGTCCAGGCGGGGATGCTCAGGGTATTGGCCGCGTTGACGTACTCGCCACCGGTGCGCAGCATCCGCGCGTTGACGGCGGCGCCCTGGAGGCCGGGAACATCCCAGTCGGCGCCGACGTTGTACTGGAAACGTGGCACGCCAGCCGCGCGGTTACCGTCGTTGAGGCCGTTGGAGGTGTTCTTCAGTTCGGTGTTCATCCAGGTCGCACCGGCCAGCAGGCGCAGGCCGTCAACCGGCTCTCCGAACACGTTCAGCTCTACGCCTTTGTTGATCTGCTCGCCATCGACGCTGAAGGTATTGGTGCCATTCGGGTTGGTGTTGGTGGCGCTGCTGGGCTGCTCGATTCGGTAGACACCCAAGGTCGCGCCAAAACCGTCCCAATCCAGCTTGACCCCGGCTTCGGTCTGCTTGCTGCGGTTAGGCGCAAAGACCTCGCCGGGGTTGGTGACGTTGGTCAACGGCGCGGTCGGCCCTTGGGCCAAGCCTTCGATGCGGTTGGCGTAGAACGACACGTGCTCCCACGGCTTGACCACCAGGCCATACACCGGCGTGGTGATGCTCTCGGCATAGTTGGCGTTGCGCACGCCCGTGGTGGTGTTCCACGCGTCTACCTCAATGGTCTGGCGCCGCACGCCCAGGGTCAGCAGCACACGATCATCGATAAAGCCCAGGGTGTCGGACACTGCCGCACTTTTGATGCGGTTCTTGCCGACGATGCGCGGGTCGTGGATGTCGCTGCCGAAGTAAGTAACGGACGGACGTGGGATCTGGGTCGGGTTATAGAGGTTGCCCGGACGGCGGTTGGCTTGCAAGATCGCTTCAAACGCCGAACGCTGCTCACCCCAGATGCCGGACAAACCGAAGTTCACCTGATGGCTCACCGGGCCGGTGTTGAAACGCCCGTTCAAGCCGGCCATGGCGCTCTTGTTGTCCTCGTCGTGAGGCGAGTACAAAAAGCCCACACGGCCACTGCCATCGTTGCCCACGTACAGCGACGAATACTGCCCGTTCTCCCGCGTGTGCTTGGCCCCGCCACCGACATAGGCGGTCCAGCTGTCATTCAAATCGTATTCGGCATTGAACATGCCATAGGTGTCTTCCAGCTCCGACCAGCTCCAGTCCTGGGCATAGTTGTGCTTGGCCGATGGCGCCTTCGGCACCTGTGTGCCGTTGGGATAGACCACCGAGCGACCGCTGTTGATGCGCTCTTTCTGGTAGCCGAAGTCGGTGGACACGCGCAGGCGATCGCCCCGGTAATCCAGGGCGACGGCCACCAGTTGCGAGCTTTTGAATTCATCCTCGATGGCCGTGTCGCCGCCATGCTTGGCCAGGTTGACCCGCGCGCCGAAGCGGTTGTCTTCACCGAACCGCTGGCCCAGGTCGAGGTGGCCGCCGCTCTGGCCATCGGTAGTGGTGTCGAGGCTGACGCTACGGGTTGGCACATCTTCGGCGCGCTTGGGCACCAGGTTGACGCTGCCGCCAATGCCGCTGCCGGCTGGCGATACACCGTTGACGAAGGCGTTGGGGCCTTTGAACAACTCGACCCGCTCCAGGGCTTCGGTGGTGATGATCTGTCGCGGCAGCACGCCGTACAGACCGTTGAAGGCAATGTCATCGGTGTTCAGCGGCAGGCCGCGAATGGTAAACACCTGGGAAAAATTGCCGAAGCCCGCCGACTGGCGCACCGACGCATCATTGAGCAGCACATCCCCGACAGTACGCGCCTGTTGGTCGGCGATGGTCTTGGCGGTGTAACTGACCACGCTGAACGGCACGTCATTGATCGAGCGATTGCCCAACACCCCCAGGCGCGCCGATCGGGCGACCTGGCCACCGCCATAGGTATCCGCCTGCGCCCCGCTCTCGCCGCTGATGGTGGTCGCGCCCAGTTGCACTGCATCGCCCGTTGCTTCAGGCGCCAGGGTGTAGCCATTGGCGCCGGTGCTTTGCAGTGCGTAGCCGCTGCCTTGCAGCAGTTGCATGAAGCCCACCTGCGCGGTGAAGCTGCCCTGCAAACCGGCGCTTTGCTGGTCGTTGAGCAGCGTGGAATCAAATGACAACGGCACCCCGGACAACGCCGCGAATTGCGCCAACACATTGCCCAACGGCCCCGGCGCAAGGTGGTAGCTGCGTGTCGCGCTGCTCGTCGGGGCGTCGGCTGCCACGGCGCTGTGCAGCGGCGCGATGGCAGCCAGGGCGACAGCCAGGCTCAAGGCCTTCAAGGGGCGGATCGGGTGCGGGGTGAAGGTCATGAGGGTTCCTGTCGACGCGGTGCAGAGTTGAGGGTTCTCCCCTACACCGGGCGACAACTGAAAAGGTATCAGCGAAACGGGAAAAAATTCAGCGCGGTTCGATCGTCACCCAGTAGCCGGTCAAGCTGCTGACCTTGACCGGCAGGGTTTCCTGCAACAAACGCAGGCTGGCGTCGGTGTCCCGCAGGGGGAACGCCCCGGACACGCTCAGCCCGGCGACGCTGTCGTGGCAGCGCAACACGCCGTGGCGGTAGCGTCCCAGTTCATCGAGCAAGTCCGCCAGGCGCATCTGCTGGGCCAGCAGCATGCCGCTTTCCCAGGTGGTGGCGCCGGCCTCCAGCGCCTGCACCGCGGCCACGCTGTCACTGCCGAACGCGCTCTGCTCGCCAGCCCTGAGGATCAGCCCACGACTGGCATGTTGCGGCAGCATTTCCACCGCACCGTCGAGCACCGCCACGCGGCTGCTCTGCTCGTCCACCCGCACGCTGAAATGCGTGCCCAGGGCGCGGGCGGTGCCGTGGCGGGTCTGCACCACAAACGGACGATGGGTCGGCGCGGGGTCCTTGGCGGTGGTGATCATCACTTCACCCTGCAGCAACTCGAGACACCGCAGCTGGTCGGTGAACGCGATATTCAATGAGCTGGCTGTGTTGATCAGCAGGCGCGTGCCATCCGGCAAAGTGAGGTTGCGTTGCTCGCCAACGGCGGTGTGCTGGTCGGCGGTCCACGGTTGCCACGGCTTTTGCCGGTAGGCCAGCCAGGTCGCAGGGCCCGCCAGCAGCAACAGGCCAAGCGCCTGGCGGCGGCCGAGGGATTTTTTGCGGCCGATACGCTTGAGGGTGTCGCCCGCAATCGCTGCCGGCACACTGTTGAAATCTCCCAGAATCGCCTGCGCCCGTTGCCAGGCCTGGGCGTGCTGGGCGCTGCGACCTTGCCATTGGGCGATGGCGCGACGGTCTTCGTCGGTGGCGCTGCCGGACTGCAACTGCACCATCCAGTCGGCGGCTTCACCGAGGATCAGCGGGTCGATAGACGGGTTCATGCCACGCTCAGGCACGCAAGGAACGCATCGCGCATGTAGCGTTTGACCGAGACCAGCGACACCTTCAATTCGTCGGCGATCTGCTGATAGGTCAAGCCGTCGAGCTGTGACATCAGGAAGGCCTGGCGGGTCTTTTCCGGCAAATCCCGCAACATGGCTTCGATGCGGTACAACGCCTCGAGGATCAGCCAGCGGGTTTCCGGCGACGGCACTGCCTGCTCGGGCAGGTGCGCGATGGTTTCCAGGTAGGCGCGCTCGACTTCCTGGCGACGCCAGCTGTCGATCATCAGGCCCTTGGCAATATGGGTGAGCAACGCGCGTGGCTCGCTGCCGAAACCGGCACTGTATTGGCGGGTGAGCAGGCGCATGAAGGTGTCGTGGGCCAGGTCGGCCGCATCGTTGGCATTGCCCAGCTTGCGGTCGAGCCAGCGGTACAGCCAACCATGATGTTCGCAGTACAACGCCTGGACAGGCAGATGGAGCGAAGACGACATGCCGATCACCCGAACCCGGTAGTAATTAAGAATTGATCGCATTCTAATCTGGGCAACGAATCGCGGCAACGCGTTAATTAATGTTATAGGATAACAACCCATTTTCGCCCTGCCCTGTGATCCTCGCCCATGACCGACGCTGTTCCCCTGCGCCAACGCCTGCTGTCCATCGACGCCCTGCGCGGCCTGGTGATCCTGTTCATGTTGCTGGACCATGTGCGCGAAACCTTCCTGCTGCACCGTCAGGTCAGCGATCCGATGACTATCGACAGCACCGAGCCCGCGCTGTTTTTCAGCCGCACCCTCGCCCACCTGTGTGCGCCAGTGTTTGTGTTGCTCACGGGCTTGTCGGCGTGGCTGTACGGCCAGAAATACCAGGGCCGGCGCGATGTGTCGGCGTTCCTGTTCAAACGTGGGCTGTTCCTGGTGGTGCTGGAGTTCACCCTGGTCAACTTCGCCTGGACCTTTCAGCTGCCGCCCAGCGTGATCTATATGCAAGTGATCTGGGCGATTGGCGTGAGCATGATCGCCCTTGCGGCACTGGTGTGGTTGCCGCGTCCGCTGCTGATCGTGTTGGCAGTGGTGATCATTGCCGGGCACAACCTGCTGGACGGGCTGCACTCCGACGCCGGTTCGGCACTGCACATTCCGTGGGCAATCCTGCATGAGCGCAGTTGGATCGAAGTGGGCGACTCGCTGCGCCTGCGCATCACTTATCCGGTGCTGCCGTGGATCGGTGTGATTGCCCTGGGCTACAGCCTCGGCCCGTGGTTTGCCAAAGGCATGTCGCCGGCGCTGCGTCAGCGTTATCTGTTGCTCGGCGGTATGAGTGCATTGATAGGGTTCGTGGTGTTGCGAGCAGCCAACGGGTATGGCGAAAAACCCTGGCAAGCCTATGACAGTGGCGTGCAGACCCTGATGAGCTTTTTCAACATCACCAAGTACCCGCCTTCGTTGTTGTTTCTGGCACTGACACTGGGGATCGGCTTGCTGCTGTTGCTGGCGTTTGAGAAGGCGGGAAGCAAGCGTTGGATCGGCCTGCTCGCCACCTTCGGTGCAGCGCCGATGTTCTTCTACCTGCTGCACCTGTACGTGCTGAAAATCCTCTACGTCGCGTGTGTGGCACTGTTTGGCCTGAATCACGGCAACTACTTCGGCGTCGACGGCATGGGTGCCATTTGGCTGGTGGCGTTGCTGCTGCCGCTGGCGCTGTATCTGCCGGTACGTTGGTTTGCCGGGCTCAAGACGCGACGCCGCGACCTGGCCTGGCTCAAGTACCTGTAGAAACCGGATAGCTTTTCTGTGGGAGCTGGCTTGCCTGCGATTGCATCACCTCGGTCTCTGCATAAAACCGGGGTGACAACATCCACTCACGTGGCGACCAGATGCACATAGAACGCGTGAAACATGAAATACGCACACACCGCCAGCGCCAGGCCCATGCAGCGGTTGAACACGGTAAACGCCGACGTCCCGTTGATCCGCCGCCCCAGCAGTGCACCAAGCAACGCATAGATCCACGGCGCACCAAACGCGCCAAAGGCCAGCAACGCCGACACCAGCGCAATCGACACCCCGGTGATATGCGCCGCCGGCAGCATGACGCTGGTGATCGGCAGCACCGCCATGATGCCCTTGGGGTTGAGCAACTGGATCACCAGGCCGTTCCAGAACGTGAGCGTCTTGGCCGGTGCGGTAGAGACTTTTTCATCGACCACCGTGCGCGCGGTGAACACCTGATAAGCCAGGTACAAGGTGTACACGCCGCCAATCAACGAGATATAGGGCAACGCCGCCTGGGAAATGATCGCCTCGCCGGTGTAGCCGAACAGCACGAACAACACCAGCATCGCGCAGCCTACGCCGATGAAAAACCCGGTGGAGCGCCGGAACTGGCCGGTGAGCCCGGCGTTGAGGCCCATGAAGTTCACGGGGCCGGGGCTGTACATGACGCTGAAGGCGTAGAGGAAGATGTCCATGGAAGACCTGCAGTAGAGGAAGTGCGGCGAGTCTACTGAGAGGGTTGGGGGGATTCTTGTACGTTTGTGGTTGGGCTGGATGGGGATGCTGCGCATCCCAGCGGGAGCAAGCTCCCTCGCCACAGGTATAGTGTTTGCCGGACCCTTCAGGACAAAACCAGACATGGATGTATTCACCCAAGGCAGTTGCCTCTGCGGCGCAATCACTTATCACGTTTCGACACCGCTCAAGGCCGTCACCCACTGCCACTGCAAAAAATGCCAGAAAGGGCATGGGGCGGCGTTCGCGACGTATGCCAGCGCGCGCCGATCAGACGTGACGATCCAGGCTGTGCGTGACACGCTGAAAAGCTATGAATCTTCGCCAGGTATCACCCGTCAATTCTGCTCGGAATGCGGTTCATCGCTGTTCTGGAGCGACGCTAAAGGAAAGTATCCAGAGTGGATTTCGATTGCGCTGGGCACGCTCGATACGCCGTTCAAGGTACAGAACCAGGCGCACAGTTGCATTGAGTCCAAGGCACCCTGGCTTCGTGGATAGATCCCAGCCTTTCAAGGTCTTTAGGTAGAACTGGCGATAAGTACCCTGTGGCGAGCGGGCTTGTCCCGCGTTGGGTTGCGAAGCGACCCTAGAAGGAGGCATGCGGTGAGTCAGGCCTTCTTCGGCCGCTGGTTCTGGGGCTGCTTCGCAGCCCAACGCGGGACAAGCCCGCTCGCCACAAGAGAACCAATGTGGGGCTCGACGGCTCCCACATTGGGTTTTGCAGTGTTAGAAAGGTCGTTACATCAACGGAATCGAGTAGTTCACAAACACCCGATTCTGATCCTGGTCCCGCGCCACTTCACTGCGCGACACGCCGTTGCGCCAGCCGAACCCGACGTTCTTGAACGTGCCGCTTTGCACCACGTAATCCAGCGAGATATCACGCTCCCACTCGCTAGCGTCGTTGCCGCTGGCGGTGAGGATGTGGTCGCCCTTCAAGTACATCACCGAGGCCTTCAACCCCGGCACGCCGAGTGACGCGAAGTCGTAGGCGTATTGCGCAAAGGCCGTGCGCTCGCCGGCCTGGATGAAGGTTTGCACGGTACGGTCGGTGTAGAGGTACAGGCTGGAACCTCCCTCCCCTTTGTTCACCAAACCGCCCTGGTTGAGCTGGGCGAAGTTGCTGTCGTCCGAGACTTGTTGGTAGCCGGCGGTGATCGCGTGCGGGCCCAGGGAGTAGATGAACGCCGCGCTCCAGGTGTTGTTGTCGATTTCGCCGGTGCCGTTCTTGGTATAGCCGCCGAGTTTGTAACCTTCAGCACGGCCAGAGGCGCTGCTGTTCTTGCCGTCGGAGGTGGTCTTGAAGTAGCGCAGGTCGGTTTTCAACGAGCCGTAGTCGCCCAGCGGCAATACGTGGATCAGCCCGGCGAAGTGCTGTTGATAATAGTCTTCGAGGTTGGCGTAGTAGTACTGGACCATCAGGTCCTTGGTCACCTGGTAATCGGCACCGGCGTAGTTGAATTTGTTGCTTTCCTGGGTGCCGCCCGCCGCCGCCAGGCCGCTGCGGTCGCTGGAGCCACGGCCGGTGGTGTGTTGCAGTTGGCCGCCGATCAGGGTCAGGTTGTCGATGTCCTTGCTGGTGATTTGCCCACCTTCGAACGACTGCGGCAACAGGCGGCCGTCGTTGCTCACCAGGATCGGCAGGTTCGGCCGCAGGTAGCCGTAGCGCAGTTCGCTCTTGGCAAAACGCGCCTTGGCCGTGGCGCCGCCACGGGCCCAGTTGTCGGTGGCCTTGCCGTCGTCGTTGGGGATCATCGAGCTGCCCACGTGGCGGCCGGCGCCGCTGTCCAGGGTGATGCCGAGCATGCCGATGGCGTCGAGACCAAAACCGACCGTGCCGTCGGTGAAGCCCGATTGATAGTTGAGGATAAACGCCTGGCCCCACTCTTCGGTCTTCGACGGTGCAGCGGCGCCGTCACGGTTGTCGTTGTTGAAGTAGAAGTTGCGCATACTCAAGTTGGCTTTACTGTCGCTCAAGAAATCAGCCGACGCCAAAGGGCTCAGGGCAACGCCCAGGCCGCCGGTCAACACGCTTAACATATTCAAAGTGGCTTTCATCACAACCTCAGTCAATTAACCCATGAGCGTCATAAAACGGATACGGCCCCGGGTACTCCCCGAATACGCCGTTGTGGCTGATCAAACCCTGTTGCGCCTCCCAGCGATGCAACAGATAGCCCGCCGGCTCCAGGTTGAAATGCGCGGGCGCCGCTTCTTGTAGGTCCAGTACGATCTGGTGCGAGGTGCCGGGGCACACACAACTCAGGCTGCCGCCGAAACGGCGCTGCATCGGCCGGTGCAAATGCCCGCACAGCAGGCGCTCGACTTGCGGATGACGGGCGACGACCTGCTCCAGCGCCGCCGCATTGATGAAGGGCTCGCGGTCCATATGGCCGATGCCGCTGATGAACGGCGGGTGATGCAAAATCAGTAAGGTCGGCGCATCCGGGCGCAGGGACAATTGCGCATCGAGCCAGTGCAATTGGCTGTCGAGCAACTGGCCGCCGTGACCGCCGGGGATGGTGGAGTCGAGGCCGATCAGGCGCAGCGGATGCTCGTCCACCACCCAGTCCAACGGGCCCTCTGCGCACACAGGCAAATACGCGTGATCCCGGAACGCCTCCAGCAGCGGCCCGCGCGCGTCGTGGTTGCCGGGCACCAGGTAGCACGGCATGTGCAGACGGGCGAGTTCGGGGTGCAGCACGGCGTATTCATCGGCGCGGCCAAAGTCCACCAGGTCACCGCTGATCACCACAATATCCGGGCGTGGGTGGCTGGCGTTGAGGTGATCCACGGCGCGGCGCAGCGCACCCAGGGTATCGACAACGCCGTAAGTAAGACGCTGGCCGGCTTTAAGGTGCAGGTCGCTGATCTGCGCGACAAGAAACGGACGATTCACAGTAGATTCTCAAGCATTCAGGGTGAACAACATGTGCGGCGCAATCGCCAGGGCGATCGGCGCGCCGACGGCGTACAGCTGGTTGTCGCTGCTGTCGACCAGCAGCGGTTGCGGGCCGCCCACATCCACCAGCAAGCGGCTTTGTGCGCCCTGGAAAAACTGCGCCAGCAGATGGCCGTGCAGGTGCCCTTCTCCCTCCATCACCTTCAGGTGTTCCGGGCGGCAATAGACCGTGCTGGGCCGCTCGGCGGCCTGCCACGGCAACTCGCCGCCGCAGACTTTCAAGCCATGGGCCGAGGGCTCGATTACCTCGAAGGCATTGAGGTTGCCGACGAAGCCCGCGACGAAGGCGTTGGCGGGTTTCTGGTAGATGTCACGCGGGCTGGCCAGTTGCGCGACACGGCCGTGCTCCATGACCAGGATGCGGTCGCCCAGGGCCATGGCTTCGCCCTGATCGTGGGTGACGAACACCGAGGTGATGCCAAGGCCGCGCAGCAGGTCATTCAGTTCGCTGCGCAGGCGCTCGCGCAATTGCGCGTCGAGGGCCGCCAGGGGTTCGTCCAGCAACAGCACTTTCGGACGCGGCGCCAAGGCACGGGCCAATGCCACGCGCTGGCGCTGGCCGCCGGAGAGTTCGTGGATGCTGCGCTTGCCGTGATGCTGCAAACCCACCAGCTCCAGCAACTCGTCGCAACGTTTGTTGCGCTCAGGCACCGACATCCCGCGAATCTTCAAGCCGTAGACGATATTTCCCGCCACATCCAGGTTGGGAAACAGCGCGTAGTTCTGGAATACCATGCCCACGTCGCGACGCTCGATGGGCAGGCGCGTCACGTCCTGGTCACCGAACAACACCTGGCCCACATCCGGGCGCTCCAGGCCGGCGATCAGGCGCAAGGTGGTGGTCTTGCCACAACCGGACGGGCCGAGAATCGCCAGGGTTTCGCCGCCCTCGACGGTCAGGTTCAAGTCATGCACGGCCACGGTGCCGTCGGCGAACGCCTTGCGACAGCCTTGCAGGCGGATAGTGATAGCGGTCATCGACGCTCTCCACGGGACAAACGGGCACTGATGGCCTGCAACGCAATCAGCAGCGGCACGATCATCAGCAAAAAGATAAGGGTGTAGGCGCTGGCGATCTCCAGGCGCGCCGAGGCGTAGCTGTCGGCCAGGCCCACGGGCAGCGTCTTGGTCATGGGCGTGTGGAGCATCCAGGTCAGGTTGAATTCACCCAGGGACAAGGTCACCACCATCAGCACGCCGGCCAGGATTCCCGCGCGGCAGTTGGGCACCACCACACTGAAAAAGCGCTTGATCGGACCGGCGCCCAAACTGGCCGCCGCCTCTTCCAGCACCGGCAGTTGCTGGCGTTGCATCACCGCCATCACCGGGCGTACCAAAAACGGCAAGGTGAACAGCACATGCCCGACCAGGATGAACAGCCAACTGCTGCGAAAGCTGCCGAACTGGCCGTAGGTGAGCAGCAAGGCCAATGCACTGGCCAACCCCGGCATTGCCACGGGCAGCACCATCAGCTCTTCGAAGGCGCGGCTGAAGCGGTTGTTCATCCGCACCAGGGCGTAGGCCGCCGGCACGCCGATCACGCAGACACACACCGCGCAGGCCAGCGCCAATTGCAACGACAACCACACAGTGGGCGAATAGGCCTGCCACACCTGGACCAACCAATCGAAGGTCAAGCCGCTGGACAGACCGACGAAGAAGTTGCGGGTCAAACCCGCCAACAACGACATCACCACCGGCACCAACATGAAGGCGCACACCAGCAGGGTAAACAGCAGTTGCAGCACAAACAGCGATGAGCGTTTCACAGCACAGTCCCCGCGTTTTTCACCAGGCGCCGCGTCAGCAGCAACACCGCCCAGGTCACCCCGCCCAGCACCACCGACAGCGCAGCGGCGACGGCAAAGTTGGCGTAGTTGGTGAATACGTTGTAGATCGCCACCGGGGTGACATTCAGGCGCGTGCCCAAGGTAAACGCCGTGCCGAAGGCGCCCATGGACGTGGCAAAACAGATCGCCCCGCAGGACGCCAATGCGGGCGCCAGGCCCGGCACGATCACGTCGCACACCACGCGCCAATGCCCGGCGCCCAGGGAATGCGCGGCTTCTTCCAGGCTGCGATCAAGGCTCTCGCAGGCCGCCATCACCGTGAGGATCACCCGTGGAATCGAGAAGTACAGGTAGCCCACGAACAGCCCCGCCAGCGAGTAGGCAAAGATCCAGCGCTCGCCAGCCAGTTGCAGGCCCAGTGAGGCCAGCAGGCCTTGACGACCGGCCAGCAGAATCACCAGGAAGCCCACCACCACACCGGGAAAGGCCAACGGAAAGGTGAGCAACGCCACCAGCGCCGAGCGCCCGAAAAACTGGTGTCGGGCGAGGAACACACCGCTGATGCCGCCGATCACCAGCGCCACCAGCGTCACCACCACGGCCAGGATCAGCGTTTGCCCAAGGCTGCCCAAGTACTGCGCGCTGCTGAGCACCTGCCAGTAACCGCTACCATTGCTGTCGCGACTCTCGGCGCCGAGCACCATCAAGTGCGCCAGCGGCAGCAGCCAAAAGGCGAGCAGCACCGCAAAGGCCGGGGCCAGTGCCCAGGCGGCATGTCTTGCCGATGCTGCCACTTACTTGACCTCGTTCAGGTAACGGGCGGCGAAGGCTTCCTGCACTGCGGCCATTTTTTCGTAGTCCACTACCCCGGCGCGGGCGTAGTCGCTGTCCGGCAGGAACTGCGCGGCCACGTCAGCCGGCATTTTCATTGGGCGCACTGGGCGCAGGTAGGCCTTGGCCCAGAGTGCCTGGCCTTCGTCCGACAGCACGAAGTCGAGGACCTTTTGCGCATTGGCGCGGTGCGGTGCGTTGGCCACCAGGCTCATCACGTAGGGCACGCTGATGCTGCCTTCCTTCGGGATCACGAAGGCGACGTTGGCCTTATCTTTGTAGCGCGCGCGGTAGGCGTTGAAGTCGTAGTCCACCAGGATCGGCAACTCACCGGACAGCACCCGCGCATAGGCGGTTTGCTTGGGCACGATGGGCGCGTTCTTCGCCAACTTCTGGAAGTAGTCGATGGCCGGTGCGAAGTTGTCCAGGTCGCCACCCAGGGCACGGTTGATCGCCACGGCCGAGACGTAGCCGACGAAAGCACTGGACGGGTCGAGGTAACCGACCATGCCTTTGTATTCCGGCTTGAGCAGGTCCGACCAGCTTTGCGGCACCGGCAAACCACCCAGCGCATCAACATTGACCATGATGCCCAAGGTGCCGGAGTGGATCGCGAACCAATGGCCGGCCGGATCTTTCAAGCCAGCGGGAACCTGCTCCCAGGCCTTGGGTTTATAGGTGTCGACCACCTCGGCTTTTTGTGCCTGCAGGCCGAAAGTCACGCCGTAGTACACGACGTCGGCCACCGGCGCGGCTTTTTCCGCCACCAACTGCGCCAGCGACTGGCCGGAGTTCTTGTTGTCCAGCGGTACTTGCACGCCGGTGCTGGCGGCGATGGCCTTGAGCTGGGTGCCCCAGTCGGCCCAGTCCGGCGGGCAGTTGTAGCAGATCGCGGTTTCGGCGGCCTGGGCCAGGCTGGCCGCACCGCACAGCAGCACGGCTGCCAGGGTTTTACTGAGTGCGCGCATCAAGGGTTTCCTCGTGGGGTTGAGTACTGTCGCCCGGCCGGATATGGCAAGGCAGGCAATGGGACGTCGGGGCGTTGCCGGCGATCTGCGCCAGCAGTTGGTCAATCACGGTGCTGGCCAGCAAGGCGATGGGCTGCACCACGCTGCACAGGGTCGGGTGCATCTGGGTGCCGAGGCTGATGCCGTCGAAGCCCATCACCGACAGTTGTTCGGGCACGTTCCAGGCGTTGCGGCGCAGTTCGGCGATCAGGCTGATCGCCAGGAAGTCGTTGGAGCACACCAGTGCAGTCGGGGCTTCGGCGCCTCGCAAAAAAGGCTCGATGGCGGCGAATTCGGCCTGGGTGTGGGCCGGCATTTCGATCACCGCGCGGGGTTCCAGGCTGTATTCGCGCATGGCGTCGCAATAACCGGCGTAGCGCAGGCGGGCACGGTCGGACTGCAACGCAGGGCCGGCGACCATGCCGATGCGTCGGTGCCCGGCTTCCAGCAGGTAACGTGTGGCCAGCGCCATGCCCGCGCGGTTGTCCACCGACACGGCGCTGTAGTTGGGATTGCTCGGTTGGTGATAAGCCAGCACGAACGGGGTTTGCTCGGTGTTCAAGCTGCTGAGCACGCTGTTGCTCTCGGCATCGGTGACCGTCAGCACCAGGCCATCGACACGCTGGCGCAACAGTTCTTCCACCACGATGCATTCGCGCTCGCTGCTGTAGTCGGTGGTCGCCAGCAACAGGCTGTAGCCCCGCGCCCGAGCGGCGCGCTCCATGGCCTGGAACTGTTCGGCAAACACCGGGTTGAGCAGGTTGGGCACCACCACGCCGATCAACTGGGTGGTTTGCAGGCGCAGCTGGCGGCCCAGCAGATTGGGGCGAAAACCCAACTCACGGGCGGCGGCGAACACCTGCTCACGGGTGGTCGGGCGCACCTGGTCGGGGGAAGCAAAAGTGCGGGCGGCGGTGGCGCGGGATACGCCCGCCAGCCGGGCTACGTCTTTCAGGTCAGTCATTGTCACTCGCTTGAGATCGATCTCATTGGCGAGGACAGTAGCGGGGGAATGTGGCAGTTCGGCGGTAAGGAGATGACAGTTTGATGGCACCTGGCTTGCTACCCATTGATCCGGCGTATGCCCATAGATGGTCATACTCAGCGGGTATCATTGAAACCAAGGGCAGCAAAATCCGCCCACTAACCTTTCGATTCGATCCAAGTGCGGGCACAATGCGTGTCCTTTTTTGGCAGGCACCGCCGCAGGCTCTCAAAAATGATCAAAACGCCGTACTACCTCATCGATAAACAGAAGCTTCTGGTCAACATGCAGAAGATTGCTTACGTGCGCGAGCAGTCCGGCGCCAAGGCGTTGCTGGCGCTCAAGTGCTTTGCCACCTGGTCGGTGTTCGACCTGATGCAGCAATACATGGACGGCACCACCTCGTCGTCGCTGTATGAGCTCAAGCTCGGCCGCCAGAAGTTCGAAGGTGAGGCACACGCCTACAGCGTGGCTTGGGCCGACGACGAAATCGAAGAGATGCTGGATAACTGCGACAAGATCATCTTCAACTCGATCAGCCAGCTGCAACGCTTTGCCGAACGTTCCGAAGGCAAGACTCGCGGCCTGCGCGTCAACCCGCAGGTGAGCAGCTCCGATTACCTGCTGGCCGACCCGGCGCGCCCGTTCAGCCGCCTGGGCGAATGGGACCCGGTGAAGATCGAAGGCGTGATCGAGCAGATCTCCGGCTTCATGTTCCACAACAACTGCGAGAACGGCGATTTCAGCCTGTTCGACAAGATGCTGGGCACCATCGAAGAACGCTTCGGCGCGCTGCTGCACAAGGTCGAGTGGGTCAGCCTCGGCGGCGGCATCCACTTCACCGGTGAAGACTATGCGGTGGACGCGTTCTGCGCACGCCTGAAGGCGTTCTCCGAAAAGTACGGCGTGCAGGTGTACCTGGAACCCGGCGAAGCGGCGATCACCAACAGCGCCTCCCTGGAAGTCACCGTGCTCGACACCCTCTACAACGGCAAGCACCTCGCCGTGGTAGACAGCTCCATCGAAGCCCACTTGCTGGACCTGCTGATCTATCGCCTCAACGCCAAGCTGGCGCCAAGCGACGGTGAACACACCTTCATGGTGTGCGGCAAATCCTGCCTGGCCGGGGACATCTTCGGCGAATATCAATTTGATCGTCCGCTGGCCATCGGCGATCGGCTGTCGTTCATCGACACCGCAGGCTACACCATGGTCAAGAAAAACTGGTTCAACGGCCTGAAAATGCCGTCCATCGTAGTGAAACAACTCGACGGTACTGTCGAGGTGGTTCGTGAATTTGGTTACGACGACTACCTGTCCAGCCTTTCGTAAGCTGGCGGATAAAGGAGAGATAAAGCAATTGAAAAAGAACGTTCTTATCATTGGTGCAGGAGGTGTCGCCAAGGTGGTGGCCCACAAGTGCGCGCAGCACAACGACGAACTCGGTCGTATTGCTATCGCGTCGCGCAACATCTCCAAATGCCAGGCCATCATCGACAGCGTCAAGGCCAAGGGTAGCCTCAAGGTTCCCGCCGACATCCAAGCCTTCGCGCTGAACGCCCTGGACGTGGAAGCGACCAAGGCCCTGATCCGCGAGACACAATCGCAGATCGTCATCAACGTAGGCTCCGCGTTCCTCAACATGTCGGTACTGCGTGCCTGCATCGATACGGGCGTTGCCTACCTCGACACCGCCATCCACGAAGAGCCGGGCAAGGTCTGCGAGACCCCGCCGTGGTACGGCAACTACGAATGGAACCACCTGGAAGAGTGCAAACAGAAGAACATCACCGCCATCCTTGGCGTGGGCTTCGACCCGGGTGTCGTCAACGCGTACGCCGCGCTGGCGCAGCAACAGCATTTCGACCGCATTGATTCGATCGACATCCTCGACGTCAATGCCGGCTCCCATGGCAAATACTTCGCCACCAACTTCGACCCGGAAATCAACTTCCGCGAGTTCACCGGACAGGTGTGGAGCTGGCAGAACAGCCAGTGGACCAGCAACACCATGTTCGAAGTCAAACGCACTGATGACCTGCCGGTCGTCGGTTCGCAGAACCTCTACCTCACCGGCCACGATGAAGTGCACTCGCTGTCGAAAAACCTCGACGTGCCCAACGTGCGCTTCTGGATGAGCTTCGGCGAGCACTACATCAACGTGTTCACCGTGCTGAAAAACCTCGGCCTGCTCTCCGAAAAACCGGTCACCACCGCCGAAGGCCTGGAAGTCGTGCCGTTGAAACTGGTCAAGGCCGTGCTGCCCGACCCGTCTTCGCTCGCCCCCGGCTACACCGGCAAGACCTGCATCGGTGACCTGGTCAAGGGCACCAAAAATGGCCAGCCCCACGAGATGTTCATCTACAACGTGGCCTGCCATGAAGAAGCCTTTGCCGAGACTGACAGCCAAGGCATCTCCTACACCGCAGGCGTGCCACCAGTGGCCGCTGCGCTGCTGGTTGCCCGTGGCGAATGGGATGTGAAGCACATGGCCAACGTCGAGGAACTGCCGGCTGAGCCGTTCCTGAAGGCGCTGGACGTGATGGGGTTGCCGACTCGGATCAAAGACGAGAACGGTGATCGGGCTTGGGATGCGATTGCCTGATTAGGCGATAGCGACCCGAACAAAAAAATGCGCCTCCAGGGGCGCATTTTTTTTGGGCCAACATGGCCCTCACGACCAATGAGGTCAACTGTGGGAGCTGGCTTGCCTGCGATAGCCGTGTGTCAGACAGCACATCTGGTACTGCAAGACCGTTATCGCAGGCAAGCCAGCTCCCACATTTGATCTCCAGCGGATGTGAGATAGATTCATTCGAGGTTGCGCGCCGAATTACTCAGAGCCCTAGAACATTGCAACAACGCCGGCGCCAACTGCTTCTCTGCATCCGCCCTGCTCCACCGACTGGTCGGCGCCACCACATGCACCGCCGCCACCGGGCGGCCATTGGCACCCAACACCGGCGCGCCGATGGTCATATCGCCCAGGAACAGCTCCTGGCCATTCACCGCGTAGCCCTGCTCGCGCACCTGTTGCAACGACTTCAGAATCTGCTCGATGTCAGTCAGCGTCTGGCTGGTGTGGGCAATGCGCTGGCTGTTCTCGATCAACACCAACGCCTCCTCCTGCGGCAACGCGCTCAAATACGCGCGCCCCGACGCCGTGCAATACATCGGCACCCGCGAACCGATCGGCATATGCACCGGCACGAACCCTGAGCTGACGAACCGCGCGATATAGGTCATGTCGTAGCCCGCAGGCTCGGTGAGGCATGACGTTTCGCCGGTCAACCGCGTCAGCTCCGACAGAAACGGGTTGGCCACCTCGATCAACGAATGCGCATCCAGATAACTGAAGCCCAACTCCAGCACCCGGGGTGTGAGTTGGTAATGCCGTGTGCGGGAGTGTTTCCGAAGGTAACCCAGGCTTTCCAGGGTAAACACCATGCGCTGGGCCGAGCTTTTGGTCATGCCGGCGGCCTCGGCCACCTCTGCAAGGCTCATGCTACGGCGCTGTGCACTGAATGCCTTGAGCACCGACAGGCCTTTTTCCAGGGATTGGTTGTGCAGACTGTTGCGTTCTTCGGACATGGCGGACTCGCGGTCAGGTCGATCAGGCGTGGCGATATTTCTACCTCAAATCACAAAAATAGACCATGAAATATCGCATATCGATACGAATGGTTCATTTAATCGGATTTCATTAGCACATATCGATTTTTATCAATCGAAATGGCACAGAGCTTGCGATTTCATCAATAACCGCTCGCGGTACTGACGATCCGTTTTCCTTCTGGAGTAACCCGATGAACAGTCTTTCGCCCTTGTTTCGCCGCCTTGCCTTCGGTCTGTGCGCCGCCGTTTGTGTCAGCGCCGCGCACGCAGACAGTGCGTCCTCGTACAAAGTCGGTGCAACGGCCAGTGGCTCGCCGTTTACCTTTCTCGACATCAAGAGCAACAGCATCCAGGGCGTGATGGTGGATGTGGCTTAGGCCGTGGGCAAGGCCGGCGGTTTCACCAGCCAGATCGAACAGACCAACTTTGCCGCGCTGATTCCGTCGCTCACCTCGGGCAAGCTGGACTTCATTTCCGCCGGCATGCTCAAGACCGAAGAGCGCACCAAGGTGGTCGACTTCAGCGCGCCGGTATATGCCTACGGTGAAGGCCTGATCGTCAATGCCGACGACAACACCGCCTACCCCGACCTCATGCCACTCAAGGACCAGGTGGTCGGCGTACAGGCCGGCACCGTCTTCTATGACCAACTGAACAAGCTCGGCATCTTCAAGGAAATCCGCACCTACGATTCCATCGGCGAGATGGTCCGCGACCTGTCCCTGGGCCGCATCAAGGCCGCCGTGGGCGACCAGCCGGTGGTGGCCTACCAGATCCGCCAGAAGCTGTTCAAAGGCGTGAAACTCGCCCCGGACTACAAGCCCACCCATGTCGGCGAAGTGTGCCTGGTGGTGCGCAAGGGTGACGCGCAAACCCTCGAACGCCTGAACACCGCCATCGCCAGCATCAAGGCTGACGGCACCCTGGACAGCATCCTCAAGAAGTGGGGACTTGATACCCAGGTGCGCCCATGAACCCGGCTGAGTTCCTGCAAAACGCCCAGGACTTCTTGCCGATCCTGCTGCAAGGCGCCTGGGTGACGGTCCAGATTACCGTGCTGTCGTTCCTGCTCAGCAGCGCGATCGGCCTGGTGCTGGCGCTGCTCAAGCTGTCGCCGATCCGCGCGCTGTCGTGGACGGCCAGCACCATCATCAACGTGATCCGTGGCCTGCCGATCATTGTGCAGCTGTTCTACATCTACTTTGTGCTGCCGGACATGGGCGTGCACCTCACCGCGTTCTACGCGGGCGTGATCGGCATGGGCATCGCCTACTCGGCGTACCAGGCCGAGAACTTCCGCACCGGCATCATCGCCGTCGAACAGGGCCAGCGCGAGGCCGCCGAAGCCTTGGGCATGCGCTCGGCACTGATGATGCGCCGGGTGATCCTGCCGCAGGCGTTCCGCATCGCCCTGCCGCCCTACGGCAACACCCTGGTGATGATGCTCAAGGACTCGTCGCTGGTATCGACTATTACCGTGGCCGAGATGACCCGCCAGGGCCAACTCATCGCCTCGTCCACCTTCCAGAACATGACCGTCTACACCCTGGTCGCCCTGCTCTACCTGCTGATGAGCCTGCCGCTGGTGTATGGCCTGCGCCGCATGGAACAGCACCTGGGCCGGAGGAAAAAAGCATGATCGAGATACGCCAACTGCAAAAACATTACGGCAGCCACCGCGTGCTGCACGGCGTCGACCTGGACGTGGCCAAGGGCGAAGTGGTGTGCCTGATCGGCCCTTCGGGTTCAGGCAAGTCCACCTTGCTGCGCTGCATCAATGCGCTGGAAGCTTATGACGGCGGCGTCATCACCGTGTTCGGCCAAACCGTACAACGCGGCAGCAAGACCGTGCACGCCCTGCGCAGCCGCATGGGCATGGTGTTCCAGCGCTTCAACCTGTTCCCCCATCGCACCGTGCTGGAAAACGTCATGGAAGGCCCGGTGTATGTCAAAGGCGAACCTGCGCAACAGGCCCGCGAGGAAGCCTTGGAATTGCTGGAAAAGGTCGGCTTGAGTACCAAGGCCGACGCCTACCCGGAGCAACTCTCCGGTGGCCAGCAACAACGCGTAGCCATCGCCCGCGCCCTGGCGATGAAACCCGAAGCGATGCTGTTCGACGAACCTACCTCGGCCCTCGACCCGGAACTGGTGGGCGATGTGCTGGCAGTGATGCGCACCCTGGCGGATGAAGGCATGACCATGATCGTGGTCACCCATGAAATGGGCTTTGCCCGCGAAGTGGCCGACCGCGTGTGCTTCCTGCATGGCGGCTACATCGTCGAAAGCGGTGCGGCGGAACAGGTGCTGGGCAATCCGCAGCACCCGCGCACCCAGGACTTCCTGCGCCGTGTGCTGCATCCCACTGGCGATACGCGGAGCCTGTCATGAAATCATTGTGGTCCGCGACCGCACCGTCGGTGGTGCCGACGCCTGCGTTGAGTGAATCGGTGAAGGTCGATGTGGCGATTGTCGGTGCGGGCTATACCGGCTTGTCCACGGCGCTGCATTTGGCCGAGCGCGGCGTGAGCGTCTGCGTGTTGGAAGCCAATGAGCCGGGTTGGGGTGCGTCGGGGCGCAACGGTGGGCAGGTCAACCCCACCCTCAAATATGACCCGGAACAACTGGTGCAGATGTATGGACCGGAACGCGCCGAGCCGTTGATCTCAACCGTGTCGAACTCGGCGGACCTGGTGTTCAAGCTGATCGAAAAACACGGCATCGATTGCGCGCCGGTACGCAAGGGCTGGATGCAGGTGTCGTACACCGAAAAAGGCGTCGCCGGGTTGCATGCGCGAGCAGATCAGTGGGCCCGGCGGGGTGTGCCGGTACATCGCCTGGATGCAACGGCGGTGGCTTCACGCATGGGCAGTGACGCGTTTGCCGGTGGCTGGCTGGACGGCCGCGCCGGGGCGATTCAGCCGTTGGCATATGCCCGTGGGTTGGTGGGCGCAGCGTTGACGGCGGGTGTAAGGATTCATGGGCAGAGTGCGGTGACGGGGTTGCAGCGCCAAGGTTCGGGCTGGCAATTGACGACGGCAACGGGTGCGCAAGTGAGCGCCGAGAAAGTGGTGCTCGCCACCAACGGCTACAGCGGTAACCTGTGGCCGGGCATGGCGCAAAGCATCCTCGCGGCCAACAGTTTTATCGTCGCGACCAAGCCTCTGACGGGGCGTGCAGCCGAGAGCATTTTGCCCGGCCAGGAAACCGTCTCCACCGCACAAAGGCTGCTGCTGTACTTTCGCAAAGACAGCCATGGCCGCTTGTTGATGGGCGGACGCGGGCTGTTCAACGACCCCACTTCGCCCACGGACTTTGCTCACCTGGAGCGTTCGTTGGCGCTGCTGTTTCCGCAGTTGGGGCCATTGGAATTCGAATACCGCTGGGCTGGGCGAATCGCGATCACACGGGACTTCATGCCCCATGTCCACGAACCGGCGCCGGGGCTGACATTGGCGCTGGGTTGTAATGGTCGTGGGATTGCGCTGTGTACCAGCCTGGGGCAGCAACTGGCGGGGCGGTTGTGTGACCGCAAGGCAGAGTTTGCCTACCCGGTGACGCCGTTGCAGCGCTTGCCGATGCATGGGTTGCAGCGGTTTTATATCGGGGCGGGGGTGGCGTGGTACAGCTTGTTGGATCGGTTGCATATCAGCTGAGATCCATCGCCAAACAATCTATACCACTGTCATTTTTCACAGGTTGCCGATCACGCAATGGCTGCTAGCTTTAGCCAGTCGAGTTCACACTTCGACTGGCCTACCTATTCACCATGCGCGAAAGGAATCGTCCATGAACCCGCAAAAGAACCCGAGCAGCCTCCCGGCGGGGCTGGCCGGGCTGGCATATAGCCTGGTCTGCTACTTGGTTTTCCTGGCCACCTTTTTATACCTGATAGGTTTTCTGGGTGGCTTCAGTGTGCCAAAAGCCATCAACGATGGACCCTTCATCCATTGGTCATTGGCAACATTGATCAACGGTTTGCTGGTCATCCTGTTCGGCATGCAACACAGCATCATGGCGCGTAAAAACTTCAAGAACAGGCTGGCCGCTTTCATTCCTCCGGCGGTTGAACGCTCCACCTATGTGTTAATTAGCAGTTGGGGACTCATGTTGATGTTCTGGCTTTGGCAACCTATGCCGCACACGGTGTGGAGCGTTGACGCCGCCTGGGCAAGGGCCTTGTTGGCTGGGTTGTTCTGGCTGGGCTGGGGCATCGTCTTGCTGGCAACGTTGTTGATCAGCCACTTCGAACTGTTCGGCCTCAAGCAAGCCTTTGATCGTTGGCGCGATACGGCACCGCACACGCCGATATTCAGAACGCCGCTGCTGTACAAGATCGTTCGCCACCCGCTGTACCTGGGGTTCTTGATTGCCTTCTGGGCTACGCCTGACATGACAGCGGGTCATCTGGTGTTTGCGGTAGGGCTGACGTTCTATCTCTTTATCGGGGCGCACCTTGAAGAAAAGGACCTGGTCGGGATGTTTGGGGATAGGTATCGCCGGTATCAGCAGGAAACCGGCATGATTTTGCCGATACCGAAGAGACTGGCTGGGGCGCCGACGAAAGAGAAAAAATAGGCGGGTGCCGGAATATTCATGCCACCTTGGGCGTTTTGCTCATGACTATCCCCGGCGACATGCCCAACTACCTGAACGTAGACGACATAAGGCGCCTGAGCTATCTTCGGACGCCTTATCGATCGACCCGGAACAGGAAGTCACCGCTTGAGCACGTCGTCCCTACTGCGAAGCCGCACCTTTGCCCTCTTCGCAGGCATCGCATTTGTTGCCATGGACCAGCTCGTCAAACTGCTGGCGCTGGTTTCATTGCAAGCCAACAGCTTCAAATTCGGCGCCAGCCCCCTCAACCTCGCGCTGGAACTGAGCCTCAACCCAGGCGCCTTCCTCAGCCTGGGCGCGGCGCTACCGCCGCAGGTCAAACAACTGATCTTTATCGTTGGGGTGGCGGTCGTGGTGGCTTGGGCGTTGGGGTGGTCGCTTTCCAATTGGAACCAACCGCTGCGTAAAGTCTTGCCACTGTATGCGATTGCGCTGGGCGGTATCGCCAACCTGATTGACCGCGTGTTTCGCGACGGGCATGTGGTTGACTACATGGTGCTGAATGTTGGGCCGACGCATACCGGCGTGTTCAATATTGCTGATATCGCAATTACAGCTGGTGCAATCTATTTAATGATCGACTTGTTGGTACAACCGCGAAAGGCATAGTTGTATGAGCACGTTATGTAAAAGAAGGCGTCTCACCTTCTACGTCAATTTATCGATCACGTATTGCTGAAACCAGGCGGGCTGCGTGTCCGAAACGATATCGATATCCTCACCTTCGGTGATTTCCGCCAGCTGAGCGAAACTAGGCTCACCGTCTTGCGAGTTATCAAAGATATAAGCTCTGTTTGAAAGCAAAACAGCCTCGGAGAGATTCTCCAGCGAGCGCTTGTAACGAGAGCGAATTTTGTCGGCGGGAACATCATGCCCCCCGATGGATGCCCTGTACGCAACCCGCGCAACGTTGATATCGGCATCTGCAGTAGCAACGTAGTAGACGTATACCCGATACCCCGCTGCTTTGGCCTGCCGCAGCAACTCTATCTTGCTGCTATCTGACATGACGGTTTCAAAGGTAAAACTCACCCGTTCTTCAATCAAAGAAACTCGAATAAAGTCAGACAACGCAGAGGCTATATAGGAGTCCACCTGCCTTGAGGGAAAAGCGATTTGATCGCCGTCCACGACTAACCCTTCCAGCTTGGAGAGAGAATCGGGAGAATTCAAAAGTAGCGTATGACCGCGTAAGAACAGAAGTGCCCGCCCGGCATGTTGATCAAGGCCAAACGCAGCGAGTTCGAACACTCCTGTTTCGCGGATGTTCAACTCAATTGCATCAGGGTTGATGTAGTTCACCAACAAATGAGCCGGAACTTTCGAATTGAACGTGCTCTTTCCACTCCCGTTCGGTCCGGCGAACATCCGGACCCTGGGGGTGGTACTCAAGCTTGAATCTGCGCCTGGGTGGACCGTCGATCCAAGAGAGACTTCCTGGTTTTCAAGCGGGTGCCCGCCTTGAGAGTGCCATAGGTTTCCACGGGTCGGATAACCAGCGTTTCTGTATTTGAGACTTTCACCAGTTGCCCGGCACGGACCACAAGCACAGATTCGCCCTTGGAAAGGGCAACCTCGTAGGCATCTCTGAATGCCTTGGCTGCAATAGAGGGAATACTCGATTCTTGAGCAAGAATCTGCGCTTCGGTGATTTGTGGCTTAACTTTTTTACGTGACATGCTGGTCTCCGGCTCAGGACGGGGGCGGATCAATGGCGGTTAGCATAGATCACCTCAAACGTCGAACGCAGACTCGACTTTACCTCAATGTGTGTCCCGTGTCCTCACCCCCACAGTACGACACGGCGTTCACGCTCTTCCCATTCGATCTCTCAAAACACCGACCACCCAATCCGCTCACTCAACAACTCCAACGCCTTCATCCCCGCCAGCGAATTCCCCGCCGCGTTCAACTCCGGCGACCACACGCACACTGTGAACTGCCCCGGCACCACTGCGACAATCCCGCCCCCTACCCCGC
Organism: Pseudomonas sp. DWP3-1-3b3; assembly: GCF_049896305.1. NCBI lineage: Bacteria > Pseudomonadati > Pseudomonadota > Gammaproteobacteria > Pseudomonadales > Pseudomonadaceae > Pseudomonas > Pseudomonas sp. DWP3-1-3b3. Next base: position 481,377 of record NZ_JAFCUA010000004.1, on the reverse strand, counting down.
TCTTGCCGGGCAACCCGACGCGATAGGCAAAATTGCCCGCCTCGTCATACAGCCCGCTGGTGGCCATGATCGAGTTGACCTGCTTGGTCTGGCGCGCCGTCAAAATCTGCTCGCCGCTGTGGGCGCTTATGCCCTCGTTGGCGAGGAAGCTGAATGCGCGCGCCAAGTCCAGGCAGCTCATCTGCAACGCGCAGTAGTTGAAGTAGCTGTGCAGCACCGCGTCCACGTCATTGTGGAAGTTGCCGAACGATTTCATCAGATACGCCATGGCCGCGTTACGCGCACCGTGTTGCGCTTCGGACTCGGCGACGATGCTATTGACCAGGATTTGCGGGTTACCCGACAGGCGCCGCACAAAATCGCGCATCGACAAGATCGGCACGGCAAAGCGCGACTGGTTGATGTCGCAGATCACCAGCGCACCGGCATTGATGAATGGATTACGCGGGCGGCCGCGCTCGAATTCCAGCTGCACCATGGAGTTGAACGGCTGTCCGGAAGGCTCATGCCCCAGGCGCTCCCAGATGGTTTCACCGCCGTGGTCGATGGCTTGCACCAGGCTGAACACCTTGGAAATGCTCTGCACCGAAAACAAGGTGTCGGCGTCGCCGGCGCAATAGGCCGTGCCATCGTTGCCGTAAACGGCGATGCCCAGTTGGTTGGCCGGCACGTCGGCCAGTGCGGGGATGTAGTCGGCAACCTTGCCGAGGCCGATCAGGGGGCGCACTTCGTCGAGAATCGAGGAGAGCATCGCCTGCATGTCTTGTCCGGTCATTTGTCTTTGAATCGGTGGAAAAAGAGGCGCGGAGGATACCTGAAACACCCAGGTCAGGTGGCGTACTACAGAACGTGCAGCCTCCCCCGCTCGCCACAAAGGGAGTGGGAACTCCCTCGCCATAGCTCGACGTTGCGGGCGTTCAAAAGTGCGCCACATCCGACACCCGCTCATCCAACACATCCCGCGCCAGCGCCCAGGCCTGGTCCTTGGATTCCACCACCAACAGCGGATAGCCCCAGGCCTTGCCGAACATCACGGCAAACGGCTTGAGCGCCAGGCGCTGTGCAGCGCTGGGTTCCACCTGGATCATGCCTCGGACGTAGGTGCGCAGCGCCTGCTTGTTTTTCTTCATCCAGATCGAGGCTTGCTTGCGCTCTTCGTGGGAGTGTTCGTGATTGTTTTCGTCCACGGATTTTTCATGCAGCAGCAGGAAGGGTTGCTGGCGGGCCAGCAGGTTTTCGAAGACCAGGAAGGCATCTTCCGGCCCGCCCTCGTTGGGCGCGTCGAAAACGATTTTCACCACCGGGAATGTTGTGCTGTCGAGTCGCATGGCAGAGCTCCTTGTTGAGAATGGCTCTCACTTTAACGATCCATCCACTGGACGGCATTGCACAGAATAGCCAGACTGTTTCGCAATTCAGCCAACCTGCGATCCCGTATGAAACACCATCGCCTTCAAATGCATGACCGCTCGATGGTCAAGGATGCCGATCTGTTCCCGCGTACGGTGGTTGCCGTGGGCGCCACCAGCACGTCGGACACCTGGGAGCATGCGCAGCACGCCCATCGCAAGGGCCAGTTGCTGTACACCCTGCGCGGGGTCATCCATTGCGAGATCGAGGCGGGTATCTGGATCGTGCCGCCGCAATGCGCACTGTGGATTCCCGGCGGAATGTCCCACGCAGCACGCGGCTCCGGCGAAGCCGAAGTCTATTGCCTGTTGATCGACCCCGACGCCGCCTGCGCCCTGCCCCCGCAATGCTGCACCCTGGCCGTGTCAGGGCTGTTGCATGAGCTGATCAGCAAGGCGGTGAGTTTCCCGCTGCTCTACGACGAAAGCGGCGCCCAGGGCCGTTTGATCAACACCTTGCTGGATGAGTTGGCCGCTGCACCTGTCGAAGCCTTGCACTTGCCGATGCCTCAGGACCCGAGACTGCGCCGCCTGGCCGATAGCCTGCTGGCCGAACCGGCGGACAAGGCCACGCTCGGTCAATGGGCCGTGCGCATCGGCATGAGCGAGCGCAGCATGACCCGCCTGTTGCTGGAAGAACTGGGGCTGAGTTTTGGCCGCTGGCGCCGGCAGTTGCATGTGATCTTGTCACTGCAACGGCTGGCCAAAGGTGAGAGTGTGCAACGCGTGGCCCTGGACTTGGGCTATGAGAACGCCAGCGGTTTTATCACCATGTTCCGCAAGACCATGGGCCAGCCGCCGGCGCGTTACCTGGCAGACCGTGCCGGGGCCTTGAACGCCCTTGCGCCGGCGGCGATTGCGCTCAACTGAGCCGGCGGGTCACCAGTTTTCTCCTAGCCCCAGCAAACCCAGGATCTGCCGCCGCAAGTCCACCAGATATGGATCATCCCGGTGCCGGGGATACGGCCGTTCGATGGTCAACTGCGCCTGGATTTTCGCCGGACGGTCGCTGAACACGATCACCCGGTTGGCCAGCAGCAAGGCTTCTTCCACATCATGGGTCACCAGCAGCGCCGTGTAGCCCTGGCGTTGCCACAGGTCGATCAGCTCTTTTTGCATGGTGATGCGGGTCAGTGAGTCGAGTTTGCCCAGGGGCTCGTCGAGGATCAGCAGGCGTGGTTGATTGACCAGTGCGCGAGCCAAGGCGACCCGTTGCGCCATGCCGCCGGACAGCTGCCGTGGATACGCGCGGGTGAACTGGCTGAGGCCGACTTTTTCCAGGGCTTCATCGACCTTGGCCGAATGGCTCTTGAGCAGGCCCTGGGCTTCCAGGCCGACGGCGACGTTGTCCCACACCCGGCGCCATGGGTAGAGCGTCGGGTCCTGGAACACCACCACACGGCTCGGGTCCGGGCCGGTGATGGCGGCACCGTCGGCCAACAAGCGGCCGGAGTCCGCCGTTTCCAGGCCGGCCACCAGGCGCAGCAAGGTCGACTTGCCGCACCCCGAAGGCCCGAGCAAGGCCACGAACTCGCCGGGTGCCACGTCCAACGAAACCCGCTCCAACACCGGCAGATGCTGGCCGTCCAGGGCAAAGCCATGGCTGAGGTTTTCTATACGCAACGCCAAACCTTCCGACGCCGATACGGCGTGTGCCAGGGCTACCATTTCATCGATCCTTTCTGCCAGGCCAATAACCGGTCACGCACCAGGAACAACCCGGTGATCAACCCCGAACAGGCGAGTGCCATGATCAGCAAGGCGGCGTACATATTCGCGTAGGCGGCCCAGCCCTGTGCCCATTGCAGGTACCAGCCGATGCCGGATTTGACGCCCATCATCTCCGCCACCACCAAGGTCGAAAACGAAGCGCCCAGGCCCATGAACAAGCCGACAAATACATGCGGCAAGGCAGCGGGAATCGCCACCTTGAAAATCAGAAAACCTTGCTTGGCGCCGAGGGTACGGGCCACGTCGTAATAGGCTTTATCCACGCTCGCCACGCCCGACCAGGTGAGCACCGTCACCGGAAACCAGGTGGCCAGAGCGATCAGGAATACGCTGGCGCTCCAACTGCTCGGAAACAGGAAAAAGCACAGCGGCAACAGCGCCGTCGACGGCACCGGGCCGAGGATGCGCAGTACCGGGTGCAGCCAGTAGCCGATACGCGTGGACCACCCGATCGCCACACCCGCAATGAACCCGGTGATCGCCCCCAGCGCCACGCCCGAACCCAGCAGCAGCGCCGAGTGCAACAGGCTGTCGGCCAGCCGTGCGTAGTCTTCGATATACACCGCCAGCAAGGCCTGGGGCGGCGCAAAAAACGGCACCGGCAACAGCGCCAGTTTGGCGGTGAGCAGCTCCCAGATACCCAGCAGCGCCGGCAAGGCAATCAGCCAGGGACCCGCGTTGCGCAGACGCAGGCCCAGCTTCGCTACCTTGCGCCCCAGCAGGCTCAATACGATGAACAGCGCCGCGATGCCCACGCACAGATTGGCCAGGCCCTGGGTCATCGGCCAGTTGCGCGTCGCGTTGGGCCAGTAGCTGATCAGCAACGCGACAGCCAGCCAGGCCCCGACCACTGCCACATCCTGCCATCCGATTTTGTAGGCCAGGGCAGGCGCCAGAGTTGTTGCATCAGCTGAAGACATCGGCGGTGATCTCCTTGGCAAACTCCACCGGGTCAGTGCTCTTGCTGATCACTTCGACGGTTTTCAGGTCGGTCACATAGGTGAGGATTTCCTGGGTCAGCGCCGCACCCACCGCGTGGTGGCCGTGGGTATGGTCATGGAGGATCGCCTGCACTTCCTCCACCGACGTATTCAGCGCATGGGCCTGGAAGCCTTTGGCGACTTCTTCGGGGTGCTTCACGGAATAGTCGTGGGCTTCCAGAATCGCTTGGGTCAGCGCCGCGACCACGCGTTTGTCTTCGCGTACCAATTTGCCGGTGACGCCGACCACGCAGCAGCTGAGGTTGGCGTATTCCTCCACCAGGTTGGTGGACAGTTCACGGGCCACGCCGGATTTGATCAGGCGGTACATGAACGGGTCACTGCCACTCACCGCCTGCACTTCGCCGCGCTCCAGGGCCGTGCCGAGCAGGTCGGCCGGGTACAGGCGCCACTCCACGTCGCGCACCGGGTCCACGCCGTGTTTTTTCAGCAGGATCGAGAAGAAATTGCGGTCCGGGCTGGCCATGTCGGTCACGCCGATGGCCTTGCCCTTGAGGTCTTCCAGCTTGGTCACGCCGCCATTCGCCGCACTGAGCAAACGCAGGCAGCCGCCGTGGGTGCCCGCCGTGAGTTTTACGTCAAAACCCTGCTCCAGGGCCTTGAGCCAACGCAGCGCCATGCCCACACCCGCGTCGGCTTTACCGGTGGCGATGGCCTCCAGCAGCACCTCGGTGGAGTTGCCGAAGTTGACCAACTCCACGTCCAGATTGTGCTTGGTAAAAAAGCCCTGGCCGTGGGCGATTACTACGGGTGCCAGGCACACGGCGTTGAGATTGACTGCCAGCTTCAGCTTGCGCGGTGCGTCGAGGCGGATGAACTCACCGGTGCCGGCGGGTTCCTGTGAAGTGTTATGGCCAGCGTGTTCGTCAGCGGCGAAACCCAGGCGTGGCAGCGACAGGCCGGCCAGGGTGATACCGGCGAGGCCGAGTAGGCGGCGGCGGGTTAAATGATCGAAATCAGCCATGCGAAATATCCTTTTTATCAATTCTGTTGTTGAGATCAGCCAATCCCAAATGCTCGCGCAACGTCGCTCCTTCGTACGCCGTGCGAAACAATCCCTTGCGCTGCAAATGCGGAATCACGCTCTCGACAAACTCGGTGAACGAGCCCGGCAGGTACCCCGGTGAAATCACAAACCCATCGCACCCACCCTGCTCAAACAGCTCGGCCAATTGATCGGCCACCTGCACCCCCGTGCCCACCAACTGCGGCACGCGCACGCTGCTGGCGAAGATGCGCCCGAGTTGTTCCAGGGTGGTTTCCGGCCCCTGCATCAACAGCTTCTCGGCGGCAGCCGGGTGGATCAGCGGCGACTGGGCGATCTCGGCCAGCGTCGCCGAAAGCGGGAATGGCGACAGGTCGACATTCAACTGTGAAGCCAATGTCACCAGCCCCAACTCAGGCCGCGCCAAAGCGTTGTGCTTGTCGCGCTTGGCCCGGGCCTCGGCCTCGCTGCCCCCAATGAACGGCATCACCGCCGTCAGCACCTTGCAGCTGTCAGCCTCACGGCCTTGCTGCACCACCTGCGCACGCACGTCATCGCGAAACGCACGCATCGCCGCCAAATGCGGGTGAATGGTGAAAATCGCCTCGGCCCACCGCGCACCGAAGCGCCGGCCCCGCCCGGACGAACCGGCCTGGATCAGCACCGGCCGGCCCTGGGGCGTACGTGGAATATTCAGCGGGCCTTCAACCCGGAACCACTCGCCCTGATGCTGCACCGAACGGATCAACGCGGGGTCCGCCAGCACCCCGCTTTGGCGATCCAGCTTCAGCGCGTCCTTGCCCCAGCTGTTCCAGAGTTTGAGCGCGACTTCGACAAACTCATCGGCGCGGTCATAGCGCAGATCGTGTTCCAGGTGCTTGTCCTTGCCGAACAGGCGCCCTTCGCTGTCGTTCATCGAGGTGACGATATTCCACGCCGCACGGCCCTTGGACAGGTGGTCGAGGGTGGCGAATTCACGGGCGATGTGCGCCGGTTCGTAATAGGTGGTGGAACGGGTCGCACCGAGCCCCAGCTTGGAGGTCTTGCCGACCAGGTAAGAGAGGATCGGCAACGGGTCCAGCCGCGTGGCGTCCTGGGCGCCGTAGCGTAGGGCGAACTCGCGGGAACCGCCCATCTGGTCGCCCACGGCCAGGCGATCGGCGAAGAACAGGAAGTCGAACAGCCCCTCCTCCACCACCTTGGCCACCCGTGCGTAGTACTCGGGGTCGAGGTAATTGCCCACCGTTTCCGGGTGACGCCACACCGCGTGGCTGTGCACCACCGGCCCACTCAACAGGAACGCGGATAAATGGATCTGACGGCTCATGGTTTTGGCGTCCACACAGTGATTGCGCTGACCTTCAACGGCTTGGGAATCAGCTTGGCGGCGTAGTAGGTGTCGGCGATGCGCTGTTGCTCGGCGAGGTTGTCCAGCTTGACCGGGATGATGTCGTAGCTGCGGCGGCTATTGGCGCGTTCCACCGTGGCCGGAGCGATGTTGCCCCACAGCGGGCCGAGGATTTCGGCAGCTTCCTTGGGGTGGGCCTTCACCCATTGGCCGGTCTCGCGCAGGGTGTCGAAGGTCACCTGCAACACGTCCGGATGAGCCTTGGCGAATTTCGTCGTAGCCAGGTAGAAGCGGTTGTAGTCGGCCAAGCCGTCCTTGCCGTCGGCAATTACCCGCACGTGATGGTCCAGTTGCTGGGTGGCGAGGAACGGGTCCCAGATCACCCACGCGTCCACGCTGCCATTGGCGAAGGCGGCACCGCCGTCCGGGGCTTCCAGATAACGGGGGGTGATATCGGCCAGGGTCAGGCCGGCTTTTTTCAGGGCCGAAATCAGCAGATAGTTGCTGCCCGAGCCCTTGGACACGGCGACGGTCTTGCCCTTGAGGTCGGCGATGCTGTGGATCGACGATGTGTCCTGCACGATGATCGCCTGGGCACCGGGCGAGGAGTTTTCCTGGGCGTAGTAGGTCAACGGCGCGTCGGCGGCCTGGGTGAACAGTGCAAAGGCATCGGCCACATCGGCATGGAGGTCGACGCTGCCGGCGTTCAAGGAACTGAGCAAACCGGTGCTGAATTCATGCCAGTTCACGGTGAAACCCAGCGGTTTGAGCCGCTGTTCCAACTGGCCATTTTGCTTGAGCAGGATCCACAAGGTGGACGAACGCTGATAGCTGATGTCCAGGGTTTGCTCGGCTTGGGCCGCCGCCGCGGCGAACAGCAGACTGGCGGCAACGATAAGTTTCTTGAACGTCATGGAAGGCCTTGGCGTGAGAGAAATAGAAGGAGCTGCATATGCCAAAAAACCGCGTAAGGCCTGGCAGAAAAACTCATTCGATTATATTAACGACGAGAAATGATGAAAGAATCTTATAATTCTATGGTTATGCCCAATTCGTCGGATCCAGGGAAAAGCGCCCTAAGCTAAGATCGAAAGAGTATTTAACGAATGGTTTTTAGAACTTTAAGCTCGACGCTATTTCGTTGAAGATCGAGCTCGCCATGTCCATACGTCGTCCCCTCGCCGCGGTACTCGGGTTGTTGGCCTTTTCTGTCGCCGTGAGCGCCGAGGCCCAAGAAACCGTGCGCATCGGCTACCAGAAATCCTCGACCCTGATCACCCTGCTGAAAACCCAGGGCACCCTGGAAAAAGCCCTCAAGGCCAACAACATCGACGTCAGCTGGCATGAGTTCCCCAGCGGCCTGCCACTGCTCGAAGCGCTCAACGTGGGCAACGTCGACATCAGTGCCGACGTGGCCGACACCGTGCCGATCTTCGCCCAGGCCGCCCAGGCCAAACTCACCTACTTCGCCCAGGAAGCACCCTCGCCTTCAGCCCAGGCCATCGTGGTGCGCAAGGACTCGCCGATCCAGCAACTGGCGGACCTCAAAGGCAAGAAAATCGCCGTGACCAAGGCGGCGGGCACCCACTATTTGCTGATCGCGGCATTGGCCAAGGCGGGCCTGGAGTTCTCGGATATCACGCCGGCTTACCTGACCCCCGCTGATGGTCGGGCGGCGTTCGAGAACAACAAGGTGGACGCCTGGGTCACCTGGGAACCTTTCCTCACCAGCGTGCAGCGCCAACTGCCGACGCGCACCCTGGCCGACGGCGCCGGCTTGGCCAGTTACAAGCGTTACTACCTGACCGGCACGCCTTACGCCAAGGCGCATCCTGAGGTGTTGAAGGTGGTGTATGAGCAGTTGGAAAAAGCCGGCCAGTGGGTGAAAACCAACCCGCAGGATGCAGCCAAGATACTCGGCCCGCTGTGGGGCAACCTGGATGTGGCTACCGTTGAAGCGGCCAATGCGCACCGCAGCTACCAAGTGCAACCGGTAACGCTCGGCCAACTGGGCGAGCAGCAGAAAATCGCCGATGCGTTCTTCAAGGCGGGGTTGTTGCCTAAAGCGGTGGATGCCAAGGATGTGCAGACCTGGAAGCCTTGAAAAGTTTCATTTGGCAAGCCGATCGGGTTATCGCATAAAGGGCTTCCCCTCATTGCTGATCAGGTTTTTCCGCATGATTTTCGCAATTCACGCCCTGTATAAACCCAACGCCGCCGAACAACGCGCCGCCCTGCTGCCCGCCCATCGCGACTACCTGGCCGGCGTGGCAGAGCGCATCGCGTTCGCCGGCCCCTTGCTCGGTCCCCAGGGCGAGCCCGTGGGTTCGTTGATGGTGGTGGACTTCGACGATGAGGCCCATGTGCAGACCTGGCTGGCAACAGAGCCGTTTACCCAGGGCGGACTGTTCCAGCAGTTGGACGTGCAGCGCTTCCAGAACCGCTGGCCGCAGAAAACCGGCTTCCCAGAGGTTTGACCGGTTTGACGGTGAGCGGGTAAACACGACGCCCACTCCGTGGTACAACGGGAGTGCCCCGCTCTCGTTCTCTGGACCCTCCCATGACCGCCATCGCCCCACTCGTTCAGCCGCGTACCCTGGTGTTCCTGGCCTATCCGCAAATGGGCCTGCTCGACCTGACCGACGCCCAGACCGTGTTCTGGGCCGCCACCAAGGCCATGGCCGAACGCGGCTTGCCGGGTTACGTGATGCACACCGCCAGCCTGGCTGGAGGCTTGATGCAGACCGCCGAAGGTTTGAGCGTAGACACGGTGGCACTCGGGCAATTGGCTGATACGCCCATCGACACCCTGATCGTACCCGGCGCGCCGGCCATTCAACAGGCGATGGCGGCCAATACAGAACTGGTCGAATGGCTGCGCATCGCCTCGGCCAGCGCCGGGCGCACCGCCTCGGTGTGCAGCGGCACCTTCCTGCTGGCCATGGCCGGTTTGCTCGACGGCCGCCGCGCCGCGACCCACTGGGCCATGTGCGACATGCTCAAGCACGGCTTCCCGGCCATCGTGGTGGACATGGACGCGATCTTTATCCAGCAGGGCAATGTATGGACCTCGGCCGGCGTGACAGCGGGGATCGACCTGGCATTGGCCCTGGTCGAAATCGACTGCGGCCGCGATGTGGCGTTGCAGGTGGCCCGCGAGCTGGTGGTGTTTCTCAAGCGCCCCGGCGGGCAGGCGCAGTTCAGCCAGCTGCTGCAGGCACAGACCGATGACAGCGCGGGTTTTGATGAACTGCACCTGTGGGTCGCCGACAACTTGCAGGACTCGGACCTGTCCGTGGAACGTCTGGCGCACCAGGCCCAGATGAGCCCGCGCAACTTTGCGCGGGTCTACAAGCAACGCACCGGGCGCACACCGGCCAAGGCCATCGAGTTGTTTCGCATGGAAGCGGCGCGCCGCCTGCTGGAAGATTCCGACCGCAATATCGACCAGATTGCCCGGCTGTGTGGGTTCGGCGATGAGGAGCGGATGCGGTATACCTTCCACCGCCACCTGACGATTTCGCCACGGGAGTATCGGGAGCGTTTTTCCCGCTAGGTTGTTGAGGTGATCTGAATTGTTGTAGTGAGCGGGCTTGCCCCGCGCTGGGCTGCGAAGCAGCCCCAATAAGATCACCGCATTTTTCCAGATAAACCGAGGCGGCTGGTTTTAGGGCCGCTTCGCAGCCCAGCGCGGGGCAAGCCCGCTCACCACAACAAGCTCGCTCACCACAAGTGGATCAGTGTTTCTGTAGCCACCGCAGCAAACCACTCTTCTTGACCGGCGCAGGTTTCTTCAGCACCACCGCATCACGGATGTCTTCGCGCTGATGCTGCAACCGATCCAATGCCATCAACAAATCACTGCTGTGCTGCAACTGCGCGCCCAGCAGTGATTTTTCGATGCGGAACAACCGCCCGCTGGTGAGGCTGCGAAATTGCCCACGGGAACGCCCGTCCGCCAAGATGCCCTCCTCACCCATCACTTCGCCGGGGCCCATGCGACCGGCTTCGACCACGCGGTCACCATCATGGATCGCTACCGATATCACGCCAGTGGCGATGATCATCAGGCTATCGGCGACTTCATCGAAGGCCAGCAGCACCTGATTGGCCTGGAAGTCCACGGGGGTCATGGCCTCGGCCAGGCGGTCACGCTCCTCAAGGCTGAGGGCACGCATCACCCGGACTTCCTCCAGCAATTGCCGCTGGCGGCTCCAAGCCTTGGTGTTGGAGCCTTCACCCCAGGTCAGTCCAGCCGCTTCAAGGTGTCGATGGGCCAGGTCAAACATCAAGTTACGCACGCCGCTGCGCGCCGAGCGTGAGGCGACGAAGCCCTTGAGTTCGTATTCGTTGAATTCCAGTTGCGAGCTCTTGATCGAGACTTTGGGCCCCGGCAGCAAGGCGTGCGTCCCCTGCAAGGCTTTTTCCAAGGCCTCCAGTGCCAGGCGAGGCGCGATGCCGCTGGGCACCGCCAGGCTGACGCTGACGCCATGCGCCCCGCCCGGCCGGCTGTGGTTGAGGATCTTGGCCTTGGCCGCCAGGGAATTGGGCACCACGGCGGTGCTGCCCGCTTCCGTCTGCAAATGAGTAGAACGCCAATCGATGTCCAGCACCTTGCCCTCAACCCCATCGATGCTGACCCAATCATCGATCTGATAGGGCTTGGTGGTGTTGATCACAATGCCGCTGAACACGTCGCTCAAAGTGCTTTGCAGCGCCAGGCCAAGGATGATCGCCATGGCGCCCGAGGTCGCCAGCAGGCCCTTGACCGGCAGTTGCAGCACATAGGCCGCTGCGCCGACGATGGCGACCAGGAAGATCACCGCCCCCAGCACGTCATGCAGCAAGCGCGCGCTCTGCCCCACACGAGTGGTGAGGCCGTGGCCGAGGATCACGGTCAGGGTGCGTGCGGCAAACAACCACCAGCCGATGCCCAGCACGGTCGCCATCAGGTTGAGCACCGCGTCTTCCGGCCAAGGCGGTGGCTGCAAGGGGCTGATGCCGGCCGCCACCATGACCCAGCAAAACAGCGCGAACACCAGCACCCGCAATCCGCTGCGCAAGGTACGCCGCGCCGGGCCAAGGCCTTGCCACAACACCAGGTCCAGCAGGATCAGCACGCCGCCGAGCAGCAAGGGATGGGTGTAGAGGTTCATCAGCTGGCCACCGCGAGCACCACCGGCTCGCCCAGGAACACACTGCAGCGCGCCCGCAACCAGCGCTCCCCCGGATCGTTATGGGTGGTGCCGCGCCACACCAGCGCCAACTCCTGCTCAGGCAAATCCAGCGGCGCACACTGCGCACGAAGGCCACCCACTCCGGCCATGGCGCGCGCCACATAGTCGGGCACGATGGCGAGCATGTCGCTGTCGGCCAGCAGCACCGGCAACGCGCTGAACTGCGGCACGGTGAGCACCACTTTGCGCTGGCGCCCGATCAGGCCCAGGGCACGGTCGGAGTCATCGATCACATTGCCCATGGACGACACCACCGCGTGGGGCCGTTGGCAGAACTCGTCCAGTCCCACGTCCCCTGGCCGGTGATCGGCGCGCAGCAGCATCGGGCGCATCGGCCGCAGGCTTTTGCGGCGTGCATTGGCCGGCAGTTCCTGGGTGTGGCTGATGCCCAGGGAGATCTCGCCACTGGTGAGCAGTTGCGACATCTGCCAGTGATCGGCACGGCGCACCACCAGGGTCATGTTGGGTGCCTCGATACGCAGGCGCCGCAACAGGCTGGGCAGCAAGGCGTATTCCACGTCGTCGGACAGGCCGATATGAAAAGTGGCCTCGCTGGTCGCCGGGTTGAACGCCTGGCAGCGACTCAGCGCCGCCGCAATGCTGTCCAGCGCCGGGCCGAGATTGCTGAAGATTTCCTCGGCACGGGACGTGGGTTGCATCAGCCGCCCAGCGCGAATGAACAGCGGGTCATCGAACATCAACCGCAAGCGGCCGAGGGCACTGCTGATAGTCGGCTGGCCGAGAAACAATTTCTCGCCGACCCGGCTGACATTGCGCTCATGCATCATCGACTCGAACACCACCAGCAGATTGATGTCAGCACGACGCAGGTCATTTCTGTTCATCATGTTAGCCACCCGGCCGCAGGGCCTTGGAGAGGAGTGAGAGGCCTCAGGTTATGGCGGCTCGGGCCGGGCGTCTCTCCTACCTGGGGTCAGCGCGCTCATACCTGGGTATAGGGCTTGGCAGGATTTCAGGGTTTTGTGTCCTACTCGGTGAGAACGGATGCTTTTAAAGTGAGTGACCCCTGCTCCACCCTCGACAACACCAATGGAGTGCCTGAACGCCATGAAAATCACCGTTCCCGCGAGCGCTCGCCGCGAACAGTCAGGGTGGGCTGGCCTTTGGGACCGGCTGGTGTTCACCCCAAGCCAGACCCACGCACGCGCCGCGTTCGGCATCAGCCCGACGCCGGCGATCAACGCCCTGGGCTGGGTGGTCGGGCTGGTCGTGGCCTGCGGCATTTTCGTGATCAACTCCGAAACCCATACCGACTGGGCGCCGACGCTGCTGTACATCACGCTGCTGTTGATGGCGGCCAACCTCTTTTCAATCAATGTGGTGATTGGCGTCGCGCTGTTTTCCATCGCGCTGCTCACTGCGCTGTTTCTCTACAACGGCAACTATGAACGTTGGGAATCGATCACCGGGTTCTTCCGCTGCCTCACGGCGCTGTCAGCCATCACTTTTCTTGCCCTGCGCAGCAAGTACGCGGCGGACAGCCTGCGGCACAACGAGGCTTACCTGGTGGGCGCCCAGCGCCTGAGCCAGACCGGCAGCGTGAGCTTTCGTGGCGACAGCGATGCCATGTCGTGGTCCGAGGAATTGGCGCGGATCTTCGAATACCCACACCAGCAGACGCCCACGGCAGCGATGGTGCTGGAGCGCACCCATCCCGACGACCGTCACCTGGCCCGTGAGGTCTTCGCCAAGGCCCTGAACCGTGAACCTTTGATCGAGGTCAAGCACCGCCTGCTGATGCCGGATGGGCGCGTCAAGCACCTGCATATGATCGCCAGCCCTGTCGAGAGCCGTGGGCATTTCGAATACCTGGGCGCGGTGAAGGATGTCACTGCCGACAAGCTCGCCGAAGAGGCGTTGTTCCATGCGCAGAGCCAACTGGCTCACGTCACCCGCATCACTTCCCTGGGCGAATTGGCCGCCTCGATTGCCCATGAGGTGAACCAGCCGCTGACCGCCATCACCAGCAGTGGCGAAGCCTGTCGGCGCTGGCTTGACCGCGCCGAACCCGACCTGAACGAAGCCCGCCAGTCCCTGGACCGCATCGTCTCCAGCGCCTGCCGCGCCAGTGAGGTGATCAGCCGCATTCGCGCGCTTTCACGCAAGTGCGACCCACTGCGCAAACCCGAGTCGCTGGACGCCATCGTCAATGAAACCCTGGGCCTGGTGCAGCACGAACTGTCGCGCCATAAAGTGCGCAGCCGCGTGGAACTGGGCGTGCTCGACGCACAGATCAACGCCGACCGCGTGCAGCTGCAACAGGTGCTGATCAACTTGATCATCAATGCCTGCCACGCCATGGAAACCGTCGCCCCGCGCCAGCGCCTGCTGCGGGTGCGCACCTGGGTAGACGGCGACAATGTTCTGCTCGAAGTGGCCGACCAGGGCATCGGCATTGACGCCAAGGACCTGCCGACCTTGTTCCAACCCTTCTTCACCACCAAGCCCGACGGCCTGGGCATGGGCCTGTCGATCTGCCGTTCGATCATCGACTTCCACGGCGGCCGCCTCTGGGTCGCCAGCACGCCCGGCGAGGGCACCGCATTCACCTGCTCACTGCCACTGTTGGCCAAGGAGGCCCCATGAACGACCTTCACCCGATGAACCGCGTGATCAGCCAGGAACCCTGGGTGTATATCGTCGATGATGATCGCCCGCTGCGCGAATCCCTCGGCAGCCTGTTGCGCTCGGTGGGCCTGCAGGTCCAGCTGTTTGCTTCGGCCGCCGAGTTCATGCATTTCCCACGCCCCGACCTGCCCAGTTGCCTGGTGCTCGACGTACGCCTGCAAGGCACCAGCGGCCTGGATTTTCAGAATGAATTGGTGGCGGCGCGGATCAATCTGCCCATCGTGTTCATGACCGGCCACGGCGACATCGCCATGACCGTGCGCGCGATGAAAGCCGGTGCCGTGGACTTCCTGGCCAAACCGTTCCGCGAGCAGGACCTGATCGACGCGGTGTGCGCCGCCCACGCCAAGGACAAGGCGCGGCGTGAAGCCGAGCGCGGCGATGATGAACTGCGCAGCCGCTACGCCACCCTCACCCCCCGCGAGCAAACGGTCATGGCGTTGGCAGTTTCCGGGCTGATGAACAAGCAGATTGCCGGCGAGATCGGCCTGAGTGAAATCACCGTGAAGATCCATCGCGGCCAGGCGATGCGCAAGATGCTCGCACGCTCTTTCGCCGATTTGGTGCGCATGGCCCAGGCCCTCGGCATCCCGGTCAAGCAACAGGCTGGGTATACGCACGTATAGTATGTTGCCGGTGTGGACGGCGTATCGTGGGGTGATGGCGGGTTGCTTCCATGTGCAGCCCGATAGCCTCCAGGTAACGAAATGTCCGACACGAAGATAATTGCCATCGTCGATGATGATGAGTCCGTTCGCCTGGCACTGGATGGGCTGCTGCGCTCCAACGGCTACAGCGTCCGGCTCTATGCGAATGCCGAAGCCTTCCTCGGCTCGGATGCCCCCCGCACCACCGCCTGCCTGATCAGCGACATCCAGATGCCTGGCCTCACCGGTATCCAGCTTTACGAAACCCTGCACGCCGATGGCGTCTCACTGCCGGTGATTTTCATCACCGGCTACCCCGGCCCACCGCCCAGTATCGACCCGGCGTTGCCGCCGCCGATTGCGTTCTTTCCCAAGCCGTTTTCCTGCGCCCAACTGATGGCCTGCCTCGCCGATGTGCTGGGCCGCTAATACCTTGGTATAGCCGCCTCACACCTACGCATGCCTGCACTGACCCTAGGTAGAAGTGTTCAAGGCAGGCCACATGGATAGTCTGGCTCCACACAGTCCCACTCACGCAACAACGCCTCTCCAGGAGCAAACCATGAAGCAGCACATTCTTATTATTGGCGCAGGGTTCGGTGGTGTCTGGAGCGCGTTGAGCGCGGCCCGCCTGCTGGACAAACATGACCGCAACGACGTGCAGATCAGCCTGCTCGCCCCGCAACCGGAACTGCGCATCCGCCCACGTTTCTACGAGCCCGATGTGCACACCATGATGGCACCGCTGGGCCCGTTGTTCGACGCGGTGAACGTGAAGTTCATTGAAGGCGCGGCGGACAGCATCGACGAGAACGGCAAGCAAGTGACCTACCGCAACGCGGCCGGCACCTCCACCACCCTCCAGTACGACCGCCTGGTGCTGGCCGCTGGCAGCCGTCTGAATCGCCCGCAGATGCCAGGCATCGAGCATGTCTTCGATGTGGACCAGATCGAAGACGCCACGCGCCTCGAAGCGCATATCAAGGCCTTGAAGAACCTGCCTGACAGCGCGGCGCGCAATACGGTGGTGGTCGCCGGGGGTGGTTTTACCGGTATCGAGACCGCCACCGAAATGCCGGCGCGCCTGCGTGAAGCACTGGGTGACAAGGCTGACATTCGCGTCGTGGTGGTTGACCGTGGCCCTCAGATCGCCGCGTCCATGGGCGACGGCATCCGACCATCGATCATCGAAGCGAGCACGGAATTGGGCCTGGATTGGGTGCTCAATACCTCGGTCGCCTCGGTGGATGCCGGCGGCGTGACCCTGGCGAATGGGCAGCGGATCGAATCCAGAACCGTGATCTGGACCATCGGCTTTCGCGCCAACCCGCTCACCGAACAGGTCAGCGGCACCCGCGATCCCCAGGGCCGCCTGCATGTGGACGGCAACCTCAAGGTCAAGGGCCAGGCTGACGTGTTCGCCGCTGGCGACGTGGCCTACGCCGCCACCGATGACTTGGGCAACTTCGCCGGCATGTCCTGCCAGCACGCCATCGCCCTGGGCCGTTATGCCGGCAACAATGTGGCCGCCGACCTGATCGGCGTCGTGCCGATGACCTACAGTCAGCCCAAGTACGTGACCTGCCTCGACCTTGGTGCCTGGGGCGCGGTGTTCACCGAAGGTTGGGATCGTCAGCTGAAACTGGTCGGCCAGGAAGCCAAGGACCTCAAGCACCAGATCAACACCGTGTGGATCTACCCACCGGCCGCTGATCGCACCGTGGCGCTGGCGGCGGCGGACCCGTTGATTCCGGTGGCCTGATCCCCGTACTCCCTAAACCGGCCAGCTCACTCCTTGCTGACCCGGTCACTCCCGAGCGCCCGCCGATGATGTTTAGGCGGGCGTTTTTTTATCGTCCCCACCCAACGAACGCGCCGCCAAGGCCCCCATCACCCCGCCCACCATCGGCGCCAGCCAGAACAGCCAAAGCTGCGCCAGGTACTCGCCCCCGGCAAACAACGCCGGCCCGGTGCTGCGTGCAGGGTTCACCGAAGTATTGGTCACCGGGATCAACACCAGGTGAATAAGCGCCAGCGCCAAGCCAATCGCAATCGGCGCAAAGCCAGGGACCGCGCCCGGTGCGGTCACACGCATGATGATGAACAAGAAGAAAAACGTGGCGATGAACTCTGCGAGCAGCGCGGCCTTCATGTCGAAGTGGCCAGGGCTCAATGGACCATAACCGTTGGCGGCAAAACCACCCACTGTAAAATCCGGCTGCCCATTGGCAATCAGGTACAAGGCGGCCGCCGCGCCCATCGCACCGGCAACTTGCGCCGCGATATACGGCAACACATCACCGCCGACCACACGACGCCCCGCCCATAGGCCATGGTCAGCACCGTGAGCCCGAACGCCAGTGAAACGCCGACAAACCCAATGCCCAGTGCCGGGAAAGCCGCCGCCAGGATGGCGCTGCCACAGCCGCCAAACGTCAGCCAGAAAGTACCGATAAACTCGGCGGTCAAACGCTTTTGCACAATCGACTCCATTGCTGTTCAAGTGCCGTCTCCACAGACCGTGGGCGGTCGTGGGGGACGGTAGCAATGGGTATCAAATTGCTGTGTAAGACTTGTCCTGTTTTACCGGGTTACGACACCTTGCCCAAATCGGCGGATCGCCAGGCAATACCCAATCAACGCCAGCGCCGCCAGCAACCCGCCCGCCGCGCCGATCCAGGCAAAGCCAAACTGGCTGCCGACCCAACTGCCCATCAGGGCGCCACCGCCGATGCCGATGTTGTAGATGCCGGAAAACATCGCCATGGCCACGTCGGTTGCATCCGGGGCCAGCACCAGTACCTTGGATTGCATCGCCAGGCCAAAACCCATGATCGCCATGCCCCAGAACACGCTCAACACCACCAGGTAGGATTCTGCACCACTCAACGGCAGTAGCAGTGCCAGGCACGCGGCGAGGATGAATACCGCGCCGACCACAAACAGATGCGGGTTGAATCGGTGCACCAGGCTGAACAGCAGCGAGCCGATGATGCCCGCGCCGCCGAACACCAGCAGGATCAGGGTGACCGCGCTGCCGCTCATGCCGGCGACGCCTTCGACGAAGGGTTCGATGTAGCTGTAGGCAGTGAACTGCGCGGTCACGGTCATGGCGGTGAGCACGTACAACGCCACCAGCGCCGGGCGCTTGAACAGCAGCGGCAGGCTGCGCAAGGAGCCGGAATTCTGGCTCGGCAGCAGCGGCAAGGTGCGCGCCAGCCAGAACACCAGGGCGGCGGCGAATGCGCCGATCACCAGGAACGTGGTGCGCCAGCCCATGGCTTCACCCAGCAGGCGGCCCAGTGGAATCCCCAATACCATTGCCAAAGAAGTACCGGTAGCCAGTAGACCGAGGGCTTGCACCTGCTTGCCTTCCGGCGCCAGGCGCACTGCAAGGGACGCGGTGATCGACCAGAACAAGGCGTGGGACAAGGCAATGCCAATGCGGCTGATCATCAAAAGGCCGAAGCTGTTGGCGACACTGGAGAGAATGTGGCTGACGATAAACATGCAAAACAGCACGATCAGCAGCTTGCGCCGTTCGACGTTGCGGGTCAGCAGCATCACCGGCAGCGAGGTCAGGGACACGATCCAGGCGTAGATGGTGAGCATCAGGCCGACGCTGGACACGGGCATGTCGAAGCTGGCACCGATGGCGCTGAGCAGTCCGACGGGCACGAATTCGGTGGTATTGAACACAAACGCGGCCAACGCGAGGGCGATGACCGGTTGCCAGTTGGCTTGGGGCGTTGCGGCTGAAATGCTCATTGAAGGGCGCGGTACTCGGACGATGATCAGACGGCCACCCAGGACAAGCGCCGCCGCCGAGCATTCTATAGGTTTCTGGCGCGGCTGTTGACGCCGATCCGGCTCAAAACAACCTCAACCCCATCACGGCGCGCTCAGGGTGACCACGTAGGCCCCCGATTGAATGGGCTTGCCGAGGGCGTCCACCAGCACATACCGTTGGTCGTAATAGCGCCCATCACGGCTGTCGGCGACCAACTTGACGTTAACCTGCGCAGTGCCCAGCGCCTTCACCGTGCGCACAGGTTGCACCGCCAACTGGCTGCCACGCAGGGCCTGGGGGCAGCCCTTGAATTCCAGCGTCGACCCGCCTGGCGCAGCCGCATGACAACTGGGCTCGACAATACTGCCGTGAAATTGAATGACGCCTGAGGGCGCCGCCAGGCAAGCCCCCGCCCATACCGCAAGAACGCCGGTAACCAGTGACAAACGTTTAACGTTCATGTCGACGCTCCTTCTTGGGTAGTTAAGAAGGTAGTCGTCTGGCCCGGCGTTTACTTGAGCTTATTCGGCAAAGGCTGTGACGTAGATCAAGGATCCACCTGCCCCATCATTTCTGGAATGCTTTCCGGCCGCTTGGCATAACGCTGGGCCAACGCCGCGCAGACCATCAGCTGGATCTGGTGGAACAGCATCAGCGGCAAAATCAGCACGCCCATGGTTGCCCCGGCAAACAATACCTGGGCCATCGGCACGCCGGTTGCCAGGCTCTTCTTCGAACCACAGAACAGGATGGTGATGCGGTCTTCCTGATTGAAGCCAAAAGCCTTGCCCAACACGGTCGAGGCCACCAGCACCAAGGCGAGCAACACGCAGCACGCCACCACCAACCCACCCAGCTCCCACAACGGGATCTGGTGCCAGATGCCTTCGTTGACCGCTTCGCTGAACGCGCCATAGACCACCAGCAGAATCGAGCCCTGATCAACGAACTTCAGCCAGGATTTATTGCGGCCGACCCACTCACCGATCCAACGACGGGCGATTTGCCCGGCGATGAATGGCAGCAGCAATTGCACGCTGATTTTCAAGATCGCGTCGACGGTCGAACCACCCTCGCCGTGCACGTTGAGCAACAGGGTCACCAGCAACGGCGTGAGGAAGATCCCAAACAGGCTGGACGCCGCCGCACTGCAAATCGCCGCCGGGATATTGCCCCGCGCCAGCGACGTAAACGCAATCGCCGATTGCACCGTGGCCGGCAGGGCGCAGAGGTAGAGCATGCCCATGTACAGGTCTTTACCGATCAACGGCGACAGCACCGGTTTGAGCGCCAGGCCCAGCAGCGGGAACAGCACGAAGGTCAGGCTGAACACCAATAAATGCAGGCGCCAGTGCCCGGCACCGGCAACAATCGCCTGGCGCGACAGCTTGGCGCCGTGCAGGAAGAACAGCAGCGCAATCGCAAGGTTGGTGACCCAGCCGAAGGCCACGGCGGTCTGGCCGCTGGCGGGCAGCAGGGAAGCGAGGATCACCGTGGCGATCAGCGTCAGGGTGAAGTTGTCGGGCAGAAAACGGGGGCGAGTCATAAGCAGGATCTTCCGGGGGGTTGCCAAGAGCGTCGTCGCGACTCTAACGTAACGGCTTGTTACCGACTAACGCCAATGAGCCAGTAAATGCCGCCTAAAGGACATGACAAGACCGTCCGCCGCAGTGTGCCTGGGCTTTCCAGCCTGCCACGGCCGGTGTACGGACGCACCGAATCCTTGCCCAATCGTGCGTTGACCCGTCGCCACAGCCACCCGTGGGTGCAATTGTCCTACGCGATTTCCGGGGTGCTGGAGATCCAGACCAGCGTTGGTCGCTTCGTCGCGCCGCCTCAGCGCGCGGTGTGGATTCCGGCCGGTATGCCGCACCGCGTGTTCAGTTCGCCCCACACGGAGATGCGCAGCCTGTACCTGGATTGCAGCGTCACCACCTGGGCGGATGAGCGCTGTCATGTGCTGGAGGTGAGTAGTTTGCTGCGGGAGTTGATCCGCAGTTTCAGTGAATTGCCGGTGGAATATGCCGAGGATGGGCCGGATGGACGTTTGGCCCAAGTGGTGCTGGACCAACTGGCGGCGGCGCCGCAAGTCGACTTGATGCTGCCGCTGCCGCTGGACCCGCGTTTACGCCAGATCTACCGCAGCTTGAACTCACACCCGGAGCAGCAGACCACCTTGGGCCAGTGGAGCCAGAAGCTGGGGGTGAGCGAGAAGACCCTCAGCCGCTTGTTCCTGAGCGACACCGGGCTGACCTTTCGGGCGTGGCGCCAGCGTTTGCGATTGCTCACCGCCCTGCCCGCCCTGGAGCAGGGCGAGCGGGTAACGGATGTGGCACTGGGGTGTGGGTATGAATCCACCTCGGCGTTTATCAATGCGTTTCGCCAGCAGTTCGAGGCGACGCCGGGTGAGTTCTTTCGCTAGGCTGAGGCCTTCGCCAGCATCGCCTGGAGCAACACATCCGCGCCCGCCGTCGACCATTCCTGGGAAATGTCTTCCGCCTCGTTATGGCTCAACCCATCCACACAGGGCACAAAGATCATCGCCGTCGGCGCCACCTGGTTCAGGTAGCAGGCATCATGCCCGGCGCCGGAAATCATCGGCCGATGGCTATAGCCCAACGCCTGCGCCGACGCCCGCACGACCTCGACACAGCCTGCGTCAAAGGCAATCGGCGCGTACTGGAAGATCTGCTTCACGCTGTGCTGCAAGCCAATGCCGTCGGCAATCTGCGCCACGGCATTGCGCAACTGCTGATCCTGGCGCGCCAAGACCGCTTCGTCCGGGTGACGGAATTCCACACTGAAAAACACCCGCCCCGGCACCACGTTGCGTGAGTTGGGGAAGATATTCGCCATGCCCACCGTGGCCCGCCCTTCGGCGCCCTGCTCCAGGCCCAACCCGTTGACGGCCTCGACCACCCGGGCAAAACCGAGCAAGGCATCCAGGCGATGGTCCATGGGCGTGGTGCCGGCGTGGGCGCTGCGGCCGCTCAGTTCCAATTCATACCAGCGCTGGCCCTGGGCGCCGGTGACCACGCCGATGGTAATGCCCTGCGCTTCAAGGATCGGGCCTTGTTCGATATGCAGTTCGAACGCGGCGTGGATCGCTTGGCCACCCACCGATTCGGTGCCAGCGTAGCCGATTTGCTGCAGCGCCTGGCCAATGGTCACGCCGGCTTTGTCTTCACGGGACAGCCCGTATTCCAGGTCAAACACGCCCGCGTAGACGCCCGACGAAATCATCGCCGGCGCAAAGCGTGAGCCTTCTTCGTTGGTCCAGTTGACCACTTCGATGGGCCGGTCGGTCTCGATACCCAGGTCATTCAGAGTGCGCAGCACTTCCACGCCCGCAAGCACACCGTAGATGCCGTCGTACTTGCCGCCAAAGGGCTGGGAGTCGCCGTGGGAACCGGTCATCACCGGGGCCAAATCATCGAAGCGCCCTGCGCGACGGGCGAAGATATTGCCCATGGCGTCCACGCGGATGCTACAACCGGCCGCCTCGCACCACTGCACGAACAGGTCGCGGCCACGGCGGTCTTCGTCGGTCAGCGCCAGGCGTGATACGCCGCCTTTTTCGGTGGCGCCGATCTGCGCCATTTCCATCAGCGAAGCCCACAGGCGTTCGCCGTTCACACGCGCCAGCTTACTCATGGGGTTTGGCCCGATAGCGGAAGTCACAACGGTGATCGCCGCCCATGATGGTCTGGGTGCGGGTCAACTGGATGTCCGGGTTGTAGCCGACGATAAACAGCTCGTCACGGTTGCACGACAGCAGGTGGCCGATCTCGCCCAGGCCCATCTCGTGGTACATCTCGGCGTAGCGGCAGCGCTTGACGTCGTAGTCGTAGTGCTCGGCGTCACTGGCGATGATCTCGACCTTCAGCGCGTCGTCCTTTTCCCACAGCACTTGCAGCTCGACGAAACTCTTGAGGTCGGCGCCCTGCTCTTCCAGCGACGCAAAATGCTTGCCGGCCTGGATCGCGGCATTGCCCACGGCTTCACCGATCACGGCAGCGGCAAAGTCCTTGCCCTGTTCGCGCTTGAGGATCTCGTAGATCGGCTTGATGATTTCGGCCTCGATGCGCCGCCGGGCGAGGATGCCCAGTTCACCTTCCAGTTTGCTCATTGTGTGCCTCCATCAGCTCCACAGAATCGGGTGCCCGACAGGCACCCGACAATACGATTATTGACCGCCCGCCACGCTCACAGGCTGCCATTGATTGGCCTTGACCTGGTAAACGGTGAACGTCGGCTTCTTCAAGTTGCCTTCGCCGTCAAAGGCGATGGTGCCGGTCACGCCCTCATAGCTGATGGCGCGCAGCACCGGCAGGTATTTCTGTGGGTCCACCGAATCTGCTTTCTCGATAGCCGCCACCAGCACGCCTACACCGTCGTAGGCGAACGGCGCGTGCAGCTCGATGTTGGTTTTGTAGCGTTCCTTGTAAGCCTGCTCGAATGCCTTGCCGCCCGGCATCTGCGCAATCGCCAGGCCCGGCTCCAGGGCGATCACGCCTTCGCCTTCGTTCTGCGCCAATTGCAGGAAGGTCTGGCTGACGAAACCACCGGCGCCCATCAGCGGCGCCTTGATCCCCAGTTGCTTGAGGCGACGGGCCAACGGCGCGGCCTGGGCGTCGACGCCGCCGAAGAAGATCAGGTCCGGGTTCTGGCTGCGGATATTGGTCAGCACGGCGCTGAAGTCGATGGTCTTGTCGTCCACGTATTCGCGGGACACCACCTTGGCGCCACCGGCTTGGATGGATTTGACGAACTGGTCCGCCAGGCCCTGGCCAAAGGCGGTGCGGTCGTCGATCACGGCGATACGCTGGGCCTTGAGGGTTTTCAGGGCGTAGTCGCCGGCGACCTGACCACCATCGTCGTCATGGCCCATGATGCGGAAACTGGTGTCGAACCCTTGCTGGGTGTAAGCGTGACCGGTAGCCACCGGCGCCACCTGGGCGATGCCCGCGTCATGGTAAACCCGCGCCGCCGGGATGCTGGTGCCGGTGTTCCAGTGGCCGACCACGCCCACCACGCCTTCATCCACCAGGCGCTGGGCCACGGTGACGGCAGTGCGTGGGTCGGACTGGTCGTCTTCGGACACCAGCTTGAAGGTCACGGCTTCACCGTTGATCTTCGGGTGCTTGGCGTTGGCCTGGTCGATGGCCAGTTGCGCGCCGTTTTCCAGGTCCTTGCCGATGCGGGCCGACGGGCCAGTGAGCGGGCCGGCGAGGCCGATCAACACAGTCTGGTCGGCCTGGGCCACGGCGCTGGCCAGGCTGCTCAGGGCCAGGCCGATCAATGCGGTTTTCTTCAAGGTGTTCATGGGTTATTCCTGCTAAGTGTCGGGCGGGTCGGAACACGCCGGGCGTCCGGTAGCGTCATGGTGTTATTCACCGAGGTAAGCACTGCGCACCTCGGGGTGTTCAAGCAAATCCTGGGAAGGGCCGGTCAAGGTGATGCGCCCGGTGTCCATCACGTAGGCACGGTCGGTGACTTGCAGCGCCAGCCGTGCGTTCTGTTCCACCAGCAACAGGGTCATGCCCTGGCGACAGACGTCGTCGATCACCTGGAAAATCTTCTCGACCATGATCGGCGCCAGGCCCATGGACGGTTCGTCCAGGATCAACAAGCGCGGGCGTGACAACAGCGCACGGGCCAGGGCGAGCATCTGTTGCTCACCACCGGACAGCAGCCCGGCGGGCTGGTGCAGACGCTCTTCCAGGCGCGGGAAGTGTTCGAACAACTGGCGCATTTCGCGCTGCACGTGCGCGTTATCGCGGCGCAAAAAGGCACCAGCCAGCAGGTTTTCCAGCACGCTCATGCGCGCGAAAATCCCGCGACCCTCGGGGACCATGGCGATGCCCTGGCGCAGCAGGTGTTCCGGGGCCTGGCCGAGAATCGATTGCCCGGCAAAATGGATCGACCCCTTGGCCGCCGGCAGCAAGCCGGTCAAGGCCTTGAGGCTGGAGGACTTGCCCGCGCCATTGGCGCCGATCAGCGTGACGCGCTCGCCTTCAGCGATATGCAGGTCCAGAGATTTGACGGCTTCGATGGCGCCGTAGCGCACCTGCAAGCCCGCGACGTTCAACAAGGCTTCAGACATGCACACTGGCTCCCAGATAGGCCTGGATCACCGCCGGATGCTGACGCACTTCGGCGGGTGGGCCGACGGCGATAACCTGGCCATAGTCGAGCACGCTGATGCGGTCGCATACGCCCATCACCAGCTTGACATCATGTTCGATCAGCAACAGCGTGTGGCCGTCGTCGCGGATCTTTTCCAGCAGGCCGCGCAGTTGCACTTTCTCGCTGGCGTTCATGCCCGCCGCCGGTTCATCCAGGGCCAGCAAGCGTGGCTCGGTGGCCAGGGCGCGGGCGATTTCCAGGCGGCGTTGATGGCCGTAGCTGAGGCTGTCGGCGCGGTAGTGGGCAAAGCCGGCCAGGCCTACATACGCCAATAAACGATGGGCATGGGCACGGGTTTGCGCCTCTTCTTCCTGCGCGCGGCGGTGACGACTCAACGCCGCCCACAGGCCATTGCGGGTGCGCACATGGCGCCCGACCATCACGTTTTCCAGGGCGCTCATGGCATTGAACAGGCGGATATTCTGGAACGTACGGGCAATACCGGCCTCGGCCACCTGATGCACACTGGTGGGCTGGTAGTCACGGCCATCGAGCTGGAAGCGCCCGGAATCCGGGGTGTACAGGCCGGTCATCACATTGAAGAACGTGGTCTTGCCCGCGCCGTTCGGGCCGATCAACCCGTAGATCTCACCGGGCTGGATGCTCAGGCTCACATCGGTCAGTGCCGCGACGCCGCCGAAGTGCTTGTTGACCTGGTCTATCTGCAACAGAGGTGCGTTCATCGTGCCACTCCTTTGGGCCACAGCCCGGCCGGTCGGTAGAGCATCGCCAGGATCAGCGCCAGGCCGTAGAACAACTGGCGGATGATTTCCGGGTCCACCAGCACCTGGCCGAACAGCGCCTGTTGCAGTGGGCCCATGCTCGCGCGCAAGGCTTCGGGCAAGGCCGCCAGCAACACGCAGCCGAGGATCACGCCGGGGATATGGCCCATGCCACCCAGCACCACCATGGCCAACACGGCGATGGACTCGTTGAGGGTGAAGGACTCCGGCGAAACAAAACCCTGGAACGAAGCGAACAGCGCCCCGCTCACCCCGCCGAACGCCGCACCGATGGCAAACGCCAACAGCTTCAGACGCACGGTATTCACGCCCATGGCCTGCGCCGCTTCTTCGTCTTCACGGATCGCCACCCAGGCGCGGCCGATGCGCGAGCGCTCCAGGCGGATGCAGGCAAACAGAATCAGCACCACCAGCGCAGCAAACAGGTAGTAATAGAGGTAGACCGACGGCAGGCGCAGCCCGAACAGCTCCTGGGTGCGACCGAGGTTCACGCCCAGCAGGTTGATCGGATCGACCTGGGCAATGCCTTTGGGCCCGTTGGTGATATTCACCGGGCGATCGAGGTTGCGCAGCAGGATGCGGATGATTTCGCCAAACCCCAGGGTCACGATGGCCAGGTAATCGCCGCGCAGGCGCAGGGTCGGCGCGCCGAGCACCACACCGCAACCGGCAGCCAGCAGCGCGCCCAACGGCAAAATCAGCCAGATCGAGGTGTGCATCCCTGCCGGCAACAGCGCGGCCAATGCCGGGAACTGTTGCAGCAAATGCGGTGACGACAGCAACGCGGCCAGGTAGGCGCCCACCGCGTAAAACGCGATGAAGCCCATGTCCAGCAGCCCGGCGTAGCCAACCACGATGTTCAGGCCGAGGGCGAGCATGATGTACAGCAGGGCAAAGTCCAGGGTACGCACCCAGGTGTTGCCGCCCGCATGCCCGACGATCCAAGGCGCCAATACCAGGGCCACGGCGAACAGCAGCAAGCCAAGGCTGGCGCGTTTATTAGGCGAGAGAGACTGGATCATGCGCGGGTCGCCAATCGTTCGCCCAACAGCCCGGAAGGACGGAACACCAGCACCGCGATCAACACGATAAAGGCGAACACATCCTGGTAATTGCTGCCGAACACGCCATTCGTGGCCGCGCCCAGGTAACCGGTACCCAGGGCTTCGATCAACCCCAGCAGCAATCCGCCGAGCATGGCGCCCTTGAGGTTGCCGATACCGCCCAGCACCGCGGCAGTGAAGGCTTTGATGCCAGGCAAAAAGCCCATGTAGAAATGCGCGCTGCCGTAGTTGCTGGCCATCATGATCCCGGCGAGTGCCGCCAGGGCGCCGCCGATGGCGAAGGTGATCACGATAATCCGATTGGGGCTGATGCCCATCAGGCTGGCGACCTGGGGGTTTTCCGCCACGGCACGCATGGCGCGGCCGAAGCGTGTGCGCTCCACCAACACCAGCAGCGCGACCATCACCGACAAGGCGATGGCAATGGTGGTCAACGCCGTGACGTTGGTAATCGCCGGGTGCGCCGAGGCACCGGCCAACACTTTAATCGGCGCCAGTGGCAGCAGTTGCGGGAACATCTGTGGGTTGCGGGTCCAGACCAGCATGGCAATGGTTTGCAGCAACAGCGACACGCCGATCCCGCTGATCAACGGCGCCAGGCGCGGCGCATGGCGCAGGCGGCGATAGGCAACGCGCTCGATCACCACCGCGAGTACTGCGCAAAACGCCATGGCTACGACGGTGGCACACAGCAACACCAGCACCGGCAGCAGTTCTGGAAAGGTCGCCTGCAACAGGCGAATCATCGACAACCCCACCAACGCGCCGATCATCAACACGTCGCCGTGGGCAAAGTTGATGATGCGCAAAATGCCATAGACCATGGTGTAACCCAGGGCCACCAGCGCGTAGAGACTGCCCGTCATCAAACCATTGAGCAGTTGTTGGATAAACCCATCCATCAGGACCAGAGACCTCAGTGCGTGCAAGGGCGGCACACTAAGCATCTATTCTGTTTTTATCAAATATCAGAAAGTCATATGCATATATCAAACGAATAACAGGCCTTTTATGCCACAAATACGGCACTTATGGCTCTTTATTCAAACTAAAAGTTAGTATTTAATTCAACACATGAATAAATCAGAACAATTAGCCAACGACCCTCCCCTGCGTGCCGTACGCACCTTCGAAGCGTTCGCGCGCCATGGCGGCGTGAATGCCGCCGCGCGCGAGCTGGACGTGTCCGCCTCGGCCATCAGCCATCAACTGCACTTGCTCGAAGATTTCCTGCAACAGCCACTGACCTTGCGCCAGGGCCGCAATCTGGTACTCACCGATGAAGGCCGCGAGTACTACCGCGCGATTCGTTCGGCCTTCGCCGTATTGCGCAGCGCCACCGAGCATGTGCGCGAAAAAAGCGCTACACGCCAGGTGACTATCAGCCTGATCCCGCTGTTTGGCATCAACCTGTTCATCCCTCGCCTGGCGGACTTTCTGAAGGACCACCCGGCGCTGGACATCAACGTGACCTACGCCAACCACCGCAGTTACCCCAGCGATGCGGCCGACCTGTCGATCCGCTTCGGCACCGGGCATTGGCCGGGTTATCACAGTGAGCCGCTGATCTCCGGCGCGGTGACGCCCTATTGCAGCCGCGATTTCCTGGCGCAACACGGCCCCATCGACTCGCCCGAGGCGTTGAGCCAGCTGCCACTGCTGCACGACGAAGAACGCGGCACCTGGGGCCAATGGTTCGAAGCAGCCAACGTGGACGCCACGGCGCTGAATGGGCTGTTGTTGGAAGACGGCCAACTGGCGCTCACCGCCACGCTCACCGGCCTCGGCTGCGCCTTGCTGCGCGAGCCGTTGGTGGCACCCCTGGTAGCCAGTGGCGAGTTGGTGAAGTTGTTTGAACGGGAGGTCAATGATGGCCGCCAGTACTACCTGTGCCGGCGGGCCAACAGTGAATTGTCGAGCGAGGGGAATGACTTGTATGACTGGATCAAGCGCAGCTTGATTGCCGGCTAGCTGCCATTGCCGCCATGGGCTTCTTCGAAGAAGTAGTCCTTCCAGCTGGCGGCCTTGTTTTTCAGCACACCGAGTTCCTGCAATTTTTCGGCGTAGATGTAAGTGCGCTGCGGCACGATGGTGAAATCGATTTCCGGGTCCTGGACGATTTTCTCCACCAGGTCCAACGGCAACTTCGACTGTTCTACGCGAATATAGGCCTTGGCCGCCGCCGGTTTGTCGGCCTTGATAATTTTCTCGGCCTCGGCCAGCGCGTCATAGAACGCTTTGTAGGTCTTGGGGTTTTCGTCGTGGAATTTCTGCGTGGTGTAGAGCACGTTGAACGTCGCCTGCCCGCCCAGGATGTCGTAGGAACTGAGCACCTTGTGCACGTTGGGATCCAACAGTTCCTGGTACTGGAACGGCGGGCTGGAGAAGTGCGAATTGATCTCCGAACCACCGGCAATCAGCGCGGCAGTCGCGTCGGGGTGGGCCAGGCTGATGGAGATGTCGTCGAACTTCTTGTAGTTGGCGTCGCCGAATTGCTTGGCAGTCTCGATCTGCAGGGTGCGCGACTGGAAACCCACGCCGGCGGCGGGCACGGCGATGCGGTCTTTTTCGGTGAAGTCCTTGAGAGTCTTCACATTGGGGTTGTTGGTCAGCAGGTAGTTGGGCATCGAGCCAAGGGAAGCGATGGCCTTGACGTTCTGCTTGCCCTGGGTGCGGTCCCACAGGGTGAGCATAGGCGGCACCCCGGCCGAGACCACGTCCAACGCGCCCGCCAGCAGCGACTCGTTCAACGCCGTGGCGCCGGAAATGCTGTTCCACTCCACCTGGATGTCCAGGCCCTGTTCCTTGCCGTGCTTTTCGATCAGGTGCTGGTCGCGCACCACATCGAGGATCAGGTAGCCGATCCCGAACTGCTGGGCGATGCTGATCTTGCCTTCGGCCTGGGCACCGATACTGATCAAGGCGGTTGCAGCAGCCAGCAAGGTCAGGGAAGAACGCTTGAACGTCATAGGAATCTGCCGGTTTTTTAAGAAGATGATGGAGCCTAGCGGCGATTTTTAAGACTGGAAAAGAATATCGGGATCTATTGTTATGCAAATACCCCACAAACAGGCCCTCGGCTGGTATTGTGCCGCGCTTTGAAAAACTGCCGAACCTGCGAGGAAATGGACGTTGAACACTGACGAAAAAATGACCGGGGACCTGTTCGAGGTGGATAAGCGCCTGTCACTCAAACCCGTGGTGGACTTCAACGCCTACCTGCGCAGCGCCTTCGGCGACGGCCCATGCAGTTGCATCCGCTGCACGGCCAGCCAAGGTGATGAAACCGGCTATGAGTTCCAGCACACTTTTACCTTCGACGGCAAACCCACCCACCGTCGCTTCGCCACCACGGCGGGCAGCGATGTGTTGCAAGCGCTGAAGAAAGCCTGGTTGTCGTACACCAAGGCCGAGCTGCCATTGAGCGGTGTGCTTGCACTGGACACGGTGAAGGAGTTTGTCGAACCGCAACTGCACAAACGCCTGGCACCGCTGTTTTTGGCCAGTGGGTTGGTCAAGGAGGTAGAGGGGGTGTTGCAGGTTCAGCCGCAGGCGGCATGATCAGTAACCCACACCCCGCACACCACCAGAAGCCCGGATCGATTCGCCGGTCACCCAATGAGCCTCATCGGAGGCCAGGAACACAGCCAGCGGCGCGATATCTTCCGGCTCACCAAAGCGCCCAAGGGGCGTACCGGCGATCAGCGACTGGCCAAATTCGCCGGCAAAATTACCTTCGGTGGCCGGCGTGTTGGTATGGCCCGGCAGGATCGAGTTGACCCGAATACCCTTCGGCCCCAGCTCACGCGCCAGGGCGAAGGTCAGCGTGTCCACCGCGCCCTTGGTGGCCGAGTACACACTGGAGGCCAGGTAGGGGTCGGTGCTGAGGATCGAGCTGATGTTGATGATGCTGCCGCCCTGCCCCAGCAACTTCACCGCTTCGCGCGCCGCCAGCAGATAGCCCAGCACGTTGAGGTTGAACTGTTTGTGAAAGGCCTCTTCGGTCAGGTCTTCAATCATCTGGAACACCGCGACGCCAGCGTTGTTGACCAGGATATCCAGCCTGCCGAATTGCTCACCGACCGTTGCGAACAGCCGCGTAACGTCGGCGCCTACACTCATGTCCGCCTGCACACTGATCGCTTTGCCGCCGTGCTGCTGGATATGCGCAACCACTGCGTCGGCGTCGGTTTGACTGGTGGCGTAATTGACCACCACGGTCGCGCCGGCTGCCGCCAAGCCTTTTGCGATCCCTGCGCCGATGCCTTTCGAGGCACCGGTGACCACTGCAATTTTTCCGTCGAGCTTCATGATTCTGGTCTTCCCAAGATTGAGTGATGTCGCTTGCCACCAGTATTCGGCCCGCCGTAGGAATGCCGGTTGCCGGTTCTTCTCCCATGCTTGCCTATTCTTCTCAGCCGGCTTGCTTTGCCCGTCGACGTGGCTCAAGGTCGTTGCATGAACAACGACCTGGACGAACTGCGCCGCCTTGTGATGCGCGCCGACAACAAATGGACCGACACCGGCTTGCCTCGCGTGGCGATGGTGCGCGCCGAAGCGTGCGCGGATCAGGTGTATCAGCCGATGCTGCACCTGGTGCTGCAAGGTTCGAAGACCCTCTCCATCGGCGATCAGGTCGCGACCTACGGGCCGGCCAGCTATTTCGTGGTGCCGGTGGAGGTGCCGGCTACCGGCCAGGTCCACCCTTCGGCCCCCACACGGCCCTACCTGGCGCTCAGCCTGACCCTGGAACCCTCGATGATTGCTGCCGTGCTGGCAGACGAGCGTCAACCCGCCGAACGCCCGCGCACGCAACGGTTCGCGGCGGTGCAGGCGTCGGAGGAAATGCTGGATGCATGGCTGCGCATGCTGCGGTTGATGGATCGACCCAACGAGGCGGCCGTACTGGCGCCCCTGATCGAGCGGGAAATCCTGTTTCGGGTCCTGCAGGGTCCGCTGCGCGAAACCCTGGTGGACATGGCGCGCCCCGATGGTCGCCTGGCGCAGATCCGCCGCGCCACCGAGTGGATCCGCCAGCACTACACCGAACCTTTTCGCGTAGAGCCACTGGCGGCCATGACCGACATGAGCGTGGCGGCGTTCTACCGGCACTTCAAAGCCATCACCGCGATGACGCCAATTCAATACCAGAAACGCTTGCGCCTGTTGCGGGCGCGTTGGTTGCTGCTGTTCGACACCCTGGATGCGGCGTCCATCGCCTTCACCGTGGGTTACGAAAGCGCCTCGCAGTTCAGCCGCGAATATGCGCGACTGTTTGGTTTACCGCCGGTAAAGGACGCGGCCCGCTTCAAGGTGCAGGGTTAAAAGCCGGCCAACACCCCGACGTCACCGGAGCGCCAGACGTTATCCACCGTCACCCGCTGGATCAGCCAGACGCTGGTCTCCCTGACCAACTCAACGTCATAACGGTTCTTCATCAAGTAGTGCCGCGACGGATCGCTTTGCGGCACATGTTGCGCCTCCACCAGCGCGTCCAGGCGGGCGCTGTCGCCGTCCAGCGTCACCCGCGCGTTGCTCACGGAGTGCGTGGTGTCGAGCTGGCTGAGCGCCCCCGACAGCGCGGCGACGATAGTGTCGCGGCCTTCCAGCACAGGGTATTCAAAGCCGGCCTTGGCGGCAGCCGGACGAAAGTCCGACACGGCGTGTTGAGTGAAGGCCGAAGCCAGCAGGGTCGGATCGTTCTGGTCGATGCCCGCTGCGAAGCGATGCAGGGTGTCGATCACCGCGAACGTGTCGACGGTGGTTTGAAACTCAGTAGACGTCATGGGGCGATTCCTGTGGCGTTAATAATCGATGATCTGGGTGCCGGCAATCGTCTGGGCAAAGCCCACGCCGAACAGTTTGGCCGGGGTTTCGAAACCGGCCCGGCGTTCGCCGCCGAGCACCCGGCGTGCCGCTTCCACGGCGGCCAGTGGGGTGTAGCTGTAACCGTTGACGGTCTCGATGACCGAGCGCGCGACCGAACCGTCGAGGCCGGTGACTTCGGCCACGGCGCGCGCGCGGTGGGCGTCACGCTGGGCTTGGGTGGGGCCGTCGGGCAGCAGCGACAGGTCGCCCTCAGGGAAGGCTTCGCCGGTGATGTGCACGAACATGGCGATCGTCGGGATGGCGCTGGAATGCCAGGCGGTCACCAGGTCGCCAAACGATAACGGCGCGCACAGTGCCGGTCCGTCGCCAAAGTCCAGGTGCTGAGGCTGGGCATCCGGTGTGGCGACCAGTTCACCCTCGATGCGCGCCATCACGCCTGCTCCGATGATCTCGCTGACACTCATGGCCGAACCACGGGACATCGCGCCGGGCACCTGCAGAGCGATTTTTATCGACTGCGGCTGCTGCACACGGCGGGCGACGTGCATGGCCAGGCAGTCGGTGGGCACCACGTCCCAGCCCACGCCGGGCAGCAACATCACGTCCGCTTCGGCGCCGAGTTGCTCGGCAAGGCGGTACACGTTGATTTCGGCGGTGATGTCCAGGTAGTCAGTGCCATTGACGATACAAGCGCGCATCAGCGCTGCGGCGGTCTGGGCGAACGGCCCGGCGAAATTGAGCAGCACGTCGATGCCTTCCAACTGGGCGGTATCTGCCGTGAATACGCGGTACGGCGCGTCCAACTCAACCGCCAGGGACGCCAGGCGCTCGGCGTTGCGGCCGGCCAGCACCAGGTTGAGTCCGAGTGTTTTCGCGTGGTGCGCCGCCATGCGTCCGGTGTAGCCGGTGGCGCCGTAGATCATCAGGGTTTTCATGGGGTGTGCTGCCAGTTCTTGTAGACGAATTCGAGGCTGTAGCCGTCCGGGTCGAGGACATTGGCCGCGTAGTAGTTGGGGTCGTAGTGCAGGCGTGCGCCCGGTGCGCCGTTGTCGGTGGCGCCGTTGGCCAGGGCGGCGGCGTAGGCGTTTTCCACCTCGGCGCGGTTATTGGCGACAAAGCCCACATGCACCGCTCGCCCTTCCACCACGCCTTCGCGCAGCCAGAAGAACATCCGGCCATTGGCGCCAAAGCCCTTCAGGTCTGGATGGCCGGGCGGGCCGTCCTTGCCGTCGTAGTCATGCCGCGCGGTGATGCCGAGGGGTGTCAGGGTGGCTTCGTAGAAGCGGATCGAGCGTTGGATATCGCTCACCGAGATAAACAGATGGTCGAGCATGGTGGAGCCTCCTGATTCAGATGATGTAGCCGCCCGCAACTTCGACGGTCTGGGCATTGATCCAGCGGCCTTCTTCCGACAGCAACAGGCCAATAACCCGTGCCACGTCTTCCGGTTCGCCTACACGGCCGAGGGCGGTTTGCCCGGCAAGCAGGGCTTCGAATTCATCGTTCAAGCCGCCGCCCAGTTCGGTGCGTATGGCACCAGGGGACACGGCGTTGGCACGGATACGTCGCTCACCGAACTCTTTGGCCATGTAGCGCGTGAGCACATCCAGGCCGCCCTTGAATGCGGCGTAAGGCGCAACGCCCGCCGTCGCGACGCGAGTGGTGGCGCTGGTAAGGTTGACGATGCTGGCGTGTTCTTCCAGCAGAGGCAGCAGGGTTTGGGTCAGGAAAAACGGCCCCTTGAGGTGCACATTGAACAAGCCGTCGAACTGCGCCTCGGTCACCGACTCAAGGGGGTTGAACAAACCATAGCCGGCGTTGTTCACCAGCCCACTCAAGGTGCTTGCGTCCCATGTGGCCTGCAGGGCAAACGTCACCGCCTCACGGAATGCAGGGAATGTGCTGACAGCCGCAACATCCAATTCCAGCGCCACGGCTTTACCGCCGCTGGCCTCGATGCGCTGGACCACCGCCTGTGCCGCATCCGGGTTGCGGTTGTACGTCAGGATCACGCCATGTCCCTGACGTGCACACAGCTCGGCGGTGCTGGCACCGATCCCACGGCTGCCTCCGGTAATCACGATAACGCCCATGGCCTGCTCCACTGCTGAAAAGTTGAGTGACCACAGTAGTCATCGCCCTACTTTTCGACGCAGCCGTTCCTACTCCAATCCTGCCTGTTTCTGCTTTTTGCTTGCGCAAGGCTCAATGGAAGGCACAGCATGGTCGCCATGAATACTCAATTGATCGAACTGCGCGCCTTGGCTGCCAAGGCCGAAAACCGCCGCACCGAGACCGGCATCCCGCGCGTGGCGATGGTCCAGGGGGCGATTCCCGAGCATATGCTCGCGGCGGTGTATGACCCGATGATCAACCTGATCCTGCAGG
Source organism: Pseudomonas sp. DWP3-1-3b3 (assembly GCF_049896305.1). Classification (NCBI taxonomy): domain Bacteria; kingdom Pseudomonadati; phylum Pseudomonadota; class Gammaproteobacteria; order Pseudomonadales; family Pseudomonadaceae; genus Pseudomonas; species Pseudomonas sp. DWP3-1-3b3. The sequence goes on along the minus strand of NZ_JAFCUA010000004.1, from coordinate 446,367 downwards.
GCAGTAAGTGCATGACCGTGGGCGACCGCACGCTGCATTACGACCCGGCGACGTATTTTGTGATGTCCATCGAGTTGCCCGCAGTCGGCGTGGTGAACCCGGCGATCACGGGCGAACCCTACCTGGCGGTGAGCCTGACGCTTGATCCGACCGTGCTGACCACCCTGCTCAACGACCTGCCGGCCCCCAACGGGCGTTGCGAACAGGAAGCCGGTTTCTCTGTGGCGGCCGTCACGCCCGCCTTGATGGATGCCTGGGTGCGCATGCTGCGCCTGATGGGCGACCCAGTGGCGATTGCCGCCTTGGCGCCCGCGTATGAACGGGAAATCCTCTACCACGTGCTGCAAGGCCCCCACGGCTGGATGTTGCGCGAGATTGCCGCGCCGGATACGGCCATGGCGCGGGTCAGCCGAGCGATCCAGTGGATCCGGCGCGACTATGCCGAGCCGATTCGTGTGGAGGCGTTGGCGCAGAAGGCTGCAATGAGTGTTTCGGCATTTCACCGGCACTTCAAGGCCGTGACCAACCTGAGCCCGTTGCAGTACCAGAAACGCGTGCGGCTGTTGCAGGCGCGCACGTTGATGGTGGCCAGTGCCAGCAGCGTGACCAGTGCGGCGTTTGAGGTGGGGTATGAAAGCGCGACCCAGTTCAGCCGGGACTATGCGCGGGTGTTCGGGTTGCCGCCGGCGAGGGATACGGCGCGTATCTTGGCCAACAGCCGAGGATTGTAGTGAGCGGGCTTGCCCGCTCACTACAATTTACCCTGGTAGAGTTATTTGCGCGCAGCCTCCCACTGTTTGAGCAAGTCGCCGTAAGCCACGGTCTCGCCCTTCGGCTTCTCGTTGGCCAGTTTCGGTTTCGGCGCGCCCGGCTGGTCGAACCAGTATTGCGCGTCACGCTCGGGGTTCATTTTCGGGCCGCATACCGGTTGGACCTTGGAGCGTTCCAGGCGCGTCATGATCGCGTCCTGTTCCTTGGCCAGGTTGTCCAGTGCTTGCTGCGGGGTTTTCTCGCCGCTGGCGGCGGCGGCGATGTTGCTCCACCACAGTTGTGCCAGGCGTGGGTAGTCCGGCACGTTGGTGCCAGTCGGGGTCCACTCGACGCGTGCCGGGCTGCGGTAGAACTCCACCAGGCCACCGAGTTTCGGTGCCATGTCGGTCATCGCTTGGGAGTTGATGTCGGACTCACGAATCGGCGTCAGGCCGACGATGGTTTTCTTCAGCGACACGGTTTTCGAGGTCACGAACTGCGCGTAGAGCCAGGCCGCGAGTTTTTGCTTCTCAGGTGTCGACTTGAGGAAGGTCCAGGAACCTACGTCCTGATAGCCCTTCTTCATGCCCTTTTCCCAATAAGGTCCGACCGGTGACGGCGCCATGCGCCATTTTGGCGTGCCGTCGGCATTCACCACCGGCAGGCCCGGCTTGGTCATGTCGGCGGTGAACGCGGTGTACCAGAAGATCTGCTGGGCGATGTTGCCCTGGGAAGGCACCGGGCCGGATTCGGAGAAGGTCATGCCCGCCGCTTCCGGTGGCGCGTAGGCTTTCATCCAGTCCACGTATTTCTGGGTGGCATACACGGCGGCCGGGCCGTTGGTGTCGCCGCCACGGGTGACGCTGGAGCCGACCGGGTGGCAGTCCTCCACGCGAATGCCCCACTCGTCCACCGGCAAGCCGTTGGGCAAGCCTTTGTCGCCGCCACCGGCCATGGAGAACCAGGCATCGGTGAAGCGCCAGCCCAGGGACGGGTCTTTCTTGCCGTAGTCCATGTGCCCATACACGCGCTTGCCGTCGATTTCCTTGACGTCTTCACTGAAGAATTTGGCGATGTCTTCATAGGCCGACCAGTTCACCGGCACGCCGAGGTCATAGCCGTATTTTTCCTTGAACTTGGCTTTCAGGTCCGCGCGCTCGAACCAGTCGGCACGGAACCAGTACAGGTTGGCGAACTGCTGGTCGGGCAGTTGGTAGATCTTGCCGTCCGGCGCAGTGGTGAATGAGAGGCCGATGAAGTCCTTCAGATCCAGGGTCGGCGAGGTGTAGTCCTTGCCCTCATTGGCCATCAGGTCGGTGATGGATTCGGTCTTGCCGTAGCGAAAGTGCGTACCGATCAGGTCCGAGTCGTTGACCCAGCCGTCATAGATGTTCTTGTCGGACTGCATCTGGGTTTGCAGCTTTTCCACCACGTCGCCTTCCTGCAGCAGGTCGTGGGTCAGCTTGATCCCGGTGATTTCGCTGAAGGCCTTGGCCAGCACCTTGGACTCGTACTCGTGGGTGGTGAGGGTTTCCGACACCACGTTGATCTTCATGCCACGGAACGGTTCCGACGCCTTGATAAACCACTTGAGCTCCTCAAGCTGCTGTTCAGCCGTGAGGGTGGACGGTTTGAATTCGCTGCCGATCCATTTTTTCGCGGCATCTTCGTACGCATCGGCCCAGGCCGAAGCGCTCAAACCGCTGAGGGCCAGTACGGCGGCCAATGAAATGCTATGTCGCAGCTTATTGTTCTTATTCAACATAGAGACCTCCAGGTTGTTTATTCACAAGGGCATCAGCCCCAACGCATCACACTCAACAGCCATACCAGGGAGAGCGCGGACGCCACCCAGATGCTCCAGTCGGTAGCGCCGATCACCAGCAAATGCAGGTAGGCGCTGCCGAGAAGACCGATAAACAAACGATCACCACGGGTGGTGCTGATCGGTAACAAACCGCGCCGAGGGATGCTCGGCGAACGCAATTCCCAGGTGGTCATGCCCGCGAGGATCAGGGCTATGGCACCAAAGAACAGCGCGGTGGGGGTGGTCCAGGCCATCCATTCCATCATCGACTCCTCAGACCCGGCCCAGGGCAAAGCCCTTGGCCACGTGGTTGCGAACAAACCAGATCACCAGCATGCCGGGAAGGATAGTCAACACCCCCGCCGCCGCCAGCACGCCCCAATCGATACCCGACGCCGAGACCGTGCGCGTCATCACCGCCGCGATGGGCTTGGCGTTGACCGAGGTCAGGGTGCGCGCCAGCAGCAGTTCGACCCAGGAAAACATGAAGCAGAAAAACGCGGTCACGCCGATGCCGGAGCCGATCAACGGGATAAAGATCTTCACGAAAAACTTGGGAAACGAGTAGCCGTCGATGTAGGCGGTTTCGTCGATTTCCTTGGGCACCCCGGACATGAAGCCCTCCAGGATCCACACCGCCAACGGCACGTTGAACAGGCAGTGCGCCAAAGCCACCGCGATATGCGTGTCAAACAGACCAATCGACGAATACAGCTGGAAGAACGGCAGCAAAAACACCGCCGGCGGCGCCATGCGGTTGGTCAGCAGCCAGAAGAACAGGTGCTTGTCGCCCAGGAAGCGGTAGCGCGAAAACGCATAGGCCGCCGGCAGCGCCACGCTCAGGGAGATCACCGTATTCAGGCTTACGTAGTAGAGCGAGTTGAGGTAACCGGTGTACCAGCTCGGATCGGTGAAGATCACCTTGTAGTTGGCCAGGGTGAAATCCTGCGGAAACAGCGTCAGCCCGCCGAGGATTTCGGTGTTGCTCTTGAAGGACATGTTCAGCAGCCAGTAGATCGGCACCAGCAGAAACAGGATGTAGATCAGCAGCGGGATAACCTTGCGCTTGCTCATGTTGGCGGCCTCAGCGGTTGGCGTCGGAGTGGGTCATGGCGGTGTAGAACAGCCAGGACACCAACAGGATGATCAGGAAATACACCAGCGAGAAAGCCGCCGCCGGGCCCAGGTCGAATTGGCCTACAGCCATCTGGGTCAGCGTCTGACTCAGGAACGTGGTGGCGTTACCCGGCCCGCCGCCGGTGAGGACGAACGGCTCGGTGTAGATCATGAAACTGTCCATAAAGCGCAACATCACCGCGATCAGCAGCACGCTTTTCATCTTCGGCAACTGGATATGTCGGAACACCGCCCAGGGCGATGCGCGATCAATCCGCGCGGCCTGGTAGTACACGTCCGGAATCGCCCGTAGCCCTGAATAACAGAGCAGCGCCACCAGCGACGTCCAGTGCCATACGTCCATCACCAGCACCGTCACCCAGGCGTCCATAGTGTTGGCGGCGTAGTTGTAGCTGATGCCGAGGGCGTTGAGGCTATACCCCAGCAAACCGATATCGGCACGGCCGAAAATCTGCCAGATCGTGCCCACCACGTTCCACGGGATCAGCAGCGGAATGGCGAGGATGATCAGCACCAGCGACGACCAGCGCCCCTTGGTCGGCATGGTCAGGGCGATGGCGATGCCCAGCGGGATTTCGATCAGCAGCACGCAGGCCGAGTAGATGAACTGGCGCAGCAGCGAGTCATGCAAACGTGGGTCGAGCAGCACCTGCTTGTACCAATCGGCACCGACAAAGTAGCGGCTGGACTGGTCGAAGATGTCCTGCACCGAATAGTTGACCACGGTCATCATCGGAATCACCGCGCTGAATGCCACCAGCAGAAACACCGGCAACACCAGCCACCAGGCCTTGTTGTTCTGCACCTTGTTCATGGCTGCACCTCCAGCAGGTAATCGTCGGCGTACACCATCAGCCACTGCGCGGGAAAGCTGATGGAGGCCTGGCCTTCGGGCACCGGTTTGTCTTCGGCCAGGCGCACCTTGAGCAAGGCGCCATCCAGGTTGAGGGTAATGATCTTGTAGGTGCCAAGGTCTTCCAGGTGTGTGACATCGGCCTGCAGCGCGTCAGGGTTGTGCTCGTCCCACACGTGGATGAATTCCGGGCGGATGCCGACCTGCAATTTCTTGTAATCGGTGTTGGCAATGCGTTGCTGCAGGGCCTCGGACAACGGCAGATGGGTGCCGGCAAAGCGCACCCCGCCCGCCTCGGCCTGCACTTCGATCAGGTTCATCCCAGGGCTGCCGATGAAATAGCCGACAAAGGTGTGGCTCGGCCGTTCGAACAGATCCCGGGGCGTGCCGAATTGCACGATCTGCCCGCCGTACATCACTGCGATTTTGTCGGCGAAGGTCGAGGCCTCCAACTGGTCATGGGTGACGTAGACCATGGTGATGTTGAACTGCTCGTGTATCTGCTTGAGTTTGCGCCGCAGCTTCCACTTGAGGTGCGGGTCGATCACCGTCAGCGGCTCATCGAAGAGGATTGCCGACACGTCGTCACGCACCAGGCCACGGCCCATGGAGACTTTCTGTTTTTCGTCGGCGGTGAGGTTGCGCGCCTTTTTGCTCAGCAGGTTTTGCAGGTCGAGCACTTCGGCAATTTCCTGCACCTTGCTGTGAATTTTCGCCTCGGCCATGCCCTGGTTACGCAGCGGGAACGCCAAGTTGTCGAACACCGTCATGGTGTCGTACACCACCGGGAACTGGAACACCTGGGCGATGTTGCGTTTTTCCGGGGTGAGGTCGTTGACCACTTTGGTGTCGAACAACACCTGGCCTTCGGACGGGCTGAGCAGGCCGGAGATGATATTGAGCAAGGTCGACTTGCCGCAGCCCGACGGCCCAAGCAACGCGTAGGCGCCACCCTGCTCCCACACGTGGTTCATTTCCCGGATGGCGTAGTCCTCCGGACCACTCGGCGTAGGGCTGTAGCTATGCGCCAGGTTCTGCAAATGGATCTCGGCCATCAGGCAACCCTCGCGACACGGCGTCCGGGGGCTTGGACCAAACGGCCCTGACCATCGAACACAAACAGTTTATGGGTGGGGATATACACGCGGATCGGCGCATCGACGTCGTATTCGTGCACCCCCGGCAGGTGCAGCACCAACAGGAAATGCTCGCTGCGCACGTGCAGAAAGGTTTCCGAACCGCTGATCTCCGCGACTTCCACGGTGACCGCCAGCTCCAGGTCGTCATCGTTGCTCGGCACCAGGCTGATATGGCTGGGGCGTACGCCGAAACGGAACTCGCCTTCACCAATGGGACGCAGGTCGACGTTCAGCGGGAAGTGCACGAAATTGGCGAAGCTTACTTCGTTGCCACTGATACGCCCCGGCATCAGGTTGATCGGCGGCTCGGAAAACAGCTCGGCGGCCAGCACCGTCTGCGGCTGGTGATACACCTCGGCGGCCTTGCCGCTCTGGATCACCCGGCCTTCGTGCAGGATGGTGGTGGTGCCGCCCAGGGCCAGGGCTTCGTTGGGCTCGGTGGTGGCGTAGATGGCAATGGTGTGGCGCGCGGCGAACAGCTCGCGCATTTCCTGACGCAGTTCTTCGCGTAGTTTGTAGTCCAGGTTCACCAGCGGCTCATCGAACAGGATCAACTCGGCGTCCTTGACCAGCGCGCGGGCCATGGCCGTGCGTTGCTGCTGGCCGCCGGAGAGTTCCAGCGGGTGGCGCTGGAGGAATTTTTCGATGCGCAGCATTTTCGCGGTTTCCAGCACCTTGCTCTGGATCACCTCGTGGGACACACCGGCCTGGCGCAACGGCGAGGCGATGTTCTCGAACACGGTCATGGTCGGGTAGTTGATGAACTGCTGGTACACCATCGACACGTTGCGCAGGCGCACCGGTTTTTGCGTGACGTCCACGCCGTTCATCAGGATGCGACCGCTGTTGGGCTTGTCCAGGCCGGCCATCAGGCGCATCAGGCTGGTCTTGCCGGACAGGGTGCGACCGAGCAAGACGTTGAAGGAACCGGCTTCGAAACGCAGGGTGGCGTCGTCGATCCAGGTTTGGCCTTCGACAACGCGGGAGACATTTTCCAGGGTCAATGACATGACACGACCTTTTTTATTATTGGAATGAATCTGGCAATCCGCTAGAGCGAGTTTCGTGCCAGAACTGGCAGGTGCTTGATCCACAAGGAAATGGCGAGCATTCGATGTTCAGGAGTGAACAGAAATGAACAACCCTGGCTGAACAACTGAACACTCAGGGGGTTGACAATGAACAGTACTGAACAACACTAATTAGGCCCCCGCGCCTGCGGGGCCCCATAAAAACAATAAAAAGCAGAAGGTCGCCCATGGCCGAACCCTTGGCTCACGACACCCTTATCCAGGAATCCTGGCGCCGTTGCCGCGCCTTTGGCCTGGACCACCAGAGCACGCCAAGCTTCGACCAACTCCCCGCCGAGGGCATTAGCCAATTGCTGGAAAGCCAGCACTCGCTGGTGCAGACCACCCATCAGGAAGTGCTGCCCTACTACGAGAACATCCTCAGCAATTCCAATTGCCTGATCATGTTGGCCGACAACCAGGGCCAGGTACTGACCAGTTGGGGCACCCAGCGTTTTATCGAGCCCAAGCTGGCGCGCGGTTTCAACCCTGGCGCCAGTTGGATGGAGCGCTCCAGCGGCACCAATGCCATCGGCACCGCGCTGGCGTGTGCCCAGGCCGTGCATATCGAGCACGATGAACACTTCCTCAAGGCCAACCGTTTCATGACCGGCTCGGCGGCGCCGATCTTCGATGCCCAGCGCGAAATCATCGCGGTGCTGGATGTGTCCAGCGACAGCTACCTGCCACCCTCCCACACCCTGGGCATGGTCAAGATGATGAGCCAGACCGTGGAAAACCGGTTGATCCTCAACCTGTTTCGCGGCGAGCACTTCCAACTGACCTTCAACACTGGCCTGAGCAACCTCGACAGCCAGTGGGCCGGCCTGTTGATTTTTGATGAGAGCGGCCAGGTGCTGTCGGCCAACCGGCGTGCCGACAACTTGCTGGGTATCAGCCTGTCGCGGGTGATGATCGACAGTTTGTTCAAGGTGTCATTGCTGGAGCTGTTGAACCAGCCGGAAGGGCTGCCCTTCTCCCTGCAAGCCGCGGGACGCAACCGTTTCCAGTGCTTGCTGAGACGCCCCAAACAGACATCGGTGCAGGCGCGTGTGTTCACCGAGCCGACGCCACCGAAGCCCGCGCCGATTGGCCTCAAGACCTTGCATTTTGGCGATGTGCGCGTGGAAAAAGCCGTGCGCCAGGCCGAACGTTTACTGGAGAAGGACATTCCGCTGCTGATCCACGGCGAGACAGGCGTGGGTAAGGAAGTGTTCGTCAAAGCCCTGCACCAGGCCAGTTCGCGCAGCCAGAAGGCATTTATCGCGGTGAACTGTGCGGCGATTCCGGCTGAGCTGGTGGAATCGGAACTGTTCGGCTACGAAAAAGGCGCCTTTACCGGCGCGAATCAGAAAGGCAGCATGGGCCTGATCCGCAAGGCCGACAAGGGCACGCTGTTTCTCGATGAAATCGGCGATATGCCCCTGCCGACCCAGGCGCGTCTACTGCGGGTGCTACAGGAACGTTGCGTGCAGCCGGTGGGCAGCAGCGAGTTGTTCCCGGTGGATTTGCGCATCATCTCGGCCACCAACCGCGCATTGCGGGACTTGGTGCAGGCCGGACGTTTCCGTGAGGACTTGTACTACCGCATCGGCGGCCTGACCCTGGAACTGCCGCCATTGCGCGAACGCACCGACAAGCAGGCACTGTTCCAGCAACTGTGGCAGCAACACCGCGAGCCGACTCAATGGGCGGGCCTGAGCGCCGAAGTGCTGGCGCTGTTTGAGCAGCATCCGTGGCCGGGGAACCTGCGCCAGGTGAGCAGCGTGTTGCAGGTGGCGCTGGCCATGGCTGAAGAACAGCCGATCCGCGCAGAGCACCTGCCGGATGATTTCTTTGTGGACTTGAAGGTGGAGCCGCCGCCGCCCGCCAGTGAATACCTGGATGACAGCATCGACCTGAACCAGCGCTTGAAGGCGGCCGGCGGCAACATCTCCCACCTGGCGCGGGAGCTGGGGGTGAGCCGCAACACCTTGTACAAACGCCTGCGCCAGCACGAAAGCTAGCGCGGCTTGACCACCACCAGCAGGTCGGTGAAGTACTCCACCTGGATCGGCAGGTTGTCCGCCAGTGACGACAGCGCCGCCGCCGTGTCATCCAGCTTGAACACGCCGGACACCCGCAGGTTTTGCAGGGCCTGGGGATCGAAGCGCAGCATGCCGTGGCGGTAGCTGGCGAGGGTTTGCAGCACCTCGCTCAGGGGTTGGTCGTTGACCTTGAGCAGGCCACGGGTCCAGGCGTCCGGGTCGCTGTTGCCGATGGATTGCGGCGGCTGGGCGCGACCGTGGTCGAGGACCGAACGCTGGCCGGCGGTAACCTTCACACCGTCACTGGCATCACCTTGGACCGCGACGGTGGACTCGATCACCGTGACCACCGTGGTGCCGTCTGCCGCACGCTTGACCAGATAACGCGTGCCCAATGCCGTCGCCGTGCCCTGGTCGGTACGCACCACGAAGGGCCGTTGCGCATCCTTGGCCACGTCCACCCAGAGTTCGCCTTGCAGCAGTTCGATGACCCGTTGATGGCCGTCGAACTTCACGTCCACCGCCGAATTGCTGTTGAGCTGCAACTGGCTGCCGTCTTCGAGGGCGATCTGGCGGCGCTCGCCAACGCCGGTGCGTTGGTCGGCCATCCAGACTGGCAGATGTTGCAAGCCCAGCCAGCCGCACAAGACTACGCCAAGCAACCCCACCACCTGCGCACCGCGCGGACGTCGCGGGGCGAATGCGCGGTTCAGGGCCATGCGTGCGGGTTTGGCCGGCAGCGTATCGAGGCTGCCCCAGAGTGCACCCATGCGTTCGATGGCCACGGCGTGACGCGGGTCGGCCGACCGCCAGGTGTTGAACGCCTGGCGGTCGGCTTCGTTGACGTTTTCGTCGTGCAGGCGGGTCAGCCACTGCGCCGCTTGCTGGATGATTTGTTCGGAACTCATGCCAGCGAGTCTGCCGGGTGCAGGCTGTGGTAGCAGTGCACCAAGGCGCTGGAGATATAGTTTTTGACGGTGCTGGGGGACACGTCCAGACGTGTGGCGATTTCGCTGTAGGTCAGCCCGTCGAGGCGACTCAATAGAAACGCTTCACGCGCCTTGGCCGGCAACCCGGCGAGCATTTCGGCGATGCGCTCCAGGGCTTGCAGTGCCACATGAATGGCCGCCGGGTCGGGCATGCCGGCGTCTTCGCACTGGATCACCAGGGCTTCCATGTAGGCTTTTTCGATGCGACGGCGGCGGGCGCCGTCGATCAGCAACCGCCCTGCCGTGGTGGCCAGGAACGCGCGCGGCTCTTTGATCTGTTGGGGTTCGGCCAGCATCAAGACGCGAATGAAGGCGTCATGAGCAAGGTCGGCAGCATGTTGGGAACACCCGAGTTTCTTGCGCAGCCAGCCATGCAACCAACCGTGGTGCTCGCTGTACATCGCCGTGAGGGTCTGCTGCCGGACGGAATCGCCCAGCGCGGCCGGAATGTCATGCATGCGCAAAAAGATCTCAAATGGGAATAGTTGCCAATTGCGCAGACAATGCCAGTAAAACGGGGTTTGGGCAAGGGCTCAGCGCCAGCTCCAGGAGACGCCGGTGTAGACTCCACGGCCATCCGCCGGGGTGGAACGCGCGACATCCAGGCCTTTATCGTCATACCCCGGCGTGACGGTATTGGCGTAACGGCGGTTGGTGAGGTTGCGCAGGTCGACCCAGGCTTGCCAATCCTGCTGGGGGGCGTCGTAGCCGAAGGTGGCGCCGAGAAGGGTGTAGGACGCGGCGTAGTAGGAGTTGGCGTAGTCCACCGCCACTTTTGATGAATGCTCGGTGTTGAGGCTGGTGTAGAAACCGGTCGGATGGCTGTAGCGCACTTGCGCCTGATAGTAGTGCTTGGGGATGCCCGGCAAGGTGTTATCGCCGAAACGGTCGTCATCACGGTAATGGAAGTCGCTGAAGGTGTAGGCCTGGCGCAGGGTGAGCTGGCCGTTGCGACCGCCCTCCCACACCGGGCTCAGCAGGCTCAACTCCACGCCCTGGTGAATCGTCGGGCTGGCATTGTTTTCGGCGACGATGGCATTGCTGGTCGACGTCTGGGCCTGGGTTTCCACGGTGAGCAATTCGTGGCGCACTTCGGAGCGGTACAGCGCCAGGTCCCACTGGCCGAGCCATGCTTCACCACGGCCGCCGATTTCCAGGGTGGTGGCGGTCTGGTTTTTCAGGCTCACGCCTTCGCGCTGCAGGCCGGTGGCCGCTCCACTGCCTGCGGGGAAGTATTTGTTGGAACCCCAGATCATCGACCACGCATGCGGCGGCTCGACCGAACGGCTCAGGTTGCCGTACACCTGCAGTTGCGGGGTGAAGTCATACCGCAAGCCGACACGCGGCGCATAGTCCCAGTCATGTTGACTGAGCGGTGCCTGGCCTTCGGGATAAGTGACCTGGGTTTCGCGACGGGTGTAGATCGCCGCCAGGCCGGTGGTCAGCCACAGGTCCGGAACCAGTTCGAGGTCGTTGCCGATATGTAGCACGGTATCGGAGCCCAGGTAGCTGTAGTCACGGGTCTTGGTGCCCGGCGCGTAGCCAGCGGTGTTGCCGGCCGGCGTGCGCACGTATTCCGAGGCACCGTTGTTGGGCATCGCCTGGGTGGTGCGCAGGCCGACGGTGGTTTTGCTGTCGTGGCCGAACAGCGTGTCCTGGCGGATGTAATTGAGGGTGCTGCTGATATCGGTGTAGGCGACTTTCAGGCGATTGGTGCCTTCGCGCAGGTCCATCGGGTAGTCGTGGTACGCCAGGCCGACTTCGACCCGGGCATTGTCATCCAACTGCAAGGTGGTTTTGTTGGCGATCCAGGTGGAGCCCGGTTGCAGGCGCTTGGAATCGCGGGCGGCATTGAGGCTGTTGGCCGCGCGTGGGTCGTGGCTGATCTGGCTGCGCGTGAGTTTGCCAGGGGTGTCGTTGGTGGTTTCGCGGTAGCGGAAGTAGAAGCGGGTTTCCAGGTCCGGGTTGAACCGGTAGCCGAAGTTCGCCGCCACGCCCTTGCCGGTGGCGGCACTCTGCCGTTGGTAGCCGTCGGACTCGGAGTCGGTGAGGCTGATGTAGTAGTCGGCATCCCCCAGCACCTGGCCCGAGCTGATTTCGCGCTGGGCATAACCTTTGCTGCCGGCTTCATAGCGCAGTTGCAACTTGGGCGCGTCGTAGCCGGTGCGCGTCACGTAGTTGACCGCGCCACCGAGGGCCAAGGCGCCCTGGTCAAAGCCGTTGGCGCCACGCAACACCTCGACGCGGCTTTGCCACAACGGGTCTTTCAACTCATAAGGTGTGCCGCCGGGGCCGGTCAGCGGCAGGCCGTCGAACATTTCGTACAGGCCGGAGGCATGGGAGCCGGGGCTGCGGTTCAGGCCCGAGCCACGAATCGAGAGCTTCACCCCTTCGTTGTTCGCCGCCTTGGCGTACACCCCGGCCTGGTACTTGAATACGTCTTCGTTGGTGCTCACCCGCCCCTGCTGCACGCTGTCCATGTCGATGTAATTGGTGCCACCGGGCACGCTCTTGAGCTGCGCCTCGGCCACTTCACCGGCGCTGGCTTCGCTGCTGGTGACTTCGACCGGGGCCAATTGCAGGTCTTCGGCATGCACCAGTGAGCTTAACGTCAGGGCGGCAAAGAGCAACGGAGGGTGGCGCAACAGCATCGGGCAGGTCCTTGGAATTCGGGGGGCACGTGGTGGGAAGGCTGGGACGCCCGCCAGGTCACGCCTTATTAACGGACCAGACCCTTCCGACAACAGTGTCGGATCGGGATTATTTGCTAAGTCCGAAATCGAATTACCACATGCAAACTCAGTATTTAAAGAAATAACCGCCACGCATTACTGTGGAGTCACTGAGTCACCCACGCACCCCGAGATCGCCCCCATGCCAGTATCCGCCACCGTCATCGACTTCACTCTCCACCGTAAACGCCGCCAAGCGCGTGCAGCGGCCGAGTTGATGTGGGCGATGTACGCAGCGCGTGCCGGGCTGGCGGTGTTTACCGCTCAAGCCGCCCCGTCCAGCGATACCCGCCGGGCGTAAGGCCGATGAATTTCCTGCACGTGATTCCCGAACCACCTGAACCACTGCCCAAGCCCAGCACTGACGACGATGTGATCAGCCAGTGCGTCGCCCACAACCTGCAACGCTTGCGCAGTAAACGCCATTTGTCCCTGGATGGATTGGCGCGCGCCTGTGGCGTGAGCAGGGCGATGCTGGCGCAGATCGAATCCGGGCGTAGCGTGCCGTCGATCAAGGTGCTGTGCAAAATTGCCAAGGGCCTGAAGGTCTCGGTGGCGGCGTTTCTGGAGGACCGAGCATTTGAGGGGGTGGAGGTGCTGCCGGCGCAACAGAGCAAACGCCTGGTCAGTGCCGATGGAGCGTTTATCAGCCGAGCGTTGTTCCCCTACGATACGGCGCGCCAGTCAGAGTTCTACGAGATCCGCCTGCGTGCGCTGGGCGAGGAAATTTCCGAAGGCCACGGGCCCGGTATCCAGGAAAACCTGGTGGTGGCCCAAGGGGTGCTGGAGGTCAGTGTCAACGATGAGCGCTACCTCCTTGCTACCGGCGACTCGATCCTGTTCTACGCCGATCAGCCCCACCGCTACCGCAACCCGGCAGACAGCGAGGCGGTGGCCTTCCTGGTGATCACTTACCCAGAGCGCCTGGACTGAAATGCAAAACGCCCCGAATCATCGGGGCGTTTTTTAGTGCGCCTGACCTATCAGCAGGTGCAGCACATCATCGGCATGCCGTTGCAGCTCATCATCATCGGCATGGCGCAGTCGTTCATCATTTTGTTCATCAGCATGCAGCAGTTTTTCATCATGTCCATGCTCATGCCCGGCATTGGCATCATTTTGCAAATCATGCTGTCACCCATCAGGGTGCATTCCATCACGCACTTCATCATCGGCATTGGCATGCCCATCATCGGCATCATGTTCATGCCGGTCATCATGGCCATGGCATCGACCGACATGCACATCATCGACATGTTGGCGCACTGCATCATCATCGGCATGCCGCAGTTCATCATCATCGCCATCATTTCGGCGTTGGTCTTGAACTGAGCCATGTCCATGCCGGCGGCCGGCTTCATGGTGCACATCATGGCATCCGCGGCCATTTCGCATTTCAGGGTGGCCATCATCATCGGCATGCCCATCATCGGCATCATTGGCATGGCGGTGTTCATTGGCATCTGCATGGCATTCATCATCTTCGAAACTCCGTAATCGACAGGAAATGAGCAAGTTCTGGCGCCGATTCTAAAGACGGTGAACGGCGGCGCAAGACGGCGGCAGAGCAGCAGGAATGGGTGTTTGAAGGGAAGCTTAGTTGAAGGAAACAGCTGCAACGGATGTAAAGGCGACGATTTCGACACTATTGCAACGTCAATGACTGTTGTATTCCTACATTTGACGCTATGGATATTCTGTAAAGGAATAGCGACCAATCTTAAGGAAATAAACGTTCTAACGGATTGGGAAGAAGTAACAAATCGACACCTCATGACCTGGGAAGCTAAAACCTAGCCTCCCGACAACGTCATCTAAATCCAGCGTTTAGTTACACTGCACGCTGACATTACTCGCGCTGAACTGTGACCACCCACCTCGCGTAGAGTGAATCACTTGATTTTGGATTCCTGGATGCGCGGTTGCCTGGGTGCTAACACTTTGACCTCCAGGGCTGTTTTCTGTAGTAAATCTGAAGCTGATATGACAAGTATGGGGCTTATCGTCGGTATTGGTCGCGAATACATCCAATCCGGACTGGTCTTGGCGAACCGCTGTAGAAAACTGCGCATGGGCCAAGGTTGAAAACAACACTGCAAGTGCGCCTATCAGTAATTTCTTCATTGGAAACGTCTCCGTTCATTGATCGAAATACTGTGAAAGCCAAACTGCAGCACAGTACGTTCAACTGTAGCTGGTTCGTAGACGCTGTCGCGCCCTCGCAAAATCCTCAACTATCGAAAATTTTCAGCGCCTGCATCAGTTCTTCCGCCTCTGATCCCGGAACAAACCGGAATCCATACATCTCATCAGTGCTGAGGATTTCTCCCAGTACCTCCAGCAATTGCACCTCAGTCGGGGAATCACGCAGTAACTTGTGCGCGGGCAGTAGCAAATCGGACGAAACGCCTTGAACACTCGCCGTATCGATCACGGCAAACAGGATAAAGCGCAAACGAATTTCTCTTTCAGTAGGCCAAACCGTTTTTCGCTTACCCATGGTAAAGGCCTCACATTTCAGAAAAATCCGAGGCTATTGATGACAGAGGGGTGTTTCAAGCATTGGGCGGCAAGATAGGCCGATTCCTACGCGGGAAAGGGAAACACCGCACCTTTTATGCTGATGCTGCGCCGTTTATTGCACCGGCAGGAAGTTCATCAGCAACAAACTCTGCGCATAGTTCAAACCGATACGCCGGTAGCGTTCATCGAGCATCTGGGTCAACAGGTCGAGGCGCGCGACGATCTTGCCGAACTCCACCGCAAAACTGAGGTTGCTGCCCTCCTCCGATATCTCGTTGGAAAACAGCAGCAGCACGCCATTCGCATCCTGGCGCTTGCTCAGCAACCAGGTGGCCTTCTCGATATTGCGCGCGGCATTGCTGACGAACTGCGGGTTGATCGAATCGGTGATATAGAACTCGGTGCGTCCACCGTGAGCGGTCACGATCATGCTGCCAATGGCATAGATGAAGGCGCCGACTCGGTCGCCCTTGAAGTCCGGCCCCAAGGAATAACTCAGCGCCGCCAGGTCACGACGCTCCCCAAGGGCCGGTAGCGCGCGACGTTGCTCGATGGCCTGGCGAATCTCCCGCGCCGCCGTCACCGCGTCCGGGTACCCCGACTGCCGCCACTGGCTGGGATTACGCAGATAGAGCTTGTTCATCAGCAAATACAGGCTTTGCAGGTTGTCGCACATGCCCAGCGTCGCCATGCGATCGACACTGGTCTGGAAGAACTCATCGGGCTTGCCATTGCTGAACTGCTTGGCGATATCCCGGCCCTGTTGCTGGCTGCAACCGGCGGCACAGAGCATCAGCAAGGCTGCCAGCAGCAAGGGCTGGCGAATCCGTCGAAGGTTGAAACAAGGAAACGTGCGATCCATCGGCACCCGATCTGGCTCATCTGCCCACGCGGGGGATCGGCGGGGCTGGGACAAGGATAGAGCGGAGAAATCCAGAAAAGTGCAGTGGCCCCAGGCAGATAGTTGTAACCAGAGACCGCTGGGCCGATGAATCCGCTCAAACGTGAAGAATTTTTTCCACGCTCTATACTGATTGCAACAGTTGCGTGTGTTGTTGGCGATCCAGGGTGGAATTTCAACCTTTGAACGGCCTGGCGCGTTTGTCTACATCGCCCACGGCATACTCACCAGCAGCTGTATATGAGGGTGACGGCAATGAAACATCCAATTCGTGCACAAATGGTTGTTCAAGTAATTTGCCTGCTTTCGGTAGCCCAGCTTTTTTGCTGAGCTGCGTTTCACGGCGTTAAAACCCAGCCGCCGTTGCGGCGGTGGAAGGTATTGCCAACGACAACCCCACCTCTGGCCCGACAAGTGATTGCCGGGCCAGACCGTGCAGCTACAACAAGACAGTGGCCAGCATGCCCAAGGCGCCCAGGCAAAACCCGATCAATGCGCCTCGTCCGGGAAACGCCTGGAACAGCCCCCAGATCACGACCGGCTCCAGCAGCAATAACGAAGTGACGGAAACCACCGTGACCACCCAGATATCACCCACCGCCCGATAACCCAGCCAATACGCCCCCAACAGACAAAGCCCCGCAAAGCACATCACCACTACCGGCATGATAAAGGCTTGCCATGAGCCGTCGCCGGCCTGGGCCAACCTGGCGGTTACCACCTCACTGTAGATTGCACAAAACTCACCAACGATCATCAAGCCTAGAGCAGAAACTCCGAGTAATTCTTTGGACATATCAAAAACTCCTTCGTATTCAACGCACTGTTTTTCAACTCCCAGCGGGCAATGCCACTGCCGAGGGTTTCGTCGCAGAGATACGAAGCAGCCTTGAACAGGCCTGAATTGCCGAAGTGCTTTTGCATGCTCATGTCCTTATATTGGGGGTGAGTCTCGGCGCCTCGATAAGACGCTGGCTCCGATCATACGGTTGGCCGGCGGTTTTGAACACTCGGGGCACAATTGGCATGAACGGCATTAAAAATTTGCAATCCCCCTAGCCGCCTTACGTGATGATCGGGCTATGATCGGCCATCTGAACCGGACGCCCTATGCCCCATGCCCGTTGACCTGCAAGCCCTTTATCCCAAACTGATCCACCTGATGCTGGATACGGTCTTCGTCGTCGACAGCGATAACCAGATTGTCTTCGTAAGTGATGCCTGCGAGGCACTGCTCGGTTACCGCGCCCACGAGCTCACCGGCACCCTGATCACCGACTACATGCACCCTGAAGACCTGGCGCGCACCCGCGCCTCTATTGTGCGGGTCATGAATGGCCAACCCCATGTCGACTTCCGCAATCGTTACCTGCGCAAGGACGGCAGCGTCGTGCACATCCTGTGGGCGGCCTTCTGGTCCAAGGACGTCGGTGCGCGGATCGGTGTCGCGCGCGACGTCACGGCGCTCACCCAGGCCGAGGAAGAACTACGGTTCCTTGCTCATCATGATCCGCTGACGGCCCTTACCAATCGCTCGCTGTTCAATGAGCGGCTGGACCAGGCCCTGCACGCTGCGCGGCGTCACAACCACACGCTCGCGTTGCTGTTTCTGGACATCAATGACTTCAAGGGCATCAACGATGTCCACGGGCATGCCATGGGCGATCGTGTCCTTTGCGTGATCGCCCGACGACTGGAGCGCTGCGTACGCGAGGGCGACCTGGTGGCGCGGATGGGCGGGGATGAATTCACGGTGCTGATCACGGACATTCAGTCGCAGGATGCGGTGGCCGGGAAAGTGGCGCAGATACTGGCGGTCATGGCTGAGCCGTTGGGCGCTGAGTTTGGCGGGGTGAAGATGCCGTCTTGCAGCGTCGGCGTGGCGTTTTACCCGGGGGATGGGGAAGATGCGGATACGCTGCTGAGTCATGCGGATGGGGAGATGTATCGGGTGAAAAGGTTGCGCTGCAACTGACCGACACCAAGCAAATGCCCCGACAGGTCGGGGCATTTTCAAGTCTTACGCGACTCACCAGAGCTTCTTGGACCAAGAAGCACTCGCGGTGGGTCTGCCTGTATTATTTGGCTTGGCGCAGCACAAGCTCAGACAGACGGGTCTTAACCCGGAAGCAGAACTCACGAATTTGAAATTGATAGGCGGGCATGACCATATAGTTCAAATCAGGACCCAATGAGTCTTTGATTTCCATGTATTTAGCGGTCTTGGCAGCAATGGCTTGGTATTCCGCCTCGTATTTAACGTAAGACGGCTTGTTGTAAACCTTCAAAACATCCAGCTCTTTACGGCATTGCTCAGCACGACTGGTTTCAGACTCTGGCTGAGCGGCCTCTGGAGAGGTATGGGCTGGAGCGTCGGCAACAGGGGCAGCCTCATA
The DNA here is from genome assembly GCF_049896305.1 of Pseudomonas sp. DWP3-1-3b3. Classification (NCBI taxonomy): domain Bacteria; kingdom Pseudomonadati; phylum Pseudomonadota; class Gammaproteobacteria; order Pseudomonadales; family Pseudomonadaceae; genus Pseudomonas; species Pseudomonas sp. DWP3-1-3b3. The sequence continues at coordinate 428,043 of NZ_JAFCUA010000004.1, read as the reverse complement.
CCGCACGGTGTAATTGGCAGACGACGCAGGTGCGACTTCAGGTGGTACTTCATGGACGACGGCAGGGGGCGGAGTCACTTCAGTTTGTTCTGGAGTTTTCGTAGCGCATCCCGCGAGGGCAAGTCCTACCACTACAACGATGCCACACATTTTATCCATCGGTTTCACCAAGAAGTAATTATGGTTGGCTGAGTCGTAAGGTTCTGGGTAAAAGCAATAGCTCACTCAATGTTCGAGTGTAAATTTCTACCAGACTCAAGGCGCTCAGCCTCTCTTCCTTGAGCGCACAGACGGGTAATAGTAGTAAAAAAACAAAGAGATGACGAGAAAAAGCTCGATCGCAGAGCAGATGATAGGGGCCATGCAAGACATGCATCCGCCAAGCCCTTCAAATAGGCAAAATGTCGGAGCACCTATGCTGAAGGTCCTCAATAGCAACGGCCCGGAATGGGGCCGTTGTGATGTTGGCCATTAAGACTTGACCCAATCCAAGTCTACCGCCCCCTGAATACCGTCAACCTGGCCCTTGCTGCTGTGCTGCCACCACTCCCAGCTTTTGCCCTTGGCGCTCCAGGTTTCAGGTACCGTGGGCTGAGCCACCTCCCAATGGGCAATCCACAGCGGACACTCACTGAAGTCGTACTTACGCCAGGCCACGCGGTTACTCCAGATGCTGGGAGAGGCGTAAATATGCGGGTATGCCCCCTCCAGCAGCGAAACCCTGACCAGCGTCACCAACTGAAACAGGGCATCGGCCATCTGATCCGGGCTGGCACCTTCGTTGCGATTGGTCTCGACATCAATCACCAGCCTATCCCGCCCGGCTTTGAACGCCACCTCGGCCAGACGCCCCTTGATGTTGTTCAACTGCTCGCACGGCGTACTGCTCAAGGCACGGAAATAATGATAGACCCCGGCTTTCAAACCGTTAGCCTGCATGCCTTGGAAGTTCGTGACAAATTTTGGATCGGTGTAGTCCCCACCCTCCGTCATTTTGGCGATTGCATGGGTGATGCCCGCCTTCGCAACGCGGCTCCAGTCAATATCGCCCTGCCAGCGCGACACATCGATGCCCCGCGCATTTTCGTTTTTTATCGGTTCGTTGCAATTCATCTGTGCGTTCCTGCCATGGATGTCGGGTCGATTCTTTCATCGACTTACATCGGCAATGCACTATGGGGATACCGCACCCGGTGATAACGAAATGACAGGCAAAAAAAATCCCGCAAAGCCTCTGGCTCGCGGGATTTCTTTATCTGTTTGGCGGGAAACCAGGCCGCCAAAAGGCTTTTCATTTGAACATCCTATGCTGACTCAGGCTGCGCCAGGAAGGCTCAACGGTCTGAAATAGATAGGGCTGAAACCGATATTCGGTTGCGAACACGGTTTCATATTCAGTCATGGCGTCCGGGCAAATCGCGTCAGAAACGGGGGTACAGACTGGGGTATCGTATGGAATTGGGGTATGGCGGAGAGGATATCAGTAATTTCACACGCTTCACCGCACCAGACTTTGTTGGAAATGACCGCTTTTACCCAATTAGACAGGAGGTGCGCTGACTGCCCCACTCTTACATTCAACTTGGCCTCATATGCCATAGCAACCTGGACTTTAAACGACTTGGGGTAAGAGCTTCGTTGGCGCATTTAAGGGCTATCGCGTCCGCTTAAAAATAGACGGACACCGTCGCCCTTAATTTGGGAGGTCGGTAGGTGTGTTCACCGTTCGCTTACGACCAGAGGGCAAGCTGTGTTGGCTAGACGCTTACCTGTTATCAGCGTCGGGTCTCGATTTTGTAGAAATTACTTTCAACCTGAATCCGACGACGATCCGAAATAGGCGCACTCTGGATCTGGCTTGTGAGCCGAACGAAGTATCTACACTCATTTTTATCGCCGAGCGCTTTGATGGCTGAAGTTGAACGGACGAAATCGTCGTAGCCTCGTGAGGTCTTAGCCATCAGATCGTCGTACCCTGGTAAAGCCAACGCATCGGGCTGGCGCGAAGCAGGCCAGGCCGGCTCAAAGGTTAGGTTGTCGTCTTTGAGGAAGACGGTCAGAAACATCTCCGGCTTGCCGGCGCTATCAACCCAGCAAGGCGGCAGATCACCACCCTTGCCCCGATTCAGCTTGTTATTGAGGAATTGTAACTGCCCCTTTAGGTCGCTGTTTGCCTTCTGCAATGTAACTGGGTTGAGCCCCGACTTTTCCGCCGCGGCGTAAGCCGTAGCGTCCTTCACCATCTTTTGAACTTGTTCAGTCGAGGGCGTAGAGCCAGTTTTCAAGGCGTCTCTGACCACTGCTTCTGTTGCACTTAGCTCTTCAACCCGCTTCACGACATCGGTCGCTTTCACATCCTTTGACGGATCAGTGACCAACTTCTTGAGTTGCTCGTAGGACATGAGCGTCTCGAGCACGAGGCGCTTGGCGTCTTCCCCTTTATCCTTACTTCCACTTTCTTCCAACGCTTTATCGATCGGAGCAAGTGCGGCAAGGTGTTCGTCCTTCTGGGTCAGCAGAACCTTCAGACGCTCCGACTCATCTCTAGCTTTGGAGGCATCGATGAGCTTGGCAATGACCTCGTCAGGGTTCTTGACACCGAGATGCTTGAGTTTCACCTTGAGGGCAACAGTAGCCTCATCAATTGCTTTCTCACGATCACTCAAGTCGTTTAGGCCGACAACCTTCTGCTCGAGCGAGTTCTTCTCGTTTGTCAGCTTCCACACCTGCCATCCGGTCAAGAGGAGCAGGATGAACGCAAGCACCATCCAGATTTCGGTGATCGACAGGTTGAACACTTGGTCATTCTTTTGACTCATTAAGCAGGTCTCACGTCAGGAGACGGCTGCACCAAATGCGGCGTAACGAAGGCATCTACCTCATCAGGCATGACGTATTCGCTGGCAACTGGCTGATGAACACCAATTTCTTTGATGTGATCAATCTTGCGAACTAGCTCATCGAGGTGCATGTGAACAGCTTCAAGTGAGACATTCCCTTGAACGACCTGCGATGCCAGCATTCTATGGGTTTCGTTACTCGAGGCGATCGACTGGATCAACGGGGTTAAGGTGGTCTTGATCGACTCCGAGAACGCTTCGTTAGCTCTCTGGCTGATTTCACCGACGACTCGGAAGGCTTCGGTGATGTCGTTGCTCAAGGAAGCCTTTGAGTCGTCTGTTTCTATGTACTGATGGAGGGCCTGTATCCGGTCGACAACCTTCTCAACCACCTCTCGGTTTGATTTTATTTCCTCCTGGTAATCCTTTTGATAGTCATCCAAGGTATCGAGGAACTCCTTCTGTACCCGCTCCACGCTTTGTATCATCGTGGTGCCGTGGCTGCTCATCGCATCCATCAAACGCTGCTGGCTGTCGACGATGCCACTGACGGCTTGCAGGGTTTCTTCCAGGGTTTGAGTCTTCGTGTTTAGGCCGCGAATGGCGGTACCTACTGTGCGAGCAGCCGTCTTAACGTCGTCTGCAAGAGTGGAAATACTTTCGTTAACCCCAACGGTCGTCTGTGAAAGCGCGTCAATAGAGGGTTGGAGCTTGCTGGCGAAGAGGTCGTCAGGAAAGAGTGTTTGCTCCAGACGTCTGGTCGCCAAGTTACCGAAGTCCAGAGCGTGAGATTCCATGCGTTCAAGAGTATTTTCGCTCTTGTCAGCCAACCCATTAATTGTCACGAGCAGACCATCACTGGCCGATTTAGCATCTTTGAGCATGGAGTCAAACGTTTCGTTGCTACGCTGGGTTGCATTGGCGAAGTAGGTATCCATGGCAGCGATGCTGTGTTTTTGGATTTCTTCGATTTGCTCTCTGGCGCCGGCCGTAGTTTCTTTTGAGATCGCGACCACCTCATCGCGAAAGCGAGTGAGCTTTTCGCGCGTTTCATCGAACATGAACGCAAGCTGCTCAGACGCGCTGATGGCACGCTCCTCTACGCTACGCACCGCGTCCTCCTGATCGGGACGGAATCCAACGTGCAATGTACGAGCCACCATGCCGATAGCGGTACTTACCATAGCGGCGCCAAATCGCGTCGCCATGTTGGTCAGGTTGTCGCCGATACTCTGGATGTCGAAAAGGCAGATGATGATGCTAACGACAGTGAACAAGAAACCGAGGTAATAGATCGAATCGGCAAACTTCGCGAGGGTCAATTTGACGTCGTAGAGCGCGCGTACGCGGTACCCCAAGGCCCAATAAGCAAGCATCACGGTGATTGGGATGATGAAGCCAAACCACATGGCGTCGTTGAGCTTCAGGCTGAAGCCAGCGCTCACCACCTTGAGCGCCAAAGCAATCACAAACCAGGTCTGGACGCGGTAGATGGGCGCACTGTGATTCTTCATTACAGCCCCTCCATGGGGTTAACACTTTCAAGACTGGCGCCATTGGCCGAGAAGTACTGAGCCCAGAACTCCGACCGCTTCAGGAAGGGAGTGGCGTTGGGTTCGGCGGTCATCATGTTGATCGTCACCAAAACATCTGCCAATGAAGGAGCGATCGCCTTCTGGTAATAGCTCGTCTTGGCGAAATCTTTGTAGTTGAGCTGCGCATTCCGATACATGGAGAAGTCACCGGTATTAGCAGCCATGTCTGAGAAAATAATCAGGCGCTTTTCGCCCTTGGCATTCTGATGATTGAACCCATTGAGGCTAGCCAACTGCAGCATTTCGAAGATTGGAGACGTCTTACCTCGAGAATCCAGAGGGATTCTGTTTACAACCGCCTCGAGAGGCTTCAAGAATTTCTCATTGAAATCCTTGTCCACAAACTTCTTGGTCTTGGTCAAGCCTTCGCCCTCGACCCATTGGCCTGGGTTGCATTTCTCAAACACTGGATCGCCGTTATGTTTGTAGTCCTCTCCCAGCAGAAAGACTGTGAGCATGGCTCCGGCCGGGAGGTCTCTAACTACAATATCCTTGAGTCGCTGTTTAAGTGCTGCCTTCTGCGTAAAGGGGAACGGCGACGTGTTGTCGATCAGCACCACGAACTCACCCTTCGCCCCACTGGAGGGACATAAGGTGACCTTATCAAACGTATCCTGAGTGCTGCTCTTCCACAGGAGAAAGCCAGCACCAACGATAAGGGCTAAGGCTGCCAAAACACTACCAGCAACGAGTGCCGGCGAGGTACTGCTTTTTTTTCGGCGATAAACAGACATCTGTCAGTCCTACATAAGGCTCTCAAGGGGCTTCAGCTGGTCGAATTTCGCAGTAAAGGACGACTGGATCTGGGATCGAGTAGGCTGAACGATGTCCCGAATCTGGCGAAGCATTTGCTCTTGGTTACGCAAGCGTTTTTCGTCGCTTTCGAGGCCGAAATCTGGGAAGTCCTGATCGCTAAGCTCGACTGGATCATTGAAATAGTCAGGCCGTGGTTTGTCTGCGGGCCTTGCTAGTTGATTCTCATAGCGATATGCCTGGATCAAAGCTTTGATAGTGTTATCCGCGAGCACTAGATGTTCCGTCACTTTCTTCTTGGCGACGGATTTTTCGCCCATGCTGGATTTGAAATATCGGATAGATTCCTCGGCTTTCTGGGCTTTGAGCTCAAGCTTGCTGATCGTGGTCTGTTTCTCGTCTTCGAGCTTCTCCTTCAGCACTTCGATGAGTTCGATGACGTTGCCACTCGCCTCTGTGTACGCACCATAGACCTTCTCATACCCTGGATAGCGGTCTTGCCAAGTGTAGCCATGGTGCATCGCAACCAAACCGAAGATCACCGTGATGGCGCAGAGTGCAACGCCCTCAATGTCGGTGAAAGGAGAGATGTGGGCAACAAGGTTCTGCCACACGAGAGCAAGCTGGTTGGCACCGTCATCATCGACTTGAGGTAGGACAAATCGGAGGTATGCCACTACGATGCCAGCACAAGCAGTCCACGCAAGACCAAAGAGCCCTGCAAACCATCCTGCGGTCTTGCGCGTTCTACTGACGTGATTTTTGTTGATCAGCGCCCTACCGCAGAAGAAGGCCACCACAAGGTTCAGACCTGCGGCCATGAGTGCCATCATCAAGCCGCCGAGGAAACCACCTGCTAAGCCTTGGGCGAAGAAGTTGGCGTTGATGACTGACTCGACCGCGCAAAACATGACCAGCACGCAAGATTTGACAATATGATCTCCGAAACCGTGCATTTTCGGTGGAGTGTCTGGCAGGCGATTGTCTGTCCGAAACTGCTCAAGAATTACCTTCCGAGCTTTAGCAATTCTGATCGACTCTTGAAGCTCGCCATCTGCGCCTGAAAGAATCGCATCTGCTTTACGAGCGAATTCGTCCCCAAGCTGGATGGTATGATTGAACTCCTTTGTGAGATCAATCCCATCGAGCCGGGCCTGGATTTGAGTGAGCCATCGCTCACCGGTTTTGAGCGTGGCTGCGCGCAGCTTACCCACGGTCCCCTGAATCTGATGCTCAGTTTCAGTCAGCCGCGAGTCTCTGAAATCAGGAACGCCCTTCTCGCCATGCGCGCGCGCCGTCTCGATAACTTTGAGATCTGCTTTGATCTTGTTCGAGTCGATTATAGGAAAGCTCGCCTCATGCTCGTCTTCGACACGCTTACCGGTGCCCGACAGGAAGCTTCTGATCGCTTGCCAAACCCTTTTCAGAAAAGACATTTCAAAATATCCATAACTCGTGATTGCCAACGAATCCTTGTTGCACCCAGTCAGAAACAGGGAGCCTGTAGGTCCGTAGTCGGGGATGGGGAAGCTCAATTCGTATCAGCATGAGGTGATTGCACGGCCTGATGGATCGGGGAACTCTGGTTTGTGAGGGCATCGCCCACCCTTTATCCGCGCAGGCACCCGAGGGGTAGAGAATGTGCCCATGAACGGTAGGGAATTCCTGGCATGCTAGCGGAAAAGAAAGTGCTATCAAAGTGCCATTTAAATACTTATTGAAGATCAGTGCGAAAAGTTAGTGATGCACAATTTGCATAGAGTGTTGTGGTCAACTGAAACCGCCACCCCGCTAGCCCTCGTGCCATTGGGTACTGTTCTCTGCAAAAAAGCGCTCGAACGCTTCGGAGTTAAGGACCGCTGGGCCGAAAAACCCGAGGAGGCTCACTGAAAACCATCGCCCAAAGCATGAGCCACCTTGATAGATGGCCCAGTCACGAAAACAGCGGCGAAACGCATACGGAGATAGCCCACGCGATACATGTAGGCATTCGAGGCCCTAGAGCTCGGGACCTTGGCACAATCTGCGCGTGGTATCACCCAATTCCGATCAAGCTCGCGCAATGCTTCCGGCACATCGACTGGAGCGTGTAACACTGGCACAACATGCTTGCGCCCAGATTTGGTATTTACAGCAGGTATCGTCCACAATTTCTGCTCCCAACAACGTCCCACGGTTCAAGGCCGACTTGATCAAGTACCTGCACAACTGCGTCAGCTATGACCTGAAGGATGGCAGCCTAGGCCGAAGCGCCTTCAATCGAAGCGACAATGTGTGGGACCTGCTGGCCAACCCAACCCTGCCCGCTTCAGCACCGTAATCCGCGAAGGTACGGTAGATGTCGGGACGTGCCTGGGCACCAAGCTTGATTCCATAGTTTTTCGAAAGGTGAAGAATTAGGTTATGCGTTAGGCGTCGCTGCGTTGTCAGTGGGTAATTTCAAGGTTTTTGCTTAACTCAGGCGAGTCTAACCCGTAGCCCATTATGGTTTGGAGGGATTGATCCTGATGATCGGTGTGTGTTTTTTCTGCTCCCTCACCAACGCTTCACCGCGGACAATCTTGATGTAGTCGCGAATTGCCAGATACGCATAGAGGCCACCGCAAGGAATTGTCACCACGGACAACCACATAAAGCGGCGCGGAAACTCAAATGGACCTGTCAGCAGTAACGGCGAAGCCGCCAGGAACGCTGTGAGGAAGTAAACCAGCAACCACCACACCTTGCGCCATAATCTAGAGAAACGTTTGATGTATTTGTCTTTGTATTGCACCCGTTGTAATTTGTGATCAATTTCGACATACGCCCGTGAGAGCGCGTAATCTTTCAGCGCTTTATCCGGCGAAGCCAACGTAAGCAAATACTCAACATCTTCCGGTTTGATATTTGCGGTGCCAGCGATCGCATACAAACCCCGCTCGATGGCCAAAGGATGAAGTTTATCTGCCCCTTCTGCGCTATATAAATCTTTGAGAAATTCCTTTGCAAAACGGTACTCCTCACGGCGTCGAGTCTGTCCACCCAGGGAGAATTCGTAAATTATTTTTGCCGCAGTAAATATAGCGCCAACCGCAAAAACAATTTTTATAATAGTGCCGATATCCATGCTGCTTCCTATTGCATCTTAACTTGGGGGCAGTCCGCCCATACTCCGCAACGATGAAGCGACCCTACAACGGCTGCAACAACGATAACCTCGACGGACGAGTAAACTTGGTCCCGCCCAATTTCGCCTCTCCGCAAGCCCTGGTTGGTGCCCTCCCCTGCGGAAGCCATAAGTCCCACACCTCATTCATCTCATTGAAGTCAGCCATGTGTGCTCTCGCCACGATCTCAAGAAGGTCGAAATGTTGTTCGGTCACCAAAAGCGAATCCTGAAAGTGGATCAATTGCGACTACACGGAATAACCGGTGCAAACGACGAGTCCACCTTGGCAGGTTGCGGTATAGAATCTAAGGTGGCTGGCGAAACTGATCTCACAAGGGCCGCCGTCCACTGGATAGGTAGGCCCGGAATCAGCAAAAAACCTCAAATCAACCCACTGAAGAGGCTGCAAAGATCTATGCAGAACTAAAAAACCACGCAAGGTGGTCAACAGGTTCCGAAATGAGGATCTACCTCGTCTTCTTCCAGCCCGAAATTCTAACTTTTCAACAGGCCCAGCCGATAGTTGCTACTGGCAACCAACCGCTTTGGACAGCAGTGCAAACCTACCGTCGGTATGCCCCTTGCTCAGCGAGAAACGGCCAATCAAGGGCACCCAAACACCATTCTCAGCTTTGCGCCACAACTCGTTCCGCTTGCAAGATTTCAGACTTGGGCAACGCCATTCGAAGGCTTTCACGGTACTGCTCCGCCGGTGCTTCGTGGGCAACCTCGACAGCAGCATCGTAATTTTCTCGAATTACCGACTCGATTTCGGCAATGTCCGCACGGAAGAACTCTTTGCGCCCGTTCACCTTATTAAGGCGACCTGCCGCAAAGCGTTCGTGCAATTTCGCTTCCAAGGCTGGGGCGTTGTTCGAGAAGACCATCGCGTGGACGTCAAACCAAAACGGCACCGAGGCATCGCCCAGCTCATCGACGCGGTCCATGGGTTCCAGGCGGCGTGTCATACCGATTTTGAACACCCCTTCGCCGAACGCACCCACGTTGGAGATCACGTATACATAGCCGGCTTTGGCATTTTGTTCGCGATAGTCGATCAGCTTTTCTGCGCTTTCCAGCTCGGCACGGCTAGCTTCAACCTCCGCCAGTTTGGCTAAAAGGGTCGCCCGTTCCTCTTCTGATTCGGTTTTGTCCAAGCGCGCCTGCAGGTCACGCATTGCTGCGGTGAAGTGCTTGCGCTCCTTGGCGATCTTCTCCCGCGCTGCGCGAATTTCCTGCTCAAGCTTCTGCTGTTCTCGCAGTTCTTCTCGGGCGCGCTTGGCCTCCTCCTTCTCCTCCTGCTTCTTGATCTGAAACTCGTGGGCAAGGTGCAGCTCATCAAGTTTGAGGTTCAGGTACCGGCGCGATATTTCCACACTCATGATTTTGCCGAGGCGGTTGCAGGCTTCAAAGGATTTGAGAATTCGTTTCTCGCCCAATTCGACGTTGTCGAACTTTACGTTGTCGACGCAGCTATCCGCTTCGTTATTGAACGAGCGAATCACCAGCTTGATCATGTCGTTGACCAGCTTGCGTCCTTGCGCCTGACTGTCGTTGACCGTCCAGCCCATGTTCCCAGTTGCGGCCTCTGCGCTTTTGATCATTGCCTTCTGACGATCGCGAACACTGTCCAGTCGAGATTTGTATTCCTGGCTGGAGGTCAGCTTGAACTTGGGCTGATAAAGCGCAAAACTTTCCAGAAGCAACACTTCTTCCCAGACGAGAATCTCACCCTTCAATTCAGCGGAGCGTTGCGCGAGCGCCGCCACTTCCCGCTCAGCACTGTGGGTTTGCTGGCGGACAGCTGCAAGCTTCCCCTTCTCTTGCTCAATCAGCCCTCGAACTTCCGCGACTTCCATGGCGCCGACCGCCTTTGAGAGCGCTTCCAGCTCCGCGTAGCGCACCTGAAAGTCTACAAGCTGGCGTGCCAGATCATCCGCCCGCTGCCGATGCGCCGGGCCATTCCAATAGTCACTTAGAGGCATAGATTCCTTCCATATTCCCGAGTTGAGGGTTGCTCAGTGCTAATCAACCTGGGGGCCTTTATAACGTAATCCGGCGCAATAGGGATGGTTGACTGTGCTGTGTTGCACCGGGAGGTTGAGCACAAGGCCTGTCGATGGTTGCTTGCGCTTGGGGCTGCTTGGCCGCTTGCCGGGTCAGCACCTTGATCCCGGCGCCGATCTTGCCGCCGAGCGGAAAACGCGACGCGCTCTGGCCAAGCACAGTGGCTTGGACGCCGGAGCGGGTAATCAGAGTGGAGTGCATGGTGGTGTCCTGCATGACGGTGTAAACCTTTAAAGGTCATGCTCACACCGAATCGGTGGCGATCAACCTCCCCTCTAGCGCTTCGTTAGTGGCAAAATGACACAATCTACAACCTCACCGTTCTTGCATCACAGCGTTGGCGCCCCGTCCGCTCGCTCCACGTTTGATTTGTGCCGTACCAACTCAAGGAAGAAAAGCAATGATCAGATTAAATCGGGGGCCCGTCCCGGACATTCTAAACTCCGAGCGTGCTAACAAACTGCGAAGGCAAGCGGCAGTTTTTTTTGCCAAACCCAAAGAGCAACGTACGCAAAATCGCTTCGAGTTTCAAAAATACGCGGCGCAGTTAAATGGTGAAATCCGCAAAGCTCTCGCCGAACGCTTTCCTGGTAAGTGTGCCTATTGCGAGACACCGGTTGAGAACCCTGAGTTAGAGCTGTTTCGGCCTCGGCAGAACGCCAGCAATCTGGACGGTTCTGTTGACGATGATAGCTATTGGTGGCTTGCGCATGAGTGGTCGAACTACCTGCCCGCGTGCTTTCCCTGCAACACGTTGAAAGGATCGCGTTTCCCAGTGGACGGATTGCGTGCGGGGCCAGATTCGAAAAGCATCAGCTTGGCTGAAGAAGAAAGGCTACTGCTTGATCCTTGCGAAGATGAGCCATCGTCCTTGCTGCTTTTTCTGGAAGATGGTCGTGTAACAAGTGACGACTTTCAGGGAAAGGTGACGATCGATGTACTCGGGCTCAATCGGGAGTTATTGGTTGGCGCGCGTCGTCGCGATTTAGAAAACCTGAAGCTTGTTTTATCAGTGCAAAAAGCGGCCTTCGACACGCCGGCTTTGGTCGATGACCTCCTGAGTTCAATGATTACGGACGACAGTCCGTATGCAGGCATGCGTAGACAATTTGTAAGTGCTTGGGCGAATGAGGAAGCACCTCCTGGACCGAGAACGAACAAGCTACTCCAACAACTGCAGCACCACCGAGGTGCGGGGGCCGGCACCCTTGTTGCAAGTCTGGAGGCCATGAAGTTAGCCGCGGAACGTCTCACTATTGTTACTGAATCGATGGAGTCATTTTCCGTACTGGACGAACACATATCGACAGATTTCTACCGTAACAGCCGATTTATCGAACACTTCCAGTTGACCAACATCCGATCATGCGAAAATGTAAGCCTGCAGACCCCATTGGGGGCAGGAGGGTCAGGAACATGGTTGATGTTGCTAGGTGAAAATGGCACCGGCAAGAGCACCACGCTTCAAGCCCTTGCCTGTGCGCTGGGGGGACAGAGCGCGGTTGACGACCTCAAGCTCAAGGCGTCTGATTTGCTACGTAGCGGCTGTGAAACCGGTTCGGTGAGTGTGCAGCTGTCAAGTTTTTCCAAACCCATCGTAATGACGCTTAACGCAGCCGATAACAGCATTACCATCGACCCTCCTGAGCCTAAAGTCATGGTCTTGGGGTATGGGGCCACCCGGCTTTTGACCCGTAACGAGAGTACAACAGCGCCTCGAACATCCGTTCACATTGGCAACCTATTCGACCCGCTTGAGCGCCTAAGTAATGGACGCCCTTGGCTGTACGAGACCGGCATTGAAGAGTTTGACCGGGTGGCACGTGCATTGTCGGCCCTTTTACCACGATCTGATGGTGTGCACTTCTTTCGCCAGGGTAACGAGATTGTTGTCGAGTCCGCCGGTGTACGTGACACCCTGGAGGCACTTAGCAGCGGATATCAGGCAGTGCTCGCTTTGGCGCTAGATATCATGAGCGTGATGCGACGGGGCTGGCAGGATATGGCCTCCGCTGAAGGAATCGTGTTGATCGACGAGATTGACGCCCATCTGCATCCGCGCTGGAAGATGCGCATCATCCAACGCCTACGCGAGGTCTTCCCTCGTCTACAGTTTATTGCCACAAGCCATGAACCACTGACATTGCGGGGATTAGAACGAGATGAAGTGGTGGTGTTTAAACGCACATTGAGTGGGTCAGTGAAGATTATAACCGCCGACACCGAGGATCTGCCCTCCCCTCGAAACATGACCGTAGGGCAACTACTAACCTCCGACTTCTTCGGCTTAAACTCGGCCGAAGACCTCGAAATGGATACGCTATTTGAGGAGTATTATCGACTGCTCGCGATGAAGGAGCGAACTGCCACCGATGATTTTCGCCTTGACGAACTTCGTGAGCAACTCGAGTCCGGCCGGCAACTAGGTTTGACTGAACGTGAGCGTTTGGTATTTGAAGCCGCAGATGCATACATTGCGAAACGGATGGCCAGGCGACAAGCATTGCCGGAACAGATAAGGACCGATGCGCAAAATCTCCTGCAACAGCTTTGGGCAAATCTAGATTGGACCACTGACCCCAAGTCACCTCGAAAATTGGGAACTGACGGGGATTCATCGTTATGATCAGGGTTGAACGGGCGAACTGTCCGCCTAGCTTGAATGGGCCAGAGTCAAAAGGTAATCAAGAGCGAGTAGCCGCGATCAATGCGCAAGCAGCCGGGCAAAAAGCGAAATTCAAAGCCTACAAGGGCGCTGATGTCGTCCGCACACTGCGCGAGATGTTCAACAAAAAATGTGCCTACTGCGAGTTCAATTACGCCGCAGGGTCTCCCGAAGACATTGAGCATTTCCGGCCCAAAGGTGCCGTAGTCATCAATGGCCAGCTCAGTAAACCTGGGTATTACTGGCTAGCCGCCGAGTGGAACAACCTCCTCCCATCGTGCATTGATTGCAATCGCAAACGGGAGAAGAAATTCGCTGCATCCAATCAAGCCTCCTCTGGAAAAGCCCATCTGTTTCCCGTCGCAGATGAGACGCACCGATGGCGAAGCCACACCGTTAACAACGTGATGGAACAGCCCTTATTGCTCAATCCTTGTGATGATTACCCTGAGCATCATCTGGAATTTTTGAGTGATGGTTTGGTACGGCCAGCGACCGATGCGACCGGACAAACAAGCTTGAAAGGTGAAACGTCAATAGAGGTTTTTGGTCTGTTACGGCAAGATCTTGTTGAACAACGAGCGGCCAAACAACTCATGATCAGAACTGCGATTGAGCGCGCCTTAAGGGCCGCCGAGATAGCCTCATCGACAACCGACGCCTCGACAAAAAAGGACATGACGGCCATGTGCGAGGATTTACTGAAGGACGCTCGCACTCACTTGAGCAAACAACAACCTTATCTGGCGGCTGGCGAGGCGATATTCCGCGAATATGGTATTCCGCCCAATCCATAGCTTAGATGCTCAGAAAATCGCCCAAGCAAAATGATTGAAACCATGTGTGCCCAAGGGGTAAATCAGCTCGATAACCGTGACCGAGTGGCCGCGCCAAAAATGGCCTGCACGCTTACAACAAGCCGCACCACCCCATTCAATTCGGCCCGTCGCAGCACGTACGCTAAAAGGTCAGCCGCCTGTTGTAATCACTCACGATTGAGTACGGGCGTTTCTACGGTGACGCCTAAACGCAACGGACGATCAGGAATGCTGCTCACATGGCCACCCCTTGAGGTATTCCGATCAGGGGTGTAGCAGGAGCCATGCTCCTGTCAATCGGGCTGGAGTGAATGAGATCCAGCTGTCTCAACTTTCCGAATCATCGGACAACACAATGGCGCGTTCGGGCGCCCTCTCCTGCTCAGTGCCGCGTCGGAAGGTCTGGCAGTGCCAGGGTTCATCCGTCGTCGCAGGCCGCAGGCAAAACGACATGCGGCGTTGGCTACATCGCGCACTTGCCGCTTGATCAATGCACGCTGTTTGTCCACCACGGCGAGGGTTAGCACTTCGTGAATTCCCGGGGTCCACAGCAAGGGCATCAACGGGGCCAACTTGCTCAGCACGTCCAAATAGCGCCGTCCATTCGTAAGCGTCTGGCGAAGTCACCTTGCCCTTTCAATGGATGCCGTGCTGACCTGTGCAAGAGTTTTCCCCGTAAGCTTACGGTGTGGGGATCGCTAAAGACCATATATCATTCCAAACGACAGGCCGTCGCACCTACTCCATCGCTGATACTTAAAGGATTATATATGACAGCCGAACTGCACACAGGGGCGCGCGCCGGCTACAGCACTCTCGACTGGAACAATGGATGCGACGTTAACCTGGGCGACGTCATTCACCAGCTTCCTCAGCTCGTACTGGGCCGTTATGTGGCAATAGCGTGGTCGGATAGCGGGCGCTATGACCTTAGCGCTGCTGAGATCGCTAGCGGGTGGCAACGAGTAGGTGACTTGGCTATCAGTCCTATGATTACGGATGTCGGTCAGTTGCCGACGCCGGGCTTTGATGAGTGGTATGTCTTTGAGCGCTTACCTGATAGGGCGAGGTTAGCCAGATTTAGTAGCGCTATTGCATTTGAACCTTTCGGAGAGAGCGACAAGGTCTACGAGTTCTGGTCACAAATTGAAGATTTGCAACCAACGCACGCTCTGCTTGGCGCCTGTCCTAGCCTTTTACTGATCACTCAGGACGCAGTAATGTATGAGCGCGTATTTGCTTTCTATTTGACCTAAGGACGCCCTGAAAAAGACTTTCAACTCTTGTTAAGGCGGTTGCTTAACATACCTCGCCCCCCTGAATTGCTACTAATAGTC
The DNA here is from genome assembly GCF_049896305.1 of Pseudomonas sp. DWP3-1-3b3. Taxonomy (NCBI): domain Bacteria; kingdom Pseudomonadati; phylum Pseudomonadota; class Gammaproteobacteria; order Pseudomonadales; family Pseudomonadaceae; genus Pseudomonas; species Pseudomonas sp. DWP3-1-3b3. The sequence continues at coordinate 412,820 of NZ_JAFCUA010000004.1, read as the reverse complement.
TGGTCAACACGCTCGCCGAACGTTTGCGGAAACGCGTCTAGCTCTGCTGAAGTAGAGCTTTCAGCGCGACGATGTATAGCCAAATCAAACCTTTTCGCCCCGCCCTAGGCCAGCGCTGCCGCCAAACGCTGGTCTCTCTGCCAAACAATATCGGTAATTGCAAACGCCTCTAACGCCTTAGAGGAGTTAATGGCTTGCTCCCTACTCAGCATACTTCCAAGGAAGTTAATACCGCCCCACCGGGAGTTAGAAGCATCTATTACCCTACAGCCTGGCCCGGTTTCACTCTGACGCCACTCCAGTGCAACGCATTGTTTGAGAGACGGATCATTGCCCGTCCCCCAGCCTCCTATGCTTACGGCCATGTCAGCGCCGAACTCGGGATGAGACGCTGTGTAGGTGCATAGGTAAACTGCGTATGCACCTTCTTGGTCATTAACGAACCCGCGAAAGGTTCTAGTTTCGTGACCACATCCGTCGCAATGTCCGATGACTTCCTCATCGCCCAGTTCTATCTCTAAAGCATTATCCATATCCATAAGTATCCTTTCTTCTAAATCATCTTGAACGTACACGGCCTGCCGAAACTGAAAGGGAATTTACCTTGCGCACATCAGGCACGCATCCACTGATGCGGCAGCAGTTGGTCAATCTCACTTGCACGCTGCGCCGGCAGGCGCGTCAGCACATCGTTGAGATACGCATACGGATCGTGTCCGTTCATGCGCTGACTGGATCAAGCTCATGATTGCTGCCGCCCGTTTACCGCTGCGTAGAGATCCGGCGAACAACCAGTTGGAGCGCCCAAGAGCCCGGCTTGATCTGGTTTTCGACTTGGTTGTTGTCTATGGGCACAGCCCCGTCGCACCAGATCACGCTGGGCCAATATCCAGTCATGCAGCGTTTTGATGATCGGGGCTGCCTTTTCCTGGCGTATTCGCCAGCGATCCTCATCGCTCATGTCCCGAGCTTGTCGTTCAACCTCGTACAAGCCGCCAATCGAGTGCAGTGCCTGTTCGGCCAGCTGGCTTTTGTTCGCCACGTGAAGATCGAAAAACTTGCGGCGCGCATGAGCCATGCAGCCAATTTCGGTCATGCCTTTCTCGAAACCGGCTTTGTAGCCAGCGAAATCGTCGCATACCAGCTTGCCGTTCCACCGCCCAAGGAAGTTGCGCGCATGGCCGCCTAGCGGTCGTACTGGCCGATGGCGACATCAGAATTCATCGATATGGCGGCGCCAGCTTACTGCTGGACTTAGCAAACGAGAGATCACGATCTGGGTTTACAGGAGGATTGGCGCCACTGCCAAACCCTCCAAATAGGCAAAGTTTCGGAACGCCTATCAAAAACCGCCTTTACCTACCCAAACCCCAGAAACACAAAAGCCCCGCATTCGCGGGGCTTTCGTTTGAATCTTGGCGGGAAACCAGGGATTCGAACCCTGGAGACGCTATTAACGTCCGCCGGTTTTCAAGACTGCGGAGTTAACGATAAAAATCAATACGTTAGCCGTATATCGTTTCCGCACTTGGAAGCTTTTTGCTGGCCTGTAAGCCCCACAGATCAAAGGGCTCATGCACAGTTGCGGAAATGATTTGCCCTCTCTCCGGCGTCCTGCCGACTCAAATCAAATACCCTATTTCATTGCCTGCTACGCTGTTCAATCTATGGAGGAACAGCTATGCCCAACTCAGACCTACTCCCTTCCCTGCTCTCAAAACTGTACGAAAACCAGCTGGCCCTTGAGGCCTCCATCATGGAGCTATCGAACTGGGTTGAGCAGCGTGGCTCCGCCGAGGTGGCTGAGAACATACGTGGCGCCCTATACACCATCGACCAGAATGAAGAGTTCATTAAGCTTACCCTGGGAGTGCTCATGGCGCCGGAGTGATCGCTACTTGCAGGCCACCGACCACAGTTGGTCGAGCTTGGTGGTGTAGCTCTGGCTCATCATTTCCCGGCGCATGCCCCAGTCTGGGTTCGTTGGCACGCTGGCAGACCGCAGCGTTCCCCTTCCCCACCTTTCATTGATCTGGTCCAGCACCGACATTACCCGCGTCGCTTCTGCCGGCTGCGAGACCGCGAACAGATCATCGGTGTACTCACCTGGCTGGCACAGGTTGAGCAACATCACTTCGGCCTTGCTGTAGTTGAAGCCTGGCCGGTAGATATGGTCGAGCGCATCGACCGCCGCCTTGGTGAGTAATCGCACATCGTCGGTTGGATACGGCATATCTACCACCACCCCGTTCGCGTACTTCGCCTCGTCCGGATTGAACATGCCAGTGCGGATGCACACGCGGACCTTTTTGCAGAGCGAGTTCTGGGCGCGGAGCTTTTCCGAAGCACGCATCATGTAGGTGGCCACGGCCTCCTTGATGGGCGCTAGGTCGGTCAACCGCTTGCCAAACATGCGGCTGCAGCAGATTTCCTGCTTGGGTGGGTCGGGCTCATCCAGTTCGAGGCAGGAGGTGCCTGCCAGTTCGCGGGCAGTCTTCTCGATCACCACACTGAATTTTTTCTGGAGTGTCCAAGGATCGGCTTTGGCCAGGTCCATTGCGGACTTAATGCCCAGGGCGTCGAGGTGGAGCTTCATTTTGCGGCCCACGCCCCACACCTCAGATACATCGGTGTTGCGCAAAACCCAATCACGCTTCACCGGGTCGGTGATGTTTACCACTCCCCCGGTTTGAGCCTGCAAGCGTTTCGCCGTATGGTTCGCAAGCTTGGCCAGGGTCTTCGTATTGGCAATGCCGACACCAACGGGAATGCCGGTGCAACGAAGTACTTGGGCACGGATCTGCCTGCCGAGCGCGTCAAGTTCACCAATCCCAGTGAGGTCGGCGAAGGCTTCGTCGATGCTGTAGATCTCTACGGCGGGCACCATGCTCTCGATCAGCGTCATGACCCGCTCACTCATGTCTCCGTACAGGGCGTAATTTGAGGAAAACGGGACAATGCCGTGTTGCTCGAGCTTGTGCTTGATCTGGAAGTACGGTTCGCCCATCTTGATGAACGGCTTCGCGTCGTAGCTCCGGGCGATGACACAGCCGTCGTTGTTGCTGAGCACCACGATAGGCGTCTTGGCTAGGTCGGGCCGAAACACTCGCTCGCAACTGGCATAGAAGCTGTTGCAGTCGATCAGCGCGAATATTGGGGGATTAGACATGGCTGCGCACGGTGCTGGTGATCACACCCCAAATTGATAGCTCGTCGCCTTCCAGCACGTAACGTGCCGGGTACTTTGGGTTTTCGGATACCAAAATCAGTTCTTTGCCACGCTTGCATAGTCGCTTGCACATAGGGTCATTGTTGAGCAACGCCACCACGATATGGCCGTGGGCCGGCTCAATGGATCGATCCACCACCGCCAGGTCACCCTCAAATATTCCGGCGCCCTGCATGCTTTCGCCGGTGATCATCACCAGGTAGACGTGCGGAGCCCTGATGTTGAGTACTTCATCCAAGGAAATATGCTGCTCGATGTGATCGGCCGCAGGGGACGGAAAACCGGCCGGTACGTGAAACGAGCAGAGAGGCAGTTTTGCGCCGCCGCTGGCAATTGGACCCAGGATGTTGAAGCTCATGGTGCTGCCTTATACAAACACTGTACGGACGTACAGTTAATATCGTATGAGGGTTTGCGGTCAATTTCGTGTAAGAGATATCTGACAGGCGGGCGCTTCAAGCTACCTCTTCGGTATAGGCGGTACTAGCTTCCTCCACCAGCGCTCGCCACTCGCCAGTGTCGATAATTCCGCGATTTTTGAGGTCGTCAGTCATGGCCAGGCGGGTCTCGTACCCGTACTCGGGCGTCCCGCTAACAAAAGCCGGGTCATCATCAAGAGCAAGCCAGGCTCTAAGCTCGCTTATCTGTCGTATATCGAAGGTCATGACGAATTGCACACGTAAAGGTCTACCGTGTAGAGATGGTCGGCAGTGAACGATTCCAGGCACCCGACGTGTGGAGAAGTATATGTGTGGCCGATTCGTGCAGTACGAGGGGATGGCGATCTATATCGAGGAGCTGAGCCCTCAGATCGAGCTTTTCAGTGGCTACGACGCAGAACCTATTAACCGGTTCAACGTCGCACCGTCGACGCGTGTGCAACTGCTGCACAGCAAAGAGGATGGGTTGCACATTGACGCTGTGCACTGGGGGTGGGCGCCCTTCTGGGCTAAAGGCAAACGGCCTGACCCGATAAATGCTCGGGTAGAAACCGTCACGACTGGTAAATTTTTCAAACAGCTTTGGCCGACTGGCCGTGCGATCGTACCTAGCGAAGGCTGGTATGAGTGGGTCAAAGACCCGGACGACCCGAAAAAGAAGCAGCCATATTTCATTCGGCTCAAAAGCAGAAAACCGATGTTCTTCGGAGCACTTGCCCAAGTACATCTAGGCCTTGACCCGCACGAAGGTGACGGTTTCGTCATCATCACTGCTGCCAGCGATCAGGGCATGGTTGATATTCACGACCGCCGCCCATTGGTTCTTACTCCGGAGCACGCCAACGAATGGCTTGATCCTGATATTTCGCCTGCACGCGCGGAAGAAATCGCAAAGGACCTATGCCAGCCCACTGAAGAGTTTGAGTGGTTCCCTGTTAGCAAGGCTGTGGGCAACTTTAGGAACCAGGGCTCAGAGCTTATTGAACTGGATCTATCCGCTGAAAAACCACATGACGAACACGACAGCGGTCACCCAACCAAGGGTAAGTAGAAATGAAAGACCTGCAAGCCGCTTGTCCATAGTGCTCTGTCCAAATCCAAACGCCCCCCATACGACAGCATATCTAGAGAGTCCTGCCATGTGCTGTGCTTGTAAATGCTCGCTTTTAGCATGGCACGCCCCGGACGTGCCGTAGCCAAAAAATTGTTGAACCGCACATAGCGAGCGCACACTAAATTACTTAGCGCGCAATTATTTAGCACATCTATCATTCCAATACATTTTTTTGCATACCTCGTTTCAGGTATATGCCTGCAAGCTGCAGCTGGAAGTCACTGTGCCGCATGAAAATGCTGCCTGCGTTCGTGATCCTTGAAATTACGTGGAAATGCCACGCTACTAAATCCGGCCCTCGGAGGCCTAAATGAAATTGAGATCCTTGAGTATCGCGCGGCGAGCTTTCGTCTGTTTTGGCTTAATCACATTCCTACTGATCAGCTTGGCGGGCTTCTCTTATCTGCAAATTGATCGGCTACGCGCTACAGAACAGGCCATTGAGCAAAACTCCCTTCCAAGCATTCAGGTCATTGACGATATTCAGATCGCCCTCCTCCACGCCCGTCTTGAAAGTATCCGCATGCTCTCAAGTACCACGGCAGAGGTGCATGATTTCTCGCTGTCAAAGGTCGAAGAAGCTATACAGACACTTCAGGTGAAGACTGATTTCTATCGTGCACATTTGATGTCTGGAGAGCAGGACGAAATCCAGTTCGCGAAGGCCAACCAGGCTATGAATGCTTACGTCGACGGCCTCAAAAAAGTAATCGCTTTGGATTCATCTGATCATGATCAGGCTGTGAATTTTGCCAACACAGAGCAGGCACAAAGAGCTACGGCCTATCAAGAACAGCTGGCACTACTGCGAGAGCAAAATGCACGCCAGGCCGTGGTGTCTGGAGTAGACGCGACCGAGGTCTACAACCATAGCGTAAGAGTCCTGGTAGCAGTGCTGATCGTTGCATTTGTCTTAACCATAGCACTGGCGATCTTGTTCACTAGGAGCATCGTAAGTCCAATCAGTTCATCACTTAAATTGGCGGAAAAGATCGCTGCTGGCGACCTTACCCACGATCTTGATGTAACAGGTTCAGATGAAGCTTCGCGATTGATGCATGCGCTGAATCTTATGCAGAAAAATTTGCGACACACAATTTTAGAAATCTCGGGAGCTTCAACCCAACTGAGTACCGCGGCCGTCGAAATGACCTCGATCACTGAAAGCGCTGATCGCACACTTCAGCAGCAAAATAGCGAAATCGAGCAAGCTGCTACCGCGGTAAATGAAATGAGTGCGGCTGTTGAAGAGGTTGCACGTAACGCCAACTCCACATCTGAAGCAGCGATGCAATCAAGCATATCTGCAGATCTCGGCAATCAAAAAGTCACTGAGACCTTGAAAGCGATGCGCGGCTTGACAGGCTTGGTTGAGGTGTCATCAGATCAGGTGAAAGAGCTCGCAGACCAGGCTCAAGACATTAGTAAAGTTCTGAGCGTGATCAGGGCGATTGCTGAGCAAACCAACCTACTCGCTTTGAACGCCGCAATAGAAGCGGCTCGTGCAGGAGAACAGGGTCGCGGTTTCGCAGTAGTGGCAGATGAAGTTCGTGCGCTGGCACACCGAACGCAAACATCGACGCAAGAAATTGAACAGATGATATCCACGATTCAAGCAGGCTCTTCTGCCGCGGTCGAATCTATGCAAAAGAGTACATCCGAGGTCTACAGCACGCGAGATACTGCAGAACAAGCGGGCCAGTCGCTGCGGCAAATTATTGATTCCGTGCTCGAAATTAACGATCGGAATATCCAAATTGCAACAGCATCCGAGGAACAAGCTCACGTCGCGCGGGATGTTGATCGTAGCCTGATAAGCATCCGCGACCTTGCAGTGCAGAGTAGTGAAGGCACCCGCCAGACGCTTACAGCGAGCAACGAGCTTTCTCGCTTGGCCGTTAACCTAAACGATTTGGTTCTTCGATTCAGGACGTAGTAAGTCGGCCAACCGCAATTTTCGGTTGGTAGAAGGATCTCTCAGACGCCAATGCCGCGCGCCCAATCAAATACAGCACAGGTGGAATATGAATAAGCCCGAAATCAGCTTGCACTCTGTGCTGAATTTAGACGAGCGTTCAGCGTTGGCTGAGATTGAAGCTATCACTAGCATTTTAAAGCTTGTAACACGCCTGACCCGAATGCGATTTGCCGGGATCGCGAAGTTCACCGAAACAGACTGGGTCGTCTGCTCAGCTTACGACCCGATGCATATGGGGATAGAGGCTGGTGATACGCTAGAGCTGGAAATCACGCTTTGCAGCGAGCTCCGCAGAGATCCTAAGGCACTTTTTATTCCTAAAATCAGCGAAGACGGCAGATATTCAAGTCGTGCGGTGGTTAAACGGTATGCGATAGAAAGCTATGCAGGTGTTCCCATCTTCCTTCCCGATGGGCAGCTTTATGGGGCTCTATGCGCGCTAGATTCGTGCTCGATATTATTTGAAGACCCGGAGTTGGAAGAGACGTTAGCTTTATTTGCAACGTTGATCGGATGCGTTTTTTTCACTACCCCCCGCTGCTGAATGAATCCGAATAATATGCCTTATCTCACATTCGAATTTTTGAGTTTCAATATGAGTGTTTGATAGCTCGGACGTAATCTTGGCATGCTCGTAACGCTATCAAGCCGTTATCACCTTCATCAGTTATGGCGATAATTCGTTGAGCATGCGCTGGGTCAAGTTGGGCTCGACGGACTGCATGAACCACGCCGACGGCGCCGGGGGTGGAAGGCACGTTGCAGCCACTGGCTGGATCCTCGGCAAGGAGGACTGACAGCCGGACATCAGCAGTAGCAAGCTGGTCACGCAGGCGAGCCTGGTTGCGCTGAGCATCGGATAATTCCTTGGTGTGTTGTTGGTCCTGGCCGGAGAGCTTGTGCTCTAGGGCCAGCCGTTTGTCTTGCTCGGCGCGGGCCTGGGCAAAGGCAGCATTGCTGATGGCTGCCAAATCATCCTTGTGCAGGCCCGCCTGCTCGGCGAGCTTCTTGCCCATGCGCCAGGCCTGAACCTGCCAGGCGCCGCCGGCTGCCCCAACCATCAACACCAGGACCAGCACCACCAGACCGGTCAGCTTCTGCCAAGAAGTCATGCCAGCGCCCGTCGCACACCTTCAGCCAGTACCGCGTCAGGGTACGCGTAGCCTGCGTTCTCGTGATGGATGATCGCCTTCACGAAACCAGCCATAACCGCCGGCTGGGCCAGGTCCACCTCAGCGCCTGGCCGAGTGCCGGTGTTCACCTCAACAGCGCGCACGTATGCCGCAGCGTCGTTTTCCACCGAAGGCGCCCAACGGTTGATGATCGCCTTCACGGTCTTCAGTCCATGCTTGCGCTGGTATGTCAGCAGGAGCTTGCCCAGGGCGCGGATACCGTTCTCCGGTGTATCGAATCGCGCGAAGCGTTTCTCAATAGAAGGGTCTGGCGCGAGCTGGCCTTGCCATTGATTGGCCGGGTTGTAGTCGATGTTGCCGGGGTTTCGGTTGCGCACCCCGCGAGTTTCGGTATTCGGCATACTTTTCTCCAGGCAAAAAAATACCCGCTCATGGCGGGTGATGGTGTTCAGTTACAGGTCACGTAGGCGCTGTGGGCCGCTTGGTACTGTCGGGGAAGTCAGGGTTGGTATCGGTCCACTTCAACAAAGCCAGCCAGTATTTTTGCCATTGTTGAGCGGTGCCGGGGACGCCGTCCTCGCCGTATTCGATGGCAGTTACAGTCTCTTGTGCCTTGGGCATTTGGGTTTCGCGCCAAGCCATTTCAATTGATGCCTGTTTGGCATCAAGAGTGGTTTGTGTGATCAACCAAGTGCCATCGGCCTGCGCGCTATAGTCGGCGGCTGATTCGTCATCGGGGCGGGCGGAAATCATAAGGGCGTAACCCGCTGGAACCGTGCCATTTTCAGTTAAATCGAATACCTGTTCGTTACTGCCTATAAGCGCGTAAACTTTCATCCTTTAACCCTCCATACTAAAACTCTTGCGGGGATACCCCCAGCTACGTTTCCGCTGTTTTTTGGCCGAGAACCCCCATCATAGTTCCCCCCTACGGCCAACGCTGCAACGCCAGTCTGTACAATAATAGTACCTGTATCTTGCTGAGTAGCTCTAACACCGTAATTATCGGTAGCAGAAGAGGGGGTCCCTAACCAGCCTGTTTCCTCCCATATTCCTGAAACTAGAATTTGCGCCCGAAGAATAACCGGATAATTTGGAAACGGGTTTGTGATTGAATATCGGCTATTAACGGCAACGTTTCCAGGTGACGCGGCATTACCCCCGCCCGGGTAAAGATAGGTAAAGTCCACTAGAGAGGCGTTTAACTTAGCATCGAGGGCCGCCTGCAAGTCAGTTTGCGCGGAAAGCGTACCCGTGAGTGCGCCCCAGGCTAGGGGAACCCATATTCCTGCCGCACTTAATACTTTCAGGCGATCAGCAACTGAGGCAACTGGAACTAGCCCTTTTACACTAGGAGTTGTCGATGTGGCGCCGACCATGGGTGAGATGCCCTGACGTAACTTGTCGAAGCCGTCAGCGCTGATTGCAAGCAACGACGTAATATCGTTATTGTTGCCGCTTGCTGCCTTACCTTCAGTGACCTCCTCAGCTCGATCTGCTGAATCCTTCGCAGCAGTAGCTGAAGCGGCGGCCGCCTGCTCCGATTGGATGATGGAGTCCCTTGCAGTCTCAGCACGATCGGCGGCAGTGCCGGATGCCTGGGCGGATGATCCGCTTTGTTGTGCAGCTAGTTGCGCGGCGTTCTTGTTTTCGCTTGAGGAATTCGCAGCGGCAGTTGCGATTCCCGCCTGTTCTGTCGCTATGCTCTTGGACTGCTCGGCTGATTCAGCAGCCTCGGTCGCGACCGCGACCTGCTCCTGCATGTCCGCAACACCGCTTGCAATAACCTGGGTGGCTGCGCGCAAGGCGTCGGCAGAATCCTTGACGTAACCCTGCATCGGCGCGAGCGAATAGCCGCCGGCAGCCACCGCCCCCCCTTGGTAGTTGGGCGCAATCGACAGCGCCGTGTCGCTGGCGATGTTGATGACTTCATACCATTCGCCATCTGGCCCACGGAACGCATCGCCTACACGTGCGTTGCGAATGAACCCCGTGCCGGTGCCGATCACGGCGTTGCTGCCGGGCGTCACGACAACTGTTCCTGTTTTGTACCAGGTCATTAAATTCCCCTATGAAATGGGCTTGGCGAAAACCACGGGCGTGTAAAGCGTGGTTTGAATGTCCACGCCGATAACTTGCATAACTAATCTATTGTTTCCGTAGTCCCAAACTGCATACATATTTCCTTGTCGAGATGTGCCGCCTGCGACATCCATTGCAATATTATTTAGCAACATAAAATCGCCAGTATTTAAAGGAGTGCTAGCAGTCCAGCTCAGCCTGTAGACACCCTGGCTCGTCTGCTCTGAGCCGAGATAACTCCAGCTTGATATGGTTCTGGTAAACTGAGCGCAGGGTGTGCCGGTATCAAACAGCAACCTTGTTCCACCATCCCAAAGTCGAAGCCCATACTTAGCCAGAGGTGAAGATTGGAAGGCTGCACAAAACCAACCTCCCGAAGTGCCAACTCCCGCAATGCCTGTGAAAGAGAAACCCGTCCACGCTCCCGGACTACCAGAAATCTTGCAGAAGCAAAGCGTGTTCGACTGGCTTGGCCTTACAAAAACGAGTGGCGGCTCAGCCGAGGTGATCGTAAAAGGAAACCCCACACCAGCGCCTCCCGTGCCGCTGTACGATCCTTTTGCCAACACAACTAGCCTTGAAAATTCAGAGTCGAGAGTTACCACATTGCTACTGTTCACATACGTCAGGCCGTAAGTCATCACCTATTCCTCATAACTAAGAGTCTTTGAGGTGTGAGTACTCCGAGCGGCCCGTTTGTATTCGGCTGACCAAAGAAGACCGTTACCCCCCCTGACCCGACGATTGGTGTGTACTGAATGGCTGTAGCACTTTGCCCATCAGTTCGATAGTCAGTTATCGGAACGCAGACAGCGGAGTGCGTAGAAGGTCCAACACCGCTAATAGGTATAAACACCGACCTTCCTTGACCTCCGCCACTCTGAATAACGGCCGAGTAAACGACCATGACAGTGAAAGAGTTCTCGTCTAACTCAAGGGCACCAGTGGCCCCCCATGTTCTGAGCCCTCCAATCATGCTGTCAGATCTCCAAGTTGCACCCGCTTTACACCATTTTCGTCGTAGACCTTGATGGCCCGATTGGTCATCGTCAGACGGCCACCACCAGGTGACGGCCCGTTGAACTCCAAGTTGCCCGCTTTATCCAGTCGCCACCCCTGAACGCCGGCAATGTAGTTGTCGGATTGAAGGGCTTGACCGATCTTGAGCATGCTTATGCTGCCGTCCTGAATGAACGCCGAACGCATGAATACCTGGCCGTTATCCACCGCGAAAGGTGTGAAAACCTCCCCGCCTGCCAGCGTGCTGACAATCGCGAAACGATCAGCGCTCACCAAGAACTGACTCCGAAGAACACCCTCTTCGTCCTGCTCGATACCCAGGCCAAACCCGGCAGCGACCAGTTGGCCGTCGGCGTTGACCTGCATCTTCACGGAGTACATCGTGGAGAGCTTGCCGTCGGTGTCCGCCTGGGCCTGGCTCACGGTCTGGATGTCTGCCGAATTGTCGTCAATTTTCACGCCGATCTGCTGGATCGCCTGAGCGGTCGCTTCACGGTCGCTGACTACCACGCTTTCGAGCTCGGTTACGGTGCCGGCGACATCACCCACCGAAGCGGTGAGCTCGGTCTGCCGCTGCACCATGGCCGCATTCTGCGAGGCGCGCGTCTTCACTTCCTGCGCGAAGCTCGCCGAAGCGTTGTAGCCCTGAAGCGCGTCCGCGAGATCGCCCTCGCCGGTGTCATCCCTGTAGGCCGACTGCAAAGCCTGTAGGCTCGACGCGGCCGCCGTGACCACGCCGTCCAATTCGGTAATGCTGGTGGTGTTGATCTCGACCTGACGCGCCAGGCCATTGGCGGTGACCAGCACCTGGCCGACGTCCACCCAGTAGTCCGCGTTCGGCGGCGAGGTATCCACCGGTACCAACTGCGTGGCCTGGTAGATCCGCTTGCCGACCACCACCTGGTCGCCCTCGAGGTAGGGCTGCTCAGGGTCGTAGGCCGAAAGCCCGTCGAGCGCGTCAATCTGTGCCTGAAGGCCAGGAATTTTGTCGATCTCGTCGGTGATGTCCTTGCCCAGCTCAGTACGCCCAATCTGCCCGGCGATCAACTCCAGCACCGGCGCAGCGTCCGCGCTGGCCATACCCATCACGCCGTTGCCGACGGGATAGAACGGCCCGACGTTGCCGGTGCGGTCCACCAGCCGAGCCCAGAAGAAGAACTTCGCGCCAGCCGCAAGTGACTGCATGCGGTAATCGGACTGCGGGTAGGTCAGGTCTGTGAGCTTTGTGGCCGCTCCCAGGTCATTTGCCGGCCCATACCAAAACTCCGTCCGCTGGGTATCTTCTGCACCTGGTGGAAAACCAACTTTCAAACCGATGCCGAAGAGTTCGCTGGTGGTGGACAGGAATGCCACCGCCGGCGGCAAGCCGACCTTCCCTTCCAGGTTGGTCAGGTTGGAGCTCTTCCAGATCGAGGAGATCTCGAAGGCGCTCACCGACCGAACCCGGGCCAGGTAGGCGCCCGAGTAAATTCCGGTGACGTCAACGCTTGTCGCGCCCGTGCGCTGCAATTTGATCCAGTTGCCGCTGTCCCTGCGCCACTCCACGTCATACGCGACCGCGCCAGCCACGGCAGGCCATGAGATATTCATGGTGCTGATCGCCAAGCCCTGATCCACGGAATAGTTCGACGTGATGTCGACGCTTGCCGGAGCCGGTACCACGGTGATAGGCACAACGCTGATTGGCCGCTCTTCCAGCCGGGCCCCGGTGTCGATGTGATCGAACTTGCTTGGGTCGTACTGCACGGCCGATATCTCGAAAACGCCAGGCTCTGGCCGCGCCACGCTCACTACGCGGTACAACGGTATTGCCAGATCGTCGGCGTCGAGCGCCCATACCAGTTCGCGCTCAGGCGGCACGGAATAAGCCACGGTCACGGTGACCTGTCGGCCGCTGACCAGTTGCACGGTACGGCCCTCACACTTGCCGTCTGGCAGGTTAAGGATCAGGCGGTCGCCGGGCTTGGCCTGGGTATCGCGGTCTAGGGTGATGACCTTGCCGCTCACCGACGAGATGCGCCCGCCCACCGGACGCCCCGCCAGCAGCTCGTCGGCGATCGGGATCACGTAGCCCGGAAGCGGGATGCGGCCGTCCAGGCCGACCTTGAAATTGACAGCCCGGTCCTTCGAGTTCGTGAGCAGCGCCCACTTACCGCGGCGCTGGGCCTCTGACTCTCGGTCGCAACCAATTGCGCTGATCTCCAGCGGGTTGTCGCCATAGCGCCGCTGGAGCTTGGCATCGGTAACAGCAGTGACATCGGTGTCGTAGTTGTTCAGCGGGTTGTCGTAGCTGACCAGCGCGCGGCTGTATCGGGTGCGCTCCGACGCGCTGGAGTAAGTGAGCTTGCCATCGATCACGTTCGCTCGGGTGTAGGCGAAGTCAAAGTCGGTGGCGCGCGGCATGTCCGACAGGGTGAATACCTGGCCCTGGGCCCAGTAGGTCATGCCGCGGTAAATCGCCGAGATATCGCGCAGCAGCGACCAGGCGTCAGCCTTGCTCTGCAGGTTCAAGTTGCAGAGGAATCGCGGTTCCATGCCGCCTTTGCCGTCCGGTACCAGTTGGTCGCAATACTGCGAGATGCGGTACAGCTCCCACTTGTCCACCATCCACGGTTTGATACGACGGCCAAGGCCGAAACGGTCGTTCGTGGTGATACCGTAAGTGTGCCAAACGGGGTTGTCGGTCCAGGCCTCTTTGAACGTTCCGTCCCAGATGCCCGTATAGGTGCGCGATCTAGTGTCATAGTTGCTCGGCACCTGCCATTTCCGACCATCACATTCGATCGTCACCGCGGGGATGCTGCGGAACTGCTCAGCAGAAAACTCGATGTAAAGCAGCGCGGTGTTCGGGTACCGAATCTTCGCGTCGATCACCTCGGTGAAGCCGGCAATCTGCATGGTGTCGGAGATTTTATTGTTGTTCTGGTTTGCAGTCAGTCGAGTGATGCGCAGCAGCCACCCGGTTGTCGCGCGCGGCAGATTGATGCGGCGGGTTCGCTCGTACAGGCTGGTGGTCTTGCCGGACACTGCCTCGTTCAAAACCTCCTGGTAAGTCCCCCCATCAGTTGCCAGCTCGACCTTATAGCCGATCGCATAACCGTTGATGTTGCCGCCGGCGTCCACAGATTGGAGCGCAGGCCAGGCAAAGCGCACACGTACAGCCGATAGCTGGGTATTGGTGATCGCTCGAACCCACGGCGTGCCGCTGCGCAGCTCGGTGCTGATGGTTGTTTCGTTCTCGACCGATGGGATGCCCTGGATATAGGTCTGGTCCACGGCCCCGCTGCGCCACTCCCATTTCACGTTCGGGAAGTTCATGTTTCCCTGCGGGTCTTGCAGCGGCGTGTTGTCGAGAAAGATGTCCTTCGCGGTAGGTGCACCGTCAAACTCGCCCTCACCTACGGCAATAAGCATTTTCGCAATCGCAACGGAGCGCAGGCTGTCTGGTGCCTCGGTTGGGGTTTTAGGCTTCTCGGAACCGCCCTTGGCGCCATAAACATCGATCTTGCGTGCTGCGCCCATGCTTTTCTCCAGGCATAAAAAAACCGCCTCTTGGGCGGTGTGTGGTTTAAAACTGCGAACGCTAAAGAATCTTGTCCCAAGGGATGTTCCCAGCCAGATATCCGACTGCGACTATCATCCCTAGCATGCAGAGCAGAACGAACCGCCAAGCAGGCATTTTCATTGCCATCACTCGTACCTCTCGTATGATTTTGCTAATATCCAATCAAGTTCTCCTCTTGGTCCTAACAAGGGGTTGAAATAAAAACCCCCGGCACGTTGCGAGCGTCCGGGGGTTTTGCTTTTCTGGGCCGGCGATCTTTCGATCATCAGCGCCTCAGGGTGTCGGTTTCCCGACTATTTGTTATCCCTCCACGTGAGGGTTAAGCCTTCTCTCCATGGTAATTGGCAATTTCCACTCTCGCTGAGCGACCTATCCTGTTCTTGTGGGGGTTTTTGTAGCTTATCGGTGCCCTATTACCTACGCTCGAGGCGCTACCTGTTGTCGGAAGGGCTTACCCCCTATAAACGCCTGTTACCGCAATAGTGAGGGTTTTATCTCTCTACCATTATATGCGGCTTCAAAAGCGCTCCTTCCGGATGCCGGGTTCACATTTGGTCTTCGGCATAAATCGCGGCACTGATTATCGCACCACCCCATCGCCGGCGGCCTGCACACAGCGAGACAGGATTGCCGGAGGCCGTGGTGTTCTTGGCGCTGCCGAAGGCGTAGCCGGGGGTGTTCTCGGGCGCGGCGCTGGTCTTGAGGCCGCCGGCCTGGGGGCTGAGCATTTGGATCACGCCGCCGGCGACAAGGCCAATACCAGCGCCGATGAGAGGAGTACCGAAAGGCGTTGCCGAGAAAATCACACCCACGACAATCAAAATCGCTCCGACAATGGTTTGAAGAACACCTCCGCGCTTGCTACCAACCACGACGGGGGCGATACGGATATCACCGGTACCGTTATAGCTCAGCTCTTTTTCGCCGATGTTGCGCTTATCGCGGAAGACTGCGAACTCAAGCCCCCGCGGTTTAGCATTTGAAAGAAAACGCTCAAACCCGGGGATCTGCACGCAAAGGGCCTTGATAGCTTCCGCCGGAGACTTAACTGCAAGTCGGAACGACTTCCCGAATTGCCGAAGTTGCCCGTGTAGCCGAATAGTCGTCATGGGTTGGTAGTTGATTGCAGGGGCTTGCATTGCTTTCTCCGGGCGTAAAAAAACCGCCAGAAGGCGGTTTGGATGGTTTGGTTTCAGTTGTACTCGACGTATGGTCCGATGTAGAAGCCCGACATATCCCCGCTGATCCTGTAGAGGCTTTCCTTGCCGGGCTGCACCGTCGCCGCAATGGTCCGGATTGCAGCGCCTGCACACAAACCAGAGCCAGCCAGACCAGTGCCGAGATTGGGGGAGCCTGGCGGAAGGTAGAATGTAGCCCGCTGGCCGGTGCCGATTTTTGCAGCCCTTCGTCCGTAGACATAAACAACGATGTCGCACCCCGAGCCGACCGCGCCGGAGTCGCGCACCACCGTAATTTTTCCGCTCTCACCTGATGGCTTGGACTGAAATGCATATAGCTCATCCGCAGGCACCGGCTTCGCATCACGTACTGAAATCGCCGTGGATGCACAACCCGCCAGCACCATCACCGCTACCGCAGCTATCAAAATCCGCATTTCGTTCCCTCTTTGATTTCTCAGGACTTTATCACCTAAAAAGGGGCAAAAACGAAAGCCTCGCATATGCGTGGCTCTTAGGGTTCAGAGGAGGTTAATCGGCCTCCAGACAAACCACAGTTTTATCTAGCCTCGCAAATAGGGCGTATTGGAATGCAGTCCTATTGCAATGATTGCCCACCAGATGAACGTCAAACCCTCGCTAAACCTTTTAGAGAGCCAACTCAATTGCTAAGCCACTTGTGTAGCGAACCTACCCACCGCATCAACCACTCGCTTGGCGCCATCTTGAATTTCAACAATAACCTGGCCTGCCTGAGTGGCAAGTTCAAGGCCTTGCTCGGCTTGAGATTTGCTATTTGCCATCTCTGCGACGGTTTCATCTACCAGTTTCTGGTTTTGCAGCACAACTGAAGCGATTTCTTCGGTAGCTGTGCTGGTTCTTCCAGCTAGCTGTCGGACCTCATCAGCCACAACGGCAAAGCCTCGACCTTGCTCGCCTGCACGAGCTGCTTCAATCGCTGCGTTTAAAGCCAAAAGATTTGTTTGCTGGGCGATGCTGCTGATTGTTTGAATAATTGAGCTGATCAACAGTGACTGCTTGCCAAGCGCCTCCACTCCCCCGGAGGCGGCCTGCATATCAACGGCGATTTTACGCATCGTATGCATAGTGTCGTTAACTACGACGGCTCCTCGTTGAGCGCTTACATCTGTTTGCTGCGATATTTCGAATGCAGTTTGGGCTGCACCACTGACTTCTTGCTCACGGGCGACCTGATCAGTTACCACCGTCGCAAACTTTACCACCTTGCGAAGGTTTCCCTCAGTGTCGTATACCGGGTTGTAGGTTGCTTCCAGCCAAACGGTTTGGCCTCGGCTATCAATACGTTCAAATCGACCAGCGACAAACTCTCCTCTGTTCAACGTCAACCAAAAGTCCTTGTACTCCTGGGAGGAAGCCTGCTCTGGCTTACAGAAAATACGGTGATGACTCCCTATCGCTTGCCCAAGGTTGTAACCCATCGCTTGTAAAAACTGGTCATTTGCCATGAGCACATGCCCAGAAAGATCAAACTCAATTACGGCTGTTGAACGGAGTAACGCTTCAATGAAGGACGCATTTTCTGAAGCTTTCTCCACGCGAGAGGTAATGTTCGTCGCGTAGCAAGCAACGTGACTCAACTGGCCGTTCGGATCCATGACTGGCTGCCAATGTGCGTGAATCCACACCAACGACCCATCAGCGTGAAGGTACCTGTAATCGTCGGTGATAGACTTGCCCGCAGCAACTGCGGCTCGGAAGTTATGAAAGCACGGCAGCTTCGAAACGTACTGCGGAACAATATCTGCCATGGCTCGACCCAAAAGTCGGTCCGGGGCATAGCCCAACGCAGCTCCAAAGTTTTCGTTGCATGCCGTAATTTTAAACGTCGAGTCGATACTTAGCGTCAACATTTCACGGTTCAAGCCATCGCGTAGCTGGCGCAGCTCAAACAGTTCGCTTTCTTGTGATTGAAGCTGCTTTTTAAGCCTAGCGTTGAACATACGAAATAGCCTCTTGGGTCGTACCTACTCTATCGGCATGTCATTGCGCAAATTAAGGGTATCTGATGATAAAAAATGTAGCCGCCTATGACGGACTGAGCAAATAGGGTGCTTCGTCCATAAGTCCATAAGATGCGCAACACGATCTCTTCCCCCCTTAGTAGACGGGCCTCTTAATTGCTTTGAGCATCTTTGTGTCTAAGAATCAGACGAGTTCGGTCATACCAGGGACCGCCATAGACGAGGATCTCGGAGGGGCGACCGTATAGGTGGTGCAGAAGAAACGGACCTGGTCCGAACGTGCCTGACTCTTCACCAGGTAGCGACGAATCAGCGCCCAGATAGATCCCAGCGTGATTCGGGTGAACCGTTCGGCCGACATGCATAACTATCAGGTCACCGCGCTGCGGTTGATCGACGCGCACAAAGCCGGCGGCCTCGTAATGCTGCTCGTAAAGGCTGGCGTTATCCGCACTCTCCCACCAGCCATCGGCGCGCTGGAAGGCTTCAAACTCAATCCCCCACTCCCGCTGATACCAGTCAGCGCAAACCTGCCAACAGTCCCAGGCGCCGTGCACGAACGGGCGCTTAAGCAACGCCGTGCTGCCGGTTGGCGTGATCGTGCGTAGGTCGCCCTCGGGCCAGCTCAGGATGTGCCAGGGCAAGGCCGTGGCCTCACACATGGCCAGGTCGTGCGGTGACGGCCTGCTGGTGGCGTCCGGGTGCGAGTGGACAATGCCGATCACTTCGCCCAAGTCTTCCGCTGCCGCGTAGTCCTCGGGGTCGAGCCGGAATTCTTCGCTCGGCTCCATGGCAATGTTGCGGCAGGGGAAGTACTTCTTCGCTTTGCCAATGGCGAGCAACAGGCCGCAGCACTCGCGCGGATACTCCGCCGCCGCGTGCGCCTGGATGGCTGAGACGATATTTTTTCGCATTTTTAGCGCCCACTAAAAAGGGCGCCGTAGCGCCCTTGGTTAAACTATTTTTCTTGAATGGTCTACGGGAGTGGATAGAGCCCGTTCGGGCTCCCAGCCTCCCCGTAATCTGCCGCGAATTGCATAACGTCCGATGCCAGTCTTCTCCACCCATTCAGCCAAGCTGAGGGTTTGGCCGAATGCGGTGATCATATGGCTATTGCGACGATTTCTGTTCTGCTGCTCTGCAGTTGCCCAGCGGCAATTTTCCAAATAATACCCATCATCGTTGTCACGACGGTCAAGGGTCATGCCGTCCGGCCTATCACCCATGTCAAAAACGAACAGATTGAAGTCAGACCACCTATCGCAGACGGAGATGCCCCTCGCGCCATACTTCGGATAATCGACATACCCGGGGTCTGAGCAACGGTAATGCATGCAAATCCAAGTATGGTAAAGAGGGTGGTCGCTGTAACCATGAATTCTGCCAGTGTTAGAAGCGACCTCCTTCTGTAAGCAGCCGCAAGACTTTGATGCCCCAGATGTCAGGCTGTAGAGAAGAACCGAAGCCTCTTTTCCGCAGTCGCAGCGGCACAAAAAATATCGCCGTCCACCTCTGCTTTCGTTCTCTTGGATTACGGTCCATCGAACAAATTGACTACCCGAAAGATCTTTCAAGCTCTTCATGATTAACCCCTGCACCTGAAAGAAAAGCAGCAGCCCGAATCAATGACCTCCGTGCCGTAGAACTAAGGCCCTATTGTATCAACTTCGAGCGATCAAGCTCACAGCTGGGAACCCCCCAAATGGGAGTTCTTCGTGCTCCCCGAATCTCACCTTACAACCAGTCGAAAGGCATCCATCGCAGTCGTCCTTTGCTGGGTCGTCCGTGAGGTTTCCATCAATGTCACGGTATGGGCCGATGTATCCACAATCAGGGCCTCTATATCCACCTGTCATGCTCCAATGGCACAGCGTCGTCATCTGCCGGCCAGGCAGCCCGTGGTTATCGATTTCACCAGGAGAAGACAGCTCCCAGACTACTGCCTCGCCGTCCTCGCTGGTTTTCTGGTCGATGTACCAAATCTCCAGCGCCTCCTGAGTAGGGTCAGCAGTTGGGTTTCCGTCAGGGTAGTTCGCAGCGTCCAGGTACTGGGCCAGCGTCTCACGGACCGTCAGCTTGAACTTCAGCATGTCCTCAAAGGCCAGGCACAACGCCGTGACGCGCCCGTTGACGTTGCCGGCGGCGAAAGTCGGCCGAGAGGCGGTGCCGTCGCTGCTCGAGGAAATACCCTCAATCTGCACCGGCCAGGCCGCGTACTCCTCGCCTTGCCAGATGATCGACTTGGCGGGCAGGTCCTCTTCCGAGCCCTCATAGGCCAGCAATTCCTCTGGCGTATGCGGAATGGCGTGACCGTGGAAGCGAAGGTAATCGGCGCCGTATTCCGTCCCGTCAATTTCAAACAGGCGAATCTCGCCGCCGGGCTCCAGTTTCTGGATGTCCGTGATCAGTGCCATGGGCGGTTACTCAGGGATGAAAGGTTTGCTGGAAAGTCGTGGTGATGGCGTAGACCTGGCCGCCGCGGTGCACGGGCTTGTAGCCATTGCACTTGTATAGACCAAGCTCACCCAGGGGCGGCTCCCACAGGAAGCCTTTCGCTCCCTTGTGTCGGTCGAGGAAGTCCATGATGTCCTTGATACGCCCCTTCAAGCCCGTGAAAGTCACGGGCCAGGATTGCGACCGGTTGTTGAGGCCATCCTCGACCGACTGCTCGTAGCCATCGCCAAACTGCTTGGAGCGAACGCGCTGGACTATATCGCCCTCCGCGCCCTTCTCCGTCGCCCAGGTGAATCGTTCGATAGCCATCAGCGCCCCTTAATTGCTTTGTTGATGACGCCGCCCTGGCCCATGTCCTTGTTGCGCATCTGTTGGTACTTCTGCTCAACGAACGCGGCCAGCTCCTTGCCGAACAGGTCATAGCCGGGAGCATCAGCCGAAGACGAGGCGTTGCCCTCGCCATCAATGTGCACATCGACGTTGATCTGCGTTGAGCCAGATCCGCCGCCGGCAGCCATAACGCCAAGCTTCCCACTGGATGTCCGGGTCAGTGGCATGATCGCCTCATCCCCCGCTTCACCCATGACTCCGGTTTTGCCGTTGGCCATACCGAACGCCGTGGGCTTGCTGACGATGGAGTTGGTGAAGGCACCGCCGTCGGCGAACATCTGCACACCACCGGACCAGGCGCCACCCATTGCTTGAGGAAAGTAGGTGTTGGAGTAGCCGGCCGCCGAGGCGCCGAGATTCGACGAGTTCGCTCCTGCAGAACCTGCAGCAAGCCCATTACCGCCGCCGGCCGCACTGCCACCGAAGTAGCTCGCTGCCGCCCCCACCAAGCTACCCAGCAATGCCGAACTGGCCTGACGTGTAGCGATGCGAGCCATGTCCGCCAGAATCGACTTGGTGAAGTCCGCAAACGACGACTTCCCAGTGATGGCGAAGTTGACGATCGAGTCCTCCATGGAACTGAAGGCATTGCCGAACAGGCTCTTGGTCTGCCCCGCAATGTTCTGCGCCGAGTCCAGGTAGTTTTCCCAGGCCGCCGTAGCGCCCTTCGTCCAATCGCCCTGGGCAGCCTCCACATCCGCGTAGTTCTGCCGGATCTGGTCGGTGGCCTTCTTGTTCGCATCTGCGAGTGCCTGGGATTTGCGGGTGAACTCCTCCTCTGACATATTGCGCGACGGGTCGGAGCGCTGGTTTTCCAGTTCCAGTGATTGCTGAGCAAACCGGTCTTGCTGGCTGTTCAGCTCCCCATTGAGCGCGTTCTGGCGGTCTCCCTGGCCAACACCCAGACCGGCGCGTTGCCCGGCCAACTCCAAGGCCCTCTGTTGCTGCCCCAGCGCCTGTACGTACGAACTGATCGCCCGCTCCTGCTTGGCGAGTCGCCCGGTCTCGTTGGTCGCCAATACCTCGAGCTGGCTATCCGCATCCTTCTGCGCCTTGACCCCCCCTGCGCGCGCGTCGGCGATCTTCTGGTCCAGCTGGATGCTTTGCGCGGCAGACGTGGTTTTCTTGCGCTTCGCTGCCTCCAGTGCGGCAATCTCAGCCTCGTACGCCGCCGTGGTTTGGTCGAGCTGATTGCCAATCAGCGCCTGGCGCCGCAGCAGATAGTCTTCCTCAGACAGCAGGCCGGCCTTCTGCGCCGCTTCCAGTTCCTTCTGGTAGTTTTTGTAGGTGTCGGTGATCGCCGCAAGTGCGTTCTTCGCGTCGTTGAAGCTGGTCAGGTCAACTTGGGTCCCGGCGGTTTTCGGGTCTTTGAACTTGTCGTTGATGTTGGCGATGTTTTTGTCGATCGTTGCCTGGGCCAGGCGCGGGTCATTCGGCGCAACCTTACGGATGTCGTCGAGTTGCTTTTTGTAGTCCTTGAGCGCATTGGCCCGCTTCTGTTCATTCGTCCATGAAGACTTGGTGAGCGCGTCGACTTTTTGCATGGACGTGACAGCGGCCTGTTGAGCTTTTGCCTGGTCGCCTTCCAACTTGGCTATTTCAGCCTGCGCCGCCTTTTGGTCCTCGAGCATATTCAGGCGGTTTTGATAGAGATCGATCATATCCTGCTTGTTTTGGAACAAGCCAACGTCACCCGACTGCGCGCTAGCCAGATCTCGGCGGGCCTGTTCAATATCAGCACCAATGTCTGGGCGCCCGATATTCTTGAGGTTGTCCGCAGCGCGTGCAACCGCGTTGTAGCCTTTCTCCCAGAAACTTAGGTTCTCCAGAATCTTCGGCGTGCGCTCGTTGATCGCATCGGCATATTGCTCAGTCGCCAGCTTTACGGCGCCGGCGTGGTCACCCTGCTCTTCCAACGCGGCAATCTGCGAGTAAACCGAAGCGGTGAGGTAGTGGTACTGCTCGTTCAGCGCAGCAGATGCCTTTACCGGGTCATCGGCGAGCTTGACGAACTCAGCAACAGTCTCGCCGACCGCCTTGCCGGTGGCATCCTGCATCGACACGGCGGCCTGGGTGATCCCAGTGAAGCTCTCGCCGGCGATCTTGCCGTTGTCTGCCAGCAGCGCCAAGACTGCGGCCGCCTGGCCGGTGGTGCCCACGGTAGCGCTGACCTGCCGAGCCATGTCGCCCAACTGCCCGGCACTCACGCCGGCGTAGTTGCCAGTAAGGATCAGTGATTTGTTATAGCGGTCCTGCTCTTCGCTGCCCTTGTAGTAGGCAACGGCGAGGCCACCGACGGCTGCAGTGGCCAGGGCCAGCGGGGCCAGGATAGCGAGCAGTCCAGCCGCACCAGCGCCAGCACCGGCGCCCAACTGAGCCACGGCACGAACGCCGCTACCCCAATCCCCCGACGACAGCGCGTTGCCCAACTGCACAACGTTTTCCTGCGCCTGGTGGGTGCCGAGGCGCAGCTTGTCGAAACCGGTGGCCGTCTTTTCGAGCTTGGCGTAATCCTTGTCGATCTTGCCCAGGGCGCTGTTGTACTGCTCTTGGCTGATTCGCCCTTCGTCGAGGTGCTTGCCCAGTTGCTCGACCTGAGTATCCAGCTTCGCCAGCGCAGCGCGGGCCGGGTCGATGGCACCCAACAGGCTATTCAGGGCCTTTTGCTCGTCCATGGCCGACTTGGCCAGGGCGATCTGCTGCTTGTCCAACTGAGCGGAGATCTTCGCCGCCTCTGCCTCGCCATAGGCGCCGGTCTTGGTCAGCTTGGCGAGGGCGTCACGCTGCTTTGCCAGGTCCTGGGTGGTTTTTGCGCTAGTGGACAGCGACTTTTCCAGGGCCTGCATTTCGTTCATTAGCGAAACGGCGGACTGCTCGGCCCGGCCGCCGGCCTTCGCCATCTCATCCAGGCTTGTTTTCGCCTGGATTGCATCGGCCGAGTCGATCTTGACGCCGAGTTCTGCAATGTTCATCGACTCACCTTGAATAAGCGCCCATGGTCACGGGCTGTTTTCCCTTTCCTCCGCCATGACGCGCAGGGCTTCGCCTTCCAGCACCTGAAGGTCAGGGAAGATTTCAGCGAGTTTCTTTTTCTTGATGCCGAGGAAGCCGGCCACGTCGCGGATGCAGGTGTAGTCGAGACCGATTGCGCCACCGGCGCCCGCCCGCCATTGAGTCGACATCCGGTTGAACAGGAAGAACGCCGGCCAGTTGCAGGGCCAGACCTCGGTCACCTCTTCGAGGTCGCCCGGGGCAAGTCCGAACAAGCCCATCAGTTCAGCCGGCGCCGCCGGCGCGTAGAGTGCGCGGGCGGCGTCCGTCAGTTTCCCAAGCGGGCCTGATTGAATGCGCTCTGATAGGCATTCACGACCGCCTCAGCAGCGCCCTGGCAGGACGTCACCAGCGCACGAATGCTCTTGTCGTCGAATTTGTCGTCGAAGCCCCAGCCGACTACCAGGTCCTTGATCTGCTGCGACTGCTGCTCAGTGTCAGCAGCAACGATTTCGGAAAGCGTTGGGCTTTCGCCCAGGGCGGTCCGAGCTTCATCGCGCTTCAGGTTCCACTCATCAAACAGAGCGGCAAGACTCGGGCGATCCCGATACTTGAAGGTGAACTCAATTTTCTCGGGCTCACCCCCAACGATAGGGATCGACACGAAGGCCTTGAACGTCGGGTTTTGGGCGATTCTGATCTTTGCCATGGGTTAAGCCACCGCAGTCAGGTAACGGGTCGGCTCGGCCTGCAGAGCCAGGTTAACGGTGCGGGTCAGCAAATTATTGCGGGAGACCGCCGGCTGCTTGGAGAACGAGGTGTAAGCGCCGTAATACAGCGTGTCATTTCCAGGCAGGTTGAGGCGGGCCGCTTCGATTTGCTTTCCTGCATCCGCCTTCAGCAACACCGCGTTGAACGCTTGAGCCGGGTCGTCGGCAATGGTCAGAACCATGCTCGCTGCCGATTTATCAGTGGGCATTTGCTTGCCTTGGTCGTTTTCGAGGAAAACCACATCCAGATAGTTTTGCTCTCCGCCGGAGAAGTTAACGTCAGTAACCTGCGGCACCTGCACCCAAGTCAGGATCTTGCGCATGGTCCCCGCGCCGCCACCAGCCGGGAAAAGCTGGGTATCGCTGGTGTCGACCCCTTCCAAGGTGATTGCGGTAGCGGTGGCCGCCTTCACGCGCACCACCTTGCTATCGAGCTTGCTCCAGCCAGACGTCAGCAGAACAATATCGCCAGCAGCGATGGTGCCGCCGACAACAGTAGCCACCGCCTCGCTCGCATTGCTGATGGCAGCGAAAGCCAGCGCCGCGCCGTAGGTCGCAGCGTGCTGGAAGGTGCCGCCGTTCGGGAGTTTGTAGCCCATGGGTATTTCCTCTTTGCAGATGTGAAAAAACCCGCTCAATGGCGGGTCTTTGGGTTTGCCCAATGGGCGGGATCAGTTCGTGTCGGCTCGGTACAAGAACGAGACCGGCACGGTGTAGGTGGAATCGCCTGTGATGCCAGGCCCTTGGTCAACTGGCGACATTGTCACCACGGTCACCGCGCCCTTCGTGTCCCACGCGTACAGAGGGAACAGGTTGGTCAGTTCTGCTGCGATAGGATTCGTCTTGGCCTTGCCGGTGCCGGCCGGCGCAATGATGCTCACCTGGAACACTCCGGTGAACAGCTGGTGATCGCCGCCGAGCGTGTTGCTCGCAGTGTCACCCGGGATCGTGAAAGCCCGCAGATACGTCTCGCCCGCCGCCGGCGTGTAGGCCGTATTCTCGAAGACGATTTTCAACTTCTCCGGCCTGGCAGCATTCCAGGCGATCAGCTTGGCCTCGTAGATCGAAGCGATAATTGCGTGACTCATACCTGGTTGTTCCTGATGGCCTCCAGCACGATCTGCTGGAAGCGAGCTACGGTTACCCGGACCATGCCGCTGGGGGCCTGGGTCGAATGGCCGAACTCCAGCGGTATCGCGTAGGGCAAGTTGTTGATGATGTAGGCCATCTGGCCGGCGGTGAAGTCACTCATCGCAGCAACCAGCGCCGCAGTGGTTTCGGCGCCGCTCGGGTCTACCTCGTCAAAGGTGACGTTCTCGACCACGTCGAGCGAGATGTGCCAGTTCGCACGGAACCGGCCACCGACGTAGCCCTCTGGAGCCTTGACGTCCATGCCGTCGTTGAGCTTGCGGCCCTTTTTGAGCCTGCCGCCCTTCGTAAGGTTGGCCGGGTCACTGCGCAGCGCGCTGTTGTGATCGTCAACGGCCTTGTTGTACTGGGTCGCCACGGCGTTCTGCGCCCAGATCTCCGGGTTACCCACGGGGGACATCCGGATCAGGCTGCTCCCGACCTCGATAATGATCTCGCGCACACTGGCGTCGATCGCTTTGCTGGTTTGCGCGGCGAACTCAGCCAGGCTCAGGGCGAAGCTGCCGGACTGCCCGGCGCCTGCCCGGCTCAAGATCGCACCTGCAGCTCATACAAGATCGGCGTACCGCCCGGGTTGATCTCTTTCAGCGGCGGAACGATTGACCAGGTGCGGCCCTGGGCCACGACTTTGTCGAGCAGACTCGGCGCCCATGCCATGTCCTGCGCAGCGATCTTGAGCTTCTTGTCGCCCTGCCTGATGAGGCTGTTGTTCTGGAATTCGAGGCCGGTGAAGTCAAGCAGGATGCCTTGGGCGGTTTGCTCGACGGTCGCGCCTGGCGCTTCGCCACCCGTCTCAGGGTCGTACTCGCCGGGCTCCGTCTTGCTGATGGTCACGGGCTGTCCAAACTCTGTGATCATATCCAGAGCCATCACGGCCATTTCGTCGTAGAAGGTCATGGTGATACCTTTATCACTTAACAAAGACAAACCTAAAAGGATTGAGGCGATGAAGGATTTGAAACTAGAGCAGGAAGACGAAGCTATTGCCAAAATTGCACGAGGGGCGCTGGGAAACTATGCGAATGCAAAATGGCGAGACAGCTCAGACGAGGAATATAGGAACCGTATCTCCAAGGTTGGAGTAAAGGAGTTCGTTGAGGGGTTTCTTGAATCCAATTCAGGTATCGGGCTACCTCCATCAGCTCAAAAACAGGACTATTTAGAACAACAGGCGAGACTCATCTAAGCCCGGACAGCGAACAATCCGCGCTTTTGTAGGTAGTCGGCAAACTGCGTGGCGCTCGGCCGATCCGGTGCCGCCGGCAACAGCCGGTTGCTGGTGGACGGGATAGCCGCGTACTGCCGCGTTACAGCCCCTTCAACACGATCCAGCAAGACAGCGCCTTTGCGCTTCTCTACCGGATCGATATCGTCCTGATGAATCTCTGCAGCCAGGGCCATCTGCCCGTACTGGATCCGCGCCGGAAGGTAGTTGTTCGGCTTGATCTCATTATCCAGAAGCACTTCCCGGCGCGGCCAGGACAGGCCCTGCTCGCTACTGGTTTTGCGCCCCTTCCACGTCATGCCATCCATCGCCAAGGCGGCCCGGCGCAGCAGCGCTTCCTGCTCGGGAACACCAGCGGGGACGACAGTGCCGAACTTCACGGCATACAGGGCCAGGTCCTCGGCGCTCGCGTAGCTTTCGGCGTCAGACTTGCCGGTGCCGTCCTCGATGATGAGTGTCATGCGTCAACTCGCTGGAATGGTTTGTAAATTGGCCGCCGGATCACCGACAGCCAGCAGTATTACTCCTTGGTCAGCTCGGCGACGAGCTTTTCCAGGGATTCTTTCGAGGCGTTGGCCCGATACTGGACCCTGGCATCATCGAGCTTTGCTTTCAGCGCCGCGATTTCACCGGCCTCATCAGCCGGTGGTGTGAGGGCAGACTTCTTCAGCGTTTCAACCTCTCCGCGCAGTGCGTCGACAGTCAAGGCCAGGCCGTCACGTTCAGTGGTCAACTCATCAACCGAAGCATGGACGGTGCCCAGCAAGTCAAACAAGCGCAACGCCAGGTCGCCGGACTCTGGACGATGGATTTCGCCAGCCTCCAGGCCGTCAATAAGGATCTGCATCGATCCATGCTCAGCACGCAAAGCCGCGATGATTTTTTCCAGTTCGACCTGATTGGCGGCGCCAACAATCTGCACACGCTTGGCCTCCTTCACCGACACGTCGATACCGGCCGCTTCATACGCGTTGACGACTCTGGGCCAATCGCCGATTACCAGCACGCTGGTCACGCCGGCTTCGGGCTTGTCGAAGTGTTCCGGATTGCGGTACCGCTTCTCCGGGTCGAAGCCGCTCAGCTGGTTGCTGTAAGTCAGTTCCATGTGTTTCTCCAGGGCGGCCGTCGCTGACCGCGCGTTGAGTTTGAGCCTTAGCCACCAGTGACCGGAGGCGTTGCGGTGAGCGTGATCATCACGCCAGCGGTGACCTTGTTGCTGCCCGCATGCTTGACCCAGTTGGCAGCGGAGCCGACAGCAGCCAAGGTCGGGTTGGAACCACCAGTGGTGGCTTTCCAGCTGTAACCCAGCACGTCGATATTCACGGTGCCTTCAGCGCGGTAGCCGATGCTCAAGTTTTCTTCATCGTTCACTTCGTAGGAACGGAAGCCCGGGGCCTGCGACTCGGTGATGGTTACGGCGTTTGGCAGCAAACCGAAGATCACATCCGCCGGCGCGGTGTCGGTAACCAGTACCGGTTTGCCCAGAGTGCCCGGCAGGCCGCCGTAGATCACGACGCCAGCTTCTTCGTAGATCTTGTTGGTGATGGCTTCGTCGACGATGTCGAAGTAGGCGCTGGAGTGCATGACCCACAACGCAATACGGCCGAACTTGTCGCCGAATTTGCGCATGCCACGGGTCAGCGTCTTCTTGCCATCGGTTTCGATGTTGGCCGAAACCACCATGTCGGCGTTGGAGCCGATGGCAGCACGCAAGCCAGCAGTTGCGTACTGGATGAAGCCTTCCAGGGTCGCGTCAGCAACGTCGGCACCGACGATCTGAGAGAACTCCTCGACCGGACGGCCGCGGCGCTTGAACGCTTCTTCGGTGGTCTGGTACGGGCCGTACTTCCATGGAGCCTTGACGCCCACAGCTTCGCCGGCGGAGATCTTCTTGGCAGTTACCTTGCCGTCAGAGTTGACGTCGCGGTGCTCCAGAGAGCCGTTCAGCTTGTAGAGAGCGCGTTTGCGGAAGTCGCCTTCGATCAGCTCGTTGTCCAGCACCATTGCGCCGTTGGACGATGCGTTGAACACGTCCAGGTTGTCCTGAACACGTTCCAGGTATGCGGTTTGCGCCTCATCGTTGTAGATGATCAGGTCGCTGTTAACGGTTGTAGCCATGGGTCAATCCCCTTACTTGGGCAATGCGAGATATGCGGTTTGGCCGTGCTTGCGCTGAAAATCGCGCTTCTGCTCGGAGGTCATTTCGGAACGCTTGAATGCAGCCTTGCCGCCACCCCCGCCCGGGGCAAATGTCCCTGAAGCCCTTGGCCACAGATGAGGTGCGCTTTCGCGCAGAGATTCCGCCCATTCGAGCGGAGTCAGAGGGGTCTTACCATCTTTACCGAGGATGACCTGTCCGGATTCATCAACGGCGACTGCATCGCCATCTTCGTTAAGCGTGAATACGCCTTTGGCGCGCAGGATGATGTCGTCGGTTGCTTCCGGCAGAGCGCCGGCCTTCAGTGCCGCGCCGCGCACCGAGTCACCCAGAACCTTGCCCTGGAACTTGGCAGCGAAGGATTCGGCCTTCTCGGCGCGCTCGCTGATGGTCTTCAACTGCTTGTCGTAGTCGCCACGCAGGCGCTCGGTGCGGCGGTTGAATACCTCGTCCACCTTGCCCTCGGTCAGAAGCTTGGTTTCCTCGTCCTGCCCGGCGCGACTCAGCAAGCCTTTGACGGCGTCAATGTCGATGCCTTCAAACTGGGTTTCAAACTGGGTCAGCTTGCCGTTGGTTTCCTTCAGCTTGCCCAGCAGTTCCGAGTTCTTGGTTTTGAGACCAGAAACGGATGCTTCAACGGCAGTCGCGATAGCGGCCTTGATTGCCGGGTTTTCCAGGTCGATTTCGTCTTCTTCTGCCACGTTGATACACCCCTTGGGTTTGTTCGCCCGCTTCGCAGGCATAAAAAAACCTCGCACTTGGCGAGGCTTGTATTTTTGGTATCACGCGAAGACTATTTTCCCTAATCGAATTCGTCAGTTAGATCATCTTCACAATTGTGCTCAGGCAACAGCAGAGGAATTCCCAGTTCGGCAGAAGCCACGAGTAATACGTTAGCAAGCTCACTGCTCAGTGGAAAACGGTAGACAGCTAATGATGTTCTTACGGAAATCGACACCTCATCCAGGGAGCTGACCTGAAGTATTTGGATTTCGCGCAAAAAATCTGGCAGTCGCTCGTCAAGCCAAGCTAAGTGAATTTCCGACCGGGACTCCAAGCGTTTTGGTAACCGGATCTTTAGAGATTCTGGTAGATACCTCATTAGATCTGACGCTACTCCAGAGGGCGCCTCCAGCAAAATGGACCTCACGACGCTGGGGACTGAGCTCATAGAGACAACTCTGATCGAAAACCTGCGGTGCTGTACAAATTGGTCGACTACGAACCGCTCCCTTTCCCGCTCTGCCTGTGAAGCCTCGGATCTGCGTACCAATGCCAAGCTGGTTATCACCGCTAGGAGCGCACCAACCCCCGATACCCAATCGCCCAGGCTGCCCCAGTTAGGAACAAATTTTACAATCGAGTCGGGATTCAAATTGATGCCAGCAGTTAAACCCAGCAGCCCACTTACAGCACATAGAGCAACCACTCCGACTACGATGAGATATTTCATGTCACCTCCATTTGAATGAAGGCGTTATAGCAATCCGGCCCGCTCAAAAGCCAGCGGTTCCAAGTTTTTCATCTGCACCAAAGTCAGTGGTGCGAAGTTGCGATCAAGCTGTAGTTCCGCGAAGCGCCCCACAGACAGCCCGCCCTCCCGGAACAGTTTGGCTCGGACGGGGCCGATGGCGACGTCCTGGAACGAGGCCGGCTGCTGCTGCAACCAGTGGTAATAATCAAGGCTTGCACTGACCTGCCCTGCACCTTCCGCACCCACTGAAGCCCGGGTAGCGCCTTTGGCGAACATGGCGCTGAGTTTGGTGAGCAAAACGAACGTCGTACGGCAGTTCGGGTGGAACGGAGGCCTTGGCCCGGAATCCACGGGAAACTTGCGCTTGTCCATCGAGCGGCATTGCTGGCTGGTCTTGCTGTCCAGCGTAGCCACCATCTGGATTTCTTCCACGATGTCGGTGTTGGCTTTGGCCACCTCCATCCGCGCTTGGGACGACACATGCTGAATCGCCGTGTGCACGACCGTGCTGGCATTACGGTTGGTGGTAGCGAGAATTCCATCCTTGTAGCCGGCAGCCTTGGTACCGCGAATGTTGCGAATGATCTGAAAGTTCGTCTGCCCCTCGAAGAAGCCCTGCCGGATGGTGCCGGTAACCCGTTCACGCTCTGCACCGGTCCATCCCTTGATGAAGGCCTTCAGCAACTTGCCGCCGCCGGTACCGCGCACGCTGAGCGGGTTGGTCAATACTGCGGTACGGATTGCAGCTGCGCTCGGCGCGACCACATCCAGCGACACGCCAACCGGCGCCGACCTGGCAAGGCTGGTCGCCTCAAATTCGGCCTCGTAGTTAGCTATGTCCACTAAGTCGAGGTTCAGTTGCGCGCTGTAGCGGTCGAAGATGCCCAGCAACAGGCTGTCGACTTCTTTCAGCAGCGCCTCCAAACGTTTGACGTTGTACTCCGTCAGATCCGACTGGGTAAGCCGGTCGCGGATTGAGCGATCAATCTCCTTGAGGAAGGGAGCGAACTTGCCTACCTCCCCTGCCTTCAGCTTTTCGAGGAAGACCGCGTGCCGGATGGTCGCGTCAAGGATTGCTTGGTTTGCCGCCATTCGTTTTTGCCCTCATCGTCCAGGCCCAAGCCATCGCCCTGCTCTTCCAGCTCGCCGTCGATCTGTTGGTCGGTGCGCTCCGGTGCAATCAGCCCAAGTTTGCGCAGATAAGCCCGCAAGTCAGCCTTAGCAAAGCCGCCGTTCTGCCACAGAGCTACCAGTGCGGTGATCATCTGCGGATCAGCCGTCAGCTCGACGAACTCCTGATTCACCTGGTACGCGACTTTCTTGTCAGCAATGCCCATGTAGGCGCAGCACCACATGATGGCTCGCGTGTAGGCCTCGCTCACGTTGGCCACGCACCCAGCAAGAACTGATGTCGATGCCGACTGATCGCCGCGAGACTCGGTAGCGGTCTTGGTGGCGAGTGAAGCAACCACCATTCGAGCACCCAGCTCGATCATCATCTGGTTTTTGTCGGCCATGGCTTCTTTGACCAGCGTGTTCGGTGCGGGCTGCGCGTAGCCGAACTGGCCGCCGGCGGGCAGCATCATTGGCGCCCGGGATCCGACATAGACGCCGTTCTTCTCCATCCAGTCGCGCCACTGCTCGTCCAGGCCAGAGATCCACGGCTGGGCTTGTCCGCACCAGAAGACGCTGTCTTCGTAGTCAGCGCTGTTCCGGTAATGGCCCAGATTGATCATTGCGATGTCGTAGAGCGGCGACTCATCGATGCTCGGGTCATTGTTCTGTGCACCGACGAAAGTGAATGGGATCTCCTTGAGACGACCCGTGACACCCTCCGGCCTGAATTCTTCGATGACTGCCAGTGGTCCACCACCTTTTGGCCCGGACCGGCGCCAAACCCGGCAAACAAAGCCGTCGTCCTCCAACGCCAGTTCCCGGTATTGCTCAGCTGTCTTGTAGCCAAACCCATCCGGTATTTCCGGCGACTCGCGCAGCACCACCAGCGTCAGCACGCTGTGGCCGTTAACCATGCCCGTGCACCAATTGATGATGTCTTCCGCGCAGTAGGACAGGATCACCGAGTGACCGCCGATGCCGTCGTCCTGGTGATAGTCGACGTACAGACCATGTCGCCCAGCTTCAAGCACCTTCTCCAGCGTGCCTTGGGAGTGCTGGTAAATGCTCACCCCGGAGCCGTTGGCGTTGTCCTGCAGGTATTCCAGCTTCTTCGGCACCGTGAGTGTCGGGTCTTTATGGAAGGCCAGGCCCAGCAGCCCGTTCCGGGTGTGCCCGGTAGCGTTCTTTAACACCGCCCGCTCGCGGTACGCCCGGTTCCGAGCTTCGTTCTCCGGCGACTTGTCGTGTGCGTTGATGTACGGCAGCCGGTCGACAACCCGGTGCTGGCCGGCACAGACGTCGCGAACGGTGGCCCAGCGGTCCAGCACTGCTGTGTACTCCGCCCGCTTGAAGGAGACGTCGTTACTCATCGGGCGTATCCCATTTTGATAGCGGTGACCAGTTTGATGATCGGGTACTCGCGGTGGATGAAGTAGCCGCCGGCGTCGTTCGCGTGATCGATGCCGGCAGTCTTGTCTGGCTCCCCGTTCGCGCCCCACACCTGCTGCTCTAGGCCATCGGCGTAGGTTGGGCAGGTGAACGGGTTGACCAGGTAGCGGCGCTCGCCCTGCGCATTGCAGAAGACGGCGTTCATTGCGTTGATTCGGTCCTTCACCGGCGGGTTTGCCGCTGGGGCAATGACCGTGAAACCGGCCTGCCGGAGCATGGCCAGGTCGGTGATGCTGGCGTTCACGGACTTGCGTGAATCACCCGAAGCATCCGGGTAAATCCTGATTTCGCACGTTTTCTTGAAGTCGTTACCGTCGTGCTGCCAGTAGCGTTCCTTGATGCGGCGGATCATGTCGGGCGTGTCGTATCCGTCGATTAGCTCATCCACGGCCCTGGGCAAGCCTTGATCGCGCTTGACGTGGGTGATCGCCGCCATCTTGCCGACGTTGAAGTCCATCCCGATGAACAGCGGCTCGCCGGGCTGCACGGTGTCGAAACACCCATTGAGCTTGCGGTTGTAGGCCGTGTAGATCGTGCCGGATGTCAGGTTGACGAACTGGCCCTTGAGGTACGCCATGATCAGCTGTGGCGGATACGACTCCATCAGGGATGCGATGTAGTCCTCCGGCAAGTTCAGCTCGTTGTCGAAGGTGCTGGCCTGCACCAGGCCGTATATCTCCTTGAGCGACGGCTTGTCGCGCAGCTGCTTCACGAACTGCAGGAAGACGAACTTGAAGCCTTCCGGCGTCGTGGTGACGTCTACCCCGTTCTTCAGCCCGGGCAGGTTGTAGCGCATCCGGGCGATGATCTTGCGCCAGGCCTGCTGTGCCTTGAGGGCAGTCAGCACGTCCAGCTCATCCACCAGGGCATGGCCAATCTTGAAACCGACAATCGTCTGCGGCTTCTCCATCGACCGGCAAATCACAGTGCCGCGGTACTGCCGACCGCTGTAGATGTGAACTTCGTGGTTCGCCTGGTTGATCTTGGTCTTCAACCCCCAGTCGTAGGCCACCTCATCCATGGTCGGATAGAAGATGTCCCGGATCTGCGGGTAAGTCGGTGCGAAGTAGCCAGCGTTAACGCCGGGCCACTCCATGAAGTGCTTGCTCAGTGCCGAGCAGCCCACCCAGGTCTTGCCTGAGCCGAACCCGGCAACGAACGCACGAAACTTGTGGGGCAGCGTGAGGAACTGTGCCTGGGGAACGTTAAGGCTCGGCACTCGGCTTCCTCGCGTCTACCACGTCGACCTGAATCCGGGTCGGGATCAAAGGCTCATCGCCCGCCTCTTCCTTCTTGGAGCGGTTGACGAACATATCACCGGTTTCTTTCGCCGCTTGTTCGAGGATCTGCATGGCCAAGCCGATGTTCTTCATCGACTCAGCCTTCTCCACAAAGCGGTTCATGGCACGGAGACGAAAGGCGCGGTTGGCAATGGGTATGTCTTCAGTCTCTTCGCGGAAACGCTTTCTGGTCTGCTCGAAAAGGGTCTTCCATCTGTCTGCGAGCTTCTTACCTGAAACCTTCGTCGGGTCGTGGGATTCGACCTGCTGACGGGTGATGCTCAAGCTGAATTCCTTATGGACCGCCTCAACCACCTGAGAAGGCGTATCGAAGCAAGCGAGAGCCTGTACTACAAAGGTCTTCACCTCACTGCTTAGAGCTGCCATAGGCGTTCATCCGTCCAAACCTGTCCAAAATCAGGCCGACTTAAGCAGACAGGTTCCGCAGGCCCTCGATATATTCAGTTTCCCTACCTCAGGCGGCTGTCGTAGCCGAATCAACGGCCTGTAGGTGGGTCCAATTGCGGCCATGCACTACGTCTTGGATTGCCGCATGGCTAACTCCATAGCGGCGCGCAAAAGATGCGCACTGGCCGTATGTTCCGGCGTATTCCGAACGTATGGCTAGCACGTCATCTTCAGTTAGGAGGGCCTTGCTGTTTAACGTCCCCTCCCGTGAAAGGAGCCCAGTGCGGAATGCGTGTCGCATGTTTCCGCTGCGCGTGACGTATTCAAGATTATCAAGTCGCGGGTTCTGCTTGTTTCCATCGATATGATTGACCTCGCACCCCTCTGGACATGGCCCGATAAAGACATGGGCGACAAGGCGATGGACATACCAGTTCGTGACATCACCGTCACAGAAGAGCGCAACGGCTGGATACGCCCCGCCACCCGGAATGCGGGGCTTGAGGACTGCCCCAACGCGGCCGCGACCACGCTTCGGTTTTACTATGCGTTTGACCTCGCCGTAGTTGCTAACCGCATAATCAGGTTGGCTTTGAATAACCTTCCATTGCTCAATCATTACGCAGACCTCATAAGACATGTGCCGCATGCACTGGCGATAGATGCGTGACTTACCGATGGGGGCTTCTTGGCGGCTTCGACCATGCGAGCCAAATCACCGTCGGGATGCCCTACGCCGTATCGCTCGACCACCGAAACGAACTCGCTGACGTCATGGCCACGCAGGAAGAGCTTGGGCAGGCCATCCTGAGTGAACTTGGGTGCTCCGTACTGATCTGTCGCCTGGGAAATGTGATAGAGCTCATGCTCAACCAGTCGCAAAAAATCTACATCGCTGCATTGGGCGCAGTAGTCAGCGGCCAAGGTGATGATGAAGGCCGGCACATCGCCGAACCAATCACGCATCTGTTGCTCCATCCGAGCCTTCTGCCAGCCGCCGGCACGGAACGCTACCTGTTCGGCCTGGCCCAGGACTGTGCGGCCCTGCTTGTTGAAGCTCGACGACGCCCACATGATCCGAATGTTTGCGTCCAGTAGGTGAGCATGGTCTTCGTTGTGAATGCTGCCGGTGCTGGCAAGGATCTCGGTTTGGAGCCATTCCCACACCTCAGGTGCAGGTGTTAGACGCATACCTAAGTCGGAAAGCTCGGACAACTCAAGAAGTGACGATGGAGGGTATGGCCTATCCATGGATCACCTTGAACTTGAAATTGTGGAGTGTTACCGGTATTGGTGGCGGCTTCAAAAAGTAAGGAAGCTCAATTCAATGTCTCGCATTAAATGTATTTGCCTTAGCGCTCTCGCAGTTGCAACTCTCTCAGGATGCGTTACTGCCCCTACCTGGGTTAACAGGGGGCCAGTAGATCTAGACGTTTGGAACGGCCTGATGAACTGCTACACCGATGCCAATATCATCGACGGAGAAAGGATGGAGGGTACGCTCTGCGCCACGCAGGAATCTGGTTTCTTCGGAGGCGGCGAACCTGAAGTCTATTTCGGGCCATGGAATCGGAAATTCATGAAAGAGTACGCTAGCGCAGCCACTGCAGGTGTAGCTCAGGACTGGAAGGGTAAAAAGGTGTTCTTGCAATGCGAGCCCACACTCGCGGGTGATAACAAAACAGTTGCGAAGCGCTTTTGCAAAGTCACGGTCAACGATCAGTTGCTGGTTAGCGCAACCATCAAATACGTGAAGTAAAACTAAGCCTCTCAAGCCATCAGGCTCAAAACCCGGCCCGATAGGCGCGTTCGATTGCCTCCCAGTCGGGTTGCTTGGTTGTCATAAATTATCTCAGGTGAGCCTAAAGGCGGGATTGAAATAGTTGAGCGTTGCCGGTATTGATTACATTCAGAAAACACTTCAGAGGAGCTATACATGCAAGGGAACTTTCGAAAGCCCGCGGACCCAGAGCTTACGAAGATAGGGGCACACTTCTTTGCTTCGTGCATTGTGTTAAACGAGCCGAATCGCGCGACGTCTCAGGAACTTGAGAGAGCGAGAACCACACAGGATCAAACAATCGCCACACTACGCCAGGTAAATTACGCGCCAGAAAAGGCGTTTATTGAACCAATCCCGAACGATGAGAACCGCCATATCGCCGCATTAGCGGGGCAAGATGGGCGAATTCCCAATAAAGAAGAATCAGAGCACCTGATCATTCCAGGACCGATGATTCAGCAAGTGCAAAGCATGTACTACGAATCATGGTTCCATAGCCTCAAACGGCAATAGGTACATCAGCCGCAGCCCGTCGTCGCGGTTTCAGCATGAGCATGACCTGCAAAACCGCGACGACAATGCCCTGAAGCAGCCCGGAATTCTTGGAGGCGTCGATTGCCTTGGCGATGGCGCTATCCAGATCGACCAAGGCCTTGTTGATATCCTGGCCCAACGGTAGCGCATGCCGCAGTCGAGTGACGTTACTCATAAAACACCCTGACATAAAAAAGCCCCGGCGGTTGCCGAGGCCATTTGAGAGTTACTTCGTCTACTGCGCGCTTGTATGCCGTTTGGTTCGCACCACCCTCATAGGCAGCGCCGCTGCATAGGCAAAAGCCTCTTCACGCGTGCGGAACGAGCCGAGCCGGTCAGCATTCGTACAGACTCTCCAAGGGCCGTGGTTTACGCTTAGGACGTCGTATCCATTGATATGCATCTTGGTCAGGGTAGGAACACTCATAGTCACCTCCTTCTCTAGAGCTAATCTGCGTTTGTCCTAGCCAACCATACACCCGCTTTTGTAATTGTGATTACCGCATGTCGCGCCACAATTTGATGCACTCGAATACGTGGCGCGCTCCTACCGCTCGTCGCCCAAGCTATCTTTGGGAGAAGAGCTGCCGACAGACTGTCTGCTACAGCTGGAAATTCAATAGGGGGGAAACCAGTGACTAGTCGTCAAATCAAAGAGGATCTGTACCGGGCTGCAGAAAACTATCGGTTACTCGCGGAAATCATTCTGAATATAAAAGGTTCTGCCCTAGCTAAAGATGCAAACTTTGTGGCACAACTCGAAGGGCTTCGGGATGCAATGGCTGAATATGCAAAGCAGATTCAATGCTTGACCAAGGCTATCAGCAAAGCTGAAACCACCCAGGATTTTAAAAGACCGGTTCTGCGATTGGTCAAGCGTTAGTATCCGAAGATCGACGTCATTCGAGATGCTAGCGCGCCTACGATCAATCTCCATGTCTATCTGGTCAACCCAGCTACCATTGACTTGACCGCCCTAACTCAGCACGCGGTGTGCCTCCGAGATGCGATCATTGGACCGCTCGGTTTAGCGCCTCGTCCGCCTTGTCGGCCGCTTGGGCCGCAGTAGTAGCAGCCTCAGCAGCTTTGTCAGCGGCCGTGCCTGTCTTGCGGGTCAACTCTTCAAGGCGCTTATCCCGTTCATCCATGGCAGCGTCGTAAGCGTTGCGGATCTCTTCCACCTGCTTGCCTTGGTTGTCTGCCAGCGACCAATAGCTGACCTGGTACCCAAGAACAGCACCCCCACCGACCAACACAGTAGCGATGGCCCAAACCTCTGCCCGCCGCCACCAGCGGCGAGCGATAAATTCCAATGCGCATCTGTCCATCAGGCCACTCCTCCCAGCTTGGTGCGCAGGCGAGTGATCTCGTCGCTCTGCTGCGTCACGCGGTCAGTGAGTTGAGCGACCTGACTGGTCAGCGCTTCAATCTTGCCTTCCATGCGCCCAACAGCGGCGGCCAGGTCATTCCGCTCTTTCGCGAATTGATCGGCGCGGACCTCAGCTTCTTTGCGAGCGGCGCGCTCTTGGTTCAGCAACTCATTCAACCGCTTGAGCGTTCCGATATCGGCGCTGTCCATTGCCCGGTCGGTCGCATCCTTGGAGAGAAACCGGCGCAGCCAAAGCAAGCCGCCCAGCACCACGGTGGCGCTACCGCCCAGCCAAGTAGCTGTCCCTGGGCCAAGGTCAGTAGGATCCATCGTCACTCCATGAATAAAAAAACGTGGGCTGGCCTGGGCATAGCCCAAAACAGAAAGGCCCCGATCAATGTCGAGGCCCTAAATAGATGCGCGTTTTTTTGCGATTTCTGCCAAAGAACATGACAGCGTCGACGTCCCAATGCATAAATCGCGCTTGTTTAGCACCATTCTAGAAGACCAGTTAGACGCGGATGCTCGTGTTGCCGGTTTTGTTACAGGCCATCGCACTAGCGGCTACTGATGTCCGGATCGTCCCGAAGAAGTCCTGGTTAAACGTGATTTCAGACAAAAAACCCGCTTAGGCGGGGTTTCGATGAAAATTTTAGTCGCTTGTGGCTTGAGGGACTGGGACCTCGTCAATGCTAATGCAGTGCTCAATGTCCGTTATCTTTTGCAGAGCAAGCCCAGCGCTTGGGTAAGCTCCGAACATTCGGCCCTGATAAAAAACAACCCACGCAAATGGGATATCTGCACTGCCGGCCTGCCCTACCACCAACTTCTTGAACCGTTCCGCCAAGTCGTCGACATGCATCTGCGCCATGCCACGCAAAACCATGATGCTCTCCCAATTTGATAGTCGGAATGGTCTATTTTCGACTGATCAAAAACTGAGTGCAACAAAAAGCCCGACTGATCGGCCGGGCTTATATTTATCAATTCACTAGGCGCAAAATAGGCAGGATAAGAAAATCTTCTCTCATTTTCTCACGCAGTGCAACCTCTTTATCCCGAGCACGGCCTATTGATCTACTACGGGTCAGTGAAGAGCGAGATCTTGCGGTGAGCATCCTAGCTCAGCCATAGGTGAAATAGACATCTACCACCAGATGGTCAGAATCATATTCGTAGGACGAACAAGCTATGGACGTGATAGGTAAATGAAGTCGTAGACCTATACGGTATCTGATAACGTCTAGCCACAAGGTCGTGCTAAGTGAGGCTAACCATGGATGTAAACGCTCCTATCCCAGATTACGAAACAGAACGGTTATTACGCGTTGCGGACCTTTGTCCGCAGAATGACGAAGATGATGAAGTCTTCGAAAAAATGATTTCAATGACTTCCGAATTCTTTAGCGTACCTATTGCATTGATTTCGATCGTTGATAAGCATCAACAGTGGTTCAGAGCGCGAATAGGTATCGAGCAGCGCGCCACCCCGCGAAACGTATCCTTCTGCGAGCACTCACTGCGCGACCGAGAGCCTATGGAGATCTTGGATGCGCGAAAAGATGAGCGTTTCAAAGACAACCCCATGGTAACCGGCGCCCCATTCATTCGCTATTACGCTAGCGCACCACTTCTCACTATTGACGGCTTCTCCCTGGGCAGTCTATGTATAATAGACAACGCTCCTAGAGGACCTATGAGTAAGCGAGATGCAGGAATGCTCGTTTATTTTGCTCAACTAGTGGTAATGCGAATCATGGGGTTGCGGTCTCGCAACTACATAGATCAACCTACGGGACTATTCAATAGACTCCGACTCGAAGAAGATATTCGCCTAGCGAGCTCCAGTGGCATCTCACACAATTTATATGCGGTAGATATTATATCCCCAAAGTTTTTAAATGACGTCGTGAAAGCGCTTGGCTATAGCTTTTCTCAGTTGCTAATGCTTAACGTAAAGGACCGTCTACAATCGCTGCTACCTCAAAAATGCCTTTTGTACAAAATCAGCCCCACTCGTTTTGGCTTTCTCTTAAAGGCGCACGAACCTGTTGAGCGTATTTGCTTAGAGATACTTTCAAGCTTTGATGCGCCAGTTGATTGCCAGGGAATTCCAATCCTTATGCAGACAGGCATAGGGGTACTGGCAATCACCGATTCAGAAGAGAGAGATTGGCTTCGCTTGGTAGTTGGAGCTGCTGACGACGCTAGAGTAAGAAACTTGGGGTGGACGCTCTACCAAGCTGAATTGGATGCCGCTCAGCAACGAGCGTTTGCGCTTCTGAGCTCCTTATCAGATGCTGTCCGTTCTGCAAACCAACTGAGCTTAGTATTTCACCCCAAAATCAACTTGCCCGATCTTGACTGCAAAAGCGTTGAGGCGTTGATTCGATGGACCCACCCTACACTTGGCGCCATTAGTCCGGCAGAATTTATACCGCTGGCCGAGAAAACGGCATTGATGCAATCCATAACCTTCTGGGTTCTTGACGCTGTAGTAGCCCAAACGAAGGATTGGAGAGCGAAAGGACTTGAATTACGAATTGCCATGAACGTGACTGTCAGCGATCTTGAAAACACGAAATTCGTAGACAGCGTAAAAGAATACGTTGATAGCGGCGACCTTCATCCAGAAGATCTAGAGCTTGAATTCACCGAAAGCATGCTCATGTCAGATCCGAAGACTGTGATTAGACAGCTAGAGCGAGTCCGCAGCATGGGAATCGAGATTTCCGTAGATGACTTTGGTACTGGCTATAGTAATTGGACCTATCTGCGGCAGCTCCCTGTGAACACGGTGAAACTCGATCAGTCATTGATCAGCAATCTCAACACAAACGAAAAAGACAAGCGACTGGTTAAAACATTGATTGAACTTGCTAGAGGACTGGGGTACCGAGTTGTAGCAGAAGGCGTGGAAACTGAGAGCGTCCTTGATCTTATCATTCGCTGGGGCTGCTCAGAAGCACAAGGGTACCTGATCACCAAACCGCTTAAAGCTAATTTACTGGAAACATGGTTGGATCAAGGCGGGTTCGCTGGCACTCCTTGATATGCCAAAGGAGCCAGACTCATGGATGGTTTGACTACGTGCCGTTACGAGCTAGACAATCTCGCACCCACCGAATGGCCAATTTCCTTCACTTGATGAAGCTAACACCTTGGATCTTTAGGTTGAGAGCACTCATTTAGCGGACTAGCGTTTACTAGGCCCGCCAGGGATGAAAGAAAATTGGAGATTGGATATGCGTAAACTACACAAAATATGCGTTGCCGCTTTTTTCACTGCAGGACTGATGTCACACACAGTCTTTGTTAATGCTGAAGGGGACGTATCGAAGGACGTGAGAACCGACGTACGTGACGCAGACAAAGATGCTGATCGGGCGGGACGTGACGTCGGGAAGGAGGGTAAGCATCTTGATAAGGAGAAACATAAAGATGACCGCCACGTTGACAAGGAGGTAAAGAAAGAACTCTAACCCTTAGGGACCTGTCGGCGGGCAGCTCGCTTTCCGCTCCCGCCCACTGGGGAAATGTGCCTCGCATAGCAGTCTGTCGTCGCTGTTACAACGACATGCTAAGCGGCAACGGTTGCAATTAACCCTTCTGCATCAAGCAGTTCCTGGGCCAGAGTCAACGCCTCATTCACCTGGTTATCGAGCACCGTGCGTATATGCGAACGCCACCGGTATCGCGTCGACTCTGGTTTGCCGTCGTTATCCCAGTTGGTGATGTCGTACCAAGCTGCCGGCAGCACCGCGACGGAGCGCTTGCCTTCGACTCCCGCCACTTGCGGAATCGCCCAGGTCAGCACCGCGCATTCACGGAACCGTTTGGGCGCCGGCGACTTCACCGAGCTCAACAGCTCCAGAATGGCACCATGCTTGCGCTCCTCGTGGGTGGAGTACTTGGCCACCAGTGCCCGCCAGTGCGCTGGGGTGAGCGCCTTGTGCAGCCGACCGAACACCCAGCAGTCCTGAAGGAACGCTGCCTCCTTACCGACGATCTCCCCCTTCTGCTTGGCGTACTGCACCTTCGGCTCAAAGTCGCAGCCGCCGGCGGAACTGATGGTCTCGGCCGCTAGGGCTCGAACTACTGCTGAAACAACGTTGCGATAGGTCATGCGGCTTCCCCTTTTTTCAGCTCTCTGGTCATTGCCCGGTATTTGGCCTTGATGGCCTTGATCTCATCCACGGTGTACTTGCGCGCCTCATGAGGCCCTTCAATCCATGCGACCTTCTCGGCACCAATGCGCAACACAAGGCGGATGCGGTACTCCACGGCGTTGCCGGAAAGGTTTCGGTTGCACTTCACGCACTGGCGGTGGATGTTCGACGGCTCGAAGCGCAGCTCTGGACAGGCGCCGACGGATCTATAGTGCCCAGCGTCCCACCGGCTGCCGGTCATAAGGTCGTTGTCGTTGGGCGTCGAGTCGCAGCTGATGCATGGCAGGTGCGCGTCACGCATTCGCACGTACTCGTTCACCGCAGCCTGGGCTTCGCGCAGGTGGTCCGCCCTGCTCTTCAGCTTCTCCTTGCGGACCTTGATGTCCTTGCGCTCAACGTCGGCCAGCGCCTTTCGTGCCCGGACCTGATTGACCGGCGCATGAGCGAGGGCACAAGCAATCTCATCACATACCGCCTGGAAGTCTCGAACCGGGGTGAACTTGACCCGGCATACGGCGCAGCACTTCTGGCGGCGCGCCCGGACCTGGATCCCGCCGGACTTGAGCGGCGTGGTGCGCTTAAGTTCGGTACGCTTCATGCCGCCTCCTTGAATGCTTCGAACTCGGCCATTTCGGTCAGGCGCTCTTCCGTGAGCGTCGGCCAGTCATGCAGCACCAGGTACGCGCAGCACTGGCGCCAGAAGTCTTGGAATGTCTCCTCCCCCATCGAGTCGTAGGAAAGGCTGCGAGGTGTTTTGCGGGTGAGCTGGCCCAGGCCGGGGATATCGAACGCTTCCTCGTCGCAGTACACGCCCGACTCCAGCTGCAGAGCCTTGATCGCGTCGTGGGACTGCTTGCCAGAGAACCGGTCGATGTTCTGGCTCAGCACCCGGCCCAGGCCGTGGACCAAACCGTTGAACCGTGGGTTGCGCGGCTGCTTGAGGTCGGCGCGGATCTTTGTGTTGATCCGGAAATCCCGCTCGCGCAGGATCGACCGGTCGGCGTCGGAGGACGGCACAAACGCGGCGACCTCCTTGCCGGAGGCAGGGTCAACCAAGCGGCGCAGCACCAGATACACGGGCATTGGGCGAGGCTTTGCTGGCTTGGTCATTGCGCTGCCCTCTTCGCTTCCAGTTCCTGGGCCTGCTTGATCAACAGAGCTCGGCGATCAGCCAACTCATTTGCCGCATCAATCCGCATTTCGGTTTTCCGTTCGGCGCTGGCCTTGCGCATTTCCAGCATCGAGGTTTTCACCAGTTCCAGCTTCTGCCGAAGCTCGGGCTCTGGCCGTGTGACGGTGCCAGTGAGCAAGCCGGCGATGGCGCGACCGTCCTCAGTGATCGGCTCGACGCTCAGGTCCGCCAGGTACTTCTGGGCGTATTCGCGCGGGATTCTCTTCAGCTCCATTGCCTTGGTCACAGCCTGGATGCGGCGGTTGGAGTCGAAGCCCACGGACACGTGCCAGTTGACCGGTTTCGCATCCTCGCGGGCCTGGCCCACGAACCTTTGGTAGGCGTCGATGAACGCCATGCGCGCACCGATTTTGTCGCCGCCATCCAAGATGGGTTTCGCTGCTGCCAGGGCCAGTTGGATTTCATCGGTCAGCACCACGGTTTCAAATTCGTCGTTGGTGGTCATGGCGATGGCCCAGGCCTCGTCCTTGCCAGGACGGCCGTCGGAGGACTGGACGCGTTGCAGGATGTCAGCCATTGCCAGCTTGCCCTTCACCTCGAAGCGACAGGCCTTGAGCGCTGCTTTGACGACGGGCACCGGATACGCACAGAGGTCTTCAGCCATCATCGCGGCAGTGCCTGGGTTCATTTCCTGGCCCATGGCTTCGGCGGTTGCGCAGATGGCAGCGGCCAGCCCGGCGACCTGCTGGTCGTTCATTTCAGAGGTATTCATTGCGGTCACCTGCTTGACGTTTGGCCAGAACCATTTGGGCGGCCTGCTCCGCTGCGGAGTGGTTCGCCTCAGTCCGTTCCATCTGGCGTGCTGTCGTGCCGTTGATGCGTTGCCCGGTCACCCACTGGGTGTGGTAGCTCTCGGCGTTGGCCAGCAGCTCGTTGAGGCTGTGGCACTTGCGCAGCACAGCGGCGTCGCTGGTTTTCAGGAAGTGAGCAGCGACGTGGTGGGCGACGTCGGCACCGAGGCGGTCGACCAGTTGGCCGAGCTGGCCGCCGACCTTGGC
Source organism: Pseudomonas sp. DWP3-1-3b3 (assembly GCF_049896305.1). NCBI lineage: Bacteria > Pseudomonadati > Pseudomonadota > Gammaproteobacteria > Pseudomonadales > Pseudomonadaceae > Pseudomonas > Pseudomonas sp. DWP3-1-3b3. Next base: position 368,169 of record NZ_JAFCUA010000004.1, on the reverse strand, counting down.
GTTCCACACCGGCCAGGCGCTGTAGCGCTTGCGGTAGGCCATGGCGTAGTTCGCCCAGACCTTGAAGGTTTTGCAGGTCTGGTCTTTGGGGCCCGGCATGTCAGCGGGAATCTCGACCCGTGGGGCATCGGCGCGATCAACCACCAGCACCAAGCCGCGGGACTGAGCCGGCACAACCTCGGCGGAGGCCGGGGGTGCAGTTGGTTCATTGACCGGTTCCATGACTGGTTCAAGAGAGTTACTGATTCTGGGTGCAGCTGCTGCACTACACCCTAGTGCAGGAGATTCACTAGGGGGTGAACCTGCTGCACTACCCGGGTGAATCTTGTGCACTACCCCTGGTGCAGGAGGTGCACCACCACCATCGAGGGTCAGGAAGTAAACGTTCGATGAGTTCCCCTTCGGGCCACCCTTTCGAATTTCCTTGCGCAGCAGTCCTGCCTCACAAAGCGCGGTGATATGGTTCATGACAGAGCGCTTGCTGATCTCGCACTGATCGGCGATGTGCTGGTAGGACGGCCAGCACTCACCGACGTCGCTGGCGTTGTCGGCCAACTTGATCAGCACCAGCTTGCGTAGAGGATTACCGACGCGAAGTTTCATCGCGGCGACCATAAGGCCCATGCTCATGCTGCACCTCCGGCGAAGGTGCGGAAATCAATCGTCTGAACGCCTTTCCAGCTATTGCAAGACATGCAAAGGGTTTGAAGGTTGCCCAATGACGCTTCCCCGCCCAGGCTTTCAGGAATGACGTGATCTGCCCTCAAGCGCATAAGCACCGAGCAACCGCATCGCAAACATGCATGACCGTCGCGGGCGAATACCTGTGCACGCAAGCCAGAAGGAATCGGTTTCTTTTTCGTCCTGCGCCGGGGCGAGAGAACTGGAGGTTGGTAGGCAGTGACGTGGCCCATACGGTTCGGGTTCCAGTCACAGCCTTTTTCGGTGAGTCGGAGTGCCTCAGAGCGCAACTCAATCAAACCGGCCTCTTCCAGGGCCTTCAGCATGCGGTAGGCGGTGTCCACCTTATCGGTGAGCAGCGGCAGCTCCTCGATGATCTTGGCCTTTCTGAGCGCGAAGAGGATCCCGTCGCCAGTCTTGATTGGCTTGGTCCAGCTCGGGCAGCCGTAGACGAACGCGAACAGCAGGGCCTGCTGAGAGTTCAGCCCCCACTCCAGCGCCTTCACCTGGTTAATCGTGACGGTGTATTGCATGTCAGGCCTTCCCGACCTTAGCGGCCAATTCGATGAAGCGATCCACGTACCAGTGAGGCTGCGTCTCGCGGGGGCATTGAAGGCTGGTGAGATTCTTGCCGTAGGCCATGCCCTTCTCGGTCACGGACCAGAAGTCGACGGTTACCTGCTTGGAGTTTTTGCGCTCGAGAACCTTTAGGAAGCCATGGGCCTCAAGTGCAATGTTGAAGGCGCGGGCCGTGCTGGCGATGGCGTGATCTTTGATCAGGGCTGTGATTGCTTTGGTGGGCATCGAAGACCCACCAGCAGCGTCTGGCGCGGCGTCAACGGCGTAGCCTGGGAGGAACTTTGCATCCAGGCCGTTATTGGCGGCGATCTTTGCCAGCATCAACATCTTGCTGGAGTTGGCCGGCTTCAGCAGGCGGTCGAAGCATTCCAGGATGGCCAGCTCACCGACGATCTTGGAACTGTTCGGACTTTGGGCGGAAAAGGTGCCGGTCTTGCGAATGCTCGGCAGAACCTGGCCCACCACCCACTCCTCAAACTTCTCGGCGGCCGGCAGCTTCGATTTCATCACCAGTCGGTAAAGGTCGCGCTCCGGGATGATGGTCATGAAACCACCACCCTGTTTCGGGGTAGTGGTCGCAGCCTTGCAGTGACGGGCTACAGCGTTCTCTGGCTTGGAGTAGCCCAGGGCGTCAGCGACGTCGCGCGCGACAAACCACGGATCGCCAAGCTTGTCGGTGATGACCCGAATTGCGGCGCCGTCGAAGTCGAATGGAATCACTGAGGAATTGCGCGCCACGTTTTCGGATTGCGAAAAACGTGGCGCGAGATTGGTAGTGCTATTGATATGTGGCGGCGTTTGCATATAATCGGCCTCGCTAAGTTTTATCGAAGAAGCCGACCTCGACCGTCGGCTTTTTTATTGCCTGTAATTCGGCGCCGAAGCGCCAACCACCTCGCCCTACTCCCCGCATTGCCTCTCTCAAAACCCACTGGATAAAACTCCAGCGACCTCAGGTTTCTTACTTCGCAGACCGGCTGGGCCGATACTGACTACATGGGCAGAAGGGTTTGCCTGTCAGGCGGCTTGGTCTTTCTTTGTCGCCTTGAACTTGCCCTTGGAAAGGACCTGGATCTGGTACTGCCGGGATTCGGGAATCGTTTCCCCCCACATGGTCACGGCGCTTGGGCGGATGCCCAAAGCGACTGCCAGCTTCGTCTTGCTGCCGAAGAATTCGGCGACTTCATGCGTATTCATTGCGCATCCTCGTTCGAGCCTGTCGCAATTTAAGCATGCTTAAGTTGTGGCATCAACGGTGATTTGAACCTACTGCATGCTTAAATTCAGTTAACTTAATATTGAGTCCATGGAAAGACACGAACGTATCGCCCGCGCCATACAGGTCAGCGGTAAAAAGAAAGGGGAAATTGCATCGCTTTGCGGCGTTGCAAATTCGGCCGTCACTCAGTGGATCACCGGCGAGAGCAAAAGCCTCAGGCCGGAGAACCTTTACGCCCTGGCGAAAGCGACTGGCTATCGGGCTGAGTGGCTAGCCATTGGCGAGGGCAATGAGCGGGAGGCTACCGAATCAAATATCTCCCCCGCCGCCCAGCCCACCAAATCATTCCGCTACCCGGTGGTCAGCTGGGTTGCCGCCGGCGCCTGGACGGAAGCGGTGGAGCCCTACCCGGCCGGAATTTCGGACACCTACGAGTTTTCGGAGTACGACTCCAAAGGCCCGGCGTTCTGGCTGACAGTCAAAGGTGACTCGATGACAGCGCCCGCCGGCCAGAGCATCACTGAAGGCACGCTGATCTTGGTGGACACAGAAGCTGAGGTAGCACCAGGGAAGCTGGTCGTGGCCAAGCTCCCTGACAGCAATGAAGCCACATTCAAGAAGCTGGTCAGCGACGGCGGACGGCTGTTCCTCAAGCCACTGAATCCGAGCTACCCCATTGAGGCCGTCGACGAGAACTGCCGGATCGTGGGCGTGGTTGTACAGGCGCTGCAGAAGTTTTACTGACCTTGGGATAAATCAGATTTGAGGTCTAAAAAGAATTACAAGCTGGCTCACAAATAAAACGCACATTCACCATATATGGACAGATTCAGTATGACGGACAATGAAGCGATAAGTGAGCTAGTTAAAACACTAAGCAAATTCCAGCCAGGAAAACCATTAAAGAATTATATTACGCACGCTAGATTTCCGAAATTCAAAAGCATTGAGCCAGGAACACAGATAAATTTCGATTTCCCTTTAACAGCTCTAGTTGGTGCGAACGGCATAGGAAAAAGCTCAGTATTGCATGCCCTATGGGGGATGCCTTTCGGGTACACAACTAGTAAATTTTGGTTCGCAACGGATCTCGACCCAATAGAAGGAACCAAAAAAGACCCTCAGCGCTACGTTTATGGGCATTGGAATGAAGCGTACAACAACGTCGTAGAAACAAGAAAAGCCAGACTGGGAAGAAAGGAGGACTACTGGGAGCCTTATCGCCGCAGCGCAGCAGATGGCATGCCGCCTATTCCTGATCGTGACATTCCCGGCAAGTCCAAAGATCGGTGGAACCCAGTCAGAAGGAAAGTTGTCTATATCAACTTCAAAATGACTTTCGGTTCATTTGACCGTTACTTTTATACTGATGAAGGCGTCACCGGCGAAGATAAGCGTGCACCGATGAAGCTCGAAGCGCGCAGACTCAAAAAGATAATTGCAGAAAACCGGCAAAGCTACAAACACGGACCACGACAAGAACTTTTTGAAAATAGACCTTTAACTGCTAAAGAACTACAAGGTGTCTCTCAAATTCTCGGGCGGGAATACAAGTCCGCACAGTTTGTCAGGCATTCATTGTACCCGGGCAACAGAGGGCAAGATGTAAGTGTGGTTTTCCGCAGGGGGATCGAGTACTCGGAGGCATTTGCTGGCAGCGGAGAAATTGCAGCAGTAAGTGCTGTAGTGCAGATACTCGCGGCCGAAGAGTACTCTCTAATACTCCTAGATGAGCCCGAAACCTCACTGCACCCCGGCGCACAAAGAGCCCTACTAAGATTTTTACTTGAACAGATAAAATTAAAAAAGCTTCAAGTTGTGATCTCCACACATTCCAGCGATTTTTTGGACGGCCTGCCTCCAGAGGCAATTAAAGTTTTGGAAGATAACGGCAGCCAGCAAACTAGGGCTATTGAAAAATGTTCGCCTTATGCTGCTCTGTATAGGCTTGGTCGACCAACCGGTAACAAGAAGCGAATATTGGTTGAAGATCCCTTGGCAGAGCAATTAATCCTGCAAGCAGCCAAAGGCCTTGATCCTGGAGACGCAGCAGTACTTGAGGTGAAAATTGCACCAGGCGGAGCCGATTCAATCACCAAGTACCACATCCCGGCAGCGTTGACGTCCGGTGATGATATCTTCGTTTACCTCGATGGAGACAAGCAGAGAGTCCCTCAATTCACTGACCCCGCGAACGTCCCACCGGCTGCAAACGAGGATCTGGGGAAGCTCATAAAGCAAGAGATTGGATGTGAGCCTCACTTCCTTCCGCCGGGCGGTGATGACCCCGAGGGAACGAAAAGAGCTAAAATACAATCAAGCTTGAGCTATTTGGGCTGGGTGAGGGATCGCTTAGCTTACCTTCCCAAATTTTGCCCAGAGCACATTCTCTTGGAGAGCATCGACCCAATAGCGGGTGCGGGAGTAAAAAAATCGCAGGACGCAAAAGACCTCCTGAAAGATATTTTGACCGGCAACGTCATAGAGCTAAGCGGCGCGGAGTTGGCAGTGCTGGAGAAGGTAGCGTTGGCGAAGGTACCGCAAAATAACGCAGATTTTGCTACGATCCGCCAACAGCTCCAAAAATGGCTTCACAAATAAATGTAGCATTAACCTTCTCTCCAACCGTAAAGGATCTATTTCAATTGGCTTCTCCGTATGATCTTACCGCGATTGATCTTTTTAGTGGCTGTGGTGGCCTGAGCCTTGGCTTACAGCAGGCAGGGTTTCGCGTAGTCGCGGCGGTAGAGGTTGCTCAAAAAGCCCAAGACACTTATAAGCTCAACCATGCAAATGTAGATCTTTACGGAGTTGACATACGCAAACTTGAGCCATTAGATATTCTAAAGAAAGCCGGCCTAAAGCATGGTGAGCTTGATTTATTGGCAGGCTGCCCGCCGTGTCAAGGATTTTCCAGGCTCAGAACCAAAAACAAATCTAACTCAGTTTTCGATGAGCGTAACGATTTGATTGGAGACTTTCTGCGATTCGCATCAGCTATAATGCCCAAATGTATAATGCTGGAAAATGTACCCTCCTTATCTAAGGATTCGGGGTTTGAAATTGCCTGTTCCAGGCTCGCAGAGCTCGGATACAGCTACGTTATTCACGTCCTTGACGCTGCGGACTATGATGTCCCCCAACGACGTAAGCGTTTGATAATGCTTGCTTCTCGGGTTCATCATCCTGCAGTGGCTGAAAAGTCCCCCACAAGAAGGACCGTGCGCGAGACAATTTCCGGTTTGAAGTCACCATCTAGAAGTCGTGACCCGATTCACTCCATACCTGAACGAAGAAGCCAGGCCGTAAAAGATTTGATAGCACTCATACCAAAGAACGGTGGGAGTAGAACTGACCTTCCAGTTGAGCGCCAACTCGAATGCCATAAGCGCAGCAACGGGTTTCGCGATGTTTATGGTCGGATGAGTTGGGACTCAGTCTCTCCAACGATTACGAGTGGTTGCCATAATCCTTCAAAAGGAAGGTTCCTCCACCCTTCGTTGAACCGAACTATAACTCTTCGTGAAGCCGCTATGCTTCAAGGCTTCCCAGGAACTTACGTGTTTGACCCCAAGCATGGTAAAGAATCTATAGCTTTAATGATCGGCAACGCGCTGCCACCTCCGTTTATTGCTGCTCATGCGCGGTCTTTAAAAGCTGGAATCATGGCCTCGGAAACTTCAACTGGTACATGACAATTGTAATGATTGGTTATGGTTATATTAACCAAAATGCAAACGTTTAAGCCCGCCTTAGCCATCGCGGGCTTTTCTTTGCCTGCAATTTGGCTATCGGTATCACGACCCGACTGGAGCTAGATCGCCTCAACCCTTCTGCATTGAGAAATCTCGGGCAATGCCTGATCTGCAGACACTCTATTGAGCTGCCACTGCAGGTCAACTGCGACAGCATTGAATTGTTTTGCCTGCACTCTCGTGCTGTTGGATGTAAGGCTAACGTAGGAGGCATCTGAGCGTTTAACACCGACTACAGTGGTCGTGGTGCCCCCCTCAAGATCGGAATTGCCCAAAATTCCAGCCTTCCATTTCTGGGTGATCGTGTGCTCACCTGGCGTAATTGGCACAGCTACGTAACCGCCATTCTCTAGAGACGCTATCTGCTTTCCGTCCAAAGAAATCAAAGCGGTCATTAGGCCCATATCGTAATTACTGGGCCGGTATACGTAGAGCACCCCACGTTGAGAATCAACGTTTTCAAGTGGCGTGAATTTTGGTCCTGTCATCGTGCAGGAGCTGAGGAGCCCCAATAAGACGAATACTGAGATCTTCCGTGCTTGAGTCATAACTGCTCCATCCTCATTAAGCGACCGATGATCAACACTGATGGGCTAGCAATCAAATCTTTTGTTGGCTCACAGCAGAATTTGCTTCGCTTGCCTCCTCTCTGCGCCTCATTCGCAGAATCTTCACAGATGGCAGGCAGGAAACAAGATATGCATTTGTGCATGAAACTTCTTACTGCCCTCTTGCCAACACATGACAGCATCAATACTGTGTATGCATACAGTACGCAAGGAGCGACGCATGAACCAGGCACCCTACTCCGCATCAAAACCACGAAACTCCTACGAGCTTGTTGGCCGCCGCCTGCAAGGCTTGATCGCTTCTCCCCGGGTCCAGAGGATTCAGTTGGTGGAGGTATCCAGGCGCGACGATGAAAGCCCTGAAGCCTGGCACCAGGTCATCCAAGACATCGGCGATACCGCCGGCATAAGGATCGAGCATCTGGATGACGGCGCCGTCAGGATCGGCTGGCGCGAGTACTGCGACACATAAATCAGCCCGCCGTTGAGCGGGCTTTTTATCGCCCACAAATTTCAGCAATCTGAATTTAATTATTCAGCATGCTTGACACATTGATTTCAGCTTGCTTAAATTCAGCTCAAGCCAGCAGCGAATACCGCCGGCTAGCGGCGAAAGCTGCGCCGCTCTTTAACAACCCAAGACCTTCGCAGATCGATCCCCGGCAACGGGCACAGCGCGAACAATAAATTCGATCTCCATGCCAGCTCTGGAACTGGCCGTACTCCCAGATGCGAGTACGCGAAACCACGCAAGCCGGTCGGCGAAGAACACCGTCCACGAAATGTGTGACGCCGGCCAGAGATATGAATCGGGCGATGCGCGTGGTGGAGAGACGGACATTTTCACTTCTGCACCTGGTGACGGGTGCAGCGGGAAAACAACCGGAGAGTAGTGATGACCAAAAAGGTAGGGAGGAAAACGACGGTGACGGCGATAGCAATTCGGATGCATCCAAAGCTAAGACATCTTCTGGATGTGGTGGGTCGTAAGCAGCGCCGGTCAATGACTGCCGTGATCGAGGCCGCCATCGAAGCATTCGCAAGTTCTGCGGAGCGTGATATCGCGGAGTCGACTTGGTCCACCGATGAAAACGAGCGCGCCTTGAACCTCTATTTAACAGCGCCTGACCTTTGCTCATTCGATGAAGAAGTCGATGCCAAAGCAGCCCTGGCTGCGCGCAGCAAATAATCGGAAATTTTCACTTTTGCCACCGCATCGGTGGCAGCGGGAAAACAACCGGGAGTCACGACGATGGAAGCAACAATCATCAACGGCGGATGGAAAGGCCACCTCGGACGTGGCCTTGCGCCGCGAGAGCTTCAGTTTCTGCTTTGGATTGCCCAGGGCTTCACCTCGAAAGAGATCGCCCGGGAAGCGGGCATCGAGTACGGCAGCGTCAAGAAGCGCCTGACCAATGCGATGTTCAAGCTGGGCGTGACGAAGCGTACTGCTTTGGTGGCCGAGGCAATGAAGCGCCAGATCATCACGCCGGTGTGCTTTGTGCTGGCGGCGCTGATCGCCATGCACTCGATGATCAGTGACGACTCGCTGCGTCGTGATCGCCGGGCGCCGGAACGGCGAATGGCTCAGGTGCGTATGGTACGCCGGGCTGAGTGCACTGAATTGACTGTATGAGCAGGTGCTAACGATTTTGCCGAGAGCTGATTAGCTGCTGGCATCTATCAGCCATCTGAGGGAGGAACTCAGCCACATCAGACAGCACGCGGTACATCTCATTCTCGTCCGGAAACGGGTATACCTCGAGGTTAAGAGCGATCTGAACCTTGCGCAGATCTGTGCCTTCGACGAGCCAGCGCTCAACGGTGCGAGTCATCGCTGATCCGTTGTCATCCGTCTGCCAAGCAAGAAAGTCAAATAGCCTAGCGACCTGCAGAAACGATATCGAGTCAGGGATATCGGCAAAAAGCCGATCAGCCAAATTCTCCTCCCCAAACTCAACCACTACTGCACGGACAGCGCTGAACGCTTCAGTGTATTTGGGCTCGCTGCTCTCTGCTGCGATCACGTTTAACGCCCTTTCAACAACCTGATGCATAGCAATTCCTTGCTCCGATAAGGAGTGTCGATGCTACCAGCCTTCAGTACGACTCGCTAAACGGCCAGCGCCGCGGCAGCCGTGAAAGACCGGCACCCTTCCCCACCTCTATTACGTCAGCACTCCTCCCCCGCGCCCATCGGCAACCAGCGGGAGGCATGAGTGTTGACGAATACAGGTGAACAACCCGCCACTTTGGAGGCGACCATGAGCGCAGTAATGAAGTTATGCCAGGAGCGTTACGATGCCCAGGTGCCTCCAGAAGTTAGCGAGGCGAACCCGGAACAGGAATGGCTGCAGCACTCGGCCGAACGTTTGGTGTGCGGCATGGACATCAAGTGGAAGCGCCGCCACGGCAAGCTGCAGGTAGTGACTTTCGACCGGTATTGCACGTACCTGCAGGGCATCCTGAATCAGCGCCAGATCGACGGCCTGGACCAACGCGACTCACTCGCTCGGCTGTTCCTTTCGGCAGTCCTTGGCAGTCAGGCAGATTCACGCAGTCACGCGGCTGACCTGATGGGAGAGCAACGCCCCATCGCCGCTGCCGAGCGGATCGCCATGGACCTCTTGAAGCCCTACGCCACCGACGCGGTTGCAGCAGAGCGTGAAGAAGCCGAAGACGACGTGGATTCAGACCTATGAGTCCGCACGTCGCGATCACCACCGCTCTACTCGCGCTTGAGCATCCGGACACGACAGACCTTGCTGAGTCGCAGGTCGAGGGCTTGATCGTTTGCCACTTCACTAGAAGCGCTATCAACGCCGAAGAGTTTCATCACTACAGCGCTTGGCTGTTGAGAGCCAGCCGGAAGAGGCTGACTCGGTTGGATAGTTAGGCCGTTAGGTTATGTTGAGCGCCCATCGTTACGACTTTGTTGTTTTCTTACTCCTTTCCCAGTTATCCGTTCGTATTGGTGGTGAATAAACCAAACGACCAAGAGCAGGCCAGACAACCCAATAACGAACACCAACAGCTCTAGAGCGGGACCTTCGTGTGAAAACATTTTTCGTTCCTCATCCTGAAGTAGCGTGACCTAAAAACGGCCACTACCGAAATTATTCGTAACAATTCATACATTTTTAGGGTAGCCGCCAAAAAAGGATGAGACAACCCCAGAAGTGGCAAAACCATTGATCTAGACACGTCACTCGTCGATAAATCCTTCGCGTGCTTCACGAGTGACAGTCCAAACTTCTCTGAGGAGGCTGCAGTGACCACCGCACCGGTTAAATCTCTCGTCGACGAGCAGCTCGAAGACATCAGCGCTCACAACCTTCGCGAAGCCTACAGCCTGGCCGAACGCCGCGGCTTCTTCGGCGCACCGGTTGAGCAATACGCAGAACCTGGCTACGGCGGTCGCGTTCTCCAGGTCCTGCGCTATCGAGTAGAACGGCAGAACTGATCAACCTTTGCCTTTGTTTTTATTCTTCGCACTGCCCTGCCGCGCTTTGAATTTCGGATTGGACTTGCAGATGACGTAGATCCGGCCCCGGCGCTTCACGATCTGGCACTCGCGATGACGGTTTTTCGCTTCTTTGAGTGAGGACAGCACTTTCATAGGTGAAGCTCCTTGCATTGAGTTGATACGTTATTACGTATCTTTAATACGAATAAGAACGTTTATCAACTATTATTTCCCCCACCCCCTTTTATCGCTGCGAGCATCGCGGCAAGGAATCCCCATGTCCGCAGTAATGAAGCAGGACGACAACACGCCTGCGATGTCGGAGGCCGCGCTTGTTGAAGTACTGAGCAGCAGCCTCTACCCCGGCGCAGAAAAGAACTCGGTTGTGATGGTCCTGGCCTACTGCCAGGCCGCGCACCTGGACCCGATGTTGAAGCCGGTGCACATCGTCCCGATCTGGAACTCCAAGACAAAAAAGATGCAGGACACGGTGATGCCAGGCATCGGCCTGTACCGCATTCAGGCGGCGCGCACCGGCCAATACGCCGGGATCAGCGAACCAGAATATGGCCCTTCAGTGACTGCAAAGTTGAGTGGTGTAGAAGTCACGTATCCCGAATGGTGCCGCGTGACGGTCAAGCGGCAGATGAGCAACGGCCTGGTGGCCGAATACACAGCCAACGAGCGCTGGATCGAAAACTACGCAACAGCCAGCAAGGACACTGCGGCGCCCAACGCCATGTGGAAGCGTCGAGCCTTTGCCCAGCTCGCCAAATGCGCCGAGGCCCAGGCCCTGCGCAAAGCTTTCCCTGAAGTTGGATCAGCGCCAACGGCCGACGAGATGGAAGGCAAAGCGTTCGAGGAGCCGGCGCGCGATGTCAGCCCACGACAGCAAGCCCAGCCTGAACCGGAAGCGCTGCCCGCCTACTCCGACGACCTACTGACCGAGAACATCGCGAAGTGGCAACCGCTGATCGATTCGAACCGAACCAGCCCTGAACACCTCATTGCGACCATCAGCAGCAAGTACACGCTGAGCCCGGCGCAGATTGAAAAAATCACCAACCTCAAAGCCCTCAATGGAGAGTCAGCATGAAAATTCATAACGTAGCTCAAGGCTCCGCCGAGTGGCTTGCCCTTCGCGCCAAGTACCGCACCGCCTCAGAAGCCCCTGCAATGATGGGGGCCTCGAAGTATCAATCCCGCACCGACTTGCTGATGGCCAAGAAGACCGGTATCACACCGGACGTCACGCCCTCGCAGCAGTTCATCTTCGACAAAGGGCACGCGACCGAGGCCCTGGCACGCCCACTGGCCGAAGCACTGATCGGCGAAGAGCTTTATCCGATCGTTGCCACCGAGGGCAGCCTGCTCGCTTCCATGGACGGCGCCACGATGCTTGGCGAGACCCTGTTCGAGCACAAGCTGTGGAATGAGTCGATCGTAGCCCAGGTGAAAGCCGGCGACCTAGCTCCGCATTACTACTGGCAGCTTGAGCAGCAACTGCTGGTGAGCGGCGCTGAGCGGGTTATCTTTGTTTGCTCGGACGGCACGCCGGAGAACTTCGTGCACATGGAGTACCGGCCTGTCGCTGGGCGCGCGGCCCAGTTGATCGAGGGCTGGAAACAGTTCGAGGCAGATCTGGCCAACTTCGAGATGGCCGACGCGCCTTCAATCGTCGTCGGCAAGGCGCCGGACGAGCTACCAGCGCTGCGCATCGAACTGACCGGCATGGTTACCGCCAGCAACTTGAAAGTGTTTGAAGACTCGGCCCTGGCTGTGATCGATTCGGTGAAAACCACGCTCTCCACCGACCAGGACTTCGCCGACGCGAAAAAGGCAGTCAAGTGGTGCGGTGATGTTGAAGAGGCTGTCGCTGTCGCCAAGAAACAGGCCCTTTCGCAAACCCAAAGCATCGACGAACTGTTTTCCTCGCTGGATCGCATCAGCGCCCATGCCCGCGAGACCCGCCTGAAGGTCGACAAGCTAGTGAAGGCTCAGGAGCTGCTGGTGAAGACCAACATCAAGCAGAAAGCCGAGCTGGCACTGGCAGATCACATTGCCGCCATCAACAAGACGTTGGGCCAAGTCACGCTGCCTCATGTCGTTTCGGACTTCGCCGGCGCCATGAAGAACAAGCGCACCATCGCCAGCCTCCAGGACGCAGTTGATACCGAACTGGCCCGGGCGAAGATCGATGCAAGTCAGGCTGCTGACGGCATACGCTTGAACCTGACCAGTCTGGCAGAGCTTGCCGTTGATCATGCCTTCCTGTTCAGCGATGTGCAGCAGCTGGTCACCAAAGCAAACGATGACCTGGTGACGCTGATCAAATTCCGAATCTCCGAACACCAGAAGGCGGAGCAGGCTAAGGCCGACGCGAAGCGCATCGCCGATGAGCAGGAAGCCCAGCGACTGGCAGCCATCAAGCCAGGGCCGGTCGTGGAGAAGGTGGCGGCGCCCGAGCCTGTCCGCGCCACACCAGTTCAGACAGCGGCACCCGTCGCCCAGGCTACAAAGCCAGTAACGAGCCATGTGGTCGAACAGGTAGTGCTGCAGGTCAACGTGACGGACTTCGAGGCACTGATCAAAGCGGTGGCATATGGTCAGGCGCCGATCACGCTGCTTTTGGTCAACTGGGAAGTGCTCGACGCTATGGTCGCCGAGCAGGGATCAACCTTCAGCATGGCCGGGGTGACGCTGGCCAAGGCGGCAGCATGATCAGCAACCTCAGATCAGATATCGAGTTCCGTCGGGAGAAAGCGCTGGAACTTTCCATTCAGGTCCGTCGGCACATAGCCGCCGGCGGCAAGTACAGCATTGGCGACAGCCCGGAGATCAATCCAGACCCGGCCAAACGTTCGGAAATTATCGACCCGACGACCATCCTCAAGCGCCGCAAGCCGTCCATCACCAGGGCCGAACGTAACGCGTTGCGCAAACTCGCGGAGGCATTATGAGCAAGCGCAAGCCGCATAACCTGCAGGCGCGCATCGCACGATCGTGCCGCTCACTGCTGGCCTCCAACCACGTCGCCGTCGTCAACATCGACCCCAGCGGCCGCCAGGGCATGATCAATTACAAGTCGCTGAAGAACATCGCGCCGGGGAAGATCGGCCAGGCCGTCTGCGGCATTCCCCACCGGTGGACGATCTACCTCAGTGCGCTTTGCATCGACGCCCGCGGTGACCGCTACAGCAAGTCAGTGGAGGTGGCGCCCGATGGCGTCTACCTCTCCGACCACCTGGAAGACGTGATCGAGCATTGCTACAAGGAACTGCGCGACTCAGCCAATCAAAGCCAGATGGTAGCTTCGGGTTGGATTGCCATTCCGGAAGCGATGTCGCTCGATGAGGCGCACGCCGCCCGGATCTTCGAAGCGGTCGGCGCCTGGAATCAGCAGAAGGTCGCAGCGTGAAGCGAATCAATAAACAGGTTAGCGCGAGACGCCGACCAACCTGGCTCGCACTGCCGGCCAGCGGAATAGAAGAGGTAGGGCATGGCCAAGAATCCAGCCGAACGCAAGCGCGACCAGCGCGAAAGGGATAAGTTGACAAAGGCGGAAAAGGAAGCCGCCCTACTGTCACGCCAGATCGTCACGAAGCTTTATCACAACGATGACGCGGCGCTGAAACGGGTCATGGCCAGGACGAATATAGGCGAAGAGCAGGACCTGATTTCCCGTTTCATTCGCGGCGCTGACCGTATGACCGACGAGCATCTGGCAGACCACATTCGCATTACGTGACATCTCACCGTGACTTACTAAAACGACACCCATTGGATGCCGTCTTTCATATTTAACAGCCGCTCAACTATACGACAAGCGGCAATCCGTAGGTGTTATCAGAGGTCGGAGTGCAACTTCTTAACTTCATCTTTTGGAATTATTGCGAGAATAGAGCCATCAGCGGCCAATAGAACATATTGATGCCCTTGGTCCGTGACTTTTGCGGCCTTGTCGTAGACCTGAATGTTGCCTTCGTAATCTTCTACAGCTACAGCCATTTTCATTTCTCCTTGAACCGGCTCCGCGCCGGGCCAGAACAGATACCCCATATAAAACCAAAACGCCATTATACCTTTGTTGCATCCGGTAACGGAGGGCGGCGCCTACCTGAGGTAAACGCAATGCCTATTCGCCACAGCGTAATCCACAAGATCGACAAGAAGCCCGACGGCACCCCGGCGGTTCTGTTCCTGGGCGCGTCCGAGCAGGTCGAGAGTCAGGCCCGCGACGACCTGATGAGCCAGCTCAACGAAAGCTACAACGCCACCACCGGCAAAGGCTGGGGGTTCTTTCACCAAGAGTCGGGCGCGCACCCATTCAGCGGCTGGCTCGGCAAGTACCTGGCCGGCGACACCGACTTCCTGACGTTCAGCACCACAGCCGTCGAACACCTGACCAGGCTGATGGAAGAGTCGAACCTCACCACCGGTGGGCACGCCCTCTTCTGCCACTACCAGCAAGGCATGACCGATTACCTGGTCATCGCCCTGATACAGGAAACCGAAGCGGTGACCACGACCGAAGAGCTGGCCCTGATGACCGTGAAGCGCCTGGATCTGGACCACATCCGCCTGGCCGCGCGCATCAACATCAGCGAATGGCAGAACAACCGTCAGTCGAAGCAGTACATCTCGTACCTGAAGGGCGAGCAGGGTCGGAAGCTCAACGAGTACTTCCGCGACTTCATCGGCTGCCAGGAAGGGATCGACGGGCCGGGCGAAACCCGAACGCTGCTGAAGGCGTTCAGCGACTTTGTTGAAAGCGAAGATCTGCCAGAAGAGTCGGCGCGCGAGAAGACGCACACCCTGGTCAGCTACTCCATGGCCCAGGCTAAGTTGGGCGAGCCGATCACCCTCGACGAGCTATCAGGCCTGATCGACGAAGACCGGCCCAAGAACTTCTACGACTTCATCAAGGGGAAGGACTACGGGCTTTCCGAGACCCTGCCGCCAGACAAGAAGACCCTCAACAAATTTCGGCGCTTCACCGGCCGGGCCGAGGGCCTGACGATCAGCTTCGAAGCACACCTGCTGGGCGACAAGATCAAGTTTGACGAGGAAGGCGGCACTCTGACGCTGCGCGGCCTGCCCACTCAGTTGACCGAGCAGCTCAAGCGCGCTGCCGGATGAGCCGCTAAATCAATCCGCGCTTCTTGTCGATTTCGTAAAGCGCCTGAGCATCCCCTGCATCTAGTGCAGCGTAGTACTCGGGATCCTTGATTCGATACAGCTGCTCTAACGTTTCGAGGTGCTCGGCGTCGAGTCGGTCAAAGCGAAGCTGTAGCTCTGCAAGAGCTTCTCTATGCCGATCAAGATCTTCGGTTACATCGTGGAGACTCTGCCGGAATTGCGGGAGTCGGTAGAACGAATCGTAGAAAGCCTGCAGGGCGAACAACGCCGTTAACAACCACCAATTCCACTGCTCCATATCCTTGTCCTGCTCGGGCCCCGTTCGCCCAACAAATACCCCATATCGACGAATCACGCCAGCCGCCCGGCCCTATCGACTTGCGTTGGTATTGCGAATAAAGGCTCCCAAGAAAAAGACAGCCGCAGGCCCTATCAGCCAGGTAACGGTTGTTCCTGGACTGACGATAGGCACGGCGATAGCAATTGCGAACAGGCCTATTCCTGCCCACAGCCTCTTACGCGGCGTGAACCACTCACGGAACGCTTCAAGCTTTTTACCAGGCATTACCACCTCCTTGTTTGATAAGCAGCAAAGCATATCACCCACTTAAACGAATCACGCCAGCCGGCGAGGCAGGCGCACGCTTGGAGATAAACCATGAGCACCTTTGCAGTGTTTGGAATGACCCTTGATGTCGCCATGGCCGAGGCCAGGAAGACTGTCAAAACCACCCGCCCCGACCCAAAGCGACCCGGCCACAAGATTGAGCTCTCGGTTGATGACTGGCTGATCAAGGTCACCCAGAAGGCCGAACAGACCATGGGGGGGGTAAGGGTTAAGCAACTCAGCCCGCTCTTTGACGCGCCGCAGTATGCGGAACACTTCATTGAATTGGCGCGCAAGGGTGGCGAGTGCCGCGACATGCGGATAAAGGCCAAGCGAACGCTGGTCGACGCCCAGGGCGAGCCGATCATCAACCCGAAGACGAAGGCACCAAAGATTGGATTTACGGAGTGGCCGACTAAGCAGCAAGACCAGGCCGCGTAACCAACTCAAACAGTGAGAACAGCCATGACCATAACCTACGGCTCTGTCTGCTCCGGCATCGAAGCTGCAACACAGGCCTGGCACCCGCTGGGCATGCGCGCCGCCTGGTTCGCCGAGATTGAGCCGTTCCCCTCGGCAGTCCTCGCGCACCACTTCCCTGACGTGCCGAACCATGGCGACATGACCAAGCTTGCCGCCCTGGTGCTGGCCGGCAAGATCCCGGCGCCGGACGTGCTGGTCGGCGGCACCCCGTGCCAGGCCTTCTCGGTCGCCGGCATGCGGGAAGGCCTCACCGATCCGCGTGGCGCCCTCACCATCAAATACGTGGAGCTTGCAGATGCAGTTGACTATGTTCGCGCCGGCCAGCGAAAGCCCGCCAGCGTTATCGTCTGGGAAAACGTCCCCGGCGTCCTCAGTGACAAAGGGAACGCCTTCGGATGCTTTCTTGGTGCGCTTGCTGGGGAAGACTGCGAGCTGCAGCCTCCAGGGAAAAAATGGCAGGACGCTGGTTGTGTGTATGGACCCAAAAGAACAATCGCGTGGCGGGTCTTGGACGCCCAATATTTCGGCCTGGCCCAACGACGCCGTCGTGTGTTCGTTGTCGCAAGTGCTCGAGACGGGTTCGATCCCACCGAGGTACTTTTTGAGCGAGAAGGCGTGCGCTGGGATACTGCGCCGCGCCGAGGCCAGGGGCAAGACGTTACCGGAACAGCTCCTTTCGGCCCTGCGCTCCAGTGTGGATGCGGACAAGTCTTTGCCGAATCCTTAGGCCATTACGGCTGTCCGAACTGTGAGGGCGATGATGGACCTGCGGTTGATATTTTCGGTGGCATACCGGCATTCGGCGGCCATAGCCTAGGAGGCTCGATCGAGCGCGCAGCAACGCTCACCGCCAAGGACAGCCGGCTCGATATCGAAAGCGAGACCTTTTTTGTCGCGCCGACACTCGTCGACGGCAGCCGGAAAAACGGCGGCTACAGCTATGACGATGTGCCGTGCGTGGCTGCAACCCTCGACGCGAGCTATGGACGGCTGCAGGGCTGCTCTGGCCAGGATGCGAACCACGGCCACAGCCATCTGGTAGTGCACGGTACGCAAGACCCCTGCGTCAGCATCGAACAGGCGCATACGTTAGGCCGCAACAATGGACAGGAGAATGCGCTGCTAGCGTTCACACAGAACAGCCGGAGCGAAGTTCGTTATATCGGCGGGGATGGCCAGGTGGTTGGAGCTCTTGCTGCAGAAGCTGGAGCCCAGCAGCAAAACTATCTGTACTGCCGCGAGGTCGCGCAAACGGTGACCAGCAACTACGGAAAGCAGTTGGACAACACCAACTCCGCCTTGGAACCGAACATCGTTGCCGGTCTATCTCCAACGCTTCGGTCCGGGAACATGCGCAACAACAGCAACCCAATGACAGAGGCATCCATGTTGGTAGGCGGCTCAGCAGTGCGCCGCCTCACTCCCGTCGAGTGCGAACGCCTACAGGGGATGGCCGACGACTACACCCTGATCCCCTGGCGCGGCAAGCCTGCCAGCGAATGCCCGGACGGCCCTCGCTACAAGGCAATAGGCAACAGCAAGGCCGTTACCGTGGTTCGCTGGATCGGCCGGCGACTTCTGCAACAACTCTGAACTCCCCACTCCACCGCCCTGGCATGGTCATGCAGCGCACGAAAATGCGCCCCTCTTTAGGTGCTGCAATGGCTAGCAAAATTTTCGATTCTGGCTATCGTGAGATCCACTTATCACAAAACTTTAACTTAACTTCGAGAAGATAGAAGCTTTATCTTTTATAAGTACAGCGACTAGGAATGACTTGAGAAGGATTTACGTGAACCGAATCTATCTGAGCGGGCCCATGAGTGGGCTACCTGACCGAAATTTCCCATTATTCAATTCAGTCGCAGCAAAGCTAAGAAGCCTGGGGTTCGAAGTAGTCAACCCTACAGATTTCAACCCAGACGGTGAGCTATGGCGCGATTGCCTGCGGCGCAGCATTTCTGACTTGATGACCTGTGACACGATCGCGCTGCTAGAGGGATGGTCTGGTTCCGACGGCTCTTTTCTCGAACTGAGCATTGCCAACCGCTTAGGAATGAGGGCCGTTAAAGCCCAAGAGTTGCTTACCTCATCGGGCTAACAACTGTGTTTTTTTGAAAATTGCTTGTACCGAACACAGCGTTTTTTATGTAAGCAGCCTGCGTAGGGTAGCAGCCATGCCTGCTTTTTTTAGTAACTCACGACCAGTTGGGGACTGCGCTCGCGCCCTGTTCAGCCCCCACTCAAGCGCCTGAGTAATGGTCTCGCGTGAACGACAGTCAAATGCCTCCTCGAAAAGCATTTCACCTTCGATATCGTAGATACCAATAAAGAGTTGAGTTTCCCAAAAAACTGACATACGAGCTTGGACATCCAGCGATGTGCCATCAGGCATCCGCTCAATAATGGAGCGGACGTGAAAAGCTGGATTCGTCCATTCCCAGTAAACTTGACCCCTATTTTTCATAAGTATTAACCATCGCTCAGAGTACGGCCTAACGAACACCCCTTTGTACTGGACAGACTCTTTTAATGAAGATTCCAGACTATTCCAATTGAATATCTATCCAGCGCTCAGCAGCTGCGGTTGCCGCCTCTACAGCGTCGACGTAGCTCGACCAAGGGCCTTCAACAATGTCGTAAATAGAAACCTGCACCGTGCACTCCATTGGAATAATGACAGCATGAGTCGGTACATCCGAATCATCCACATATCGAAAAACTATCTGAATGAGGTTTCCGTTGTACTCGTGACGAATAGGCCACGGTCTATCAGCAATCCAGCTCACCTATCACTCCTTGACGAGGCGTTGTGTTTATCACTTATGAGTACATCAAATACGCACATTTGCCACAATACCCACACACAAAATGAATGTATGAGGTGAGAGATTCAAAGCTGGGAAACCATTTCAATTTGCAGGTAGGACATCAGCTAGCGTCAAGAACCTCTGCCAAGCATCGACCGCATTACGATGCCGCGCAACTGCATCATCCCACCGCCCCCCATGCAACTCCCCGGCTGTCACCAGCATCATGATTACGGTGGTGGCAGCATCCAACTCAATCAACAGCTCGTGAGACTGGTATCTAAAATTTTCTTCTCTGCACATATTCAAGGCCCTCGGTGTAAGTCAAAAACAGATTTTTTTTGTCCTAACTCCACTGAATGACCAAATTGAGCTTTGAGATATCCGGGTAGCGGATGAGCGGTCACTTACACTGGCGGGAGCCAGCGCGGGGTAACTTTTCGGGTTTGGCGACTTTTACAGAATCAGTTGCGACGGTAGGTGCTTGCTGCCGAGCCCTTTCGAGACCCCACTCTACTGCCTTTGTCATGGTTTCCCCAAGCCGTGAATCGTACGACTCCTCGAACAGCATCATGCCCTTCACTCCGTATACACCAACGAATAGCTGTACTGCGCCCTCGGATGACATCCTGACTAGAACGTTCAGCAAGGTGCCGTCAGGCAGTCGCTCGTCTTTAGAGCGAACGTGGAGAGTTGAGTTAACCCAATCCCAATAGATTTTTCCCCTGATTCTCATACATACAGCCCTGATATTGACGCGAGAATTATGTGCCTTTATTAAGGGCAAACGGAATAACGCGCGAGAAATATTTACTTACCCCATCCCTTCAAGTCAGCCGCTGCAGCGGCAAGGATACCTATGCGCATGAAGAAAGCTGAGCGCGAACAAGTGCGCCTGAAGTATGGCGGCCACTGCGCCTATTGCGGGGTGCCGCTGGGTGACCGCTGGCACGCCGACCACCTGGAGGCAGTATGGCGCGAGCCCGAACGCGTGAACGGTCAGTACACCGGTGCCATCGTTATGGGTCGCCCAGCAAACCACGCCATCAACAACATGATGCCCGCGTGCGTGCCGTGCAACTTGAGTAAGGCGGCGATGCCGCTAGAGATCTGGCGAGAGCGCATCGCCGGACACCTTAACTCCCTCAACAGCTACCACCCCATCTACCGCCTGGCCAAGTCCTACGGGCTGATTGCCGAGACGGGTGCACCGGTGGTGTTTCACTTCGAAAAGGAGCAGCAGTCATGATCACCACGCTCTGGTTCACCCACGCGCTCATCTATAGGAGGACGAGGCTATGAGAACTGTTCAACGTTTCGTGGATGCCCCCACCGTCCAGTATGGTTTCCGCGTGGTACCGGCGACCTGTGAGGATGCCTAGAAGATCACCAGCTTTCGCCTAGACCGCCGAGTCAACTACTCGATCAGCCAAAAAGGTGAGGTAGTGCAGGAAAGTTAGTGCACCTTGGATCGCTCCGGATGCAGTTGCGGTTGCGAGGATGGTTGCCGTTGTGGCCGTTTCGCTGGTTGCAGTGAATGATTCTACACCGTTTAGCTGCGACAAGAGTTCGCCTAAGCCAGAAAGCAAGTCCCCCGGTTAAGGCTGCTGTAAATATCCTGGCTAGGCGAACGGAAAGATCCTAAACGAAACGCCAATCGAAATCTGTAAGCATTTTCTGAAAGCCAAAAGACAAAACTGACTGCCGGTAAACGGCGGACGAGGTGCGCACCCAGCAAAGTCGGCCTCGCCTTCCGTGGACTGGTAAAGAGCTTCGCCTGCTGAGTACGCGGCGTGAAGATACTCGCAAATAACAATCGCTATCAATATCCACCCGTCAGCCGCCCAACGCGGCAAGGACAACCCATGTATGCAACGAAACTCACCCTGATCCTGCTGGGCGCTTACCTGTACCTGTTCGGCACCGACACCTGGTTTATCTGGATCGGCTCTGACCTGCTCAGCACCGGCACAACCGAGGCACTGCTTTACGCCTTTGCCGATTCTGTGGCCTGGATGCTGATCACCTTCGGCCTAACCATTCACATCATAAAGACGGCACGGCCCGCGGCTGGGTCTTTCGAAAAACCATAGGCATAGAGGTGCACAACATGGAAATGCAAAGCGAAACCCTTGCCGAAGAAGAGCTGGCGGCCATCACCGGCTACATGATCCCATCCGGACAGATCGCCTGGCTTAACCGGAACGGCTGGAAATACGTACTGACGCGGGCAAGGCGCCCAGTGGTTGGCCGTGTCTACGCCCGCATGAAACTGGCTGGGGTTAAACCATCAGTAGAAAACGTTGCGGCCGAAGCCTGGTCGCTGGACCTATCACGGGTAGGATGAAGAAATGCGAGCGAAAAAGGCGGCAAACAGGGACCTGCCGCCACGAATGATTCGGCGTGTACGCACGCTGAAAGACGGTAAAGAGTGGGTTGGGTATTACTACGACGGGAGGAATGAGGACGGGAAGCGGGTGGAAATCCCGCTCGGGGGTGACTTGGACATCGCCAAGGCTGAATGGGCAAAGCTCGACTGCAAGCCAGTGCCAAAGAAGAACGCCCTACTGGGTCAGGTCTTTGATCGGTACGAGCGGGAGATCATCCCGGGGAAGGCGCCCAAAACGCAAAGCGATAACCTGCTGAGCCTGAAGCAGCTGCGCAAAGCTTTCTGCGATGCGCCCATCGACGCGGTGACGCCGCAGATCATCGCGCAGTATCGAGACAGTCGAACAGCAAAGGTGCGTGCAAACCGGGAAATCTCGCTGCTGTCACACATTTACAATATCGCGCGCGAGTGGGGTCTCACCGAAAACAACCCTGCCGCCGGCGTGCGCAAGAACAAAGAGGCGCCGCGAGACTTCTACGCCAGCGAGGAAATCTGGAGCGCCGTGTATACCGTGGCAGCCTCAGAGCTGCGCGATGCAATGGACCTGGCCTACCTGACCGCACAGCGCCCGGCGGACACGCTGTCCATGCGAGAGGCTGACGCCGTTAACGAGTTCCTGCAGGTGTCTCAGGGCAAGACGTCCAAGAAGCTGCGAATCCGCCTGACGGCCGCCGGCGCGATGAATGATTTAGGCGCACTGGTTGAGCGCTTGATCGCACAGAGACGCACCCGTGGAGTTCGAAACCCTTATCTGATCGTCACTGAGGATGGGAGGCAAGTGACCAAGCACATGCTAAGGCTACGCTTTGACGATGCGCGGGATAAGGCAATTGTTATCGCCAGAGAGGCAGGTGACGGGGTTCTGGCAGCAAGCATTCGTCAGTTCCAGTTCCGTGACATCCGCCCGAAAGCGGCCAGCGAGATCCTCGACATAGGGGATGCCAGCCGCCTGCTGGGGCATACGGACAAGCGCATCACTGAGACGGTTTACAGGCGTGTCGGGGAGATAGTAAAACCAGCCCGCTGACATCGAATTGCGGAAACCGCCTGAAATGATGCGGAAACGATAAGTAAATGAGCCGCTTGATCTCTCGCACCACAGAAACGTAAAAGCCCCGCTAGTGCGGGGCTTTTGTTTGAATCTTGGCGGGAAACCAGGGATTCGAACCCTGGAGACGCTATTAACGTCCGCCGGTTTTCAAGACCGGTGCATTCAACCACTCTGCCAATTTCCCTTGTGCATCACAGGATTATAGTAGCCCATCCCGTCTCAGCGGGCGCCATAATACCCGAATGAAACACACTGTCAAACTCTTGCCATAGCTTGTTACAGAGCGTCTGTTATGATCTTTGCGACTGAACGTTTCAAAACCGAAGGAGTGTCGCCATGCGCGAACAGAATTACGCAGTGAATGGTAACGCGCAGGCTGAGCAGCTTGAAGTCAGCCGCGTGTTGCGCAACACCTATGGCTTGCTCGCCCTTACCCTCGCATTCAGCGGCGTGATGGCGTTCGTGGCCCAGCAGATGCGCGTCGGCTATCCGAATATCTTTGTCGTGCTGATCGGCTTCTATGGCCTGTTCTTCCTGACCAACAAGCTGCGTGATTCGGCCTGGGGCCTGGTATCGGCATTTGCCTTGACCGGTTTCATGGGCTTTATCCTCGGCCCGATCCTCAACCGTTACCTCGGCATGGCCGGCGGCGCGGAAGTGGTCAGCTCGGCGTTTGCCATGACCGCACTGGTGTTTGGTGGTCTGTCGGCCTACGTGCTGATCACCCGCAAGGACATGAGCTTCCTGGGTGGCTTCATCACCGCTGGTTTCTTCGTGTTGCTGGCGGCCGTGGTGGCGAGCATGTTCTTCCAGATCAGCGGCCTGCAACTGGCGATCAGCGCAGGTTTCGTGCTGTTTTCCTCGGTGTGCATCCTGTTCCAGACCAGTGCGATCATCCACGGTGGTGAGCGTAACTACATCATGGCGACCGTCAGCCTGTATGTGTCGATCTACAACCTGTTTATCAGCCTGTTGCAGATCTTCGGCATCATGAGCCGCGACGACTGATTGCCAGCGCAATAAAAAATGCCCCGCATCGAAAGATGCGGGGCATTTTTGTTTCAAGGGACTTAATACTGGTTGGGCTCCATTTCCAGATCGACCTTGAAACGTTCTGCTATGTCGCGCTGGATACGCTGGGCCAGGTTCGCAATATCGTGCCCGGTGGCATCGCCGTAGTTGACCAGCACCAACGCCTGCAACGTGTGCACGCCGGCATCGCCGTCACGGAAGCCCTTCCAGCCGGCCTTGTCGATCAGCCAGCCGGCCGCGAGCTTCATCTGCCCATCGGCCTGCGGGTACGCCACCAGGTCCGGATACAGCGCCTGCAGCTCAGCCGCCAGCACTTGGGACACCAGCGGGTTCTTGAAGAAGCTGCCCGCATTGCCCAGCTCTGCCGGGTCCGGCAGTTTTTCCCGACGGATGCTGCAGATCGCGCGGCTGACATCACTCGGTGTCGCTTCGGTGATCCCCTGCCCCGCCAGGCGCTGCTGCACCGGGCCGTAGTCGAGTTTGAGATGGCTGGCGCGGCTCAGGGCAAAGCGCACCCGCAGGATCAGCCAGCGCGCAGTCTCATGCTTGAACAGGCTGTCGCGGTAGGCAAAGTTGCACTCTTCCAGGCTGAAGTCGCGCAGTTCGCCTGTGTGGCGATCCAGGGCGGTCAGGCCAGCGAATACATCCTTGATCTCGACACCGTAGGCGCCGATGTTCTGCATGGGCGCTGCGCCAACGGTGCCGGGGATGAGGCTGAGGTTTTCCAGGCCGCAGAAACCTTGCTCCAGGGTCCACAGCACGAACGGGTGCCAGGCCTCGCCGGCTTCGGCCTCGACCACCACCTGCGTGCCGTCGTCGTGCAACACACGAATGCCCTGGCTGGCCATGCGCAGCACCAGCGCCGGAATGTCCTGGGTCAACAGCAGGTTGCTACCGCCACCGATCACCAGCAGCGGCACCGCGTGGGTGGCTGAATAGGCCAAGGCCTCACGGACATCATCGTCACTGTGGGCCTCGGCGAACAGCTGGGCGCGCACGTCAATGCCAAAGCTGTTGAATGGCTTGAGCGACACCTGCGCAAGCACCTGCAAGGTCATAACCGCCCCTTCAATTCGATCACCAATAAATCACAGGCGCGCTCGATCAGGTCCAGGACCCGTTCAAAGCCTTGTTCGCCTTCGTAATACGGGTCCGGCACTTCGTCCACTTCGGCGTCGTAACGGCGCAGGAACAGGTCCAGCTCCGCCTTGCCCTGGCCGGGTTGCAGGGCCTTGAGGTTGCGCAGGTTGCTGTGATCCATGGCCAGGATCAGGTCATAACGCGCAAAGTCGGCGCGAGAAACCTGCTGGGCACGCTGGGCCGACAGATCGTAGCCGCGCACCAACGCCGCGCGCTGGCTGCGTTGGTCCGGCGGGTTGCCGACATGCCATTCGCCCGTGCCAGCGGACGCGACCTCGACTTGCCCCGCCAGCCCCGCTTCGCGCAATTTATGGCGCAGCACGCCTTCTGCGGTGGGCGAACGGCAGATGTTGCCCAGGCAGACAAACAGAACCTCCATCAGGCCCCCAGCAGGCGACGGACGCGCTCAAGGTCTTCCGGGGTGTCGACACCGGCGGGCGGCGCTTCCAGCGCATCGCCCACGTGGATGCGCACGCCGTGCCACAGGGCGCGCAGTTGCTCCAGGGACTCGGTGTTTTCCAGCCAGCACGGACCCCAACTGACGAAGTCATGCAGGAAACCGGCGCGATAGGCGTAAATGCCGATATGGCGACGGTAAGGCACGCCTTCCGGCAACACGTCAGGCTGCTTGGCGAAGGCGTCGCGCGCCCAAGGCAAGGTCGAACGACTGAACGTCAGCGCCAGGCCATTGATGTCACTGACCACTTTCACCACGTTCGGGTTGAACAGGGTTTCGATGTCTTCGATCGGCTCGGCCAAAGTCGCCATGCGCGCTTCGCCATGGGCGGCGAGGTTGGCGGCCACCTGGTCGATCACACTCGGTGGGATCAGGGGTTCGTCGCCCTGCACGTTGACCACGATGGCGTCTGGCGCCAGGCCAAGCTGGGTGGCCACTTCGGCCAGGCGATCGGTGCCGGAATTGTGGTCTTCGCGGGTCAGCACCGCCTCGGCGCCGAAGCCCTTGCAGGCCTCGATGATGCGCGGGTCGTCAGTGGCCACAACCACGCGCTCGGCGCTGCTTTTGCAGGCCTGTTCCCACACCAACTGGATCATCGGCTTGCTGCCGATCAGTTGCAGCGGCTTGCCCGGCAGGCGGGTCGAGGCGTAGCGGGAAGGAATGACAACGGTAAAGGCGGTGGTCATTTATCCAGGCGCTCATCGGTGGTCAGGGTGCGGGCTTCGCTTTCCAGCATCACCGGGATGCCATCACGGATCGGGTAAGCCAGGCCAGCGCCTTTGCTGATCAGCTCGGTTTTGTCGGCGCTGAGCTTGAGCGGGCCTTTGCAGATCGGGCAAGCGAGGATGTCGAGCAATTTGGTGTCCATGAATGTTTCCTGGAAAGCAGCGGTTTAAGGCAAAAGGCGGGCAGGCAGCAGACGCATCAGCTGCGTGTCGAACCAGGCGACGAACGCCGGCGACGGCAGCGCATCCACCGCAAGGTACCACCAGTCGGGCTGGGCAAAGGCGCGGCACTTCACCGCGTCCTTCTCGGTCATGACCAGCGGCAATGACGGCGTAAAATTCAGGACCTCGGCGCTGTAAGTCGCGTGGTCGGCAAAGCCATGGGGTATTGGCTGCCAGTGTAGCGTTTCAAGGGTAGTGAAGAAACGTTGCGGGTTGCCGATACCGGCGACCGCATGCACCTGCTGGCCGGCTGGAAAATGATCCACCGGCTGCCGTTCGCCGGTCAGCAGGTTGACCAGCGCGGTGGGTTGCAGGCGAAAGGCAAAACCATCGTCTCGATCACTGGTGGCACCGTTGTACAGCAACGCGTCGACGCTCTGGAGGCGCTCCACCGGCTCACGCAACGGCCCGGCCGGCAGGCAACGGCGGTTGCCCAGGCCACGGGCGGCGTCGATCAGCACCAGTTCAAGGTCACGGGCCAGGCGGTAGTGCTGCAGGCCGTCGTCGGAGAGGATCAGGTCGAGGGTTTCGCTGGCCAGCAGCGCCTTGACCGCACGGCTGCGGTCGGGGTCGATCATCAACGGCACGCCGCTGCGCTGCACGATCAACAGCGGTTCATCACCCGCCACGTCGGCGCTGTGGCTGGCTTCGACCCGCCAGGGCAACTGCGGCGGCTTGGCGCCATACCCCCGGCTGACCACACCCACGCGCAAGCCGCTGCGTCGGCAGTGTTCGATCAGCCACAGGATCAACGGTGTCTTACCGGTGCCACCCACGGTGATATTACCGACCACCACCACCGGCACCGGCGATTGGTAGATCTCGCCCTCACCGGCCAGGAAGCGTGCACGCTTGCCCTGCACCACCCGGCGATACAAGGACTCCAACGGCCGCAGCAGCGCAAGTGCCGGATGGCCCTCGTACCAGGCCTTGAGCAAACGATCGGACAGGGCCATCAGGGTTGGCCCGCCGCCTCGACGGTGGTCATGCGCAAATGGCTGAAACCGAGCTTGCCGGCAGCATCCATTGCGGTGATCACGGCCTGGTGCTGGGTCTTGCCATCGGCACTGATGGACAGCGGCAGCTTAGTGTCGCCGCCGGACTCTTTCTGCAAGGCGTCCATCAGGCTGGCCAGGTCGTTTTTCTCGAGCAACTGGTTATTCACCGAAAACACCCCGTCGGCGCTGATGGCGATGTCCAGTTGCTTGACTTGCTGGTCTTCGGCCGGCGAACCGCTCACGGCTTCCGGCAGGTCGACGCGCAGCTCGGTCTGCCGGGTGAAGGTGGTGGTGACGACAAAAAACAGCAGCAGGATAAACACCACGTCGATCAGCGACGCGAGGTTGATATCGACGTTTTCCCGTTGCTTGCGGCGAAATTTCACGCTTTGCCCCCAACCAGGTCCACGTCACGGTCGCCCTGCACCACTTCTACCAGCTTGATGGCTTCCTGCTCCATGCCGACCACCAGTTCATCGATGCGGCGTTGCAGGAAACGGTGGAAGAACACTGAAGGGATACCGACCATCAGGCCTGCGGCCGTGGTGATCAGCGCCTTGGAAATACCACCGGCCAGTACGGCTGCGTTGGTGGTCATGCCGGAGCCCATGAACGAGCTGAAGATATCGATCATGCCCAGCACCGTGCCGAGCAAGCCGAGCAACGGCGCCATGGCGGCAATGGTGCCGAGGGCGTTGATGTAGCGTTCCAGTTCATGGATGACGCGGGCGGCGGCTTCCTCGATGCACTCTTTCATGATCTCGCGACCATGCTTGGAGTTGGCCAGGCCGGCGGCGAGGATTTCACCCAGCGGGGAATTGGCGCGCAGTTCCTTGAGCTTTTCCTTGTCGAGCTGCTTGTTCTTGATCCAGGCCCAGACCTGCCCCAGTAAATGCTCGGGGGTCACGCGGCTGGCGCGCAGGGTCCACAGGCGTTCGGCGACGATGCCGAGTGCGGCGATAGAGCTCATGATGATCGGCAACATCATCCAGCCGCCGGATTTGACCAATTCCCACACAGTGAATGTCCCCTCGAAAAAGTGCGCCACTTTACCATATAGGTGCGTTGACCACAGACCCCATCGGCCGCGCCTAAGGTAACCGCTCGCGCCAGAACCGGCGTTGACTGCGCGCAACAACCGGCGGCGTAAAAGCCCCCAACTGCAGACGCACGGCGCCCTGCTCGGCACTGTCATACACCTGGCTGCCCAACCGCCGGTAGCGTTCCATCACCTGTGGATGGGGATGGCCGAACGCGTTGTGGCGCCCTCGCGAGATCAGCACGGATCGCGGAGCAAGCCGTTCCACAAAGGGCCAGGACGAAGAACTGCGACTGCCGTGGTGCGGCGCTTGCAGCCAATCAGTGCGCACCGCCAGGGGTGACGCGAGCAAGGCGTGTTCGGCGGCGCGGTCAATATCACCGGTCAGCAGCAGGCGCTCGCCATTGGCCTGCACCTGCAAGACGCAGGACTTCGCGTTGCCACTGATAGCGTCCGGCCACTGCCAGAGTTCGAAGCTCACACCGTCCCAGGTCCATCGCTCGCCGCTGACACAAGGTTGGGTGCCGAGCGATGACGGCAAGCCTTCAGTTTCCCCGCCCACCACGCGCTTGATCGGCATGCCCTTGGCAACGGCTGCCGCACCCCCCGCATGATCGGCATCGGCGTGACTGAGCAGCAGCATGTCCAACTCCCCTACCCCGAGTTTTCGCAGCGACGGCAGGACAACGCGTGCGCCCAGATCAAAGCTTCCGGAGCGCGGACCGGCGTCGTAGAGCAACGCGTGATGACGGGTGCGCAGAATCAGCGATTGGCCCTGGCCGACGTCCAGTTGCACGACCTCTACTTGTCCATGAGGGATCAATTCTCGCGGGGGAAACACCGCCAACAGTAGCATCGGCAATCCGAGCAGACGAAATGGAACACCCTTTGGCAGCAGGAGCAGCACGGTCCCCAGCAGACTCACCAGCCAATAGCCCAACGGCACTTCGGCCGGAATCCAGGCGGGCATTTGCCCGGCGAGCCACGCCAAGCCCTTGAACAAGCCATCCAGTGCGCCACCCGCCAACCACAGCAATCCTTCACCCACCAACGGCAGCCACAGCAATGCGGTACCCAACAATGCCAGCGGCAACACCACCAAGCTGATCCATGGCACCGCCACCAGGTTAGCGAACGGCGCACTCAGGCTGATGGGCAACCCCAACACCAACAGGACCGGAAACAATCCGATCGCAATCAACCACTGCGGCCGGGTCCATGCCTGCCACAGGCTCCACGGCCCCAGACGGCCACCAAACGCCAGGATCAGCACCGCCACCGCCGCAAAGGACAGCCAGAACCCCGGCTGCAAACTGGCCAACGGCTCCAGCACCAACACCCCATTGAGTGCCAGCAACAAAGGCCACCACAGCCCCAGATGACGAAAGCGCAATCGCCAAAACAACACCAACCCGACCATCACACAGGCGCGCTGCACCGGCACGCCAAACCCGGCCAGCAAGCCGTAGCCCAACGCCGTGGCGAACGCCAGCGCACAGGCCCATGGCAACCACGGCCAGGTTCGAGACCAGCATCCATAGCGCGCCAGGCCGGCGATCAAGCCGTAGATCAAGCCCGCGAGCAAACCGATGTGCTGGCCGGAGATGACCAGCAAATGCACGGTCCCGGTATCTTGCAGCACCTGCCAATCAGCGGCGGTCAATCCAGAGCCATCGCCCAAGACCAGGGCGATCAGGCCTGCTTCCCGGCCTTGGGCATCCACCATCATCAGGCGCTGGCGCACACCGTCGCGCCAGGCGTTGGCAGCCGGTGCCAGGCGTTCTCCGTCCTTTACCGTGCCCGTGGCGCCAATCCGCTGGGCCAGCAGCCAAGCCTCCTGATCAAACCCATGGAAGTTCAGCAACCCGGCCGGCCGCTTCAGGGTGATTGCCAGGCGCCAGCGTTCACCGCTGCGCACAGCCGGTCCACCGCGCCAGGACACCCGGATACGCGTGGGCAACCGGGCATTACGCGACCGACTGTCGGTCAGCACGAAGCGCACGCCATCGCCCGTCTGTTGCGGCAAACCGATGACCCGCCCTTCTACCCAGCGCGTCTGACCATCCAGCGCCGGCCTGAGGCGGTCATCCAGCGCCCACTGCGCACTCATGCACGCCCAACTCAGCCCGAACAGGAAAAACGCCAAGGGATACGTGCGAAACGGCAACAACATCAAGGCCAGCACCAGCAAGGCAATCAGCCAACCGGTCGTCGGCAATGCCGGTAAAAAGCGCAAGGCCAGCAACCCCAGTGCAAACGCGCACATCCCTGTCCTCATGGATCATCCTTTTCCAGTGATCCACTCAGTCTTAGCCGGATGCCCAGCACGGCCTATGATGTTTTGTCACAAAGTCTGAATTTTCTGTTTATAGAATGCGGGCATACTTGCCCCTCGAACTGACCTGGACCCCTTATGCCCCGGCGCTTATTCAAACGATACATGCCTGACCCCAGCAGTATCAGGGAACACAAGTCATTACAGTTTCTCGGCACGTTGCTGCATGACCCGAACCTCTGGCACCTGAACCGGCACTCGGTCGCACGCGCAATGGCCGTGGGTTTGTTCGCGGCGTTTATCCCGATTCCGTTGCAGATGCTGCTGGCTGCCGTGCTGGCAGTCACCGTGCGCGGCAATATGCCCATCGCGGTCAGCCTGGTGTGGCTGACCAACCCGATCACCATGCCGGTGGTGTTTATCTGCACCTACATGACCGGCGCCTGGCTGATGAATGTGCCGCCGCGCAGCCTGCCGGATGACCTGACCTGGGAATGGATCAGCGGCCAATTGAGTACGTTATGGCAGCCATTCCTGCTGGGTTCAGTGGTGCTGGGGCTGGTGTTGGGCGCGATCGCGTATTGCCTGACCATGGGCTATTGGCGCTGGTGGGTGGCCCACCAATGGAAAAAACGCAAACAGCGTCGCGCCTAGCAAGCCCGCAGGCGCAGATGCACGCGCAGCCCTTTTCCGGTGTTTTCCGCCCACAAGCTGCCGTCCTGGCGCTGCACGGCATTGCGCGCGATGCTCAAGCCCAGGCCGAAGCCACCATCGCCGGGGCGTGATCCGTCCAGGCGCGTGAAGGGTGCGAAGATCCGTTCCAGGTCCCCGTCATCAATCCCGCCGCCCTGATCCTCCAGCCACACATGCCAATAGTCACCTTCGCGACGCCCATCCAGGCTGACCACGCCGCCCACGGGTGAATGGCGAATGGCATTGCGCAGGATGTTCTCCAGGGCCTGGGCCAACGCATTCAGGTTGCCACGCACCCAGCACTCCGGGCCGAGCAGGCACGGCAGGCGCGGTGCCGGCCAATCGCTCTCGAAACATGCGTTTTCGCGCAACATGTCCCACAGCGCTTGAAGCTGGATATCTTCCTGGGGCAGCGGCGCCCGCTCGGTGTCCAGCCAGGCCAGTTGCAGGCTGTCTTCCACCAGGCGCTGCATGGCGTCGATCTCACGGCCGAGCCGCTCGCGCAGCTGCGTCAGGTCCTGCTCACTGTCACAGGCCACCCGCAGGCGGCTCAGCGGTGTGCGCAGTTCATGGGACATGTCTCGCAGCAGTTGCTGCTGCAACACCACGGTGCCCTGCAAACGCTCGGACATATGGTCGAACGCGCGGCCCAGCTCGCCCAACTCATCCTGACGACTGGTGGCGTCGTGGGACAGCCGCGTATTCAACTGGTCGGCCCGCCAGGCGTTGGCCTGCTCACGCAATTGATTGAGGGGCATGATCAGCAGCCGATACAGACCGACGCACAGCAACAGCGTAAACAGACCGGGAATCACACCATTGGTCACTACCCGCCAGAACAGTTGATAGCGTCCCGGCATGAAACGCTGTGGCAATTCGATCACCAGCGAACCCGCGCTGGGGTCGGCGGGAAACGGGATTTTCAGCCACGGCAGGCCTTTGGTATGCCGGCTCACCGGCCAGTCCAGGCCACGCAGAAAGGTCAGGCGCTGGCTTTCCTTATCGGTCAGCGGGTAGCTGCTCAGCGATTGCAAGTCATTGCCGATCACACCGATCCAGGTACTTTCGCGCTTGCCCATCTCCTGCAGCCACGCATCGACGCCCGCATTGCCGCCTCGGTTCCAGGCCTGTTCCGCACGTACCGCGTAGCCACTCAAGGTGATCCGCGCTTCATCGGACAGGTAGGCGTTCTGCTGCTCCATGTACCGACCCCACGACCAACTGAGCCAGATCATCAGCAAACAGAAGGCGATCAGCAGGCAGGCCAGCTTCCAGAATAACGAGTGCTTGCCCGGCAGGCGTTTAAAAGGCCGTTTAAAGGCTGTCATCGGCACCGCTCAACACATAGCCCTTGCCCCACACCGTGCGCACTTCGCGCTCGGTGTAGCCGATGGCCTTGAGCTTGCGGCGGATCTGGCTGATATGCATGTCCAGGCTGCGGTCATGGGGCGCGTAACCGCGTTGCAGCACATGCTGGTAAAGGAAGGGTTTGCTGAGGACTTCTTCCGCGTTGCGATGCAGGGTTTCCAGCAGGCGATACTCACTGCGGGTCAGGCCAGCCCAGTGTTCCAGGTGGAAGACATCGCACAGCTCATCGTCGAAACGCAGGGTGCGAGCGTCGTCACGCGCGGGCGCCAGGCTCGGCAATGGGCGTCGGTCCAAGGCGACACGGCGCAGGATGGCTTCGATGCGCACGCGCAACTCGATCATGCTGAACGGCTTGGGCAGGTAGTCATCGGCACCCAGGCGAAAACCGCTGATGCGATCAGCCTCGGCACCGAGTGCCGACATCAGGATCACCGGGATCGAATGGCTCTGGCGCAGATGGGTGAGGATCGACAACCCATCCAGCCCCGGCAACAAAATATCCATCAACACCACGTCGAATACCTGATCGCGCGCCATCTGCAGGCCTTGCTGGCCGTTCTGGCACCAGGTGACGTGGAAACCACAGCGCCCCAGGTGCTCATGGACATAGGCGCCCAGCACGGGGTCATCTTCGATGGTCAGGATACTGGGCAGGCCAATTGCTACGGGATTCATTAGTATCTGCAAGTCATTCTCAATGACTGATTATTCAAGATAACCCCGCCGCAGGCAATCGCCACTGGCCGCCAAATGCCTTCAAGATTGCCGTATGTCATTAATTTGCAAGATTCCTCGCCGCGCAAATGGCTACACTGCGCAGGTGGCGCGGGCCGGATGCCCGCGCAATTCCGTAGATATCAATGTGGTAGCAGGAGAGTGGCGTGCTGACAAGAATGGGGATCAAAGGCCGCGTACTGTTGCTGACCTTATTACCGACCAGCCTGATGGCCTCGTTGCTGGGCGGCTATTTCACCTGGATGCAGCTCTCGGAACTGCAGACCCAATTGCTGCAACGCGGCGAAATGATCGCCGAACAGCTGGCGCCCCTGGTCGCGCCCGCCCTCAGTGCGCGCAACACTGATTTGCTCGAGCGCATCGCCACCCAATCCCTGGAACAGCCGGACGTGCGTGCCGTGTCCTTTCTCAGCCCAGACCGCGCGCCCCTCGCCCACGCTGGCCCGACCATGCTCAACCAGCCACCGGTCGGCAACAGTTCCCATTTATTGCAGCGCACCGGCAATGATGCCACCCGCTATTTGCTGCCGGTGTTTGGCCGCCATCGCAACCTCGCGGGCGACCTGATCCCGGATGAAGCCGACCGCCTGCTGGGCTGGGTCGAGGTGGAACTGTCCCACAACGGCATGTTGCTGCGTGGCTACCGCAGCCTGTTCGCCAGCCTGTTACTGATCGCCATCGGCCTGATCTGCACTGCGGCGCTGGCCCTGCGCATCAGCCGCACGATCAACTCGCCCATTGGCCAGATCAAGCAAGCCGTGGCCCAACTCAAGGACGGCAACCTGGAAACCCGCTTGCCTCCCTTGGGCAGCCAGGAACTGGACCAGCTTGCCTCGGGCATCAACCGCATGGCCGAGACCTTGCAGAACGCCCAGGAAGAACTGCAACACAGCATCGACCAGGCCACTGAAGACGTGCGCCAGAACCTGGAAACCATCGAGATCCAGAACATCGAACTGGACCTGGCGCGCAAGGAGGCTCTGGAGGCCAGCCGCATCAAGTCGGAGTTCCTGGCCAACATGAGCCACGAGATCCGCACGCCGCTCAACGGCATTCTCGGCTTCACCCACTTATTGCAAAAAAGCGAACTGACCCCGCGCCAACTCGACTACCTGGGCACCATCGAAAAATCCGCCGACAACCTGCTGGGCATCATCAACGAAATCCTCGACTTCTCGAAAATCGAGGCCGGCAAGCTGGTGCTCGACAGCATCCCGTTCAACCTGCGCGACTTGCTGCAAGACACCCTGACCATCCTCGCCCCCGCCGCCCATGCCAAGCAGCTGGAACTGGTGAGCCTGGTGTACCGCGACACGCCGTTGGCGCTGGTGGGCGACCCGCTGCGCCTCAAACAGATCCTCACCAACTTGATCAGCAACGCGATCAAGTTCACCCGTGAAGGCACTATCGTCGCCCGCGCGATGATCGAGGACGAGCAAGAAGACAGCGTGCAATTGCGCATCAGTGTGCAGGACACCGGCATCGGCCTGTCCAGCCAGGACGTGCGCGCGTTGTTCCAGGCCTTCAGCCAGGCCGACAACTCGCTGTCGCGCCAACCGGGCGGCACGGGGTTGGGCCTGGTGATTTCCAAACGCCTGATCGAGCAGATGGGCGGTGAAATCGGCGTCGACAGCACGCCGGGCGAAGGCTCGGAATTCTGGATCAGCCTGAACCTGCCCAAGACCCGCGATGATGTCGAAGACTTGCCTTCCGCGCCGCTGCTGGGTCATCGCGTCGCGGTGCTGGAAAACCACGAACTGGCACGCCAGGCGCTGCAACATCAATTGGAAGACTGTGGCCTGGAGGTCACACCGTTCAACAGCCTGGAAAGCCTGACCAACGGCATCACCAGCGCCCACCAGACCGAGCAGGCCATCGACCTTGCGGTACTCGGCGTCACCGCCAACGACATCCCGCCCGAGCGCCTCAACCAGCACCTGTGGGACCTCGAACACCTGGGCTGCAAAGTGCTGGTGCTGTGCCCGACCACCGAGCAGATGCTGTTCAACCAGTCCGTACCCAACCCCAACAGCCAGTTGCAGGCCAAGCCGGCGTGCACGCGCAAGCTGCGTCGCGCGCTGTCCGACCTGATCAGCCCGCGACCGTCACGCAGCGAACCGGGCGAGCCGTTGTCCAGCCGTGCGCCGCGCGTGTTGTGCGTGGACGACAACCCGGCAAACCTGCTCTTGGTGCAGACGCTGCTGGAGGACATGGGCGCACGGGTGCGCGCCGTGGAAAGCGGGTATGCCGCCATCGATGCGGTGAAACAGGACACCTTCGACCTAGTGCTGATGGACGTGCAAATGCCCGGCATGGACGGCCGCCAGAGCACCGAGGCGATCCGCCAGTGGGAAAGCGAGCGCAGCGGCACGCCATTACCGGTGGTCGCCCTCACTGCCCACGCCATGGCCAACGAAAAACGCGCCTTGCTGCAAAGCGGCATGGACGATTACCTGACCAAACCCATCAGCGAGCGGCAACTGGCCCAGGTGGTGTTGAAGTGGACCGGCCTGGCCCTGCGCAATCAAGGCCCGGAACGCGCAACGGACGGCCTCGGCCCTGGCATACAACTGCCCGTGCTGGACCATGAAGAAGGCCTGCGCCTGGCCGCCGGCAAGGCAGATCTCGCGGCGGACATGCTTGCCATGTTGCTCGCCTCCCTGGAGGCCGACCGCCTGGCTATCACCCTTGCCCGTGACGCCAACGACAACAACGCCCTGATCGAACGCGTGCACCGCCTGCATGGCGCCACCCGTTATTGCGGCGTACCGCAACTGCGGGCTGCCTGCCACCGCGCCGAAACCTTGCTCAAGCAAGACGACGCCAAGGCCCAGCATGCCCTGGACGAACTGGACATGGCCATTGCCCGACTCGGCAGTGAAGCGCGGGTCAACGCCTGACTTTGTAAAGGAACAGGCTTTTGTGGTGAGCGAGCTTGCCTCGCGCGGGGCAAGCCCGCTCACCACAAACAGCCTGTTCATTCATTTGTAATTGCAGGGAGCATTTCCATGCGCGTCATTCTTTTCAGCAGCCAGACCTACGACCGCGACAGTTTTCTCGGTGAACCCTTGCCGGATGGCCTGGAACTGCAGTTCCAGCCCGCCCGCCTCAACCTCGACACCGTGGCCCTTGCCGAGCATCACGAAGTGGTCTGCGCCTTTATCAACGACGACCTCAGCGCCCCGGTCCTGGAGCACCTGGCCAAGGGCGGCACGCGGTTGATCGCGCTGCGCTCGGCGGGCTACAACCATGTGGACCTGGCCGCCGCCAAGCGCCTGGGCCTGACCATCGTGCGCGTGCCGGCCTATTCGCCCCATGCGGTGGCCGAGCATGCGGTCGCGCTGATCCTCGCCCTCAACCGTCGCCTGCAC
Organism: Pseudomonas sp. DWP3-1-3b3; assembly: GCF_049896305.1. NCBI lineage: Bacteria > Pseudomonadati > Pseudomonadota > Gammaproteobacteria > Pseudomonadales > Pseudomonadaceae > Pseudomonas > Pseudomonas sp. DWP3-1-3b3. Next base: position 331,366 of record NZ_JAFCUA010000004.1, on the reverse strand, counting down.
CGCGCCTATAACCGCACCCGCGATGGCGATTTCAGTCTGCACGGCCTCACCGGCTTCGATCTGGTAGGCAAGACTGTCGGCGTGGTCGGCACCGGACAGATCGGAGCCACTTTTGCCAAAATCATGGCAGGCTTCGGTTGCCAGTTACTTGCCTACGACCCCTTCCCCAACCCGCAAGTGCAGGCCCTGGGCGCGCGCTACGTGAGCCTGCCCGAACTGCTGGCCCAGGCGCAGATCATCAGCCTGCATTGCCCGCTGACTGCCGACAGCAAGCACTTGATCAACGCCCGCTCCCTGGCACAGATGCAGCCAGGCGCGATGCTGATCAATACCGGTCGCGGCGGTCTGGTCGACACCCCGGCGCTGATCGAGGCGCTCAAGGACGGCCAGCTCGGCTATCTGGGCCTGGATGTGTATGAAGAAGAAGCCCAGCTGTTTTTCGAGGACCGCTCCGACCTGCCCCTGCAGGACGACGTCCTCGCGCGCCTGCTGACCTTCCCCAACGTGATTATCACCGCCCACCAGGCGTTCCTGACCCGCGAAGCCCTGGCCGCGATTGCCGGCACCACCCTGGCCAACATTGCCGCGTGGGCCGATGGGCATGCGCAGAACCTTGTCGAGGGATGATCAGCGGTCACATACCAGGCTCATGATGAGCCAGCACCCGTGATAGGATGCCGCGCCTATTTGGAGGATCCATGGCCGAACACGATTTCCGCTTCAGTTTGCTGAGCCCGCAACACACCCTGATCGAATGCCGCGCCCTGGTGCCGGGCCGTTACCAAGTCACCGGCAACGGTGGCTCGATCAAGCATGGCGACATTTTGATCGTCTCCCTGCGCGGCAGTAAAACCCTGTCGATGCGCCTCACCGTCGAAGGTGATGCGCGCTACTCCATCCGCCCGGCGGGCCAATGGGTCGCCATGGCCCAAGGGCCGAAGTTCGGCGAGTTGGAGATTCACACCTGGAAGGTCAACTGCGACAGCTGCGAGGCCGTGTTGGAGTTTGAATTCGCGGTGGAAACCAAGCTGACCAAAGAACCGCTGCAACCGGCCGCCAACGCGCGCATTGCCGAATTGGGCTGGGCCAGCGAGGGCGACAAGCACCGCTGCCCTAAATGCCAAAAGGCCGCGCAATGAAAGGCCTGCTTCTGCTCGCCGCCGTCGGAGCGGCCCTGACGGGCTGCGCCGGGGATGTGGTCAAGCTCAAGCAGGATCACAGCTATGTGGTGGAATGGATTGGTGAACGGCCGCTGATGGACTACGCGCACCTGACCGTCACCCTCGGCGCCGATGGCCGTGCCTACGGCAACGGCGGCTGCAACCACTGGTTCGCGCCCTACACCGTCGACGGCGAAAAGCTCAGCTTCGGCCAGATCGGCAGCACCCGCAAACTCTGCGCCGAGGCCTTGATGGAGCAGGAACACCGCTTCTTCCAGGCCCTGCAAGGTGTGCAACGTTGGGACATCTCGCCGATCGAGCAGACGCGTTTCTGGCCGGCCGAGGGCAAGCCGATTCGGCTGTGGCTTGAAGAAGGCTGATCGATGGGAGGGGCAAAACCCCTCCCATTTTGTTATCCGCGCAACGCCTTGAGTTTGGCCAGCACCCCTTCCGCCGTCTGCTCGCCCATCAACGTCTCACGTACCTTGCCCTTGTCATCGATGATGTAGGTCACCGGCAAGGCTTCGCTGCGCGGGATATCGAAAATCTCTTCGGGATTCTGCGCCAGCACCGTGAACTTGATGCCCAACTTGTCACTGGCGGCTTTCAGCTCTTCGCCCTGCACATTGTCGAAGTTGACCCCGAACACACCCACGTTCTGCGCCTTCAGTTGGTCGGCCAAGGCATTGAGTTCAGGGATTTCCGTGCGGCACGGGCCACACCATTCGGCCCAGTAGTTGACCACCAGCCACTGCTTGTCCAAGCGTTCGGCAGCCACCTTCTTGCCATATTGGTCAACGCCGTAATCGTTACCGCAGCCGCTGAGCAGCAGGGTTGTGATGATCGCCAATGCACCGATCAGTCGCCTTGTCATGGGGTAATCCTTCGCAAAAATGAACGTTGGCTGCGACCTATCGCCTCTTACGGTTTAAGGACAGGTCGCTGCGCGGGTAGAATACCCGCCACCTTACGCAAGATGCGACCCGCACATGACCGATCTGACGCTTTATCACAACCCGCGCTGCTCGAAATCCCGCGGTGCGCTGGAACTGCTGGAAGCCCGCGGCCTTACCCCCAACGTGGTGCGCTACCTGGAAACCCCGCTGGACGCCGCGCAATTAAAGGCATTGCTGGGCAAGCTGGGGATCAGTGCCCGCCAACTGCTGCGCACCGGCGAAGATGAATACAAGGCGCTTAACCTGGCCGACGCCAGCCTCAGCGAAGCCCAGTTGATTGCGGCCATCACCGAACATCCAAAGCTGATGGAACGCCCGATCCTGGAAACCGCCGACAAAGCCATCATTGGCCGTCCGCCGGAAAATGTGCTGGAGATCCTGCCGTGACGTCGCCCTATGTGCTGGTGCTGTATTACAGCCGCAATGGCTCGGTGAGCGAAATGGCCCGGCAGATCGCCCGGGGCATCGAGCAAGGCGGCATGGAAGCGCGACTGCGCACCGTGCCGGCGATCTCCACCGAGTGCGAAGCCGTGGCACCGAGCATTCCGGAGGAAGGCGCACTGTATGCCAGCCTGGATGACCTGAAGCACTGCTCCGGCCTGGCCCTCGGCAGCCCGACCCGTTTCGGCAACATGGCAGCGCCGCTCAAGTATTTTATCGACGGCACCAGCAACCTATGGCTTACCGGCGCCCTCGTCGGCAAGCCGGCCGGAGTGTTCACGTCTACCGCCAGCCTGCACGGCGGCCAGGAAACCACACTGATGTCGATGCTGCTGCCGCTGCTGCACCACGGCATGCTGATCACGGGCCTGCCCTACAGCGAACAGGCCCTGCTCGACACCCAGGGCGGTGGCACGCCGTACGGCGCCAGCCATCACGCCGGCCCCGACGGCAAGCGCATGCTCGATCAACATGAAATCGCCCTGTGCCGCGCCCTTGGACTGCGCCTGGCAACGACCGCGACCTTGCTGGAGAGCGGCAGTGGCCAGAAAGCCTAAGGTCCTGCCACCCCAGGCGTGGCTGGAGCCACGGGTCAAGCTGGCACGCGTGCTGAGCCTGCTGGCGTTTTTTGGCCTGGTGGGTTTGCTCTGCGTTTACTACCTGTTCGTCGCCGACCTGCATGGCGCGCGGCCGTGGGTGATCCTGCTGATCGAGCTGGTGCCGCTGCTGGTGCTGACGCCGGGCATGCTGCTGGGCAGCGCGCGCGGGCATTCGTGGATGTGCTTTGTGGTGAACCTGTATTTCATCAAGGGCGCGCTGGCGGCGTATGACCCGAACCGGCAGTGGTTCGGGATGCTGGAGATGTTGGCGAGTCTGGCGGTGTTTTGTACGGCGTTGTTGTATGTGCGGTGGCGGCATCAGTTGAATCGGCGGTTGGCCGCAGATTTGCAGCCAGCCTGAAGACCGCTATCGCAGGCAAGCCGGCTCCCACATTTGGAATGCATTCCCCTGTGGGAGCTGGCTTGCCTGCGATAGGATCACCTCGGTCTCAATGATTCACCGTGTAAGCCAACATCATCGACAACTGGCACATCGGCCGCCCACTCTCGGCGTGCCACTGGTTGAATGCGCCCTGCACCGTCGCCAGGTCGCGCAGGCTGGTGGGTGCCTTGTCGACGATCTTCTGCGCATTCAGCGCTGCCACCACGTCATAACTCGGCACAAAGGTGTCCTTGCCAACCATGCGCAAGAAGCGCGGCGCTGACAGCCCGCCAAGCTGATGGCCATGCTTGCTCAGGTACTTCCACAGCCCGACGATATCGGTCACCGGCCAGTCGGCAATGAACGCGCCGAAGCTGCCCTTCTCCTGCTCGATGTCGAGGATCATCTGCGCATTGCGCGGCACGCTCTTGAGCTTGCCCAGGTGACGGATGATGCTGGTGTCCTGCATCAGCCGCTCCAGATGCTCGGCCCCCATCAGCACGACTTTTTCCGGGTCGAAGCCGAAAAACACCTTTTCGAACGCCGGCCACTTGGCATCCACCACGCTGTGCTTCAAGCCCGCACGAAACACGCGCAGCGCCAGGGTCGACAGGTAGCGATCATCACTGATCTTGCGCAATTGCGCCGGGGTCTTGGGTACAGGCAGATGGGCTTCCAGCTCGGCCGCCGAACCGAAGCGGTTCAGACAGTATTCGTGCAGCCATTTGTAATCGCGCATGCCCTCTCCTGGCAGTTGAATTGAAAACGGCGCCCGCGAGCGCCGTGTGTCAGAGCGTTGAAATGGCTCAGAGGTTCACTACGTTGACGAAGCGCGAGGCGGCGGTTTCATCAATTTTCAGGCTGGTGAAGTCGAACAGGTTGCGGTCGGCCAACTGCGACGGCTGCACATTCTGCAAGCTGCGGAAGATGCTTTCGGTACGGCCTGGGGTCTTGCGCTCCCAATCCACCAGCATTTCCTTGACCACCTGGCGCTGCAGGTTTTCCTGGGAGCCGCACAGGTTGCACGGGATGATCGGGAATTGCTTGAAGTCGGAGTAGGCCTGGATGTCCTTCTCGTTGCAATACGCCAGCGGGCGGATCACCACGTTGCGCCCGTCATCGGCACGCAGCTTGGGCGGCATGGCCTTGAGCGAGCCGTTGAAGAACATATTGAGGAAGAAGGTCTCGACGATATCGTCGCGGTGGTGACCCAGGGCCATCTTGGTCGCGCCGATTTCATCCGCGAAGGTGTACAGCGTGCCACGGCGCAGGCGCGAGCACAGCGAGCAGGTGGTCTTGCCTTCCGGAATCAGCTCCTTGACCACCGAGTAGGTGTCTTTCTCGACGATGTGGTACTCGACGCCCAGCTCATTGAGGTAGGCCGGCAGCACATGCTCGGGGAAGCCCGGCTGTTTCTGGTCCATGTTGACGGCGACGATCTCGAACTTGATCGGCGCGACCTTTTGCAGGTGCAGCAGCACGTCGAGCATTGTGTAACTGTCTTTGCCGCCGGAGAGGCAGACCATGACCTTGTCGCCGTCCTCGATCATGTTGAAATCGGCGACCGCTTCACCGGCCAGGCGACGCAGGCGTTTTTGCAGTTTGTTCTGGTTGACCGTAAGAGTGCCCATGGCGCTTGGATCCGCTAGAGGTGTGTGACGAAAAGCCGGGTATTTTACGCAAAAAAACCATCAAAAGGGCTAGCGGTAAAAGACCCCGCCGCGATTAAGCCCAATGTTTACAGCGCAATTTGCTCTAAAGGCCCTACAGTTATTCCGGTCATCACTTCCTATACTGCGACTAGAGGTCGCAGATCTATCCAGACCTTTGAGGCCATTTGGCCCGTGGGCGCTCCGATGGGGGGCGATGGTAATAACGACAGGAGTGACTGGCATGATCCATCACGTCGTGGGGCTGTTTACCCATCCCGACCAGGAATGGCGGGAAATCCGTGGCGATAAAGAAGAAAGCATCGGCCACATGTACCTCACCCATACCTTGATTCTTGCGGCGATCCCCGCCGTTTCAGCCTTTATCGGCACCACCCAGGTCGGCTGGGTCATCGGTAACCGTGCGCCGGTGATGCTGACCCAGGAAAGCGCCTTGTGGATGACCATCATGTCCTACGCCGCCATGCTCGGTGGCGTGGCGGTGATGGGCGCCTTCATTCACTGGATGGCGCGCACCTACGACGCCAACCCCAGCATGGCGCGCTGCGTGGCCTTTGCCACCTACACCGCTACGCCGCTGTTTATCGGTGGGCTGGCCGCGCTTTATCCGCATATGTGGCTGGGCATGGTCGTGGGTACGGCGGCCATCTGTTACACGGTGTATTTGCTCTATGTGGGGCTGCCGACCTTCATGAACATCGACCCGGATGAAGGCTTTCTATTTTCCAGCTCGGTACTGGCCGTGGGCCTGGTGGTACTGGTGGCGATCATGGCGTTTACCGTGATCGTGTGGGGGCTGGGCGTGGGCCCGATCTACACCAACTGACCGTTTAAAACCTTAGGCAAAGCCACCGCAAGGTGGCTTTGTGCATCATGCATGACCATTCGGCGCCTGACAGATTCGGAAACACCCAGCTTTGCGGCATACTGGACGTCTCTGGAGATATGGTCAGCATGCCCGAGCAACTCAATACCCGCGTCGAAGATTGTTTCCTACAAGCCGAATCCTTTTTCAAACGAACCTTCAAACGTCCCCAGGTCAGCCTCAAGCTGCGGGGCCAGAAAGCCGGTGTCGCGCATTTGCACGAGAACCTGCTGCGATTCAACCTACAGTTGTACCGTGAAAACAGCCAACACTTCCTGAAACAGACCGTGGCCCATGAAGTGGCGCATCTGATTGCCCACCAATTGTTTGGCGAACGCATCCAGCCCCATGGCGAGGAGTGGCAATTGATCATGCGCGGGGTTTACGAACTGCCGCCAGACCGATGTCACACCTATGAGGTGAAGCGTCGCCAAGTGACCCGTTACATCTACCGATGCCCGTGTGCAGACAGTGACTTTCCGTTTTCGTCACAGCGCCATGGCATGGTGGCTCAGGGGCGGCGGTATTTGTGTCGACGCTGTCGGCAAACCTTGGTGTTTACCGGCGAAACCCGGGTGGAATGAAGGGCCTCATCGCAGGCAAGCCAGCTCCCACATTTTGACCGCGCCGCCTAACAAATGTGGGAGCTGGCTGCCTGCGAAAGCGCCAGTTCAAGCACTACCCGATGACCTTGGCTCGCCGTAAATCTTCTATCCGCTGAGCACTGAAACCCAACGCCGCGAGTACCTCATCACTGTGCGCTCCTACCTCGGCACCGATATGTCGGGGCGGCGGCAAACCCTCGGAAAACTTCAAAGGAAAGGCCAATTGCGCCTGGGTCGAGCCATCGCCCCGCGGAACCTGGCTGACCAATTGCCGCGCCTTGAGCTGTGGATGTTCCACCGCCTCACTCAGGCTCAACACCGGCTCCACGCACGCATCCACCCCAGCGAACAACGCGCACAGTTCATCAAAGCTGCGCTTCTCAAATTCAACTTGCAGCGCCAACTTGAGCTTGGGAGACAAACCCAGTGCCGCCAACTCCGGCCGCCCCAGCGCCTCGCAGAGCTGCTGCATAAACCCAGGCTCCAGGCTGCCCACCGACATCCAACGCCCATCCCGCGAGCGGTAGTAATCGTAAAAGCTACCGCCATTGAGTACATGGCCCTCGCGCTCCGGCTCCACCCCACACGCCAGGTAACCCGCGCCGGCCATGGCGTTCAGGCTGAACGAACAGTCGGTCATGCTCACATCCAGGTATTGACCAACCCCGCTCTGCTGCCGGGCGATGACCGCCGCCAGCAACCCCACCACTGCGTGCAACGAACCACCACCCACGTCCGCCACTTGCACACCCAATGGCAGCGGCCCGCTGTCCTGGCGCCCGGTGTAGCTGGCCACGCCGGCCAACGCCAGGTAGTTGATATCGTGCCCGGCGCGGTCTTTATAGGGGCCAGTCTGACCATAACCGGTGATCGACACATAAATCAGCCGGGGATTGATCGCCTTCAGTGCTTCATAACCCAAACCCAGGCGCTCCATCACCCCAGGGCGGAATTGTTCGAGCAGGATGTCGTAGTCCTTCACCAACGCCCGCACGATCTCCAGCGCCTCGGCCTGCTTGAGGTCCAGCGCCAGGCTGCGTTTATTGCGATTGAGGTAGGCGTGGCTCGCCGATGTACCCTGATCATGGGGCGGCAGCACCCGCAACAGGTCCAGGCGCGTGGGCGACTCGATACGCAGCACCGCGGCGCCCATGTCTGCCAGCATCAGGGAGGCAAACGGGCCGGGCAGCAGGGTGGAAAAATCCAGCACTTTGAGGGACGCCAAGGGACCTGACATGGGCACTCCATTTCCGTTTCGACTGCCCACAGACTAGGCAGCCTTGCCCCTCACGGCAATCGCCGAAACAGTCAGCAAAGATGACCGTTTTGATCACGGCGGGCTTTTTCGTGGCGGCGGCTTTATCATTGGCCCACGTTTGCTTGCCGAGTGTTCCATGAAGTTTGCGATTGCCCTGTTTTCCGCCGCCCATGCGCCCTCCTCGCGCCGCGCCCTGCTGTTCGCCCAGGCAGCGCTGGCTGGTGGGCATGAGATTGTGCGGCTGTTTTTCTATCAGGATGGCGTGCACAGCGCATCCAACAACATCGTTGCGCCCCAGGATGAGCAAGACATCGCCCGCCAATGGCGTGAGTTTGTCAGCCAGCACCAGCTTGATGGCGTGGTGTGCATTGCCGCTGCGTTACGCCGTGGCGTTCTCAACCATGAGGAAGCCACGCGGTATCAGCGCACAGCGGTGAATCTGGATGCGCCCTGGGCGCTGTCTGGCTTGGGGCAATTACATGATGCGATCCAGGATGCCGACCGCCTGATCTGTTTTGGAGGGCCGTGAGATGTCTAAATCCTTATTGGTGATCAGCCGTCAGGCACCGTGGTCCGGGCCGAGCGCACGGGAAGCGCTGGATATCGTGCTGGCCGGTGGCGCATTCGATCTGCCCATCGGCTTGCTATTCATGGATGACGGCGTGTTCCAACTCGCCCCGCACCAGAACGCCAAGGCCGTGCAACAAAAGGACCTGAGTGCCAACCTGCAGGCGCTGGGGCTGTTTGGCATCGACGATGTCTTTGTCTGCCGCCACAGCATGGCCGTGCGTGGCTTGACGCCGCCCACCGAGGCGCAACCGGTGAGCAACGACGCTATTTCCCAATTGATTGACCGTTACGACCAGGTGATTACCCTCTGATGTCGACTTTACACGTGGTGTCTCACTCCCCGTTTTCCGACAGTCGCCTCGACAGCTGCCTGCGTATCTGCGGCGCCGAGGACGCGATCCTGCTGTGCGGCGACGGCGCCTATGGGCTGCACGCCCCTGCCCTGCACACCAGGGGCGTGAAGGTGTTCGTGCTGGCCGAAGACATGCAGGCGCGCAACCTGCCGCTCCCGGACTGGGCCGACAGCGTGGACTACCCAGGTTTCGTACAGCTGTCGATTGACTACGACAAGGTCAACACCTGGCTATGAACACCCTGACCGTAGGCGCACGTACCCTGGAACTGGACAAAGACGGCTATTTGGCCGACCTGGACGACTGGTCCGCTGACGTCGCCCATGCCCTGGCCGCAGCCGAAGCCCTGGAGCTGACCCCGGCCCACTGGGAAATCCTCGAACTGCTGCGCCAGTTCTATGCCGAATTCCAACTGTCCCCGGCCACACGTCCGCTGATCAAGTACACCGCCTTGAAGCTCGGCCCGGAAAAGGGCAACAGCCTGCACCTCAACAAACTGTTCAACGGCACTCCCGCCAAACTCGCCGCCAAGCTGGCGGGCCTGCCCAGGCCGACGAATTGCTTATGACCGACTTTGCCCCGCTGACCCTTGAAACCCCTGCCGAGCACCCATTTGCGCAATTTGTACGCATCCTGGGCAAAGGCAAGCGCGGCGCGCGCAACCTCACCCGCGAGGAAGCCCGCGAAGCCATGGGCATGCTGCTCGATGAAAAAGTCGAAGACACCCAACTCGGCGCCTTCCTGATGCTGCTGCGCCACAAGGAAGAAAGCCCGGAAGAACTCGCAGGCTTCACCGAAGCCGTGCGCGAACGCCTGGATGCCCCGGCGCTGAACGTGGATGTCGACTGGCCAACCTATGCCGGCAAGAAGCGCCACCTGCCGTGGTACCTGCTGGCGGCCAAGTGCCTGGCGCAGAATGGTGTGCGCATCCTTATGCACGGCGGCGGCGCGCACACGGCGGGCCGGCTGTACACCGAACAACTGCTGGAAGGTTTGCAGATCCCGCTGTGCCGCAACTGGCAGCAGGTCGAGGCTGCCTATGCGCAAGGCAACCTGGCGTTTATTCCGCTGGGCGACTGGGCGCCGCAATTGCAACGCATGATCGACCTGCGCAACACCCTGGGCCTGCGCTCGCCGATCCACTCCCTGGCGCGTTTGCTCAATCCCTTGAATGCGCGCCTGGGCCTGCAAAGTATTTTCCATCCGGGTTATCAGGGCGTGCACCGCGATGCCAGCGGTCTGCTCGGCGACAACGTGATCGTGGTGAAGGGCGATGGCGGCGAGATCGAGATCAACCCCGACTCGGCCAGTCACCTTTACGGCACCACCGGCGGCGAAAGCTGGGATGAAGAGTGGCCCGCCCTCTCCGCCCAGCGCCACGTCAAACCGGCCACACTCGAACCGGAACACCTGAAGGCGTTGTGGCGCGGTGATGTCGAAGACAGCTACCCGCAACTGGCGTTGATCGCGACCATGGCCCTGGCCCTGCGCGGCCTGGGCCATTCACGGGAACAGGCGTTCGTCCTGGCCCAGCAATACTGGGACGCGCGGGACAAATCGATTTAATCGATCATTAGCGCCCGGTCTTTGCGCTTTTAAATCGAACTCAGCCCTTTAGACTGGCCTCCAACGCTTATTAGCCAAGGAGCCAGTCATGGGTTTGCTGATCGAAGGACACTGGAAAGACCAGTGGTACGAAAGTAGCGCAGACGGCGCATTCCAACGGGAGCAGGCGCAACGCCGCAACTGGGTGACCGCCGATGGCGCGCCGGGCCCGAGCGGCGAAGGCGGCTTCAAGGCTGAAGCCGGCCGTTATCACCTCTACGTCTCCCTTGCCTGCCCCTGGGCCCATCGCACTCTCATCCTGCGTAAGCTCAAAGGCTTGGAAAGCCTGATCGACGTGTCCGTGGTCAGTTGGTTGATGCTGGAAAACGGCTGGACCTTCGACAAGGCTCACGGCTCCACCGGCGACAAGCTGGATGATTTCGACTTCATGCACCAACGCTACACGGCTGACACGGCTGACTACACCGGGCGCGTCACCGTGCCAGTGCTGTGGGACAAAAAGCTCAAGCGCATCGTCAGTAATGAATCGGCGGAGATCATCCGCATGTTCAACAGTGCGTTTAATGAGCTGACCGGCAACACCCTGGACTTCTACCCCGAGCCGCTGCGCCCGACCATTGACGCACTGAATGAGCGTATTTACCCGGCCGTGAACAACGGCGTGTACCGCGCAGGCTTCGCGACGTCGCAGCAGGCGTATGAACGTGCGTTTGAGGATGTGTTTGCGGAGCTGGATCACCTAGAGCAGCATCTGGGTGAGCATCGCTACCTGGCCGGTGAATACCTGACCGAGGCGGATGTACGGCTATTCACCACGCTGATTCGCTTTGATGCGGTGTATTACAGCCACTTCAAATGCAACCTGCGCAGGATTGCGGATTATCCGAACCTGTCGAATTGGTTGAGGGAGATGTACCAGTGGCCGGGCGTGGCCGAGACGGTGGATTTTGCGCATATCAAGGGGCATTACTATGCCAGTCACCGCACGATCAACCCGACGGGGATTGTGCCGAAGGGGCCGTTGCAGGTGTTTGATGGAAAGCATGATCGGGCACAACTGAACGGCAAAAGTGTCTGGAGCTGATCAGTCACTGTGGTGAGCGGGGCAAGCCCGCTCACTACAGAAAGACCATCAGCCGCAATAGCGTTGTCAGACTTGAGACTGCGCGCCTTCAAACCACTTGAGCTTTTCGCGCAACACCACCACCTCACCCACAATCACCAGTGTCGGTGCATGCACTTCATGCTCCGCCACCATGCGCGGCAGGTCTGCCAGCGTGCCGGTAAACACGCGCTGGTTGGATGTGGTGCCCTGCTGGATCAACGCTGCAGGGGTATCCGATGCACGCCCATGCTTGATCAGTTGCTCGCAGATGATCGGCAAGCCAATCAACCCCATGTAGAACACCAGGGTCTGCGAGGGCCCCACCAGGTCATGCCAGGGCAGGTCCGAAGTGCCGTCCTTCAAATGCCCGGTAATGAAGCGCACCGACTGAGCATAGTCGCGGTGAGTCAGCGGAATCCCGGCATACGCCGCGCAACCGCTGGCCGCCGTGATCCCCGGCACCACTTGGAACGGAATGCCGTGGGCCGCCAGTTCCTCGATCTCTTCGCCACCCCGGCCAAAGATGAACGGATCGCCACCCTTGAGGCGCAGCACGCGCTTGCCTTGCTTGGCCAGGTCCACCAATTGCTGGTTGATCTGGTCTTGCGGCACGGCGTGGTCGGCGCGGCGCTTGCCGACGTATACACGCTCGGCGTCACGGCGGCACAGTTCAAGAATCGCGGGGGCTACGAGGCGGTCATACAGCACCACATCGGCTTGCTGCATCAGGCGCAGGGCGCGGAAGGTCAGCAGGTCCGGATCACCCGGCCCTGCGCCCACCAAGTAGACTTCGCCCGGTGCATTCGGCGGCGCGCCGTTGACCTTTTCGATCAACAGGCGCTCGGCTTCAGCACCCTGCCCGGCCAATTGACGGTCGGCAATCGGGCCCTGGAACACGTCTTCCCAAAATGCGCGGCGCTGCTGCACATCCGGGTACAAACCTTTGACCTGAGCGCGAAAACGCGCCGCCAAACCGGCCAACTGGCCGTAAGTGGACGGAATCCAGGTTTCCAGCTTGGCGCGGATCAGGCGCGCCAGCACCGGCGCATCGCCGCCGCTGGACACCGCGATCACCAAGGGTGAACGGTCGACAATCGCCGGGAAGATCACGCTGCACAAGGCCGGTGCATCCACCACGTTGACCGGCACGCAACGACGCTTGGCATCGCTGGACACTTGCGCGTTCAACGGCTCATCGTCCGTGGCCGCGATGATCAGGGTGCAACCGTCGAGGTCCGCCTCCTGATAACCGCGCAAAATCAGTTCCCCGCCACTGCCCAGTACCAGTTCACGCAACTGGTCTTCGATCTGGGGAGCAACCACCCGCAGCAACGCACCGGCATCGGCCAGCAGCCGGGATTTGCGCAAGGCAATCTCCCCGCCACCGACGACCAACACACGACTGCCGCGCAGGTTATGAAACAGCGGCAGAAATTCCATTTAGCGGATGACCTCAACGCCCGCCATGTACGGCTTGAGCACTTCCGGTACGCGGATCGAGCCGTCCGCCTGCTGGTAGTTTTCCAGCACCGCCACCAGGGTACGGCCTACAGCCAAACCGGAACCGTTGAGGGTGTGGACCAGCTCAGGTTTGCCGGTTTCCGGGTTGCGGAAACGCGCCTGCATGCGACGGGCCTGGAAGTCACCGCAGTTGGAGCACGACGAAATCTCGCGGTATTTGTCCTGGCTCGGCACCCACACTTCGAGGTCGTAGGTCTTCACGGCGCTGAAGCCCATGTCGCCAGTGCACAGCGCCAGCACGCGGTACGGCAGCTCCAGCAATTGCAGGACGCGTTCGGCGTTGGCGGTCAGGCCTTCCAGGGCTTCCATGGACGTCGACGGCTCGACCACCTGCACCATCTCGACCTTGTCGAACTGGTGCTGGCGGATCATGCCACGGGTGTCACGACCCGACGCACCGGCTTCGCTGCGGAAGCACGGGCTGTGGGCCACGAACTTGATCGGCAGTTGCTTGGCGTCGAGGATCTCGCCGGCCACGATGTTGGTAAGCGACACTTCGGCGGTCGGGATCAGGTACAGGTCGGCTTCGCCGTCGCGGCTGATCTTGAACAGGTCTTCTTCGAATTTCGGCAACTGGCTGGTGCCCATCAGCGCCGGCGCCTGCACCAGGTATGGGGTGTAGGCTTCTTCGTAACCGTGTTCGCCGGTGTGCAGGTTGATCATGAACTGCGCCAGGGCACGGTGCATGCGCGCGATCGGGCCGCGCAGCAAGGCAAAGCGCGCGCCGGACATCTTGGCAGCGGTTTCGAAATCCAGGCCCCCGGTCAATTCGCCCAGGGCAACGTGGTCCTTGATCTCGAAATCAAACGCGGTTGGGGTGCCCCAGCGGCGCACTTCAACGTTGCCGTCTTCGTCTGCGCCGATCGGCACGGATTCGTGCGGGATGTTGGGGATGCCCAGCAGGATCGAATCCAGCTCGGTCTGGATCTTGTCCAGCTCGACCTTGCCGTCGGACAGCTCAGTGCCCATGCGCTCGACATCCGCCATCAGCGGGGCGATGTCTTCGCCGCGCTGCTTGGCCTGACCGATGGATTTGGAACGCGCATTACGCTCAGCCTGCAGTGCTTCGGTGCGGGTCTGGACGGTCTTGCGCTGTTCTTCCAGCGCTTCGATGCGCGCAACATCCAAGGCAAAGCCACGGGATGCCAGGCGGTCCGCTACGTCCTGAAGGTTGCTACGTAACAGTTTGGAATCGAGCATGTCGGTCTCTCGTTTATCAAAGTTTGGTCAAGGACAGGCCAGCCCAGGTGGCGAGCAGCCCGCCGAACACGCTGATACCCAGGTACCCGAAGGCGATCAGGGCCTGCCCGCTTTCCAGCAGGCGCAGCGTATCCAGTGAAAAGGATGAAAAGGTCGTCAGACCGCCTACAAAGCCGACAATCAAGCCAGCGCGAATTTCAATCGGTACTTCCGGGCGCATCAGGAACCAGCCGTACAACAGCCCGATGATCAGGCAGCCGACCAGGTTGACCGCCAGGGTCGCCGCATAAAAATGCTTCGGCCAGTTGGCGCTGACCCATGTGCCAGCGGCGAAACGCAATAATGTACCAGCGATGCCGGCTGCGGACACGGCAAGAATCGTCTTGAACACTACTTTCTCCGCTGTCTGGGGCTGAGTCGATCGAGTTGGGCGAGGTGATTGAGCTTTTCGCCGATCTTCAGCTCCAGGCCACGGGGCACGGGTTGATAGAGCGGGAGTGGCTCAAGGTCATCGGGGAAGTAGTCTTCACCGGCCGCATAGGCGTCCGGTTCATCGTGGGCGTAGCGGTATTCATCACCGTAGCCTAACTGTTTCATCAGCTTGGTCGGCGCGTTGCGCAGGTGCATCGGCACTTCGAGGGAGCCGTATTCGGCGGCGGCGCGCAGGGCGGACTTGAAGCCCATGTACACCGCGTTGCTTTTCGGCGCACAGGCCAGATAGGTGATGGCCTGGGCCACCGCCAACTCGCCTTCCGGGCTGCCGAGGCGCTCCTGCACATCCCAGGCGGCGAGGCACAGGCTCAAGGCGCGCGGGTCGGCGTTGCCGATGTCTTCGCTGGCCATGCGCACCACGCGGCGTGCGAGGTACAGCGGGTCGCAGCCGCCGTCGATCATGCGCGCGAACCAGTACAGCGCGCCGTCCGGGTTGGAGCCGCGCACGGATTTATGCAGCGCCGAAATCTGGTCGTAGAAAGCTTCGCCACCCTTGTCGAAGCGCCGGCGCGTGTCGCCGAGCAGACTTTGCAGGAGATCGACGCCGATCTCGCTGCCGTCTTCGGCCAGGTCGGAGGCGTTCTCCACCAAGTTGAGAAAGCGGCGGCCGTCACCATCGGCGGCGGTGAGCAGAATCTTGAAGCCCTCTTCGCTGACGCTCAGTTGCCGTTTGCCCAGCCCTTTGTCTTCACTCAGGGCACGGTGCAGCAGCTTCTGCATCGCTGCTTCGTCCAGGCTTTTGAGCACATAGACCCGCGCCCGCGACAGCAAAGCGTTGTTCAATTCAAACGAAGGGTTTTCCGTGGTGGCGCCGATAAAGATCAGCGTGCCGTCTTCCACATAAGGCAGGAACGCATCCTGCTGCGACTTGTTGAAGCGGTGCACTTCATCGACAAACAGGATGGTGCGCTTGCCGTATTGGCCGGCCTGCTGCTTGGCGACTTCCACCGCCTGGCGGATCTCCTTGACCCCGGCGAGTACCGCCGAGACCGTCTCGAAGTGTGCATCCGAGACCTTCGCCAGCAACCGCGCCAATGTGGTCTTACCCACCCCCGGCGGCCCCCAGAAAATCATCGAGTGCAGCGCACCCTGCTCCAGGGCTTCGCGCAAAGGCTTGCCGCGAGCCAGCAGGTGCTCCTGACCGACGTACTCGTCCAGGTTGGTCGAACGCAAGCGCGCGGCCAGTGGCTGGGCAATCGGGTCACTTCGAAACAGGTCCATGGGCAGCGATTTATTCCTGGATCACATCGGCACCCTTGGGGATGTCGAACTTGAACTTGGAGGCAGGCACCGGCTGGTTGGCCTTGACCCCGGAGAACAGGATGTCGGTGCGTTGGCCGACGCTGTCGACCAGGCGCATGTTGTTGATGACGCCATTGCCGAACGACAGGGACAGCGTGTCGAACAGCGTGTCCTTGGATTTCGGCTTGAGGGTGAACTCGATCACGTTGCTGGTTTGCTTGGAGGTGATGTCGAAGCTGTCGTTGATCTTCGACACATCACCCGACAGCAGCAGCGCCGGGGTCTGGTTCAGGCGCGGGTCGAGCTTTTTGATGGTCGCCTGCTCCAGGTCCGGGTCCCACAGGGTGACCTTCTGGCCGTCAGACACGATGGTCTGCTCGGCCTTGCCTTCGGTGTGCCAGTAGAACAGGCCAGGACGCTGCACGGCCATTTCGCCTGCGGTTTCCTGCAACTGGGTGCCGCCGGCATCCAGGGTCAGCTGGGAGAAGCGCGCGGTCAGGGTCTGGGATTTGTCCAACAGGTTCTTCAGGCTGGCGACGGAGGCCGGGTCAGCGTGGGCCGAAACAGCGGTCAGGGCCAGTGCTGGCAACAACAGCATGCGGATAAGGCGCATGGGAGTCCTCATTGAGTGTTCAGGGCGTGCCGCGTGTTGCCACGCGGCACGGGGTCAGTCGCGCATCTGCCCAGGGGCGATGACTTCACGCGAGCCGTTGGTGTTCATAGCGGTGACGACGCCGGCCATTTCCATGGCTTCGATCATGCGGGCGGCGCGGTTGTAGCCGATTTTCAGCTTGCGCTGCACGGCGGAAATCGAGGCGCGACGGCTTTCCAGTACGAAGGCCACGGCCTCATCGTACAGCGCGTCGGTTTCAGCATCGTCGTCACCACCGCCGCCGCCATTTTCAAAGCCGCTGCCGGCCTCTTCGACGCCGTTGAGGATGTCGTCGTTGTATTCGGGTGCGCCGCGCAGTTTCCAGGCTTCCACCACGCGATGCACTTCATCATCGGAAACGAAGGCGCCGTGGACCCGGATCGGCAGGCTGGTGCCCGGCGGCATATAGAGCATGTCACCATGGCCGAGCAGTTGTTCGGCGCCGCCCTGGTCGATGATGGTCCGCGAGTCGATCTTGCTCGATACCTGGAACGCCATCCGCGTAGGAATGTTGGCCTTGATCAACCCCGTGATCACGTCCACCGAAGGACGCTGGGTGGCGAGGATCAAGTGGATACCGGCGGCACGGGCCTTCTGGGCGATACGTGCAATCAGTTCTTCGACCTTCTTGCCGACGATCATCATCATGTCGGCGAATTCGTCGACCACCACCACGATGGTCGGCAGCTTGGTCAGCTTCGGCGCTTCGTCGTGAATGCTTTCGCGCTTGTACAGCGGGTCATCAATGGTCTCGCCACGCTCTTGGGCTTCCTTGATCTTGGCATTGAAGCCCGACAGGTTACGCACGCCCATTTTCGCCATGAGTTTGTAGCGGCGCTCCATCTCGGCCACGCTCCAGCGCAGGGCGTTGGCGGCGTCCTTCATGTCGGTGACCACCGGGCACAGCAAATGCGGAATGCCTTCGTAGATCGACAGTTCCAACATCTTCGGGTCGATCATGATCAGCTTGGCGTCTTCCGGGCCGGACTTGAACAGGATCGACAGGATCATTGCGTTCACCCCCACCGACTTACCGGAACCGGTGGTACCGGCCACCAGCAGGTGAGGCATCTTCGCCAGGTCGGTGATCACCGGCTTGCCGCCGATGTCGTGGCCCAGGGCCAGGGTGACCGGCGACTTGAAGTTGTCGTATTCCGGGGTCGACAGCACCTCGGAGAAGCGCACGATCTGGCGGTCTTCGTTGGGAATCTCGATACCCACGGTGGTCTTGCCGGGGATGACTTCCACCACGCGCACGCTGGTCACGGCCAGGGAACGGGCCAAGTCTTTCGCCAGGTTGGAAATACGGCTGACCTTGACGCCGGCGGCCGGCTGAATTTCGTAACGGGTAATCACCGGGCCGGGATGGATCGAGTCCACCGACACTTCGACGCCGAACTCCTTGAGCTTGATTTCCAGCAGGTGGCCGACGGCCGCCAGGGATTCCGGGGAATAGTTGAGTTGTTTCTTTTCGGCCGGGTCGAGGATCGAGATCGGCGGCAAGGTGCCTTCGACGGCACTGTCGACGAACAGCGGCGCCTGTTTCTCTTTCTGTACACGATGGCTGGGCTCAGGAGCCTTGGGCGGTGCCGGGGCGATCACCGGCGGCACCTGCTTCTCGCGATCCGACATGTGTTTGCTCAGGGCCTGCTCGCGCTCAATGAGGCGCTCCTTGACCTTGGCCTGTTCGCGCCGGTCCGGCGTGGTCGGGGCCACCACTTCGTTGACGCGGGTGTCCACCTCACGCAGTTGGGCAACCATGCGCTTACGGTCGACACGGGCCGCCCACCAGCGGTTGGCGGCGCCCTGAAACAGTTCCAGCAGGTCGAGGGTGATCTTGCCGGTGACGTCCATCACCTTGAACCACGACAGGTCAGTGAATACGGTGAGGCCGAACAGGAACAGCGCGATGAACATCAGGGTGCTGCCCTGGATATTCAGGGTCCTGCGTGCCAGGTCGCCCAGGCTTTCGCCCAGCGCCCCGCCCGCGCCCGCCGGTAGGCCGGTGGGGGCATGGAAATGGATATGGGCCAGGGCTGCGCCGGACAGTACGAGGAACACCAGGCCGATCAGGCGCCAGGAGAACAGCCAACCGCTCCACTGCCACGGTTCATGACGCTGGCGGAAGATCTGCCAGGTTTTGATCGCCAGCAGCAACGGGAAGATATAAGCAAAGTAACCCAGCACCATGAACAGGATATCGGCGCTGTAGGAACCGGCAGGCCCGCCGAAGTTCTGCACGTCTTCGATCTTGCTGTTGTGGCTCCAGCCCGGATCGTCCTTGCCGTACGTGAGCAAGGCCATCATCAGGAACAGGCACAGGGCGCCGATAGCGATCAGCGCACCTTCCTTGAGGCGATAATGCAGGTGCTGGCGCCAGGCCGGCACGACTGCTGCTTTAGGTGTTGCGGCGGATTTCTTCAAAACGGGTCTTTTCCTGCGCCTTTAGCGCGTCCATCTGTTGAATGACTGCAAATACTGCCCAATCCGAGCAGTTGAAAAATGAACGAGCGTCGTTGAATCTACTTTTACCATTGGGCGCTTGCTGGATGAAATGACGAAAGCGCCACAATGCCCGCATTGTACGGGTTTGTGCCGGCGATGCCACGCCCCTGCCCTTCACTCGACAGCCTAGCCAATTTTGTGTCGCAGCATGTTCAATTTGAGCATGCATTCTCTTTGCTGACAAAGGCTTATGCGCTGTTTTTATCAATCCAGGCAAGCTTGGCAAATGGCCTGCATGGCACAGACCCGATTACGACCACGTCGCCGGCACAGAGTTGCAGAAACACCTGCTCACGCTAATCCACCTCAATAGCCGATTCGGGCTGGCCCGATGGCGCCGTGTCGACAATAATCAGCACTGCGCAGACAGGTGTCATACCTGCCACTCCCCTCCCCTTCCGTAAGCCTGGATGCCATGCTGACCTGGTTACAACGCGACTCACTGACATTCCCTCCCCTGGCCAAGGCCATGCGCGAACCCAATGGGCTGCTGGCGGCTGGCGGCGATCTTTCGGCCGAACGCCTGGTGCAAGCCTATCGCCATGGCTGCTTCCCGTGGTTTTCGGAGGGTCAGCCGATCCTCTGGTGGTCGCCCGACCCGCGCACTGTGATATTCCCCGACGAGCTGCATGTCTCCCGCAGCCTGGGCAAGCTGTTGCGCCAGCAGCGCTACACCGTGACCTTCGATCAGGATTTTGCCGCCGTCATCCAGGCCTGCGCCGCACCGCGCGCCTATGCCGACGGCACCTGGATCACCGAAAGCATCCAGAGCGCTTACCTGGAACTGCACCAGCGCGGCTACGCGCATTCGGTGGAGGTGTGGGAAGACGGCAAGCTGGTGGGTGGCTTGTATGGCTTGGCGATGGGCCAGCTGTTTTTTGGCGAGTCCATGTTCAGCCGCGCCGACAACGCCTCGAAGTTCGGCTTTGCCACGCTGACCCGCCAGCTACAGGAATGGGGTTTTGTATTGATCGACTGCCAGATGCCCAACGATCACCTCCACAGCCTGGGCGCCCGCGCCATATCCCGCAGCGACTTCGCAGGTTTCCTGCGCGACCATCTGGATCAGCCCAGCGCTGGACCGTGGGTTTCCTAGGCGACTTCCGCGCTCCTGGCTTACACTTATTTCAAAGCTTATCCGAGGGTTGATCATGACCGAGTTGGCGCGTTTGAAGTTTTATGCCACTCAACCCCACTCTTGTAGCTATCTGCCCGACGAGCAGGCCACCACACTGTTCCTCGACCCCAGCCAGCCTATGGACGTGCATGTGTATGCCGACCTGTCGGAGATGGGCTTTCGGCGCAGTGGCGATCATCTGTACCGGCCTCATTGCCAGAACTGTAATGCCTGCGTCCCGGCACGCATCCCTGTGGCGCAGTTTCTGCCGGACCGTAACCAGAAACGCATCCTCAAGCGCAATGCCGACCTGACGGTGATGCCGGCCAAGCCACGCTTCACCGAAGAATATTTCGACCTTTACCAGCGCTACATCGAAGAGCGCCATGCAGACGGCGATATGTTTCCACCCAGTCGCGACCAATTCTCCACGTTCCTGGTACGCGACCTGCCCTTTTCACGCTTCTATGAATTTCGCGCCGACGGCCGGTTGGTGGCAGTGGCCGTGACCGATTTGCTGCCTAACGGCCTGTCGGCGGTCTACACCTTCTACGAGCCTGCCGAAGAGCGTCGCAGCCTGGGACGCTTTGCAATCCTCTGGCAAATTGGCGAAGCACTGCGCCTGGAACTGGAGGCGGTGTACCTCGGCTACTGGATCAAGAACTGCAAAAAGATGAACTACAAGACCCAATATCGGCCCATAGAACTGCTGATTAATCAAAGATGGGTCGTGCTTAACTAGAACCCCTTGGCTTAAACACCCTTTTTCGGGCACAATGCACGCCGCTTTTGCCTGGCGCAGTTGCACCGGGCCATTCACTGGATACCGAGGGCTTTACTGCATGTCGAAAGAAGACAGCTTCGAAATGGAAGGCACTGTCGTCGACACCCTGCCCAACACCATGTTTCGTGTGGAGTTGGAAAATGGGCACGTCGTAACCGCGCATATCTCCGGCAAGATGCGCAAGAACTACATTCGTATTCTTACCGGTGACAAAGTGCGCGTCGAGCTGACGCCCTATGACTTGAGCAAAGGGCGCATCACTTACCGCGCTCGCTAAGCAAGTCAATACAAGACGCCCGGTTATGCCGGGCGTTTTTGTATGCGCGCTATTTGACAATCACCACAGTCCCCACAGACAGCAAAAAGGCGCCTTTCGGCGCCTTTGCTTTATTGCAGCTATCGATCAGGCCATTTCAGCCGTGGTTTCGAACTCGAAGGTCAGCTCGCCATCCTTCAGGTCGATGTGCACCACGCCGCCATGGTCGGAAAGTTCGCCGAACAGGATCTCTTCGGCCAATGGCCGCTTGATCTTGTCCTGGATCAGACGCGCCATTGGGCGTGCACCCATTGCCGCATCGTAGCCACCCTCGGCGATCCAACTGCGCGCCGCTTCCGTGACATCCAGCTGCACGCGCTTGTCTTCCAACTGCGCCTGAAGCTCGGTGAGGAACTTGTCCACCACGCTTTTGATGACCTCATGACTGAGGCGACCAAACTGGATGATGGTGTCCAGGCGGTTGCGGAATTCCGGCGTGAAGCTCTTCTTGATCACTTCCATCGCATCGGAAGAGTGATCCTGATGGCTGAAGCCGATCGAAGCCCGGGCGGCCGTTTCGGCACCGGCGTTGGTGGTCATGATCACGATCACGTTGCGGAAGTCCGCCTTGCGCCCGTTGTTGTCGGTCAGAGTCCCGTGGTCCATCACCTGCAACAGCAGGTTGAAGACTTCCGGGTGGGCCTTCTCGATTTCATCGAGCAGCAGCACGCAATGCGGTTGCTTGGTGATCGCCTCGGTCAACAGACCACCCTGGTCGAAGCCAACATAGCCCGGAGGCGCACCGATCAGGCGCGACACGGTGTGACGCTCCATGTATTCGGACATGTCGAAACGCACCAGCTCAATGCCCATGGCCTTGGCCAACTGCCGCGCCGCTTCGGTCTTGCCGACGCCGGTCGGGCCGGCGAACAGGAACGAACCAACCGGTTTGTCCGGCGACTTGAGGCCCGCACGCGACAACTTGATCGCGGTGGACAGCGCATCGATGGCCGCATCCTGACCGAACACGGTCAGCTTGAGGTCACGCTCCAGGTTACGCAGCAGCTCCTTATCGGAACTGTTGACGTGTTTAGGCGGAATCCGCGCGATCTTCGCCACAATGTCCTCGACCTGAGGCACATCAATGCGCTTCACACGCTTCTCGACCGGCTGCAGGCGCTGGTAGGCACCCGCCTCGTCGATCACGTCGATGGCCTTGTCCGGCATGTGTCGGTCATTGATGTACCGCGACGCCAGCTCAGCAGCCGAACGCAGGGCCTCATCGGTGTACTCGATGCCATGGTGCGCTTCGAAACGCCCCTTGAGCCCACGCAGGATGCCGATGGTGTCTTCAACCGAAGGCTCGGACACGTCGACCTTCTGGAAGCGACGCGCCAGGGCACGGTCTTTTTCGAAGATGCCGCGAAATTCCTGGAACGTGGTCGAACCGATGCAACGGATATCACCCGACGACAGCAACGGCTTGAGCAGGTTGGAGGCGTCCATCACCCCCCCGGACGCCGCACCGGCGCCAATGATGGTGTGGATTTCGTCGATGAACAGGATCGCCTGCGGGCGTTTTTTCAGCTCGCCGAGCAGCGCCTTGAAGCGCTTCTCGAAATCGCCACGGTACTTGGTCCCGGCGAGCAACGCGCCCAGGTCCAGGGAGTAGACGACACTGTTGGCCAGCAGGTCCGGCACCTGGTTATCCACGATGCGCTTGGCCAGGCCTTCGGCAATCGCGGTTTTACCCACGCCCGCCTCACCCACCAGCAACGGGTTGTTTTTGCGACGACGTGCAAGGATCTGCGCTACGCGCTCAACTTCGAGCTCACGCCCCACCAACGGATCGATCCGCCCCTGGCGCGCCAGTTCGTTGAGGTTGCTGGCATAGGCATCCAGTGGATTGCCCGAAGAAGAAGACTCACCGCCCTCGTCGTCCTGCATATCCTGCTCACCCTCGGAATGATCGCCGTGCCCAGGCACCTTGGAGATACCGTGGGCGATGTAGTTGACGACATCGATACGGGCAACGCTCTGCTGTTTGAGCAGGAACACTGCCTGGCTTTCCTGTTCGCTGAAAATCGCCACCAGCACATTGGCGCCTGTGACTTCACGCTTACCGGAGCTCTGAACATGGAACACGGCACGCTGAAGCACCCGCTGGAAGCCCAGGGTTGGCTGGGTTTCACGGTCTTCATCGTGGACTGGAATAAGGGGTGTCGTGGAGTCGATAAACTCCTGCAGGTCATGCTTGAGTTTGTCGAGGTTGGCGCCGCACGCACGCAAAACGGTGGCGGCAGCTTCATTGTCCAAAAGTGCCAACAGCAGGTGTTCGACGGTCATGAATTCATGACGCTTCGAACGAGCCTCCTTGAAGGCAAGATTGAGGGTGACTTCGAGCTCGCGGTTTAACATAGCTTCACCTCATACCCAAGTGGTCGGCGTTAACCGTCCTTCTCGATTTCACAGAGTAGCGGATGCTGGCTTTCCCTGGCGTACTGGTTGACCTGCATGGCCTTTGTCTCGGCGATGTCGCGGGTAAACACTCCACATACTGCCCGTCCTTCTGTGTGAACGGCCAGCATTACCTTGGTCGCCAACTCGCGGTTCAGGTTAAAAAACACCTCGAGCACTTCGACCACGAAATCCATCGGTGTGTAGTCATCATTGAACAAAACCACCTTGTACATCGGCGGCGCCTGTAAGGCAGGCTTGGCCTCCTGAACAGCAATGCCTGCAGAACCGTCGTCATCATGTTCCTGATCCGGTCGATCCTGATTGAATGTTAGTCGAATCTGGCTGTTTGCATGCATGGAAAGAAAGGTTCGTCAGTGGTTCAAATACAGTGGTGGGGGCGACCTGTCAGAATTTCAACTCTGACCGACTGGTCGCCTTGACTATCGGCGAAACGGTGTTACAACCAATAGAACCCACAGTGGGTAAAAAAGGTCCGCGCAGTCAACCTTATTTATTCGGGTTAGGACGGATAAACTGGATGATACTCCAGTGATGGAGTCTGGTGCAGAGGGATATGGGTATGTCTGGCGTCAAGATCAAAGGCAAGGTCAAATGGTTCAACAATGCCAAGGGGTACGGTTTTATCAACGAAGAAGGTAAATCGGATGACCTCTTCGCGCATTACTCAGCGATCCAAATGGACGGATACAAAACGCTGAAGGCGGGCCAGGAAGTGAGCTTTGAAATCATTCAAGGACCAAAAGGCTTGCATGCAGTAGGTATCTGCAACCCCTGCAACGCTGGAGACCGCGACCACGCAAAGCACGAAGCATCCCGCGACGACAAAAAAACTGCAGACAAAGCCATAAAAGGCAAAGAAAAAGAAAAGGCCTGACATTCGGCCAAGCAAATGCACTGCAAAAAAAAACGGCCCTCCCGAACAATCAGGAGGGCCGTTTTTTATGCCTAACCCTCCTACATATGCGAAATCAACGCATCACCAAAACCCGACGACGACACCAGCTTCGCGCCATCCATCAAGCGCTCGAAGTCGTACGTCACAGTCTTGGCCGAAATCGCGCCATTGGTGCCCTTGATGATCAAATCCGCCGCCTCGGTCCAACCCATGTGCCGCAACATCATCTCGGCCGACAGAATCAACGACCCCGGATTCACCTGATCCTTGCCCGCATACTTAGGCGCAGTACCATGGGTCGCTTCGAACATCGCCACGGTGTCCGACAGGTTCGCACCCGGCGCAATACCGATACCGCCCACCTCCGCCGCCAAGGCGTCGGACAGGTAATCACCGTTCAGATTAAGCGTCGCGATCACGTCGTACTCAGCCGGACGCAACAGGATTTGCTGGAGCATGGCATCGGCAATCGCATCCTTGACCACCACGTTCTTGCCGGTCTTGGGGTTCTTGAACTGCATCCACGGGCCGCCATCCAGCAGCGTCGCGCCAAATTCTTCAGCTGCCACTTCATAGGCCCACTCCTTGAAGGCCCCTTCGGTGAACTTCATGATGTTGCCTTTATGCACGATGGTCAGCGAGTCGCGGTCGTTATCCACTACATATTGCAGGGCTTTACGCGCCAGACGCTGGGTCCCCTCTTTAGAGACCGGCTTCACGCCAATTCCGCAATCCTGGTCGAAACGGATCTTGGTCACGCCCATTTCTTCCTTGAGGAACTTGATCACCTTGATCGCCTCGGGCGAACCGGCCTTCCACTCGATCCCGGCGTAAATGTCTTCGGAGTTTTCACGGAAGATGGTCATGTCCACATCGCCAGGCTTCTTTACCGGGCTGGGTACGCCTTCGAACCAACGCACCGGGCGCAGGCACACATATAGATCGAGTTGTTGGCGCAGGGCCACGTTCAACGAACGGATGCCGCCGCCGACGGGTGTGGTCAGCGGCCCCTTGATGGAAACCACGTAATCCTTGACCGCATCCAGGGTTTCCTGAGGCAGCCAGGTGTCCTGGTCGTAGACTTGAGTCGCCTTTTCGCCGGCATATACCTCCATCCAGGAGATCTTGCGCTTGCCGCCGTAGGCCTTTTCAACAGCTGCATCGACTACCTTGATCATCACCGGGCTGATGTCGACGCCGATACCGTCACCTTCTATATAAGGGATGATCGGTTGGTCAGGAACATTGAGAGAATGGTCTGCATTGACGGTGATTTTGTCGCCGACTGCCGGAACCTGAATCTTCTTGTATCCCATGCTGAACTCCATCTATGGATTGAACATCTGGCTGCGTTCGAGCCTACTCCAGATAAATGGCGACTGAAACCTCACGCCATGCTCATCTGCATCGAAAACAGCATAATTTGTCGCCTACAAGCCTGAAAGCAAAGGCAAAATCGCCAATCTTGAGCATATCGTGCGACTTTGGCAGCAACCTGGGCCCTGCGACCTTTAGACCAATGGACGACACACCTTTTGTATGAAGGCTCGGCGTAAGCATAGCGACCTATGTATAATGCCGCCGCTGACCAAAGAGTCACGACGGTTGACCGCTCTAGACAGAAGCCCTCAGCCAGAAAGCAGGACTATTACAATAGTCCAAACGCTTGACGCTCGACTGATGCAACCCAACATCACCGCGAAGAAACCTCGACATTTCGCTCATGGATGACTTTGAACGAACGCGCTCCACCCGGCGCATCTCGAGTTTCTGCGCACGCTTTCAGCAAAGAAGAGAGTTAATCCGAATATGCCCACCCGCTCGAAGATCATCTACACCTTCACCGACGAAGCCCCGGCCCTCGCCACCTATTCACTGCTGCCTATCGTAGAGGCCTTCACCGCTTCCGCTGATATTGCCGTGGAAACCCGCGACATCTCCCTCGCCGCGCGCATCCTCGCAAGCTTCCCCGAGCAACTGGGCGCCAAGGCTATCCCGGACCACCTCGCCGAACTGGGCGACCTGGCCGTTACGCCTGAAGCCAACATCATCAAGCTGCCTAACATCAGCGCCTCGACCCCGCAGCTGCAAGCCGCGATCAAGGAACTGCAGGCCCAGGGCTACGCCCTGCCGGACTACCCGGAAACCGTAACCACCGACGCGGAAAAAGAAACCCGTGCACGTTACGACAAGGTCAAGGGCAGCGCCGTGAACCCGGTACTGCGCGAAGGCAACTCCGACCGCCGCGCACCGCTGTCGGTCAAGAACTATGCACGCAAGCACCCGCACAAGATGGGCGCTTGGGCTGCCGACTCCAAGTCGCACATCGCGCACATGAACAACGGCGATTTCTACGGCAGCGAAAAAGCCGTACAGATCGAAGCCGCTGACGCCGTGAAGATCGAGCTGATCGCCCAAGACGGCACCGCCACCGTACTGAAGGAAAAGACTTCGGTACAGGCCGGCGAGATCATCGACACCGCCGTACTGAGCAAGAAAGCCCTGCGCGCGTTCATCGCCGCTGAAATCGAAGACGCCAAGAAGCAAGGCGTGCTGCTGTCGGTCCACCTGAAAGCCACCATGATGAAGGTCTCCGACCCGATCATGTTCGGCCAGATCGTTGCCGAGTTCTATAAAGACGCCCTGACCAAGCACGCCACCGTGCTGGAACAGATCGGCTTCAACCTGAACAACGGCATCGGCGACCTGTACGCTCGTATCAAGGCCCTGCCGGCCGACCAGCAAGCGCAGATCGAAGCTGACATCCAGGCCGTTTACGCGGCTCGCCCTTCCCTGGCGATGGTCAACTCCGACAAAGGCATCACCAACCTGCACGTGCCGAGCGACGTCATCGTCGACGCCTCGATGCCGGCCATGATCCGTGACTCCGGCAAGATGTGGGGCACCGACGGCCAGCTGCACGACACCAAGGCCGTGATCCCGGATCGCTGCTACGCCACCATCTACCAAGCAGTCATCGAAGACTGCAAGGCCAATGGCGCCTTCGACCCAACCACCATGGGCAGCGTGCCAAACGTTGGCCTGATGGCGAAGAAAGCCGAAGAGTACGGCTCCCACGACAAGACGTTCCAGATCAAGGCTGACGGCGTAGTCCGCGTCACCGACAGCAAGGGCAACCTGCTGATGGAACAGAAAGTCGAAGCCGGCGACATCTTCCGCATGTGCCAGACCAAAGACGCGCCGATCCAGGACTGGGTCAAACTGGCCGTCAACCGCGCCCGCGCCAGCAACACGCCGGCTATTTTCTGGCTGGACCCTAAGCGTGCTCACGACGGCGTCGTGGTCGAGAAAGTTCAGGCTTACCTGAAAGACCACAACACCGAAGGCCTGGACATCCGCATCATGTCGCCGGTCGACGCGATGAAGTTCACCCTGGAGCGTACCCGCAAGGGCCTGGACACCATCTCGGTGACCGGTAACGTGCTGCGCGACTACCTGACCGACCTGTTCCCGATCATGGAACTGGGCACCAGCGCCAAGATGCTGTCCATTGTGCCGCTGATGAACGGCGGTGGCCTGTTCGAAACCGGCGCCGGCGGTTCGGCTCCAAAGCACGTGCAACAACTGGTGGAAGAAAACTTCCTGCGCTGGGATTCCCTGGGCGAGTTCCTGGCCCTGGCCGCTTCCCTTGAGCATTTGGGTGTGACGTACAACAACCCGAAAGCCCTGGTACTGTCCAAGACCCTGGACCAGGCCACCGGCCAGTTCCTCGACAACAACAAGTCGCCATCGCGCAAAGTCGGCAACATCGACAACCGCGGCAGCCACTTCTACCTGGCGCTGTACTGGGCTCAAGCCCTGGCCGCCCAGAGCGAAGACACTGCACTGCAAGCGCAGTTTGGCGAACTGGCCAAGACCCTGACCGCGAACGAAGCGACCATCGTCGCCGAGCTCAACGCCGTACAGGGCAAGCCAGTGGATATCGGTGGCTACTACGCGCCGAACCCGGAGCTGACCAGCAAGGCCATGCGCCCAAGCAACACCCTCAATGCGGCGATTGCCAAGTTGAAGTAAGGTTGTGAGGTGACATCACAAACCCCGGCCTGGTGCCGGGGTTTGTGTTTTTAGCATTCATGCAGCGCCGTATTCCTCGCGCCACGCCGCCTCGATAATTGCTAACAACTGAGACCTGTACCAAGGCTCCCAGCCCACCCTCTGCTTAAGCTCCACACCAAATCCGGGCAACGCCGGAAAATGCGCGAGCGCGTCCAGTTTATTCAAGCCCTGCACTTGGGCAAACCAAGGCAGAAGCGTCACGCCAACCCCTGCGTGGACCGCCGAACGCAACGACATCAGGTCTTCACACTCGTACACACAGCGCCACCTGACCCCACTTTCTTCAAGGCGTCGAATCGCCAGACTCCTGAACACGCAAGGCGCCTTGAACAGGGCCAGCGCTACTTCCTGACCAGCCACCAGGGCCGCCCCACGCTCCCCACCCAGCCATACCAACGAAAGCTCGTGCAAAGACCGTCCAGCGACTTTTTGCAACTCGTCAATCATCAGGCAAATATCGAGGCGCCCTTCATTAAAAGCGTCCGCGAGCACGGCGGACCGCGCCACCTTGACCACGATTCGCACCGCTGGCAATTCAAGCGCGACAGCAGGGATAACGCGCTGCAAGAGCTCATCGCTGAAATACTCTGGAATACCCAGCGTCACGGACTCCTGACTGCGACTGACATCAAACAGGCCCCCCACCTTATCGTTGATGCCAACCATCTGCTGGGCGTAGCCGGTCAGGCGCTCGCCCTCAAGCGTGAGCAACACTTGACGGTTGTCGCGAGCAAAAAGCTCGACACCCAGCAAATCCTCCAACCGCCGAATCTGCTGACTGATCGCCGGCTGAGTCAGGCTCAGCGCCTGCGCAGCCCGAGTAAAACTACCCAACTCAGCGACCTTGAGAAAACTGCGCAGCGACTGAATATCAAGATTGACTCTCATGACACACCAATGCGAGTGAGTAAATACGCCAAACATTAATGCAAGGCACCTGGCATTTCTGTCAACACCACTCACTTCGCCCGCAAATGATTCATCAAATAAACCCCAACCGCCGAAACAACAAACCCCACAATCGCCACCGCACTCGGGACTTCACCCAACACTAGCGACGCCATGATCTGCGTGACCGCCGGAATAACATGAAACAAGTTAGTCGCCTTACTTGCCTCCCCCCGGCGAATCATCAAATACAGCAGCGTTAGCGCCCCAACGGAGTTCATCAACGTGATCCAGGCTATCGACGCTGCAAATGGCGCCCATTCGGTCACGCGCATGGTTTCGGTGGTGTAGGCCAGCAGCAACATAACCAGCGACGCGACAACCATCTGAATGAAGCAGCCCACCCACAGGTTCACGCCACCCAGAAAGCGCTTCTGATAGAGCGTGCCGAGTGTGATACCTAGCAACGCCAGGCCCACTGCGCCATATCCGGCTAGTGACGCCTCGGTGCCGAAAAGGCTGCTGGCTACGACAATAACCACACCGCCGACGCCCAGGATGGACCCCGGCAGGTCGCGCCAACTCAATTGCTCACCTAAAAAGAAAAAAGCGCCGATCACGACAAATACCGGCATCAGCCCGACGATCAGCGCGGCTTGCCCTGCTGGAACGCCCTGACTGATGCCGGTGTACAAGCCACCGAACTGCAACGCCTGCAGAAGCAGCCCAACTGCAGCAGCGTGGAGGTAAGGCGTCAGCTTTTTCGGCCATTCAGCTTTAATCGCAAGTGCAACTCCCAGGAAAACCAGCGCCGCCAGGGCAAATCGGTAGAACGTCATGGTGAACGGCTCGCCATAACGCACGCCGAAGGCGCCGCCGATATAACCGGAACTCCACAGCAGAATGAAGGCAATGGGTAGCGGCGAGGTGAGACGTACTTCGTAGCTTTTGTGGGCAACCGGACTCATGGCACTCTCCAAATTGACTTGAAGAGGTAAACTGCGCCAGGCCCTGGCATCCGTAAAATCATAAAATGTCAGGCGCATCATGCAGAACGCTTATGCAGACTTCCTGAAGAAACCCAATCAAAATGTGGGAGCTGGCTTGCCTGCACTAGCTGTCTGCCAGCTGATACAGCTGCAACTGAACCACCGCCATCGCAGGCAAGCCAGCTCCTCACACACCGACTGAGTTTCTCCAGCCACATCATCCTCGAGGCCGCTTATGACCTGGCAACCCCACATCACCGTCGCCACCATCGTCGAAGACAACGGCCGCTTCCTCATGGTCGAAGAACTCAAAAACGGCCGCGCCGTGCTCAACCAGCCGGCCGGCCACCTCGATCCGCATGAAACCCTCACCGAGGCCGCCATCCGCGAAACCCTCGAAGAAACCGGCTGGGACGTCGAAGCCACCGGCATCGTCGGCATTTACCTCTACACCGCCCCCAGCAACGGCGTGACTTATCAAAGAGTCTGCTTTATCGCCAAAGCCCTGAAACACCACCCAGACTATCAACTCGACGAAGGCATCCTCCGCGCCCGCTGGCTGACCCGTGACGAACTGATGGAACTGCGCAACGACTGGCGCAGCGAGCTGATCATCCGCTGCATCGACGATTATCTGGCCGGCCAGCGCCACAGTCTCGAATTGATCCGCCCTTCTCTTTAGCCTTGAAGGCCTGAGCCTGATAGAATCGCGTCCTTTTTCAAGACACCCGTTGAAACCCTATGCGTGATCCAGCCCCTTCTGACACACAAAAGAAGCGCGTCATCGTCGGCATGTCCGGCGGCGTGGATTCTTCCGTTTCCGCCGTTCTGCTCATGGAGCAGGGTTATGAGGTGGAAGGCCTGTTCATGAAGAACTGGGAAGAAGACGATGGAACGGAATACTGCACCGCCATGGACGACCTGGCGGACGCCCAGGCCGTGTGCGACAAGATCAGTATCAAGCTGCACACCGCCAACTTCGCCGCCGAGTACTGGGACAACGTGTTCGAGCACTTCCTGGCCGAATACAAGGCCGGTCGCACGCCGAACCCGGACATCCTGTGCAACCGTGAAATCAAGTTCAAAGCGTTCCTCGACTACGCCATGATGCTCGGCGCCGACCTGATCGCCACTGGCCACTACGTACGCCGCCGCGATATCGATGGCCGCACCGAACTGCTCAAGGGCCTGGACCCGAACAAGGACCAGAGCTACTTCCTGCACGCCGTCGGCGGTGAACAGATCGCCAAGACCCTGTTCCCGGTGGGCGAGCTGGAAAAACCCGAAGTGCGCAAGATCGCCGAGAAACACGGCCTGGCCACCGCCAAGAAGAAGGATTCCACCGGGATCTGCTTTATCGGCGAGCGCCGCTTCAGCGACTTCCTCAAGCAGTACCTGCCGGCGCAACCGGGCGAAATCCACACCACCGAAGGTGAAGTCATCGGCCGCCACCATGGCTTGATGTACCACACCATCGGCCAACGCCAGGGCCTGGGCATCGGCGGTTTGAAAGACGCCGGTGAAGAGCCGTGGTACGTGCTGGTCAAGGACCTGGAAAACAACGTGCTGATCGTCGGCCAAGGCAACGAGCATCCGTTGCTGTTCTCCGGCGCCCTGCTCGCTTCGGAAATCTATTGGGTCAACCCGATCGACCTGAGCACCCCGCGCCGCCTGACCGCCAAAGTGCGCTATCGCCAGAGCGACCAACCCTGCACCCTGGAAAAAACCGCCACCGGCTACCGCGCTACCTTCGATGACCCGCAACGCGCAGTCACGCCTGGCCAGTCCGTGGTGTTCTACGACGGTGAAATCTGCCTGGGCGGCGGCGTGATCGAAGTGGCCGAAGCCTGGAGCAAATCGGCATGAGCCCGACCCAGGAGCAATTGACGGCGCTGGGCGGGGTCTTTCTCGCCGCCGTGCTGGTGGACAAGATCGCCAAGACCGGCCAGGTCACCGAAGCCGGCCTGACCTGCATGCTCGGCAGCCTGCTGATCCGCGACCCCAAGGATACCCTGGAGGTCTACGGCGGCGACGATATCGCACTGCGGGAAGGTTACCGCGCGCTGATCGGCGCCCTTGAGCGCGACCCGAGCACCTTGCAGCGCGAGCCGTTGCGCTATGCGCTGTCGATGCTCGGCCTTGAGCGTCAGTTGGCCAAGCGCGACGACCTGCTGGAGGTCATCGGCAAGCGTTTGCCACAGATTCAATCCCAGGTGGAACACTTCGGCCCGGCCCACGAAAACGTGATCGCGGCCTGTGGCGCGCTGTACCAGGACACCCTGAGCACCTTGCGCCAACGCATCCAGGTGCACGGCGACATGCGCAACCTGCAGCAACCGAACAACGCCTCGAAAATCCGTGCCCTGCTCCTGGCCGGTATTCGTTCGGCGCGATTGTGGCGTCAGTTGGGCGGTCATCGTTGGCAGCTGGTGATCAGCCGCCGCAAATTGCTCAAAGAGCTTTACCCGTTGATGCGCAACGAATAAGTCGCACCGACAGGCTATTTTCAAGCCGTTACGCGTAATACGCCGGTCAGTTGGCGACGGACCGGCGGATTTTTTCATGTATGATACGCGCCCCATTTCGTTGCCCGACTGTCCGAGAACACCCCATGCAGCTCTCTTCGCTCACTGCGGTTTCCCCTGTTGACGGCCGCTACGCCGGCAAAACCCAGGCCCTGCGCCCTATTTTCAGCGAATACGGCCTGATCCGTGCTCGCGTGCTGGTTGAAGTGCGCTGGCTCCAGCGCCTGGCCGCTCACCCTGCCATCAGCGAAGTGCCGGCGTTTTCCGCCGAAGCCAACGCTGTATTGAACACCCTGGCGGAAAACTTCTCCCTGGAGCACGCCGAGCGTGTGAAAGAGATCGAGCGCACCACCAACCACGACGTCAAAGCCATCGAATACCTGCTCAAAGAGCAAGCGGCCAAGCTGCCGGAACTGGCCCAGGTCAGCGAGTTCATCCACTTTGCCTGCACCAGCGAGGACATCAACAACCTGTCCCACGCCCTGATGCTGCGCGAAGGCCGTGATGACGTGATGCTGCCGCTGATGCGCCAGACCGCCAACGCCATCCGCGAACTGGCGATCCGCTTCGCCGACGTGCCGATGCTGTCGCGCACCCACGGCCAGCCCGCGTCGCCGACCACCCTGGGCAAAGAATTGGCCAACGTGGTGTACCGCCTGGAGCGTCAGATCGCTCAAGTGGCGGCCGTGCCGCTGCTGGGCAAGATCAACGGCGCCGTAGGCAACTACAACGCCCACCTGTCGGCCTACCCTGAGATCGACTGGGAAGCCAACGCCCGCGCCTTCATCGAAGACGAGCTGGGCCTGGGTTTCAACCCGTACACCACGCAGATCGAGCCGCACGACTACATCGCCGAGCTGTTCGACGCCATTGCGCGCTTCAACACCATCCTGATCGACTTCGATCGCGATATCTGGGGCTACATCTCTCTGGGCTATTTCAAGCAGCGCACCATTGCCGGTGAAATCGGTTCGTCGACCATGCCGCACAAGGTCAACCCGATCGACTTCGAAAACTCCGAAGGCAACCTCGGCATCGCCAACGCCCTGTTCCAGCACCTGGCCAGCAAGTTGCCGATCTCCCGCTGGCAGCGCGACCTGACCGACTCCACCGTACTGCGCAACCTCGGCGTGGGCTTCGCTCACAGCGTGATCGCGTACGAAGCCAGCCTCAAGGGCATCAGCAAGCTGGAACTCAACGAGCAGAAGATCGCCGCTGACCTGGACGCATGCTGGGAAGTCCTGGCCGAGCCGATCCAGACCGTGATGCGCCGCTACAACATCGAAAACCCGTACGAGAAGCTGAAAGAGTTGACGCGCGGCAAGGGCATCACCTCTGACGCACTGCAAACTTTCATCGACGGCCTGGACATGCCAGCCGCGGCCAAGGCCGAGCTGAAATTGCTGACCCCGGCCAACTACATCGGCAACGCTGTAGAGCAAGCCAAGCGCATCTGATCGTTGCTTGACCCTTTGAGACGCCCGGCCGCGCCGGGCGTTTTTATTCCAGTCTGAAAAGTGCTTTTTTTCAATAGGTTACACATGAATCCTGATATCCCTCTTCAACTTCTGGGCGGCATCACGGCACGGGAATTCCTGCGCGACTACTGGCAGAAAAAGCCGCTGCTGATCCGCCAGGCCATCCCTGATTTCGAAAGCCCGATCGACGCCGACGAACTGGCCGGCCTGGCCCTGGAAGAAGAAGTCGAGTCGCGCCTGGTGATCGAACACGGCGAGCGCCCGTGGGAACTGCGCCGCGGCCCGTTTGCTGAAGATGCCTTTAGCACCCTGCCCGAGCGTGAGTGGACCCTGCTGGTGCAGGCTGTCGACCAGTTCGTGCCGGAAGTGGCCGAATTGCTCGAGCAGTTCCGCTTCCTGCCAAGCTGGCGCATCGACGATGTGATGATCAGCTTCGCCGCGCCCGGTGGCAGCGTCGGTCCGCACTTCGACAACTACGATGTGTTCCTGCTGCAAGCCCAAGGCAAGCGCAACTGGAAGATCGGCCAGATGTGCAACTCCGAAAGCCCGCTGCTGCAGCACGCCGACCTGCGCATCCTCGCCGAATTCGAAGAAAGCGCCGAGTGGGTCCTGGAACCGGGCGATATGCTCTACCTGCCGCCACGCCTGGCGCACTTCGGCATTGCTGAAGATGACTGCATGACCTACTCCGTGGGTTTCCGCGCCCCCAGCGCCGCTGAAGTGCTGACCCACTTCACCGACTTCCTCAGCCAGTACCTGACTGACGAAGAACGCTACACCGACGCCGACGCCCAGCCGGTCAGCGACCCGCACCAGATCCAGGGCGACGCGCTCGACCGCCTCAAGAGCCTTCTGGCCGAGCACATGAGCGACGAGCGCATGCTGCTGACCTGGTTCGGCCAGTTCATGACCGAACCGCGCTATCCTGAACTGGTGGCCGGTGAAGAATTGGGCGAAGAGGATTTCGTCAACAGCCTGCAAGACGGCGCGATCCTGGTGCGCAACCCGAGCGCGCGCATGGCCTGGTCGGAAGTCGACGACGACGTGCTGCTGTTCGCCAGCGGCCAGAGCCGTTACCTGCCGGGCAAGCTGCGCGAACTGCTCAAGCTGATCTGCGCCGCCGACGCCCTGCACGCCGAAAACCTCGGCCCATGGCTGGCGGACGAAGACGGTCGCGACCTGCTGTGCGAATTGGTCAAGCAAGGAAGCCTGGGATTTGCCGATGAATAAGATTCACGTAAGTGTCGCGGACTGGCAAAAGGATGTCGCCGAGATTCGGCGCATTCGTGAAGCGGTGTTTATCGCTGAACAATCGGTTCCGCCAGAACTGGAGTGGGATGCGGACGACGCCGGCGCGGTGCATTTCCTTGCATTCGAAGGTGATTTTCCGATTGGCACCGCACGCCTGCTGCCCAGCGGCGAGATCGGACGCGTGTCGGTACTCAAGGACTGGCGCGGGCTGAAGGTCGGCGACAAGCTGATGGAAGCGGTGATCGGCGTGGCCGAGCAACGCGGCCAGGCCAAGCAGTTCCTGAGTGCGCAGGTGTATGCAGCGCCGTTCTATGAGCGACTGGGCTTCAAGATCGTCAGTGACGAATTCCTTGAAGTCGGGATTCCGCATGTGGACATGGTGCGCGGGGACTGATCCGAATCCGCATCGCCTGGGATAGCGATATCAGCAACACCAATAATGCCCTGCCTTGCCAGGGCATTTTGCCGTCTACGATTCAACTTGCCCCCCGCTAGGCCGACAAACTGGCAAACTCAAGCCTAAAGACTCGCAGAGATAACGGACATGTCCCTACGCACCCTGCTCACCGCCCTTCTCCTGACCGCCAGCGTTTCGGCCATAGCCGACACCGAAGTGGTCAACCTGAGCAACCGCACCAGCGCCGACCTGCTCCCCGTAGCGCAGAACTTCATCGGCAAGGACGGCACCGTCAGCGCCTACGGCAACCAGCTTATTGTCAACGCCGACCCCGCCAAGATCCAGGACTTGCGCGCCCTGCTCTCCCAACTCGACACACCAGCCAAGCGGCTGCTGATCACCGTCGACACCAACGAAAACAACCAACAGAACAGCGGCGACAGCCAGACCCGCATCATCAGCTACGGCACCGCCAGCCGCGACGGCGGGATCCAACAGATCCAGGCCAGCGAAGGCGTGCCCGCGCTGATTCAGGTCGGCCAGAGCGTACCGCTGACCACCACCCAGCAAGACGGCTACGGCCGCTTGCAGAACCAGACCCAGTATCGCAACGTCACCCAGGGGTTCTACGTGACGGCGAGCGTCACCGGCGAAACCGTTCACCTGGCGATCAGTACCAACCGTGACCGCATGAGCCAGGAACGTCCCGATGTAGTGAATGTGCAAAGTACCGACACAACCGTCAGCGGCCGCTTGGGTGAATGGATCCCCCTGGCCGGTATCAATCGCGAGACCCAGGCCGACAAATCCTCTGGAACCCGCACCTACTCTACTCAAGGTCGCGATGACCTGACTGTGCGGGTCAAGGTCGACACCCTGAACTGAAGCACCAAAAACTGACTGATGAGTCGTATTAGACCAAAGATGTAGTGCTTTAAAAAAAGCACTACAAAACATTTGACGATCCAAAAAAGCATGGGCATGATGGCCTCGCTCCCGCTAATCAGGGGCCCTGGCAAGGGCCTTCGGATCGCCGCTCCAAGCTACCCACCTGAGCCGATTCGTGTCTGTACCGCCCACAAGGCGTGTTTGACTTTGGTTGCGACTGGAACGAAGTTGTCCCGAGGGACGGAAGCTAACCAGGTAACCCGGCTACACGCTGTTGAACACCCAAGGGCCCACGACGCCCTCAGACTGTTCGCGGCCCGCCTTTACCTACCGCCCCTCTCGCCAATCGTTCATCCCGTCGCATTCCCCGCCAGACCCGACATGACCGCCTAAGCTTCTGGTCAGCGAGCAGCCCTGCCCACGCATTTGAATGCAGGGCTGGCAAATGGATTTTTCCACCACAAGAAGACGCGACGAGGTTTACTTCCATGGCACTGACACGCGAACAGCAAATTGCAGCCCTCGAAAAAGACTGGGCTGAAAACCCACGCTGGAAAGGCGTGACCCGCGCTTATTCCGCTGCTGACGTCGTCCGCCTGCGTGGCTCGGTTCAACCTGAGCACACCTTTGCAAAACTCGGCGCCGAGAAGCTGTGGAACCTGGTGACCCAAGGTGCCAAGCCTTCCTTCCGTCCCGACAAAGATTTCGTCAACTGCATGGGCGCCCTCACTGGCGGCCAGGCAGTGCAACAGGTGAAAGCCGGTATCCAGGCGATCTACCTGTCCGGCTGGCAAGTGGCAGCGGATAACAACTCCGCTGAATCCATGTACCCCGACCAATCGCTGTACCCGGTGGACTCGGTCCCAACCGTGGTCAAGCGCATCAACAACTCGTTCCGTCGTGCCGACCAGATCCAGTGGAAAGCCGGCAAGAACCCAGGCGACGAAGGCTACATCGACTACTTCGCACCGATCGTGGCTGACGCTGAAGCCGGCTTCGGCGGCGTGCTGAACGCCTACGAGTTGATGAAGAGTATGATCGAGGCTGGCGCTGCCGGCGTGCACTTCGAAGATCAGCTTGCTTCGGTGAAGAAATGTGGCCACATGGGCGGCAAAGTATTGGTGCCAACCCAGGAAGCCGTACAGAAGCTCACCGCTGCACGCTTGGCGGCCGACGTTGCCGGTACACCGACCATCATCCTGGCCCGTACCGACGCCAACGCCGCTGACCTGCTGACTTCGGACTGCGACCCGTACGACCAGCCATTCGTGACCGGCGAGCGTACCCAGGAAGGTTTCTACAAGGTCCGTGCCGGCCTGGACCAGGCGATTGCCCGTGGCCTGGCCTACGCGCCGTACGCCGACCTGATCTGGTGCGAAACCGCCAAGCCGGACCTGGACGAAGCCCGTCGCTTCGCCGAAGCGATCAAGAAGGAATACCCAGACCAACTGCTGTCCTACAACTGCTCGCCTTCCTTCAACTGGAAGAAGAACCTGGACGACGCGACCATCGCCAAGTTCCAGCGTGAACTGTCCGCCATGGGCTACAAGCACCAGTTCATCACCCTGGCCGGCATTCACAACATGTGGCACAGCATGTTCAACCTGGCGCACGACTACGCCCGCAACGACATGACCGCCTACGTGAAGCTGCAAGAGCAGGAGTTCGCCGACGCCGCCAAGGGTTACACCTTCGTGGCTCACCAGCAGGAAGTGGGCACCGGCTACTTCGACGACATGACCACCGTGATCCAGGGCGGCACCTCGTCCGTGACCGCGCTGACCGGCTCGACCGAAGAAGAGCAGTTCCACTAAGCACCGCGTACACGGCCACTGCGGCCCCAAGGAAGACCTAACCGCAGTGCCGCACAACAATCACGCCCCGACCTGTTCGGGGCGTTTTTTTAGCTGATGAAAATCCGACTGGCATAACACGGATCAAAATGTGGGAGCTGGCTTGCCTGCGATGGCGGTGCACCAGTCGCCGCATTCAAATGCTGACACACCGCCATCGCGGGCAAGCCCGGCTCCCACAGGGATCGCGTCGAGCTGAACGTTTTTGCGCAAAACATTGATCCAGAGCGGTGTTCGCGTGGATCAGATCGGTTAAAAGATCCCCGTCAGCAACTAAGCGACACTCTAGCAAGTAACGGCAACTTCCCTCGCCACACGAGAAACATTCGCTTAAACCCCGCGCAAACAATATTCATTATCATTTGGCGCATGAAAACTTCGTTACAGGATAAACAAAACACATTTGATTAAATGCCCGCTAATGCCCGCCCCACAAGGGCTACAGCCCCAAGAAGGTGCACTATGTCCTTATTCCATCGAATAATTTCGCCATAGGAATTTTACTTGCCCGGTGTTTAGCCATAAAATCACCGCGATTGATTGCA
Organism: Pseudomonas sp. DWP3-1-3b3; assembly: GCF_049896305.1. Lineage (NCBI taxonomy): Bacteria > Pseudomonadati > Pseudomonadota > Gammaproteobacteria > Pseudomonadales > Pseudomonadaceae > Pseudomonas > Pseudomonas sp. DWP3-1-3b3. The sequence goes on along the minus strand of NZ_JAFCUA010000004.1, from coordinate 291,800 downwards.
GTGCGACATATCGTCACTGCATCGTTACTTTTTCGAGCTCAGAGACCTTTGCTCTCTGTTAAGGATTTCCAGCATGACCGAAGCGACAGGACTCATGGCCCACAACTGGGGCTTTGCCATTTTCCTCCTCGGTGTTGTCGGCCTCTGCGCCTTCATGCTCGGTGTCTCCAGCCTCCTCGGGTCAAAAGCCTGGGGCCGCAGCAAAAATGAACCGTTCGAGTCCGGCATGCTACCTACAGGTGGCGCCCGCTTGCGGCTCTCAGCCAAATTCTATCTGGTCGCGATGCTTTTCGTGATCTTCGATATCGAAGCCCTTTTTCTCTTTGCCTGGTCTGTGTCCGTCCGCGAAAGCGGCTGGACCGGATTCGTCGAAGCTCTCGTTTTCATAGCAATTCTGTTGGCAGGCCTTGTCTACCTATTCCGAGTGGGCGCCCTTGACTGGGCTCCGGAAGCTCGTCGTAAGCGGCAAGCGAAGCTGAAACAATGAGGCTTTGGCGATGCAATACAATCTCACCAGGATCGACCCGGATGCTCCTAACGATCAGTACCCTATCGGCGAACGGGAAACCGTCTCCGATCCGTTAGAAGATCAAGTCCACAAAAACATCTACATGGGCAAGCTGGAAGACGTGCTGAGTGGCGCGGTCAACTGGGGACGTAAGAACTCCCTGTGGCCGTACAACTTCGGTCTTTCGTGCTGCTACGTGGAAATGACCACCGCCTTCACGGCGCCCCACGACATCGCGCGCTTTGGCGCCGAAGTTATCCGGGCATCGCCGCGCCAGGCGGATTTCATGGTTATCGCCGGCACCTGCTTCATCAAGATGGCGCCGATCATCCAGCGTCTCTACGAGCAAATGCTCGAACCGAAGTGGGTTATCTCCATGGGTTCGTGCGCCAACTCCGGTGGCATGTACGACATCTACTCCGTCGTTCAGGGGGTGGACAAGTTCCTGCCCGTGGACGTCTACGTGCCCGGCTGCCCGCCCCGCCCCGAAGCATTTCTGCAAGGCTTGATGCTGTTGCAGGAATCGATCGGCAAGGAGCGTCGCCCGCTGTCCTGGGTCGTTGGCGATCAAGGCGTATACCGCGCCGAGATGCCTTCGCAAAAGGAAGAGCGCCGCGAACAGCGAATCGCAGTCACCAACCTGCGCAGCCCTGACGAAGTCTGATCCAGCCCGCTTCTTTAAATAGAACGAACACCTGGCTTCATTCTTTACGTTGACCGAAAGCGATAAAAAAACCATGACTACAGGCAGCGCTCTGTACATCCCGCCTTATAAGGCAGACGACCAGGATGTGGTCGTCGAACTCAATAACCGTTTTGGCCCTGACGCCTTCACCGCCCAGGCCACACGCACCGGTATGCCGGTGCTGTGGGTGGCGCGCGCCAAGCTCGTCGAGGTCCTGACCTTCCTGCGCAACCTGCCCAAGCCGTACGTCATGCTCTATGACCTGCATGGCGTGGACGAGCGTCTGCGCACCAAGCGTCAGGGCCTGCCGAGCGGCGCCGATTTCACCGTGTTCTACCACCTGATGTCGCTGGAACGTAACAGCGACGTGATGATCAAGGTCGCACTAAACGAAAGCGACCTGAGCATCCCGACCGTCACCGGTATCTGGCCGAACGCCAGCTGGTACGAGCGTGAAGTCTGGGACATGTTCGGTATCGACTTCCCGGGCCACCCGCACCTGACGCGCATCATGATGCCGCCGACCTGGGAAGGTCACCCGCTGCGCAAGGACTTCCCTGCCCGCGCCACCGAATTCGATCCGTTCAGCCTCAACCTCGCCAAGCAACAGCTTGAAGAGGAAGCCGCACGTTTCCGTCCGGAAGACTGGGGCATGAAACGCTCCGGCACCAACGAGGACTACATGTTCCTCAACCTGGGCCCGAACCACCCTTCGGCTCACGGTGCCTTCCGTATCATCCTGCAACTGGACGGCGAAGAAATCGTCGACTGCGTGCCCGACATCGGCTACCACCACCGTGGTGCCGAGAAGATGGCCGAGCGTCAGTCGTGGCACAGCTTCATCCCGTACACCGACCGTATCGACTACCTCGGCGGCGTGATGAACAACCTGCCGTACGTGCTCTCGGTCGAGAAGCTCGCCGGTATCAAGGTACCGGACCGCGTCGACACCATCCGCATCATGATGGCCGAGTTCTTCCGCATCACCAGCCACCTGCTGTTCCTGGGTACCTATATCCAGGACGTCGGCGCCATGACCCCGGTGTTCTTCACCTTCACCGACCGTCAGCGCGCCTACAAGGTCATCGAAGCCATCACTGGTTTCCGCTTGCACCCGGCCTGGTACCGCATTGGTGGCGTGGCCCACGACCTGCCGAACGGCTGGGAGCGCCTGGTCAAGGAATTCATCGACTGGATGCCCAAGCGTCTGGACGAGTACCAAAAGGCTGCTCTGGACAACAGCATCCTCAAGGGTCGAACCATCGGCGTCGCCCAGTACAACACCAAAGAGGCGTTGGAATGGGGTGTCACCGGTGCTGGCCTGCGCTCAACAGGTTGCGATTTCGACCTGCGTAAAGCGCGTCCATACTCGGGCTACGAAAACTTCGAATTCGAAGTCCCGCTGGCCGCGAATGGCGATGCCTACGACCGTTGCATCGTGCGCGTCGAAGAAATGCGCCAGAGCTTGAAGATCATCGAGCAATGCATGCGCAACATGCCGGCAGGCCCGTACAAGGCGGATCACCCGCTGACCACGCCACCGCCGAAAGAGCGCACGCTGCAGCACATCGAAACCCTGATCACGCACTTCCTGCAAGTTTCGTGGGGCCCGGTCATGCCGGCCAACGAATCCTTCCAGATGATCGAAGCGACCAAGGGTATCAACAGTTATTACCTGACGAGCGATGGCGGCACCATGAGCTACCGCACCCGGATCCGTACCCCAAGCTTCGCCCACTTGCAGCAGATCCCTTCGGTGATCAAAGGCGAGATGGTCGCGGACTTGATTGCGTACCTGGGTAGTATCGATTTCGTTATGGCCGACGTGGACCGCTAAGCATGAACAGCACGCTTATCCAGACAGACCGTTTCACCCTGAGTGAAACCGAGCGCTCGGCCATCGAGCACGAGCTGCATCACTACGAAGACCCGCGCGCGGCGTCGATCGAAGCCTTGAAGATCGTCCAGAAGGAACGTGGCTGGGTGCCGGACGGCGCGCTCTACGCCATTGGCGAGATCCTCGGCATCCCTGCCAGCGACGTTGAAGGCGTGGCTACGTTCTACAGCCAGATCTTCCGTCAGCCGGTTGGCCGCCACATCATTCGCGTGTGCGACAGCATGGTCTGCTACATCGGTGGCCACGAGAAAGTGGTTGACGCGATCCAGACCAAACTGGGCATCGGCCTCGGCCAGACCACTCCGGACGGCCGCTTCACGCTGCTGCCGGTGTGCTGCCTGGGCAACTGCGACAAGGCGCCGGCGTTGATGATCGACGACGACACATTCGGTGACGTGCAGGCAACTGGCGTGACCCAATTGCTCGAGGGCTACCCATGACCCTTACATCCTTCGGCCCGGCCAACCTGATCAAGCGTTCGCCTGAAACCCACCCGCTGACCTGGCGCCTGCGTGACGATGCCGAGCCGGTGTGGCTCGACGAATACCAGGCCAAGAACGGTTACGCGGCGGCGCGCAAAGCTTTCGCCGACATGGCCCAGGACGATATCGTCCAGACCGTGAAAGACGCCGGCCTTAAAGGCCGCGGCGGTGCAGGCTTCCCCACTGGCGTTAAGTGGGGCCTGATGCCAAAAGACGAATCCATCAACATCCGCTACCTGCTGTGCAACGCGGATGAAATGGAGCCAAACACCTGGAAAGACCGCATGCTGATGGAGCAACTGCCCCATCTGCTGATCGAAGGCATGCTGATCAGCGCCCGCGCGTTGAAAACCTACCGCGGCTACATCTTCCTGCGTGGCGAGTACACCACCGCCGCCAAGCACCTCAACCGTGCCGTGGAAGAAGCCAAGGCGGCTGGCCTGTTGGGCAAGAACATCCTCGGTTCGGGCTTCGATTTCGAATTGTTCGTGCACACCGGCGCCGGGCGTTATATCTGCGGTGAAGAAACCGCACTGATCAACTCCCTCGAAGGCCGCCGCGCCAACCCACGTTCCAAACCGCCCTTCCCTGCCGCCGTCGGCGTATGGGGCAAGCCGACCTGCGTCAACAACGTCGAGACCCTGTGCAACGTGCCGGCGATCATCGCCGACGGCGTGGACTGGTACAAATCGTTGGCCCGCGAAGGCAGCGAAGACATGGGCACCAAGCTCATGGGCTTCTCCGGCAAGGTCAAGAACCCTGGTCTGTGGGAGCTGCCGTTCGGCGTGACCGCCCGCGAGCTGTTCGAGGACTACGCCGGTGGCATGCGCGACGGCTACACCTTGAAAGCCTGGCAGCCAGGCGGCGCCGGCACCGGTTTCCTGTTGCCTGAGCACCTCGACGCACAGATGTATGCCGGCGGCATCGGCAAGGTCGGCACCCGGATGGGTACGGGCCTGGCGATGGCAGTGGACAACACCGTGAACATGGTCTCGTTGCTGCGCAACATGGAGCAGTTCTTTGCCCGTGAATCCTGCGGCTTCTGCACCCCATGCCGCGACGGTCTGCCGTGGAGCGTGAAGCTGCTGATGGCCCTGGAAAATGGCGAAGGCCGCGAGGGTGATATCGAAACCCTGCTCGGCCTGGTCGGTTTCCTCGGCCCAGGCAAGACCTTCTGTGCTCACGCACCGGGCGCCGTGGAGCCATTGGGCAGCGCCATCAAATACTTCCGCTCGGAGTTCGAAGCCGGCATCGCGCCCACCAGCGCCGCCGTCCCGCCTCTGGCAAGGCCGATCGTAGTCGGCGCGTAACGCTTAAAAAGGCGAAGGGTCCGTGCCCTTCGCTTTCTCATGGGCTGACGCCGTAAAGGCTGTGTTGATGCCCGTGAATAACAAGATTCCATTAGCCACGCCCGCTGACAACGGGCCAACGAAGAACTTTGAACCATGGCCACTATCCACGTAGACGGCAAAGCGCTCGAAGTCGATGGGGCAGACAACCTGTTACAGGCATGTCTCTCACTAGGCCTCGACATCCCGTATTTCTGCTGGCACCCCGCGCTTGGTAGCGTCGGTGCCTGTCGCCAGTGCGCGGTCAAGCAATACACCGACGAGAACGACACCCGTGGTCGTATCGTCATGTCCTGCATGACCCCAGCCACCGACAACACCTGGATCTCCATCGACGATGAAGAATCCAAGGCGTTCCGCGCCAGTGTCGTCGAATGGCTGATGACCAACCACCCTCACGACTGCCCGGTCTGTGAGGAAGGCGGTCACTGCCACCTGCAAGACATGACGGTGATGACCGGCCACAACGAGCGCCGTTATCGCTTCACCAAGCGTACCCACCAGAACCAGGACCTCGGCCCGTTCATTTCCCACGAAATGAACCGCTGCATCGCCTGCTACCGTTGCGTGCGCTTCTATAAAGACTACGCCGGCGGCACCGACCTGGGTGTGTTTGGCGCCCACGACAACGTGTACTTCGGTCGCGTTGAAGACGGCGTGCTCGAAAGCGAGTTCTCCGGCAACCTCACCGAGGTCTGCCCGACCGGTGTGTTCACCGACAAGACGCACTCCGAGCGCTACAACCGTAAGTGGGACATGCAGTTCGCCCCGAGCATCTGCCATGGCTGCTCCAGCGGTTGCAACATCTCCCCGGGCGAGCGCTACGGTGAACTGCGTCGCATCGAAAACCGCTTCAACGGTTCGGTCAACCAGTACTTCCTGTGCGACCGTGGCCGTTTCGGCTATGGCTACGTCAACCGCGAAGACCGCCCGCGTCAGCCGTTGCTGGCCAACGGCGGCAAGCTGAGCCTGGACGACGCGCTGGATAAAGCCGCCGACCTGCTACGCGGCCGCAACATCGTCGGTATCGGTTCGCCACGCGCCAGCCTCGAAAGCAACTTCGCGTTGCGCGAACTGGTCGGTGCCGAGCACTTCTACAGCGGTATTGAAGCCGGTGAGCTGGAGCGCATCCGCCTGGTCCTGCAAGTGCTGAACGACAGCCCGCTGCCGGTGCCGAACATGCGCGACATCGAGGACCACGACGCCATCTTCGTGCTCGGTGAAGACCTGACCCAGACCGCCGCACGTATCGCCCTGTCGCTACGCCAGTCGGTCAAAGGCAAGGCCGAAGACATGGCCGACGCCATGCGCGTACAGCCGTGGCTCGACGCCGCGGTGAAAAACATCGGCCAGCACGCGCTGAACCCGCTGTTTATCGCAAGCCTGGCTGAAACCAAGCTCGACGATATCGCCGAAGAATGTGTGCACGCAGCCCCAGACGACCTGGCCCGTATCGGTTTCGCCGTGGCCCACGCCCTCGACGCCAGCGCACCGGCCGTCGAAGGCCTGGACGCTGAAGCCGTTGAACTGGCCCAGCGTATCGCCGACGCCCTGCTGGCCGCCAAGCGTCCATTGATCATCGCTGGCACCTCGTTGGGTTCCAAGGCGTTGATCGAAGCCGCTGCCAACATCGCCAAGGCCTTGAAGCTGCGCGACAAGAACGGTTCCATCAGCCTGGTCGTGCCTGAAGCCAACAGCCTTGGCCTGGCCATGCTCGGTGGCGAGTCCCTGGACGCGGCCCTGCAAGCCGTGACCGACGGCAAAGCCGACGCCATCGTGGTGCTGGAAAACGACCTGTACACCCGCACCGATGCCGCCAAGGTTGACGCTGCGCTCAACGCCACCAAAGTGCTGATCGTTGCCGACCACCAGAAGACCGCTACCAGCGAGCGCGCCGACCTGATCCTGCCAGCCGCCACCTTTGCCGAAGGCGACGGTACGCTGGTCAGCCAGGAAGGCCGCGCCCAGCGCTTCTTCCAGGTGTTCGATCCGAAATACATGGACGCCAGCATCCTGGTTCATGAAGGCTGGCGCTGGCTGCATGCCCTGCGCGCCACCCTGCTGAACCAGCCGATCGACTGGACCCAGCTCGACCACGTCACTGCCGCCACCGCCGCGAGCGCGCCGCAACTGGCACGGATCGTCGACGCTGCACCGTCCGCCGCGTTCCGCATCAAGGGCATGAAACTGGCCCGTGAACCGCTGCGTTATTCCGGTCGTACGGCCATGCGCGCCAACATCAGCGTGCATGAACCACGCACTCCACAAGACCCGGACACCGCGTTTGCCTTCTCCATGGAAGGTTATTCGGGTTCGGTCGAGCCTCGTCAGCAGGTGCCGTTCGCCTGGTCGCCGGGCTGGAACTCGCCACAGGCCTGGAACAAGTTCCAGGACGAAGTCGGTGGTCACATCCGCGCTGGCGACCCAGGCACCCGCCTGATCGAAAGCACTGGTGACGCGCTGAACTGGTTCGCGGCCGTACCGCGTCCGTTCAACCCGGCCCAGGGTACTTGGCAGGTTGTGCCGTTCTTCCACCTGTTCGGCAGCGAAGAGAACTCTTCCAAAGCCGCGCCGGCTCAAGAACGCATCCCGGCCGCCTACGTTGCCCTGGCCAAGTCCGAAGCCGACCGCCTGGGTGTCAACGACGGTGCCCTGCTCAGCCTGAACGTGGCCGGCCAGACCCTGCGTCTGCCGCTGCGCATCAACGAAGAGTTGGGTGCTGGCCTGATCGCACTGCCAAAAGGCATCGCTGGCATTCCAGCGGCGATCTTTGGCAAAACCGTTGACGGTCTGCAGGAGGCAGCGCAATGACTTGGTTCACGCCGGAAGTAATTGACGTGATCATTTCGGTGGTCAAGGCCATCGTGATCCTGTTGGCCGTGGTCGTCGCGGGCGCCCTGCTCAGCTTCGTCGAACGTCGCCTGCTGGGCTGGTGGCAGGACCGTTACGGTCCGAACCGCGTTGGCCCGTTCGGTATGTTCCAGATCGCCGCCGACATGCTGAAAATGTTCTTCAAGGAAGACTGGACCCCGCCGTTTGCCGACAAGGTGATCTTCACCCTGGCACCGGTCGTGGCCATGAGCGCCTTGCTGATCGCCTTCGCGATCATCCCGATCACCCCGACCTGGGGCGTGGCGGACCTGAACATCGGCTTGCTGTTCTTCTTCGCCATGGCCGGTCTGTCGGTCTATGCGGTGCTGTTCGCCGGTTGGTCGAGCAACAACAAGTTCGCCCTGCTGGGTAGCTTGCGGGCTTCGGCCCAGACCGTGTCCTATGAAGTGTTCATGGGCCTCGCGCTGATGGGCATCGTGGTGCAGGTCGGCTCGTTCAACATGCGCGACATCGTCGAGTACCAGGCGCAGAACCTGTGGTTCATCATTCCGCAGTTCTTCGGCTTCTGTACCTTCTTCATTGCTGGCGTCGCCGTGACTCACCGTCACCCATTCGACCAGCCGGAAGCGGAACAGGAACTGGCCGACGGTTACCACATTGAATACGCCGGCATGAAATGGGGCATGTTCTTCGTTGGCGAGTACATCGGCATCATCTTGATCTCGGCCCTGCTGGTCACGCTGTTCTTCGGCGGCTGGCATGGTCCGTTCGGCATCCTGCCGCAGTTGGCGTTCTTCTGGTTCTTCCTGAAGACCGCGTTCTTCATCATGTTGTTTATCCTGCTGCGCGCGTCCATTCCGCGTCCACGATACGACCAGGTGATGGATTTCAGCTGGCGCTTCTGCCTGCCACTGACCCTGATCAATTTGCTGGTGACGGCTGCCGTTGTGTTGTTGAACACGCCAGCCGGCGCGGTTCAGTGAGGATTTGACCCATGTTCAAATATATTGGCGACATCGTTAAGGGTACCGGTACCCAGTTGCGAAGCCTGGTGATGGTGTTCGGTCACGGTTTCCGCAAACGCGACACCCTGCAATACCCGGAAGAAGCGGTGTACCTGCCGCCGCGTTATCGCGGCCGTATCGTGCTGACCCGCGACCCCGATGGCGAAGAGCGTTGCGTAGCCTGCAACCTGTGCGCCGTGGCGTGCCCGGTGGGTTGCATCTCCCTGCAGAAAGCTGAAACCGAAGACGGTCGCTGGTACCCGGACTTCTTCCGCATCAACTTCTCGCGCTGCATTTTCTGCGGCCTCTGCGAGGAAGCTTGCCCGACCACCGCGATCCAGCTGACACCGGATTTCGAGATGGCCGAGTTCAAACGTCAGGACCTGGTGTACGAGAAAGAAGATCTTTTGATCTCTGGTCCCGGTAAAAACCCTGATTACAACTTCTATCGTGTTGCAGGTATGGCCGTTGCCGGTAAGCCGAAAGGCGCCGCACAAAACGAAGCCGAGCCGATCAACGTGAAGAGCTTGCTGCCTTAAGGAAGAAAGATGGAATTCGCTTTCTATTTCGCGTCCGGTATTGCAGTGGTGTCCACGCTTCGCGTGATCACCAACACCAATCCTGTGCACGCCCTGCTCTACCTGATCATTTCGTTGATCGCCGTGGCCATGACCTTCTTCGCACTCGGCGCTCCGTTCGCCGGCGTGCTGGAAGTGATCGCCTATGCCGGCGCCATCATGGTGCTGTTCGTGTTTGTGGTGATGATGCTCAACCTGGGGCCGGCTTCGGTCGCCCAGGAGCGCGTCTGGCTCAAGCCCGGCATCTGGCTCGGCCCGGTTATCCTCGCAGCGCTGCTGCTGGGTGAACTGCTGTATGTGCTGTTCGCTCACCAGAGCGGCCAGGCCATCGGCCACACCACCGTAGACGCGAAGGCCGTGGGCATCAGCCTGTTCGGCCCGTACCTGCTGGTGGTCGAACTGGCTTCGATGCTGCTGCTCGCGGCAGCCATCACCGCCTTCCACTTGGGCCGCAACGAAGCCAAGGAGCAATGACGATGCCTGCTATCCCTTTGGAGCATGGTCTGGCGGTCGCCGGCATCCTGTTCTGCCTTGGCCTGGTCGGCCTGATGGTTCGCCGTAACATTCTGTTCGTGTTGATGAGCCTGGAAATCATGATGAACGCCGCTGCACTGGCGTTCATCGTTGCGGGTGCACGTTGGGGCCAGCCGGATGGACAAGTCATGTTCATCCTGGTGATCAGCCTGGCAGCCGCCGAGGCCAGTATCGGCCTGGCGATCCTGCTGCAACTGTATCGTCGCTTCCACACGCTTGATATCGACGCTGCCAGTGAGATGCGCGGATGAACATGATCTTTCTGACTTTCGTATTCCCCCTGATCGGTTTCCTGCTGCTGTCGTTCTCTCGCGGACGCTGGTCGGAAAACCTCTCGGCCCTGGTGGGTGTGGGCTCCATTGGCCTCTCGGCCATCGTGACCGCCTACGTCATCTGGCAATTCAACGTGGCGCCGCCGGAAGGCGGTCACTACACCCTGGTACTGTGGCAGTGGATGTCGGTGGAGGGCTTCAAGCCCAACTTCGCCCTCTACGTCGACGGCCTGTCGATCACCATGCTCGGCGTGGTGGTGGGTGTGGGCTTCCTGATCCACCTGTTCGCGTCCTGGTACATGCGCGGTGAAGCCGGTTACTCGCGCTTCTTCTCGTACACCAACCTGTTTATCGCCAGCATGCTGTTCCTGGTGCTGGGCGATAACCTGTTGTTCCTGTACTTCGGCTGGGAAGGCGTGGGCCTGTGCTCGTACCTGTTGATCGGTTTCTACTACAGCAACCGCAACAACGGTAACGCAGCCCTTAAAGCCTTCATCGTGACCCGTATCGGTGACGTGTTCATGGCCATCGGCCTGTTCATCCTGTTCCAACAGGTGGGGACGCTGAACATCCAGGAACTGCTGGTGCTGGCACCGCAGAAATTCCAGGTTGGCGACTTCTGGATCACCCTGGCTACCCTGATGCTGCTGGGCGGCGCTGTCGGTAAATCCGCACAACTGCCGCTGCAAACCTGGCTGGCGGATGCGATGGCCGGTCCTACCCCGGTGTCGGCATTGATCCACGCCGCAACCATGGTAACCGCCGGTGTCTACCTGATCGCCCGTACCCACGGCCTGTTCACCCTGGCGCCGGACATCCTGCATCTTGTCGGCATCGTCGGTGGCGTGACCCTGGTGCTGGCCGGTTTTGCTGCGCTGGTACAGACCGACATCAAGCGTATCCTCGCCTACTCGACCATGAGCCAGATCGGCTACATGTTCCTGGCCCTGGGCGTTGGTGCCTGGGACGCGGCGATCTTCCACCTGATGACCCACGCCTTCTTCAAGGCCCTGCTGTTCCTCGCTTCCGGTGCGGTGATCGTTGCCTGCCACCACGAGCAGAACATCTTCAAGATGGGCGGCCTGTGGAAGAAACTGCCACTGGCCTACGCCAGCTTCATCGTCGGTGGTGCCGCCTTGGCCGCCCTGCCGTTGGTGACCGCCGGTTTCTACTCAAAAGACGAAATCCTCTGGGAAGCCTTTGCCAGCGGTAACCAGAACCTGCTGTACGCAGGCCTGGTGGGTGCGTTCATGACCTCGCTGTACACCTTCCGCCTGATCTTCATCACCTTCCACGGTGAAGCCAAGACCGAAGCACACGCAGGCCATGGCATCTCGCATTGGTTGCCGTTGTCGGTGCTGATCATCCTGTCGACCTTCATCGGCGCGCTGATTACCCCACCGCTGGCCGGTGTCCTGCCAGAAAGCGCCGGCCATGCCGGTGGCGCTGCCAAGCACAGCCTGGAAATCGCCTCGGGCGCCATTGCCATCGCCGGTATCCTGTTGGCAGCCCTGCTGTTCCTCGGCAAGCGTCGCTTCGTGACCGCCGTGGCCAACAGTGGCATTGGCCGTTTCCTGTCGGCCTGGTGGTTCGCTGCCTGGGGCTTCGACTGGATCTACGACAAACTGTTCGTCAAGCCTTACCTTGCCATCAGCCATGTACTGCGCAAAGACCCGCTCGACCAGACCATCGGTTTGATCCCGCGTGCCGCCAAGGCCGGTCACACCGCCCTGAGCCGCAGCGAGACCGGTCAACTCCGTTGGTATGCCGCTTCCATGGCAGCCGGTGCCGTACTGGTGATCGGCGCCATCGTTGTGGTAGCGGTCTGACTATGAATATTGCGAACCTGCGAAAGGAAACGAGCCTGTCATGATTCTGCCCTGGCTAATCCTGATCCCCTTTATCGGCGGCCTGCTCTGCTGGATGGGTGAACGCTTCGGCGCCACCCTCCCCCGCTGGATTGCGTTGCTGACCATGTCCCTGGAACTCGCTCTTGGCCTCTGGCTGTGGGCCCATGGCGACTACTCATTTGCTCCGGCACCGGGTGTCGATCCGACCTTCGCGCTTGAATTCAAGCACGTGTGGATCCAGCGCTTCGGCATCAACGTGCACCTGGCCCTCGACGGCCTGTCGCTGTTGATGATCCTGCTGACCGGCCTGCTGGGTATCCTCTCGGTACTCTGCTCCTGGAAAGAGATCCAGCGTCACGTGGGCTTCTTCCACCTGAACCTGATGTGGATCCTGGGCGGCGTTGTCGGCGTGTTCCTCGCCCTCGACCTGTTCATGTTCTTCTTCTTCTGGGAAATGATGCTGGTACCGATGTACTTCCTCATCGCGCTCTGGGGTCACAGTTCTTCGGACGGCAAGAAAACCCGGATCTACGCGGCGACCAAGTTCTTCATCTTCACCCAGGCTTCCGGCCTGATCATGTTGGTGGCGATCTTGGGCCTGGTACTGGTCAACTTCAACAACACCGGCGTGATTACCTTCAACTACGCCGACCTGTTGAAAACCAAGATGTCGTTGACCACCGAGTACATCCTGATGCTGGGCTTCTTCATCGCGTTCGCGGTGAAGCTGCCGGTGGTGCCGTTCCACTCCTGGTTGCCTGACGCTCACGCCCAGGCGCCGACCGCTGGCTCCGTGGACCTGGCCGGTATCCTGCTGAAAACCGCTGCCTACGGCCTGCTGCGTTTCGCCTTGCCGCTGTTCCCGAATGCCTCGGCCGAGTTCGCACCGATCGCCATGACCCTGGGTCTGATCGGGATCTTCTACGGTGCGTTCCTGGCCTTCGCGCAAACCGACATCAAGCGTCTGATTGCCTTCTCGTCCGTTTCCCACATGGGTTTCGTACTGATCGGCATCTACTCCGGCAGCCAGTTGGCATTGCAAGGCGCCGTGATCCAGATGCTGGCCCACGGTGTCTCGGCCGCTGCCCTGTTTATCCTGAGTGGCCAGCTGTACGAGCGCCTGCATACCCGTGACATGCGTGAAATGGGTGGTGTTTGGTCGCGCATCGCGTACCTGCCGGCGATCAGCCTGTTCTTCGCCGCCGCGTCCCTGGGCTTGCCGGGCACCGGCAACTTCATCGGCGAGTTCCTGATCCTGATGGGTGCATTCGTGCAAACACCGTGGATCAGTGCGATTGCTACCTCCGGCCTGGTGTTTGGTTCGGTCTACTCGCTGATCATGATCCACCGCGCCTACTTCGGCCCGGCCAAGTCCGACACCGTCCTGCAAGGGATGGATGCTCGCGAACTGATCATGGTGCTCGGCCTTGCGGTGCTGCTGATCTACATCGGCGTGTACCCGCAACCGTTCCTGGACACTTCTGCCGCGACGATGCATGGCGTGCAGCAGTGGTTCGGCACCGCCTTCTCTCAACTCGCTTCGGCCCGGTAAGAGCGCTATGGAATTCACGATCCAACACTTTATCGCGCTTGCGCCGCTGCTGATTACCAGCCTCACCATCGTGGTGGTGATGCTGGCAATCGCCTGGCGCCGCAATCACTCGCAAACGTTCCTGCTGTCCTGTGCCGGTCTGAACCTGGCCCTGCTGTCGATCATCCCGGCCCTCAAGGTCGCGCCATTGGCGGTCACGCCATTGATGATGGTGGATGACTTCGCGCTGCTGTATATCGCGCTGATCCTGGTCGCGACCCTGGCGTGCGTCACCCTCGCCCACGCCTACATGGGCGAAGGCGGCACCGGTTACCCAGGCAACAAGGAAGAGCTGTACCTGCTGATCCTGCTGGCTGCGGCCGGCGGTATCGTGCTGGTCAGCGCACAGCACCTGGCGGGCTTGTTCATCGGCCTGGAACTGCTGTCGATCCCGACCTACGGCCTGGTGGCCTACGCCTTCTTCAACAAGCGCTCCCTGGAAGCCGGCATCAAGTACATGGTGCTGTCGGCGGCCGGTTCCGCGTTCCTGTTGTTTGGTATGGCCCTGCTCTACGCCGAAGCCGGCAGCCTGAGCTTCACCGGTATCGGTCACGCCCTGGCCACCACCCACATGCCTGCGCCGATTGCCCAACTGGGCCTGGCCATGATGTTGATCGGCCTGGCGTTCAAGCTGTCGTTGGTGCCGTTCCACCTGTGGACCCCGGACGTGTACGAAGGCGCCCCGGCGCCGGTAGCGGCGTTCCTGGCCACCGCGTCGAAGGTTGCTGTGTTTGCGGTGATGGTGCGTCTGTTCCAGATCTCCCCTGCTGCCAACACCGGCGTGCTGAGCACCGTGCTGACCGTGATCGCCATTGCGTCGATCCTGTTCGGTAACCTCCTGGCCCTGACCCAGAACAACCTCAAGCGTCTGCTGGGTTACTCCTCCATCGCGCACTTCGGCTACCTGCTGATCGCCCTGGTGGCGAGCAAAGGCCTGGCCGTGGAAGCCATGGGCGTGTACCTGGTCACCTACGTGATCACCAGCCTGGGTGCATTCGGCGTGATCACGCTGATGTCCTCGCCATTCAAAGGCCGTGACGCCGACGCCCTGTACGAATACCGCGGCCTGTTCTGGCGCCGTCCGTACCTGACCGCCGTGCTGACCGTGATGATGCTGTCCCTGGCCGGTATTCCGCTGACGGCGGGCTTCATCGGCAAGTTCTACATCGTCGCCACCGGTGTTGAAGCCCACGAATGGTGGTTGGTTGCCTCCCTGGTACTGGGCTCCGCGATTGGCGTGTTCTACTACCTGCGCGTGATGGTCACCCTGTACCTGATCGAGCCAAACCTGCGCCGTGTGGACGCCGAGCTGCATTGGGAACAGAAGGCAGGCGGCGTGATGCTGCTGGCCATCGCCCTGCTCGCGTTCTTCCTGGGCGTTTACCCACAACCGTTGCTCACCCTGGTGCAGCACGCGGTGCTGGGCGTTTGATCGCTTAGCGGGATGCAGTCAACAAAACGGCGCCTTCGGGCGCCGTTTTGCGTTTCTGGGGGAGTGGCTTTTACCCTCCCCTATTCGCGGAAATTTCCTCAGCCATCTGCCTCTTCATCCGGCATCTACTCGATGAAGGCCGCCGTATGGTGTCTGCGTTTTAGGAAAGTTCCCACAGCAGGGTCACTTGACCCATCGCGGGTGGGCCACCAAACTATACGCAGGCTACGTACAAAACATGGATGCTCTATTTATCGAACTGCCGGCCTTCGAGCGGCATCGCAAGGACTATCTGAGTGACGAGCTTTTCCAGGGTTTTCAACAAGAGTTGATGAAAAACCCGGAAGCAGGAGATGTGATCGAGGGAACAGGCGGACTGCGCAAGGTTCGCTTCGTCGATGAGCGACGCAATAAAGGCAAGCGCGGTGGCCTGCGGGTCATTTACTACTGGTGGTCGGGCGGCACGCAATTCTGGCTGTTCACCCTGTACGGCAAGCACGAACAGGATGACCTGACACCACAGCACAAAAAAGCCCTAAAACACCTGCTGGACAGGGAAATCAAAGCGAGAACACATCATGAAACGTGAAATCTTTTCCGAACTGGTCGAAGGCTTCGATGCCCTGGCAGACGAACGTCAAGGCAAAGTCACCCTGCGAACCCACAAGGTTCACCTCAAAAACCTGGCGCCACTCACCGCCGAGGAAGTGGTCGCGGTGCGCCAACAACTCAACCTCTCCCGGTCGGTGTTCGCCATGTACCTGCGCACCAACACCCGCACCCTGGAAAACTGGGAGCAAGGCCGGGCCAAGCCGAACGCCCAGGCTGCTACGCTGATCCGCCTGGTGGCACGTTTCCCGGAAACCGTGGCGCAACTTGCTGCATTGGGTTGATCAGCAAAGCCCCGACAGGTTCGGGGCTTTTTCATTCAGGGCCATGGGCCGCCGAGCATGTCGGCGAAGGTCTCTGCATCAGGCAATCCCTCCCCTTCCCAACGCGTCGGCGCAACGTGGGGGGAACCTTCGCTCCAGAACAACACCCGCATGGCGGGATCTGCTCGTTCGATAAGCGTGGGCAATGGCAACGCCTGTACCGACTCATCAAATACCTCGAGGGAAAACGCCTCGCCCAGGGCGGACAACGCCAAGCGCTCCACCTCACCATGCCAGGTCGCATCCAACAGCAGCACGTCTCCAACTGCTGCAGCAACGGTCAGTGGAAAATAGCGCCCCACCCGATCCACACTGGGAATCATCACCCCGGCCCAGCCCTGTTCACCGCACACACCCGCCGCCAACGCAAAGTGCCAGATCGGACTGCACAGGTACACCTCCAGCCATTGCTCGCCCAGACGCTCATAACTGCACTGCAAACCGGCCTGCAACCAGGCGTCCCACGGGCCAAGGAATTCCGGTGCCAAGCGACGACTGACAAAGTCTCCCAGGCTGGGAACCTTGCCGAAAAATCCATTCATGGTGGTTTCCTAAAAGCTGCCCGGGCAATGGAACGGCTCGAAGCTGTCGCGGCGGAACGGGTTGATCACACTGCTAGCCCGCAGCAGATACGCCACCCGATGGCCTTCCAGGTTGAAGGTCAGTTGCAACTGTTCGCCCTGGGTGCTCACCACAGCCTTGTCCATCATGCGCAGCCAACCCCAGGGGCCGTCGCTGCGCAGTGGGCTGGCCAGCCCTGGCGTGGCGTCCAGGCGCACCAGGCCGCCGGACCTGCCGCTGGGCAGCGAGATACTGGCAAAGTCGGGCACAGTCCCGGCGTCAAACACCACCGGCTGGCCATCGATATCCAGCGTGACCTTGCTCAGTGCCGGGTCTGCCCCCAGGGGTTTCAAGTCAAAGCGCATGGACGGCAGGCGCGCACCGGCCACGAAGAACATATCGCGCAACCTGGCGCCACGCTGGAATTGATTGAGTACATCCTGGGAGATATTCAGCGGCGTCACGCCAGTTGAACGCCAGCGCCACTGGCTGCCGCTCATGTCGACATACGCCGCAAGGTTCTTGCTGAAAAAATCGTCCATCAACCCACCGGGGCCGAAAAACTTGCCGAAGTCATCGGCGGTGGCATCGCGGGCCGTGCTGCGCACCAGCGGATAACGCCCATCGATGGCCGCCCGACAGAACGGTGCGCCGCTCGCCTCCCATAGTGCATTCAACCGGGCTTTTTCATTGCCAAGGGTCAGCGCCGTCCCCCCCGATTCCACATCCCGCAGCAACGTCGACAACGGCGCAGGCTGCGTGTCACCCGAGCGTTTCAAGCGCCCCAACACCTCGTTGGAAGGTGCCGGCGCAGCACTGCGGCGCGCGGCGTCAGCGCTGTCAAAGAATTGCCCGGCGTCCTTCAACGACGCCAATACCTCATCCACCGGCTGCGGGCCGGCGCCGTTGCCCACCAGGCGATGCAGCGCAGCGAAATGCGGGTCCACCGGGTTGGTCGACGCGTCCGCCACCGGTGCCGGGTTATCGCCGCCCAGCGCCGATTGCAGCTTTTGCGTGGCCGCAGCGATCTTGTCGCGCACGCGCTGATCGGTGTCCTTGACTGTGGTCGAGGTCAACGCCCCCTCCAGCGTGGTTTCCTTCGACACCGCCACCAGCAACGCGCGCAACGGTGAATCGCTGGCGGCGAGCACATTGGTCACCAACGAGGCCTGGCCAAGGCTGGTCAACGGTGCCAGGTGCACATCCGCGAGGAAACTGTCCCATTGGCGGATGTAATCGGCGTAGTAAAGCTCCAGCACCGCCGCCTGCATGGCCGGGTTGGCGCCGGCAATCTGCGCCGACTCCTGGCGGTCCAGCACCCAACTGTCCTTGGCCATCTCAGCCACGGCCTGCGGGGTCCTGCGGGTCAGTTCTCGGTAGCCGGCGATGCTGTAGACGCCACTCACCCCACGGGACAACGGCTCGCCACTGGCGCGGGTAAACAACGACGAAACATCCCGCCCCACCGCACTGTTCACACTCAGCTCGGGCAGGTGTTGCTGGTCGACCTGGCGCTTCACCCGGTTATAGATGCGCTGGGACAACGGCATGCTCGCCAACGCCAGGCGCACCTTGGCCACCAGCGCGCTGTCCAGTTGCACCGGCTCGGCCTCGTCGTCGGCCTCCAGCAGCGCCGTGACGTGCTCCGACAGCTGCTGCAACTGCGCGGGCGTGGCCTGGGGCAGTTCGCGACGCCAGTCCACATCGACCCAGGCCTGCACCGACGGCGCGTCGAAGAACTGCCGTTCGCCGAGCATCAAGTAGGCGCGCAAGGTTTCGTAAAGAAACTCCTGATTGCTCGCATCGCCACGTCGCAAGGCGTTTTCCAGGTTGGCGACGATATGCGGCAACAAGGTGCTGCGCAGCAAGCGCCGATACAACGTGACTGCGCCCGCACCGAGCTTGTTGCCCTGGTACAGGCCCATGCGGCTGAGCAACGGCACACTGCGGTCGTCGTCGCTGTAGCCGCTGGGCAAGGCACGCGCGGCATTCAGCAACGGCAGGGTCACCAGCACATCGCCTTCGGCCGGCAGTGCCTTGGCCAATTGCGCGACGTTGGTGGCGGCATTGGACGCATCGGCGATCAGTTGCAGGTTGCGGGTATAACTGATGGTCATGCCGACCAGCAGCAGGACGAACGCCACCCCCGCCGCCATGCGCCCCGCGCGGCCGAGCAGGTGTCGGCGCCGTTGTTCCTGGTGATTGACCCCGGCGAGCCCGGCTTCCTTGAAGATCACCTCGCGCAGCAGGCGGGTGATGAAGTAACTGCGCCCACTGGCGACATTCGGCGCCAGCACCTTGCGGCCCAGGCCGAAGGACGCCGCCAGCGAGGTCAGCACTCGGTCGATCGGACTGCCTTCCTGGGTGCCACTGGTGAAATACACCCCCCGCAGCAGCGCCGGTTCCTGATAGCGATTGGCTTCGAAGACTGTATTGAGAAAACGCGTGAGGCCGTCGCCCAGGCTGGCGAACTGTTGCGGGAAGCTGTAGAGCAACGCGCGTCGTGACAAGTCACGCTCCTGTTGCAAGCGCTCCAGCACACGCCGCTGCAACTGACGCTCCAGGGCATCGAACTCGCCCGGGAACGACGCCAGGCCCGTCTCCACCTGGGGGGGCTGGGCCAACGGAAAGGTCACGCCCCACACCTGCGCGCGTTCGTCGCGGCCGAAGGTTTCGAAAAACTCCGAAAAGCCCGCGAGCAAGTCGCACTTGGTGATGATCACATACACCGGGAAGCGCAGGCCCAGGCGCTCGTACAGCTCATTGATGCGCGCGCGGATCGCCACGGCCTGGGCCTGGCGCTGGGCGTCGGTCTGTTGCAGCAAGTCGCTGACGCTCAAGGCCACGATCACACCGTTGACCGGGCGTTGGCGGCGGTACCTTTTCAGCAAATCGAGGAAGCCGCCCCATGCGGCCTTGTCGACCTCGGTGTAGCTGTCCTGGGTGGTGTAGCGCCCGGCAGTGTCGAGCAGCACCGCTTCATCGGTGAACCACCAATCGCAATGCCGCGTGCCGCCGACACCGCCGATGGCACCGCTGCCCATGGCCTCGCGCAGGGGAAATTGCAACCCGGAATGGGTCAGTGCCGTGGTTTTGCCGCTGCCCGGCGCGCCGACAAACATGTACCACGGCAATTGATACAGGTACTGCCCGCTCATCTTCCAGCCAGGATTGGCCTTGCGCAGCACCGCCATGGCCGAACGCATGCGTTCGCCCAACTCGGCCACTTCAGCCTGGGACTCACGCACGCCGGGCGCCACCGATGGTGCGTCAGCCACGCCCGCCATCAAGCCACGGTTGGCACGCCAGGCCCGCCACAGGCGCCAGGCAAAATAGCCGGCCCACACCAACACGAACAACCCGATCAAACCCCAGCGTCGCGACTCCGGCGCCAACGGCTCGCTGCCGTTGAACGCCAGCAGCGGGCCTTCGTACCACACCAACAGGGACAGCAAGGCCACACCGATCAGCGACAACAACCAGGGCTTGAGCAGCCACAGGATGAAGCGCTCCACCGGGGACCATAACAACGAAAACAGCGTCGAAAAATTCATGGCTATTGCGCCTGGGAAGGGATCAATACGGTGATATCGACGCGGCGGTTACGCGCGCGATTCACCGCTGAATCGTTGGGCACCAAGGGTTCGGTTTCGCCACGGCCTTCGCTGCGGTAACGCTCCACCGGCCCGGCCCGTTGCGCCAGCAAGCGTGCGACGGTCTTGGCCCGCGCCTGGGACAGATCAAAGTTGGAGCCCAGCCGTGAGGTCGCCGAGGGCCGCACGTTGTCGGTATGCCCAACCACCACCACATCCCCCGGCACCGTAGCCAGGGCATCGCTGATGCGCGTGATCAAGCCGTCGAAGTTGCTCGACACTTCGGCACTGCCGGAGGCGAACACCCCATCGCCGCGCAGGGTGATGACCGAGCGGTCGGCGCTGTCTTTCACCGCCACCAGCCCCTGGGCCACTTCCGGCGCGAGGAACCCGGCCAGGCGCACGGGCGCAGGCGTGGCCGGCACCGCCACCTTGAGCGGCGAAGCCACACGGATCGAACCGAGCTGGGCAAACACCGGGTCGGACGCGCGATTGAGCAACCAGCTGTAGGTCAGTTGCACACTCAACAGCAGCACCGCCGCCACCGACGCCAACACCCACAACGGCACCCGCCGCAACATCGAGGCCTGCGGCGCTTCGGCACCGCGCCAACGCGGTGACAAGTCTTGCTCCTGATTGCCACGTTGCTGGTTGATCAAGTGCAGCAGGCGTTCACGCAACAACCCCAACTGATCGAGGCCGCGATCCAGCACGCGATAACGTCCCTCCAGGCCCAGCGCCATGCACAGGTACATCAACTCCAGCACGTCGATATGGGTACGCAGGTCCTGGCTCAGGCGCTGCAGGATCATGAAGAACTTCTCGCCGCCCCACGCCTCGTTGTGGAAGGTCACCAACAGGCTGCGGCTGCCCCACACTCCGGCGCCCCACGGGGTGCTGGCGATGGTTTCGTCGACCAGGGTGCACAACGCGTAGCGCGCGGCGGCCACGGTTTCCACGTCGACCTGGCTGGCGCGGGCCTGGGCTTCGAAGGCCTGCACCGCCTGGATCAGGCGCTGGCGCAGGCTTTCCATATCCGGCATGGCCGTGAGACTGCGCAACGGCACCACCAGGTCCAACAGCGGGTTGGCGGCACGCACCAGCGGGTTGAGCCCCTGGCCCTGCAACACCATGGCTTCGCGCTGTACCGGTGTTACCGGCGGTGCTGCCCTGAGTCCGCCTGGAGTGGGAATCAGCAGGGTGCGATCCGGGTCGCCTTCAAAAGTGTCGTTCACGTCAGTCACCTTGCCTTAGTTGCGGATCGCCCAGAACTGCATGTCCAGCCCTGGGAACACCCCGGCGATATGCAGGGCAAAGCCGGCCGACTGGCTCAGCAATTGCCAATATTCGCTGCTGCGATCGAGTTCGAAATAGGTAAAACCGGCGTGGAACGGCAGCTGCCGTGGCGCCACCGGCAAGGGGCGCAGACCGATGCCCGGCAGTTGCAGGTTGACCAGGTCGCGGATCTTCTCCACCGAGCCGATCTTCACCTGCGGCGGGAAGCCGTTGCGCACGCTCTCGGCGGACATCTGTGCCTGCACCGCCAGGATAAAGGTGGCCGAACGCAGCAGGTCCTGGTCGGGCAGCACCGCCACACGAATGCCGTACTGGCGCTCCTCCAGCGGGATCGCGATGGCGCGCGCATCCATCACCGTCGACAGTGCGCGGCGCAGGTCGAGCATCACCGGGGCGAAGGTTTCCGCCAGGGCTGCATGGCGGTACGCCGGGTAGGCAGAGGCGCGCTTGTCATCGCGGGTAAAGGTCGCCAATTCACCGGCCAGGCTCGCGAGGTCGCGGTACAACTGCTCGGGATGCAGGCCGGTCATCGCGGCCAAGTGGCGCACCAACGGCAGGCTGCGATTGAGTACCTGCAACAGCAGGAAGTCGGCGATTTCTGCGGCGCCGCTGCCATCGGGTTGAGTCAGGCGCGACGCCAGCGCCTCGACCCGCTGCTGCACCAGGCCCAGCAGCTCATCGACAAACGCCCCCAGGCGTTCGGCGGCACGGATGTCCAGGCACGGCGGGCAGTAAGTGCGGTCGAGCACCACGCTTTTGTCGGCACGTTTTTCCACCACATGGGCGATGCCCAGGGTGGTGTAGGCATCCACTACATCGCCTTCAAACGCCAGGCGCAGACGCAGTTTGCCGATGCTCATCAACGCGCTGCTGTCCAGGCCATTGCTGTCCCAGGCTTCGTACTCGCTGCTGCGATGGCGGGCGAAGTTTTCAAAGCTGGGGTTGTCATCCACTTCCGACACGCCAGGACGCAGGCTGGGCAGCGCCAGTACCACTTTCAAATCGCGGGCGTCGCCGGGGATCTCCAGGGGCAACGGCATTTCATCGCCGAAAGGCAGGCCAACCGGCGTGCCGTCAGGCAACACGCCGCTGAACGACAACAAGGACAACTTGCCCATGGCCAACTGCTGCGGGTCGATTTCCAGCGTGGAAAAACCCCAGCTGTAAGCGCGCAAGGCACTGACGCGGGCTTCCAGTTGGGCCTGCAGGAAACGGTCATGTTGTTGCAGGTGTTGAGGCTGCAACAGCATGCCTTCGGACCAGACGACTTTGTTATTCCAGGACATGAATTCTTCTCATCAATTGAATACGTTTCTGATGCTGGCAAGCTTGTCTGTGGTGAGCGGGCTTGCCCCGCGCTGGGCTGCGAAGCGGCCCCAATCCAGACGCTGCGTTTATTCAGTCAAATAAGGTCGCCTGTTTTAGGGCTGCTTCGCAGCCCAGCGCGGGGCAAGCCCGCTCACCACAGAGACCTGCGCTCAAGAGCGCATCCGCGCGACCTGTTCCTCATAAGCCTTGGAAAACAGCTCACCAAACAACCGCTGCAAATCCTCATCGGCATCCCGTGCCAGGTCTTCGTAGCGCTCCACCAAGCGATCCCACAACCGCGCCTTGCGCCGCGCCGGCATCCACTTGTCCAGCGCGCCATGGGTGGTGCGGCGTTGCTCGACCCGTGCCGGATCAAAGCGCTGCACCACCGCGCCAAGGGCCGCGCGCATGCCGGCGATCACCGCCAGTTCATGGGCCTTGAGGTCGTCGAACGAGGCGTTCATCGCCTTGACCGGGCGCATATAGGCCGGTGAGTCGCCACCGAGCATCTGGGTCAGGGCGCTGTCGGCGTCGGGGAAGAATTTGAGTGGGTTGTTGGAATAGGCGCCGATCATGGTCATGTCGATATGGCTTTCGCGCTTGGTCAGCGCGCGGGCCATGAGCACATCCATGGTGCCGGTGGTGGCGGCGCGGAGCATTTCGCCGACCAACTGGGCCAGCTCCGTGGGGGTACGGGTGGTGTGAAGGTCGGGGAGGCCCAGGCCTTGGAGCAACGCATGCAACACAGCGTCATCACTGTTGTACGCGGTCAATGTGGGAGCGGGCTTGCTCGCGAAGGTCTCCAAGACGACCGGTTGCTCCTGAATGACCGCGTTATCGTTCTTCGCGAGCAAGCCCGCTCCCACATGGGGTTCCGGGGCAACCGTGGGTTGGGTGGACAGGCCAAGCAACGGATCGTAATCCTCCGGAATCACCTGCGGCTCCGCTTGCCACAACGGCGCGTTGAACGCCTGCAACTGCGGCGCCACGTGGTCGCTTTCAGTGCCGCGAAACGCCGGCGTCAGCGATGGATTCAACCCCAACGGGTCCGACAACGGCATGGCCCCGTCAAACAACGAGCCGCCCTCCAGGATGCGCGCACCGGCCAGGTCATCATGCAGCAGCACCGGCACCACCACTTCCGGGTTGCGCACCAACGGCTGGGGCACTTCCAGGGGTGGCAGCGGCGCGGCCACGGGCGGCGGTGGAGGTACGAACAACGGCGGCAGGATCCGTGTCGCCAGGGCATCATCTTCGGGTTCGATAGCGGCTGGCTGCTCCAGGCGCACTTCCAGGGCGTAATCACCGATCACCAGGCGATCCCCCTCCTCCAGCACGCGCTCGCGCCCGTTACCCAGAGGACGCTCATTGACCAGGCTGGGATTGCTGCCGGTGTCAGTCAGGTAAAACTCGGCGCCACGCAGTTCGATGCGCGCATGCACCCGCGAAATGTATTTGCCAGGGTCGTCCAGGGTCAGGTCATTGTCCGGCCCTCGGCCGATGGAGCCACCCACCTCGGTAAACCGGCAGATCACGTCGCCGGGCATCGGTTGGTCACGGTAGCTTTTGACCAGCAGGATCAGGTTCATAGCGGGCTCCTGTAAGGGTTATTTGCCATCGTCGGCCTCCTTGGGCGGCAACGGCACGCCGGCAGGTCCGGTGGCGGCCGACAGCGCCAGCGCGGTCGCGGCAGTGCCGGCCTGGGGCAGGGGGATGGGAATGGTCGAGGCGAGAATCATCGCCGGGGTGATCGTGAGAAAGGTCGTGCCGACCTTCATGGTGATGGTCGCCCCGGCTTCGATCACCACGTTCATGCCACCCTTGATGTGCACGTCGAGGCCGGCAGTGACGCCGGTCTTCAACTTGCCATCGATGATCATGTTGGTGCCGGCGGTCATCGACACGGCGCCTGTGGCTTTTTCGTTACGATTGCCGCCTACTGAGGAATGCCGGTCACCGCCGACTTTCTCGCGCAGGTCGTTGTCGACTTTTGAATGGCGGTCACCGCCGACCCAGTCCAGGGAGTCCTTGAGCACCCGCTGGTCGAGGTTTTTCTGGGCGTGCAGGAACACCTGTTCCGCGCCTTTCTTATCTTCGAAACGCAGCTCGTTGTAACCACCGCCGCCCTTGGACGAGTTGCTCTTGATCGTCGAACGCGTGGCATTTTCCGGCAGCGCATAGGGCGGCAGGGTCTCGGCGTTGTAGACACTGCCGGTCACCAGCGGTTGGTCGGGGTCGCCTTCAAGAAAACTCACCACCACCTCCTGGCCGATACGCGGCGTGTACAGCGCGCCCCAGCGTTTGCCGGCCCAGCCCTGGGCCACACGAATCCAGCACGAACTGTTTTCATCGCGCTTGCCCTCGCGGTCCCAGTGGAACTGCACCTTGATGCGCCCGTATTTATCGGTCCAGATTTCCTCGCCGTGCTTGCCCACCACCATGGCCGTCTGCGGGCCGTGCATCAGCGGCTTGCGCGACACACACGGCGCACGGAATTGCTGCTGGCGCGACAGGGCAACGAACTCGCAGGTGAGCACCGGCTCGGGATGGTCCGGTGGCGTCGGCTCGTAGGTGTCCGAGGACAAGCGATAACGCGCCTCCAGCAACAGGAATTGCGCGTTCTGCTCGCTGCGCGGGTGTTCGGTCAAGGTCATCAGCGCGCCCGGAAACAACCCGCGCGCGCGGGTGGCGCCAGTGACGCGCTGGGTGCCGGTGTGCAGCGACTCGATCAGCGTGCGCGCGTAGGTTTCGCCCTGTTTGCGCTCGGTGTACTTGCCGGGGTAGTCGTAACGTTCATGACGCGACTGCGGGTAGCTGCCGGCCAGGGTCGACTTGGCCAACAGGTTGGCATTGGGCTTTTCGAAGTCGAAGTCCTGCAGGGTGTAGCCGCCCGGTTCCACCTCGCCACTCATGCGCCAGTCGTAGATCACTTCGCTTTCGCGCATGGCGTGGTCTTCGGCGGGCATGAAACGCACCTGGGCGTACCCCGGTGCGGGCGAATGGGCACCGTAAGAATCAGCCAGTACCAAGGTGTGGCGCCCGGCCGCGCTCTTGAAGAAGTAGTAGATGCCCTGCTGTTCCATCAAGCGGCTGACAAAATTGAAGTCGCTCTCGCGGTACTGCACACAGTAGGTCAGCGCCTTGTAGCTGGCGCTCAAGCCCGAGGTGTCGACATCCGCAATGCTGTAGGGCGCAAACACCTGCTTGAGGATGTCCGGCACGCTCAGTTCCTGGAAAATCCGGCAGTCGCTGGCCAACGTCAGGAACCACAGCCACGGTCGCAACACCGCCGTGTACGTGGCGTAACGCCCCTGGCGACCGGTGAACGCGAAGTGGCTGACGTGCCCGTTGAAGTAGCGGCTGCCGCCCTTGGGCAGGTCCACCGCGACCGTCATCTGGGTGGCCAGCAGGTCATCGATATTCAGGTCGGTGCGTTCGCTGTACAGCTCCAGCCGGTATTCGCTGAGCTGGGACAGGCCCTCAAGGGCCTGCATGCGCCGGAACAGCAACACGTCGGCTCCCAACACACTGGTGACCTGGATTTCGCGATGAGCTTGGGTCGTGGCCATGGCGTCAAGGCACCGGGTAGAAGGTATGGATGTGCAGGGTGCCGTCGGGCATGCGGTCGACCAGCATGCAGGCCGACGAGATCTGTACCAGGCCTGGCGTATCGCCGCCTACCACATCGCGGCGCGACTGATAGAGCAGCACCGGATTGACGCCGATGACAGGGTTGACCGGTGTTTCGATCGTCGCGCGCGTCGCGCCGGCATCGAGTGTCTGTAGCTGCTGAAAGCCGATGGTGGAATTGAGCACGTCGCGAGCGACAATCGCGGCTTGCTGGGAGTCGGCAAACACCCCGGAAAACTCGGTGCCCAGAAACTTGTTCACGTAGGTCCGGTTGATCCGATTGACAATGGCCCCGCCGACAGCGGTGGGCAGCGGTTGCGCGGCCAGGGCATTGGCATTGTCGATCAGCCGCTGCCGGCCGGACGCCAGGCCGGCGTTAATGCGCGCGGTAATCGCGCTTCGATTTTTTTGCAGCTCGAAATGCTCCCAGGTGTCCTTGACCTCTTGGCCATTGGCGGGTCCTGGGAGGGTCGAGCTACCCATGATGAACGCCCGCCCTGGCTCAGTGATGGGTGCTGTTCCCGGATTACCAATCGATCGGCCAGACGGGCTGGTCTTGCCCTCGTACCCGCCCGGCAAATCCTCACCGGTTGGCCGCACCCGGTCGGAAATCTGCAAGCCACGCGCATCCACATGCAAGGCCAACGCATGCCCCGGTTGCCCGTTGTGCGGACTGGCACGGCCGTCACTTTGCTGCAACGCGGTCATGACTTCGTAAAGGCCATAGTTTCTTGCGTAAGGCATAGGTATCACTCCTGTCATCAATGGGCTCAGGCAAACCGATAGCTGAATTCGCCGCCTTCGACGGTGACAGCCACGCAGGTGGCCGGTGTTCCAGCGAGCAAGCGCTTGAGAAATTCGGTACTGATCGCCGGCAACATCGAGTTGGTCAGGATCGCGTCGATCATCCGTCCGCCGCTTTCCAGCTCGGTGCAACGGCTGGCGATCAGCTCCACGACGTCCTCGCTGAAGGTGAACGGGATCTTGTGGCCCTCGGCGATGCGCTTCTCGATACGCCCCAGTTGCAGGCGGATGATGCTGCCGAGCATGGCGTCGCTCAGCGGGTAATAGGGGACGACCACCAGGCGCCCGAGCAAGGCCGGTGGGAACACGTCGAGCAAGGGTTCGCGCAGCGCCTTGGCGATGGTGTCCGGCGCGGGCAGGCTGGTTTGCGGATGGCGGCAAAGACGACTGATCAACGCGGTGCCGGCATTGGTGGTGAGCAGGATCAGGGTGTTCTTGAAGTCGATGATCCGGCCTTCGCCGTCCTCCATCCACCCCTTGTCGAACACCTGGAAAAACAGCTCGTGCACGTCCGGGTGGGCCTTCTCCACCTCATCCAGCAGCACCACGCTGTAAGGCTTGCGTCGCACCGCTTCGGTCAGCACGCCGCCTTCGCCGTAGCCCACGTAACCGGGCGGCGCGCCCTTGAGGGTAGAGACGGTGTGCGCCTCCTGGTACTCACTCATGTTGATGGTGATGACGTTCTGCTCGCCGCCATACAACGACTCGGCCAGGGCCAGCGCGGTTTCGGTCTTGCCCACTCCGGAAGTGCCGGCGAGCATGAACACGCCCACGGGCTTGCCGGGGTTGTCGAGGCCGGCGCGGGAGGTCTGGATGCGTCGCGCGATCATCTCCAGCGCATGGTCCTGGCCGATGATGCGTTGGCCCAGGCGCTCGGCCAGGCGCAGCACGTTTTCGATCTCGTTCTTGACCATGCGGCCCACGGGAATGCCGGTCCAATCCTGCACCACCGAGGCCACGGCCTGTTCGTCAACGCTGATGAGTACCAGAGGATGTTCGCCCTGCTGCGCGATCAGTTCGTCCTGCAGTTGGCGCAACTCGGCCAGGCCGGCTTCGCGGTCATCGGACTCGGCCAATTGGCTGCGCAGGCGCTGGATCTGTTCCACCAGCGCCAGCTCGTTATCCCAGCGCCCTTCCACTTCGTCCAGGCGTTCGCGTTCACTGGCCAGCAAGGCTTCGACCGAGGCGCGACGGCTGACGGTGTCCACGCCGATGGCGGTCTCGCGCTCGATGATTGCCAGCTCGGTTTCCAGCGACTCGATACGGCGCCGACTGTCATCCACCTCGGCCGGGGTCGCATGCAGGCTGATGGCGACGCGAGCACAAGCCGTGTCGATCAGGCTGACGGCCTTGTCTGGCAGCTGCCGCGCCGGGATGTAGCGGTTGGACAAGCGCACCGCCGCTTCCAGCGCCGAATCGAGGATGTGCACCTGATGATGGTTCTGCATGGTTTCGGCAATGCCGCGCAGCATCAGGAGCGCGCGGGCTTCATCCGGTTCGTCCACCTGCACGGTCTGGAAACGTCGGGTCAGCGCCGGGTCTTTCTCGATGTGCTTCTTGTACTCGGCAAAGGTCGTCGCGCCTACTGTGCGCAAGGTGCCTCGGGCCAACGCCGGCTTGAGCAGGTTGGCTGCATCGCCGGTGCCGGCGGCGCCGCCCGCGCCGACCAGGGTGTGGGTCTCGTCGATGAACAGCACCACCGGTTTGACACTGGCTTGGACCTCGTCGATCACCGAGCGCAGGCGCTGTTCAAACTCGCCTTTCATGCTCGCGCCAGCCTGCAACAGGCCGACGTCGAGGGCCAGCAGTTGCACATCCTTGAGGCTGGGCGGCACGTCGCCACGGGCGATGCGTTGGGCAAACCCTTCGACCACGGCGGTCTTGCCGACGCCCGCCTCGCCCACCAGGATCGGGTTGTTCTGGCGGCGACGCATGAGGATGTCGATCACCTGGCGAATCTCTTCATCGCGACCGACGATGGGGTCCATCTTGCTCGTACGCGCTTGTTCAGTGAGGTCGACGGTAAAGCGCTTCAGGGCTTCCTGCGGTTTGCTCGGGGCCAGTGCGCCGAGGTCTTCGCCCGGTGCCTGGTAGCCGTCGCTGGCGCTCATCCGGGCTTCGGGGGAGTCCTTGAGCAACGCTGCGAATCGCTCACTCAAGTCATCGATACCGACCTTGTTGAACTCACGGGAAACCCCGTACAAGCCGTTGCGCAGGCTGGGGGTTTTCAGGAGTGCCAACAGTAAATGGCCGGAGCGCACCTGGGACTCGCCGAGCATCAACGTGGCATACACCCACGCACGTTCGACGGCCTCTTCCACTTGCGACGACAAGTCGGTGACCGACGTCGAGCCGCGGGGCAAGCGGTCGAGGGCGGCCGTCAGGTCACGGGCCAATACGGCCGGGTCGATGCCGTAATGGCGGATCAGCCGCAGCAGGTCCGAGTCGGTCAGTTGCAGGATCTGCTGCAACCAGTGCACCAGCTCCACATAGGGATTGCCGCGCAGCTTGCAGAACACGGTACTGCTTTCAATCGCCCGGTAGCACAGGCTGTTGAGTTTGCCGAAAAGCGCGACGCGACTGATATCAGCCATGGGCAGGTCCTTGAGGGGTATGGGAGAGGCGCGGGTTGATCAGCAACTGCCGATCATCCTGCTCGGGGGCCTGGCTGCTCAGCCAACTGGTCCAGCCCAGGGGCGCAGAACCGAGGCGCAAGCCAGGCAGTTGTTCTTTCTTGACGATCAGGTTGACGTCCCAGTCCAGCGCCAGGCCGACGTATTGGCGCACCCAGTCCTGCACGCGCTGCAGGCTGTCGCCACCGGGCAGCAGGCGACGGGTTTGCGCCAGGTCAAGGGGGCCGATCAACAGGCGGAACTTGTGCTGGGTGTTCCAGACTTTCTTGCCCATCACGGTGGTCTGGCCGAGTACGGCGGCATCGGGGCCGCTGCGCAGCGCGCACAGGCCGTCAGCGGGCAATTTCATCCAGTGGCCGACAAACTGCTCGACCCGCACCGGCACGCCGAGGTAGTCGGTCAGTAGCGCAGCCAAGCCCTCAGCATTGCGCGTCTGCGGGCCCAGGCGTCCGGCGAAGTGCAGCTTGGCCACGTCGGGCACTGCGTTGCGGTCCAACAGTGAAGCCTGGCCGATGCCGATCAGGGAGCCCAGGTACTGCGCAAAACGGTCCGCTCCCGGGCGGTCCAGGCTCACCGCCGGCTGGGCAATGGCCCAGGCGCGGTAGAACAGGCTGATCATGCGGTGGTGGAATACGTCGCAGAACGCCGCGAGTGTGGGGTCGTTGCGGTTGCGTTGGCGGTCGCGGATGTATTCGGTGAGGTGAATCGGCAACGGACCGTTGGCGCCCATCAGGCCAAAGAAATTCAACAACAACTTGGGCACAGCGCCGGGCGTGAGCGCAGCGATCATCGCCGGTTCGAACGCCAGCGACGGCTGCTGCCCGAACCGCACGGCCTCATCCGCCGGGCGCGCGGCCTGGCCGATACGCGGCAAGTGCGGGAACGCGCACTCCAGCTGACGCAACGCGCCGTAGAAGTCGAAGCGCGCCGGGTGCGCCTCCAGGGCGCCGAGCAGGGTCAGAGGATCTCGCATCTGCCCACCCGCGCCGGCCATTGCATGATCACGCCGCGCGTGGTGCTCTTGATCAGCGTTTCGGTGAACGCGTTGAGCGACACGTACTTGGCAAAAAACTGCTCCAGCACCGAGCCCAGCACAAACACACCAGCGCCTTCGAACGCGGCTTCATCCAGGGTCACACTGACCTGCAAGCCACGGCCATAGGTGATCGGCCCTGGCAAAGGCAGGCGGCGCACGATGCTTTCGGCCGTCACCGAACGCAGGCCTTCGATCTGCTTATGGGCGGCTTCGTCTTCAATACGGCAATACAGGCGCAGCATCTCGCGCAAGGCACTGGCGCCCTGCTCCTTGTCCTGGTCCAGCAACGACAGGTAGTTGAGGGACAAATGGCTGACCAGCCGCCATGCGGTTTCGCCCTCGGCAAAGGATGGCGCCGGCACCGTGGGCCCGGTGAGGCAACGCACCGCCTGCACCGGCGCGCCGGACTCGACGCTGAAGTCGCTGCGGCCACTGCCTACCGGCATGCTCAACACCAGGTCACGGTTGCTGCACAGGGTGTCGATGCCCAACTGGCGAAGGTCGCTGCGGTGCGGGGCTTCCTGGGCGTCCACCAGGGACAGGAACAACTCGCTGCCGATGTAGCTGGAACGCGGGCCTTGGCGGTGCTGTTGCTCGGACAACACCCGCGCATCCCGACGCACTTGGTAAAAGGCGTTAGGCGGCTTGCGGGCGTGCAGGTCATTGGCGCGGTAGAACGACTCGAAGGTCTGACTGGCTTGCGCACCACTGCCATAGCCGGTCACGCCTTCGATCTGGTAGATCTCGTAATCCATCGGCCGCGTGCGGTCCGCAATCACGTGGTATTCCGCCTGCTGGTCGGACAGGTGCACACGCTCGGCGCGCATCGGGAACAGGTTGATCGCCGGCGTGCAATACAGGCCGAAATTCGCTGCGCTGAGGCTTTGTTCCAACTGCGGATCGAGCTTCTTGAACAGCACGATCACGTCCAGCTGTTCAGCGCTGCAGCGGCTGACGCTGTTGGCCAGTCCCACCACGTCGGCAAACATGAAGCGCTGCGGCATGGCGAAGTATTCCTGCAACAGCCGATAGCCCTGGAACTGACGCGGGCCGGTGGGCAGCAACGCTTCACTGTCGCTGTAGCCCAGGCTGCGAATCGCGCTTTTGGGCAGGAATTGGTGCCAGTCCACATGCTCCTGCACTGGCATCACCAGCACGCCGACGGCCTGGGCCAGCAGGTGTTCGAGGATGCGCGACGGCGTGGCGTCGCCGCCACGGATGTGCAGCGGCAGGTTATCGAGGGACAGGTCGCTGAAGGCCAGGCCGGCACCAACCCTGAGGCGCAGGCGCAGGGCCGCCTTGACCCCGCCGAGGCGCGACAGATCAACACCCGCCACGTGTGCACCGCAGGCAAAGTAGCGCGCCTCGACCAGCTCGATCGGCCACAAGGTCACATCATGGGCCGTGCGGAATTCGCAGGCGGTCTGGTCGCCCTTGCCCAATTGGCTGTGCAGCGCGGTGTCGCGTGGCACCTTGAACCCAGAGGCCAGGCTGCCCTCGCCCATGTCCGGCTGCAATTGCACCACCGCCATCGACGGAGTGGGCGCTAGGTATTGCGGATACACCAGTTCCAGCAAGTGGTTGGTAAAGCGTGGGAACTCGGCGTCGATCTTCAACTGCACCCGCGCCGCCAGAAAGCTGAACCCCTCCAGCAACCGCTCCACATAAGGGTCGGCACAGGCATAGGTTTCCAGCCCCAGGCGTCCGGCGACCTTGGGGTAGTCACGCGCGAATTCACCGCCGACTTCCCGCAGGTGAGCCAGTTCACGTTCGTAGTAGCGGAGCAGTTTGGCGTTCACCGCACGTCCCTTGTCTCGATATCGAATACCCTGGCCTCGCCTGCTTCCAGGTCGAGTTCGGTCTTCAGGTACAGGCGCTCGGGCAACGGTTGGCCCCAGAGTTCGCCATGAATTTCAAAGGCCATCTGGTTAGGACTGGCCGTAGCCCCCGAGGGCGCCACCGGCACCACCCGCACGCTGTTGCGTAAAATCCGCGGTTCAAAATCCCAGATCGCCTGGCGGATGCGCCGCCCAAGTTCGTCACGGTCCAAACCGGCGGCGGTCTTGCCGGCAAGATCCGGCAGACCAAAATTGACCACCGACTGCATCGCCAGTGGGTAGGCGCTCAAGTCACGAAAACTGCCCAGGCTGGTGCTGTTGAGCAGCCACCCCAGGTCACGCAACACCGCTTGGCGCAGGCCGCGCATGGACAGCACGCGCTTGTCCCGAGGCTCCACGGCATGCTCGGTGTCGTCATCGCTCAAGCGGTCGAGCAACGACGGTTGCAGGCGTTCGCGACTGGTGAGTTCAGCCATGGGGTGGGTCTCCCTCTAAACGTTGTGGATAAGGCGGTTGTGGCTGTGGCTGCGGTTGTGGCGAGCGGGCTTGCCCCGCGTTGGGCTGCGAAGCGGCCCCATCACAGCCACCGTGTTCTGCCAGATAAATCGCGGCGGCAGGTTTTGGGGCTGCTTCGCAGCCCAACGCGGGGCAAGCCCGCTCGCCACAAAAAGCCCGCTCACCAAAAACACAACAGGCCCGATAACCACACCGAAGACAGCCGCATCAAATCTTCTGGTTCTTTTCCAGGTCCCACTTCTTCGGCGTGCCGGTGATCACGGTGTCGCCGGTGAAGGAGTCGAACTCGTAGCTGATGGTGGTGAAGTTGATCGAGATGGTTTCGCTCGGGCGCTCGCCGTTGCTGCTGGCGGAGTAGGAGCTGATGATCGCGCTGCCGAGGATCAACTTGAGGAACACTTGTTGCTTCTTGTCCGGGCCGCCGGTCTGGATGAAGTGGATCTCGGCATCGCCCAGGCTCTT
Organism: Pseudomonas sp. DWP3-1-3b3; assembly: GCF_049896305.1. NCBI lineage: Bacteria > Pseudomonadati > Pseudomonadota > Gammaproteobacteria > Pseudomonadales > Pseudomonadaceae > Pseudomonas > Pseudomonas sp. DWP3-1-3b3. The sequence continues at coordinate 258,177 of NZ_JAFCUA010000004.1, read as the reverse complement.
GCCGCACACGGCCTGCATGAACAGGTCGGCGGAGGCCAGGTCGGTGACCTTGGTCATGGAGATTTCCGAGAACGACGGGTTGCTGGTGTCGCGGTCGGCGCCGCCACCGCTGGTGGAGATCGCCCGGCCGACACCCATCTGGATCGCATCGATGGTGATCCAGTCCTTGTGCCCGTCGACGGTGGAAGTGCCTTTGATCTGGGTGCCTTTGAAGTTCAGCAAAATCATGGTGGTTACCTTTCAGGGTTGATCAGTTGGATTTGGTGGACGGCAGCTTGGAGACCAGGCGCAGGGACACGGTCAGGCCTTCGAGCTGGTAGTGCGGGCGCAGGAAAAACTTGGCGCCGTAGTAGCCGGGGTTGCCTTCGATTTCTTCCACCACCACTTCAGCGCCGGCCAGTGGCTTGCGTGCTTTGTCGGCGTCGGTGGCGGTGGCCGGGTTGTGTTCCACGTAGCGGCCGATCCAGTTGTTGAGCCAGATCTGCATGTCGTGGCGCTCTTTGAACGAGCCGATCTTGTCGCGCACGATGCACTTCAAGTAATGGGCGAACCGGCAGGTGGCGAACAGGTACGGCAGGCGCGCGGCCAGGTTGGCGTTGGCGGTGGCGTCCGGGTCTTCGTACTCGGCCGGCTTGTGCATCGACTGCGCGCCGATGAAGGCCGCCAGGTCGCTGTTCTTCTTGTGCACCAGGGGCATGAAACCGTTCTTCGCCAGTTCCGCTTCACGGCGGTCGCTGATGGCGATTTCAGTCGGGCAGGTCATGTCGACGCCGCCATCATCGGTCGGGAAGGTATGCACCGGCAGCCCTTCCACCACACCGCCGGATTCGATGCCGCGAATCTGCGAACACCAGCCGTAGTGTTTGAACGAGCGGTTGATGTTCACGGCCATGGCATAGGCGGCGTTGGCCCAGGTGAAGTCCTTGGCGCCAGCGGCGTCGGTGGTTTCTTCGAAGTCGAACGCTTCCACCGGGTTGGTCTTGGCACCGTAAGGCGCGCGGGACAGGAAACGCGGCATCGCCAGGCCCACATAACGCGAATCTTCACTGGCACGGAAGCTGCGCCAAGCTGCGTGTTCCGGGGTCTGGAAGATCTTGGTCAGGTCGCGCGGATTGGCCAGTTCCTGCCACGACTCCATCAGCATCACGCTGGGGTCGGCGGCGGTGATCAACGGGCAGTGCGCCGCCGCACTGACGCGGGCCATCTGGGTCAACAGCTCCACGTCCGGGGCGCTGTTGTTGAAGTAGTAGTCGGCCACAAACGCTCCATAGGGCTCGCCACCGAACTGGCCGTATTCTTCTTCATAGAGCTTCTTGAAGATCGGGCTCTGATCCCAGGCCACGCCCTTGAACTTACGCAACGTCTTGTGCACTTCGTTCTTGGAAATGTTCATGACCCGGATCTTCAGCGACTCGTCGGTCTCGGTGTTGTTGACCAGGTAATGCAGGCCACGCCAGGCGCTTTCCACGCCCTGGAATTCCTCGTGGTGCAGGATGTGGTTGACCTGTTCGGTAAGCTTCTGGTCGAGGGCGGCGATCAGGCCTTCGATGGTGCCCAGCACGTCGTGGGGCATCAGCTGAGTGCCTTGCAACGCTTGCTCGGCCAGGGTGCGCACGGCGGTTTCCACCGCTTCCTTGGCTTTGTCGGTCTTGGGCTTGAACTCTTTTTGCAACAGGCTGGCGAAGTCGCCGGCGTCGAACTCGGTGGTGACCAGTGGCTGTCCGGCCTGTTCCGATTGCGGAGTGGACATGACGGTTTCCTCGAATTTTGGGCAAAACCTCCCCGTACCGGGGCAAACGAGGCTCCGGCAGAGTCAGCGGTTATTCAGTTATTCAGGCTGTTTGGGCGCAGTGCTCAAGGCCTGCATCACGCTCGGATCGGCGAGCAGTTTGGCCAGCAGCTCCTCGGCACCGACTTTGCCGTCCATGTAGGTCAGCAGATTGGACAATTGGCTGCGCGCGGTGAGCAGTTGGTTGAGGCTCGGCACCTTGCGGGCAATGGCGGCCGGGCTGAAGTCGTCCATGGTTTCAAAGGTGATCTCCACCGGCAGGTTGCCCTCGCCGCTCAGGGTGTTGGGCACCTGGAACGCCACGCGCGGTTTCATGGACTTGAGGCGCTCGTCGAAGTTGTCGATGTCGACTTCCAAAAACTTGCGCTCGGCCACCGGTGGCAACGGCTCGGCGGGTTTGCCGGAGAGGTCGGAAAACACCCCCATCACGAAGGGCAACTGCACGGTTTTTTCCGAGCCGTAGATCTCCACGTCGTATTCGATCTGCACACGTGGCGCCCGGTTGCGAGCGATAAACTTCTGACTGCTTTCTTTGGCCACAGGACGAGCTCCGGTGAGTGGGTTTGATACAAAAGGGTCAGTTGTCGCTGTTGCGAATACCGCTGACCAGCGCCAGTTGCGCAAGACCATCGGGAGCGAGGTCTTGCAGCAATTCCATGAAATTCTTGTCGATCAGCTTCTTTGCCCGTTGCAGCAGGAACGGCACGGGACTGGCCGGTTCGTGAGTCTGGAAATAGGTGCACAGGCGGTCGAGCGTCTGACGCGCGTCTTCGCGGCTGTTGATCTCGCCATGGTTGGGTTGCGGCGTTAAGGCCGGGGCATCGGCCGTGATAACCGGTGCTGCCACATCCAGTTGCGGACGACGGATCACGTCACCGGCACGCCGCAACAGTGTGGCCAGGCTGCTCAGATCGATAGCGCGGCCGACGCCGACTTTCTCCGTGAGCAGCTGCTCGATCTGCACGCTCAGCGCCAGGGCCTGGGCCAATGCGGTTTCGGTGGCGTCCAGCGCCAGCGGGTCCGCCTCGGCTAACGCGCCTTCGATCACGGCCGGGCTGAGGTCACCGCTTGGTTCGGTGGTGGCCAGGTCGATCTGGCGCAGGCTCAAGCTGCCCACACTGCGCGCCGTGATCAGCGGAGCGCCCAGCAGGTCGCGCAACAGCCCGGACGGCTCGCAGAGAAACGCCAGGATATTGATGCGCAGCAGCGGGTCGTGGTCATCATCGGGATCGAGCTGGGGATGCAGGCCATCCCAGCAGTGTTCCAGCAACCCATGGATCAACTGCAGGCCCGCAGCCAGGCCGGAGATACCGTGCAGGTTGAGTTGGGCGCGGGTCAGCCAGATCGCCAGGCGCAGGTCGCGGCTGCGCTCCAGCAGCGGCAAGGCCAGCAGCATCACCCGCTTCCAGTTCGGCTCGATGGCTTGGGTGATGGTGTCGCCGTATTGCACCTCGGGCTTGCCCAGGGCTTCTTCTTCCAGCTCGAGGAATTCAGGGTCGTATTCGACGTTCAAGCCGCCGCCGTTTGCCTCGCCCAGTGGCAAGGCAAACGCGGTGAAATCCAGTGGTTGAGCGTCGGTGGGCAGGCCCATCGCAATTCCCTCGTTCAAGTTGTTCTGGGAATAGAACAAGCGAGGGAAATGATTTATTCCGAGGGCTTGGAAAAATTCTTAACGCAGGCGCTCTTCGCTGATGCGCCGGCGATGGGATTCGGCATAGGCCGCCTTGCGCGCCAGCAGCAGCGGGTCATCCGAAGGCGCAATCCCCGGTGGTAGCTCCAGCGGGTTGAAGTCGATATCGCGGCATGCACCGTCGACCTGGGCTTGCTGGTCATCGATCACCAGCACACCGGCATCGATCTGCCGACGCCCCTCGGGCCAGCGCACGGTGGCATCGGTGGTGACATCGCCAGGATCGGCCAGGGTGATGATCAGGTGCCAGCGCACCGGCCCCTGCTCCAGTTGCGTGGCAAAGCCGAAGGCGAGGAAGTCGGGGTCGCTACGCTGCGCGGTGGTCATCGCCTTGTACGGTGTCTCGGGCACCATGCTCCAACGCACGAAACGTTCCTGGCCCTGGGCGTTGATCATGCGAAAGGCGTTGACGCTGTAGTACGTGGTGTTATCAAAACCGGAAGAGCCTGGGTGGTCAGCGAGCCATTGTTCGAACGGGCGCATCTCCGGATGGGCGCGCTTGAAGGCCTGCATCTTTTGCGGGTCCGGAGCGTTATCGCCATAGGTCGGCATCGAGGCGCGCAACTGCTGGTAAAGACCTTCGGGGGTGTTGACCGGGAACACCGGCACGGAATTCATCGCCATGTACCAGGCGTCGCCCTCCGAGCCCGCCAGGCGCAACGCCATGCTGCGGATCATGCCGTGCACGTCGGCCTGGGCCGGATCCCCCCCGGCAGCGGACAAGCGACCGATCAACGGCACCGTGCCGCGCTGCAACATCGCGGCGTGGGAAACCTCTGTCGCATTGCCGTTGCTTTCAAAGTGGCCGCTGATGCACTGGCCCTTGGCATGGTTACGCCGAAACCCGGGATGGGCACCGCCCGCGACGGCCTCCATTTCATCGACGATCTGTACAGCGGAGGGTGACGGCGAATACAGCAGCCACACACCGATGCCGGCGAACACTGCGACAGCCAGGGCGAAGGACAAACGGAGGTGTTTTTGCAGCGGAAAAGTTCTTTTCATCACGCTATCTGGGATCACAGCATCGGGAACCAATGCCCGACCCCAGCATGGTTATTTCTGGAGGGCGGCGATCCACATCGGTGACGGCGCCCCGGCAAACAACTGGGCGGCACTTCGGTCGGCGACAAGTCGGGCAACGGCGTTGAGGTCCACACCTTCGGGCTCGCCGATCAGGGCGTAGCCCAGTTCAGACTGGCGCCACGTTACTACGTTCATTTGCGCGACGCTTTGCTGGGTGATGGACTGGTCCGGCTTGGGCTCTTTCATCACGCACAACGCCACCGGCGCACCACTGGCCGGCAGGTACACCAGCTGGATCAGCGCCTTGTTGTTGAAGCGCAGACGCTGCACGCGCTTGAACGTCAGGCCGGCGGAACTGAGGTCGGGAACGCGCAGGGCCATGCCGTCGATATCACGGATATCCGCGAGGGTCTTGGTGATGGCATCCGTCGGTTGCGCGCCGTAGGCCACGGTTTCACGGGTGTACAGATGCTGGTAGGCAGCCGCCTGTTGAACCCATGGCGAGGCCTGGGCAACGGCGGGCGCGGTGGTCTCGATACCCGGCTTCAGCGCACCGCCGAATGCACCAACTTGAAGCACCAGGGCATAGCAGGCTGCACCGGCAACGAACGTCAGCGCGGGCCATGCAAATTTAGGTTGGAAGAATGCGAACAGCCGGGAGAAAACGCTGTCTGTCTTTTCGTCGGAAACTTCAGCGCTACGGGAAGGAGCCGGTTCAGCCGTGTGCTGAGCCGCCAACGCAGCAATGTTGAGCTTGAGACTTTCGGGCACCGGCGGCAGGTTCTGCCGGGCAAAGGCTTCCTCATAAGGCAGGCACGAAGCCATCAACCGGGAGACTCGTTCAGCCAGGTCCGGTGAAGCGTCTATGAGCCGCTCTAGCTCCTGGTTCTGTTGCGACGAAAGCTCGCCGTCAACATAGGCCATTAGCAAGGCATCATCCGCTACCATGGGTTTTTCTCTCCGTTTGTATTCATCAGTTTCTGCAGGGTGATTCTCAGCCTTGTGGGCCGAAGCGGCGAGCCGGTGGGTAGCGACAAGCCATCATATTGATATCAGCTTCACGGTTGCAACAGGTCAAAAAACTTTAAAGCAAGCGGCGAATACTCGGTGACACGCACAAATACTTTAAGAGAACACCCTGGAATCTAAAATATTCCCAGGGCCTGATAAATCTTATATGTTTCACTCCGTGTCAGGGTATTTTTCCTGACACGGCTGCCAGAATCATTGGCCTGTAACCTGCATAAGCTGTCATTAACCTTTCAATGACGATCCAAATCGGTACACTTTGTCAGCATCTTGATACAATTCTTCGACACCCAGGACCCTCAGCACCGCAAAAAGGACGCCGCGACACAGGCATCCGCTACGGTATCGACCTCGTAGCCTGACCGCTCCATTTTAGGCATCAAGAAATAATAAGAGGAAATATGTCGATCACCGGTGCTGATTTACCCGCACTGCTTCCCGAACTGTTGCCACGCCTGTGGGCCTTTGCGTTGCGCATTTGCGGCGACAAGCACGATGCCGAGGACCTGGTGCAGCTCGCCTGTGTCCGCGCGCTGGAACGGGCCCATCAGTTGCAGCCCGACACCTCGGTACTGAGCTGGATGTTTTCCATCGTGCACTCCACCTGGATCAACGAACTGCGCTCACGCAAAGTGCGCAGCCGTTCGCGCATGGACTGGAACGACGAATTCCTCGAAACCGTCAGCGACCCCGAGGCGCCCAACCCGGAGTCCGACCTGATGCACCGCCAGATCATCGAAGCGGTACAAAAACTCCCCGATGGCCAGCGCGAAGTGATGCTGCTGGTGGGCGTGGAGCGCTTCAGCTACAAGGAAGCCGCCGAAATGCTCGACCTGCCGATCGGCACCATCATGAGCCGGCTGTCCCGTGCGCGTCAGGCGATCGGCGCGCTTTTTGATTCGCCGAAAAGCAAACCTTTGCGCGCTCGACCGGAGAGTTCTTCCGCGAGCTGAAACCGCTCTAAACTGGCGTCCTGAACGGGACCACCCTAAGGACGAAGCCCCCTCTCCTTCCTCATCGTGAAAGGCGCAGGCACTCAGCTTGAACGCCCGCCACAATATGCTTAGAACGCGATCCCGACCTTGAAGCCGTACTCGTTGCGCTTGAGCTTGGTGTTGTCGGCCACTTCGGAATCACCGTCGAGCTTGTACTCGGTGCGGGTGTAGTACAGGCCCGCAACCACCGGCAGGTCGCCCTTCTGGTTCATCAGCAGGCTGACTTCGGCGTAGGGGTTGGTGCGGTCCTTGAGATCCACGGTGTCGCTGCCGAAATCTTCCACCTTGAGCTTGGTGCGGCCATCAATAGTACGGCGGGCGCCAGCTTCGACGCGCAGGGTCATGTCATCGAACTGGTGGTTGTAGCCCAGGGCTGCCTTGGCGAACGGCGACTTGTTGGTGAGCTTAACGTCGAGGTCGTTGATCTCTGGCTCGTAGCGCGTCCAGCTGTAGCCACCGCCAACGATTACGTCGACAAAGTTGCGTGCATCCAGCGCGGCACGCCAGCCGAGGTCCAGGTCAGCCTGGCCTTCCTTGAGTTTGTTGTCGCTTTTTTCGCCGTACTTGGCTTCGATACCGGCCTGGTAGATAAAGCCGGATTCAGCGGTGAGCTTGTTGCCGAAGTTATAGAACAGTCCCGCTTCAGGCATGTGGCTCTTGTCGCTCTCGCTGCCGCCTTCGAATTTGAAATCGTTGTAGCTGCCCAGGATCCCGAAAGTGGAAATCGGGTCGGTGGACGGTGCGGCGAACACCGCGGCAGGCGCAGCGACCAGCGCCAGCAGCGAGGAACCCTTGAGGAATTTTCCGAATAGCTTGGACATCGTTTTACATCTCCTTGTCTGGTGAGCAAATTATTCAGGAATCGGTTCGAACCCCTGCTTGCGCGAAAGGTTCGAATTAATTTGCGTTGATTTGGAGGTAAAACGGTTCAGCGAAGGCTCTAGCTCAACACTTCTATCATTTAGCCATTACCAAGCCATCAAGCACAGTACGCAGCGCCGGCGTGACCGGCACGCGAATGCCGAAGGTTTCAGTCAACACGTCCAACATCTCATCGGCACTGGTGAGCGCGCGCTTTTCACTCGGCCGGTCCAGGGAGTGAATTGCATAGTTGGCATTGTTCAGCGTGTGCCGTTTACCCGCAGCCAATCGTGCAACCTTCAATTGGCCAACAAATACCGAGTCCGGATGGGTGGAGACATACCAGTTGCCGATTTCATAATCGATGGCCGCCTGCACTTGCAGGTCGAACACGTACAGACCGCGCCACTCCTCGACCACTTGCGCCCACAGGGTGTAACTGCCCTGCCCGTCGAAACTCAGTCGATAAGGCTCATGGGCCGTGTCCTGCACCGCCTCGGTGTCCAACCGCAACGGACTGCTGGGCACCATGCCGCCAAAGCCGACATCGGTGATATAGCGCACGCCATCCAACGTCACCAGGCTCAAGCGATGAGTCCGAGCCGTACGTGCCTCCGGCGGCCCACCCATCACCACCCTCCCCGTGATACCACGCGCGTCAAAACCAAGCTCCTGCAACAACGCCAGGAACATCTGGTTCAACTCGTAGCAATACCCACCCCGCCCCTCCAGCAGCACTTTCTGCTCGACGCTGGCCAAATCGATTGGCACCGGCAAGCGCATCAGGCTCGACAGGTTCTCGAACGCAAAGGTGCACACATGACGCAGTTGCAGCTCCCGCAAGGTGTGCAAGGTCGGCGCTGGCGGCGAGTCATAACCCAGGCGTTGCAGATAGAGGGGGCTATGGGTCAACAGTGACATGGCGCAATCCTTGGGCGCGGGAGGGAGGCGACACTATGCCGCGCCGACAGGCAGATTGTCATTTTGAATGAACCTTTTTGAACGCTGCCCTATCCATCTATAACAACACAGGGAGGCAACATGAGTACCGCAAAAATCTACACCATCAACTACCAGCTGCACGGCAAACCAAAATCCTTTGTGGTGCGTGCCGAAGTGATGAACAACGCCGAAGCCTGGCACTGGGCGGCGGTGGATGCCGATATCGCCCACGTGAGCCGCATAGGGCGGGTTGGGCATGAACAAGTGAAGAAGACAACCCGACCGTGGGCGGAGAAGTTTGGGATTACGGAGGTGACGTGGGTGGCGCCGAAGTGAGGGGGGAAAGCCCCGCTGGGTGAGGCGGGGCTTTCTGGGCTGTAGCGGCTATTCGCGAACGACGCCTTTCGGCCATCCGTACAGGCGATGCGTAAACCCCACGGAGAAACACTGCTCAGCAATGCCCGCCGGTTGCTGGAGCTGAACGACGGCATCTTTCAGACCCTACGTGAAAGCCAAACCCCCGCGATCATACGCCTCGGGCTTCAGGGGGAACATTTCCTCAGCGATATCCTGCGACGTTTCGTCCAGACTTACTTGAGGGTTCAACTCGGACGACGGCAATGGATTAGAGTGGGCTACGTAAATCCAAACCCCAGCAGTTTTCCACACCTCTGTTTATAGCCAGGAGCGACGTTCCCATGAGCGAGCTGTATGAGAAAGCCGAGTTCGCCTTGCGAGCCAAAGACAGTGCGGCCTTCTGGGCTGCACTCACCGGCGTCGACGCACAAATGACCGCACCACTTTTGGCGAGGCTCCTGCTGGAAGACTGGCATGAAGAGCATGAAGATATCGTTTTTGAGTTGGGGTTAATCGGGGAAAACTGCGCGACGTCCGCGATTGCGCAAGCCGCGCAGAAGAATCTCGAGTACCTGATCAGGTGGGGCAACCTGGAAGAGTTTCAGCGTAAGTGCGCTTATGCGTTAGCGCGTATTGGCTCTGGCGATTCGAAGGTAGCGTTGGAGCTTATGGCGCAGCAGTTCGACACAGGCCTTAGCAAGTATGCTGAGGAAGGGCTGAGGCATTGGGCTGTGCCGGTCAAAAAGCGAGGTTAGTGGGTGGATTTTTTTGAGTCTAGATGACAGATTCTGGCCGAGAGTTGCCACTCACAAACAATTATTTTCGGCCAGAAGCGGCCATTCGAAAGCGTCTACGAATCTAGGTACGATTCACTCATCAAACAAGGTCCAGCCATGGCAAATACCTACAAAGTCTTTTGCCGTAAAAAATAATGTCAGCTCCTCTGGGTCAAATTCTTTGTAGAGCCAGTGACCGGAAAGTGGGCCTCTGGTTATTACGTATTCCAGACGGTATTTTTGTACAGGTCCAAAACTGAAGGACCGTGAGTTCAACTCAAATCTGTCACCTCTGCTGAGCCCCCATAGCTTTTCAACAAGGCCATCATCAAGCACCACCTCTCCCGCTATCTGAATGAGATACGTTGAATGAAGTTTCTTTTTGAAGCCTAACGCTTCTGACCATACATCAACCTACCTATGACAGTCTGGGCATCGGCATCATAATACTGGAACATGATGATGACCGCTTAGGGTCCAGAGTGTGTAAAAACACCAACCGCGCTATCGCCGCCGAACTCAACTGGGAAGGAATGCCAACGTTTCAAGGTTGATCTCAGCGTAACGTCCCAATTCGGCCTTGTAGAGGCAGATCCTAGAGACCCCCAACTCCGCCTGCAAGAAAGTGACGAGCTGTCTAAGGTTGCCCTTGGCATGTGCCGTGGTCGGACTTACGACAGTCGCACACTCTGGTTCGTCGTCGTAAGTTCTGATTAGGAATATATCCCCATCGTTCTGCACGCTGTAATTATGACCACGGTACTCATACCCTAAATCATGGTCAACATCGTCAAAACGGGTAGATTTCACTATCTTCACAGCAGCATCCAACATTCGAGTTCCACAAGAGGATCGTCTCGTGAAGCGCTTTATTCAAGGGGAGCATAGAGGTCAGTAACTGACTGGTGCAGGCCAACTCCTTACCTTCTACAGGATGCAGGTGTGGGAAGGTCGCACAGACTCAAGGCTTCAAGTCGCCCAACGGGTCATATGGCGGCTTCCTCCCCTCCTTGTCCTTCTTTTCCTTATCCAACGGCGCAATCGCCGGTCCTACCGGGTCCACCTGCGGATCCGCCACATCCGGCGAATCCGGGTCAAACCCCAGTTCATCCTTGCCACTGGAATGCTCGCCCGAAGCCGGGCCTTTGGGTGGGTTACTCACGGCGTTCTCCTCGTTCAGAGTGGACGGGCCTTGTCATGCAGGTTTTCCAGGTCTTCCTCGACGCGTTCCACGTCGTCGTCCTGACGCTCCGCCGGGTCGTTGGGGCGCAACGCATCGTTGTCGCGCTCTTCTTCTCCGGGTGTGCGGTCAGGGTTTGGGGTGCCGGGCGGTGGCTGGTTGTACTCGGACATGATGGTTCACCTCAAAGGGGTCTACACAGGTTTAGAGAAACCGCCTTGCGCCATCGTTCAACTTGTTTGCCCAGGCGTGAGATGATGCGCGCCCCTTCTGGAGGCATGAACCGGATGTTCGAGCTCAAACCCTGCGACCCTGTCACCTTCCGCCAACAGACCCGGCGCAGCACGTTGATGGTGGCGGTGCTGTTCCTGGCCTTGGCGATGTTGCTGTCGAGCCTGGCGGTGATGCTGTTTGGCGAGCCTGGCGGGGATAATTTCCGCTTTAATGTCGGCGGTGTGTTCGCCGGGGTGCTGATTACGGTGGCGCTGGTGCGCGGGCCGTTCTGGAGCCAGCCGTGGCTGGCGGCGGCGGTGTATGGCTGGCAGCTCAAGCGCAACCTGATGAGCGTGACCAATGTGATGCACAAGGTCACCGAGCGGGTGCAGGCCAATGACCCGACGGCGATCAAGGTGCTGCGTTTTTATCATTTGGGCCTGACGCAGATGCATGAGCTGGACGCCAACTCCAGCGCCCAGGTGCAACTGGTCGCTGAGGTCGAGGCGCATAAGGCCAAGATGCAGGCGCTGGGGATCGATCCCGAGCAGACCCGGTTCGACCCCGCCTGGCTGCAGGCCTTTAAAAGCGCTTAGGCCAGCACGCCGATGCGTTGCGCGTCGGGCCAGAACAGCGCGGCCTGGCCGCAGGGTTGCCCGGCGTCGTCGAGCAAGGTCCACACCACCCCGGCGTGGATCATGAAGGGCTGATCAAAAGCATCTACACGCCAGCCGCTGTAACCGTCGGCGATGCCATCGGCGGTGACTTGCTCCAGCAGCACCTGGCGCGCGGCGCGGTCGAGTTCCGAGGCGCTGAAGCGTGAGGGCATGCCGATGAAGCGTTCGCGCGGGTATTTGAAGCACTGCAACGCGCAGTCATTCACGTAGGTAAAACGCGGGTCTGCGGCGCCGTCATGGGCGAGCAGGCTATAGGGCGCGTCGCGGTGCAGCCAGGCCAGGCGCTGTTGCGGGTCGAGGTGGTCGGGGGCCGGCAGTCCCTGGCCGGTCCAGTGTCGATACGCCTTGTCCAGCACGCCTATAAAGTCTTCTTGATGGGACACGCACACCCTCACATCGTCAGTTGGAAATCTTTGCCCGCCAGCAGAACACCGCGCTGACGGCAATGGCCGCACCGGCCAGGCCAAACACCCAGGGCGCCGAGGCGATCGGCAGCAGCAAGCCGGCAAGCAAGGGCCCGAGGCCGGCGCCGATATCGCGCCATATGGCGTTCGAGGCCAGCGCCGACACGCGCATGGATCCGGGGTTGCGCTCGGCCACCAGGGTCGTCACCAGCGGTAGTTGCAGCGCACGCAGCACCAGCACCGCCGCCGCGCCGACGATCACCCAGTAGCTGCCGAACGCGATCAGGGCCAGGGCACTCAGGAACGAAAACAGCAACAGCATCGAGGTCGCGCCAAACCGCTGGGCCGCGCGACCGCCCAGGGGGCTCAGGAGCATTTCCGAGACGTACCGCAGCGCCATCAGGCCACCGGCGATCAGCACCGCATCGCCGCCCAGCAGCTTCTGCGCCTGGATCGACAGCCCGAAGATAAACAGGCCGTCCAGCGCCACCCCCTCGATAAACGACCACATCGCCACGCTGTCCGGCCACTTGAAGCGCCGCCCCGGCGTGCTGTGCAAGTCATGCCCGACCGTAGGCAAGCCGCGCGCCATCCACAAGCCCACCAGGCAGCAGCCGGCCAGAATCAGAAAGATCGGACGCGGACCGGCCATCAATGTCAGCCAGCCGCCCAGGGGCAACGCCAGCATCGGCCCCAGGGCGATCAGCGCGCGGGAACGCCCGGCCCGGCGTGCGGCGCCGGCAGGTTCCGAGGTGGCCAATACTTGGGTCGACAGGTTCAATGCAGCAAAACACAGGCCCCACACCAGGCGCAGGCAGAGCAAGGCGGCGAAGCCGGACAGCAGCGAGTTGCCCACGGCGCACAGGGTGGCGGCGCCGGCGGCGATCATGCAGGTCAGGCGGTCGCCGTTACGCGCGTAAAAATTGAGGACATGGCGGTAGCCGAAAATCCGCACCAGGCGGTTGGCCGCCAGCAGCACGCCGGCTTGGGCCAGGGTGATGCCGAAGGCCTGGGATTCCATCGGCAGCAGCAGGTAGAGCAACACGTCGCTGGGCAGGCATAACGCCAGGGTCAGCGCGGCGCGGCGGGAGTGGGTATCAGCGGTGCGGAGGGCCAGGCTGGACATAAATCTGGAAACATCCCGAAATATTCAGGTCGCCACGGTAGCGTTAATCAGCCCTTTTTCCCATAGGGAAACAACCGCAGACCACTGGCCACCGCACCGACCAAGGCAAACCCGCAGCCCAGCCACAGTGCATATTGCGGCCCGCTGCCCAGGGACAGGTGGAAACACAAGGCCACCAAGGACGCGCCCAACGTCTGCCCCAACAACCGCGAAATCGCCACGATGCCACTGGCCCCGCCGCTGCGGGCCAACGGCGCACTGGTCATCAAGGCCTTGAGATTTGGTGACTGGAAGAAGCCGAAACCCGCGCCACACAGTGCCATGCGCCAGCCGATATCAAACGCCGAAGCACCGCTGCCCAGGGTCGCGAGCGCGGCCATGCCCACGCTGAGCATCAACAGGCCGATGCCGCACAGCACGCCCAGGTTCACGCGATCGGCCAGGCGCCCCGCCACCAGCGCCATTACTGCCACAACCGCTGGCCACGGCGTCATGAGGAAACCGGTTTCCACCTGGCTATGCCCCAGCACCGCCTGCAACAGGAACGGCAGCGACACAAAGGCCAGGCCCTGGGCGCTGAACGCGCAAATAGCGGTAAGGGATGACAAGGCAAATACCGGGCGCTTGAACAGGTCCAGCGCGAGCATCGGCGCCGGGTGCCCGGCCTGGCGCCGCAGCAGCAATGCACCACACACCAGCGCCACGGCGATCAGGCCCAAGGTAACGCGCCCTGGGCGCCGTGCACCGCCGTGCCCAACCCCAGCACCAGCAAGGCAAACAGCCCCGCGCACAACACAGCGGCAAGACGATCGAACGCATGCCCGGTCATCGGCAGGGTCGGCAACGAGCGCAGGCCCAACGCCAGCGCCAGCAAACCCAAGGGCACGTTGATCAGGTACAGCCAGTGCCAGGTCGCCACCGACAGAATCGCCGATGCCGCGGTCGGCCCCAGGGTAAATGCCAACCCCACCACCAGCGAGTTGTAACCCAGTCCCCGACCGAGCATTTTTGACGGATAGATATGCCGCAACAGCGCGGTGTTCACGCTCATGATCGCCGCCGCGCCCAGCCCCTGCACCACCCGCGCAGCCGTCAGGGTGACCAGCGACCCGGCCAGCCCGCAAAACAGCGACGAGACAATAAACAGCAGCAACCCGCCGAGGTACACCCGGCGATGCCCCAACACATCACTGAGGGACGCAAACGGCAGCACCGTGGCGATGATCGCCAACTGGTAGGCATTCACCACCCAGATCACCGAGGCGGAATCGGTGCCGATTCCCTCGGCCAGGGTCGGCAACGCCGTGTTGACGATGGCCGTGTCCAGGGTCGCCATGCCGATCCCCAGGGAGATCGCCATCACGGCCGGCAGGCGTTTATTGAGGGGCAACCCATCGGCAACAGAAGACATGGACAATCCGCGCAGGTGACAAAGGCGTTTAGATTAAGGGCTGCGGCGAATTTTTTCAGTGCTGGATTGGCTGGCTGTCAGTATTTTCATGTTCGCCAGTGCCCGGTCTTGGCCATCACCTCTACCGCTTCGGCGAAACCAGCCTGGGGTGCGCTGTTCAAGGTGACCAGGCCCACACAGCGGCTCGGTTTCAACGCAGCGGCACGCACGGCCACGTGCCCACCCGCCTCCACACCCGCCAACACCGCCTCGGGGATATGCAGCGCGTTCATCAGTTCCAGCACATCCTGGCCCTGCGCCGCCTCGTCCTGCCCGCGCAGGTTGGGGACGATCACCCGGAAACCCTGGGCGGCCAACGGTCCGCTGACCGTGGCAAAAGCGTTCACATCCGCCGCCAGCAAAATAATCGCCCGGCCCTCCTCCGGCCCGAAGGCTTCATAACGGATCTCGCCGTCATCGGTGCTCACCTGCTGCACGGCCAATGCCGGTGCGGCCATCACCACTGCTGCCAACAGCAAAAAACCACGACGATCAAACATGACGGACTCCCACTATTAATTCACTGCCCAGCCAACCGGCCAGGTATTCCCCTGCTTGCATCACACCCGCTTCTTCCCCCAGGCGCTGCACCAGGAACTCACACAGCCCGGCGAAACTGCCGTCGGCCTGTAGCTGTTGCACGGCCAGTAATTCCAGCGCATCCACCTGGCGCAAACGCGACGTGAACTGCCGTCGCCACACCAGCAAGCCACCCGCCTGTTCCAGCATCACCGCTTCCGGCGTGGGCGTTTCCTGCCACAGCGCCGACCAGATGGCCTCGGCATTGGTGGTCAAGGCGTGGCAGCGCAACGACGGCGTCAGTTGCAACACGGCCGTGTCCCAATCCAGCTCGGCCAGGACCTCCAGCGCCAACGGCTGTGCATCGGCGGCGACAAAGGCTTCATTCAGGGCCGACTCGATCCAGGCCAGTTCATGCACATCCGGGTTGCGCGGGAACACCACCTTCAAGGTGGCGTAGAAGCCCTCCGGATACGCGTCCAGCGTCCAGGCGTGGGGCGGATGGTTGTCGATGTGGGTGATGCTCGCCGCCAGGAAGGCCTCTTCCCCCACCCAACGGCGCAGGTTGGGAAACGCCTGCTCCAGGCACCCCACCAACTGCGCGCGGTAGTTGTTCTGGTACACCGCCAGGCCGGCGTGATGATTGCCCAGCGCCTGTGCGGATTCATCCGACGCACTCACCAACCAGCTGCGAAAGGTCTGTTGTAGCTGCGCCAGGTTCATCGCTGCGCTCCCAACGTGCGGGCCATGGCCAATTCCTGGAGCAGCTCGGCAAGGGGCGGGATCTCATCGTCGCGCTCGATCATGGTCGCCACCGGCCCCAGCCGGGTCATGGCCTGGGCGTACAGCTCCCAGACGCCGGTGCACACCGGGCTGTCATGGCTGTCGATCAAGATGTCACGGCCTTGACTGTGGCCAGCCAGGTGCACCTGGCGCACACGTTCGGCGGGAATACCCTTGAGAAACGCCTGGGCGTCGAAACCGTGGTTGCTGGCACTGACGAACACATTGTTGACGTCCAGCAGCAGCTCGCAGCCAGTGCGCCGGGCCATGGCCGCGATAAATTCCCACTCGGTCATGGAGGCGCCTTCGAACGCCAGGTAACTCGACGGGTTCTCGAACAGCATGGTGCGGCCCAGCACGTCCTGGGCTTGCTGGATGTTGGCGCAGACTCGGTCCAGGGCTTCGTCGGTGTATGGCACTGGCAGCAAGTCATGGGAATTGAAGCCACCGCTGCGCGACCAGCTCAGGTGGTCGGACACGAACAGCGGTTCAACCTCGTCTACCAGCGACTTGAGGCGCTTCAAGTAATCCCCGTCCAGCCCTTCGGCGGTGCCGATGGACATGGACACACCGTGCAGCGCCACCGGGTGGCGTTCGCGCACCTGACGTAAAATGTGCCGGGGCTGGCCGCCCGCGACCATGAAGTTTTCGGAGATCACTTCGACGAAATCCACGGGCACCGAGGTCTCCAGGAAGTCGCAGTAATGCTCCTTGCGCAGGCCCAGGCCGTAGCCTGAAAAGTGCGGGTTGGATGTCGACATGGCGGATCTCCGCAAAAAATAAGTGGCGAGCCCACACAGGGCCCGCCGGGTGGATTACTTCGGTTCGGTCAGGGTGCCGCCGGCCTTGAGGCACTCGGACGGGGTCTTGACGATCACGCCTTCGCCTTTGCAGCTGTTGAGGCCTTTGCAGTCGTTCTTGGCGGTGGCGCACAGGCTGGTGCCTTTGCAGGTGTTGACGCCGTAGCAACGGCCGGGTTTTTCCGGCTGATCAGCAGCGCTGGCGGCCGTGGCAAACGAAGCCGAAGCCATGGCGATCAGGGCAGCAGCGGCAGCGAGGCTCAGACGGGATTTGAGTGCAGTATTCATGGGTGTTTCTCCGGGGTTGGGGTGAATTACTTGATAACGGACGCAGCGTCTTCGATGACCTTCGCCACAGCCTCAGGCTGGGAGATGTACACCGAGTGGCTGGCCTTGATTTCGGTGACCTTGGAACCGGCGCGTTTGTACATCCAGCGCTGCAGGTCTGGGCTCAGGGCGCGGTCTTCGGTGGAGACCACGGCGTAGGTCGGTTTTTTGTGCCAGGCCGCGGCCCACACGGTGCCGCCGAACAAGGCAGTGGTCGCCGGCACTTGGGAGGCGGCCATGAAGTCGGTGCGGTTGGTGGTCAGGTCGGCCGCAAAGTCGGCGTTGAACTTGGTGCGGTCGAAGAACAGATGGCCGTCGCGGCTGGCCTTGATGTCATCGCTGGGCGCAGGCATCGAGCCGATCAACTGGGCCATGTTCTCGCCCACTTCCGGCTGCAACGCCGAGACGTAGACCAGCGACTTGACCTTGTCGCGGTCGCCGGCAATCGAGATCACCCCGCCGCCGGAGCTGTGACCCACCAGCACCACCGGGCCGACTTGCTGCTCCAGTACTTCGCGGGCCTCGGCCACATCGGCGGCCAGGCTTTCGTGGCCCTGATGCACCACGGTGACCTTGTAGCCCTTGTGAATCAGGATGTCGTGCACCACACGCCAGCCGGAACCGTCGACAAACGAGCCGGGCACGATCACCACGCTTTTACCGGTGCCAGGCTGCGGGGCATCCGCCGCCTGGGCCAGCATCGGGACAGTCAGGGCCATAGCAATGGCCAGGGAAGAAAGCATACGCATTGGAAATCTCCATCAAAGTTAAGAACGTTTGCCCAAGATCAGGCGGTCCAACGACCAGGCCCCACCGCCGTACGCCAGCAGCGGCAACAACAAGCCCGCCCAGGTCAGGTGCACCGGCCATGCGGCGGGGTACACAAACACCTCGATCACCAGGGTCATGCCCAGCAGCGCGGCGGCGGCCGGACGGGTCAGCAGGCCCAGCACCAGCAACAGCGGGAACAGGTGCTCGGCATAAGTCGCCAGGTGCGCAGCCCAGTCCGGCGGGATCAGCGGCAAGGCGTACTCCGAACGGAACAGCGTGTAGGTCGACGGCTTGAGTTCAAGAAACCCCGTGACCTTGGTGCGCCCCGACAGGAAGAACACCGCCGCAATCGCCACCCGCGCCACCAGCAACAGCAGGGCTTCCGGGAGCAGGCGCTGGATCACGGCTGCTCCGTCAGGCTGCCGAAGCCTTTAGGGGTCTTGATCTGGGTGCAGGTGCCTTTGTCCACCAGCACCCAGGCGTTGCCCTGGTAGTCGGTGGTGGAGGTGGCGGCGCACGAGGTGCCAGCGCCTGCGGCGCAATCGTTGGCACCGGCCAGGGCCACGCCGAAGCATTTTTCCTGGGGCTTGGGCTCATCGGCATGGGCCACGGCCGCGAAGGCGCTGAGGGACAGGGCGAGGGTTGCCGCGAGGGCTGCGTAAGGACGCTTCATGGGGTGAGTCTCCTGGCTTGACTGAGTGTGGCCAGGGCGCCTTGGGGTCGGTGACCGCCTGCGCCAGCTGGTGTGCAGAGTTAAAGCCAGGCGTGTATCCGGTCTGTGTCGCGAACGCGATAGAACGTCATGCGGGTGTATCAGGATGGGGCGGGGATACAGTTCGATACACAGTCAATAAAACATTGCCAAAACCCCGGCGATTTATTCGGCATCCCGAACGACACAATTAGAAATATTCGCCTTTCCGAACGAAGGCTCTTACGGGCTGCCGACGACCGCAAAAATCACCATAAATTTCATACGGTTGTTGTCATGTTTGTTACATGCCAACTGGCATACATTCTGCTTTATCCGTATTTCTGGTAATAAAATGTTTCAGCTCTGAGACAGTCTCATCCCCTGAAGCATGGCCGGCGATCCACCTATAAAAACCACCACGCCCCAAAGGAGGGCGGCCTTCCGACCTTTTGATCGACATCAACTTTCCAAGACTGCTGCTGCACATCTGCACCCCAAAAAGGGCGAACGGCCTGATCGCCGAAAACAAGCCCGACTATAAAAAGGACGATTTGATGAGCTCGAGCAAGAACCACGCAGTGTCCTTCCTGGACGCAGACCACCCCGCGCCGGCCACCCCGGACAGCACCATTGGCTTCGGCCCTTTCCTACTCCTGGCAAGGCAGCACGTATTGCTGCGCAACGGCGAGCCGGTGACCCTCGGCAGCCGTGCGCTCTACCTGTTGATTGCCCTGGTGACCCGCGCCGGCGAACTGCTGGAGAAATCCGAATTGATCTCCTTCGCCTGGCCCAAGGTGGTGGTGGAGGAATGCAACCTGCGCGCGCAGATCGTCGCGTTGCGCCGGGCCCTGGGCGACGATGGCAACTTCAGCTATATCGTCACGGTGCCGGGTCGGGGTTATCGGTTTGTGGCGCCCGTCACGGTACTGGCTCCCGGAGAAGAGCAACTACCGGTGCCTTATGTGCGGGTGGATGAGCCCAACCTGCCGACGTCGACGGCTGAAGTGATCGGCCGCGACGCCTTGATCGCCAGCCTGGCCGACCAGGTCATGAGCCAGCGCTTCGTCACCCTCACCGGCCCCGGTGGCATCGGCAAGACCACCGTTGCCATGGCCGTGGCGCAGCGTTTGGCCAGTGAACTCAACCTGGGCAGCTGTTTTGTCGACCTGGCCCCCGCCACCAGCGGGCAATGGGTGGCCGGCATGCTCGCCAGCGCCCTGGGCATCCAGACGGTCAGCGAAGACCCACTGCACGGCGTGGCCGCCAGCCTGGCCAACCGGCGTCTGTTGCTGGTGCTGGACAACTGCGAACACGTGCTGCCGGCCACCGCCGACGCCGTGGAAACCCTGCTGCGCAGCGCGCCCCAATGCCATGTGCTGACCACCAGCCGCGAACCCCTGCGCGCCGACGGTGAACGGGTGCACGACTTGGCACCGCTGCAAGTGCCCGACGCACACGCCAACCTCAGCGCCCACGAAGCCCTGGCCTGGTCCGGCGTACGCCTGTTTGTGGAGCGAGTACGCGCCCTCGACCCCGACTTTGTGTTCGGTGATACCGATGTCGCGGCGGTCTGTGCGATCTGCCGCAAGCTCGACAGCAACGCCTTGGCCATCGAGATCGCCGCCGCCCGCGTGCGCACCTTTGGCATCCAGGACCTGGTGGGCCTGCTCGACGGCAGTTTCCGCCTGCAAATGACTGGCCGACGCACCGCCCTCGCCCGCCATCGCTCCTTGAGCGCCACCCTGGATTGGACCTACGCCATGCTCAGTGGCGATGAACAGGCGATGCTGCGTCAGCTCGCGGTGTTCACCGGCTCCTTCACCCTGGAAGCGGTCAAGGCGATGACCGCCAGCAGCAGCCTCGACCCGCGCAACGCCCTGCCCCTGCTCGAAAGCCTGATGGACAAGTCACTGCTGATCGCCGGTGAGTCCAAGGCGCTCAAACGCTATCGCCTGCTGGAAACCACCCGCGCCTACGCCCTGGAAAAACTCAGCGAACAAGGCGAAACCCGCTCAACCTGCCAACGCCATGCACGCTATGCCCTCGGCATGCTGCAGGAAGCCGGGCAGACCCTGGACGGCTTGTCGCCGGAAACCTGGCTGGCGCTCTACGGCCCGGAAATCAACACCATCCGTGCGGCGCTCGACTGGGCCTATTCGCCCAGCGGCGACTTGGCATTGGGTATCGAACTGACCCTGGGTGGCGTGCCGCTGTGGTTACGTTTGTCCCTGGTCAGCGAGTGCCGCACCTGGGTCGATAAAGGCCTGGCCAGCGACGGCCTCGTCCCACTGCCGTTGCGCCAGCGCATGTTGTTGCAGACCGCCCTGGCCAGTGTGCTGATGCTCACCTACGGCACCGGCAGCGAAATGCGCGAAGCCTGGCGCCAGGTGCGCGAAGACGCCCGCGACCTCGGTGATGCCGAGCACAAATTGCGCGCGTTGTGGGGTTTGTGGACCGACCGCTGCGGCTGCAACCAGTACACCGAAGCGCTGGAACTGGCCGAGCGCTACATCGCCCTGAACAGCAGCGGCAGCCACCAACTGCTCGGCAAGCGCATGCGCGCCGTGGCGCTGTTCCACATGGGTGACCTGCTGGGCGCACGGCAGAATATCGACGAAGCCCTCGGCTCTCCGTCGGCGCCGCGCTCGCACATCATCGACGTGCACTTCGACCAACGCATCGCCGCGCGCTGCCTCAAGGCCAAGGTGCAGCTGCTCGAAGGCGATGTCGACCCGGCACTGCGCCTGATCGGCCAGTGCGTCGACGAAGCCATCTCCCTCGATCACCCGGCGACCCTCTGGTACACGTTGTGCCTGGGCGCGATCCCCTTGGCGTTGCTGGCGTCCAACCTGCCGAAAGTGCGCTACTACCTGGGGTTGCTGCAAGACAGCACCACCGGTCAGGACCTGCATATCTGGCGGCAATTTCGCCTGTGCTTCGAAAGCATCCTGCTGATCCGCGAAGGTTCGCCCGAAGCCGGCGTGCCGCAACTGGGCGAAGCCCTGCATCACCTGCAAGGCCAGGGTGACAGCCAGCTCTACAGCCTGCTGCGCTGTGAATACGCCTTGGGCCTGGCGCGCCTGGGCCTGGAAAAACTCGCCCTGGAAGTGCTGGAAGACACCCTGCAACTGGCCCTCGGCCGCCACGAACGCTGGTTCGCACCGCAGATGTTACGCATCAAGGCACAACTGACCCTGCGCCAGGCGCACTTCGGCTCGGTGGACAAGGCCAAAGTGCTGCTGCGCCAGGCCTGGGTGGATGCGCAATTGTCGGGGGCGCATTTTTGGCGGGCGCAGATTGCGACGGATTTGGCGCGGCTTCAGGAGCCCAAATTGCGCATCGCCTCCCTGCCCCGCTTCCAGCACCGCTAGAAACGTCGATCTGGGATGATTCTCTGTGGTGAACTGGCTTGTTGTGATGAGTGGGGCTGTTGTGGTTGTGGTGAGCGGGCTTGCCCCGCGCTGGGCTGCGAAGCGGCCCCAATCCAGGCACCGCATGTTTCCAGGTAGAACCAGGCCGTCTGGTTTTAGGGCCGCTTCGCAGCCCAGCGCGGGGCAAGCCCGCTCACCACAACAAGCCCGCGCAGCAGAAACCACAACCACCCTCAACTGGAGCTCAATCAAAGCCAAGCCGCATCCCACAGCGAGTAATCCCCAACCCGCTCAACCAACCCTGCCCGCAACGGATTGGCAATGATGTAACGGGCCATCTTGCGAAGATCATCCTCCACGCGCACCGCTCTATCGTGATAGCCGGGTTGCCAGACACGCTCCTTGCTTCGTCGACGACGGTTGATGGTCAGCGTGCTACGTGACTTGATACGTCGAATTACATCGCTCAGGGTCTTTTGCTTCAGTTCGAATAGCCAGTGGATATGGTCGGGCATGATGACCCAGGCCAGGGATTCGATCAGGCCCAACTCGTGGGTGTTCCGGAATTCGGCAACCAGCAGGCGCCCCAGGAAGAAGTCGGTAAATAGACATTGGCGGTTATGGACGACGATGGTGATGAGGTAACTGCGGCCGTGTTCCGAATAGCGTCCGTGACGCAGGCGGTGGGATTGAGGGGCTGGGCGCAAATCCGTTGCTCCTGGGGAAGTCCTTGAGAACATTAACGCTAGCGGCTGATTTGAGATGGGCCCGGCTTATTTATTGACTGGATATATCTAGAGGTAAGTGAACAAGTTCTCCGTAGTGAGCGGGCTTGCCCCGCGCTGGGGCGCGAAGCGGCCCTAAAACCAGACAACCCGGTTCTACCTGGAAACATGCGGTGACCGGATTGGGGCCGCTTCGCAGCCCAGCGCGGGGCAAGCCCGCTCTCCACAACAAGCCCGCTCTCCACAACAAGCCCGCTCACCACGACAGCCCCGCTCACTACAGAGATGACAGGTTCATTTCACAGCTGTGAAAGCTTGTGCGATCTTGCCAAAGGCCGTCTTTTTACCCCCCGCCAACGCCTAGTATCGAGTCCTCGTGCGCCCCCACTCACATGGACTGAAGAATGATCAACCGACCCGAGAAAGCCGCCTCGCCCCGCGTCAGTGAAACCCGTGCGCCGGAGCGCGTTTTTGATGCGGCGCTGAACAAGGCCAAGACCCTGGCGGCCACCGGGGCCAGCAATCAACAGCTCAAGCCGGACGACTACAAGGAAGTCACCGCCCTGCCCGCCAAGCTGGACATCGACACACTCAAGGTGGTGTCCGAAGACAAGGACGCCGGGGTGATCTATTTCGAGCAGGACGGCAACAAATTCAAGATCACCCGCGAAGGCGCGGACAAGGTCCAGGAAGGCTTCGACCTGCTCAAGGGCCTGCATTTCGGCCATGCCGTGGCGCCGGTCAACCAGGGCGGGCCGGATGAGGGCACGCCGCTCTACGACCTGCTGCACACCCTGGCCGAAACCCAGGGCACACCGGCTGGCAAGGCGATCCGTGAAGCCCTGGGCAACCCTGACCAGCAGCTGTTGCGCGAAGACGACCCCACCGTGCGCCTGGCCAACATCAAGTCGGTGGGCGAAGCCAAGGACGGGGTCGTCAAGGTCGAGATGGAAAACGGCCAGACCCTGGTGATCGCCGAATCGCTCACGCCCGAGGCGTTTGCCAGCTACAACAACGCCGGCGTGACCAAAGAGGCCCTCAACGACGGCAAGGCCAAGGGCTTTGAGGAGGTCACCCGCCTGCCCGGCGACCTGGATTTCAGCCAGCTCAAAGTGGTGTCCGAAGACCCCAAGTCCGGGGTGATCCTGTTCGAACACCAGGGCAAGAAATACATGATCAGCCAGTCCGAGGCCGCCCTGCCGCAGCCCGGCGCGGACCTGAGCAACCCCAACCCCAACGCCGGCAGCAGCCTCTACACCTTCCTGCAGGCGGTGCACAAAAGCGAAGGCACCCCAGCGTTCGACTACATCAAGAATGCGCAGTCGTTGCCTGGCCAGGAACTGCTGCGCAAGGACGAAGCCAGCCTCAAGCTGGGTGACATCAGCAAGGTCGACGCGCCCATGGACGGCATCCTGGTGGTCAACGGCGCCGACGGCAAACTGCTGGTGGTGTCCAAGGGCATCACCCCTGAGGCCTTCGCGGCCTACACCACCAAGGGCCAGAGCCTGGCCGGTATCGAAAAAGCCAAGGGCGACGGCTACAGCCTGGCCGGGCCGGATGCTTACCTGGCGTCGACCGAAGACATCATGAGCGTCGGCGGCGCGGGCGATTACGGCCCAGGGTTGATCGCCTTCACCCAACACAAACCGGGTGGCGCCGAAGAGAAAATCGTCGTCAGTGAAGATACCAACCCACAGATGTTCGAACAGATTTCGGGCTATCGCACCGACATCGCCCAACAGACCACCGACGTCGACAAACTGCGCGCCGACAACGGCTTGCCGCCGCTCAAGGACGTGTCCGTCGACAACCTCGCCACCACTGAAAAAGACGAAAGCGGCAACCCATTGAGCGTGCAGGACCTGTCGATGAAAACCCTGGTGGACAGCTACCGCGCCGGGGTCAAGGACGGCAGCATCGGCAAGGATGACCCGCGCGCCAAATTCCTGCGCGCGGTGGAAGCCAAGAGCATGGCCGACAACGGCATGTCGATCATTCCCGAGCATGGCTTCGGTAACCAGGGCATCGCCACCACGCCTATCGACGTGACCTCGCGAGATGTGCGCGACAACATCTTCGACACAAAATCCATCGACAAGACCATCGGCGAACTGCTGGGCGACTCCACTATCCAGGCCGACATCAAGGCCAACCACGATGCGGCCCTGGGCAAGGTCGACGGCGGCCAGGCCAAGGTCGACGAGGTGCACCAGAAACTGATCGACAGCACCTCCTCGGAGAATTTCACCCAATACATCAAGGCCCTGCAGGACGACGGCAAGACCGAGCTGGCCACCCAGGAAATCCAGACCGCCTACACCGCCCTGGCCGACATCGACCCGGCCAAGGCCGATAACTTCCTGCAGAACCTGCAGATTGACGGCTACACCGACGCCGTCGAAAAACTGATGGACGACCCAAGCAAGATCAGCGACGACAACACCGCCCTGGCCACCACCGACAACACCCTGGCCATCCTTTCCATGCTCAAGGGCGGTGCCGATGGCCTGCCGCGCCAGGCGCTGGGGGTGTATTCCAAGTTCGTCGACCAGTTGCTCAAGGACAAAGGCGCCGCCGCCGACTTCGGCAAGGCGATGATTTCACTGGGTGACACCTGGCAGAAAAACGGCGTGATCAGCTTCAGCGACATCGAACACGCCGTGAGCAAGGAGATCATGCCGAGCCTCAGCGAAGAGAACCGCAGCGCATTCGTGAAGAACCTGACCTTCCTTAAAGACAACGGCGTGCTCGGCTCGGTGGGCGGCGCCATCGGCATGGGCCGGATCGTCTACCAACTGGCGGGGCAAGGCGGCAAATTGGCCGACACGCCGATGAAACGCCTGGGGATCGCCAACGACTTCCTCGGTTTCCTCGGCACCGGCTCCCACTTCGCCACCCTCGGCCTGAAAGTCTACGACAAGCTGCGCGGCACCAACGCCTACAAACTGATGGGCTTCGACCGCTCCCTGCCCGACCTGTGGGCCAAGCCCGGCGAGGGTTACCACGCCCTGCCCAAGGACGCCGAAGCGGTGCAGAAGAAATACTTCGACATCGTCGACCAGGCCATGGACGACGGCAAGGACGTGGGCAAAGTGCTCAACAGCGGCGGCTGGAGCGATGAGGGCGCGAAGAAGGTCCAGGAAGGCATCGAAAAAGGCATCGCCAGCCGTGGCGGCGTGGCCGGAGCGGGCTTTGGCGCCAAGTTCGCCAGCAGTGCGATCAAGGTGATTGGCATGGCCACCGACGTCGCCGGCGGCGTGATCAGTGTGGTGCAGGCGGCCTTCACCCTGCGGGATGGCGTGCGCGAAAAAGACCCGGTGAAAATCGCCTCGGGTTCATTGTCGATGGCCGGTGGCGTGAGCAGCCTGGTCGCGGCCGGTGGCGGTGTGCTGACCACCCTCGGCGTCACGGGGCGCATCATTCCGTTTCTCGGGCCGGTGGGCTTCCTGATTTCCGGCGCGTTGTCGTTTGTCGGCGCCATCCTCAGCACCGTGCAGTCGCACAAGCTGCACAAGATCTCGATGCAGAACTGGGACCAGATCCAGGACTTCAAGCAGGATGGGCTGCTCAAGCCGAACGGCGATGAGGCTTATGTGTGGCTGCAGACTTACCTGTCCGACTGGGGCCAACGCGATGCACCACAGGACCAGAGCATCTTTGACTTTCGCAAGGAAGAATGGGATGCGCGCTCGAGTATCCGTGGCGGCGATCATCGGCGCGATCACCCGGATTACATTGGCGACGGCAACAACCGCAATTCGGAAGACTACAAGTACTCGCTGAAACCGTCGGAGTGGACCAACGACAACCACGACATCATCTGGCGAGTCGGCGACGGGTATGGCGGCGAATACCACGATGTAGACAAGCCCTGACCGGCACCTTTACGCGGGCTGCACACTTTAGGGCGCGCAGCCAATGGCGTAAGGTCAGTAATAAATCTGAGCGGAGACCTGCGCATTCCCGTACTGAATGCAATTGCACGGTTTGGACGACAATGCGCCAGCGGCCATCCCGGGATTCCAGGGCCCGATGATGCCGTCCCTCTTGCCATTGTCATCCACCGAATCGAGGGAATTAAGCACCCGATCGCGCTTGAGGACTTCCTGGGCCAGTTGGGTCTCTTTGTCCTTTTGTGCATCCCCGGTCAGCGGGCGCCCAGCCACCTCACGGATTTTGTCGGCGGTCGCATTCCCGGTTTTCGGGTCCTTGAAGGCTTGAAAGTTATTCCCAAACTCTTTTGCCAGTTGTGAATCCGACATCTGGAAGAAGCCATTGTCGTTGGGCCGAGTGTACGCCCCGGATGTTTGCTGCACAGATACGCTGACGATTGCCAGGATTGAGGTGTCCTGGACTGTTCTGCAAAACTCTGTGGCGGACGTGTTCCTTCGAGTTCCAACGCCTCATCGTTCTAAATCAACCGAGCCGCGACCAGCCAATCCGCCACCGCCTGGAACGATGCATCCGGCACCGGATCACCCGGCACTGTCTTGCGCGCAATCTCCGCCGCCAGCCCTTTGTCCGGCGCGTGGGGAATGCCCAGGTCATACGCCTCCTGCAACATCAACAGCGCCTCCTCCGGCGAGGCCCGGCACACAATCACCGGCACCGGCGTTTCCCCGCGCACATAACGCACACCAATCACCCAGCCGTCGGTGGTGCCGATCATCATCGACGCGCGGTTCAAGCCCAGCTTGGTGGCCAAGGCCTGCATCTCGTTGCGCTGGCGCCGGCGTTCGCTCTTGATCAACGGGTCGCCGTCGATGTCCTTGCGTTCACGCTTGGTCTCGCTACGGGTCATCTTCATGTCGCGGCCGAACAGCCAGCGCTGCATCATCACGTCCACCCCGCCCACCAGGATGAACGCGCAGAGCACGGTGAATACCAGCGGCTTGAGCACCAGGAAGAAGGTCGATTCCATGCACTCGGCGCCGCAACGCGACGACTCCATCAAGGCCTGCAACGCATGCTTGCCCACCACATAGAACGCGATCGCCAGCACATGCACCTTGATCAGGCCCTTGATGAACTCCACCAGGTTGCGCAGGGCAAAGATTTTCTTCATGCCCTCCGCCGGGTTGATGCGCTTGAACTCGGGCTTGATCGGGTCCACCGAGAACACAAAGCCGCGCATGGTGATGATGTTGGTCAGGATCACCACGCCGGTGGTCACCGCCATCACCGGCAAGGTGATGCCGATCACCAGTTGCTCGGCATGGTCGAGCACCCGTGGCCACACCGTGGCGAACGGCTCGATGTAGATCTGTGCGGTGAGGTCGATCAGCGCCGTGACCTGGGCCTTGGCCCGGGGCGCAAGGATCGAGATGCACAGCGTGCAGAACAGGATGACCATGCCCGACACCAGGTCCTGGCTCTTGGCGACCTGGCCTTTCTTGCGCGCGTCCTGGAGCTTCTTGTCCGTGGCCGGCTGGGATTTCTCTTCGCTGGTATCGGCCATGGGCTACTCCATGCCAGCCAGGGTCTTGAGCAGTTCGACGGTGCCGCGAAACTCCGCTAATTGGTCAAGCATCATCGGGATCAGGAAGCCAATGTAGATCACCATCAGGATCGTGAAAAACAGGTTCTTCACCGGCAACGACAGGTCGAAGATGTGCAGGTTCGGCGCCATGCGTGACAGGTAGGCGAGCATCAGGTCAGTCACCAACAGTGCGATCAACAACGGCGAGACCATCAGCACGCCGACGCGCATGATCTGGTCGAGGATCGACAATACCGCCAGCAATGCCGAGCTGGCGAATACTGGGGTAAACGAGGTGACCGGCCAGAGTTGGTAGCTGTGGTAATACCCGTCGACCATCAGGATGAACCCACCGGACATGAAGAACAGCGTGATCAGCATCACCGTCAGCAACGTCGCCATCACGCTGGATTCCCCGGACGACAACGGGTCCACCAGTTGCGCCATGGTCGAGCCGCGCTGCAGGTCGATCAATTCCCCCGCCACTTCAGCGGCCCAGAACGGAATGCCAAACAGCAGGCCGATCAAGATACCGATGAGGAACTCCTTGATCAGCAAGCCGGCGATAAACACGCTGCCGTGTTCGGGCATCGAGGTCAGCGCTTCGAACACCGGGAAAAACATCGGGATGGAAATGGCCACGGCCACGCAGCCGCGAATCATGCCGGTGAGGCCGAGGCGGTTGAACGCCGGGGTGATCACCACCACGCCCATGGCGCGGCAGGCGGCGAGCGAGGCGGAGCTGATCACCGGGTAGGCGACCTCCAGGAACTGCGCGGTCAGGCTGGCATCCATGTGCGGTCAGCGCGTCCACATCGGAAAATTATCCAGCACCTGGCCACCCAGTTCCGCCACTTGCCCGGCGAGGACCGGGCCCAGGAACACGATGGTCAGCAACACCGCCACCAGCTTCACCACCTGCGGCAGGGTCTGGTCCTGGATCTGCGTCAGCGCCTGGAACAGGCCCACGCTCAACCCCACGATAATTGCCACGCCCAGCGCTGGCGCGGAGAGCATCAGCACGGTCATCAGTGCCTGTTTCATCAATGACAGGAATACGTCCTGGCCCATGGGTCGTGCCTCAGCCGTAACTCAGAATCAAACCGTGCATCAAGCGCGACCAGCCGCTCAGGGACACGAATAAAAAGATCTTCAGCGGAATGGAGATCAGGTTCGGCGAGACCATCGACATGCCCATGGCCATCAGTACGTTGGACACCAGCAAGTCCACCACCAGGAACGGGATGTACAACAGGAAGCCGATCTCGAAAGCGCGGGTCAGTTCCGAGCTGACGAACGCCGGAATCAACACCACCAGGTCATCATCGCGCAGGTCGGCACGGGCTTCCGGCGACCAGATAGTCTCGGTGGCCTGCACGAAAAAGCCGCGCTCGGATTCATTCGCGAAACGCTTGAGGTGCGCCTGCAGCGGCGGGCGCAAGGCGTCGCCTAAATCCTTGAGTTGCTCGACATGCTCGATGTTGAGGTCGCGCCCCTCCACTTGCCGGTACATGTCGCCAATCAACGGCGTGGTCACGTACACCGACAGGATCAATGCGATGCCGTACAGCACCAGGTTCGGCGGCGTCTGTTGCACGCCCAGGGCGTTGCGGATCAGGAACAGCACCACCGAGATCTTCATGAAACCGGTGAGTGTCACCACCGCCAACGGGATCAGCCCGATCGTCGCAACGACCAGGATGATCTCGATCAGGTTCGGCTGATAACCGGTCATGGGGTGGCGAAACTCAGCAGGCGCACGCCCAGGCCGTCACCGATTTTCACCAGTTGGCCCTGGCCGACACGACGGCCGTTGACCATCAGGTCGACGCTGTCCACGCCCGGCGTATTGAGCTGCAACAGGCTGCCCGCGCCCAGTTCGCGCAATTGCGCCAGGGTCAGCTCCAGCGTGCCGACCTGGCACACCAGTTTCAACGGCAACTCATCCAGCGCCGCGGCGGCATCAACATCAGTCATGGGGTTCTCCGGTTCCACAAAGGGGGCTTTCAAGGCTTCCTGCAGGCGCAGGACTTCACCTTGGTATTGGCAGCGCGCCTGCAGGCGGCCGTCGAAGTCGAGCAGCAGGCCGGGGCCTTGTTCCAGCATCAGCACATCGCCGGGGCGCAGGCTGCGCAGTTCGCCGAGGCTCAGCCACTGCCGCCCCGCCACCACCGTGAGGGTCTGGTGCAGGGCCAGCAACGGCTCGGGTTCGGGCTGGGCGTAGTGCGCGAGCAACTGCGCCACCAGCATGGCGGCGCTTTCGCTCAGGTCCAATTGGGCGCTCATAGGCGGCTGGTTGGCGAACGTCAGTTCCAGCGCCACGTGCACGGCAAACGGGTCTTGGCCTTCGCTCACATCAAGCACCTGCACGGGGTAGCCGAGCAGCGGCTCCAGGGTCTCGATCAGGTCGAGCAGTGCCAGTTCCAGCAACAGCGAACGCGCCAGCGCGGGCAACGGTTGCACGTCGAATGACAGCGCCAGCGGCAGCAACAACTGCTCCATCGCTGCGGCGGACAAACGCAGGCGCGCGGGTGCGCGGCCGAGTAACAGCAGCACGTCACGCGGCGCAGCGAGGGCTTGCGGTTCGGTGGCCCAGCGCACACGCAGGTCCTGCCCGGCGAGGCGGCCTTGCCAAGGGCGACAGCGGCGATGCAATAGGTTATGCAGGGCCAGCAACGCTGGATCGTAGTGGGTCAGCCACGGCGACAACGGATCGGCAAGGGCTGCGATCATGTGCCGACGCCTTCGTCACGCAGCTCGCCCACGCGGCGCTCATCGCTCTCGCGTCCTTCCAGCAGGCTTTGCCAGGCGTCGGATTGACGCTGGCGGCTCAGACGCTCCTGGCGGAACAGGTCGCGCTCGCGCTCCTGGCTTTCGAGCGTGGTGGACACGTGAGTCACGTCGTTTTCCAGTTGCTGCTGGTCATCCGACAGCCCGCGCAACCGATCCTGGGCCGCCTGCCAACTGGCCACCGACAGGCCTTCGGTGAGCGAGGCATACACCTGCCGCGCTTCCTCGGCGATGGCTTCACGGTGCAGGCGCAGTTGCTCCTTGGCGTCGGTGAGCACGCCGTGGGTCTGTTCGCAGCGTTGTTGCTGGGCGGCCAGTTGGCTGGCGGCGCGTTGTTCACGCAAGACCCGCAGGGTTTGCAGGGTGCGCAGTTGCTCGGTTTTCATTGGGTTTGCTCCTTGTTCATGCCAACACCCGGCGCATATGGGCCAGGGTCTGTTCCAGGTTGCTCGGCTCGCCTGCGTTCTGGCGCAGGAAGGCTTCGATGGCGGCGTGGCGGTTGATCGCTTCGTCGGCCAGGGGGTCGCTACCGGCGGAGTACTCGCCGACGCGGATCAGCATTTCGATCTCGCCATACCGCGCCATCAATTCGCGAATGCGCATCGCCAGGCGCTTGTGTTCTTCTCCGGCGACCTGCTCCATCAAACGGCTGCGGCTGCGCAACACATCCACCGCCGGGAAGTAGTTGCGCTGGGCCAGTTCGGCGCTGAGGGCGATGTGCCCGTCGAGGATCGAACGGGCTTCCTCGGCCACCGGATCGCTGGCGGCATCACCCTCGGTAAGCACGGTGTACAACGCGGTGATGCTGCCGGTGGGACCGGGGCCGGCGCGTTCCAGCAGGCGCGGCAAGGCCGAGAAAAACGACGGCGGATAACCACGCCGTGTCGGCGGTTCGCCCACGGCCAGGCCGATTTCGCGCTGGGCACGGGCGAAGCGGGTCAGGCTGTCCATCAACAGCAACACGTTGCGGCCTTGGTCGCGGTGGTATTCGGCCAGGGTGGTGGCGACAAACGCCGCGCGCACCCGCTCAGCCGCCGGGCGATCCGAGGTGGCAACCACCGCCACGGTGCGCGCACGGGCCTGGGCGTCGAGCTGCACGTCGAGCAGTTCGCGCACTTCCCTGCCCCGCTCGCCGATCAGGCCGATCACGATCACATCGGCTTCGCTGTTGCGAATGATGCTGGCCAACAGCGAAGACTTACCCACGCCGGGCTCACCAAAGATCCCCATGCGTTGGCCCTGGGCAAGGGTCAGCAGGCCGTCGATGGAACGAATGCCCAGCGCCATGGAACGCACGATCAACTGCCGGGAAAACGGTGCCGGGGGTTCAGCGTGCAGCGGGTAATGCTGCAGGGCCACGGTCGGCGGGAGGCCGTCGCCGTCGAGAAAATCGCCCATGGGGCTGATCACCCTCCCCAGTTGCGCATCACCCACGGCGACGCCCAGGGTCTCGCCGGTGGCGGTGATTTGAGTGCGGGTGGACAGCCCTTCCATGGAGCCAATGGGCGACAGGATCGCCTCGTCACCGTCAAAGCCGATCACCTCGGCGCTCAGGCTGCGGGCGCTGCCGGGATCACGCAGTTGGCACAGCTCTCCGATGCTCGCGCCGGCCACACTGGCTCGCAGCAGTACACCACGAATGCTCAACACCGTGCCGTGCATGGGGCGCAAGCGTGCTTGCGCCAAGCGCCCGGACAGGCGTGGCAGCAGCTGTTCCAGGTTCATGCCACGCCCTCTTCGGCGAACGGCAACAGGCTGCGCCGCAGGTTTTGCAATTGGGCTTCGAGGCCCAGTTCAACTGATCCGGCCGGGCTGTTCAGGCGCGCCTGGCCGGCGTGCAACTGTTCGTCTGCATCCACGGCAATCGCCAGCCCTTCCAGCTTGAGGCGTTGACGCAACGCATCGACCTCCGCAGGCGGCACCCACAGGGTCAACGCCTGGTCCTGGCGAAACGCGCTCAAGGCCTGGCGGGTACTGCGTACCACGCGGTCGGCGCTGTCCAGCTCACCCAGCACTTCACGCACAATGCCCAAGGCCAGGTCGGCCAGGGACGCTTCCAGGCTGCTCAAGTAGTGCTGCACCTGGGATTGGGTGTGCAGCAGCAATTGCGCGACCTGCTCAGCCCCGGCTTGGCGGGCGCTTTCGAAGCCTTCGGCGCGGGCGCTGCTCAGCCATTGTTCGCTGTCGGCCTTGATCTGTTCGGCCTGTTGCTTGGCCGCTTGCAGGAAGGCAAAGCCGTCGCTCCATAACGCGGCGTCTTCGGCGCGCAGGATGCGGGCGGTGGGACGGCTCGGCAATTCACTCATGGCGTCATCTCCTCGGCCAGCAGGCACGCGGCGGCGGCCTGGACGATTTCCAGGTCACGGGGCACTCGGGCGCTGTGGCCCTGGGGGAAGGCAAAGCGCAAACGCAACCAGCCCTGCCAATCGGCATGCTGGGCGTGCAGCCAGGCGGCGACACAGCCTTGGCCGTCGCGGTCGATCGCCTCGATCAATTCGCCGGGATCGCGCAGCAAATCCGCTGCGCCGCCGAGTTGGCGCAAGGCCAGGGCTGAAACGAAGACTTCAGCACCCAGGCCTTCGCGCAGCTCATTGACCACCTCGCGGCGGATCTCCCGACTCAGGGTCGCGGCATGCCAGATTGCCCCGCACAGTCTCGGCAAGCGGGCGAACTGCGCGGGTGACAGCAGCAATACCGACAAGTCCGCCGCCAAGGGCGTGACCAACTGGTCCATGGGCGCCAGTTGGTAATGGCTGACCAGCAACTGCTCCAGGCGCTGGCGAAAACGCGGCTGGCCGTGCATCGCCTGCAGCACGGCGTCGGGCACCTCATCGGCAAAACACGCGCCCAGGCTCGGCCCGCGTACAAACTGCAGGGGCTCGGCGATCAGCCCCTGCCAACGCTCGAACAGACTCATTCACCCTCCTTGAGCACATACAGCGCCTGGGACTGGCGACGCGTCCATTGCTGACGGGCCAGTACTCCCACGGCGCCGAGGGCGATCAACAAAAGCCCACCAAACATCAGCCGCGCCTGGGGCAGGTTGTCTTCCAGCAGCCACAGGCCCATGAAGCGGGCCAGGCGCGGCTGTGCCGGGTTATTGCTGATGGCCACAGCGGCTTTGATTGCCGTCACCGAAACGCCGTCGTAACTCAGGCCGGAAATACCGTTGGCCACCAGGGTCTTGATCTGCGGGATCAACGTATTGATGTCGGTGCCTGGGTCGTAACGCACCAATACCGAGGCCGAAGACGGCGAAATCACGCGCTTGAGCAAGTCGTTGTCCGGCAGCACCACGTGCACGCGGGCGGCGACGATGCCGTCGATCTGCGACACCGAGTGCGACAGCTCTTCGCTCAGCGCATAGATCATCTGCGCCCGCTCTTGCACCGGCGACGACACCAGGCCATTGCCCTTGAACACCTCGCCCATGTTGGAAAAGCTCTGTTGCGGCAGGCCGGCGTTGTCGAGCAGGGTCATGGCTTCGGCAAAGCGTGACTCATCGACCACCACCTTGAGCTGGCCGTTGTCCTGGGCCTTGCGCTCCGCCGGGATGCCACCGCGCAGCAGTACCGCGACCATGGCGTTGGCATCGCGCTCGCTGAGGTTGGTGTAGAGGTCGGTGTTGCAGGCTTGCAACAGGCTGGCGAGCAGGCCGATCAGCAGCAGGCGCAAGGCGCGGTTGGGGCTTGGCATGGCGTTATTGGCCCTTGAGCAGTGTGTTGGCGGAACCGGAAATCTGCGTCGCACCGCGCACCACCATCTGGGTTTCGATGGAGTAGTCGAACATCTTGCCCAGGGAGTGGACGATCTGGTCGACCTGTTGCTCACCGACCTTTTTCCCCGGCTCGCCTTGAGGTGAAGCGCTGGCGGTGCGGATCTCTGCCGAAGCCGGTGGCGGCGCCGACGGGTTGTTGGTGAGCAGGTCGGCGCGCTCGGAAAACGCCCGCGTGCGGTCGATGAAACTGTTCATGCGCTCCATCAGGCCCGAGCCGATCTGGTGCGGGCTGGCGCCTTCGGGCATGCCCTTGGCGGTGTTGGCCATGTGCTCGAACAGGTTCTGCGAGGCCCCGGCGGGCCCCGCGCCGGCAGACGGCGGCAGCGCCGAAGCGCCGGCGGCGAGACTGATAGTCATAGGGGCTTCCTACTCTTCGTCGTCATCGGACATGGCGTCGTTCAGCAGTTCCTGCATCTTCGGCATGATGATGAACTGACCGCCGATGGTGACCGCCTGGGTAATCAACGCATCGGTGAACTCGGGGTCATCGGCTTCGTTGGGTTTGTCGGCGGCCTTGGCGTTATCCACCGCGGCATTGAACTTGGCTTCAGGGCTGGCGCCACCAGGGGCGAGATTGCTGTCTACGGCCGTTACGGACATGGTGCTGCTCCTTTACTGGGTTGGGGTTTCGGTACTGACTTGCGCGCCACGGAACACCCGCACCCCGCGCTCGCGCGCCACCGGGGCGGCCACGACCTTGGGTTGCAGGTGATCCACATGCTGCTGCACCAACGCCAGGTACGGCGGTGGTCCGGACACGAACACTTCATCGCCCTCGGGGCCGTTGCGCATGGACAGCTGCTGGCCGAACACATCGAGGTTGCTGAGGTAGGCCTGCAACTGGTCGAGGTCCAGGGCGTTGGCCTTGAACAGCTTGGTGCTGATTTCATCGCTGGCATTGAGGTACAGCAGGTTGCCGTCGAAGTACCAGGTGAGGCCGTTGGTGCTGCACAGGGTCTGCAGGAACTCACCGGCAGTGGCGCCGCGAATCGTGCTGCGGGCTTTGCCGCGCACCTTGTCGGAGAGCACCAGGGGCACGTCGAGGTTGTGGCCGAATTCTTCCAGGGCGCTGCGCACATCCTGGTCTACCAGCACGTAGGCATAGGGCTGGGAGAACCACGCCGGTTCTTCGGCGGCATTGGCAAAACGGCTGCCGAACAGGCATAGGACAGCCAGCAAAAATATGCTTACATGGCGTCCGCCTTCGCCAGACGAGTTGTGACGATGTCCAAGAATTTTCTGCTCGCCAGTACCCTGTTGCTGGCCGCCTGCTCCAGCAAGCCCGCGACCGATTCCGACAAGTCGTTGCAACTGGCCAATGACCTGAGCAAGCGCGGCGACTACGCCAGTGCGGCCGCGCTGTACGAGCGTGCGGCGCAGCAACCCGGTGCCGGCATCGAGTTGTGGCTCAAGCTCGGCCAGGCCAAGCTCGACGCCAAGGATGCGCTGGGCGCCGAGCGGGCTTTCCAACAAGCCCTGGGGTTCGATGCGCGCAATGCCGACGCCCTGCTCGGCCTGGGCACCGCGCAGTTGCAGTTGGGCAAAACCCAGCGTGCCGTCACTGCCCTGGGCCAGGCGGCGGAGATTGGCGGGTTGCCAGTGGCCTACACCCGCCTGGGTGTGGCGCAGATCCTCAATGGCCAGGCCGCTGCGGCGCAAACCGCGTTCGCCAAGAGCCTGAGCCTCAAGCCCGACGACCTCGACAACCGCTGCAACCTGGCCCTGGCCTACGCGTTGGGTGGGCAGTCGCAACAGGCGTTGGAGACCATCGCACCGGTCGCACAGTCGCCCCGTGCCTTGCCTCGGCATCAGCGTAATGAGTTGTTGGTGATGGTGTTGGCGGGCTATGAGCAGCGAGTGGCGGGGTTGCCGCTGGATGACATTCCTGCGGCCGAGCGGGAGCGGTTGGTGGTGGAAGCCAAGCGCATCAAAGCCATCAGTGACCCGGTGGCGCAGGCTCGGGAGTTGGGGTTGGTTGACCCGCGTTGAGCCGGTGATAGGTGGTTTTTTTGTGGTGAAGGGGCTTTCTGTGGTGAGCGGGCTTGCCCCGCGCTGGGCTGCGGAGCAGCCCCAAAACCAGGCACCGAGTTTCACCTGATGAACCGCGGCGAGGCTGATAGGGGCCGCTTCGCGCCCCAGCGCGGGGCAAGCCCGCTCACCACAAAAAGCCGGCTCGCCACAGTGGATGTGTTCAATACGGGAGGTGTGATGTTCAAGGGTCATTGCTGGCCTCCCGCGGCGCCAGCCTTGGCTTCCTGCTGGTCCTTGCGCCGCTGCAATTGCTCGCGGTCGAAACCTTCGATGTACACCTGGGCTGCGCGGCCCACGGGCGCGGCCATCACCGGGCCGGTTGGGCGGCCTTGGGTCAGGTCTTGCTTGCGCTCGACCATTTGCATCAGGTTCAGGTTGTTCGCGCAGCCCAACGCCAGGGTCGGCTTGAAGTCTTCGCCCAGGCCGATGGTGTCCGTGGCCGGAGGCTGCTGACACTGGGTCGGCAAGCCATCCGCGCGGTACTCGGACGAGTAGTACGTCGGCGCCAGGTGGGTCTGGCAACCCATCAGCGCCAGGGGCAACAGCATCAATACGCGTAAAGCAGTCATGGCAGTCCCCCTGATCAATTCATGTAGAAACCGAACGCCCCGCCGCTGCGCGGTCCGGTGGCCGCTGCGGTAGCCGGTTGTGCGTCGAGAGGCGTGGCGAGGGTGCGACCGCGCACCGGCTCCACCAGATACGGGGTGATGAGGATCACCAGTTCGGTTTCATTGCGCTGGAAGCGCTTGGAACGGAACAGGTTGCCGAGGATCGGCAGGTCGCCCAGCAATGGCAGTTTCTCGATGTCCTGGCTGCTTTCGCGCTGGAACAGCCCGGCAATGGCGAAGGTCTGCCCACTGCCGACCTCCACCCGCGTATCGGCGCGGCGCACGCTGAAGGACGGCACATGGAAGTTGCCGAAGTCCACGGTGCCGCCGCTGACCACGCTGCTGACTTCCGGGCGCACTTGCAAGGCGATGCGGCCGTTGGGCAGCAGGGTCGGATTGAACAGCAACGACACGCCGAACGACTTGTATTCGATGCCCACCAGGTCACGGTTGACCGGCACCGGGATCGCCACTTCGCCACCCGCAAGGAAACTCGCGGTCTGGCCGGTCATGGCGGTGATATTCGGCTCGGCAAGGATCTGCAACACGCCGTTGGCCTGCAACGCATCGAGCATGCCGTCGATATTCACGTTGCCTGAACCGGCACCTGCTGCTGCCAAGCCGCCTGCCGTGGCAGCGGCCAGTGGTCCGCCGGTGATCAGGCCGAAGGAGAAGGTGCCGTTGTTGAACATGGCGTTCCAGTTCACACCGTAGTGCAGCAGCTCGGAGCGCGACACCTCGGCAAAACGCACACGCAGGTTCACTTGGGCGGAGCCTGCGTATTCGGTGGTGTTGATCGCGCTCTGGAAACCTTGCCCCTGAGGGTTGAGCAAGGCATTCAGGTTGGTCGCTTCCGCCACCGAACCCAGGGTGCCCTTGGCGACCAGGCGGTTGCCGGCGCCGCTGATCTGTGCGCCGTTGCCGGGGTGCAGCGCCTGCATCGGCGTGCTCACCGCCTGGCTGCCACTGCTCACGGCCAGGGTCAGGCTCGCCAGTTGTTTGCCGTCGCTGCCCAGGGCAATCAGGCTGGTGTTGCCCGGCGCCTTGCCGAAAATATAGATCGTGCCCGGCGACACCACTTGCAGGTCGGCCACATTCGGCTCGGCCACCAGTACTGAATCCACCGGCGCGACAAAATGCAGGATGCGCCCTTCACCGGAGGCCAGGGCAATCGAGCCCCCGGCACCGGCCGCGATTTCCTGAGCCTGGCTCACACACGCAAAAACACTCAGCAACAGCACACAAAAACGCATCATGAGGCGGACGCCAGGGGGGTGACGGAAGCCGCGGCAGGCGCGCGGCGGTTGGAGATTTCGGTGAGGCTGATGGTCACAAGCGCTTGCAGGTTGTACTCGGTGGCCAGCTCGCGGAACGACAGCACCGCCAGCTCCAGCTCACCGCGCAGCACCAGGCGGCGCAGGCTGCGACGCAGTTCCGGATGCACCAGCAACACCGCACTGTTGACCTCACGGGTGTTGTCACAGGCCTGGCGCAGTTGGGCGAGCAAGGCGCGGCTGACTTCTTCGGGGATCAGTTCGCGCTGAGGCTCCTGGCGGCGCAATGAGGCACGCAGTTGATCTTCCAGGCCCGGCGCCAGCACCAGCGCACCGATCACGCGGTTGCGGTCGGCGTATTGATGGCTGATCTGCCGCGCCAGCGCGGCGCGCAAGTGTTCGGCCAGGCGCCCGGCGTCGGTTTCGCGGGCGCCCCACTCCACCATGGCTTCCAGCAAAGCGCGCTGGTTGCGGATCGACACGCCCTCGCCAACCAACAGGCGCAAGGTTTCGGCCACCCGTTGCAGCGGCACCAGGCGCAAGGCCTCCTTGACCAGTTCACCGTAGGTCGCCTCGGTACGCTCCAGCAGCAGGCGGGTTTCCTGGATGCCGAGGAAGTCGGCGGCATAGCGACGCAGGCTACGTTCCAGCACGCCGCGCAATACCTCGTCGGGCAGCAGGAAGCCGATGCCGGCGTTGCGCAGGGTGTCTTCGTGCTGGCGTTCGACCCAGTGGGCGCTGCGACCATTGAGGGGGGAATCGGCCTGCACAGTGGCGATGTCCAGCAGCTGCACATGCACCGGATCGTCCTGCACCAGCAGGCAATTGATCGGCAGTTCGCCCTCGCTCACCGGCACGCCTTCCAGGGACACGCGGAAACTGCCCGGAGTGGCCTTGGCCTCCATATAGATGCCCGGCACCGGCATGTCCACGCCGAGTTCGGTACGCAGGTCGTGGCACAGCGCTTCGACGCGCTGGCGCAGCAGTTGGCGCGGCGCGCTCTGGGACACACCGCTGCCGAGGGTCAGCAGCACACGGGTATCGGGCAGCAGGTTGTCATCCAGTTCGGCCTGCACTTCGACCACCGGTTCCGGCGTCTCGACCAGCGCTTCGCGTTCTGGCTGGCGATGATGTCGGCGATACATCATGAACGCCGCACCACCAAACACCAGGGACAGCCCGAGGAACACCCAGGTCGGAAACCCCGGCAGCAGGCTCACGCCAATCATGATCAACGCGGTCAAGCCCAGCGCCCGGTAACTGGCACCCAGTTGCTTGATGATCTCGCTACCCAGGTCCCCCGCTTCGCCGTCGCTGTTGACGCGAGTGACCACAGTGCCCGCCGCCACGGAAATCAGCAGCGCCGGAATCTGCGCGATCAGGCCGTCACCCACGGTCAGCAACGAGTAGGTGTGCACCGCGACGCCGAAGGGCATGTCGCGCTCGATCATGCCGATCAACATGCCGCCGAGCAGGTTGACCGCAAGGATCACCAGGCCGGCGATGGCATCGCCTTTGACGAACTTCATGGCGCCGTCCATCGCGCCGAACATCTGGCTTTCACGTTCCAGGCGCGAGCGACGGCGACGGGCTTCGGCCTGATCGATGTCGCCGTTGCGCAGGTCGTTGTCGATGCTCATCTGTTTGCCGGGCATCGCGTCCAGGGTGAAGCGCGCAGCCACTTCCGCCACACGCTCGGCCCCCTTGGTGATCACCACGAACTGCGCCACGGTAATGATCAGGAACACCACCATGCCCACCACCACTTGCCCGGCAATCACAAAGTCGCCGAAGGCCTTGACGATATGGCCGGCGTCGCCGTGCAGCAGGATCAAACGTGTGGTGGTGATCGACAGCGACAACCGAAACAATGTGCTCAACAGGATCAGCGGCGGCAGCGCGGAAAATTCCACCGAATGGCCGATGTAGAACGCCACGATCAGGATCAGGATGCTCAGGGCGATGTTAAGGCCGATCAGCGCATCCACCAGGTAGGTGGGCAGCGGGATGATCATCATCACGATCGCCATCAGCATGAACGCGACGATGATCACGTCGGTACGCTGCGCAGCGAGGCGCGCCAGGTTGTTCAGGCGGTTGAGTGCACTCATGCGCCAGCCCTGCGTGCGGCCAGGTAGCGTTTGAAGCATTGGCGCGCTTCGTCCTTGCGCTCGCCGTACCACAAGGCGCGGGCGCGCAGCAGCAACAGGCTGGCGGACTCGCCTTCCAGCGCCACCAGGCGATCCAGGGCACTCAGGGCACGGGCGGCGTCGCCGCTGTCGGTGAAGGCCAGCACCAGCGAGCGCAGCAACACACCGTCGTGGGGTGCGACGCTGACGGCAATCAGCAACATCACCAGGGCGCGCTGGGACTGGCCATTGCGCCGATACAGTTCACCAATGCCCTTGAGCAGTTGCACGGCGTCGTCGTTTTCGCGGGCCATCAGGTATGCACCTCCGAGCGTTGCTGTTCGAGGTTGCGGCGCATCTCGATCTCTTCGCCGATCAGCTCGACGGCCAGTGCCTTGATGTGTGGCTCGGCGTCCAGGCCGGGCAGGATGTGTTCCATCACATGCTCCAACAACTCCAGCGAACGCGCGCCGCCGAACAGCAACGAGTCGACGCCGGCAGCCGCGGTGAGTGCTTCGAGGTCACTGCGCAGGGAGCGGCGGGTCTGGGTCTTGCGGGTCTTGAGCACCGCTTCGAAGGCGGTGGCCTGGCGCGAGTTGACCGGGCGAACCGCTTCGACCGGCGCACTGCGCACATCACTGGGAATCAACGGGCGGGGTTCGACTTTCATCCCAGGGCCTTAGCTTAAAAGCATGGTCACAGCGTGAAGGTGAAGCGCTCCTCGCCACGGGCGAGGATCACTTGGTTGTTTTCGATGCGTTCCAGCACCCAGTTGTCCGCCAGGGCTGCGCCGGGGTAGAGGCGCTTGCCGCTGTCGTTGATCACGTAGGGCTGGGCGCCAAACCATACGGCCTGGAAGCGCACGCGCGGCGCGGCGGCATCGGCGCGGGCCGTCACACGCGGGTTGAGCACGACCTGTTGGCCGTAGCGCTGGTCAAACGCCTGCTGCAAGGCCAGCCACTGTGGCTTTTGCGACTGTTCAAAGGTGCCGGTGGCGCTGAGCTGGCCATTGCTGTCACTGATTTTCACGGTGTCCAAGCGGGCGGTTTGTAGCTGCTGCTCCAACCAGACTTTGGCTTGCTCGCGGGACGGTTTTTTCAGCGGCGCAACCTCGTCGGCTACGACCGTTGCGGGCACCCGTGGCGCTTCGCTACGAACCGCCAGCGCCCCTGCACAGATAAACAGCAGGACGGTCGCGACAATCCAGGGGGTGATTTTGCGTGGGGCGTCCGACGGTTTTTCAGCGCCACCAGGCACCGCCAGGCTCACACCCGCCGTGCCGATCCGCAGTTGCAACGGCAATCGCGCGCGATGGCCGTTGCCGTGGGGAATACGCACATTGCCGGCGAGCAACACGTCACCGCCCAGCGCTTCGACTGCCACTTGGTCGCCTTCAAACCGCAGGCGCAAGTGCAGGCCGGCAATGCCGGGATCGGTGAGTACCAAGTCGGCCGCCAGGTCGGCGCCGAGGGTATAGACCGGCTGGTCGAGCACCAGGGAACTGCCCTGGTGCAAACCACCGGTCACGGTCAAGGTCGGTGCGCCAGTAGCGGCGACCGGCCCCAAGGAAATCAAGGCTGTCATGGTTGGGTTTGCCCCCTTGAGCATGTGCAACGGGGTCAAGCATCAGAGGGTAAACGGGCAGCGCCGGCGCCGCCCGTTTGGCGAATCAGTTCTGCGGACGCTGTTTGGTGGCGTCGAGCTCCGCTTTTTTCGCGGTGCTGATTTCGGTGATCTTGGCCGACTTCTCGATAGCCATGTTGAAGGTCGCTTCCATCTTCGCGATAGCGTCGTCGGCGCCGCCTGCTTTTACTGGTGGGACATCAGCCATGTTCATCTCCTTGCATCGATAGGGAAGTTATTCAGTTGCGCAACAGCAAGCTGAAAGTATGCAAACCGGTGAATGCCCAAAACGTCAGACAGTGAGCCTTCGAACTGCCGTCGGTTTGCATGGGTTCCATACTACTCACGATCAAAACGCCTTCGCTGTGAAAGCTTGTGAAACGTTCCACACAGGCACTGTGAAAGGTTTGGCTCAACCTGGCGTTGAGAAAAATTCATCCATTTTCAGGAACGGAACTTTCAGAGAAAACCCAAGACACGCTGCAGCCCCCGATTTACGGGGGCCTTCCAACTGTGAACACAACGAACGTGAGCAATAAAGCGCGATACAAACGAGCTATGAAGCAAGGCTTGGCAATTATTTTCGCGACGACTTCACATTTCTCGCTAATAGCCTTTTGCCCAACTTCCCAGATATTTCCATTTGTAACAACAGCGACTTAATCATCGCGTTTGATAGCCCCTCCCGAGCAGCCTTATTGCTGGGAGAACAACTTTCCTCCGCGCCCGTTAGTGCAACTGCACTAATAACCAAAGGACTCGTTCACGGGCCGGCTATATATAAAACTTCCAGGTGATCTATGACCG
Source organism: Pseudomonas sp. DWP3-1-3b3 (assembly GCF_049896305.1). Lineage (NCBI taxonomy): Bacteria > Pseudomonadati > Pseudomonadota > Gammaproteobacteria > Pseudomonadales > Pseudomonadaceae > Pseudomonas > Pseudomonas sp. DWP3-1-3b3. The sequence continues at coordinate 215,153 of NZ_JAFCUA010000004.1, read as the reverse complement.
ACATGAATGATTCACCCACAACGCTCCTCGACAACGACGGCTGCGCTGAGATTCACTTCGGCCCTTATCGACTGCTCCCCAAGCGCCATCAACTGCTCAAGCACGGGCAACCCGTGAACCTGGGCAGCCGCGCGCTGACACTGCTGATCGCCCTCGCCTCGCGCCCCGGCGAACTGCTGAAAAAAACCGAACTGCTCGACATTGCCTGGCCGAAACTGGTGGTGGAGGAATGCAACCTGCGCACGCAGATCAAGACCCTGCGCCGCACCCTCGGTGACGATGAAGCGTTGTACATCGCCACGGCACCCGGCCTGGGCTACCGCTTCGTGGCGCCCACCTGGTTCGAGCGGGCGCCAAAACCGCGGGTGAAGGAGCCGGTGGTGCTGGGTGTGTATGGCTGCCGCCATTGTCGCGGCGCGGGGATGGTGCCGCTGTTTGCACAGATGGGTATGCAAAACAGTTGATGGCCCGAGGTTATTCCGTTGGAAAAATATGTTTTTTCCAACGGAATGTTTGGCGCAGCCCAATCGTTGTTATTCCTGAAACTGCCCAACACCCATAACCTTCAGGAACGCTTTTATGAATCGCTCTCTTCTGCTCGGCCTGCTCAGTGTCTTCGCGGTCGGCTCCGCCCAGGCGGCGTCGTTGCAAGTCCCGGTCAACCTGGTAAGTGCCGATGGCGCGCCACAGCCCGTCGGTAGCATCACCATCAGTGAATCGGCCTACGGCTTGATTTTCACCCCTGATCTCAAATCCTTGCCAATGGGCGTGCACGGCTTTCATATCCATGAAAACGGCAGCTGTGAAGCGGGTGTGAAAGACGGCGTGAAAGTCGCGGCGCTGGCCGCCGGCGGGCACTTCGACCCGGAGAAGACCGGCAAGCACCTGGGCCCTTACGCCGACGGCCACCTGGGTGACCTGCCGGCGCTGTACGTGAACATGGACGGTACCTCGAACAACCCGGTGCTGGCGCCCCGCTTGAAAAGCCTGGCACAGATCAAGGGCCACGCGCTGATGATCCATGCCGGTGGCGACAACCATTCCGACATGCCCAAGCCATTGGGCGGTGGCGGTGAGCGACTGGTGTGCGGCGTGATTTAAGCCAGCGCGCTCAGGTCCAGGTGCCCATCCTTGATCGGCGGGCACCAGTAGTAACCGCCGGTCAACGGTGTGCTGATGCGGTACAGGCCATCGACAATCCCATCTTCCAGCCCGCTCATGCGGCGCAGTTGCGCTTCGAACGCGTCGAAGGAATGGCCGAACGCGAGAAACATCAACCCGGCCTGGCCGTTCTCGGCCCATGGCATCGAGCGGCGCACTACGAAGGCTTCCGGGGTGAAGCTTTCCTGGGCGGTGCGTTTGGTGTGGGCGGACTCGGGGGCGTCGTCGAGTTCTTCGTTGTCGCCATGGCGGCGGCCGATGATGTGGTCGCGCTCTTGCGCAGGCAAGGCGGCGAAGCCGTCGAGGTCGTGCTGCCACTGCTGGATCGCGGCAAAGCTGGCGCCGCTGTCGGTCAGGGCCGCTTCAACCGCCGCGTCATCGTGGGGGTTTTCGGTGCCGTCTTCGTAGTCGGTGAGGTCGAAGCCGGTCTTGTAGCGGAAGCCTTCGGTCATCTGCACCAGGCGGAACGCCGGGGCCAGGGCCTTTTCGAAGGCGCGGCTGCGCAACAGCAATTCACCGCGATCCACGCCGTGCAGCCATACCCACAACGCCTGTTGGGTTGACGGGTTATGCGCGCCCGGCCCGCTGACCGTGGGGAATGTGCGCAAGCCTTCAATCCGGGCGCCCAAGGCATTCACCAGTGGCTCGCCAAAACCCACCACCGCCGCCGAATCGGTCAACTGCACCAGCGCGTCCAACGCAGCGGGCACCGTGGCCAGTGAGTCCACGGCAAAAAGCAGATGGCGTGCCTGCAACGGCACCGGTGCGGCAAGAATGCCCGGCTGGTACTGACTCATGTGAACTCCTTCTGAAAAGCCGCGCAGTTTAACCGCCAGGCGCATGGCTGCGTACAAGAAAGCGCGCAAGCCTTGCCATAGAGCCTGTTGTTGGGTGACTCTCTAGTCATGTTTTGCAACTATTCCAGGGGTAGCGACATGACCACCAGCAACCTGCTCGCCCAGCTGTTTCCCGCCTCCGCCGCCGAGATTCCCGAGCCATTCCAGCTCGGAGCGCCCATTGAACAGCATGATTACCTGGTCGATGGCCAGTTGCAGGTGTGGAACGGCCCCTTGGCCAAGGTGCAGAGCCCGGTGCAGTTTGGCGACGAACGTGTGCATATCGGCAGCACGCCGCTGCTGGACGCCGACACCGCCCTCACCGCCCTGGATGCCGCCGTTCGCGCCTATGACCGAGGCCAGGGTGAATGGCCGACGATGCGCGTGGCCGAACGTATCCAGCACGTCGAAGCCTTCCTGCGCCGCATGCGTGAACAGCGCGATGCCGTGGTCAAGCTGTTGATGTGGGAGATCGGCAAGAACCTCAAGGACTCGCAGAAAGAGTTCGACCGCACCTGCGACTACATCACCGACACCATCAATGCCCTCAAGGAACTCGACCGTCGCTCCAGCCGCTTCGAGTTGGAACAGGACACCCTCGGCCAGATCCGCCGCGTGCCGCTGGGCGTGGCCCTGTGCATGGGGCCCTATAACTATCCGCTGAACGAGACCTTCACCACGCTGATTCCGGCGTTGATCATGGGTAACACTGTGGTGTTCAAGCCGGCCAAGCTGGGCGTGCTGCTGATCCGCCCTTTGCTGGAAGCGTTCCGCGACAGCTTCCCGGCCGGGGTGATCAACGTGATCTACGGCAGCGGTCGCGAAACCGTCAGCGCGCTGATGGCCAGCGGCAAGATCGATATCTTTGCGTTCATTGGCACCAACAAGGCCGCCAGTGACTTGAAGAAACTGCACCCCAAGCCGCATCGCCTGCGCGCAGCACTGGGTCTGGACGCGAAAAACCCAGGCATCGTGCTGCCCGAAGTGGACCTGGACAATGCCGTCAGCGAAGCCGTCACCGGTTCCCTGTCGTTCAATGGCCAGCGCTGCACCGCGTTGAAAATCCTCTTTGTGCATGAAGACGTCGTCGACCGTTTCATCGAGAAATTCAACCAGAAGCTGGCCACGCTCAAACCCGGCATGCCGTGGGAAGACGGCGTGGCGCTGACGCCATTGCCCGAAGTGGGCAAGGTGGATTACCTCAACGGCCTGGTGGCTGACGCCGCGCAACACGGTGCCAAGGTGGTGAATGCGCACGGTGCCGAGAGCCGCGGATCGTTCTTCTACCCGGCGGTGCTGTACCCGGTGAACCCGCAGATGCGCGTGTACCACGAAGAGCAGTTCGGCCCGGTGGTGCCGATCGTGCCTTACCGCGACCTGGAAACCGTGATCGACTACGTGCTGGACTCGGATTTCGGCCAGCAGTTGAGCATTTTCGGCACCAACGCCGTGCAAGTCGGGCGCCTGGTGGACACCTTTGCCAACCAGGTCGGCCGCATCAACATCAACGCCCAGTGCCAACGTGGCCCAGACACGTTCCCGTTCAACGGGCGCAAGAACTCGGCCGAGGGCACGCTGTCGGTGCATGACGCCTTGCGCGTGTTCTCGATCCGCACCTTGGTGGCGACCAAGTTCCAGGAGAGCAACAAAGCACTGGTCAGCGACATCCTGCGTAACCGCGATTCGAGTTTCCTGACCACCGATTACATTTTCTAGAGGACGATTCGTCGTTGATTAACCTGCATCTGCCTGTGTTTGCCCGGCGCCTGTTGCGCCCCCTGCTCGACCCGTACCGCCGCTATCGCCATGCCAAGCTGATCCACGCCGTGCGCGTGTCCATCGGCTTGCTGGCGACGATCCTGCTGACCACCGGCATCAACCTGCCCCACGGTGAGTGGGCGTCGGTGACCATGCTGGTGGTGATCGGCGGGTTGCAGCACCACGGCAATATCGGCAAGAAAGCCGTGGAGCGCGCCTACGGCACCTTGATCGGCGCCAGTGTCGGCTTGCTGCTGGTGGTTCAGGAGGCCTACGTCGGCCAGCCATTGCTGACTTACCTGCTGATGTCGGTGGTGTGCGGGTTCTTTTCCTATCACGCCATCGGCAAGGGTGGGTACACCGCGCTGTTGTCGGCGATCACCGTATTTATCGTCGCCGGCCACGGTGACAACCCGCTGTCGGATGGGTTGTGGCGCACGGTCGACATCCTGATCGGTATCGCCCTGGCCCTGGCCTTTTCCTTTGCCCTGCCGCTGTACGCCGTGTACTCCTGGCGCTACAACCTGGCCAGCGCGTTGCGCGATTGTGCCGAGATCTATAGCCGGATCATCAACGGCGAGTCCGTCACCAGTGACGAACACCTCAAGCTGCTCAACCGCCTGAATGCGGCGATGCTGCAGTTGCGCTCGCTGATGCCGTCGGTGTCCAAGGAAGTGCGCATCTCCATGACCGAACTGGACGCCATCCAGCGGCATCTGCGGATGTGCATCAGCACCTTGGAAATTCTCGGCAACACCCGGCCCGACCCTCGCGATGAACAGGCGATGGCGCGCATGCAGGTGATGTTGAAGGCCGAGCATCGGCAGATCCGCGTGCAACTGGTGGGGATGGCGCGGGCGTTGAAGTCGGGGGTGACGGAGCGCTTGGAGCGGCAGAGCCATACGGGTGTCGAGCCGGCACTGGATGCGCCGGTGTACAGCGCGCTGGATGGTTATCGGCTGCTGACGCTGCAACTGGCGCAGAACGTGGATGCGATGCGCCAGCGGTTGGCCAAGAGCGCGGGGCGCTGGAAAATCTGAATGCGTCGGGCGGAAAAGGACATTTCCAACGCGTTTACAGATTTCAAGAATTTCACACTTTCCCTTACAAAGTTTTCACGTTTTATTCACATCCCGGAACGTAGTGTGAAGCCTCATCCGTTACAAATGTTGCATATCAAGCCCGCCGCCCCAGCGGGCTTTTTTTTGCCTGGGATTTGAGTCAACGCGCGGCCTTGCTCGCTGGCGCGGCGGACTGCTCGCGAATCGCACGCTGGGTATCCAGCACCTTCGCCAAGGCATGTTCCGCCTCCGGGCTTTGCTGTGGCACGCGAATCGCTGCCGAGACCAACGTGATCAACTTGGCCATCACCTCGGCATCCGTGGCCGGACGGCCCAGGCTCATGGAGTTCATCAGCAGGCGCAGTTCAGTACCGGCCATCACCCCGGAAATCGCCTTGAGCGCAAATTGCAGGCGCACCCCCAGTTCATTGCGCGGCAGGTCCGGCAGGGCCAGGGCAAAGGCTTCGAAGAACCGCTGGAACACCGGCTGGTAATGCACCTTGAGGTATTCCTGGATGAACGGCGACGTGTCGCTGTACACCCGCCCCAGGAAGCGGATAAACGAACGCCCTTCCCCACTGGCGCTGGTGGGATCGCTGCGTTCCAGGCCCATGGCCGGGGCAAACAGCACACCGAGCAGGGTGTCGCAATCCAGCGGGCCGTCGGCCTGCGCCTCGCAGCGCGCGAGCAACTCCAGGCGCTGCTCGTTGAGCGGCTCCAGGCGCAGCTTGAGCAGGGTTTGCATCAGGGAATCCTTGTCCCCGAAGTGATAGTTGACCGCCGCCAGGTTCACCTGGGCACGCTCGGTAATCTGCCGAAGCAGAACGGCGTCGTAGCCATACTTGATGAAGAGAGCCTCTGTCGCATCCAGCAATCGAGTCTTGGTGATGTTTGGAGCGCTGACTTTCTTCGCGACCATAGAAGTTCCACGTAGGAAATATTGTTTAAAAAAATAATTTGATTTTTTATACCGGGGCCCTCGTTCGAAAGCAAGTAGTGACACACCGCCATATGATCGAAAGCCTTGGCCGACGGGCCCGTCGGCGACAGGCAAGCGGGTTTTCCCCAACCTCCCGCCCCCTTTGAGTAGGCCTTTTCCCAAGCTGAAACCGCTCTACATCGACGGCTGGCGAAGCGGCTGGAAGGCGGTTAGTATTCAAACAATATTTTAAAAACAAGAAACAAAAACCGGTCCATGACGCCCCCTGACGCGCCCCTAACTTGTTACAAGGCTTTACGGGGACGATGGCAACGGCGTCGAGACTGAAGGCGTATTCATGACAGATACTCCCGCGCACCCAGGCTTGATCTCCCTGCAAGGCATCGGCAAACGCTATCAGCTGGCCGGGCAGCACCTGTCCATTCTCAATGATGTCTGCCTGTCCATCGCCCGCGGTGACAGCTGCGGCATCCTCGGGGCCTCCGGCTCCGGCAAAAGTACCCTGCTCAATATCCTCGGCCTGCTGGACCTGCCCAACTGCGGCCAGTACCACTTTGCCGGCCACGATATCTTCAACGCCACGCCCGATGAACTGGCGGCGATCCGTAATCAGCAGATCGGTTTTGTGTTCCAGAGCTTCAACCTGTTGCCACGCCTCAGCGCCCTGGACAATGTCGCCCTGCCGTTGAGTTATCGCGGCGTGTCGCGCCATGAATCGGTGGAACAAGCCCTGCGCATGCTCGAACAGGTCGGCCTGGCCGACCGCGCTCACCATCGCCCCGCCGATCTGTCCGGTGGCCAGCGCCAACGCGTGGCCATTGCCCGGGCGCTGGTGGGCAAGCCCTCGGTGATCCTGGCCGACGAGCCCACCGGCAACCTCGACAGCACCACCGCCCAGGACATCATGGACCTGCTGCTGGCGCTGAACCGCGAGCAACAGGTCACCCTGATCATCGTCACCCACGACCCCCACATCGCCGAGCGCCTGGACCGCAAGATCCTGGTGCGCAATGGCGTGGTGCAAGAGGCTGGGCGCCCATGAAGGAGCGGGTAAGGAGCAGCCTGCGGGTCGAACAAAGCCTCAGCCAACTGCTGCATGAAGCCTTCGTCAGCCTGCGCACCTTGGGCAAGCGCTCGATCCTGGCCCTGCTGGGTATCGTGATCGGCAGCTCGTCGGTGGTGGCATTGATCAATATCGGCAATAACGCGGCGGTAGATGCCGCGATGATTTTCAAGGACATGGGCACCGATACCCTGATCGCGCAGTTCCCCCCCAAGGGCGCCAGCACGGTGCCGATGCCCGCGCGCCTTGACCTCGACGCCGTACGCCAGACAGTGCCAGGCATCGACCATATCGGCGCCCTCACGTTGTTCAGCGGGCCCGTGGTGTTTCATGGGCGTACCGTCAACGCCAACTTCGTCGGCAGCACGCCGGACATCAAGGACGCGATGCGCCTGGCGGTGCAGCAGGGGCGCTTCCTCTCGGGCTTTGATGCCAATGAAACCTACGGCGTGATCGGTGACCAAGTGGCCCAGTCACTGAGTGCGCCGGGCGATCCCCTGCAATTGGGCGATCGCGTGCGCATCAACGATTACCTGTTCCTGATCGTCGGCATCCTGCGCAACCAGCCACGGGCGATGCTGATGCCGGTGCAAGCCAACGATTCGCTGTTCATTCCCGCCGAAGGCATGCGCCGCATCTATGCAACTCCGCAGATTGGCAACGTGATCATCCGCGCCGCGCCCAGCCAGGACATGGAACGTATCGCCAAGGACGCGGCCGCCGCGTTGAAACCCCGACTTCCCGACCACGATGTGGACATCCAGGTGCCCCAGCAAATGATCGACGGCATGACCCGGCAAAGCCGTACCTTCGCTTACCTGCTGCTGGCCCTGGGCGCGATCTCCCTCGTGGGCGGTGGCGTGGGAGTGATGAACGTGATGCTGATGAACGTCTCGGAGCGCCGCCGCGAGATCGGCATCCGTATGGCCCTCGGTGCGCGGCAGCGGGATATCCGCAACCTGTTCCTGCTCGAAGCCGTGACCCTCACCGCCGTCGGCGCGCTTTGCGGCGCGGTACTGGGCATGACCGCCGCATGGCTGTATGCCTGGCTGTCGGGCTGGGAGTTTGCCTTGGCGGTCGCCGCCCTGCCGCTGGGGGTGGGCAGTACCTTGCTGGTGGGGCTGTTCTTCGGCATTTACCCGGCGGTCTCGGCCTCACGCTTGCAGCCGGTGGAGGCCCTGCGCGATGAATAAATGGCTCTGGCTGCTCGCCTTCGCCAGCCTGCCCGGCATGGCCGCCGACGTGGTGATCAAGCCATCGGCACCCAGCACCACCCGCAGCGGCTATGACCGCAGCGTCTCGTTGAATGCCCAGGTCACCACCCTGACCCTGGGCGATGCGGTGTACCTGGGCCTGCGCAACAACCCGGCGATCCGCAGCGCCTACCTGCAACGGGTGGCGCAGAAGTTCGACCTACGCGTGGCCGAAGATGTGTTCAACCCCAAGCTCACCCTCAACAGTTATTACCGCACCAACCGTGGCTCCGCCGACAACACACGCAATGCCAACCTCGCGCCGGCCACCAGCCTGCTCAGCGAATACGGCACGCGCCTGAGCATGGCCTGGACCCAACAACTGAACACCGCCGACCGCGCCGGCCGCTACCGCAGCGACGGCCTGGACCTGGCGATCATCCAGCCGCTGATGCGCGGCGCCGGCTGGGACGCCACCACCGCGCCGCTGCGTCTGTCGCGCCTGTCGGAACAGGCCAACCGCCTGAACCTCAAGGCCACCGTGGCGCAGACCATCAGCCAGATCATCGCCACCTACCGCGAACTGCTGCGCGCCCAGGAACAACTGAGCATCGTGCAGGACGCCCTCAAGCGCTCCGGCACCTTGCTGGAAGTGAACAAGGCGCTGATCAATGCCGGGCGCATGGCGGAGTTCGAAATCGTGCAGACCGAAGCCGATATCGCCACCCAGCAACTCGGCGTGGAAGAAGCGCAGAACCAGCTGGACACCAGTCGCCTGGCCCTGCTGCGTCTGCTGGCGCTGGACCTGTCCACGCCGATTCGCGCCACCGAGGCCCTGGAGGCCCAGCCCGTGCAGGTCGACAAGCGCCAGGCCTTCAACCTCGCGCAGACCCAGCAGCCGGAATACCTTGCCGCGTTACTCGGCAGCCAACAGGCCGACCTCAACCTGGTGATCGCCAAGGATTCCGGGCGCTGGCAGGTGGACCTGGTGGCCGGTGCCAACCAGATACGGGCCAACACCGACAACGACGCCGGTCGTTCCAACAACCGAACCTGGGATAGCTACGCTGGGGTGCAGGTGCAAATCCCCATCGGCGATATCAGCACACGCCAGGCTGAAGTACGTGCGCGGGTGAATGTGGAGGATCAGGAGATCCGTATCACCGATGCACGCCAGGAGCTGGAGCGCAGCGTCAACAATGTGGTGCGCGACCTCGGCACGCGTTGGCGCCAATATGAAATCTCCCAGCGCGCCGTGGAGCTGTCGCGGCGCAAGATCGACATCGAACGGGAAAAACTCAGCGCCGGACGCTCCACCAACTTCCAGGTGCTGAGTTTCGAGACCGACCTGCGCAACGCCGAAAACGCGCAGCTCAATGCGCTGATCGCTTATTTGAACGCCCAGACCCAGCTCGACTTGACCCTGGGCATGACGCTGGAAAGTTGGGAAATCGCCCTCAATGACTACTAATCAGAAACGCCTGCTGGGCGCTGTACTTATCCTGTTGCTGGGCGGCGCGGGCCTGGCCTTGCGCAGTCCGGCCTCCGATCCGGCCGGCACTGCGGAGCAGTGGCAAGCCGTCCAGCCCGACGCGCTGGTGCACCAGATCGGCCTGGTGGGCAAGATCGAGCCCGACGCCACCATCACCCTCACCGCACCGTTCGACGGCAACGTGCAAGCCAACCTGGTGGAGCAAGGCCAGCGGGTCGAGGCCGGCCAGGTGCTGCTGCGCATGGACCCGGCCACCCTGGAGGTGCAACTGCGCGACGCCCTCTCCGCCCAACTCAAGGCCCGGCGTACCGTGCAGGAAATGCAGGACTGGGACAACGGCCCCACCGTCAGCCGCGCGCGCCGCAGCTTGCGCACCGCCGAAATGACCGCCGGCAATACCCAGCGCAAACTCACCGAGAGCGAAAACCTGTTTCAGCGCGGCATCATCCCGCGTAACGAACTGGACGACCTCAGGCAACAGACCCAACAGCAACAGCTGGATCTCGCCTCCGCCCGCAGCGAACTGCAACAGGCCGTCAATCAGGGCAAGGGCGAGTACCGCCAGATCGCCGACATGGAACTGACCAACGCCACGGTCAAATACGACGCCCTGCATAAACTGCTCGAAGGCAAGGAAATCCAGGCGCCGTTCTCCGGCATCGTGGTGCCGCCGCCGGGCAATAATTCGACTCAGGCTGGCGGCAGCAACACGGCTCCAGTGCAGGCCGGCAGCAAGGTCAGCCAGGGTCAGGTACTGTTTGGCCTGGCGAACATCGAACGGCTAAAAATCGTCGCCAAGGTCTCGGAGCTGGACATCAACCAATTGCATCAAGGCCAGGCCGTGGAAGTGCTGGGCGATGGGTTTGACGGCGAGCGGCTGAGCGGCTCGGTGAGCGTGGTGAGCGGCTTGGCGATTGCCAATGACAGCCAGGGCAGTGCGCAGTTTCCAGTGACCCTGTCGATCCCCAAGCTAACGCCGCAGCAGTTGCAACGGGTGCGATTGGGCATGAGTGCGCGGTTGACCATCGTGACCTACAACAACGCGCAGGCGATGGTGATTCCAAGCCAGGCGATAGGGCCGGATATGACGGTGGAATACCGCGAGGCGATGGATAAGCCGGTGGAGCGGGTGAAGGTGACGACCGGGCAATCGACGGCGCAGGGTGTGGAGGTCTTCGGCCTGAAACCGGGTTTTGTAAAAGTCGGAAGCTGAACACGGTCCAAACTGTGGGAGCTGGCTTGCCTGCGATGGCGCTGGGTCAGCTGGTACAGTGGAAACTGACACACCGCCATCGCAGGCAAGCCAGCTCCCACATTTAGAGTTGTGTGAGCTTTGCGGCCAAGGCCTTCGCTTGAATCGCCACATCCGTCACCGCCGTGCTTTCCCACCACATCCCCCGCAACGGCGGCCCCATGGCGAACAACCGAGGGCTGACGTGCCCCAGGGCATCCACCACCGCTCCCGAAACATCCGCCGCAATCCCCAATGCCAACGGCCCAGGCTGGATCAGCCCACGCTTGAGCAATTGCCGGGGCAACGGCCGGGCCACGCGGCGCCAGTCGTATTCGATACCGCTGGAGTTGATCAGCGCCGCGCCGCTAACCCGCTGCACCGCCTGCTCGCCCCGGTAGCGCACACCAATGGTCACGCCCTCGACCGAAGGTTCCAGGCCTTTGAACGACGCCGCCCGAATCCGCAACCGTCCCTCATCCTGCAAGCGTGCCACCAACTGCGCACTCAACGGCGGAGAACGGTGGTGATGGCTTTCCCACCACGGCCGCACATGGCGCACGAACTGGCGTTTTTCGCGCTCACTGGCCTGGCTCCACAGCCGGCCGATATGCGCACGCACCGTGTCCAGCGGTGCCTGCCAATCGATGCCATGTGCTTGCGCCAGAGCGCATTGCCGACGCACCTCGCGCAGCAATTGCCGAGGGCTGCGCAGGCGGTGATCTTCGCCAAGGAAATCCGCCCAGCTCGGCGGCTGTCGGCGCACATGAGGCAACAGGCCATGGCGCGAGAAAATCTCGATGGGCCCGCGATGCCCGGCCTGTTCCAGGGACACCACCGCATCAACCATGGTCAGCCCGGAACCGATGATCAGCACCGGCGCTTGCGGGTCAATCGCGGTCATGGCTTGCACATCCCAGGGATCCACTGCCGCTGCGTTCAACCCGCTGGACTCGGTCTGCGGTGTGCGCGCCGCCGGGAACATGCCGGTGGCCAGCACCGCAACACCGCCGCGCAATTGCTGGCCGTCATCCAGGGTGAGCAGCGCTGAACCTTGGTCCACCTGCAGGTCGACCCCTTCAGCACGCATATGCTCGACGCTGGAGGCAGACCGCGCCTTCGCCTCGGCCAAGCGTTGCTGGGCATACAAACCGAAAATCCCGCGCGGCGGGAACAATTCGCTGATCGGCACGGGCTGCTGGCTCGACTCCGGCCAGCCGCCCGCACCAATGTACTCGGTGAGCCATTGAGTCAGATCGTCGGCATTGTCCGGGTCGACACTCATGCGCGCCGCATTGCCGTTCAGGGTGTGGCCCAGTTCGACAGCGCTGTAGGCCTCGCCCCGGCCGAGCTCGGCACGCGGCTCGATCACCAGGATCCGGCGCCGACCCGGCAGGCGCAGCAGTTGCACGGCCAGCATCGTGCCGCTCAGGCCGCCGCCGATGATCAGTACATCAGCGTTGCGGATGGATTCAGTCATGCAGAGTCGCCCTTACTGTTTGCCCAGGTAAATGTCATGCAAGTCGCCCCGCGCCAACAACTCAGCGGCGCTGCCACTCAAGGCCACGCGGCCAGTATCCAATACGTAGCCGTGGGACGCATAGTTCAGTGCGACATTGATGTTCTGCTCGGCGATCAGGAAGCTCACCTGCTGCTCCCGGTTGAGCTGCGCGATGATCTCGAAAATCTCCTGCACGATCATAGGCGCCAAACCCATGGACGGCTCGTCGAGCAGTACCAAAGTAGGACGCGTCATCAACGCCCGGCCGATGGCGACCATCTGTTGCTCGCCGCCCGAGGTGAGCCCGGCGCGGGTGTGGCGCTTGGTCTTGAGCCTTGGGAACCAGGCGTAAAGGCGCTCCAGGTCCTGTTCCATGTCCTTGCGGCTCAAACGCCGCACGAAGCCGCCGCTGCGCAGGTTGTCTTCGACCGTGAGTTGGCCGAACACATGACGACCTTCCAGCACGTGGACCATGCCCTGGCGCACACGCTGGCTGGGATCGACACCGGCCAGGTCCAGGCCTGCGTATTCGATCACGCCCCGGCTGACCTCGGCCCGCTCGGCGCGTACCAACCCCGAGATCGCCTTGAGGGTGGTGCTCTTGCCGGCGCCATTGGCACCGAGCAAGGCGACGATGGCGCCTTTGGGTACGCTCAGCGACACCCCGGCCACTGCGAGGATCGCACCGTCGTAGATCACTTCGATATCGTTGACCGTGAGCAGAGACGGGCTGGCGGATTCAGCGGCGGGCTGGCTCATACTTTATTCATCCCCGGTGCAGGTGCGCGGTGTCAGGCCTTTTTCCTTGGCGAAGGCGGCGGATTTTTCATCGATCAACGGACGCAGCAGCGCGCGGTCGGCGGCGATCCACTCGCTGATCAGCGTCCAGTTGGCGCCGTCCCACTGCTGCACCCGCGCCGAGCCGCCACCTTCGTGGTCACGGCACGACAGCTTGAGGTTCTGCATCAGGCCCATGTAGCCCATGTCCTTCAAGCGGGCATCGTCAATGTTCAGGTGTTCCAGGCCCCAGCGGCCCTCTTCACCATTCAGCGGACGCTTGCCGAACTTGGCCTGGCCGGTGCGGATCGCTTCCACCGCCACGGCGGCGTTCACCAGGCCGGAGTTGTAGTAGACGCTGCCAAAGTTCTTCAGGTCCTTGAGGTCGCTGTGGCCCTTGTCGAGGATGGATTGCTTGAGGCGCTTGTGGATCTCGAAGTCGGCACCCGCCGGGTACGGCGTGAGCGCCAGGTAGCCTTTGGCGGCGGCACCTGCGGGTAACACGTCTTCGCTGGAACTGGCCCAGATGTCGCCGATGATGTGGTCCACCGGGAAGCCGAAGCGCGCGGCGGTCTTCACCGCGACCGGGGTCGATACGCCCCAGGTGCGCAGGAACACCCAGTCCGGGTTGGCCTGGCGCACCTGGCGCCATTGCGCGGACTGTTCGTTGCCGGGATCGGCCACTGGGATCTGGATGTTTTCAAAGCCGTACTTTTCCGCCAGCAATTTCAGCGGGCCGAGGGTTTCGCGACCATAGGCCGAGTCGTGGTAGACCGTGGCGATCTTCTTGCCCTTGAGCTTATCGAAACCGCCTTCGCGCTGGGCGATGTAGTTCACCAGGGTCGAGGCCTCACTGTAGAACGTCAGCATCACCGGGAAGTTGTAGGGGAACACGGTGCCGTCGGTAGCTTCGGTGCGGCCGTAGCCGAGAGTGATCAGCGGGATCTTGTCCACTTCCGCGCGCTCGCTCAGGGCATAGGCCGCCGGTGCGCCGTTGGGCTGGTACACCGCGACCGGCGCGCCATCCAGGCCATTTTTGAAGCGCTCGTAGCACTCGATGCCCTTCTCCGCCGTCCATTCGGTCTCGCATTCCTGCCACACCAGCTTGACGCCGTTAATGCCGCCTTCGACCTCGTTGATGTAACGCAGGTAGTCGATCATCCCGGCCCACACCTGCACGCCGCTGGAGGCATAGGCGCCGACGCGGTAGGTGGCCAGGGGAATGAATTGCTGGTCCGGCGAGGCCATCGCCTGGGGAACAGCACCAGCCAGGGCGGCCAGCGCAAACGCAGCGCCGGCCAGGGAACGTTTCAAGGATGCACGCATGGGAATTCTCTTGGGGGAATGTTAGAAACGCAGCGGCCACTGCCGCACACGGTCACGCAGGTTGTGCAACAGGCGAATCAAGCCCTCGGGTTCCTTGATCAGGAACACGATGATCAACACGCCAAAGATGATTTTCTGCAGGTTCTGCAACTGCCCCGCATCCACCGAACCGCCAAACAGCGCCTGCCCTGCGTGGCTGAGGAAAATCGGCAACAAACTGATGAAAGCCGCGCCGACAAAGTTGCCGGCGATGCTGCCCATGCCACCGATAATGATGATGAACAGGATCTGGAATGAACGATTGATATCGAAGCTGCTGGCGCTGGCCGTGCCCAGGTAGGCAAAGGCCCACAGCGCGCCGGCAATGCCGAGGTAAAACGAGCTGACGGCAAACGCCAGGCGCTTGTAGCGCACCACTGGGATGCCGACCACGGCGGCGGCGGTGTCCATGTCGCGGATCGCCATCCAGTTGCGCCCGACCTGGCTGCGCACCAGGTTGATCGCAGTCCAGGTCAGCAGCAGCACCGTGACCAACGTCAGCAGGTAACGGCCCAGCGGCGTGTTGAGGTCATGCCCGAACAACGCAAGCTTCGGCGCGGAGATGGTCCCGGACGAGCCATAGTTGTAGAACCAGGGGAATTTGACGAACAGCCACTCCAGGAAAAACTGCGCGGCCAAGGTGGTGACCATCAGGTAGAAGCCCTTGATCCGCGAGCTGGGCAGGCCGAACAACAGGCCAACCAACGCGCTGATAATCCCGCCGCCCAGCAGCGCCACCGGCAAGCCCAGCTCCGGCAGGCGCAGCAAAAAACCGTACGTGGCAAACGCGCCGACGGCCATGAAACCGGCGGCCCCCACCGAGGTTTGCCCGGTGTAGCCGGTGAGCAGGTTCAAGCCCAACCCGGCCAACGACAGCACTAAAAAAGGAATCAGGATCGCATTGAGCCAATAGTCATTGCCCCACAGCGGCACCACGACAAAGGCCAGCGCCAACAGGCCAATCAGCCCCCAGGGAATGCGCCGCTGGATCAGCAGCAACGGCGCGGTGTGTTGAGCAACAGGGATCGACATGGTTTCAGACTCGCTCGATGGCGCGCTCGCCGAACAGGCCGGCGGGACGGATATACAGGAAGGCCAGGGCCAGTACGTAGGCGAACCACGGCGTGATGCCGCCGCCGATCAAAGGGCCGATATACACCTCGGCCAGATTCTCCGCCGCGCCGACGATCAACCCACCGACAATCGCCCCGCCAATCGAGGTAAAGCCGCCGATGATCAGCACCGGCAAGGCCTTGAGCACCACCAGCGACAACGAAAACTGCACCCCTTGGCGCGCGCCCCACAGCAGCCCCGCCACCAGCCCGACAATCCCGGCCACCGCCCAGACGATCTGCCAGATACGGTTGAGGTTGATGCCGATGGACAGCGCCGCCGTGGTGTCATCCGCCACCGCGCGCAGCGACACGCCGATGCGGGTCTTGTTGAACAGCAACGCCAGGACGGTCACCAGCACCACCGCAGCGGCCGCAGCGATCAGGTCGAACTGGCTGAGCATCAGCGGGCCGATGAACAGCGGCACGTCGTCGATGCCCAGATCGAGGGCGCGCACTTGCGAGCCCATCAGACCCTGGGCCAGGCCTTCGATAATGAACGACAGGCCCAATGTGGCCATGAACAAGGTGATCTGTGAACGGTTTACCAGCGGCCGTAACACCAAGCGCTCGATGAGTAAGGCGCCAATGATCATCACGATCACGGTCAAGAGCAGCGCCAGGGCAAACGGCACGCCCTGATCATGCAGGCTGACAAAGGTCAGCGCGGCAAACAGCAGCATCGAGCCCTGGGCAAAATTGAACACACCGCTGGCTTTGTAGATCAGCACGAAACCGATGGCGACCAGCGAATACATGGTGCCGGCGAGCAGACCGCCGAGCAGGGTTTCAAAGAAAAACGTCATCAGTGCGCCACTCCCAGGTAGGCCGCGATCACCTCGGGATTGGCCTGTACTTCGGCGGGCGTGCCGTCGCCGACCTTGCGCCCGTAATCGAGCACCACCACGTGGTCGGACAGCCCCATGACCACGCCCATGTCGTGCTCGATCAACACCACGGTAGTGCCAAGGTCGCGGTTCACGTCGGCGACGAAGCGCGCCATTTCCTGTTTTTCCTCGGCATTCATGCCCGCCATGGGTTCGTCGAGCAGCAACAGGCTGGGCCCGGCGATCAATGCGCGGCCTAGCTCAACGCGCTTTTGCAGGCCGTAAGAGAGGTTGCCCACCAGCACATCACGTTGAGCTTGCAGCTCGAGGAACTCGAGAATGCCCTGGGCACGCAGGCGGAACGCTTCGGCTTCCCGGCGTGCGCGGGGTAAGCCCAGGGCTTGTTCAATAAAGCTGCTGCGCAGATGCCGCGACAGGCCGGTAAGGATGTTGTCGAGCACGCTCATCTTCTTGAATAGCGCGTTGTTCTGGAAGGTGCGACCAATGCCGCGGCGCGCGGCGCCCAACGGGTCGATGCGGTGGAAGTGCTGGTCTTCGAACACGATCTCGCCGGCATCGAAGCGATACACGCCATTGAGTACGTTGAGCAACGAGCTTTTGCCGGCACCGTTAGGGCCGATCAGCGCGCAGATCTCGCCGCGCGCCACGTCGAAGGACAAGGCATTGATCGCCTTGACCCCCTTGAACGACAGCGAGATATCCCGCACCTGGAGAATGGCTTGGCTCATGCGATGTCCCGTTTGAATTCCGCCAGCCACACCGGCGAAGGGGTGGATTTGAGGGGTTGCCAGATATAGGCCAGGCGCTGGAAGCCGAGCAGCTTGCGCACACGGTTTTTCAACAGGCGACGCAGGCCGCTTTGCGGGTGGGCGATGGCCCAGTCGCACAGGCGTCGGCGCCAGGTGCCTTGGGGTGCCAGGCGGCTTTCAATCTCGTCGGCCAGGTGCTGCAAACGTGCAGGTGACAACAGCAGGCCGGTGGGCGCCACTTCACTGCGATCACGCCGGGCCGAAGCCGGACTTTCCGGGAAGGCCAGGCCATGGCCGCTGTTCAGCCATTGCTCCAGCACGACCGCCAGGCCGCCCTGCCAGTGCGTGCCCTCTTCGCTCCACAATGCGGTTTCGCCGCTGGGTTGCCACCAGCGGGCGAGGTGTTGTGCCGGATCAACCGGACCCAGCAATTGGGCGAAGTCCAGCAGGTTGGCCGATTGCCAATGCCGCACTTGCTGGCGGTCCTGGGTGTAAGAGTGGGTGGGACGTATGCGCCACAGGTGTTGTTGCAGCGCGTCGACCTCAAGGTCGTCAGCCAGGGTCAGGACCTGGCCGCCGATGGAATGAGCCGCCAGCGCCAACAGCAACAGGTTCGGCTCGAACGCCCCGCTGAGGGCCAAGCGCGATTGCTCGTCAAAGCCCTGCTGGCGCAAGCCATCGGCCAGGCGTTCTACATCCCGCAAGGTGTCGATCCAGCGCCACGCATGCCACTGACCCTGGCGTTTGTGGCGCAAGGCGGTGTGCAGCGGCGTGATCTGTGCCCAGTGGTGCAGTTGTTCCAATGCCTTGGGCAGGTTGCCGAGCAGTTCGGCGGGCCATTCCGGGGCCAGCGGACGTTTGAGTTCGTGCACGCTCATAGGGGTAATGCTCCTAATGGGGTGATGTGCGTGCGGTGGTCCGCTGGCCAAGGTGGATCAAACAATAAAGATCAAATGTGGGAGCTGGCTTGCCTGCGATGACGGTATTTCAGTCACTTATCAGCCAACTGACCTACCGCTATCGCAGGCAAGCCAGCTCCCACATTGACCGGGGTGTTCAGTTAGAGGGTGGTGGCCTTGAGGTCGCGGTAACCGGCGCCGGGGTGATTGGCGCCCAACCGCGCACCGTCACCCAACAACTTCTCGCGCAGCGTGCCCTGGGCATATTCGGTCTTGTACACCCCGCGCTTCTGCAACTCCGGCACCAGCAGGTCCACGGCGTCGATGAAGGTTTCGTGGGTC
Source organism: Pseudomonas sp. DWP3-1-3b3 (assembly GCF_049896305.1). NCBI lineage: Bacteria > Pseudomonadati > Pseudomonadota > Gammaproteobacteria > Pseudomonadales > Pseudomonadaceae > Pseudomonas > Pseudomonas sp. DWP3-1-3b3. The sequence continues at coordinate 196,825 of NZ_JAFCUA010000004.1, read as the reverse complement.
AGCGCATAGGCCAGGTTGAAGCCGTCTACGTCGGTTTCCTCGACCCACTCCTGCAACAGGTCCGCCACGGTTTCCGGGCCGCCGACAAACAGCGGGCCAAAGCCGCCGATGCCGACCCAATCGGCCAGTTCATTCGGCGTCCAGACTTTGTTCGGGTCGGCCGTGGAGAAGGCTTCCACCGCCGATTGAATGGCGTTGGTGTGCACATGCTTGAGCGGTTCATCCGGTTTGAACTGACTGAAGTCGATGCCGGTCCAGCCGGAGATCAACGCCATCGCGCCTTCATAACTGACGTAGGATTTGTACTCGTCGAACTTGGCCTTGGCCTTGGCATCGGTCTCACCGACGATCACGGTCTGCAGGTTGAAGATCAGGATTTTCTTCGGGTCGCGCCCGGCTTCGGCGGCACGCCGGCGGATGTCAGCAACCGTTTTTTTCAGCAGCACCTTGGACGGTGCGGCGACGAACACACACTCGGCCTGCTCGGCGGCGAACTGTTTGCCTCGGCTGGACGCGCCGGCCTGGTAAAGCACCGGCGTACGTTGCGGCGAGGGTTCACACAGGTGAATACCGGGCACCTGGAAGTGTTTGCCGACATGGCGGATCTCGTGGATTTTGCTCGGGTCGCTGAAAATCCGGCGCTCGCGATCACGCAAGACGGCGCCCTCCTCCCAGCTGCCTTCCCAGAGTTTGTAGCAAACCTCGAGGTATTCCTCGGCGTAGTCGTAGCGCGCATCGTGTTCGGTCTGGGCTTTTTGGCCGAGGTTCTTGGCGCCACTCTCCAGGTAGGAGGTGACGATATTCCAGCCGATGCGGCCCTTGGTCAGGTGATCCAGGGTCGAGAGGCGACGGGCGAACGGATACGGATGTTCGAATGACAACGAAGCCGTCAAGCCGAAACCAAGGTGTTCGGTGACCAACGCCATCGGCGCGATCAACGACAGCGGATCATTGACCGGCACCTGAGCCGCCTGACGAATCGCCGCGTCGCCGTTGCCGTTGTACACGTCGTAAATGCCCAGCACGTCGGCGATGAACAGGCCGTCGAACTTGCCGCGTTCAAGGATCTTGGCGAGGTCGGTCCAATACTCCAGGTCCTTGTACTGCCACGAACGGTCACGCGGGTGCGCCCACAGGCCGGGCGATTGGTGGCCGACACAGTTCATGTCGAAGGCATTCAAGCGGATTTCACGGGACATCAAAGCACTCCGTTGAGGTGGTAGTTGCCGACAACCTGGTATTTCCAGCGCAGGGGGTCGTCGAGGGTCGACGGCAGTGCGGTGCGTTGGCCGGTCAGTTCGAATTCGGCGTTGCTCGCGGCAATCAAGGCTTCGGCGGCGGCGATCTGCGCCTCGGTGGCGGCCACCGGGCTTGGGTGGGTTTCAGCGCGTTCCAGCAAGGCGGCGGCCACGTCGACGCGGATCTGCAGATCGCCGAAGCGGCTGATCACATAGGGGTCATCGCTTTTCTGGACATGGCGGCGGGTGCTGTCCAACAGTTGGCGCGCAAGGCTCAGTGCGGTCATGGTCAATCCTCAGTTCCAGGGGTGGCGCGCGGGCTTCACGCCGTTGAGCACGAAATTGCCGATCAGGTGGTATTTCCAGCGGGCCGGATCGTGCAGGGTGTGGGTGCGTGCGTTGCGCCAGAAGCGGTCGAGGTTGTGCTTGCCGGTGACCGAGCGGGTGCCGGCCAGTTCGAAGAGCTTGCTGCTGGCGAGCAAGGCGGTTTCGGCCGACAGCACTTTGGCCTGGGCCACCACCAGCGAGGCGTGGGCCACGCTGTCTTCACTTGGCTCGGCGAGGGCACGGTCCACCGCCAGGCCGGCCTTGGCGAGGATGGCTTCGGTGCCGTGCACACGCCATTCCAGATCACCGATGGCGGCGATGGTGAACGGGTCCTGCCAGCCGTGATCCTGCTGGCTGTCGATCCACGGCCGCGCCTGGCGTGCGTAGATCTTGGCCTGTTCAAGGGCGCCCAGGGCGATGCCGGTGTCGACGGCTGCCTGGATGATCTGTGAAATCGGGCCGTTGGCGGTGGGTTGATCGAAGGCCTGGTGGGCGGGGATCACCGCGTTGAGAGGCACGGTTACGCCGTCAAGGGTCACGCCGCCGCTGGCGGTGGTGCGCTGGCCAAAACCGTCCCAGCTGTCGATCACATTCAGGCCTTGGGCATCGCGTTCGATGAAGGCAATAAACGCCTGGTCTTTTTCGTTATTGCCGACGGTGGGCACGATGTGGGCGAATAACGCGCCGGTGCAGTAGAACTTCTCGCCGTTGATTTGCGCGGTGTCGCCGTGGAAACGGATCTGCGTGTCGAAGGTGCCGGCGTTCTTGCTCTTGGCTTCGGAGAACGCGTTGCCGAAACGATAGCCGGCGAGGACTTTGCCGAAGTAGTAGTGTTTTTGTTCCTCCGTGGCCGTCTGCAGCAGAATGTCGACCACGCCTAAGTGGTTCTGCGGAATCTGCCCCAGGGAGGGGTCGGCGGCGGAGATCAACTTGATCACCTCAGCCACCGTCACATAGGACACCTCGGCACCGCCATAAGCCTTGGGAATGGTGATGCCCCACAGGCCGCTGGCCGAGAACGCGTCGAGTTCGGCCACCGGCAGGCGACGCTCACGGTCGCGCTCGCTGGCGTCGACGGCAAACCGTGCAGCCAGGCGCGTGGCGACCTCGATGGCTTCCGCGTCCGAGCGGATGATATGGGCAGGGTGTTGAGGGTGGGCTGACATGGGCCGACTCCAGGCTCCGAGGGGATACTGGAGTGATTGCAGGAGTCGTGCCTGAATTTAATTGCCAATAAAATCAGCGATTTGCCGGTCATTCAGCGCAACATGGCGCGTTTCAAAGCAGCAAAGTGTCCATCCACTGTTGCCGGGCGAACAGTTAGATCACCACGTTGCGTACAAACCGCACGGACACATCGCCGTCATTGCGATAGCCATGCACGTGGCGGCTGGCGAACATGTAAAACTCGCCGGCGGCGACGTGTTTTTCTTCCTCGCCCACCAGCAGGGTGAGGCAGCCTTCGAACACGAACAGTTGCACGCTCCAGCCATCCGGGTCGGGATCTGGGCTGTAGCGATCGCCCGGTTCCAGTTGCATCTCCCACAACTCGACCTCACGCCGTGCCGTGGCCTTGGCCAGCAACACTGCCTTGCTGCCGGGGATTTCACCGGCCCAGGCCAACTCGTTGATACGGCTATGGTCAGGGGCATCCGGCGCCTGGATCAGGTCGCTGAACGCCACGTCCAAGGCTTCGGCCACCCGGTCGAGGGTGGACAGGCTGACATTCTTCTCCCCCGCCTCGATGGCCACCAGCATGCGCCGGCTGACCCCGGATTTTTCCGAGAGCGCGGTCTGGCTCAGGTCGGCGGCATGGCGCAGGCGACGAACGTTCTGGCTGACGTGCTGCAGGACCGAGGCCCGTTGTGGGTTTTCTTTGTGCACTATATTGCTCAATGGGTGGGTGTGCGCAGTATACTGCCCAGCGTGCGGCGCATTGTGCGGTCCGTGCCTTTCCCTTGCAAGACCGAGCCGCCATGACCACCGCGAACGCCTCCCCTCGTTTCAACCGTTTCAGCAAAGCCGAATGCATCCTGGTGGTGATCACCATGATCTGGGGCGGCACCTTTTTGCTGGTGCAACACGCAATGACCGTCAGCGGGCCGATGTTTTTCGTCGGGCTACGGTTTGCGGCGGCAGCGATTGTGGTCGGCTTCTTTTCCTTGCGCACGTTGCGTGACCTGACGCTGTTCGAGTTGAAGGCCGGCGTATTCATCGGCGTGGCGATCATGTTTGGCTACGGGCTGCAAACCATTGGCTTGCAGACGATCCTGAGCAGCCAATCGGCGTTTATCACGGCGTTGTATGTGCCGTTCGTGCCGCTGTTGCAATGGCTGGTATTGGGACGCCGTCCTGGCTTGATGCCGAGCATTGGCATCATGCTGGCGTTTACCGGCTTGATGCTGCTGACCGGGCCGGCGGGCGCTTCGCTGAATTTCAGCCCAGGTGAGATCGCCACGTTGATCGGTGCCGTCGCGATTGCCGCTGAAATCATCTTGATCAGCGCCTTTGCCGGGCAGGTGGATGTGCGTCGGGTGACCGTGGTGCAACTGGCCACGGCGTCATTGCTATCGTTCCTGATGGTGGTGCCGATGGGTGAGGCGCTGCCGGGTTTTTCGTGGCTGCTGCTGTTCAGCGCAGTGGGCCTGGGTTTGACCAGTGCGGTGATCCAAGTCGCCATGAACTGGGCGCAGCAAAGCGTTTCGCCCACCCGAGCCACGTTGATTTATGCCGGTGAGCCGGTGTGGGCAGGCGTGGTGGGACGGATCGCCGGGGAGCGCTTCCCGCCGATTGCGATGCTGGGCGCGGCGTTGATTGTGGCGGCGGTGATTGTCAGTGAAATGAAGACCAAGGCACAAAAGGCGCTTGCAGTGGACAATGAGCTGGAGCAGGAACATCAGGGCTAAGCGGGGCATTGAAACAATGCCAAATGGGAGTTTTCGGCCTACCTTGTAGGATCCTGCCACATCTTGCCGTTTGGTGATCGAGAAAGCGGCACGTATGATGCATCCCAAACTCCCGCAGATTAGAAGCCTATGTCCCTGATAGTTCTACTGCTTCTGCCGTTCGCTGGCAGCTGTCTGGCGGCCTTGCTGCCGCACAATGCACGTAACACCGAATCCCTGTTGGCCGGCCTTGTGGCCCTGGTCGGCACCATTCAAGTCGCCCTGCTCTACCCCCAGATCGCCCACGGGGGCGTGATCCGCGAAGAATTCATGTGGTTGCCCAGCCTCGGGCTGAACTTCGTGCTGCGCATGGATGGGTTTGCCTGGCTGTTCTCGATGCTGGTGCTGGGCATCGGCACGCTGGTGTCGTTGTATGCGCGCTATTACATGTCACCGGACGACCCGGTGCCGCGCTTCTTCGCGTTTTTCCTGGCGTTCATGGGCGCCATGCTCGGGCTGGTGATTTCCGGCAACCTGGTCCAGATCGTGTTCTTCTGGGAACTGACCAGCCTGTTCTCGTTCCTGCTGATCGGCTACTGGCACCACCGCGCCGACGCGCGACGCGGCGCGTACATGGCGTTGATGGTCACTGGCGCAGGCGGCTTGTGCCTGCTGGCGGGCGTTATGTTGCTGGGGCATATCGTCGGCAGCTACGACTTGGACCAGGTGCTGGCAGCGGGCGATCAGATTCGCGCGCACTCGCTGTACCCGGTCATGCTGGCCCTGGTGCTGATCGGTGCCTTGAGTAAAAGCGCGCAGTTTCCCTTCCACTTCTGGCTGCCTCACGCAATGGCGGCGCCCACGCCGGTGTCGGCGTACTTGCATTCGGCAACGATGGTGAAGGCCGGCGTGTTCCTGTTGGCCCGCCTGTGGCCGTCGCTGTCCGGCAGCGAAGAATGGTTCTATATCGTCGGCGGTGCCGGCGCGATCACCCTGCTTCTCGGCGCTTACTGCGCGATCTTTCAAAACGACCTCAAGGGCCTGCTGGCCTATTCCACCATCAGCCACCTCGGCTTGATCACCTTATTGCTGGGCCTCAACAGCCCACTGGCCGCCGTTGCAGCCGTGTTCCACATCCTCAACCACGCCACGTTCAAGGCCTCGTTGTTCATGGCCGCCGGCATCATCGACCACGAAAGCGGCACCCGTGACATCCGCAAGCTCAGTGGCCTGGTCCGCTTGATTCCCTTTACCGCGACCCTGGCGATGGTTGCCAGTGCGTCCATGGCCGGGGTGCCGTTGCTCAACGGTTTCCTGTCCAAAGAGATGTTCTTCGCCGAAACCGTGTTCATCTCCTCCACCGCCTGGGTGGAATTTGCCCTGCCGGTGATCGCGACGGTCGCGGGTACGTTCAGCGTGGTCTATGCGCTGCGCTTCACCATTGATGTGTTCTTTGGCCCCACCGCCACCAACCTGCCGCACACGCCCCACGAACCCCCCCGCTGGATGCGTGCGCCGGTGGAGCTGCTGGTGTTCACCTGTCTGCTGGTGGGGATTTTCCCGGCCCAGATGGTCGGTTCGATCCTCGCCGCTGCCGCCTTGCCTGTCGTCGGCGGCGTGCTGCCGGAGTACAGCCTGGCGATCTGGCATGGTTGGAACGCGCCGATGATCATGAGCCTGGTGGCCATGTCCGCTGGCGTGGTGCTCTACCTGCTGCTGCGCAAGCAACTCAAGCGTGGCCGCTTCAAATACCCGCCCGTGATCAGCTACTTCAATGGCAAGCGCGGCTTCGAGCGCTGCCTGGTGGTGTTGATGCGTGGCACGCGCAAGATCGAGAAGCTGGTCAGCACCAAACGCCTGCAGACCCAGTTGTTCCTGCTGGTACTGGCGGCGGTCATCGCCGGTTTGATCCCGATGCTGCACAGCAGCCTCAGCTGGGGCGACCGGCCGAAGATCCCCGGTTCAATCGTATTCGTGACCCTATGGCTGCTGGCGATTGCCTGTGCCCTCGGTGCCGCCTGGCAAGCCAAGTACCACCGGCTGGCGGCCCTGACCATGGTCAGCGTGTGCGGCCTGATGACCTGCGTGACCTTCGTGTGGTTCTCGGCGCCGGACCTGGCGCTGACCCAACTGGTGGTGGAAGTGGTGACCACGGTGCTGATCCTGCTCGGCCTGCGCTGGCTGCCACGGCGGATCGAAGAAGTGTCGCCACTGCCAAGTTCCTTGCGCAAGGCGCGCATCCGGCGCCTGCGCGACTTCCTGTTGTCGACCGTGGTCGGCGGCGGCATGGCGCTGCTGTCCTACGCGATGCTGACACGCCAGACGCCCAACGACATTTCCTCGTTCTACTTAAGCCGTGCCCTGCCCGAAGGCGGCGGCAGCAATGTGGTGAACGTGATGCTGGTGGACTTCCGGGGCTTCGACACCCTGGGTGAAATCACCGTGCTCGGCGCCGTGGCGCTGACCGTTTACGCCCTGCTGCGACGCTTCCGCCCATCTAAAGAAAGCATGCAACTGCCCGCCCAACAGCGCCAGTTGGCGCCGGACGTGGCTACCGACCTGGTCAACCCACGCCAGGCCAGCGACACCGCCCTGGGCTTCATGATGGTGCCGGCGGTGCTGGTGCGCCTGCTGCTGCCGATTGCGCTGGTGGTGTCGTTCTACCTGTTCATGCGCGGCCACAACCAACCGGGCGGCGGGTTTGTCGCCGGCCTGGTGATGTCGGTGGCGTTTATCCTGCAATACATGGTCGCCGGCACGCAGTGGGTCGAGGCGCAGATGAGCCTGCGGCCGATGCGCTGGATGGGCTTCGGGCTGTTCTCGGCGACGCTGACCGGCCTCGGTGCACTGTTTGCCGGGTATCCATTCCTCACCACCCACACCTGGCATTTCAGCCTGCCGCTGCTCGGCGACATCCATATCGCCAGCGCCTTGTTCTTCGACGTCGGCGTGTACGCCATGGTCGTCGGCTCGACGCTGCTGATGCTCACCGCCCTCGGCCACCAGTCCGTGCGGGCCCATAAACCGAGCAACCAGGCCAAAGTGGTTGCCGCAACGGAAGGAGCCGCCTGATGGAAGAAGTCATCGCAATTGCCATTGGGGTCCTGGCGGCCTCCGGCGTCTGGCTGATCCTGCGGCCACGGACCTTCCAGGTGGTGATGGGCCTGTGCCTATTGTCGTACGGGGTCAACCTGTTCATTTTCAGCATGGGCAGCCTGTTTATCGGCAAAGAGCCGATCATCAAGGACGGCGTGCCGCAAGACTTGCTCAACTACACCGATCCCCTGCCCCAGGCGTTGGTGCTGACGGCTATCGTGATCAGCTTCGCCATGACCGCCTTGTTCCTGGTGGTGCTGCTCGCCTCCCGTGGCTTGACCGGCACGGACCATGTGGACGGCCGGGAGCCCAAGGAATGACGTGGATGAATCAAATGATCGTCGCGCCGATCCTGCTGCCGTTGCTCACCGCCGCATTGATGCTGATGCTCGGCGAGAAGCACCGCCCGCTCAAGGCGCGCATCAACCTGTTTTCCAGCATGATCGGCCTGGGCATCGCTGTTTTGCTGCTGTACTGGACGCAAAAAGGCGGCCCCGGCTCGATTGGCGTGTACCTGCCGGGAAACTGGCAAGTGCCGTTTGGCATCGTGTTGGTGGTGGATCAGTTATCGGCACTGATGCTGGTGCTCACCGGCATCATCGGCGTGAGTGCGCTGTTGTTCGCCATGGCCCGCTGGGACCGTGCGGGCACCAGTTTCCACGCGCTGTTCCAGGTGCAGATGATGGGTCTGTATGGCGCCTTCCTCACCGCCGACCTGTTCAACCTGTTCGTATTCTTCGAGGTGCTGCTGGCGGCGTCCTATGGCTTGATGCTGCACGGCTCGGGCCGGGCGCGGGTGTCGGCGGGGCTGCATTACATTGCGATCAACCTGCTCGCGTCGTCGCTGTTTTTGATTGGCGCGGCGATGATCTACGGGGTGACTGGCACGCTGAACTTCGCTGACCTGGCGTTGAAAATCCCGCTGGTGCCGGAGGCGGATCGTGGCCTGTTGCACGCCGGTGCGGCGATCCTGGCGACGGCATTCCTGGCCAAGGCCGGCATGTGGCCACTGAACTTCTGGCTGGCGCCCGCCTATTCCTCGGCGAGTGCGCCGGTGGCGGCGATGTTCGCGATCATGACCAAGGTCGGCGTGTACACCGTGCTGCGCCTGTGGACCCTGCTGTTCTCCGGCCAGGCCGGTGCCTCGGCGCTGTTTGGCGGCGACTGGCTGGTGTATGGCGGCATGGCGACCATCATCTGCGCCGGGTTGGCGATGGTGGCGGCGCAGCGGCTGGAGCGCATGGCCAGCTTGAGTATCCTGGTGTCGGCGGGGATCTTGCTGTCAGCCGTTGGTTTCGCTCAGCCGAGCCTGACGGCGGGGGCGCTGTTTTATCTGGTCAGTTCTACCTTGGCATTAAGCGCGCTGTTCCTGCTGGCCGAATTGATCGAGCGTTCGCGCTCGGCCAACGACCTGCCGCTGGATGAAGAGATCGATGCGCTGCCCAAAGCCATGGAATCGCTGCACCCACGGCCCGGCGTCAACCTCGACGATGAACAGCAAGCCGTGGTCGGCCAGGTGATTCCCTGGACCATGGCCTTCCTGGGTTTGAGTTTTATCGCCTGCGCCCTGCTGATCATTGGCATGCCGCCGCTGTCCGGGTTTATCGGCAAGCTCAGCCTGTTGAGTGCACTGGTCAATCCGCTGGGCCTGGGCGTCAGCGTTGACGCGCCGATCCGTCCGGCGGCCTGGGGCTTGGTGGCGCTGCTGATCTTATCGGGCCTGGCCTCGTTGATCGCCTTCGCCCGCCTCGGCATCCAGCGTTTCTGGACCCCGGAAGAGCGCCCTTCGCCGCTGCTGCGTCGCTACGAGTGCCTGCCGATCTTCTTCCTGCTGGGCTTGAGCATCCTGCTGACCTTCAAGGCCGAGCCGCTGATGCGCTACACCCAGGACACAGCCGTCAGCCTGAACAACCCGGAACACTACGTGATGGCGGTGATGGCCACGCGCCCGGTGCCGAGCCCTGAAGCCAAGGCCGCCGCGCTGGAGGTGCAGCCATGAAGCGTCTGTTCCCTGCCCCGTGGTTGTCGCTGGCGTTGTGGCTGCTGTGGCTGGTGCTCAACCTGTCCGTAAGCCCCGGCAACCTGCTGCTGGGCGCACTGCTGGGTTTTCTGGCGCCGCTGATGATGGCGCCGCTGCGGCCGTTGCCGATTCGCATTCGCCGCCCAGGGGTGATCATTCGCCTGTTTTTCCTGGTCGGCCGCGATGTGATCATCTCCAACCTGCAAGTGGCCTGGGGCGTACTGAGGTGCGGCTCCCGTCCACCGCGTTCGCGCTTCATCAAGATCCCCCTGGACCTGCGCGACGCCAACGGCCTGGCGGCGTTGTCGATGATCACCACGGTGGTGCCCGGCACCATCTGGTCGGAACTGGCGCTGGACCGCAGCATCCTGCTCTTGCACGTGTTTGACCTGGAGGATGAAGTGCCCTTCATCGAGCACTTCAAGTCCACCTACGAACGGCCCCTGATGGAGATCTTCGAATGAGCGCCCTGCTCTCCAATGCGATCCTGCTCAGCCTGTTCCTGTTCTCACTGGCCATGGTGCTGACGCTGATCCGTCTGTTCAAAGGCCCATCGGCCCAGGACCGGGTATTGGCGCTGGACTACCTGTACATCCTGGCGATGCTGATGATGCTGGTGTTGGGCATTCGCTACGCCAGTGACACCTACTTTGAAGCGGCGCTGCTGATTGCGCTGTTCGGCTTCGTCGGCTCGTTTGCCCTGGCGAAATTCCTGCTGCGTGGGGAGGTGATTGAATGATGCCGTTATGGATGGAAATCGTCGTGGCCGTGCTGCTGGTGTTGAGCAGTGTGTTTGCATTGATTGGCGCGATCGGCTTGCTAAGGATGAAGGACTTCTTCCAACGCATGCACCCGCCGGCATTGGCTTCGACGTTGGGGGCGTGGTGTGTGGCGTTGGCGTCGATCATCTACTTTTCGGTGCTCAAGTCCGGCCCGGTGTTGCACGGGTGGTTGATTCCGATCTTGCTGTCGATCACGGTGCCGGTGACCACGTTGCTGCTGGCGCGTACGGCGTTGTTCCGTAAGCGCATGGCGGGGGATGATGTGCCGGCGGAGGTCAGCAGCCGGCGCTGATACCTGAAAAGTACGCGGAAAAAAAGTGGGAGCGGGCTTGCTCGCGAAAGCGGTGTATCAGGAACACATACAGTGACTGACACTCCGCTTTCGCGAGCAAGCCCGCTCCCACATTTGGTTTTGTGCTAGGCAAAAGATCGAATGTGCGCCGCCAGTTCGGACAACTCAGCATCATCCGCCCGCCCATGATCATGGGACGAGATATATCCCTCATACACCTCGAAGAACTTGTCCACCTTCGAACTCAACGGCTTGAACGCACTGTCCGACCCAGTGCCATGCATGGGAAACAACTTCGCATGCAGATGATCCACGCCATACCCCTCCAGCATCATCCCCGTGCGCGCCACATCGGGAAACGCCCGGTCGATCTGCAACGCGGTCTTCTTCGCCGATATCGCGAGCCCGGCCAACACCTCATCCGACTGCGCAAACGCATAGCTGCCGTAGTGCTGCTTGGGAATCACCACGCTGAAACCGGGGGTGTTAGGGAAGATCGAGAGAAACGCCATATGCTGGTCGTCTTCCCACAAGATGTGTGCCGGGGAAGTCTTTTGAACGATGCGGCAGAAAATACAATCCATTTGAATCTCCGTCAGTGGATCCGGGTGTCCTTCAACTGGCAGAAATTCTATTACAAAATCGACGCGCCAAACCTGCGAAACCGCGGCATCCAATCATCCAGAATCTGCGCTGAAGCCAGCACATGATGCGCCCGCCCGATCAACAGCCGGCGCGGCACAAAACCGATATACCGGGAGTCGTCGCTGTTATCGCGGTTGTCCCCAGCATGAAGTAACTGTCAGCCGGCACAATGACCGGGCCAAAACTGCGCAACGCCCGCACCGTCGGCATGAACTGCACCGTGCGCTGACGGTTGGCCGCCAGCTCGTTCAGCTTGATCCCTGGCACCGTGTGGCCGGGCACGATGGGCTCGCTGATGTCCTGGGCATCACTGTAGGTGGACGGCACGCCGTTGACCCACAGCACCTCGTCTTTCATTTCCAGGGTGTCACCGGGAATACCGACGATGCGCTTGATCAGGCGCATGCCATCCTTTGGCGATGAAAATGTCACCACATCGCCGCGCTGCGGGTTGTCGAGCTTGGCCAGGGAAATATCGGTGAGCGGCACCTTGAGGTCATAGGCCACGCGGTTGACCAGCACCACATCGCCCTCCAGCAAGGTCGGGCGCATGGAGCCGGAGGGAATCGGATTCCAATCGGCCAGGGAGGTGCGAAAAACGCCGAAGCACACCCAGAACATGATTGCGTAACGGTAACGGATCAACCAACTTCGCATACATCCTCGCACGACAGAAAGGGGCATCAGGGCAATTTCTTAGAGGCTCGGTTGTTGCAGGTCAGGATTAAATTATCATTAGCGTCCAAGCGCACAAAAAGGAGTTTCGCCATGGATATCAAATGCTCAGTCTTTATCGCAGCCAGCGTCGACGGTTTTATTGCCCGTCCGGACGGTGATATCGACTGGTTGCACCGGCCGGAGTATGAAACCGCTGAGCTGAATGGCGTGACCTATGAAAGCTTCATCGCCACGGTGGATGCGCTGGTGATGGGCCGAAAAACCCTGGAGAAAGTGCTGTCCTTTCCGGAATGGCCCTATGAGGGTACGCCGGTCATTGTCCTGTCTCGCCAGCAACTGGAAATCCCGACGCATCTGGAAGGCAAGGTTGAGGTCATGGCGGGAGACGTGACCTCGCTCGTGGCAACGTTGGCCGAACGCGGTATGAAGCACCTCTATATCGACGGCGGCCAGACAATCCAGGCGTTTCTTGAAGCCGGCCTGATCAATGAGCTGATCATTACCCGTATCCCGGTTTTGCTGGGGCAAGGTATTCCACTGTTCAGCCAGGTTGGCAGTGGGCATGAGCTGCGCCATGTCGGAACCTACGTGTCGGACAATGGGTTTGTTCAGAGCAAGTATGACGTAGATAGTAAGCATTGAAGCCAAGCCCGCGTCCAAAAAAAACGCCCCGAACCAGTCGGGGCGTTTTTCATTCAGCGTTTACCGATCAAGCCTGATCAGCCAACCGCCACGTCGTCCCACCCTTCCCGTCTTCCAACACCACGCCCATGGCGGTCAGTTGGTCGCGGATACGGTCGGATTCCGCCCAGTCTTTGTTAGCACGAGCAGCCAGACGCGCCTGAATCAACGCATCAACCTCAGCAGCATCCACACGCCCTTCGGCGCCGGCTTGCAGGAAGTCCTCAGGCTTCATTTGCAGAACCCCAAGCACGCTGGCCAGTTCTTTCAAGCGGGCCGCCAGGCCAGCCGCTGCATCGAGATCGCTCTCGCGCAGGCGGTTGATCTCGCGCACCATCTCGAACAGCACCGCGCAGGCTTCCGGTGTGCCGAAGTCGTCGTTCATGACTTCGGTGAAGCGGGCCACGAACGCTTCGCCGCCAGCCGGCGCCACGGCCGGCAGGCCTTTCAACGCATGGTAGAACCGCTCCAGGGCGCCTTTGGCGTCCTTGAGGTTGTCTTCCGAGTAGTTGATCGCGCTGCGGTAGTGGCTCGACACCAGCAGGTAACGCACAACCTCTGGATGGTACTTTTCCAGCACGTCGCGAATGGTGAAGAAGTTGTTCAAGGACTTGGACATCTTCTCGCCATTGATGCGGATCATGCCGCAGTGCATCCAGGCGTTGGCGTAGGTCTTGCCGGTGGCGGCTTCGCTCTGGGCGATTTCGTTTTCGTGGTGCGGGAACTCCAGGTCGCTGCCGCCGCCATGAATGTCGAAGGTCTCGCCCAGGCAGCAGGTGGACATCACCGAGCATTCGATGTGCCAGCCCGGACGCCCGGCGCCCCATGGCGATTCCCAGCTTGGCTCGCCCGGCTTGGTAGCTTTCCACAGCACGAAGTCGAGCGGATCCTGCTTGGCTTCGTCGACTTCAATGCGTGCGCCGATACGCAGGTCTTCGATTTTCTTGCGCGACAGCTTGCCATAGCCCATGAACTTGGCGACGCGGTAGTACACGTCGCCGTTGCCTGGGGCGTAGGCGTAACCCTTGTCGATCAGGGTCTGGATCATCGCGTGCATGCCAGGGATGTGGTCCGTGGCACGCGGTTCCATGTCCGGCTTGAGGATGTTGAGGCGCGCCTCGTCCTCGTGCATCGCGGCGATCATGCGCTCGGTCAGCGCGTCGAAAGACTCACCGTTTTCGTTGGCGCGGTTGATGATCTTGTCGTCGATGTCGGTGATGTTGCGCACGTAGGTCAAGTCATAGCCGCTGAAACGCAACCAGCGGGTCACCAGGTCGAAGGCAACCATGCTGCGGCCGTGGCCGATGTGGCAATAGTCGTACACGGTCATGCCGCACACGTACATGCGCACCTTGTTGCCATCCAGCGGCTTGAAGACTTCTTTGGTCTTGCTGAGTGTGTTGTAGATCGTTAGCACAACGGCTTCCTTAGAGAATCACTGGCCCCACGAATCACGCAAGGTCACGGTACGGTTGAATACCGGGCGACCTGGTTTCGAGTCCTTGATATCCGCGCAGAAGTAACCTTCGCGCTCGAATTGGAAACGGTCTTCCGGCTGTGCTTCGCCCAACGAGGGTTCGGCACGACAACCAGTGAGTACTTGCAGGGAGTCAGGGTTGATGTTGTCCAGGAAGCTGGCGCTGTCTTCGGCCTTTTCCGGGTTCGGCGAGCGGAACAGGCGATCGTACAGGCGCACTTCGCACTCGATGCTGGCGGCAGCTGGCACCCAGTGGATCACGCCCTTGACCTTGCGGCCTTCAGGGTTCTTGCCCAGGGTGTCCGGATCGTAGGAGCAACGCAGTTCGACGATGTTGCCATCGGCGTCCTTGATCGCTTCATCGGCACGGATCACGTAGCTGCCGCGAAGGCGCACTTCGCCATTCGGCTCCAGGCGCTTGTAGCCTTTTGGCGGCTCTTCCATGAAGTCATCGCGGTCGATGTAGATTTCACGGGCGAACGGCAGCTTGCGCACGCCGAGTTCTTCTTTTTGCGGATGACGCGGCAACTCAAGGTTGTCGACCTGATCTTCCGGGTAGTTGGTGATCACGACTTTCAACGGACGCAGCACGCACATGGCGCGCGGGGCGTTGGCGTCGAGGTCCTGGCGGATGCTGAATTCGAGCATGCCGAAGTCGACCACGCCGTCGGAACGGTTGGTGCCGACCATGTCGCAGAAGTTGCGGATCGACGCCGGTGTGTAGCCACGGCGGCGGAAGCCCGACAGCGTGGACATGCGCGGGTCGTCCCAACCGTGGACGTGTTTCTCGTCAACCAGTTGCTTGAGCTTGCGCTTGCTGGTGATGGTGTAGTTCAGGTTCAGGCGGCTGAACTCGTACTGACGCGGGTGCGCCGGCACCGGCAGGCTGTCCAGGAACCATTCGTACAGCGGGCGATGGCTTTCGAACTCCAGGGTGCAGATGGAGTGCGTGATGCCTTCGATGGCGTCCGACTGACCGTGGGTGAAGTCGTAGTTCGGGTAAATGCACCACTTGTCACCGGTCTGGTGGTGATGGGCGTGGCGGATGCGGTACATGATCGGGTCGCGCAGGTTCATGTTCGGCGAGGCCATGTCGATCTTGGCACGCAGCACGCGGGCGCCGTCCGGGAACTCGCCAGCGCGCATGCGGGCGAACCAGTCCAGGTTCTCTTCCACCGAACGGTCGCGGAACGGGCTGTTCTTGCCCGGTTCGGTCAGGGTGCCACGGTATTCCTTGGCCTGTTCCGGGCTCAGGTCGTCGACATAGGCCTTGCCTGCTTTGATCAGTTCGACGGCCCAGTCGAACAGCTGGTCGAAGTATTTGGAGGCATAGCGCACTTCACCGGACCATTCGAAGCCCAGCCACTTGATGTCGCTTTCGATGGCGTCGATGTATTCCTGGTCTTCCTTGGCCGGGTTGGTGTCGTCGAAACGCAGGTGCGTGACGCCACCGAATTCCTGGGCCAGGCCGAAGTTCACACAGATCGACTTGGCGTGACCGATGTGCAGGTAGCCGTTGGGCTCTGGCGGGAAGCGGGTGACGATCTGCGTGTGCTTGCCCGAATCCAGGTCCGCCTGGATGATCGGGCGCAGGAAATTGACCGGGACGGCAGGTCCGGCCTTGGAATTCGAGGTAGGGTCGACAGTGGGCTTGCTCATAGGATCCTTGAACAGACAAGTACGTGGCCGGGCTAGGCCGACAAAACAAAGGCGATATCATAGCCGATGCTGTCAAGTACCTGACAGAGCGCGGCCAAAAACTGCTGCATTTATTGCACCGGCGGTAAAAAACCACCTCGAAATTCCTGCAGGGCACGCTAAACTGCGCGCCTTGGCCGCAATTTCGCCATACCGGTCGTGGTGCCAGGCACCCAAACCCACGAATTCCCTGAAAAGAGTAATGAACATGACTCAAGTCAAACTGACCACCAACCACGGTGACATCGTCATCGAGCTGAACGCCGAGAAAGCGCCGATCACCGTCGCCAACTTCATCGAGTACGTGAACGCCGGCCACTACGAAAACACTGTTTTCCACCGTGTCATCGGCAACTTCATGGTCCAGGGCGGCGGTTTCGAGCCTGGCATGAAAGAAAAGAAAGACAAGCGCCCAAGCATCCAGAACGAAGCGGACAACGGCCTTTCCAACGACAAGTACACCGTCGCCATGGCCCGTACCATGGAGCCGCATTCGGCCTCCGCGCAGTTCTTCATCAACGTCGCCGACAATGCCTTCCTGAACCACAGCGGCAAGAACGTGCAGGGTTGGGGCTACGCGGTATTCGGTAAAGTGACCGAAGGCCAGGACGTCGTTGACAAGATCAAAGGCGTGCAGACCACCGGTAAAGCCGGTCACCAGGACGTTCCGGTAGAAGACGTTATCGTCGAGAAAGCCGAGATCGTTGGGTGATATTGCTGATTTCAGATTTGCATCTGGAAGAGGAGCGCCCGGATATCACCCGGGCGTTTCTGGATCTGCTCCACACCCGCGCCCGTGGCGCCCAGGCGTTGTACATTCTGGGGGACTTCTTTGAAGCCTGGATTGGCGACGATGGGATGACCCCCTTCCAGCGTTCCATCTGCGAGGCTCTGCGTGAGCTGAGCGACAGCGGCACCCCGATTTTCATCATGCACGGCAACCGCGATTTCCTGATCGGCAAGGCGTTCTGCAAAGCCGCAGGTGCCACCTTGCTCAAGGACCCGAGTGTCGTGCAGCTCCATGGCGAGCCCGTGCTGTTGATGCACGGCGACAGCCTCTGTACCCGCGACGTCGGCTATATGAAGCTGCGACGCATCCTGCGCAACCCCATTGTGCTGTTTATCCTGCGCCACCTTCCTTTGAGCACCCGCCACAAGTTGGCGCGCAAGCTGCGCAGCGAAAGCCGGGCGCAAACGCGCATGAAGGCTAACGACATTGTTGATGTCACCCCCGAGGAAGTGCCACGGGTGATGCAGCAGTTCGGCGTGCGCACCCTGGTCCACGGCCACACCCACCGCCCCGCCATTCATAAGTTGCAGATTGGTGACCAGGCGGCCAAGCGCATTGTGCTGGGGGATTGGGACAAGCAAGGGTGGGCGTTGCAGGTGGATGAGCAAGGGTTTCAGTTGGCGGCGTTTGATTTTGTGAACCCGCAGTTGGCGCTGCCCGGCGCCTGATACACCGCGTTCCGGTTCGCTTTTTTGTGGTGAGCGAGCTTGCCTCGCGCGGGGCAAGCCCGCTCACCACAAAAGCAGGGTCAACCTCCCAGTTAGTGGCCAGAAGCCGCAGGCCCCGCTTTCGCGGTAAATGGCGGCTTCGCCAACCACACCAGCAACATCAACCCCATGAACATCCACCCTAGCAACGTGAAGTAGTCCACGGTGGACATCATGTACGCCTGGCTGGTGAGAATCTGATCCAACTGCGCATACGCCTTGTGCCCTGCCCCGCCCAGCGCCTGCAACGCATCGCGGGTGGCGGAGTCGTAGGTGGTCATGTTTTCGCTCATGTACGCATGGTGCTGGTCCGCCCGACGGATCCAGATCCAAGTGGTCAGCGACGCCGCAAAACTACCGCCCAAGGTCCGCAGGAAGGTGGCCAGGCCAGCGCCATCGGCAATCTGGTGCGGCGGCAGGTCGGACATCAGGATGCTCAGGGTCGGCATGAAGAACAGCGCCACGCCGATGCCCATGAACAACTGCACCAGGGCGATGTGCTGGAAGTCCACTTCATTGGTGAAGCCGGCGCGCATGAAGCAACTCAGGCCAATCGCCAGGAACGCCAGGCCCGCCAGCAGCCGCAGGTCGAACTTGTGCGCGTATTTGCCCACGAACGGCGACATCAACACCGGCAGGATACCAATCGGCGCCACCGCCAACCCCGCCCAAGTGGCGGTGTAGCCCATCTGGGTCTGCAGCCATTGCGGCAGGATCAGGTTGATACCGAAGAAGCCCGCATAACCCAGGATCAGCACAATGGTGCCGATGCGGAAGTTGCGGTAGGCGAACAGCTTCAGGTTGACCACCGGGTGTTTGTCGGTGAGTTCCCAGATGATGAACACCGCCAGGGCAATCACCGAAATCGCCGCACCGATGATGATGAAGTTGGATTCGAACCAGTCCAGGTCATTGCCTTTGTCGAGGATGATCTGCAAGGCGCCGACGCCGACGATGAGGCTCAACAGCCCCACGTAGTCCATCGGCTGATGGCTGGTGACCACGGGGCGTTTCTTCAGTTGGGACCGCACCACCATCACCGCGAAGATGCCGATCGGTACGTTGATGAAGAAGATCCACGGCCAGCTGTAACTGTCCGTAATCCAGCCGCCGAGGATCGGCCCGGCAATCGGCGCCACCACCGTAACCATCGCGAGCAACGCCAGGGCCATGCCGCGCCTCGCCGGCGGATAGACCGCGATCAGCAGGGTCTGGGTCATCGGGTACAACGGCCCGGCCACCAGGCCTTGTATGACCCGAAAGGCGATCAGTTCGGGCATCGACGTGGAAATACCGCACAGGAACGACGCCAGCACAAACAGCATGGTCGCCCACAGGAACAGCTTCACCTCGCCAAAGCGGCGGCTCAGCCAGCCGGTCAGCGGCAAGGCAATCGCGTTGCTCACCGCGAACGAGGTGATGACCCAGGTGCCCTGCTCCGAACTCACGCCAAGGTTGCCGGAAATGGTCGGCAACGCCACGTTGGCGATGGTGGTGTCGAGCACCTGCATGAAGGTCGCCAGCGACAGGCCAATAGTGGCCATCAACAGGCTGGGTGGCGTGAAGGAGGCGTTATTGCTCATCAGCGTTGCACAGCCTTGGGCGCGGCGAGGCTGTTGTCATGGATCAACTGGGTGATCATGGCGTCGGCCTCAGCCAGTTGGCGGTCATACACGTTAGTGGTGAACGAAGCTTTCTGCGGCGCCTGTTGCGCCAACACCGGGCCGCTCTGGTCGTGCAAATCGACGTTGACCAGGGTGCTCAAGCCTACGCGCAGCGGGTGCTTGGCCAGCTCATCGGCATTGATATGGATGCGCACCGGCACCCGTTGCACGATCTTGATCCAGTTACCGGTGGCGTTCTGCGCCGGCAGCAGGGCAAATGCGCTGCCCGTGCCCGCACCGAGGCTGTCGATGGTGCCGCTGAATTTCACGTCGCTGCCGTAGATGTCCGACTCGATGTCTACTGGCTGGCCGATACGCATGTCGCGCAGCTGGGTTTCCTTGAAATTGGCGTCGATCCACAGCTGGTTCAGCGGGATCACCGCCATCAACGCGGTGCCCGGTTGCACACGCTGGCCCAGTTGCACGGTGCGCTTGGCCACGTAGCCGGTGACCGGTGCAATCAAGGTGCTGCGCGCATTGGTCAGGTAGGCCTGACGCAATTGCGCGGCGGCGGCCTGCACGTCCGGATGGGACGAGATCACGGTGTCATCCACCAATGCGTTGGTGGTTTTCAGTTGCTGCTCAAGGTTGGTCAGCGCGTTTTTAGCGGCGGTCAGGCTGTCACGGGCGTGGGACAGTTCTTCCTGGGAAATCGCCCCGCCCTGGGCCAGGGTTTTACGGCGGTTGAAGTTGTCCTGAGCGGTTTGCACGTCGGCTTTCTGTGCGTTGACCTGGGCCTTCATGCCGTCGACGTTGCTGTACAAGCCGCGCACCTGGCGCACGGTACGGGCCAGGTTGGCCTGGGCGCTTTGCAGGCCGACGGCGGCGTCGTTCGGGTCGAAGTTGACCAGCACCTGGCCTTCGTGGACCAGGTCGCCATCATCGGCGCCGATGCTGACCACAGTGCCGGTGACCAGCGGGGTGATCTCCACCACGTTGCCATTCACGTAGGCGTCGTCGGTGCTCTCGTTGAAGCGGCCGTAGAGTTCATACCAGCCCCAAACGCCCACCACCGCCAGGATGACGATCAGCGCCAGGCCGATCAGCATCACTTTGCGTTTGCGGGGGTTGTTGTCCTGGGGTTGTTCAGTTGCGTTAGTGTTTTCGGCAGTGGCCATGACAAATACCTCAAATTATTCCGAGCGGGCGGGGGTGGTCGCGGCCATGTTCCTGGCGTCGTATCCGCCACCCAGGGCCTGCATCAATTGAATCGACAGATCGATCTGCGCGGCATTCAGCGTCGCCAGCTGGCGCTGGGCCTGCAGCAATTGTTGCTCGATGCTGAGCACATCCAGGTAGTTGCCGATGCCGGAGCTGTAGCGCTGCACACCAGTGTCGTAGGACTGCTGGGCAATGTCCGCGGCATGTTGCTGGGCCTGGATCTGCCGGCCGGTGTCGCGCAGTTGTGAAAGGGTGTTGCCGATATCGCCCAGGGCTTGCACCAGGGTCTTGTTGTACTGCGCCACGGCCAGGTCGTAGTCGGCGTCGCGGGCATCGAGGTCGGCGCGCAGGCGGCCGCCGTCAAAGATCGGCAGCGAGATCGTCGGCGCAATGTTGAAGAAGCGGCTGGCCGAGCCAAACATCGCATCCCCCAGCAACGACTCGGCCCCGGCGCTCGCGCTCAGGTTGAGGTTGGGGTAGAAGCGGGTCTTGCTCGCATCGATATTCTTGCCGGCTGCCTCCACGCGCCAGCGCGCGGCGATCAGGTCTGGGCGACGGCCCAGCAGCTCAGCGGGCAGCACCGAGGGCACGGCGACAGCACTGGGTTTCAGCACATTGGGCCGAGCCAGTTCACTGCCACGGTCCGGGCCTTTGCCGAGCAACACTGCCAAGGCGATCTTGGCGCTTTGCAGCTGTTTTTCCGCGTCGATCAGTTGCGACTGTGAGCTGGCTTCCAGGCTTTCGGTCTGCTGGTACTGATAGTGGCTGTCGATACCCGAGTTCAGGCGGCGCTGGCCCAGGTCGAGCATCTGCCGGGTGCGCTTGAGGTCGTCGTTGGCCAAGTCCCGCACGATATGGGCCTGGCCCAGGTCGCTGTAGGCCTTGGCCACGTTGGCGGCCAGGGTCAGGCGCGCGGCCTGTTGATCGACCTGGGCGGCACGCGCCTCGCCCAACGCCGCTTCCCAGGCGGCCCGCTGGCCGCCCCAGAGGTCGAAGTTGTAGTTGAAGCTGGCGCCGATGTTGCGCACGGTGGAGTAGGCATCGCCTTCGCCCCGTGGGTCCTGGTCTTTGGCCAGGCGCGAGCGTGTCACACCGGCGCTGGCATCCAGGGTCGGCATGCGCTCGGCGTTGGCGGCATAGGCAGCGGCTTCAGCCTGATGGGCACGGGCGCTGGCGACTTGCATGTCGGGGCTGTTCTGCAGGGCTTCCTGGATCAGGCCGTCGAGCTGTGGGTCGCCCAGGCTTTTCCACCAATCGGCGCTGGGCCAGGCCGCGCTCGACAAGGTCACGCCGCTCAACGTCTTGCCGGTTTGCAGGCTGGCCGCGTCGAGGCGTTGGCCTTGGGTGTCGAGGCCGCTGTAGTTGGCGCAACCGGCCATGCTCATGGCCACCAGCACCAGGCTAAGTGCGCGTCTGTTCATTCATTACCTACCCGCTGGATGACGATGGCGTCACCGGCAGCTACCAGAATTTTCTTGAGGATGCGTTCCAGGGTTTGCAACTCGCCGGGCTCCAGGGCGCCGGCCAGTTCGTTCATCGACTGCGCACCGATGTGCGGCAGCATGTCCGCCAGGCGCTGGCCGTCTTCGGTGAGCACCAGCCGCACCTGGCGCCGGTCCTGCTCGGAACGCTGGCGTGCCAACAGGCCCTTCTGTTCCAGGCGGTCGAGCATGCGGGTCATGGAACCGCTGTCCAGGGACAGGTTGCGGCACAGCTCCGCCGGGGTATCGACGTCGAACTGGGCAATGATGATCAACACCTTGAACTGCGCGGCGGTTACACCGTGCGGCTCCATATGGGTGTCGATAATGCGGTCCTTGAGCAGCGCCGCCCGACCCAGAAGCAGGCCAAGGTGGCAGTTGCGAAAACTGTCAGGGGTGAAGTGGGGCATCGGAAGTCACCTTATTACTGCCTAGGCAGTGAATGTATGACAAGATGTTACTGCTTAGGCAGCGAATGTCAAATGGAATTATTAGCTTGCTTGGTAATTGCGCGATGAGCGGTTTTGAATGCAAGCAAATGTGGGAGCGGGCATGCCCGCTCCCACATTTTTTACCGAGTAAGGTTTAGAAATCGCGTTTGTAGAAGATATCCAGGGAACTGGCCACACCACTGGCCACTTCCAGATACACCTTCTTGCTCAACAAGTAGCGCAAGGCGATCGTACTGGCCGGTTCGAACACCCCCACCCCATACCGCAGGCTGAGTTTCTCGGTGATCTTGCCGCTGGCCACCACGGCGGTGTTGTTGCCGCTGCCCTGGGTGTCGAGCTCAAAGTCCTGGATGCCCAGGTTCTTCGCCAGGTCCGACGTCACCCCGGCGCTGCCCATCAACCCCAGGCCCAACGCCGCCTGGGCCAGCATGTTGTTGTCTTCACCGGTGGTGCTCAGCGGCCGCCCGAGCACCAGGTAGGACAGTGCCTGTTCCTGGCTCATCGCCGGTTCGGAGAAGATCTGCGTAGTGGGCTGTTCGGCGCTGCCGCTCAGGCGGATACCGGCGATCACATCGTCGGTCTTGCGGATCGCTTCAATGTCCAGGTACGGCTGGTCCAACGGCCCGGCAAACAGCAACCGCGCACGACGAACGTCCAGCTTCTGGCCGTAGGCGCGGTAACGCCCATCGTTGAGCCACAGCTCGCCACGGGTGTCCATGTTGTCGCCGATATGCACCTGGCCCTGCACCTTGGCGGTGAGGCCGAATCCCGAGAAGTTGAGCTTGTCTTCACCCACCACCACGTCGATGTCCATCGCCATCGCCATCGGCGGCTTGCCCTCTTCGGTCTGGCTGCCGATGATCACCGTGTCATCCGAGACCTTGACGGTGGACGGCGGCAGTTCGCGTACGGTGATATCGCCGCGTGGGATGTGCACTTTGCCAGCGATGGCCAGCTTGTCGTTCTTCAGGCTGATTTTCAGGTCGGGCGCCACTTCCAGCACCGCGTAGGGTTCCACCGTGACCGGCAGTTGCGAGCCTTGCAGGCTGAGGTCCACCACCAGCGCCTGGCCCCAGTCGATCTGGCCCTTGAGGCTGCCCTGCCCGGCCTTGCCACTACGCCAGCCACCGTTGAGCTGCACGCTTTCACCGGCAATCAGCGCCTGCACATTCAAACCTTCCAGGCTGATGGGCAGTTCCGGACCGGAAATCTCGCCGCCCACCAGGTTCACGTTACCGTTGACCTGAGGTGCCAACAGCCCCCCGGAGATACGCCCGTTGCCATTGAGCTTGCCGCTGAGGGTTTCCACCATCGGCACAAACGGCCGCGCCACCGCGAGATCAAGGCCGACCAGGCTGAAATTGCCGGTAATCGGCTTGTTCTTCGGCAACGGGTTGATCTGCGCCTGCACCATCAATTCGCCTAGCTTGCCGCCACGGAAACTCAGCTGCGTGTCGATACGCTTGGGGTTGAGGGTGGTTTCCAGCTTTAGCGTGTCGTAGGGGAAGTCCAGCCACTGATCCTTGTCCTTGACGCGCAAGGTGCCGCCACTGGCATCCACCGCGACCACGCCTTTGGGGCCGCTGTCGGGCAGGTCCAGTTGCAGGTCGGCGTTGAGCTTGCCCTGCCAGGCGAAATCCTTGGGCAGGAACGCCGCCAGGCTGTCGATGGGGAATTGCTTGAGGTGGTAACGCAGCTTCGGTTCGGGCATCAGGCGCTGGTCTTCGCCGCACAGGCTCGCCGGGCCGGACACCCAGCAGTGCGCGGCAAATGTCAGCTTGCCATCGGCCATGCGTTCGATTTTCGCCGGGGCTTGCAGCTTCCAGTCCTGGCCGCCGGCTTGGACATCGCCGCTGGCCAGGCGCCCGCGCCAGTTGCCTTTGTCGAGGTTGCCATCCAACGCGAGGGCGAGCTTGACCAGCGGCCCGGCCAGGTCCAGTTGGACTTTCTGCTGCTTGATATCGCCCTGGGCGCTGGCGGTCAGGGTGCCGATCTGGGTGTCACCGGATTGGATGCCGCTGCCTTTCAGGTCGATCTTGGCGCGCTGGGCACTGTCCAGGCTGGCGTCGAGGGTGAGGTTTTGCAGGCGGTTATCGGCAAATGCCAGTTGCTGGCCCTTGAGAGCGAGCTTGCCCTGGGGGGCGTTTAGGCTGCCGGCCACGTCGAGTCGACCGTTGACCTGCCCGCGCAATTGCGGCCAGAGCTGGGCCAGGCGCGCCAACTTGATATCAATCTGCCCAGCCAACCGCTGTTGCAGGCTGCCGCTGCCGTTGATGCGGTTGTCACCCAGGCGGATATCCAGGTTGGCCAGCGTCCACTGCTCGCCCGCACCTTCCGCCTTGGCCGCCAACACAGCGGTTTGCCCACGCAGGCGGCCCTTGAGGTCGAGGTCGGCGTTCAGTTTGAGTTGCTCGTTCTTGAACTCGCCCTTGCTACGTAGTGGCCCGGCCAGGGTGCCCGGCAGTTCTGCGACCCAGTACGCCGGGTTCAGCGCCGACAGGTCCAGCGCGGTGTCCCAGGCAATGCCGTCGGCAAATTGCAGGTTCAGGTGGCCTTCGGCCTTGCCCTGGCCAGCAGTGAGTTTCAGCTCAGGCAGGAAGATTTGCTTGAGATCGCCACTGAACGGCGTGACCACATTGAACTTGCCCGCCGGGCCGTCGAGGTCGGCCTTGAGGTTGCCCAGGTAGTTGCCGTCCTTGTAGGAAATCTCACCATTGAAAGTACGCAGCGCGACTTGTGGCTCGTCGATCACCGGGTAAAGGCGATGCCATGGGAAGTCCAGCCAGTCGATCTTGGCGTCGGCGCTGAAGCCCTGTTGCCAATCCAATTGGGCCGTCAGCTTGAGGCTTTGTTTGTCACCGGCATTCAGGTCCAGACCGGCGATCTGCGCCCCCTTGGCGTCGACCCGACCTTGCAGCAGCAAGTCCACCGGACCTTTTTCCGCAGGCAGCACGGCCTTGCCCAGCAGTTGGTAGCCGCGGCTCAGGTCACCTTTGGCGGTGAGGTCGAGTTGATTGAGTTGCAGGGTGTCAGGCAGATCAGCACTCGGCTTGAAGCCGTCTGCGGTGATGTGCACCTGGGCTGGAAGGTTGTCCGCCAGCGGTTGCAGTTCGCCCGTGAGCTTGGCTGGCAGGTAACCGCTGCTGTCGGCGTCGAGCTTGAGGGTCTTGAGCAGGTCGCCTTCAACCTTGAGCGCCACCTTCCACGCTGCGCCGCCCGGTGCATAGGGCAGGCTCAGGTTACCGGTGACGCTCAATGGCCAGTCGCCGGTGGGTTGCAGCAGGCCGGCGAGGTCCAGCACCAGGTCATCCCGTTGCAGGTGTACCGAGTCGATCTGCAGACCGGCCGCCGTCCAATGCGCCGCAAGTTGAAGCCCCTTGAGTTCTTCGCTGCCATTAAACAGAAGGCTACCAACGCGAACGTCGCCCAACTGGATGGCTACCGGCAGTTTCAAATCCGGCAGTTGGAGCGGACCGCTGCTTTCTTCGGTGCTCGGTGGAAATTGCAGGCTGACCTGTTCCACATCCAGTTGATTGATGCACAGCGTCATGCGCAACAGGCACGCCGGCGACCAATCAAAGGTGGGGGCCTTGAGTTCGACGCGGCTGCTGTCCTGCTGCCACAGCAAATGGTCGGCGCTCCATTGGCCACCCAGATGCCCCTGGAAATTTTCGACCGTCAACCCCGGTACACGGCCCAACGCCCAGCGGCTGCCCGCCTGGGTGCCGAGCACCGTCCACAGTGCCAACAACAGCACGGCAAGGATGGCCACCACGGCCAGCCCCGCTATTTTCACACCACGCATCACAGCTCAGGCCCCATGGAAAAGTGCAATCGAATGCCGCCCGGATCTTCGAGGGCATGGGCCAGGTCGAGGCGGATCGGGCCGACCGGCGAAACCCAGCGGAGACCCACACCGACGCCGGTTTTGAGGCTGGGCATTTCCAGGGTATTGAATGAGTTGCCCTGGTCGATAAAGGTTGCGATCCGCCATTTCTCGGCGATGGAGTATTGATACTCGGCGCTCAGGGCCACCATGTAACGGCCACCGATGCGATCACCGCGGTCGTTCTCGGGCGACAGCGTCTGGTACTCGTAGCCCCGCACACTCTGGTCACCACCGGCAAAGAAGCGCAGCGACGGCGGCACCGATTTGTAACCGTTGGTGGCACTGCCGCCCACCTGCGCACGGGCGAGAAAGCGGTGGTTGTCCCACAAGGTGGTCAGGCCTTTGACCATGGCCGTGCCATAAAGCAGGTTGGTGTCGGAACCCAGGCCTTCTTTGGCGACCTTGGTGTCGAATTGCAGGCGGTAGCCGTTGTGCGGGTCGATGCGGTTGTCGCTGCGCAGGTAGGAATAGCTGACGCCCGGCATCACCAAGTTACTCAGGCCGGAGTCATTGCCCAGACGGTATTCTTCGCGCTGGTACTTGAGCGAAATCACCCGGGTCCAGCCGCTGGGCAACTTGCTGTGCCATTCAGGGCCGAGGGTCAGCAACTTACTGACCGTATCAGTGTTGGCGATTTCTTCGTTCTGGTAGCCACCCGCAAAACGCAGCTTATCGGTGAGCGGTGGGTCGAGCGGGATGTCGTACCACAGGCCGACGTTCTGCCGGGGCGCCGACAGCTCGGCTTCCCAGCCATAACTGTGGCCCTGGGGGTTGACCCAGTGGCGGGTCCAGTTGGCTTTGCCGCGCGGGCCGACGTCGGTGGAAAAACCCAGGCCAAGCCCCATGGTACGCGGCTTGCGGGTCTCCAGGCGCACGGCCACCGGGATGATGTCATTGGTTGAGGCGGCGGGAGCAGCGTCCACGCGCACGCCTTCGAAGAAACCACTGCCTTGCAGGTTCTGGTTGAGCTCGGCGATCAGTTCGGAGTCGTAGGGCGTGCCACTTTTGAACGGCACCATGCGTTGCAGCAGGTCTTCGTCAAATGGCGTATCGCCAGCAAAGCTGACTTTGCCAAGGGTGTAGCGCGGGCCGCTGTCGTAGATGAGTTCGATATCGGCGACGCCAGCTTGCGGGTCTACCGCGAGTTTCTGGCTGGTGAAGCGCCCGCTGAAAAAGCCGTAGCGCGAGGCCTGGTTCTGGATCAGACGCTTGGCGTCTTCGTAATGGCCGTGATTGAGCACGGCGCCGGATTTGAGGTCGTTGCTGACGGGCACGCGAAAGGCCTTGAGGTCGGCGGCCTGGCCGTCGACCCGAATGGTCACGTTACGCAAATGCACCGGTTCGCCGGGGTCGATGGTGAGGATCAGGCGCGGGTTCTTGCCGCCCTTCACGTCACTTTCGATCTGTGGCTGATAGAAGCCTAGGGCCTGGGCGGCTTTGCGCGCCTGCTCCTCGGCGCCACGGCTGAACCGCAGCAAGGCTTCTTCATCACGATCGCCCACCCCGCCGATATAGCCTTCGATGTTGGCTTTCAACGCGTCGTTTGAGGGTTTGATCCGCACGTCCAGTTCGCTTTGCGCCAAGGCGCCGCAGCTTGTGAACAGCAGAATCAAGCCGCTGGTAAATTTTCCTGGAAACTTCATAGGCGCGGATGCTACACGACCTGGGGAGCCTCTTTGAACTCGGAAATGTCTGAATAATTCTGTACTAAGCCGTTGCAGCATGTAACGACTGGGGATTGGGGTGAAAAAACACATGCTCCAGGACAGGTCCTACAGCGACTTCACCGATTTCCTCATAGCCCTGACGCTTATAGAACTCCAGATAACGTGAGTTGCCCGTGTCCAGCACCACGCCAGACGAATGCGGGTCTTCGGCGCACCAGTTGTGCACGGCCTCCAGCAACTGCTCGCCGTAGTGTTTGCCCTGGAATTGCGGGTGAATGCCCAGCAACGGCAGCACATGCACCGACTCACTGGGCAGGCACGCCAGCACGGCGTGATGGTAGTCGAGGTAGCGTCGCGTACCGCGCACGCCCGTGCTCAACCACATGCGCAGTTGCCAGGCCCAGCTTTCGGTAATCCCCAGGCGCCGCTGCGGTGGCGCGATCAAAGCGATGCCGATCAGCCGGTCGTTGACGAACAGACCAATGGCCGGCAGTTTCTGAAAGAAGTGCTGCTTGACCAGCTCACGCACGGTGGCGCGTACCCGCTGTTCATAGCCAGGACGCTCGGCTTCGAAGATGTAGGCGAACGTCGGCTCATGCCGATAAGCCTGATACAGCAAGGAACGGGCTTCGCGGGAATAGCCGCTGTTGAGCAGGCGAATTTCAGCAGTTGCAGTTGAAGTGTCCGGCATACCGTCAATCTCCCTGGGCGCGGCTCAAAAGGCCACGTTCTTATGGGTACGAACCTACACAGCACCAGTCGTTCCCAGACATTAGCAGTGCAACTGCCCTACCGCCACGCTGGCCCCCGTCCGACTTGTCCGCTAGCATCGCCCTTTTGCCAGGACTGGACTGCCGACCATGAAAATCGTCTCCTTCAATATCAACGGGCTGCGCGCCCGCCCTCATCAGCTGGCGGCGCTGATTGAAAAGCACCAGCCCGACGTGATCGGCCTGCAGGAAACCAAGGTCCACGATGACCAGTTCCCACTCGCCGAAGTACAGGCCCTTGGCTATCACGTGTACTACCACGGCCAAAAAGGTCACTACGGTGTGGCCCTGCTCTCGCGCCAGCCGGCGTTGAGCCTGCACAAAGGCTTCGCCAGCGACGAAGAAGACGCCCAGCGCCGGTTTATCTGGGGCACCTTCGCCGATGAGAACGGCCAACCGGTCACCATCATGAACGGTTACTTCCCCCAGGGCGAAAGCCGCGACCACCCCACCAAGTTCCCGGCCAAGCAGCGTTTCTACGAAGACCTGCAACAGTTGCTGGAGAGCCAGTTCAGCAATGACCAGGCGCTGGTGGTGATGGGCGACATCAACATCTCCCCGGAAGACATCGACATCGGCATTGGTGCCGACAACGCCAAGCGCTGGCTCAAGACCGGCAAATGCAGCTTCCTGCCGGAAGAGCGCGAGTGGATGGCCCGCCTGAAAAATTGGGGCCTGGTGGACAGCTTCCGTCACCTCAACCCAGAGGTTGCAGACCGCTTCAGCTGGTTCGACTACCGCAGCCGTGGCTTTGAGGACGAACCCAAGCGCGGCCTGCGCATCGACGTGATCCTGGCCTCCAATGGCCTGCTGTCGCGGGTCAAGGATGCCGGGGTGGACTACGAATTGCGCGGCCTGGAAAAGCCGTCGGACCATGCGCCGATCTGGCTGGAACTGAGCTGATCCCCTGACGGGGCCGAATCCTCGGCCCCGTCATATTTATGCAACCTGCCTGACTTATTCTCGCGGCACTCCCTTTGGCTTGAGAAGGTGCCGGCATGAGGCTGCGCGTTCTGTTCCTGCTGGTGCTGTTTCCCCTCGTCGCTGTGGCCGCTCCCCTCCCCGTTCCTGATCAAGGTCCTGCCCTGCGCATCCAAGGCTCCAATACCATTGGCGCAGCGCTTGGCCCGGCATTGGTCAAGGGCTTGATGGAGCATCAGGGTTTGCAGGCGGTGCACAGCGAACCGGCCGAGGGTGCCAATGAACAGCGCGTGATCGGCAAGACGCGCCAAGGCAAGACGGTGATCATCGAAGTCGCCGCTCACGGATCAAGTACCGGCTTCACGGCGCTAAAAAAATCCACCGCGGACTTGGCGGCTTCATCGCGCCCGATCAAAGACAGCGAACTGGTTGACCTCGAGCCCTTGGGCGACCTGAAAAGCCCCGAAGCCGAACAGGTGATCGCCATCGATGGCCTGGCCATCATCCTCCACCCGCTAAACCCGCTGAACACCCTGAATACCGAGCAACTGGCGCAGATCTTCAATGGCGAGGTCGCAACCTGGGAGGCGCTCGGAGGCGTCGGCGGGCCGATTCACCTGTATGCGCGGGATGACCAATCCGGCACCTACGACACCTTCAAGGAACTGGTACTGCGCCTGCGTGGCAAACCGCTCGCGCCAGGCGCCAAGCGTTTCGAGTCCAGCGAGCAATTGTCCGACGCGGTCAGCCAGGACCCCCAAGGCATTGGCTTTATCGGCCTGCCCTACGTCCGCCAGGCCAAGGCGGTGGCCATTGTGGATGGCGACTCGCAACCCATGTTGCCGTTGAACAGCCTGATTGCGACCGAAGATTATCCGCTGTCACGTCGGCTGTTCTTTTACTGGCCGCCATCGAGTCGCAATCCCTGGGCCAAGGCGTTGGTGGACTTCAGCCAGAGCAGCAAAGGCCAGGCAATCGTGGCCGCCAATGGCTTTATCGCCCAGCAGGTGCAGGCGATGGCCGTGGAGCCACGTACGTCGATGCCTGATGACTATCAAGCGATTACGCGGGATGCCCAACGCCTGACGGTGAATTTTCGTTTCGAGGAAGGCAGCGCCAGCCTGGACAACAAGGCCCGCCAGGATTTGCAGCGGGTGGTGGCGTACCTCAAAAGCCACGCCAAGCTGGATAAGCAGGTGACGCTGGTGGGCTTTGGCGATGCCAAGAACGATCCGCAGCGGGCAGCGTTACTGTCAAAGCTGCGGGCAATGGCGGTACGCCGGGAACTGGTCAAGAACGGTGTGGTATTGCGCGATATCCGCGGGTTTGGCGCGCAGATGCCGGTGGCGGCGAATACGGCGGATGAAGGGCGGATCAAGAATCGGCGGGTGGAGGTTTGGGTCTACTGAACCTTGATGATTGTAGTGTTCAAACTGGCCTCATCGCGGGCAAGCCCGGCTCCCACAGGTGAACGCCGTCTAATGTGGGAGCCGGGCTTGCCCGCGATGCAGGCGACGCGGTCTTATTGCCCGCTGCGCATCAGTTCTTTAGGCACGTACTTGCCAATCTCGAACTTGCCAATCGCCGCCCGATGCACTTCATCCGGGCCATCGGCCAGGCGCAAGGTACGTTGCATGGCGTACATATAGGCCAGCGGGAAGTCGTTGGAAACACCTGCACCGCCATGAATCTGGATCGCACGATCAATCACCTTCAAGGCCACATTCGGCGCGACCACCTTGATCTGGGCGATTTCGCTTTTCGCGACTTTGTTACCCACGGTGTCCATCATGTACGCCGCCTTCAACGTCAGCAGGCGCGCCATGTCGATTTCCATGCGTGAGTCAGCGATCTTGTCGATATTGCCGCCCAGGCGCGCCAATGGCTTACCGAATGCAGTCCGGCTGACGGAACGCTTGCACATCAATTCCAGCGCGCGCTCGGCCATGCCGATGGAACGCATGCAATGGTGGATACGGCCTGGACCTAGGCGGCCCTGGGCGATTTCAAAGCCACGGCCCTCACCCAGCAACACGTTTTCGTAGGGTACGCGCACATTGTCGAACAGCACTTCGGCATGGCCGTGGGGCGCATCGTCATAGCCGAACACCGGCAGCGGGCGCACGATTTTCACACCGGGGGTATCCACCGGCACCAGGATCATCGAGTGCTGCTGGTGGCGCGGTGCGTCCGGGTTGCTCAGGCCCATGAAGATCAGGATCTTGCAGCGCGGGTCGCAGGCGCCGGAGGTCCACCATTTCTTGCCATTGATCACCCACTCGTCGCCCTGGCGCTCGGCGCGGGCGGCCATGTTGGTGGCATCCGAGGACGCCACATCCGGCTCGGTCATGGCGAACGCGGAGCGGATCTCGCCGCGCAGCAGTGGCTGCAACCAGCGTTGTTTCTGTTCTTCGTTGGCGTAGCGCACCAGCACTTCCATGTTGCCGGTATCGGGGGCGGAGCAGTTGAACGGCTCTGGGCCCAACAGCGAACGGCCCATGATTTCAGCCAGCGGCGCGTATTCAAGGTTGGTCAGGCCGGCGCCCAGCTCGGATTCCGGCAAGAACAGGTTCCACAGGCCTTCGGCTTTAGCCTTGGCCTTCAGCTCTTCCATGATTGCGGTGGGCTGCCAGCGGTCGCCTTCGCTGACCTGGCGTTCGAACACCGGCTCGGCCGGGTAAACGTAAGCGTCCATGAACGCAGTGACGCGTTCACGCAGTTCCTGAACCTTGGGCGAATAGGCGAAATCCATGAGCAGCTCCCTTCTCTGAGAGGTTGTTTAGGTCATGCAATCGATGCTAGAACAGCGTTGATAATTTACCTAGCCTATTCTCGGCGTGTATTAACATTCATCACCGATATATGATCGACGTATGGCCACCTAACAATAAGAGCGCTACGAAATGAATCTGAGCAAGGTCGACCTCAACCTGTTTATCGTCTTTGACGCGATCTACACCGAAGCCAACCTGACCCGCGCCGGGCAGATTGTCGGCATCACCCAGCCGGCGGTGTCCAACGCTCTGGCACGCTTGCGCGAGACATTCAACGACCCGCTGTTCGTGCGCACCGCCCAAGGCATGGTGCCCACGCCCATGGCGCAGAACATTATCGGGCCGGTGCGCAATGCGTTGTCGTTGCTGCGGGTGTCGGTGCAAGAGAGCCGCATCTTCAACCCGCAGCAGGCGGCCAAGACCTACCGCATCAGCATGACCGACCTCACCGAAGCGGTGATCCTGCCGCTGCTGTTCCAGCGCCTGCGCCGCCTGGCGCCCACGGTGGTGATCGAAAGTTTCCTCTCCAAGCGCCGCGAAACCACCAAGGAACTGGCCGCCGGGCGCCTGGACTTTGCCGTGGACGCGCCGCTCAACACCGACCCACAGGTACGTCACGTCAAGCTGATGGAAGACCGCTACGTGTGCGCGATGCGCAAGGGCCATCCGCTGGCGGGCAAGGACAAGCTGACTCTGGATGATTACCTGGGGCTGACCCACATCCATATCTCCAGCCGCCGTAACGGCCTGGGCCATGTGGACCTGGCGCTGGGCAAGATGGGCCTGCAGCGCAAGATCGCCCTGCGTTCCCAGCATTATTTGATGGCCTCGCAGGTTTTGCAGCAAACCGACATGGTCATGACCGTGCCCGAGCGCTTCGCCCGCCGCCACGAATTGCATTGGTTCAACCTGCCGGTCAACGACGTGCCGCCGGTGGAAACCCACCTGTACTGGCACGAAAGCACCGACCAGGACCCGGCGAACCGCTGGATGCGCGAGCAGATGATCGAGTTGTGCCAGCAAGTGACGGCCCATGAGAAGAAACTGGATGGCAAGCAGGCTTGACGTTAACGTCAACCTGCCATTAGCTTAACGCCAAGACTTTCTTGAGCGCCATCCATGAGCACCACCTACAGCATCTCCGACCTCGCCCGCGAGCTCGACATCACCACCCGCGCCATTCGCTTCTACGAAGAACAAGGCCTGCTGGCCCCGGAACGTCGGGGCCAGGAGCGCATCTACTCGGCGCGGGACAAGGTCAGCCTCAAGCTGATCCTGCGGGGCAAGCGTATCGGTTTCTCCCTGGCCGAATGCCGTGAACTCATCGAACTCTACGACCCCACCAGCGGCAACCACGTGCAACTCAATAGCATGCTGACAAAAATCGCCGAGCGCCGTGAGCAGTTGGAACAGCAACTGCTGGATATCGAACAGATGAAGCTGGAGCTGGACACCGCCGAAGAGCGCTGCACCCAGGCCCTGGCCCACACCCTGCGCCAGGCTGGCCATTGATCAGAAGGTAACTGCCATGTCCCTCCCCTCACACGTGCGCCTGGTGGAAGTCGGCCCGCGCGACGGTCTGCAGAACGAAGCCCAGCCCATCAGCGTGGCGGACAAAGTCCGCTTGGTGGACGCCCTCAGCGCGGCGGGCTTGAGCTATATCGAAGTCGGCAGTTTTGTATCACCCAAGTGGGTGCCGCAGATGGCCGGCTCCGCCGAGGTGTTTGCGCAGATCCAGCGCAAACCCGGTGTGACCTATGGCGCGCTGGCGCCAAACCTGCGTGGTTTTGAGGACGCGCTGGCGGCGGGCGTAAAGGAAGTGGCGGTGTTTGCGGCGGCTTCCGAGGCGTTTTCCCAGCGCAACATAAACTGCTCCATCAGCGAAAGCCTGGAGCGATTCGCACCGATCATGGCGGCGGCCAAGCAACATGGGGTCAGCGTGCGAGGTTATGTGTCGTGCGTGTTGGGTTGCCCGTACGAAGGTCAGATCGCGCCGGAACAAGTGGCAGCAGTCGCGCGGGAGTTGTACGCCATGGGCTGCTACGAGGTGTCCCTCGGTGACACCATCGGCACCGGCACGGCGGGCGCCACGCGAAGACTGTTCGAGGTGGTCGGCGCACAGGTGCCTCGGGAGAAATTGGCGGGGCACTTCCATGACACCTATGGCCAAGCCGTCGCGAACATCTACGCCAGTTTGCTGGAAGGGATCACGGTGTTCGACAGCTCTATCGCAGGCCTCGGCGGCTGCCCATACGCCAAGGGCGCCAGCGGTAACGTCGCCACAGAAGATGTGCTGTACCTGCTCAACGGCCTGGGTATCGAGACAGGTATCGACCTGGAGGCATTGATTGGCGCGGGCCAGCAAATCAGCAGCGTGCTCGGCCGGCCTACCGGATCGCGCGTGGCCAAGGCGCGTAACGCCGGTTGAGTCGCTTAGCCGTGACAATGTGTTACCGCACGCCTACACATCGAGTAACACGGGAACATATTTTGTCGTATTTTCTGTAGGTCTTATCCTACATAAAAATCAAACCATTGATTTTAAAGGACTTTTAAAAGTTGGCACGGCTTCTGCTATCTCTATGGCATAACAAGAATAAAAAGCGCCAAACCTAATAAAAATAAGACGAAACGACTCTGACATAACAAAAACAACACGGCAGAGACGCAGCTAACAGATTTTTTTGGAGAAGATGTGCTTCGCAGGGTACGGCGTGCCGAAACCCGCAACCGGTTAGAGAAAAATAAAACTACCTCAGGTAGCTACCCACTGGTTGGATCGTTAACGAAGAAGCAGATCAGCGCTCAAAAAAATACGTTTGCTCTTGACCCCGGATGGGGGTCGCCAAAAACAGCGGTAAAGGGTAACGGTTGCCAAAAACAACAATAGACCGCCCCTCAATAATAAAAAAAGAGCACGCAACGACAAATTAAAGGGGACCCTCGGGTCCCCTTTGTGCTGTCTGCACTCACCGTTTAGAGCGATGTTCCGCCTGTGGCCGCGAAGTTGTTCAGTACCCTGCGCGTCAACACTTTCAGGGATCTTTGCTCCAGCGCATACCGTTCGGCCACCCCCTGATCGAGCTCTCGCTGGAAAAACGCACTTTGCATCGAGCCATTCACCAGGACTTCATCCCTGCGCTTGCCCAACAGGCCCGCCAGGCGGTCGGCCGCCTCGTCGTGGGTGGTCTGCCACTCAGTGCTTGCGTCCTGCTGGCGTTCCAGCTCTGAGAGTTCGAACAATGCATCAACTTTCTCATTGATCGGCTCAAGCTCTGGTGCCATCAGCGCGTTGAGCGCCTGAAGGTAGCGTGCACGAAGGTGTTTCTCCCAGAATGGGCGCCCGACAAAAAAGGCTTCCTCATCAGCGGGGTTGCGTTCGTCCCTGAGCACCTGATCGTACGCCGCATTGAGCGTTGTCTCGGACACATCAGCCTGTTGGGGAAACAACATCTCTCGGGATTTGACCGGCAACGCCAGTCGGTCTGCAAGCCGTGTCCGATAAGCCAGTACGACTTCAACCTGCTCGGTGAACCCTGGCCCTCTCGCCGCAACATCCCGTAGTGCAATGGCGTCCACCAGCATTAAACGAAACAGTTGCCTGGCCGTGCCAATCAATGCCCCCTCGGCATTTTCCGTGCCTGCCAGTTCAAGTGCCCTTGCCCCCATCAACTCACTCTCAAGGTTCATGAACTCGACCGACGTGCCGTCCCCACAGGTCACCCGATCATCGGCTGCGGTAAACAACGCCTCACGGATGTCCTGGCTTTCGCTCGCGGCCTCCAGCATGTCCCACACCCGCTCGGCCAATACAGGGCGGGCCACTTGGCTGGCGTACTCGGCACTGCGGGTGATATCGGCCAAGACAGTAAAAAACGCCGCCGACTCAGGGCTGCCTTTCAGTTCATCCCAGACATCTCCACGCCGCGCCAACTCCTCGGAAGGCATTCCCTCCAGCCACAAGCCACGTGCCTCTTCCACAGTGATGTGCTCACCCCACTGCACCGGATTGAAAGGCTCACCCAGTCGGGCAACCGTAGCGGCCGACAAGGGATTGTCATGCACATTGATGCGCTCAAGATGCTGGTAGGCGTACTCGGGTAAGGTAGTGATCCGGTTTGAATGCAGATCGATGCGGGCCAGGTTGGGCAGTTGCTCAGCGCCGACGGGAAAGGTGGTGGTGTCGGTGCCCGCCAGATAAAGCTGGTTCAAATGGCGCAGGCGGCGCAGGTCAGCCTGCCAACCCAGGCGACGATTATCTGCCAGGTTGAGAATCTTCAAACTCTGCATGCCCTCCAGACGCAGACGGCTCGGTTCGGTCAGCTGGATATCATTTCTGCTCAAGTTGAGCTTCGTCAGCCCTGCCCCGCCATTGGCGAATTCCGGTAGTTGCGTAAGGTTGTTGTCGCTCATGTTCAGCCAGCGCAAACCACCGAATGCCTTCAGAAACGGCAGTGAACTGTCCGACAGTGCCATTCGACGTAAAACCAGGCTGCCCACGTGATCCATATTCGCGGTAATCGCCGGCAACTCGCCGATCACTTCATCCGACAGGTTCAGTGCATAGCCGATTGGCGTGCCGTCCCCCGCGAACTCCTCGCGCCCTATCCTGCGCCACGCGGCCCTGAGGGTGCCCGACACTCTGCGCCTGGCGCTTGAATAGCCCGACCCTCCTTCCGACTGCCAGTGGGTCAGCGTCGTATCCAGTTCAGCGAACTCCGCCTCAAGCTGGGTTAACTTCTCCAGCAACACAGCGTCTTGCGCATTGCCCAGTTCAAGCATTGCCTCGACCTCGTCCATGGACTTTGACGGATAGAGCGACATTGCTTTCATTCGACAAACAGAAGGACGCTCAGCCGCGCCGCCCACCGGGCTGAGCGGATAACCGAAACGCCCGTCTGCCAAACGCATGGGTGACTTGAAGCCGGGCTTGATCGCTTGCAAGCCAAGTGCACGCCGGCTCGCCGGCTCGCTCAACGGCTGTTGCGCAAGCTGCACCTTTAAACGTTGCGCAGCCCTATTGAACTCAGCCCACCGTGTGAACTTGCCACTGCTCGCCATCCAGAGCGCACTAAAGAAAGCATCCTTGTCGCTGCGCCAATACTCTGTTTTTTCCGGACCGCTGCAGAGTCTCCACTCCTTCAGGTCGGTGTGGATAAGACGCAGTTGCCTGGAGCCGCCCACATCGCCCACGCGGTCCAGCAATGGACCGTCGTAAGTCCCGTCGCGTAGCTCCAGGGCGATACCCTCCAAAAGCCCTGGCAGGGAAGCCATCTTGTGCAGGGCCAGGCGTACGCCGTCCAACGTGAGTGGGGTGTCGAACAAAAGATCGGCATGTGCCCGCATGACACGCGCCTTCTGCACGTAAACACGCGCTTCCTCGGCCAGGCGCAACGGCAAACGTGAGTGGGCCTGCAGGCTGGCCAACTCCTGACTGTTGGCATGGCTGACTATTTCTTCGGCGGCCAGTTTGGGCAGACTGGGAAAGTCACGCTGAATCAATTGAACATTGGCGTCACTGGATACATCACCGGCGGCTATCTCGCGATTGAACAGCTCGCCTTTGGTGCTGTAGGCCGCTTCCAGCAAGCAGTCCCGATACCGCATCACTCTTGCGAAGGGAGTGCGCAAATAGTGCATCAGCGAGTCAGTGTCTTCATCTTCAAGTTCTTCGCCAGAGGATGCAGAGGGGTCGGATGAAACGTCTCGTGTCCTTAAGAACAGGTTTGAGATGGCCTCTTGTGTCATCGTCTTCTCGCCCAACAAGTGGCGAATCTCAGGCTCCGTCAACTGCTCTCGGAAAGACGAAAAGAGGCGACCACTGGCGAGTTCTTCATGCCCGAGCGTGACCGTCGAGGTTGAATCACTCGGGACAGCTGAACACCATACCTGGCTGCCCTTTTCATCCAGCGCCACCAACACACGCGACTCGGGCCACCTGCCGCATTCAACCAACAACTGCACTTGTGTAAACCAGTCGACCTGGCTGAAAACCTCAGGATCAGGGTGCGTTAATTGGTCGATAAATGCCTGATACCTGTTTGCGCATTCGAACCGCCGGAGCATGTCCTTGAACAGCGGCGCAGGCGCTCGAAGCTCGATAAATACCCGACGCAACTCATCATCTGTCACACCACTGATCGCCCTGGCTTGCTCAAGCTGGCTATCGCTCAGGCGATCGACGGTATGCCCCATGCGACGCAACAGGGTCTTGCGATCCCACGTCAACGGGTCTTCGAATTCATGCACCCAGGCGCCCTCGCCGTTGTGTCGCAGGCGTGGTGCATATCGGGAATCGCCTTCAGGGTGCAGCAGCCTGAACTCATCATCAGTGCCGCTGGCCTGGACCTTGTAGTGACCACCGTCCGGTGCCGGCAGGTACAGGCCTGCTTCATGGGCATACAGGCCTTGCGCGTTGGGCCGCTGCCCTTCGGGCAACGCGATTCGGTGCACATAGCGGCTCGGGTTGAAATCATACAAACGCGG
Source organism: Pseudomonas sp. DWP3-1-3b3 (assembly GCF_049896305.1). Classification (NCBI taxonomy): domain Bacteria; kingdom Pseudomonadati; phylum Pseudomonadota; class Gammaproteobacteria; order Pseudomonadales; family Pseudomonadaceae; genus Pseudomonas; species Pseudomonas sp. DWP3-1-3b3. The sequence continues at coordinate 158,244 of NZ_JAFCUA010000004.1, read as the reverse complement.
GTGCCCGCCGAGTTCTATATGCGCCAGGCGCTTGATGAACGCCGTGTCTTTCACGGCCACCAGCACCTTGGGCACCGCCAGCCCCGCCAGATTCAAGCCCACCGCTGAAAAGTGTGCCCAGACCGCTTGGGCGTCGTCGTGGGACCAGGCATCAATGCCTTCGCCAATTTCATACACCACCTGCACAGCGGCGACGACCAGCATCACCTCGCCCAGGAACGGCACCACAAAAGCGGCAAGGTTGAGAATATCCAGGGCTGCACTGCCAAACGACCAGAGCCAGGCGTTGAACACACGATCGTCGACATCCTGGGTTGCCACCACGCTCGTGCTGGCATTGCTCATGATCAATTTTATCCGCTGCTGCGCGCAGTCCATCCAGACATCGCGCCACGGTGGCGCGTAGGTGCCCTGGCGGTGGATGCGGCTTTTCTGTGCCGGGGCAAAATCCTGGTCGTGGGCGTACAGCGCGCCGGGGTCCAGCAACGCCTTCAGTTGCCTGAAGAATGCATCCTGATCGGCAAGCCGCACGAACTGGCTGAAGAACTTGCGGTATTCGACCCGACACAGCCGCGTCGTCAGGTGGTCGGTAAAGGCCGCGATATGGTCATAGGCCTTGAGCGGATGGAGCGGATCGCCGGGGATGTAGACCAAGCACGGCAGCGGCACAAGCTCCGCATTCCTGATGTTGGCCCGCCATACAACCGGACCGATGATCAGGACATTCTCGATCACAACGTTGAGTAATCGCAGCGGCGAACACTTGACGTCCTCCCCGTCCCACTTGCTCTATACCTGATCAATCAGCAGATCATTGATCACCTGATGGTGATCAGTTCCGATGTCGCCCTTCATCAAGGCGATCTCGGCGGCCAGTTTCAACTGGTTTCGATGGCTGGTGATCAGGGTGCTGTAAAGCTTGCCAATCCCAGCCGGTGTGGTGGTTATCCGAATCTGGTTGTTGACAAAGGTGCGTACGTACTCGTAATAGGAACTCCCCAGGTCCAGATCCCGACACAGTTTTGCAAACTCATGCGCCTTGATACTCAGCGCAAGTGACTGGACGTTGCCGGGGGCGTGCAGCTTGGTAGCGGGATACTGATAAAAATTGTAGTAGGTAATCAGGTGGCAATCCGCGCAAACCGGCTCGCTGGCTTCGTCCGAGGTAAAGTTGTTCAGCGCCGCCTCCAGCAGGCTGATACCTCGGTAGAAGTAGAACTGCGGTGCCAAGGTGCTGGCGTGGGTGGTCGGGAGTTCCCTGGGGCCAGGTTCACACTCTTTCTGTTCCATCTTGCGGGCATAGAATACGGTTCTGGTGTCCAGCCGCTGCCCGAACTGTTTTTCGATCGCTGCCGTCAGCAACGGCTCGGCGTACTCTGCCGGCCCCTTGAGATCACTGAACATCTGATCGAGTTGGTTCAATGAGGTCCTGCTGCGCAGGTGGACCGCCCTCATGCGGTCGCGCGCAGTGGTCGACGCCTTTTTGTACCAATCGGGAATGCGCAGGGCCAACGCCCCCAGTTCGGTTTTGCGCGAGTCCAGCGCATCGGTGTACCAGTCCGGTGTGTTGTCGTTGATCACCCGGGCATGGGGGCTCTGTTCAGCCTGACCAGGCCGCGTCGCAGCATCAATCGTGGGCGTTGTCATCGGTATAGCCTTCAAGTGGCGAAATAATCCGCCACTTTAGGCATCGCGTTTGAGCATGGAGCCGTAGACATGCACCGCGGGTCAGGCGTCGTCGCGCAGCTCCTCGATGGTGATCTCACGCATGCGAAATTTCTGGATCTTGCCGGTGACCGTCATCGGAAACTCCTCCACGAACTTGAAGTGCTTGGGCGTCTTGAAGTGCGCGATGCGGCCCTTGCACCAGGTTTGCAGTTCAAGCTCATTGGCCACATGGCCGGGATGGAACTTGATCCAGGCAACGATGGCTTCACCGTAGCGCTCATCCGGAATGCCGATCACCTGCACATCCGCCACTGCCGGATGGGTGAAGAAAAATTCCTCCAGCTCACGCGGGTACACGTTCTCGCCGCCACGGATGATCATGTCCTTGTTGCGCCCGGCAATGCACACGTAGCCATGGGTGTCCATGCTCGCCAGGTCGCCGGTGTGCATCCAGCCGGCGTCGTCGATGGCCTCGCGGGTGGCGTCAGGGTTGTTCCAATAGCCGAGCATCACGCTGTAGCCACGGGTGCAGAGTTCACCGATCTCGCCGCGTGCAACGGTGTTGCCGTCGGCGTCGATGATCTTGTTTTCCAACTGCGGCTGGGTGCGCCCGACGGTGGTGACACGGCGTTCCAGGTCGTCGTCCGCCCCGGTTTGCAAGGACACCGGGCTGGTTTCCGTCATGCCGTAGGCAATCTGCACCTCGCTCATGTGCATCTCGTTGATCACCCGGCGCATCACTTCGATGGGGCATGTGGCGCCGGCCATGATGCCGGTGCGCAGGGTGGACAGGTCGAACTCGCCGAGGCGCGGGTGATCGAGCATGGCGATGAACATGGTGGGCACGCCGTAAAGGCCGGTGGCGCGTTCTTCGGCTACCGCACTGAGGGTCAACAGCGGATCGAAACCGTCATTGGGATAGATCAGGGTGGTGCCATGGGTGATGCAACCCAGGTTGCCCATGACCATGCCGAAGCAGTGATACAACGGCACCGGGATCACCAGGCGGTCTTGCGCCGTGAGGCCCAGGCTTTCACCGACCATGTAGCCGTTATTGAGGATGTTGTGGTGACTGAGGGTGGCGCCCTTGGGGAAGCCGGTAGTGCCGGAGGTGTACTGGATGTTCACGGGTTGGTCGAAATGCAGGCTGCCCTGGCGGGTGTGCAGCTGTTCGGGCGGGATGCCTGCGCCGAGGGCCGACAGCTGCGACCAGGGCATGAATCCAGTGGGTGGGCTGGGGTCGAGGCTGATCATGCCACGCAAGTCGGGCTTCAGTTCCTGCAACATCGCGTGGTAATCGGAGGTCTTGAACGACCCGGCGCACACCAGCCACTGACAGCCGGATTGCTTGAGCACGTAGTCCAGTTCGCTGCTTCGGTAGGCCGGGTTGATGTTCACCAGGATCACGCCGAGCTTGGCGCTGGCAATCTGGCTGATGCACCACTCGGCGCAATTGGGTGCCCAGATGCCCAGGCGATCGCCGGCCTGCATGCCCAAGGCAAGAAACGCACGGGCGTGCAAATCCACCGTTTCGGCCAGTTGCCGCCAGGTGTAGCGGCGCTGTTGGTGGCGCACCACCAAGGCCTCGCCATCCGGGAATTGCGCCACGGTTCGGTCAAAGGCTTGGCCAATGGTCATGGCCAGCAAGGTCTTGTCCTGGGAGCCACGACTGTAGCTCTGGTTCGGTTGATCCATAACGACCCCTGTTGTCTTTTTTGTAGGTTGACGTAAACGTAAACTACGATTGACAGCGCCGCAACGCAAGCTTACGTTAACGTAAAGGTGAGCGCCCTCCCCGGCGCGCCCTCCACACAACAACAAAGCTCACATTAAGGTGCCTGTCCATGAGTTACCCGTCCCTGAACTTCGCCCTCGGTGAAACCATCGACATGCTGCGCGACCAGGTGCAGTCCTTCGTGAGCAAGGAAATCGCACCGCGCGCGGCACAGATCGACAGTGACAACCTGTTCCCCGCCGACCTGTGGCAGAAATTCGGCGACATGGGCCTGCTGGGCATCACCGTCCCGGAAGAATACGGCGGCGCCGGCCTGGGTTACCTGGCCCACGTGGTGGCGATGGAAGAGATCAGCCGCGGCTCGGCGTCGGTGGCGTTGTCCTACGGCGCGCACTCCAACCTGTGTGTGAACCAGATCAACCGCAACGGCAACCACGCACAGAAACTCAAGTACCTGCCCAAACTCCTCAGCGGCGAACACGTCGGCGCCCTGGCCATGAGCGAGCCGAACGCCGGTTCCGATGTGGTCTCGATGAAGCTGCGTGCCGACAAACGCGGCGATCATTACGTGCTCAACGGCAGCAAGACCTGGATCACCAATGGCCCCGACGCCAGCACCTACGTGATCTACGCCAAGACCGACCTGGAGAAAGGCCCCCACGGCATCACTGCCTTCATCGTCGAGCGCGACTGGAAAGGCTTCAGCCGCAGCAACAAGTTCGACAAGCTGGGCATGCGCGGCTCCAACACGTGCGAGCTGTTCTTCGATGACGTGGAAGCACCCGAAGAAAACATCCTCGGCGTGCTCAATGGCGGCGTGAAAGTACTGATGAGCGGCCTGGACTACGAGCGCGTAGTACTTTCCGGCGGCCCCACCGGGATCATGCAGGCCTGCATGGACCTGATCGTGCCCTACATCCACGACCGCAAGCAGTTCGGCCAGAGCATCGGCGAATTCCAACTGATCCAGGGCAAGGTCGCGGACATGTACACCCAGCTCAATGCCAGCCGCGCTTATCTGTACGCGGTGGCCCAGGCCTGTGAGCGTGGCGAAACCACGCGCAAGGATGCGGCCGGGGTGATCCTCTACAGCGCCGAACGCGCCACGCAGATGGCACTCGACGCGATCCAGATCCTGGGCGGTAACGGCTACATCAATGAATTCCCCGCCGGTCGGCTGCTGCGGGACGCCAAGCTGTATGAAATCGGCGCCGGCACCAGTGAGATCCGCCGGATGCTGATCGGTCGCGAACTCTTCAACGAAACCCGCTGAAGGAGCGCGCCATGGCCACCCTGCACACCCAACTCAACCCGCGTTCGGCAGAGTTTGCCACCAACAGCGCGGCGATGCGCCAACAGGTCGACGCCCTGCACAGCCTGCTCGCCCACGTGCAGCAAGGCGGCGGCGCCAAGGCCCAGGAGCGGCACACCTCACGCGGCAAACTGTTGCCCCGCGAGCGCATCAACCGTTTGCTCGACCCCGGTTCGCCGTTCCTCGAACTCAGCCAATTGGCCGCCCATCAGGTGTACGGCGAAGATGTGCCTGCCGCTGGCGTGATTGCCGGGATCGGCCGGGTGGAAGGCGTCGAATGCATGATCGTCGCCAACGATGCCACGGTAAAAGGCGGCTCCTACTACCCGCTCACCGTGAAAAAACACCTGCGCGCCCAGACCATCGCCGAGCAAAACCGCCTGCCGTGCATCTACCTGGTGGATTCGGGCGGCGCCAACCTGCCGCGTCAGGACGAAGTGTTCCCCGACCGCGAGCACTTCGGGCGGATCTTTTTCAACCAGGCCAACATGAGTGCCCAGGGCATCCCGCAGATCGCAGTGGTGATGGGCTCGTGCACCGCCGGTGGCGCCTACGTGCCGGCCATGGCCGATGAAGCGATCATGGTGCGCAACCAGGCCACCATCTTCCTCGCCGGGCCGCCGCTGGTGAAAGCCGCGACCGGTGAAGTGGTGAGTGCCGAAGACCTCGGCGGTGCCGACGTGCATTGCAAGATCTCCGGCGTGGCCGACCACTATGCCGACAGCGATGAACATGCGCTGGCGCTGGCTCGGCGCAGCGTGGCCAACCTCAATTGGCGCAAACAGGGCGAACTGCTGCAACGCACGCCGGTCGCGCCGCTGTACAGCAGCGAAGAGTTGTACGGCGTGATCCCGGCCGACGCCAAGCAGCCCTTCGATGTGCGCGAAGTGATCGCACGGCTGGTGGACGCTTCGGTGTTCGATGAGTTCAAGGCGCTGTTCGGCACCACACTGGTCTGCGGCTTTGCACACCTGCACGGCTACCCGATTGCGATCCTGGCCAACAACGGGATTCTGTTTGCCGAAGCCGCGCAAAAAGGCGCGCACTTTATCGAGCTGGCCTGCCAGCGTGGCATTCCGCTGCTGTTCCTGCAGAACATCACCGGGTTCATGGTCGGCCAGAAATACGAAGCCGGCGGCATCGCCAAGCACGGCGCCAAGCTGGTCACCGCAGTGGCCTGCGCCAAGGTGCCGAAGTTCACGGTGATCATTGGCGGCAGCTTTGGCGCCGGGAACTATGGCATGTGCGGCCGCGCCTATGACCCGCGCTTCCTGTGGATGTGGCCAAACGCGCGTATTGGCGTGATGGGTGCCGAACAGGCGGCCGGTGTGCTGGTGCAGGTCAAGCGCGAGCAGGCTGAACGTGCAGGCCTCGATTTCAGCGCCGAAGAAGAGGCTGCCATCAAGCAGCCGATCCTCGACCAATACGAAACCCAGGGCCACCCCTACTACTCCAGCGCGCGCCTGTGGGACGACGGTGTGATTGACCCGTTGCAGACCCGTGACGTACTGGCGCTGGCCTTGTCCGCTTCGCTGAATGCCCCCATCGAGCCGAGCCGCTTCGGCGTGTTCCGCATGTAAATGGAGCTGTATCCCATGAGCGATTTCAACACCCTCGAACTGATCACCGACCGCCGTGGCTTTGCCACGCTGTGGCTCAGTCGTGAAGCCAAGAACAACGCGTTCAACGCCGAGATGATCCGCGAACTGATCATCGCCCTCGACCAGGTGCAGGGCGATCCGTCCCTGCGCTTTCTGGTGCTGCGCGGGCGCGGCAAGCATTTCAGCGCCGGGGCCGACCTGGCCTGGATGCAGCAATCGGCCGAGCTGGATTACCACACCAACCTGGACGATGCCCGCGAACTGGCAGAGTTGATGTACAACCTGGCCAAGCTGAAAATCCCGACCCTGGCGGTGGTGCAAGGTGCGGCCTACGGTGGAGCGCTGGGGTTGATCAGTTGCTGTGACATGGCGATTGGCGCGGACGATGCGCAGTTCTGTCTGTCGGAAGTGCGCATTGGCCTGGCGCCAGCGGTGATCAGTCCGTTCGTGGTGCAAGCCATCGGCGAACGTGCGGCACGGCGCTATGCGCTGACCGCTGAGCGCTTCGGCGGCGAGCGGGCACGGGAGATCGGCTTGTTGGCGGAAAGCTATCCGATCAGCGAGTTGGATCAACAGGTCGAACAGTGGATTGCCAACCTGCTGCAAAACAGCCCGGCGGCCATGCGCGCCAGCAAGGACCTGCTGCGCGAAGTGGGCCACGGCGCCCTCACCCCGGCCCTGCGCCGCTATTGCGAAAATGCCATTGCGCGCATTCGTGTCAGCGCTGAGGGCCAGGAAGGCCTGCGCGCCTTCCTGCAAAAACGTCCACCCAGCTGGCAAGCGCAGGAGCCGCGTTCATGAGTACGTTGACGACTCTGCTGGTGGCCAACCGTGGCGAGATTGCTTGCCGAGTGATGCGCACCGCCAAGGCCATGGGCCTGACCACCGTGGCGGTACATAGCGCCATCGACCGCGATGCGCGCCACAGCCGTGAGGCGGATATCCGTGTCGACCTGGGCGGCAGCAAGGCCACTGACAGCTACCTGCAAATCGATAAACTGATCGCGGCGGCCCAAGCCAGCGGCGCCCAGGCGATTCATCCGGGTTACGGTTTTTTGTCGGAGAACGCCGGTTTTGCCCGCGCGATTGAGGCGGCAGGGTTGATCTTCCTCGGTCCGCCCGCCTCGGCCATCGATGCCATGGGCAGCAAATCGGCCGCCAAGGCCTTGATGGAAACCGCTGGCGTGCCCCTGGTGCCGGGTTACCACGGCGAAGCTCAAGACCTGGAAACCTTCCGCGCCGCCTGCGAGCACATCGGTTACCCGGTACTGCTCAAGGCCACGGCCGGTGGTGGCGGCAAAGGCATGAAGGTGGTCGAGGATGTCAGCCAGTTGGCCGAAGCCCTGGCCTCGGCACAGCGCGAGGCGCTGTCGTCCTTCGGCAACGGGCAGATGCTGGTGGAAAAGTACCTGCTCAAGCCACGTCACGTGGAGATCCAGGTGTTTGCCGATCAACACGGGCATTGCCTGTACCTCAATGAACGTGACTGCTCGATCCAGCGTCGCCACCAGAAGGTCGTCGAAGAGGCGCCAGCACCGGGACTGAGCGTTGAACAGCGCAAGGCCATGGGCGAAGCCGCCGTGCGTGCGGCCCAGGCCATCGGCTATGTCGGCGCAGGCACCGTGGAGTTCTTGCTGGACGCGCGCGGTGAGTTCTTCTTCATGGAGATGAACACGCGGCTGCAAGTGGAGCATCCGGTGACCGAAGCGATCACCGGCCTGGACCTGGTGGCCTGGCAGATCCGTGTCGCCCAGGGCGAGGCGTTGCCGATCACCCAGGAGCAGGTGCCGCTGATCGGCCATGCCATCGAAGTGCGGCTGTATGCCGAAGACCCCGCCAATGACTTCCTACCCGCCACCGGGCACCTGGCGCTGTATCGTGAGTCCGCACCGGGCCCTGGGCGCCGCGTGGACAGCGGTGTGGAGCAAGGCGACAGTGTGTCGCCGTTCTACGACCCCATGCTCGGCAAGCTGATTGCCTGGGGTGAAGACCGTGAACAGGCGCGATTGCGGTTGCTGGCCATGCTGGACGAGTTTGCCATCGGCGGGCTGAAGACCAACCTGGGATTTTTGCGGCGCATCATCGGGCACCCGGCGTTTGCGGCGGCTGAGTTGGATACCGGGTTTATTCCGCGCTATCAGGAGGAGTTGCTACCCGCGCCTGGAGTATTGAGTGATGCGTTCTGGCAAGCGGCGGGCGCGGCCTTCATTCAGAGCTTGCCGAAGAGTGATGGGCCTTGGGCAGATTCGCGAGGGTTTCGCGCCGGGTTACCTGCCGAAGTTTCGTTGCATTTGAGCTGCAATGGCCAGGATCGGTTGGTGACGCTGGCGGCTGATGCGCCACAACTGCGGGGCGAACATCTGCTGATCGAGCAGCAGGGCGTGCGTCACAGCCATCTGGCAGTCCGCAGCGAAAGCAGCGTGTTTTTGCGCTGGGACGGCGAGATGCAGGCCGTCACATTGTTCGACCCGATTGCGGCGGTTGAGGCCAACCAGTCACATCAAGGCGGCCTCACGGCGCCGATGAACGGCAGCATCGTGCGGGTGCTGGTGGAGGTCGGTCAGCACGTCGAAGCTGGCACGCAGCTGGTGGTGCTGGAGGCCATGAAGATGGAGCACAGCATCCGCGCGCCTCACGCCGGGGTGGTCAAGGCGTTGTTCTGCCAGGAAGGTGAAATGGTTGCAGAAGGTTGCGCGTTGGTGGACCTCGAAACGGTCGACTAGAACTTTGCCGTGGCTTGAACAACAACCCCCAGGATGTGGCAATCGTCGGTGAATGGCTGCTTGGGGTAGGTGGGATTGAGCGGTACCAGGTAACGCTGGCCGCTTTCTTCCTGCAACTGGCGGAAGGTCGCCTGAAGGCTTCCGGCCCGTTGGGCGACCACCAGTTTGCCAGGCTCGGCCTGGATGGCCGGGTCGACCAGGATCAACATGCCCGCACTGACGCTCAAGCCGCTGGGTGCGGTCATGGCGTCGCCTGTGACTGGCAGCCAGAACGCATCCCCCTGAGCAGGGTAATCCGTGAGTTCGAAGCGCACCGCGCCATAGGCCGCACGCTCTTCGCGGACCTCGCACAACCCTTTCCAATCGCTGACAGGGTAGCGGAAATACGGGTTGTAGTTCTTCTGCGCAGGCGCCTCTTCGGGCCGTTCGCGAATGTCCAGCGCGACTTCCAGGTATCCCAACCCTAGCGCCGCGAGTACCCGGTTCATGTCCACCACGCTGGGTGCACGGCGCTTGTTGAGCCAATGACCGACGCCGCCTTGGGACATGCCCAGGCGCTCAGCCAATTCACCCTGCGTGACCTTGCGGTCTTCCATGTTGGCCTTGACCAACGCAATCCAGTTATCCATGGGAGCTGACAATACGTCACGTAGTTTTCAGGGCAATAAACAGTTTGTAGTAATCCATAAAACGACATAAATACGATACGTACTATCATCGGACATAAGGTTTTCGACACCCACTACAGAGTACCGCCCCTTATGACGACCAGCCCGTATCTCCTGCCTGAACTCCCTGAAGACACTGAAATGCACGACCTGCGCAGCAGCGGTGCCGCCCAGCGCGCGTTGGACTTTTACTTGAAAGAAGAGATGTCGGCAGCAGCCCCTGACGGCGCCCTGTTCGCCATCAAGCCGGGCATCAGCCAGGAGGAAGCCCTCGTACACGCCTCGGACCTGTTGCGCAGCGCCGCAGCCACTGCCTATGAATCCGCGAGCAGCCATCAGGGCAATCATCGCGACCTGGCGTTTTCGGTGGTGTATTTGATCGATATGGCGAAAGCGATGGTGGAGCGGTCGTTGCAGCCGCCAGCGGCTCAAGCGAACGGATAACAGGCGCAGAAGAAAAATATTTCTATCTCACGGATAAAAACATTTGACTTGCAAATGATAATGATTATTATTGGACCTAGCTGATCGCGAGATCAGTCGATAGACCAAGGGACCTTAGGTCGGACTCTTGGAATATCTCCTCATCAGGCTAATCACGGTTTTTGACCCGGCTCTTTGGCCGGGTCTTTTTTTTGCCAGTTTCCCTGGCATGGCTTCAGGCTAATGAAGACTGTGTGTTGCTTGATGGCGCGCATGGTAGCAAAAGACCATCGCCAAAAGAAAGCCAGTCGAACGCTCTAGTCCAAACCTTTGCGAAATAGCGCTTGAGAATCAATCTCATAGATTCTAAGCTGCTGCGGCGTCAAGGATGACGCCCCCTCCCCCGTGCAACAATTTTTGCATCCAGTCTTTACCAGACTCCTGTGTACTATAGCCGCCACAACACTCATATTCAGGCAAACAGACTATGACCGTGGCCTTGACCTCCATCAGGATCAGCACCGACTTCGACAGTGGCAATATCCAGGTTCTGGATGCCCACGATTCCCATCAGTTGTTGCTCGCTATCAAACCCGACACCCGTAGCCAACACTTCCAGTGGTTCCACTTCAAGGCCGAAGGCATGCACGTGGGCCACACCCATACCTTCCGCTTGAGCAACGCGGGCAAGTCGTCTTACCCGCATGCGTGGAGCGGCTACAACGCCGTGGCGTCCTACGACCATATCAATTGGTTCCGGGTGCCCTCTCGCTTTGATGGTGAAATCCTGCATATCAGCCTTGAGACCCGCGAGAAGCACGCCTGGATTGCGTACTTCGAACCCTACAGCCGTGAGCGTCACGACTGGCTGATCGAGCAGGCTGTGAGCCGCGCCGGCACTCAACTGTTGGCCACCGGTAAAAGTGTCGAAGGCCGTGATATCCAGCTGCTGCGTCGTGGCAAAGGCGGCGAAGGCCGGCGCAAGGTCTGGATCATCGCCCAACAGCATCCCGGCGAACACATGGCCGAATGGTTTATGGAAGGCATCATTGAACGCCTGCAACAGGACGGTGACGCCGAGCTGAAAAAACTGCTGAAAGTCGCTGACCTGTACCTGGTGCCCAACATGAACCCGGACGGCGCGTTCCACGGCCACCTGCGCACCAACGCCGCAGGCCAGGACCTCAACCGCGCCTGGCAGAGCGCGAGCCAGGCGATCAGCCCGGAAGTGTTGTTCGTGCAGCAACAGATGGAAAAGTACGGCGTCGACCTGTTCCTCGATATCCACGGCGACGAGGAAATCCCCTACGTCTTCACCGCCGGCTGCGAAGGCAACCCCGGCTACACGCCGCGCATCGAGGCCCTGGAAAAACACTTCCGCAGCCACTTGAGCGGCCTGACCCGCGATTTCCAGACCACCCACGGCTACACCCGCGACCTGCCGGGCGAAGCCAATATGACCCTGGCGTGCAATGCCGTCGGCCAGCAGTTCGACTGCCTGTCCCTGACCCTGGAAATGCCCTTCAAGGACAACGACGACGCCCCCAACCCGCTCACCGGTTGGTCAGGTAAACGCTCGATGCAACTGGGCAAGGATGTGTTGAGCAGCGTGGCCGATATCGTCGACGTCTTGCGCTAAACCGAGTCGGCGGGCACCCGCCGACAATCCTCAGGCCCCAGCAACCGTCCATCCGCCGAGCGCAACTCCAGCGCTCGCAGCGGCTCGCCGCTGGCGCTGTCCACCATCACCGAGTGCGCCTCGCCTGCCCCATAGAAAAAACCCTCGCCCCACTGCCGCAACCCGATGATCACGTTGAACAGGCCCCGCCCCTTTTCCGTCAGAACGTACTCCTGATACGCACTGCCATCCGACGCCGGCACGATTTCCAACACCCCATGGGCCACCAAACTGCGCAAACGCGTGGACAAGATGTTTTTGGCCATTCCCAGGCTGCGCTGGAACTCACCAAAACGGCGAATCCCATCAAACGCATCGCGAATGATCAGCAGCGACCAGCCATCGCCAATCGCATCCAGTGAGCGCGCCACCGGGCATTCGGCGCTTTCAAAGCGGGTGAGCTTGACCATCGGGGCTGCCTGTCGTCGACCAATAATGTAGTTGCAATATAAAACCGGAATCCTTACGGTACAACTGGTTTCATTTCAAAACCACAAAGGATATCCCCATGCCTTCCTCCCCCTTGAGTAACAAAGTGGTGGTGCTGTTCGCCATCGCCTGCGGCCTGTCAGTGGCCAATGTCTATTACGCACAGCCGTTGCTCGACGCCATGGCCGAGACCTTCGCCATGGACCACGCCACTGTCGGCATCATCATTGCCCTCACCCAGGTCGGTTATGGCGTGGGCCTGTTATTGCTGGTGCCGCTCGGGGACTTGCTCAACCGGCGCAAGCTCATCGTCAGCCAACTGCTGCTCTCCACGCTGGCCGTGCTGGTGGTGGGATTGTCCTCAAACAGTTTCTGGCTGTTGGCCGGCATGGCATTGACCGGTCTGTTGGCGGTGGTCGCTCAAGTGCTGGTGGCATTGGCTGCTCATCTGGCGTCGCCCGAACAGCGCGGGCAGGTGGTGGGGTTGGTCACCAGCGGTATCGTGGTCGGTTTGCTGCTGGCCCGCTCGGTGTCTGGCGCGATGGCCGACCTGGCGGGATGGCGCTCGGTTTACTTGCTGTCGGCGGGCTTGACGCTGGTGATGGCGATCTTGCTGTGGCGCGTATTGCCAAGCACCGAACAACCGCGCGCCACCGGCACTTATGGTGCGCTGCTCCGCTCGGTCTTCAGCCTGTTCAAGGAGGAAAAGGTCCTGCGTGACCGCGCCGTGCTGGCGATGTTGATTTTCGCCGCCGGCACCGTCTTGTGGACGCCACTGGTACTGCCCTTGAGCGCCCCGCCGCTGTCGCTTTCCCACACGCAGATTGGCCTGTTCGGACTCGCCGGCGCCGCCGGAGCACTTGGCGCTGCCCGCGCCGGTCGCTTGGCCGACAAAGGCTTTGCCCAGTGGACCAGCGGCACGGCATTGCTGCTGATGCTGCTGTCCTGGGTCGCCATCGGTTTTACCCAATCATCATTGTGGGCATTAGTGCTCGGCGTGATTGTGTTCGACCTGGGCCTGCAAGCCGTACATGTCACCAGCCAGAGCCTGATCTACGCCGTGCGCCCCGACGCCCAGAGCCGGCTGGTGGCCGGCTACATGCTGTTTTACTCAGTGGGCAGTGCGCTGGGCTCCATCAGCGCAACCGCACTGTATGCCTGGGGCGGTTGGATTGGGGTGTGTGGCCTCGGCGCCGCCATCAACCTGCTGGCGCTGATCTACTGGCTGGCCACACTGCCCCGAGACCTGTTTCAGTCCTTGCTGCCGGTCATGCTTTGCAGCACGCCGTCACGGCGGATCAACCCATGGAACAACGCCGCCGCCAGGTGCAACAGCACGGTCAGGAATAGCAGATAGGCCAGGAACCCATGGGCCCTGCGCAACACCGCGAACAACGGCGCGTTCGCCCCCACCAGCGCCGGCAACTGCACCGAACTGCTAAGCATTACCGGGTCGCCCGCCGCCGAAATCATCGCCCAGCCCAGCAGCGGCAACACCAGCATCAACGCATACAACACCAGATGGGACGCCCTGGCCGCCAGTACTTGCCACAACGGCAAGTCAGCAGGCAACGGCGGTTGGCGCGTGGAGAAGCGCACGACCAAACGCACGATCACCAAGGCCAGGATCGCGATACCCAACGGCTTGTGCAGGTGGATCAACCACTCATGCCGCTCCGAAACCGAGGCCGCCAGGCCCGCGCCGATAAACAGCATGGCGATGACCATCAGCGCCATCAGCCAATGCAGCAGGCGCGCCAGGGGCGCGAAAAACCGGGGTTGGGCATTCATGGCTTCGACTCCTGAGGGGCGCTGTGCAACGGGCTGACTTCACCGGCGCGACGCAGGTACGAGCTGGCGTACGCCGCCGAACGGGCCGCCAGCAACGGGTCATTGGAGGCTTCGATACCGCTGGGCAGAATCAGTGGATCAAAGTTGATATCGCGGCAATCGCCATCTGCCTGCGGCTGGCTGCTTTGCAGCACCAGGGTGCCGGCGTTGATGACTTTATGCTCGCCGGTCCAGGCCTTGCTTGCATCGTCCACGGGGTCGCCGGGGTTGGCCAGGGTCATGTTCAACTGCCAGCGCAGCGGTCCGGTCGCCAGGCGCTGGACCAGGTCCTTTTCCAGGAAATCACCACCCACAGGCGCAGTATCACCCGCCGCATCCTGGCTCTGCGGCACCACGCCCCAACGCACGGCCTGGCGCTTGCCATCGGCCCCTACCAGGAAGAACGTGTTAATGCCGTTGTAAGTTTCGGTCGCATAACTGGCCGAAGGCTTGGCGGTCTTGACCCACGCCAGGAACGGCGCCGTCTCGGGATGAGCAGCAAAAAATGCCGGCATGCTCGCCGGGTCCGGCTTGCCGGTGGCAGGCTGCGGCGCACCGGCCTTGAGCATTTGGTAGAACGCCTCGGGCGTGCCCACCGGGAACACTGGCATGCTGTTCATGCCGGTGCGCCACTGCTGGCCGTTGGCCTGGCTGAACTGCACGGCAAAACTGCGGATCGGCACACTGCTGTCCGGCGCGTAGGGGTTACCGCTGGGCAAGGCGAACCGTCCGATCAACGGGGTCTTGGCCTCGCTGAACACCTGGGCGCTGGAGTAGGCGCGGGCTTCGGCGCTGCTCTCGAAATAACCGGCCACGCACACGCCCTTGGCGTGGTTACGCCGGAAGCCTGGGTGAACGCCGTTGTTGGTTTCCAGGGCATTGACCAGGGTTTTCGGGCGCAGGCGCTGTGGGTCGAGGGTGCCATTGACGTAGGCAAAAGCCCCCGCCACAACCGCAACCACGGCACCGATACCCGCCAGGCGCGCGATCAGGCTCGCAGTGCTCAGCGGAGGACGGGGCGGTGATGAGTGATCTACCATGAAGGAACTCCAGGGCCAAAGGCCTTAGGGGGTAAACATAAGGTCGGAGCATTAAGACGAACGCCGACCGGCTCTATTCCCTGGCCTTTGATTTATTTCCCAGGATCGGGAATAACCTTCAACGCCGCACGTCTCTCTAGTCCCAGCGTAGTGACCAGCCAGATTCCCATGCATGAACTCGACGAACAGTTACGTGAACTCATCCCAAGGCTACGGCGCTTTGCCGTGTCCCTGACCCGTAACGCCAGCAGCGCCGACGACCTGGTGCAGTCGACCCTGGAAAGGGCGATCATCAGTTGGGCCGACAAACGCGTCGAAGGCGACTTGCGCGCCTGGCTGTTTTCGATCCTCTACCGGCAGTTCCTTGACGCCCACCGCCGCACCCGGCGCTATGCACGCATGCTGGAATTCTTCACCGGGCGTGACGATGCGCAGCCGTCGGTGGAACGCACGGTGATCGCCCAATCGACCCTGCAAGCCTTCGATCAACTCAACACCGAGCAGCGCGCGCTGCTGCTGTGGGTTTCGGTGGAAGGCCTGAGCTACAAGGAAATCGCCGAGATTCTCGAGGTGCCCATCGGCACCGTGATGTCGCGCCTGTCACGGGCGCGCCAAGCCCTGCGTCAACTCAGTGATGGCGAAATTGCCAGCCCTTCCCTGCGGATACTCAAATGATCAGCCTGCCCCCCAGCGAACGCGATTTGCATGCCTACGTCGATCACCAACTGCTGGAGAGTGATCGCCGCGTGCTTGAAACCTACTTGGCCGCCCACCCGGATGTCGCCGCCCAGGTCCACGCCTGGCAACACGATGCGCAGTTGCTGCGTGCCGCGTTGGGCGGCGCCCTGCAACAGCCGGTCAACCCAGACCTGGACCCGGCACTGATCCGCCAGCGCATCAAGCGTCAATCACGGCGCCACTTGGCTACGGCCGCCGTGCTGCTGGTCGCCATCAGCCTCGGCGGTGTCGGTGGCTGGCACGCCCGTGAAGTCACCCAGCCGGTCCAACTGCCGATGGCCGATGCGATGCAGGCATTCCGCCTGTTTGCCCAGGACGGCATCATGCCCGCCGACTACAAGGTGCAGGGCGGCGGCACGATGCAAGCCTGGCTCGACCGCTACTTCAACCAGGCGCACCGCCTGCCGGACTTGAGTGCTTCCGGGTTCACGCCGGTCAGCGGGCGCCTGCTCACCACTGAGCAAGGCGCCGCGGCCATGGTGCTGTACGAGGACCCGCAAGGCCGGCGCATCAGTTTCTATATCCGCCCACCGGGACCGGAAAACGGTTTCCTGCCAAGAGGCAGTCGCAGTGCCGATGGCTTGCAGGCGCAATACTGGTCGGGTGCCGGCTACAACTATGCGGTGGTCAGCCCCGTGGATCAGCCTAGCCCGCCGCTGCTGAAGTTCTAGAAACCGACGTCAAGCACCACGTTGTCCAAGTAGGTGCCGGCGGGAGGCGTGGACTGGTCGGTGTAGATCTTGGCGTTGTAGTTGAACACTTGGCTGCCGATGCCCAGGCCGTTGCCGGGATTGATCTCGGCGGTGGAGCTGTCGCGACGCGCTGCGCCCACACTGCCCCAGCGCGTGGTGCCGGCGCTTTTGAAGATGTCATAGGCCAGATAGTTGCTGCCCGAGATCATCCGCCGCCGACCGCCCACGCTGACGGCGTTCTGGCCGTCGCTCAAGCCGACGTTGTAGGCACTGCCTTTGGTGCAGGAAATACTGATGGTCTGGCCGGTGACGGCGGTAAACCCGCTGATGACCGGCGCGCTGCCAAAACTGATGTTGGGCGCGGTGATCTGGCAGTCGTTGGTGACCGTCATGCTCACCGTCAATGACGCGGTACCACTGCCGATGTCCCGGCCGGCGCAGATGCCGCCGATGCCAATACCCGAACAATAATTCCAGCTCCAGGCGATGCTCAGGGTCTCGGTGTACAGGCCTGCGGCGACGTTACTGCCGGTAATGCTGCTCACGTACAGCGGCAGGGTTTTCGCGCCGGGGCCCGCAATCAAGCCAAAACTCTGAGCGATCCCGCCGGCGCCGCCGAAGTCAAATTGCGCACCGCGCGTGATCGGAAAGCTGGTGGTGTTGTTACCGTAGATTGTGTAGCCGATGACATCCCCGGTAGGCCCGACCATCCCGGTCTTGGATGAAGTGATCGTCGCGTAAAAATGATCGGAGGACACCAGCAGCGAAATCAACGCCGAGGTGCAGCTCAACCCTGAATTGGTCGTCGAGCTGGCCTGTACGGCTGTGCGCACCGCCATGGAACTGATAGGACCGAAACTCGCCGGTGCCGTGGTCACCACGGAGCACGCCGCCATGGCCGGTCCAGCAAACATTAACCCCATCAGACACAGCCAGCCCGTACGTTTCATTGGCACACCAACGGCCCGATCAACGGCACGCCCTGTTGCTGCTCGTCCATCTCGAACCGCGCCTGGCACGTACGCCCTTCACCCAACGTGACCTGCAACGTGTTATGGGCCGAGAGGTTTTCCAGGTACACCAGGCCATCCCAACCGACCACCGCCTGCTGGCCGCTTTGCTCATGCACCACCAGGCTACCCAGGGGCAATTCCTGATGTTGGGTGTCCACCAGCGTGACACTGGCCGCGAGCACCCGACGTAATGGAAACTCCAGCAGGTAGCCGCTGCCACGACGCACCGACACACGCTGCTCCACATTCGGGCTCTGCACGTTGAGCGGGAGGTTCAACGGATCGATTTCATATTTGCCGCGGTAATACGCACTGCTCCAGGGCACCAACAGATGGCCGTTGCGGTCGGTCTCGCCGACCAACTGGTTTTCATAGCGCACCGGAATCCCGGCGAAACCCTGGGTACTCACCACCACAAAAGCGTCGTTGATACGGTTGGCGGCAAACATATCGCCGCCCATCCACACCAGCGAGCCACTGGCATCCGCCCAGCGCGTCTCGGCGTCGCTGCTGCCGTACACACCGGCCTGCAACTGCACCGACTGCAAGCGCCAGGTCAGGTCGGCCTGCCGGTACGCCGGGCCATCGCCCTGGGCATAACCGAGGTTGTAGCCCACCCCACCTTCGCTCGGCACCGCGCGGCTGTAGTTGAGGCGCTGGCGGCTGGCGCCATCCTTGCTGCGCTCGGTGCTCACGGCCAGGCTGCCGTTGAGGTCGAACGGGATAACCAGCTGCGCCTGCATCGCCCAGTTGCTATCGCCAATCTCACGGTTGGCCGACAGGTAGAAACTGGTGTTGTGCCACAGGGGTTTGCTCCAGCTCAGGTTGAGCAAGCGCGTGCGCGAATCGTCCGCTGCCTGCACGTCGAAGTAACCTACGCCCAGGCTGCCGAAGCGCTCAAGGTTGAGGCTCAGGGTCACCTGCTCGCTGCGTTTGCTGAGGCTGGCGTAGGGCGTGTCGACCAGGGTCAGGTCAGCGTACTCATCGCGCCGCTCGACCCGTTGGTACGACAGGCTGTAGCGCGTGCTGTTGTATGAATACCCCAGGCTCAGTTGCTGGCCGCTGCGCCCTTCGAACTGGCTTTGGCTGACGGCGGTGTTGAGCACGCCGAAGTTGCCCAGCCGCAGGTTGCCACCCAGGCCGCCGAGGGTCAGGTCACTGGACGCTTCGGCATGGCTTTCCAGGGTCAGGTTGTCGGAATAACCATAACGAAAGGTGCCGCTGGCGACGCCAGGCCCGTAGGCAAAATCTTTCAAGGTGTATTCCCGGCGCAAGGAACCGGCGGCCACCGAGAAATCCGTCAGGCCTTTTTGCAGCAGCGAACTCGTCACATAAAACGGCACCGTGGTCGACACCTGGCGACCCAGCGCGTCGGTGGTCACCACCACCGCCTCACCCGCTCCGTTGATAAACGGCACGTTGGTCAGGGTGTAAGGCCCTGGTTGCAGCAGTGCACTGTCGGATTTGTAGCCGTTGATAAACAGGTCCACCGAGGACGGCACGGCGGCTTCACCGGCAAATTGCGGCAAGGGGTAGGTCACCAGGTCCGGGCGCACGGCGAAGTCCCGTGAAAACTGCACACCGCCCAGGCGTACCGAGCTGCTCCAGGGCAAAGCACCGCTGATCACGTCACCGGCCTCGTAGGTCAGTAGCCGCTCATCATCGGAGAAACGCCAAGTAGTGTCATAGCGCCGGTAGCCATTGTTGAAGGTAGTGCTGCTGATCCCATCGGCCAGGGTCTGGCGATACTGGCCGGTGTTGGACAAGGTGCCCCAGTTGTCGAACAGCCGCACTTCGTTCCAGGCGGCGAGGTAGCTGCCGCCTTCGTCAGTGTCGTTGAAGTACAGGTCATAGTTGAGCAAGGCACCGAAACTGCTCATCGCCTGGGTGCGCGGGTAGGTGTTGCGGTTGCCGATAAACTGTTCCTTCAACCACGCCGGCGGCACATCCAGCAGCAGGCGCTGGCCATTGCTGTCGTAGTCACTGTGCAGGCCTGGGATCATGTCCAAACCCACGCTGCCACTCAGTTCACCGGGCAGCTTCATGCCCACATCCTGCAACGCACCGGCGGGGACATAGAGTTGCCCGGCGCGTTGATCGACCGCAATGACGCGGCCGGTGTCCATCTGGTTGACCACCAGTTCCAGAAACAACTGTGCATCGGCGACAGCCTCCATACTGCTCGGCGGCGGTGGCAGGTCGCCAGCCACGCCTTGGGGCGCAACCATTGCAGCCCATAGCCCGCTTACCACTGCTACCGACGGCCATAGACGACGAGTCCGACCACGACTCACACATGGCGTTGTGTCCTTCAATGGACATCTCCATCCGTTTAAAACCCGGAGCGTCCCGCCCCGCTACACTCGGTTACCGCTTCGGCGCGAGGCTCTCCAACTGTTGCGCACCGTTGATCCTGACCTGCAGGGGCTGATCAGCCGACAGCGCATCCGGCACCGGCCAGCGCATGGTCGCGCCCGGCAACACGTAGCCCAATAAGCCATCGACCAGGGGTTTGGTCTGCCCGCCCTGTTTGAATGAAGCATCGGTAAGGCGCGCATGCACGGCGCCCTGGTTACGCACCTCGATATAGTTGCGCCCTGCCACCGTGACCTTGTGCCAGCTCAAGTCCGGCTTGCCGGCGCCGTTGGGGTCGCGCTGGCGCGTACTGTCTTCCTTGCTCCACAGGCCCGCGCCATAGGCGAACAGCGGCACCGAGTAGCGCATCTGGAAGCGAATCGCCGCTGCGGTGTTCTTGCCCTCTGGCGGCGTCGGCACCTGCAAGGGCGAAGGGATTTCATCGATGATGATGCGGTAGGCCAACTCTTGCCCAGGTGGCACTTCGCGGGTGCGAGTCAGGCGTACCAGTTGTTTTTGCCCCGGCTCGATTCGCGCCACCGGCGGGCTGCCGATCACATCGCGCTGGTTCTGGTATTGCTCGTCGAAGCCGCTCTGGCTCCACGCAAACACACGAATCTGCAGGCTCGCGGTTTCGCTCCCACGGTTTTCCAGCCATAGCGCACTGGCCTGTTGATCGGCCTCCAGCACCGGGTCGATGGGCCAGATCAGCACCGAACTGGCCGCCTGTACGAACCCCGCCGTGCACACCGCACTCAAGGCAATACCCGCGGCCCACAGCCGCCGGGAAGGTGAACGCATAACCCCACTCCTTATACCGATAGCCTTACCACGTCAGCTGCACCTGCAGCGTGTCGCTGTATGTCCCCCCAGGCTGATTGCCCGGCAATTGCACCCGTCCGTAAATGGGCAGGTTGATGTTATTGGCATCGCTGTAGGCCACATTGACGCTCTGGCCAATCCCCAGGCTTTGGCTGAACGCCGCATCCCAAAACAACTGGTAAGCCACCCGCGCGCTGCCGCTGTTGAGCTGCAGATTGCGCCCGGTGCCGCTGTGCAGGCCACCGTCGACGCTCATGCTCAGCGTCACCCCCGGCGTACATTGCAAGGTGACGCCCCCGGTCAACGCCGCCGTGACCGTGCTGGTGGCCAGGGCCGAATAACTGCCGTAGGTCAGCGCGCCGTAATTGGAGCCCCCGCCCACAATCAGGCAACCCGGTGTGATGGTCGCGCTCACCTGGAAGCTCTGGCTGGTCACCGCCGATAACGGCAGCGGCACCGCCAGCGCACAGGCCAGCAACGCTCTGAGCCACATCGCTAGAACGTCAGTTCCACGGCCACGGTGTCGGTGTAGGTGCCGGCTGGCAGCCCCGCCTTGCCCACCGCCCGACCGTAGAGGTTCACGGTCTGCGCCACGCCGGTACTGGTGGCGAGGGTGATCACGCCGTCGATTGCCAGCAGCGCGGAGTGACCGCTGTCGGTGTAGAAGTCGTAGGGCACGAAGTTGCCCGCACCGTCGGCCAATGCACGGCTGCCACCGGGAGAGGCACCGTCATGCGCACCCGCGCGCACCTTGACCGCTGGCGTGGTGCCGCTGGAACACAGGATCGATAACGCGCCACCGGTGCCAGTACCGCCGAGCAACTGGGCATCGGCGTTGGTGAACAGACTGTTGGTGGTGCCGAAGTTCAAGCTACCGAAGTTCAGCCCGGTCGCTGCGCCGGAACCGTTGACTTGGCAACTGGCGATCAATATCAGGCTTGAGGTGATCTGCCCGGTGACCGTGGTTGCCGCGTTGAGGTTGGAAGCCATCGCCAGCCCCAACGCACAAGCGCCTAATCGCGAAACAAGTACATGCATGGTGTTCATCCTCTTGAGTTACCAGTCCAGTGTCACCGTCAACGTGTCGGTGTAGATCCCTGCCGGTAAGGCACTGGTATTTGCCACCACGGAGCCAAACACCGGGATCGGTATCTGGGTGCCCTTGGCCACGACAAAATTGCGTTGCTGCCCGATGCTGTAGGTGCTGCGGCCCTGGGGATCGGCGGACAGCCGATACGGAATCATCTGACGCCCATTACTCAGGCGCCGCGTGGTGCCATCGCCATTGGTGCCGCCGTCGATAGTCACGGTAAAGCTCGAGACGGACGGGTTGCACGACACCGCCAACGGCGCTTTTTCGCCATCGGTGACGCCTGCGCCCAGCGTGTTGTTCCAGGTCGGGCCCTGGCTGCCGAAGTCGAGCATCGCCGTACCGCCCGTGGGGTTGACCGGCGCGCTCTCGACGCCTTTGCTCACTTCGCAACTGGCGGTGATCACCAGCCGCGCCTGGATAAACCCGGTCGCGACAGCCGCCTGCGCGTCATCCGCCAGCACCAGCAGGCCACCCATGGCCACAACGGCCAGATAGCGGCTTACCATGTGACCGTGACCTTGAGCAGGTCGGTGTAGCGGCCGACGGCGGGGATGTCCTTGAGCGGCTCGATGCGGCCATACAGCGGCAGATCAACGAAGCCTGCGTCCGGCACGCGACCACTGATCGGCACATCCACCGGCAACGGCACGCGCCGCGCGGCGTCGGCATAAATACGATAGGGAATGGGTTTGATCGAAGGGGTGGCGCTGAGGTAGCGCACTTCACCGGTGCCGCCGTGCAGGCCGCCATCCACACGCACCTGGTACGGCGTGTCGGGGTTGCACTCCAGGCGCGGCTGGCGCTGGCTGATCAGTGCCGCACTCAGGGGCCCGGCCGGGTCATCCAGACGCGCGCCGCTGCCGAAATCCAATACGCCAAGTTGCTCGATGCCAGCGCTGCGGGTGGTGCCCACCAGCTGGCAGCCCCGCTGCACGTCGATACGCACCTCCACCTGGAGTTGTGCACCTAAAGCCGTGCTGCAGAGCATCGCGCCCATGACTGCCAATACTGCTCGTCCCTTCACTGCCCCAAATCCTTGTACAGGGGTGACTGCTGTGTAGGAGGTTAGTCACTCAGCGAGAAACTGCCAGTCTGGGCAGGTTTACAACCGTGACATGCCTTTTCGAGATGGCATGCAGCGCCCTTCTCTATTGGTCAAAACGCAGCCGTCGCCCTAAAGTGGGCAACCACCGAAACACAGAGTGACTTGCATTGGCCGCGTTTTCCCTGATCCGTCGCCTGCTCGGTAAGAAAACCGACGCCCTCGACGCCTCACCCATCCCCGCGTTCTTCCAGCAAAAAGCCGAGCAACAGGGGTATACCCTCAGCGCCGGGCAAACCCGAGCCATCGCTGCCCTGGCCCGAGAAACCCGCCTCCTGCTCGCCGGCCAGCCCACCCGGAGCCTGTACCTGCATGGGCCGGTGGGACGCGGCAAAAGCTGGTTGCTGGACGGGTTCTTCCAGGCGCTACCAATGGCCGAGAAGCAGCGCGTGCACTTCCATGACTTTTTCGCCCAACTGCATCGCGGCATGTTCACGCATCGTGAGCAGGACGATGCGCTGGCCGTGACTCTCGATGAACTGCTGACGGATTGCCGAGTGCTGTGTTTTGACGAGTTTCACGTCCACGACATCGGCGATGCCATGCTGATCACACGCCTGTTCAAGGCCCTGTTCGAGCGCGGTGTGCTGGTGCTGGTGACGTCCAACTATGCACCGCAGGGACTGCTGCCCAACCCGCTGTACCACGAGCGCTTCAAACCGGTGATCGACCTGATCGATGCACGCATGGAGGTGCTGGAAGTCAGTTCGCCCCAGGATTTTCGCAGCCTGCCTCAAGCCCAAAGCGCACAACGCTTTACCAGCGGTCAGTACGTTTGGCCGGGGACTGCGCACCAGCGCGAAGCCTTGGATCTTCCCGCTGCCGACTGCCCGCCCCAACCCCTGGCCGTCGGCAATCGGACGTTGATCTGCCGTCACCGCGCAGGCCGCTCCATCGCCTTCACCTTCAGCGATCTTTGCGAGCAGTTGACCGCAGTCATGGACTACCTGCTGCTGTGCCAGGACTACGACCACTGGATCATCGACGGCCTGCCGCAACTGGCGGATTGCCCGATCGCCGTGCAGCAACGCTTCATCAACCTGGTGGATGTGCTCTACGACCGCGACAAGCACCTGATCCTGATCGGCGAGCAGCCCCTCGCGATTGCCCTGGGCGGCCAGGCTATCGACCTCGCCCGCACCGCCAGCCGTCTGGGACAATTGCAACAGGCTGACCCGCAACCCGCGCACGAACCGGTATCATGAGCGTCATTTACGCCTTCTAGCCGAGTGACCGCGCCGTTCATGCATACCCTCGCCCAACTCAAGGCCGGCCAATTGGCCGGTATCACCCGCCTGGACCTGTCCTGCGGGCTGACTGAATTCCCTCGGGAAATCTTCGAACTGGCCGACTCCCTGGAGATCCTCAACCTCAGCGGTAACGCCCTGAGCCAACTGCCCGACGACTTGCACCGCCTGCCCCACCTGCGCGTGCTGTTCTGCTCGGACAACCGGTTCACCGAGTTGCCGACAAGCCTTGGCCAATGCGCCAAGCTGAGCATGATCGGCTTCAAGGCCAACCAGATCAGTCATGTACCCGCCGCCGCGTTGCCGCCGTTGTTGCGCTGGTTGATCCTGACCGATAACCGCATCAGCCAGTTGCCCGACGAACTGGGCAAGCGACCACTCCTGCAAAAACTGATGCTGGCCGGCAACCAACTGGCGCACCTGCCGGTAAGTCTGGCCAACTGCCACAATCTCGAATTGCTGCGCATCGCCTCCAACCGCTTCACCCAATTGCCGGATTGGCTGCTGGCACTGCCGAGCCTGACCTGGCTGGCCTATGCCGGTAACCCCGTGGAAATGGCCGTGGACGTAACGACCGATGACGCCACGCCGAATATTCCCTGGTCCGAACTGGAACTGGCCGAAGTCCTCGGCGAAGGCGCTTCCGGCGTGATCCGCAAAGCCCTGTGGAAACCGTCAGGCCAGCCGGTTGCGGTCAAACTCTATAAAGGCAGCATCACCAGCGATGGCTCGCCGCTGCATGAAATGCAGGCCTGCATCGCCGCCGGGCTGCACCCCAACCTGATCAAGGTAGAGGGCCGCGTGGTCGGCCACCCGGATGAGCAGGCTGCACTGGTCATGGACCTGATCGACCCGAGCTACCGCAACCTCGCGGCCCTGCCGAGCCTGGCGTCGTGCACCCGCGACATCTATGAACCGGGTACGCGCTTCAGCCTGGAAGTGGCACTGCGCATGGCGCGAGGTATCGCGTCGGTCGCCGCGCACCTGCACCGGCACGGCATCACCCATGGCGACCTGTATGGCCACAATATCCTGTGGAATGCAGCCGGCGACTGTTTGCTGGGAGATTTCGGCGCGGCGTCGTTCCATGCCACGGCGGATAGCCTGGAAACCAGGGCGTTGCAGCGGATTGAAGTGCGAGCGTTTGGGGTATTGCTGGGGGAGTTGTTGGAGCGGGTTGATGAACAGGTCAGTGACGAGCTGGTCGCGCTGCAAATACGCTGCTGTCACCCCGATGTGTTGGCGCGGCCGGGGTTCGAGGAAATCGAAACCATCCTGGGCTCTATACAACACCACTAAACCAATGTGGGAGCGGGCTTGCTCGCGAATGCGCAGAGTCAGTCAACATATTGATTGACTGATACACCGCATTCGCGAGCAAGCCCGCTCCCACACTTAGATCACATGTATCCTGCTAAAAATCAGCCCGCCAACCCGACAAACATATCCTGCACGTCATCATGGTTGTCCAAGCCTTCGAGGAAGGCTTCAACCTCGGCCATCTGCTCATCGCTCAAACCGCTCACCGGGTTTTTCGAGAGGTAGCCCAGCTTGGCCGACAGCACGGTGAAACCCTGCTCCGGCAAGGCTTTTTGTACGGCGTCGAGGTCGGTGGTCTCGGTGATGAACAGGGTAGTGCCTTCTTCTTCACCCTCTTCGAAATCCTGGGCACCGGCTTCGATGGCAGCCATTTCCGGATCGGCGTCCGGGCTGTCCGGCGAGGCTTCGATCAGGCCGACGTGGTTGAAGTCCCAGGCCACGGAGCCGGAAGCGCCCAGCTGGCCCTTGCGGAAGGCCACGCGGATTTCCGCCACGGTACGGTTGATGTTGTCGGTCACGCACTCGACGATCAGCGGCACCTGGTGCGGCGCGAAGCCTTCGTAGGTGACGCGGTGGTATTGCACGGTTTCGCCGAGCAGACCGGCGCCTTTCTTGATGGCGCGGTCCAGGGTTTCCTTGGGCATCGAGGCCTTTTTGGCCTGTTCCACCACCAGACGCAGGTGGGCGTTGGTGGAGGTGTCGGCGCCGTTGCGGGCGGCGATGGTGATTTCTTTCACCAGCTTGCCGAAGATCTTGCCCTTGGCATTGGCTGCCGCTTCTTTATGTTTGACTTTCCACTGTGCGCCCATGACTCACTCTCTGTTGTCCATCGCGCCCAAACGTCTACTGGCCGGCGCTTTGGGGGCAGAGTTTATAGCGCAAAAACGCAACGTTCCACCAAAAAACCGTCAGGGCGCCAACTCGAAAAACGCCTGAATCAGACGCAGCGAGCGGCGCCGCTCCATGCAGCCGAGCATGTGCCGGTTCACCAGCCCATCGCCCTGGACCGGCACCGCACGCACGCGCGGGTCCGGACTGACCTCCATGGACGACACCACGCCTACGCCCAACTCAGCGGCGACGGCTTCGGTCACCGCTTCACGGCTGTCCAGTTCCAGCAGCACCTTGGGCTGTACGCCAGTTGCGGCACAGGCGTCATCGAACGTACGCCGGGTGATGGAACTCGGCTCGCGCAGCACCATGATCACCTCGTTGAGCTGCTCCAGGCGGATACCTTCGGGCAGCGCCGCCCACGGGTGACTGGCCGGCACCAGCGCGCAAATCCGCGATTCGTTCAAGGGTTGCAGATGCAGGCCGTTGCGCGGCTCCACCTCGGTGAGCACCGCCACATCCGCATGCTCAGACAACAGCGCCGCCAAGGTTTCCTGGGCATTGCCCAAGCGCAGATTGACAGTGATGCCGGGGTAGCGCGCGCGCAGGCTGGCGATCATCGGCATCACCAGGTGCGGGCCGTCGGCCGCGACTTCCAGGCGCCCGGTGAGCAATTGGCGATTGGCCTCCAGCATCGTCTGCGCTTCGTCCACCAGGCCGAAGATGGCCCGGGTGATCGCCGCCAACCGCGCGCCCTCCTCCGTCAATTCCACGCGCCTGGCGGTGCGACGCAGCAACGGGATCTGGTAGTGCTCTTCCAGCGCCTTGATATGCCCGGTCACCGCCGGCTGGCTGATGAACAGCCGCGCCGCCGCACGGGTAAAACTGCCCTCGCGGGCCACGGCATCGAATGCACGCAGTTGAAACAGGTTCATAGCTATCGGCCTCACTGATAGCTCGCATAACAACAAACAATTTGATTGATGACAAGCCAAACTGCAATTTAGGCGCCGTAGATTCATCCGATGCTTCGCGAGGACTAATAATGACGACGCCCATCCTGCTCACGCCCGGCCCGCTGACCACCTCCACCCGCACCCGCCAGGCCATGATGGTGGACTGGGGCTCATGGGACGACCGCTTCAACCAGCTCACCGCCAGCGTCTGTGAACAGTTGCTGGCAATCATCGACGGCGCGGCCAGCCATCACTGCGTGCCGTTGCAAGGCAGCGGCACCTTCGCCGTCGAAGCCGCCATCGGCACCCTGGTGCCGCGCAACGGCAAGGTGTTGGTGTTGGTCAACGGCGCCTACGGCAAGCGCCTGGCGAAAATCTGTGAAGTGCTCGGCCGCGAGTTCAGCACCTTTGAAACCGCCGAGGACCAACCCACCACCGCCGCCGACGTGGACCGCCTGCTGCAAGCCGACCGGACCATCACCCACGTCGCGCTGATCCACTGCGAAACCAGCACCGGCATCCTCAACCCCCTGGCCGAGATCGCCCAGGTCGTGAAAACCCACGGCAAGCGCCTGATCATCGATGCCATGAGTTCCTTTGGTGCGCTGCCGATCGATGCCCGCGACGTGCCGTTCGATGCGCTGATCGCCGCGTCAGGCAAGTGCCTGGAAGGCGTGCCGGGAATGGGTTTTGTCTTCACCGATAAACAAGCACTGGCTGCAGCCCAAGGCAATTGCCACTCCCTGGCGATGGACCTCTTCGACCAGCACGCCTACATGGCCAAGACCGGCCAATGGCGCTTCACTCCGCCGACCCATGTGGTGGCGGCCCTGCACGAAGCGCTGCTGCAATACGCCGAGGAAGGCGGCTTGCCCGCCCGCCATCAACGCTATGCACGCAACTGCCAGGCACTGCTCGACGGCATGGCCGAATTGGGCCTGCGCAGCTTCCTGCCGGCGCAAATCCAGGCGCCGATCATCGTCACCTTCCACGCCCCACACGACCCGCGCTACCAGTTCAAGGACTTCTACGAACGGGTCAAGGCCAAGGGCTTCATCCTGTATCCGGGCAAGTTGACCCAAGTGGAAACCTTCCGCGTGGGCTGCATCGGGCATGTGGATGCAGCCGACATGCACGCCGCCGTCACCGCCATCGCCGACGTACTGCACGCCATGGGCATCACCCTTTCTTCTTCTGGAGCACACGCATGAACTATCAGAACCCCAACACCCTGCAAGCGGTGATCCTCGACTGGGCCGGCACCGTGGTCGATTTCGGCTCCTTCGCGCCGACGCAGATCTTTGTCGAGGCCTTTGCCGAGTTCGACGTGCAAGTCTCCATCGAAGAAGCCCGTGGCCCGATGGGCATGGGCAAGTGGGACCACATCCGCACCCTTTGCGACCAACCGCAGGTTGCCGAACGCTACCGCAAGGCCTTTGGCCGCACGCCCACCGATGACGACGTTACCGCCATCTACCAGCGCTTCATGCCGTTGCAGATCGAGAAGATCGCCGAACACTCGGCCCTGATCCCCGGCGCCCTCGACACCATTGCCCGGCTGCGTGTGCAAGGCATTAAGATCGGCTCCTGCTCCGGCTACCCCAAGCAAGTCATGGATAAGGTCGTCGCCCTGGCTGCCACCAATGGCTACATCGCCGACCACGTGGTCGCCACCGATGAAGTGCCCAACGGTCGCCCCTGGCCGGCCCAGGCCCTGGCCAACGTGATCGCGCTGGGTATCGATGATGTGGCGGCGTGTGTGAAGGTCGACGACACCGTGCCGGGTATCCTCGAAGGCCGTCGCGCCGGCATGTGGACCGTGGCCCTGACCTGCTCCGGCAATGCGCTGGGCCTGACCTACGAACAGTTCCGCGCCTTGGACGCCGCGACCCTGGCCAGCGAGCGCCAACGCATCGAGGCGATGTTCGAAGGCTCGCGCCCGCACTACCTGATCGACACCCTCAATGACCTGCCCGCGGTCATCAGCGACATCAACGCACGGCTGGCCCGTGGGGAAATGCCGCAGAGCCACTGACCGAGGTCAAAACCACGGCACTTACGCCAGGCAAACCGCTCAAAACCGGCATACAGTTAAAGGACTCCATCACCAAAGAATGGAGGTTTGCCCTGATGAGTGAGGAAACCAGCGATGCCGTGGAAAAACTCCGATACACGTTACAGCACCATGTCGATCGCGTTGCACTGGTTGATGGTGGTGCTGCTGGCGGTGGTCTACGCCTGCATTGAATTACGCGGCCAGTTTCCCAAAGGCAGCGGTGCGCGGACGTTGATCGTCGAGATGCACTTTATGTTCGGCCTCACGGTGTTTGTGCTGGTGTGGTTGCGGTTGTTCGCACGCAGCCTGGGGGTGGCGCCGAAGATCGTGCCGGCACCGCCGCAATGGCAGAGCCTGTTGGCGACCCTGATGCACGTCGCGCTCTACGCGTTGATGATCGGCATGCCGATTGCCGGTTGGCTGATCGTCAGTGCCGAGGGGCATTCGGTGATGTTCTACGGGATGGAATTGCCGCCGTTGATTGGCGAGAACAAGGCCTTGGCCAAGGAGATCGAAGGCTGGCATGTGTGGTTCGGCAAGGTCGGTTATTGGCTGATCGGGCTGCATGCGCTGGCGGGGATTGCCCACCACTACATCCTGCGGGACAACACGGCGTTACGCATGATGCCAGGCAAGCGCGCTAACCCATGAAGCCCCGGTTGCCCTGCAGGCCGCCGGTGTGGACGAAGATCAGGCGAGTACCGGGGGTGAAGCGCCCGGCCTCGATCTGTTGCTTCAATGCGAGTAAGGCCTTGCCGGTGTAGAGCGGCTCCAAGGGCAAGCCGCAGGCTTGTTGCGTGGCGTCGATGAAGTCGAGCAGCACCGGGTCGACGTTGGCGAAGCCACCTCGGCTGGCGTCCAGCAGTTCATAGCCGTCCTGCACAAGGGCGTCGACGTTCTGTGCCACGCCGTGGTCATCCGGCACCGCCATGGCGCCATACACCGGGTGCGCGCCCGCTTCTGCCAACACCAAACCGGCCAAGGTCGTCCCCGTACCCGCCGCCAACCACCACGCGTCGTAATCCGCCCAGCCCAGTGTGGGCAACTGCGCGCGAGCCTGCTCGACCAGCACACCACAGCCAATCGCACCCGCAAGCCCGCCCCCGCCTTCGGGTACGGGATGAAGATCGGGATATTGCTCGCGCCACGGCAGCCAGAAATCCGGCTCATGCCGCGCACGATAGCCGCCATACCCCAGCCAATGCAGCTGCATGCCGAAGGTTTTCAGGTCGTGGATTGTGGGAGTGTCTTGAGGATGCCCGCGCAGCAGGCCAACCGTGGGAAAACCGAAGCGTTTGCCCGCCGCCGCCAACGCATGCAGATGGTTGGAGTAGGCACCGCCCAGGCTGATGATACCGCGAGCGTTTTGCGCCTGCGCCAAGTGCCCGGTGAGCTTGAACCACTTGTTGCCGCTGATCAGCGGGTCGATGCGGTCCAGGCGCAACACGGCCAGCTCGACGCCTCTCAGCCAATCCAGGCGCAAAGGTTCAAGCGGTGCGTAGGGCAGCCAATCGAAGGGACCCATCGGAAGGGACCTGCATGAAAAACGGGGCGGTAGTCTAACACCGCCCCGCTTCGGGCCTTACAGCTCGGCGGCGAGGCGCGAGCCCTGGTTGATGGCGCGCTTGGCGTCCAGCTCGGCCGCCACGTCGGCGCCGCCGATCAGGTGCACGTTCTGGCCGGCCGCGACCAGGCCGTCCTGCAATTCGCGCAGCGGGTCCTGGCCGGCGCAGATGACGATGTTGTCCACCGCCAGCACCTGGGGTTCGCCTTCGGCGCCAATGCGGATGTGCAGGCCTTCATCATCGATCTTCAGGTATTCGACGCTGTTGAGCATCTGTACCTGTTTGTTCTTCAAGCCGGTGCGGTGGATCCAACCGGTGGTCTTGCCCAGGCCGTCGCCGACCTTGGAGGTCTTGCGCTGCAGCAGGAACACTTCACGCGCCGGGGCATGCACCTGGGCCTTGATCCCGGCCACGCCGCCTCGGGCTTGCAGCTGGGTGTCGATGCCCCATTCCTTCCAGAACGCTTCGCGGTCCAGGCTGGTGGACACGCCCTGGTGCACAAGGAATTCCGAGACGTCGAACCCGATACCGCCCGCACCGATCACCGCGACGCGCTTGCCCACTGGCTTGCGCTCCAGGATCACATCCAGGTAGCTCAACACCTTGGCATTGTCGATGCCTGGAATCGCCGGGGTACGCGGCGCAATGCCGGTGGCGAGGATGATCTCGTCATAACCACCTGCCGTGAGTTGCGCCACATCGACGCGGGTGTCGAGGCACAGTTCGACGTGGGTGGTCTGCAATTTGCGCTTGAAGTAGCGCAGGGTTTCGAAAAACTCTTCCTTGCCCGGCACACGCTTGGCAATGTTGAACTGGCCGCCGATTTCGCTGGCGGAATCGAACAGGGTCACTTGATGACCGCGCTCTGCCGCCACCGTGGCAGCCGCCAGGCCCGCAGGACCGGCGCCGACCACGGCGATCTTCTTGATCTGTTTGACCGGCAGGTAATTGAGTTCAGTCTCGTAGCACGCCCGAGGGTTGACCAGGCAGGCGGTCAACTTGCCGCCGAAGGTATGGTCCAGACAGGCCTGGTTGCAGCCGATGCAGGTGTTGATCTCATCGGCACGCCCGGCGGCAGCCTTGTTGACGAAGTCTGGGTCAGCCAGGAACGGCCGTGCCATGGAGACCATGTCGGCATCGCCCTCTGCCAGAATCTGCTCGGCGATTTCCGGGGTGTTGATGCGGTTGGTGGTGATCAGCGGAATCTGCACCGCACCGCGCAGCTTGGCGGTGACTTTGCTGAACGCGCCACGGGGCACCTTGGTCGCGATGGTCGGGATGCGTGCTTCGTGCCAGCCGATCCCGGTGTTGATGATGGTCGCGCCGGCACCTTCGATAGCCTTGGCCAGTTGCACGATTTCTTCCCAGGTGCTGCCACCTTCCACCAGGTCGAGCATCGACAGGCGGAAGATAATGATGAAGTTCGGGCCCACGGCCTCACGCACACGGCGCACGATGTCCACGGCCAGGCGCATACGGTTTTCGTAGCTGCCACCCCAACGGTCGGTACGGTGGTTGGTGTGGGCCGCAAGGAATTGGTTAATGAAATAACCTTCGGAGCCCATGATTTCTACGCCGTCGTACTCAGCCACCTGGGCCAGCAACGAGCAGGTGACGAAATCCTGGATCTGCTTTTCGATGCCCTCTTCGTCCAGCTCCTTGGGCTTGAACGGGTTGATCGGCGCCTGGATCGCGCTCGGGGCGACCTGCTTGGGGCTGTAGGCATAGCGGCCGGCGTGGAGGATCTGCATGCAGATCTTGCCGCCCGCCTCGTGCACGGCCTGGGTCACGATCTTGTGTTTCTGCGCTTCTTCGTCGGTGGTCAGCTTGGCCGCGCCAGCGTAAACACCGCCCTCATCATTCGGGCCGATACCGCCGGTGACCATCAAGCCCACGCCGCCACGGGCGCGCTCGGCAAAGTAGGCCGCCATGCGTTCGAAACCGCCGGGTTTTTCTTCCAGGCCGGTGTGCATCGAGCCCATCAGGGTACGGTTGCGCAAGGTGGTAAAACCCAGGTCCAACGGGGCCAGCAGGTGCGGGTAGGCAGCAGCGGTCATGGTCAAGCTCCACAACGGATCATCACGGGACGTGGCAGGCTCGAATGGCCTGGCATCGGTTTATGTCCCACAGACTAAGAGGCAGTGGACGACGGCTCAATGACTGAAACTGACAAGTTATTGATCCAAATGCACAGCGCCCCTTGGCAAGCCCGCTCATGGGCCCTACCCTAGTCGCGAACCCTACACACGGTCTGTTGTCTGTTGCCCCATGCGTAAACTTCTCGCTTTTACCGTCACCATGGCCCTGGTTGCCGCCGTCGCCGCGTATCTGGTCTGGACCCAGGAGCGCCCCGTGGCGCATTACCTGTCGGACCTGCGCATCACCCTCGCCGTCAACGAAGGCCTGCCGGCCGACCGAGGCAACCTGCTGGGCATCCAGCCTGAGCTGTTCCCCGCCGATTACCAGAGCCTGGAACGGCTGCACTTGAAGCTCGCGGCCTACCTGCAAAAAGCCCGCGACCAGGGGCTGATCAACGACAAGACCATCGTGGTGCTACCGGAACACATCGGCACCTGGCTGATGCTCACGGGCGAAAAGAACGAGGTGTATCAGGCTCTCCACGTCAAGGATGCGATGAATTGGTTGTCGGTGAGCAACCCGCTGCTGTTCGCCCGCGCCTGGATCAGCGCCACCGGTGACAACCGCACCGACGACGCCTACCTGCGCATGAAAGCCGACGGCATGGCGCGGGACTATCAAGTGCTGTTCGGTGGCCTGGCCAAGGAGTTCGGTGTCACCTTGGTGGCCGGCTCCATCACCCTGCCCAACCCGAGTGTCAGCCAGGGCCAACTGCGCGTCGGCCATGGCGCCTTGTACAACGCCAGTGTAGTGTTTGCCGCCGATGGCTTGCCGATCGGCGATCCGCAGCGCCAGCTCTACCCGATCTATGACGAGCGCGGCTTTATCGAGCCGGGTGATGAAAACGTCGTCAGTGTGGTCGACACTCCGGCGGGCCGCCTGGGCGTACTGGTGGGCAGCGACAGCTGGTACCCGGACAACTACCGCAAACTCAACGAACAAGGCGCCCAGTTGATCGCCGTGCCGGCCTTTGTGCTGGGCCGCGATACCTGGGACCGCCCTTGGCGCGGCTTCAAAAGCGTGTCCACGCCGACCGAAATCAGCCTCAAGCCCGAAGAACTCAGTGAGGGCGAAGCCTGGCGTCGCCTGACCCTGATCAGCCAGCCACCGGTCAGCCAGGCCAGCGCCGGCATGAGTGTGTTCCTGCGGGGCCAGTTCTGGGACCTGGGCACGGCCGGGCACAGTTTTCTCAGCAGCAACGGGCAAGTCAACGCCGATGGCGAAGCCCGAGGCGCGCGCCTGTTGAATATCTGGCTGTGAAGCCCGTACGGCTGGGTGATCTGTCGGTGGGCTTCGTGCACACCCTGGCCGATGCCATTCACAGCCACGGCCTGGACCCGCAACCGCTGCTGCTGCAATACGGCCTCGACCCGGCGCGTCTGGCTGAGGCGGGTGCACGGTTGTCGATCCCGCGCTATATGCGCCTGGGCCATGCCGCCATCCAACTGACCGGCGACGCCGGCCTGGGCCTGCGCATGGGCCAGCGCAGCCGTTTGAGCCAGGCCGGGCTGGCGGGCGTCACTGCCGCGCAAGCGCCCAACGTACGCGAGGCGGCGCGCGCATTGACTCGCTTTGAAGCGCTGTACGGCTCCAATTATCGCGGGCAGTCGAGCTTTGCCGAAGATGCCGAAGGCGCCTGGTTGCGGTTCTATTCCATCAGCCCCTACAACGCCTACAACCGCTTTGTGGTGGACTCGATCATCGCCGGCTGGCTGCATCAACTGTCGAGCCTGGCCCAGCAACCGGTGCAGGCACAGCGCATCGACATCGAGTTCGAGGCACCGGAATACAGCGATCAGTACAGCGTGCTGGGAGACATCCACTTCGGCGCCGAGGCCAACCAACTGCGCCTGAACCAGCAGACGTTGGCCCTGCGCAACCCACAGCATTGCCCCAGCACCTGGAACCTGTTGTTACAACTTTGTGAGAGAGAGTTGGAGCAATTGACTCGCACCCGCAGCCTGCGCGAGCGCATCACCCGGTTGCTCGGGCCCATGCTCAATGGCGGCCGGGAACCCGACCTGGAAGAAGTGGCGGCACGCTTGAAGCTGCCCACCTGGACGCTGCGCCGCAAACTGGCCGACGAAGGCACTCAGTTCCGTGCGATTCTCAATGACACCCGCCGCGACCTGGCCATGACCTACATCCGCGATACGGAACTGGCGTTCGGCGAGATCGCCTACTTGCTCGGTTTTGCCTCGGCCCAGGCGTTTCAACGGGCCTTCAGGCGATGGAACAACCAGACCCCAGGGGAATTTCGCCGCAGTCAGCGGCATTCCGCCTGAAGTCGGTATTACAGCTCTGTAGCGTCGTCAGCCGGTTCCAGCGGGTCCAACTCAATCGCGTGGTACTCCAGCAGTTCTTCCTGGTAATCGTCCATGGTGGACTCCTTCTTGAGTTAAGAGTGGCTTCAGGTAAATGACCTGCATCACCAGCCTAAAGTGCCGTCATGACGAAAAAATGTCGGCGTCATGACGTTCCTGCACTCAAGCATTAAACGTAGCAGCGCTGCACGGATTTAGCCTCACCGAATTACTGCGCCGGCGTCGGCAGCGGCGGAATCGCTTCTGTTGGCGGTGGCAGGTCCGGGTTGCTGGTGGCCGGTGCAGGCTCGGCCTGTGGCGCAATCGGCGCAGCTTCGACGGGTGGCGCTACCGGCTGTGAAACGGCGGGTTCTTCCTTCGCAGGCTCGATCTTCTCGGCGGCGGGTGCGGCTTTAGGTTCCGGCACGCCGAGCTCAGCCTTGGGCTTCTCGGGAATGTTCTCGGCCTTCTTCACCTCTTGCGGCAGGAACACGTCCACCAGCGCAAAGTAACGCTCGTAGAACTTCGGCGCGGACACCGTCTCGCTGGCCACCTTCACCATCGAATCATCGGTGGAGCCGATCGGCATCGACACAGAACCCAACACGCCCACCCCCAGGCTTGCGGAGTTGTTGACCTTCTTCAGCGCATAGCGATCCTGAAGGGCGTTGGCGAACATCGTCGAATGGTTGGTGCCTTTGCCATCATCGGCGCACACCACGTTGAAGCTGATCTGCAGATGGGTCTCGCCGGTCTGCTGGAAGCTCTTGTTGCCCACCACCAGTTTCGGATCGCTGCTGGTGATGATGTAGCCCTGGCTCAGCAAGGCACGCCGCGCGGCTTCGCACGCTGCAACGTCAGTGACCGGGTAATCCCGGGAAAACGTACCGGAGTCGTCGAAATTCTCATGTTCATAAATGGCGGTCTTGGGTGACGAGCAGCCCGCGGCGCCCGCCAGCACCAGCGCCAGCCCGAGGCTACGCAAGTGAAATGATGTCGACATTGAAAATCCTGAGGAAAACGGTCCGGGCGGTATTGTGCAACAGAACGCTGCCTTGGCGCGCGCATTCCTGTCGGTAAAACGTCACAGCCTTACGCGACGCCGCCCGTAGGAAACAGCCCGGCACACATATGATCAATAAACACGCGCAGTTTGGCCGAGGCATGGCGACTTGATGGCCATAACATCCAGAAGCTCCCTCGGTGCTCCAGATAATCATCCAGCACCCGCTGCAGACGTCCTTCGCTCACCGCCTGATTGACCATGTAGTCCGGCAGACAGGCGATACCCAGGCCTTCGTGCACCACGTGGTTGAGGGATTCAATCGTGGTGCTTACCAGCGGGGCGCGCAATACGGGATCCGAGGTGCCGGGGACAAGTCGCAGCGGCCAGTGCTCCAGTTTGCCGGTCGCGCAAAACTTGTGGCGCAGGCAGGCATGCTCGCTCAACTGCTGCGGCTGCTGCGGTGTGCCGTGCTGACGAAAATACCCCGGCGTTCCCACCAGCACTAACTGATAATGCCCCAGGTGACGGGCCATCAGCCGAGAGTCTTCAGGCTTGCCGGTGCGAATCACCGCGTCGAACCCTTCCTCGATCACATCCACCATGCGGTCGGAAAAATCCACATCCAGTTCGATGTCCGGGTAGGCGCGCATAAAGTCGCTGATAACCGGCATCAACAGGCCACGCACTTGCGGCACGCTGATGCGCAACTTGCCGCGCGGCGTGGCGCTGGCTTCGGTCAGCTCCCGTTCGGCGGCCTCGACCTCAGCCAGGATGCGCCGCGAGCGCTCAAGGAACAGCGCACCTTCGCTGGTCAAGGTGATGCTGCGGGTGCTGCGGTGAAACAACCGCACGCCCAGGCGCTCTTCCATCCGCGCGATGCTTTTGCCGATAGCTGAAGACGATACGCCCAGCACACGCCCGGCAGCGGTGAAGCTGCGGGTCTCCGCCACCTGCACGAAGACGGAAAGGCTGCCCAGGCTGTCCATGAAAAAGCCCTCGATGATTGCGGACGTTGAAGTCCGATAAGTTCGGAACCTTAGCCTGTTTTTCCGCCGACCACAGCCCCCTACCCTGCTTGCTTGCCCTTTTGCATGGATAGAGCACGATGACCTCCCTTACCGATTCCCCCATGAAAATCCAGCGGGACACGCTGCCATTGGGTGGTTTGCTGGCCTTGGCCAGTGCCGGTTTCATAACCATCCTCACCGAAGCCATGCCCGCCGGTCTCTTGCCACAAATGGGCGAAGGCTTGGACGTGTCACCCGCACTGGTGGGCCAATTGGTCACGCTGTACGCCCTCGGGTCACTGCTGGCGGCCATCCCCCTGACGCTGTTGACCCGAGGCTGGCGGCGCCGCCCATTGCTGCTAATCGCCATTGCCGGCTTTGCGTTGGTCAACAGCGTGACCGCCCTTTCCAGCCACTACGGGCTGACCCTCGTCGCACGCTTCTTCGCCGGCGTGTTTGCCGGGCTGCTGTGGGCACTTCTGGCGGGTTATGCCAGCCGGATGGTGGCACCTCATCTGCAAGGTCGGGCAATTGCGGTGGCCATGCTTGGGGCACCGTTGGCGCTGTCACTGGGCGTGCCCGCTGGCACCTTTCTGGGCGCCGCGGTCGGCTGGCGGCTGAGCTTCGCGATCATGACCGGGCTGACACTGGTGCTCTTGGTATGGGCGCGTTGGCAACTGCCGGATTTCGCTGGCGAGCCGGCTGGAAAACGCCTGGGCCTGCATCAAGTGCTGGCCTTGCCGGGGATTCGTCCGGTGCTGTGGGTGACCTTGACCCACGTGTTGGCCCACAACGTCCTGTACACCTATATCGCTCCGCTGCTGGTGCCAGCCGGCATTGCTGCGAATATCGACCGAGTGCTGTTGGTGTTCGGCCTCGCCGCTTTGTTGAGCATCTGGCTGGCCGGCGTGCTGATTGATCGATGGCTGCGCGCACTGCTGCTGATCAGTTGCGCACTGTTTGGCGTGATTGCCATGGCACTGGTGTTCTGGATGAACGTGACCGCTGTCATCTATCTCGCCGTCGCGTTGTGGGGCCTGGCGTTCGGCGGGCTGCCTGCCTTGCTGCAAACAGCGCTGGCCAAATCAGCGGGTGAGTCGGCGGACGCCGCCCAGTCGATGCTGGTGACCGTGTGGAACCTGGGGATCGCGGGCGGCGGCTTGGCGGGCGGCGTGTTGCTTCAGGGGTGGGGCGTTGCCGCGTTTCCGTGGGCGATTGTGCTACTGATGCTACTGGCACTGGCTGGCGCGTCAAAGACGGCTCTAACCCGCCCATAAAAAAGCCCCCGGTCTTTTCAGGCCGGGGGCTTTTTGTTCAAACCGACATCAGAACTTCTTGATGTCAGCCTTGGTTTCCAACTGCTTGCGGTAGGCGGCGAAGTCCTGCTGGCCGACACGAGAGGCGAGGAAGCGGCGGTATTGCGCCTTTTCTTCGTCCGTTGGGGCAGCAGCTTCGTTGACACCGTTCAAGCGCACGATCACCAGGCTACCATCCGCCAGGGTCACGGTGGTGAAGGTCGGCTTGTCCTTGGCCGCAGGCTTGGGCATGCGGAACAGGGCTTGCAGCACGGCAGGGTCGATCGCTTCCTGGCCACGGGTGGCCGCTTCAGTGACTTTCCACGCCTGGCCGTCGACCGGCTGGTTCAGCGCAGTCTTGCCATCACGCAGGCTGGCGATCAACTCGTCAGCGTGAGCCTTGGCAGCTGCGCTGGCGCGCTCCTTGGCCATCTGTGTGCGAATCGCCGCATTGACGCTTTCCAGCGGCAGTTGCGAAGGCTTCAGATGCTCCTTGGCACGCAGCACGATGATGGTTTCCGGGTCCAGTTCGATGGCGGTGCTGTTGGCACCTTCATCCAGTACTTCCGGGCTGAACGCTGCGGTGACCACGGCACGGTTGGCCGCAACACCTTCGCCACCTTCACGGCCAAACGGCGCGGAGGTGTGCACGGTCAGTTTCAAGTCGGATGCCGGCTGGGCCAGGTCGGACGCTTCGAATGCCGCATCTTCCAATTGCTTGGTTGCTTCGACGAAACGTTGCTCAACC
Source organism: Pseudomonas sp. DWP3-1-3b3 (assembly GCF_049896305.1). Lineage (NCBI taxonomy): Bacteria > Pseudomonadati > Pseudomonadota > Gammaproteobacteria > Pseudomonadales > Pseudomonadaceae > Pseudomonas > Pseudomonas sp. DWP3-1-3b3. The sequence continues at coordinate 118,849 of NZ_JAFCUA010000004.1, read as the reverse complement.
TGCTGGGTCTTGAGCTCTTTGGTCAGCTTGTCTTTCAGGCTGGCAAACGTCGGCACTTGCGGTGCCTCAACGCCCAACAGCTTGATCAAGTGCCAACCGAAGGTGCTGCGTACCGGTGCCGAGACCTGGTCTTTGTTCAACGCGTACAAGGCAGTTTCGAAGTCCGGGTCGTAGACGCCAGGGCCGGCAAAGCCGAGGTCACCACCACTGTTGGCCGAACCCGGATCCTGGGAGAACTCCTTGGCCAGGGCTTCGAACTTCTCACCCTTGGCCAGGCGTGCCTGGATTTCTTCGATCTTGGCCTTGGCTTGCGCGTCGGTGACCTTGTCGTTGACTTCGATCAAGATGTGCGCGGCACGACGCTGTTCAGCGAGGTTGGCGGTTTCTTTCTGATAGGCCGCCTGCAGCTCTTCGTCCTTCACGCTGACCTGGTCGAAGAAGGAAGACTTCTTCAGTTCCAGGTAGTCGATGACCACCTGGTCAGGGGTCATGAACTCTTTGGCGTGCTGGTCGTAGTAAGCCTTGACCTCCTCGTCGGTGAGTTTCACCGCGCCAGGGTTGGCCTTGATGTTGACGGTGGCGAAGTCGCGGGTCTGTTTTTCCAGACGCGCAAATGCCAGCACTTCGGCATCGGTGACGAAACCGCTGCCAGCAATACCTGCGCGAACCTGACCGATCAGCATTTCCTGGGTCAGCATCTGACGGAATTGCATACGGCTGTAGCCCAGTTGACGGATCACCTGGTCAAAGCGTTCGGCGTTGAACTTGCCGTCCACCTGGAATTCCGGTGTCTGCAGGATTACCTGGTCCAGCGCAGCTTCAGAGAAGCCAAACTTGGAGTCAGCCGCACCTTGCAGCAACAGCTTGCGATCGATCAGACCCTTGAGGGCCGCTTCGCGCAGCAGTTTTTCATCCAGCAGGGAGGCATCGAAATCCTTGCCCAGCTGTTGCATCAGCTGGCGACGTTGCATGTCGACGGCCTGGCTCAGTTCGGTCTGGGTGATTTCTTCACCGTTGACCTTGGCCACGTCCTGCTTACTGTTACCCGAAGCCTGGAAAATGGCCTCGATACCGGTGAACGCCATCAATGCGACGATGATCCCGATAATGGTCTTGGCAATCCAGCCTTGTGAATTGTCCCTGATATTTTGCAGCATGCGTCCCCCAGAAACGGTTGAACTTCAAGAATAGGCAACCGTGGAGCGTGGGTAGAGTACGGATATAAGAAAGGCGCATCCAAGGATGCGCCTTCTCGCAACTGGCGGAGCGGACGGGGGCTTTGGTTCTCCCCCCGGCTTCGCGACCCTATGCATACGTGGGTCTGCCGCCGCTCCGCTCCCAGGTCGAACCTACGTTCGTCCCGGGTAGGTAAAGGCTGGATCGAAGCTTAGTTAACAGCTTCTTTCAGGGCTTTACCGGCTTTGAAACCTGGTTTCTTGGCAGCAGCGATCTGCAGTGCTTTGCCAGTCTGTGGGTTACGGCCAGTGCGAGCTGGGCGGTCAGTCACAGAGAAAGTACCGAAGCCTACCAGGACCACGGAGTCGCCGGCCTTCAGAGCGCCAGTGACGGATTCGATTACTGCATCCAGCGCACGGCCAGCAGCAGCTTTCGGGATATCAGCGGATGCAGCGATAGCATCAATCAGTTCCGACTTGTTCACTCTAAGTCCCCTTATATATCTATTGAGTATGATTCTAAGTTTTTTGGTGAAAGCAAAAACCAGTGCTGAATGGCCTACAGACACTTAAGAGCCGCTTTATAACAAGGGCTCTAAAAAGCTGTCAAGGAAGCCCCCCAGGCTTTAACACATTAATGCGTGCTAATTCTTTCCTTGGAATCAGACTCGCGTTTTTCGTCCTTGGCAACTATCTCCGGAGCCACATCCGGCAAGGGCTCCGGCGCGTATTGCAGCGCAATTTGCAGGACCTCGTCAATCCATTTAACCGGTTTAATCTGCAGATCCTGCTTGATGTTGTCAGGAATTTCCTTCAAGTCGCGAACATTCTCTTCAGGAATGATCACCGTCTTGATACCACCCCGGTGTGCAGCAAGCAATTTCTCTTTCAGGCCACCGATGGCCAATACCTGGCCACGCAGGGTGATTTCCCCGGTCATGGCGACATCGGCGCGCACCGGAATGCCCGTCAATGCCGACACCAGGGCCGTGCACATGCCTACGCCAGCGCTAGGGCCGTCTTTCGGGGTCGCCCCTTCCGGCATGTGGATGTGCGTGTCGTGCTTCTCGTGGAAGTCCAGGGGGATCCCCAGGCTCTTGGCGCGGCTGCGCACCACGGTCTGCGCGGCAGTGATGGATTCAACCATCACGTCACCCAGGGAACCGGTCTTGATCAGTTGACCTTTACCAGGAATGACAGCGGCTTCGATGGTCAGCAATTCGCCGCCCACCTGGGTCCACGCCAGGCCAGTCACCTGCCCTACCTGATCCTGCTGCTCAGCCAGGCCGTAGCGGAACTTCTTCACGCCCAGGAAGTGCTCCAGGGAGTCGGCAACTACTTTCACCGAGAAGCGTTTTTCCAATGCATGCTCTTTGACCGCCTTGCGGCAAATCTTCGCAATCTGGCGCTCCAAGCCCCGCACACCGGCCTCGCGAGTGTAGTAACGCACGATGTCGCGGATCGCCTCGACCTCGAATTCGATCTCGCCCTTCTTCAGGCCGTTGGCCGAAATCTGCTTGGGCGCGAGGTATTTGACAGCGATATTGATCTTCTCGTCTTCGGTATAACCCGGCAGACGAATCACTTCCATCCGGTCCAGCAGTGCCGGCGGGATGTTCATGGAGTTGGAGGTGCACAGGAACATTACGTCGGAAAGATCGTAGTCGACTTCCAGGTAATGGTCGTTGAAATTGTGGTTTTGCTCGGGGTCGAGCACTTCCAGCAATGCCGACGCTGGATCGCCACGCATGTCGCTGCCCATTTTGTCGATTTCATCGAGCAGGAACAGCGGGTTGCGCACGCCCACTTTTGTCATCTTTTGAATCAATCTTCCCGGCATCGAACCGATGTAAGTGCGGCGATGACCACGGATTTCCGCTTCATCACGCACACCACCGAGGGCCATGCGCACGAATTTACGGTTGGTGGCATTGGCAATCGACTCAGCCAACGAGGTTTTACCCACGCCAGGCGGACCCACCAGGCACAACACCGGACCGCGAATCTTCTTCACGCGCTTTTGCACAGCGAGGTATTCGAGGATGCGTTCTTTGACTTCTTCGAGGCCATAGTGGTCGGCATCGAGAATGTCTTCGGCACGCGCCAGGTCCAGGCGCACTTTGGTCTGGGCCTTCCACGGCACTTGCACCAGCCAGTCGATGTAGGAGCGCACCACGGTGGCTTCGGCCGACATCGGTGACATCTGCTTGAGCTTGTTCAACTCGGCAGCGGCTTTGGTCAGGGCGTCTTTCGGCAGGCCAGCGGCATCGATGCGCTTTTTCAGCTCTTCGATTTCGTTGTGGCCTTCCTCGCTGTCGCCGAGCTCTTTCTGAATGGCCTTCATCTGCTCATTCAGGTAGTACTCGCGCTGGCTGCGCTCCATTTGTTTCTTCACGCGACCACGGATGCGTTTCTCGACCTGCAACAGGTCGATTTCGGCATCCAGCAGCGCCAGCACGTGCTCGACACGTGCCGACAGGTCGATGATTTCAAGGATGTCCTGCTTCTGCTCGATCTTCAGCGCCATGTGCGCGGCCATGGTGTCGACCAGGCGACTTGGCTCATCGATGCTGTTGAGGGAAGACAGGACTTCAGCCGGGACTTTCTTGCCCAACTGCACATACTGCTCGAATTGCGAGAGCAGGCTGCGTACAAACACTTCGGACTCGCGCTCAGGGGCCTCGACTTCGTCGATCAGCGCCACTTCAGCGCGCAGGTGGCCATCCACCTCCATGAAACGCTCGACCGCACCACGCTGCTCACCTTCCACCAGCACCTTGACGGTGCCATCTGGCAGCTTGAGCAGTTGCAGCACGGTCGCAATGGTACCAACGCGATACAGGGCGTCTTCGCCTGGATCATCATCAGCAGGATTCTTCTGGGCCAACAGCAGGATTTGCTTGTCGCCCGTCATCGCGGCCTCAAGGGCTTCGATAGACTTCTCGCGCCCCACGAACAGCGGGATAACCATGTGCGGATAGACGACGACATCACGCAACGGCAGGAGAGGCAATTCAATGGTGGTCTTCATGATTTCGCCTCTATGACAGATGAAAAATAAGCTTGAAACCAAGATGGGGGCTGCATGCAAAAAAAACAAGCTTATTGCCAGCAGTTAAACGCAGTAAACGCTTTGGGGTAAAAACGCCGTAAAAACAAAGGGGCCCCTGGAGGCCCCTTTGTTTATACCGAAACTGCGGAACGCTTACGCGTCGGGCGCAGCCTTGGCAGCCGGCTCACTGTTTTCGTAGATATACAGTGGCTTGGACTTACCTTCTATAACGCTTTCGTCGATCACCACTTTACTCACCTCGGACTGCGAGGGGATTTCGTACATGGTGTCGAGCAACACGCCTTCCAGAATCGAACGCAGGCCACGTGCACCGGTCTTGCGCTCCAGTGCCCGCTTGGCCACCGATTTGAGGGCGTCGGTACGGAACTCGAGGTCTACACCTTCCATCTCGAACAACTTGGCGTACTGCTTGGTCAGGGCGTTTTTCGGCTCGGTGAGGATCTGAATCAGAGCAGCCTCATCCAGCTCGTCCAACGTCGCCAGGACTGGCAGACGACCCACGAATTCCGGGATCAGACCGAACTTGACCAGATCGTCAGGCTCGACTTCACGCAGGGACTCGCCAACCTTCTTGCCTTCTTCCTTGCTGCGCACTTCGGCACTGAAGCCGATGCCGCCACGGGTCGAACGCTGCTGGATGACTTTTTCCAGGCCGGAGAACGCACCACCACAGATAAACAGGATGTTGCGTGTATCAACCTGAAGGAATTCCTGCTGCGGGTGCTTGCGGCCGCCTTGTGGCGGTACGGAAGCGACCGTGCCTTCGATCAGTTTCAACAGGGCTTGCTGCACGCCTTCACCTGAAACGTCCCGGGTGATCGACGGGTTATCCGACTTGCGCGAGATCTTGTCGATTTCGTCGATGTAGACAATACCCATCTGGGCTTTCTCTACGTCGTAGTCGCACTTCTGCAGCAGTTTCTGAATGATGTTCTCGACGTCTTCACCCACGTAGCCAGCCTCGGTGAGGGTGGTGGCGTCGGCGATGGTGAACGGAACGTTCAGCAGGCGAGCGAGGGTCTCTGCCAGCAGGGTTTTACCCGAGCCTGTAGGACCGATCAGCAAGATGTTGCTCTTGCCGAGTTCAACTTCGTCGCCTTTCTTGTCACGCTGGTTCAAGCGTTTGTAGTGGTTGTACACCGCTACGGCCAGAACCTTCTTTGCACGCTCTTGACCAATCACGTACTGGTCAAGGATGCCGCTGATTTCTTTAGGCGAAGGCAATTTATGCGCGCTGCTTTCGGCCTGGGCTTCCTGCACCTCCTCACGGATGATGTCATTGCACAGGTCGACGCACTCGTCGCAGATAAAGACCGAGGGGCCGGCAATCAATTTGCGCACTTCATGCTGGCTTTTGCCACAGAAGGAGCAATAGAGCAGCTTGCCGTTGTCCTCGCCGTTGCGGGTGTCAGTCATTCGTTCGATCCAAATCCGATAGGCTTGCAACACAAGATGAAGGCTTATGCGGGCTTTTTCAAGCCCGCCAGTGGTCGGACATGCCGACCAGCCCTATTTTGAGCAGCTTATATTAAGCGGGGCGCTGGCTGATCACGTCGTCGATCAACCCGTATGCTTTCGCAGCTTCGGCACTCATGAAGTTGTCGCGGTTGGTATCGCGCTCAATTTCTTCCAAGGTGTGCCCGCTGTGCTTGGCCATCAACGTATTGAGGCGCTCGCGAATAAACAGGATTTCCTTGGCGTGGATTTCGATGTCCGACGCCTGGCCCTGGAAACCGCCCAGTGGCTGGTGAATCATCACGCGCGAATTCGGCAGGCAGAAGCGCTTGCCTTCGGCACCCGCGGTCAGCAGGAATGCGCCCATGCTGCAGGCCTGGCCAATGCACGTGGTCGAGACGTTCGGCTTGATGAACTGCATGGTGTCGTAGATCGACATACCTGCTGTCACCGAACCGCCCGGCGAGTTGATATAGAGATGGATGTCCTTGTCCGGGTTTTCCGCTTCAAGGAACAGCAGCTGCGCACAGATCAGGTTGGCCATGTAGTCCTCTACGGGGCCCACCAGAAAGATCACTCGCTCCTTGAGCAGGCGCGAGTAGATGTCGTAGGCGCGTTCGCCACGAGCGGACTGCTCGACAACCATCGGGACCAGGCCGCCAGCGGCCTGGACATCAGAGTTCTGCTGAATATAGGAATTACGGAACATGCTCTGCAGTTACTCCCAAATAGTCATGTCTTGAAAACGCATAAGCCAGCGCGAGGCTGGCTTATGGTTGTATTTCCAACGAGTTGGACAATCAGTCGGCTTGTGCTGCTTCCGCCGGTTTGACTGCTTCTTCGTAAGAGACCGCTTTATCGGTCACCTTAGCCTTCTGCAGAACAGTATCCACAACTTGTTCTTCCAGCACAACCGAACGCACTTCGTTCAGTTGCTGATCGTTCTTGTAGTACCAAGCCACGACCTGCTCAGGCTCCTGGTAGGCCGAAGCCATTTCCTGGATCATTTCGCGAACGCGATCTTCGTCAGGCTTGAGGTCGAACTGCTTGACCACTTCAGCCACGATCAGGCCCAGCACGACGCGGCGCTTGGCTTGCTCTTCGAACAGCTCGGCCGGCAGTTGGTCAGGCTTGATGTTGCCACCAAACTGCTGAACAGCTTGAACGCGCAGGCGATCCACTTCGTTGGACAGCAGGGCCTTAGGCACTTCGATCGGGTTGGCGGCCAGCAGACCGTCCATGACCTGGTTCTTGACCTTGGACTTGATTGCCTGACGCAGTTCGCGCTCCATGTTCTTGCGAACTTCGGTGCGGAAGCCTTCGATGCCGGTCTCTTTGATGCCGAATTGAGCGAAGAACTCTTCGTTCAGCTCTGGCAGCTTAGGCTCGGAAACGCTGTTGACGGTCACGGTGAACTCGGCGGCTTTGCCAGCCAGGTCCAGGTTCTGGTAGTCAGCAGGGAAAGTCAGGTTCAGAACGCGCTCTTCGCCGGCTTTAGCGCCAACCAGACCGTCTTCGAAACCCGGGATCATGCGGTTGGAGCCCAGCACCAGCTGAGTACCCTTGGCGGAGCCGCCAGCGAAGACTTCGCCGTCAACCTTGCCAACGAAATCGATGTTCAGCTGGTCTTCGTTCTGGGCAGCGCGGTCGGCCACTTCGAAACGGGTGTTCTGCTTGCGCAGGATTTCCAGCATGTTGTCCAGGTCCGAATCAGCCACTTCGGCGCTCAGACGCTCGATTTCGATACCGTCGAAACCGGCCACTTCAAATTCAGGGAACACTTCGAATACGGCAACGTATTCCAGGTCCTTGCCAGCTTCCAGGGACTTAGGCTCGATAGAAGGCGAACCTGCTGGGTTCAGCTTGTGCTCAACAACAGCTTCGTAGAACGAAGCCTGGATCACGTCACCGACAGCTTCCTGGCGCGCATCGGCACCAAAACGGCGCTTGATTTCGCTCATTGGCACTTTGCCTGGACGGAAACCAGCGATCTTGGCCTTCTGGGCAGTCTGCTGCAGACGCTTGTTGACCGCAGTTTCGATGCGCTCAGCCGGCACGGTGATGCTCAGGCGACGCTCGATAGCAGTAGTATTTTCAACAGAAACTTGCATGGATATTCCTCGTTGCACAGACGTTAGCCGGCCATTTCCGACCCCAATCAAGGGCATGCATTCTAGTGGGTCAAACTCAAGAAGTCACCCTACTGCAAATACGCCCGAAAACAGCCGGCAATTTATCGGTACGAAGGTACGGATGCACCTCGCCCCGGTGACAAATACAACCCATCACGCCAGGGCTCTGCGCCGCCCCTTCTATATATAGAAGAAGTCGTCATCCATCTCCCTGACGGCCAACCCCGCAAACAGGGCTGGCAGGCAGCGCAGCATCATCGAGATACATAAATACGACGAAACGCGCTGCCATCGCGCCCCATTACCTGCAGCCGCTGGATATTTCGAACCGCTGAAACCAAAAAAGGCGCCAGACTGTTAAATCTGGCGCCTTTCGAATATGGGGTGGACGAAGGGGATCGAACCCTCGACAACGGGAGTCACAATCCCGTGCTCTACCAACTGAGCTACGCCCACCATATTGCGTTAACAAAGAAACCAAACCACTTCTTTGTCGAGCCCTGCCCTGCCTTTCGACGGGACCAAGCTTTATTTGGTGCGGATGAAGAGACTCGAACTCTTACGCCTCGCGGCGCTGGAACCTAAATCCAGTGTGTCTACCAATTCCACCACATCCGCGCTTGAAGCTCTTAAAGCAAAGGCGCCAGACGATTAATCTGGCGCCTTTTAAAATATGGGGTGGACGAAGGGGATCGAACCCTCGACAACGGGAGTCACAATCCCGTGCTCTACCAACTGAGCTACGCCCACCATATAGCGCTACTTGTGCCAAAGCTGCCTAATGGCGCACCCGGCAGGACTCGAACCTGCGACCATCCGCTTAGAAGGCGGATGCTCTATCCAGCTGAGCTACGGGCGCCTGATTAATCTGTACTCTTGGAGGATTACAAACTAAGTGCTTCCAGCCTTACAGAACAACACGCTATTCTGCTCGACCTTCTTAACCAGTGCTAGGCTGTGCCCGACAAGTGCGACGAATAGTATAGACGCCCTCGAAACCCGTCAAATCTTTTTTGAAAAAAACTGATTTTATTTAAGGGGTTAGGGCAATTTGCAGACCAAGCGCCTTTGCCCTCACGTCCTGGCATGCGAGAATGCGCGCACTTTTCTTCCCCCTCTCGATGGTTAATCACGCGTAATGACTGCACAACTTATCGACGGCAAATCAATCGCCGCCAGCCTGCGCCAGCAGATCGCCAAACGAGTCACCGAGCGCAGCCAGCAAGGTCTGCGCACGCCTGGCCTCGCGGTGATCCTGGTCGGCAGCGATCCTGCCTCTCAGGTTTATGTCTCGCACAAGCGTAAAGACTGTGAAGAGGTCGGCTTTATTTCCAAGGCCTACGACTTGCCTTCCGAAACCACCCAGCAGGCCCTCACCGACCTGATCGACAGCCTTAACGACGACCCGAAGATTGATGGCATCCTGCTGCAACTGCCATTGCCCGAGCATCTGGACGCCTCCAAATTGCTGGAGCGCATTCGCCCCGACAAAGACGTCGACGGTTTCCATCCTTATAACGTCGGCCGCCTGGCCCAGCGTATCCCGCTGCTGCGCCCGTGCACGCCTAAAGGCATCATGACCCTGCTGGAAAGCACCGGGGTCGACCTGTACGGCCTCGATGCAGTCGTGGTCGGCGCCTCCAACATCGTCGGCCGTCCGATGGCCATGGAATTGTTGCTGGCCGGTTGCACCGTGACCGTCACCCACCGCTTCACCAAAGACCTCGCCGGCCACGTCGGCCGCGCCGACCTGGTTGTGGTTGCTGCCGGCAAGCCAGGACTGGTCAAAGGTGAATGGATCAAGGAAGGCGCCATCGTCATCGACGTGGGCATCAACCGCCAGGACGACGGCAAGCTGGTGGGCGATGTGGTGTACGAAACCGCCCTGCCCCGCGCCGGCTGGATTACCCCAGTACCGGGCGGCGTCGGCCCGATGACCCGCGCTTGCCTGCTGGAAAACACCCTGTACGCCGCAGAGACCCTGCACGCTTAATAACCAGGCGTACTGAAAAAGCCCTGCCTTATCGCAGGGCTTTTTATTGCCTGAGATAAACCCTGTTTTTTCTTAGTTTTTAAGAACTTTCATCGGGTTCTAGAAGAACATTCGACAGTTTCTGATCCATACTCCTAAAATGTAACGGCATTTATCAAAAAACCGTTCACGAACGGTATTTCCTTACTTTTAGCGAGTTCATCCGCGTGAAAATTCGTCTTTCTATTGTCAGCCTATTTTTTGCTTTCACAGGCACCTTCGCGCACGCCGCCGAAACCACCCTGGCCCCGCGTGACACGTCCAAACTGCAAATCGCTTCCGGCAGCGCCATGCTGGTGGACCTGCAGACCAACAAAGTCATCTATTCCAGCAACCCCGACGTGGTGGTACCCATCGCCTCGGTGAGCAAGTTGATGACCGGTCTGATCGTGCTGGAAGCCAAGCAGAACATGGACGAATACATCGACATCAACATCAAGGACACGCCGGAAATGAAAGGCGTGTTCTCCCGCGTGAAAATCGGCAGCGAAATGCCGCGCAAAGAAATGCTGTTGATCGCTTTGATGTCCTCGGAGAACCGCGCCGCGGCCAGCTTGGCCCACCACTACCCAGGCGGCTACCCGGCGTTTATCGCGGCGATGAACGCCAAGGCCAAGGCGCTGGGCATGACCAGTACTCATTATGTAGAACCCACTGGCCTGTCGATCCACAACGTGTCCACCGCCCGCGACCTGAGCAAGCTGCTGGCCGCCGCGCGTCACTACCCGCTGCTGAGCCAATTGAGCACCACCAAGGAAAAGACCGTGTCGTTCCGCAAGCCCAACTACACCCTGGGTTTCTCCAACACTGACCACCTGATCAACCGCGCCAACTGGGACATCAAGCTGACCAAGACCGGCTTCACCAACCAGGCCGGCCACTGCCTGGTACTGGTGACCAGCATGGGTAACCGCCCGGTGTCGCTGGTGATCCTGGATGCCTTCGGCAAATTCACCCACTTTGCCGATGCCAGCCGTATCCGCAATTGGGTCGAGACCGGCAAGAGCGGTTCGGTGCCCGATGTAGCGTTGCGCTACAAGGCCGACAAGAACCTGAAGAATCGTCCCAACGCTGCTGAAGCCCGTCGCTAAACACGCAACCCCCCTGTGGGAGCTGGCTTGCCTGCGATAGCATCACTGCGGCGCAACTGAAACACCTCAGCGCCTGCATCGCGGGCAAGCCCGCTCCCACAGGGCACGCAGTGTTCTTGTTTACTTTGTTTCCGCCAACACTTTGAGCGCCTGCGCCGCCGCCCGCTCCTGCCCGGCCTGGGCCGTCGCATTCGCCGAGTCGCGCCAACGTTGTGCATCCACATTCGCCGGCAACTGGCTCGGGCGCTGGGTGAGGATTGCCCAACTGCCGGCGCTTTTCCATTTGGACTCAAAGTCGCTGAAGCTCATCAGCAAGCGCCGATCCATCCCCGAGCGCAACAACACCGTGCTTTTCTGCTGGTTGAACCCCACCACGACCACGTAGTGCGCATCCGACCACAGCCCGCCGCCAATCCGCGCCATCACCGGATAACCCGCCGCCACCTGGGCCAGCACTGCCGTCAGCTTGGCCTCCAGCGGATACACCATCAGCCCGTACTCACGCGCCAGCACCTGCATGTTGCGCTCAAGGTCGGCTTCGCCGCCCGGCAGATGCAACGGTTTATCCAACAGCCCCGGTGTCATGACAATGCCTTGTTGCGACAGCATGCTGGCTAAAGACGTAGGACCGCTCTGGTAAGCCTCGCTGCGAAAGGTCGGCACGCCATTGAGTTCGACGCGCTCCGGAAGGCCCGCCAGTCTCGACGGAGTGGAGGAACACGCCGCAAGGCCCAAGGCACACGCGAGGAACAAGGATTTTTTCAGGTTCGACCGTAACCGCAATTTTCTACTCTCTTGATCAACTGCCGGTAAGGGCCCTGATCATAGGACGCTCTGCCACGCGGGTATAGCCCGCAGGCTTAGTAAAGGACGCGGATAGAGCAAAGAAGTTGGACAGACACGACCATTGGTCAATAGCAGGCAACCGCCAGGTAGCTAGACTGTCCATTGAGAAGACTGTGTGTGCCCCCTGCGGGGCGAAAGGAGGCCCGAATGAGCCTTGCAACAACGATTGTCCTGTTGATCTGCGGTTGGCTGGCGGTAGCCGGCGCCATGTTGTGGGGGGTGTTGCGCATCACCCGTCGGCACCATCACCCCCACGTCAAACCCGCTGCACCCGCCAAACCCCATAAGGTGGCGGTACATCACGCCTAGCCCGGCATGCAATTGAAGTCCTGAGTCGCCGCGACTTCCTTGCCGTGACCATCCATCAAGGATGCGCGCACGGTGGTGCCCAGGCTCGATTCCACCAGGGTGTAATGCTCACCTGCCTTGAAATCCTTGTACTCGACCCGGCCCTGGCAGTCCTGCTGGTTGTCGTCGCCTGGCTCTTCTTCGAACAGCGTCACATCCAGGCGATGGTCTCCCGGTGTCACTTCAAAGAAACGTCCGTCATCCACGCGCTTGCCGTCCACGCGTTCGGCCATCAGGTCGTTGGGGGCCTCTTCTTTCAGACCGATCCACGCTTCGCTCGGGTCGGCCTTGGGGATCGGGCCGGCGCACGCCGACAACAACAGCACAGCACCGAGGGCGGGAATCAATAACAGAGGTTTGAGTGACATGGCAGGGCTCCAACAAATAGGGACGATGTGTCCGATGGCCTACAAGCTTGAGGAGCCACCCTTTGTAGAACAAATGAATACATATGAAACGATCTTCAGCCCCTTCCTAAATGTTCCTTCACCTGGCTGAAAGGTGCGTGTTAGGTGGGTCGGGCAAGACTGCCGGGGTTTGCAATCCTGCTCCCTCCGGAGGTTTCACGCATGCTCGGGCTGGTAAAGACCGCACTGCAAAAGCCGTACACGTTTATCGTGTTGGCCATATTCATCTGCATCATCGGGCCGATGGCGGCCCTGCGTACCCCCACTGACGTTTTCCCGGACATCGGCATCCCCGTGGTTGCCGTGGTCTGGCAGTACAACGGCCTGTCGCCGGACGCCATGGCCGGTCGGGTGATCTACACCTATGAACGCTCCCTGAGCACCACCGTCAACGACATCGAGCATATCGAATCGCAATCCCTGCCCGGCATGGGCATCGTCAAGATCTTCTTCCAACCCGGCGTGGACATCCGCACCGCCAACGCCCAGGTGACAGCGGTGTCACAAACCGTCCTCAAGCAGATGCCGCCGGGCATCACGCCACCGCTGATCCTCAACTACAGCGCCTCCACGGTGCCGATTTTGCAGATGGCGTTCTCCAGCCCCAGCCTCTCGGAAGCCAAGATCCGCGACTTGGTGCAGAACAACATCCGCCTGCCCCTGAGCGCCCTGCCCGGCCTGGCCATGCCTACACCGATGGGCGGCAAGCAACGCCAGATCACGCTGGACCTCGATCCACAGGCACTGGCCGCCAAAGGCTTGTCGGCCCAGGACGTGGGCAACGCCTTGGCCCTGCAGAACCAGATCATCCCGGTGGGCACCGCCAAACTCGGCCCCAACGAATACACGATCCTGCTCAACAACAGCCCCAAGGCCATCGATGAGCTGAATGACCTGCCGATCAAGACCGTCGACGGAGCCTTGATCACCATCGGCCAAGTCGCCCACGTGCGCGACGGCTCGCCGCCGCAGACCAATATCGTGCGCGTCGACGGCCACCGTGCGGTCCTCATGCCAGCGCTGAAAAACGGCAGCATCTCCACCCTGTCGATCATCGACGGTATCCGCCAGATGCTGCCGCGCATCAACGAGACCCTGCCGCCGTCGCTGAAGACCTCGCTGCTGGGTGATGCCTCGGTGTTCGTCAAACAGTCAGTGGGCAGCGTGGCCCAGGAAGGCATCATTGCCGCGCTGCTGACCAGTGCGATGATCCTGCTGTTCCTCGGCAGTTGGCGTTCCACGATCATTATTGCCGCCTCGATTCCCCTGGCCGTGCTGTCGGCGATTGCACTGTTGGCGGTCAGCGGGCAAACCCTCAACGTGATGACCCTCGGCGGGCTGGCGTTGGCGGTGGGGATCCTGGTGGACGACGCCACGGTGACCATCGAAAACATCAACTGGCACCTGGAACAAGGCAAGGCAGTGAAGACCGCGATCCTCGACGGCGCCGCACAGATCGTCGGCCCGGCGTTCGTCTCGCTGCTGTGTATCTGCATCGTGTTCGTGCCGATGTTTTTGCTGCAAGGCATCGCCGGTTACCTGTTCCGGCCGATGGCCCTGGCGGTGATCTTTGCCATGGCCAGCTCGTTCATTCTGTCGCGTACGCTGGTGCCGACCCTGGCGATGTTCCTGCTCAAGCCGCACACGCCGGAGCCAGGCGCCGGGCATCATCCGGAAGATGCATTCATCAATCATCATGAGGGCGAGCAGCACAAGAAACCGCGCAATCGCGTGCTGCAATCGGTGCTGAATTTCCAGCAGGGCTTTGAACGGCACTTCTCAAATATCCGCGACACCTACCATGGCCTGCTGACCTTAGCCTTGGGCAATCGCAAGGGCTTTATCGTCGGTTTCCTTGCTTGCGTGCTGGCGTCGTTCCTGTTGCTGCCGAGTCTTGGCCAGGACTTCTTCCCGGCCACCGACGCGGGTGCATTGGCCCTGCACGTGCGCCTGCCACTGGGCACGCGCATCGAAGAAAGCGCCGCCGCCTTCGACCGTATCGAAGCGCGGATTCGCGAGGTGATTCCCGCCGAAGAACTCGACACCATCGTCGACAACATCGGCATCCCGCTCAGCGGTATCGACATGGCCTACAGCAGCAGCGGCACCATCGGCCCGCAGGACGGCGACATCCAGGTCACCCTGAAAAAAGACCACGCGCCCACCGCCGATTACGTGAAGAAACTGCGCGAAGCCCTGCCGGAAAGCTTCCCCGGTAGCCACTTCGCATTCCTGCCAGCCGACATCAGCAGCCAGATCCTCAACTTCGGCGCCCCAGCCCCACTGGACGTGAAAATCTCCGGGCGCAGCGATGAAGAAAACCGTGCGTATGCGGTGGAACTGGAGCGACGCCTGCAACACGTACCCGGTATCGCCGACCTGCGCATCCAGCAGTCCACCGGCTACCCGTCCTTGCAGGTCAACGTCGACCGCCTGCGCGCCAATGGCCTGGGTATTACCGAACGTGACGTGACCAACAGCATGGTCGCCTCCCTCGCCGGCAGCTCCCAAGTGGCACCGACCTTCTGGCTCAACCCGGCCAACGGCGTGTCCTATTCCATCGTCGCCGCCACCCCGCAATATCGCCTCGACAGCCTGCCTTCGCTGGAAGCGCTGCCGGTGACCGGCGCCGACGGCCAGTCGCAGATCCTTGGCGGCGTGGCCACCATCTCCCGTGTGCAAAGCCCGGCAGTGGTGACCCATTACAACATCGAACCGACCCTGGACCTGTACGCCAACGTGCAAGGTCGCGACCTCGGCGGCGTGGCCCGTGATGTGCAGAAAGTGCTGGATGACACCGCGTCCATGCGCCCCAAAGGCGCGGTGATCAGCCTGCACGGGCAGATCGATGCGTTGCACGAAGCCTTCAGCGGCTTGAGCTTTGGCTTGCTTGGCGCGGTGGTACTGATCTACCTGCTGATCGTGGTCAACTTCCAGTCGTGGGTCGATCCGTTCGTGATCATCACCGCCTTGCCGGCCGCACTGGCGGGGATCGTGTGGATGCTTTTCCTCAGCGGCACCTCGTTGTCGGTGCCCGCCTTGACCGGCGCGATCCTGTGCATGGGCGTGGCCACCGCCAACTCGATCCTGGTGGTGAGTTTCTGCCGTGAACGCCTGGCCGAACATGGCGATGCGCTCAAGGCTGCGCTGGAAGCCGGTTACACGCGCTTTCGCCCGGTGTGCATGACCGCCCTGGCGATGATCATCGGCATGTTGCCTCTGGCGATTTCCGAGGAACAAAACGCCCCGCTCGGCCGGGCGGTGATCGGTGGCCTGATCCTCGCCACCACCGCCACCCTGTTATTTGTCCCCGTGGTCTTCAGCCTGGTCCACGGCCGTCACCCTACTCGCGCCACTGCTGGAGAAACGTCTCATGTCGTCTGATCACAAACCCTCGCGCAAGCGTCTGATGCTCATGGGTGTCGGCGGCCTGACCCTGGCCGCCCTGTTGGTCGCCAACGGCCTGCACGCCCGCACGCTGCACGAACAATCGGTCACCGCCTGGACCGAAACCGCCGCCGTCCCACAGGTGATGGTGTTCCAACCGCAGCAGAATGCCGCCGGCGACACCCTGCGCTTGCCGGCGCACCTGGAAGCCTGGAGCAAGGCGCCGATTCACGCCCGCGTCAGCGGTTACTTGAAAGACTGGAAAGCCGACATCGGCACCCAGGTCAACGCCGGGCAAATCCTTGCCGAGATCGACAGCCCCGACCTGGACCAGCAACTGGCGCAAACCCATGCACGGCTGATACAGGAACAGGCCAACGCACGCCTGGCCGAAACCACCGCGACGCGCTGGCAAAACCTGCTCGCCAGCCATTCGGTATCGCGCCAGGAGGCCGATGAAAAAACCTCCAACGCCGCCGCCGCAAAAGCCAACGCCGAAGCCGCCGCTGCCGACTATGCCAGGCTGTCCGCACTGGAAAGCTACAAGACGATCCGCGCGCCGTTCGCCGGCACCATCACCGCACGCAACACCGATATCGGCCAATTGATCAAGGCCGACACCGACAGCGATCCCGAGCTGTTCAACATCGCCGACACCCATCAATTGCGCCTGTATGTACCCGTGCCGCAGAACTACGCGGCGGTCATCCACCCCGGCCTTGAAGCCGAGCTGACTGTGCCCGAGCACCCCGGTGAGCACTTCAAGGCGCGCCTGATCGGTGATTCCACCGCCATCGACCGCCGTTCCGGCACCTTGCTTGCGCAGTTCGTGGCCGACAACCCCAACGGCGAATTGCTGCCCGGTGACTACGCCGAAGCCACCTTGCCGATTCCGGCGGATACCCATGGCGTAAGCATCCCGGCCAGCGCGTTGATCTTCCGGGCCCAAGGCACACAGGTGGCGGTATTGGACGCGCAGAATCACGTGCACCTGCAGGACATTCACATCGGCCTCGACCTGGGCGAACGCCTGGTCATCGACCAAGGCCTGAAACCCGTCGATCGTGTAGTCGACAACCCTCCAGACGCCCTGCGTGAGGGCGATCCGGTACAGCTGGCCGCCGCCGGAGGTGCGCATGCGCCTAAGGCTTAAACCCCTGGCAGCGCTGATGCTGCTGGCGTTGCAGGGCTGCTCGATGGCGCCGACCTACAAGGTGCCTACTGTCGACCTGCCGGCCGGGTATCGCGAACAGACCAGCGAGGGTCCCTGGCACAGCGCGCAACCGTCCGATCAATTGGCCCCCGAATGGTGGACGCTCTACCAGGATTCGCGCCTGAACGACCTGCAACAGCAACTGCTCAAGGCCAACCCCGACTTGGCGGCGGCACTCGCGCACTTCGATGCGTCCCAGGCCTATGCCAGCCAATTGCATGCGGGGTTGTTCCCGCAGATCACCGCCAGCGCGCAGCCATTGCGCCAACGGCAATCGGACTCGCGGCCGCTGCGAGGGGATACGCAGCCATCGGTGTACAACAGCAACACCGCTGGTTTTTCGCTGAGCTACGACCTGGACCTGTGGGGCAAAATCCGCAACCAGGTGGCGGCCGGTGATGCCCAGGCACAGGCGTCCGGCGATGATTTGGCGGTGGCGCGCTTGAGCCTGCAACATCAGTTAGCGACGTTGTACGTACAACTCAACGGACTGGATGCCCAGGCTCGGATTCTCAAGAGTTCGCTGGATGATTTCAGCCAGGCATTGCAACTGACTCGCAGCCGATATGAGGGCCAGATTGCGTCGGAGCTCGACCTGACGCGCGCGCAGAATCAGTTGGCCGAAGCCAAGGCGCAATGGGATGAAGTGCAGGGCCAACGCAACCTCACCGAACATGCGATAGGCGAATTGGTGGGCGTGGCCGCCAGCAATTTCAGTTTATCGCCAAGCGAGAGGTTGATCGCGCTGCCGGGGATTCCTTCGCAGCTACCGAGCCACCTGTTGCAACGTCGGCCAGATATCGCGGCGGCGGAACGCCGGGTGTTTGCTGCCAATGCAAATATCGGCGTAGCCAAGGCCGCGTGGTACCCGGACTTCAGCCTGACCGGGCTGATCGGCGGGCAGACGCAAGGCGTCGGTAACCTGCTGTCGGCGGGCAATCGCTATTGGGCGCTGGGCCCACTGGTGAACTTGCCGATCTTTGATGGCGGCCGCTTGAGCGCCAATGAACGCCAAGCCAAAGCCGAGTTTGAAGAAGCTTCGGCGCAATACCGCAGCCATGTCTTGAAAGCGGTGCGCGAAGTCGAGGACAACCTGGCGCAGCTACGAGACCTGCAACAGGAAGCCCAGGATGAGCAAGCGGCGGCGGATGCGGCGCAACACACACAATCGCTGGCGATGAACAGCTACGAGGCCGGCGCGGTAAGCTACCTGGACGTGGTCACCGCACAGACGGCAGCCTTGCAGGCACAACGCACGTTGCAGGCAGTACAGACCCGTCAGTTGCAGGCGAGCGTGGGGTTGGTCACCGCGCTCGGTGGGGGTTGGCAATCTGGCGACCCGGTTTTGCACCAATCAACTTTGCCTGCCCGTCCTTCTGCTTCCCCGTCCGCGCCTCGGTGATCAAGCCCGGAATCAACTTGCCCTCGGGCAGGTTTTTCCAGAACCGGCTCGGCAGATGCCCCTCCATCACCTTGGGGTTCAAGCGTGCCGGGTTGAAGATGTGGCTGTAATAGGTCAGCCACATCGCACTGTGGGGGTCCTCGACATTCTGTGCCAGCTGGCGCCAAGCCTCGGGGCACTCGCGCTGATGAACAAGCTGCTCGCCATCGTAATACACCCCATCCAACGGCGTGGCGATCATCCAGCGATGACGCCCCATTCGTCCTACAAAATGCTGACTGGCGGACTTCAGGATGTCGTGGGCCGGCTCATGCCAGGCCACATATTCCGGCAACTCCAGCCCCGCCCCGGCCGGTAGCGCGACAAACCGCACAAACGCGTGCAAATGATGCGCCTCGCGACTGACCTGCTTGATCCGCCGCTGCAACTCACTGCCCAGCTTGTCCCCCGCCAGCATCGCCGTGCGGTCACCATGACTGACGCGCCACAACACTTCATACAACAGGCTCCAGCGCTGGTCCCCGTGATAGCAGGCCGCCGACTCCAGCAATTCCAGCAGGGCCTTGGGCACCCGCGTCTGGTAAGGCCCCAAGCCTTCGGGAATCGGTTCGTCGGTGGCAAACAGGTCCGCCACCTCAGCCTCGCCCCAGCTCACCTGGCTGGGGTCGACCTGATGGCTCAGTAGCCAGCGCGCCTGCTCGCGCCAAGTGCTGAACAGGTTGTTGCACTCCAGGCTGATCATCCCCACAAGCCCATTTGCTGCGGCTGCGGACGGTCGCGCAATTGTTCGCGCAGCAACACGCTGGTGCTGTCGGCCTGCTGCGGATGGTAGTCGCTGGTGATGAAAAACGGCTTGGCCTTGGCCAGCACACACCGCATGCGCGCCAGGTCTTCAAAGCGGATCTTGCGCTCACGGCGTAGGTCCACCAGGCGCTGGGTAGTGCGCAGGCCAATGCCTGGGATACGCGCGATCAAGGTCGGTTCGGCGCGGTTCAGGTCCAGGGGGAACACCTCACGGTTTTCCAGGGCCCAGGCCAGCTTGGGGTCGATATCCAGGGCCAGGTGGCCGGGGCCTTGGAAAAGCTCGTTGGCGCTGAAGCCATAACTGCGCAGCAAAAAATCCGCCTGGTACAAGCGGTGCTCGCGCATCAAGGGCGGTGCTGCCAGGGGCACGCTTTTCGGGCTGTTGGGAATGGGGCTGAACGCCGAGTAATACACGCGGCGCAGCTTGAAGTTACCGTACAACGCCTCGGCACCGTGGAGGATGGTGCTGTCATCGGTGTCGTCGGCGCCGACGATCAGTTGCGTGCTCTGCCCGGCCGGGGCAAAACGCGGCGCGCGCGGTTCGTTGCGGACCGTCTGCTCGCCCGTGTAGATGGTCTGCATGGCCTGCTTGATCGACACGATCTTTTTTTCCGGCGCCAGGGTCTGCAGGCTGGCCTCGGTGGGCAGTTCGATGTTCACGCTCAGGCGATCGGCATACTTTCCGGCTTCGGCGATCAGTGCCGGATCGGCGTCGGGAATGGTCTTGAGATGGATATAGCCGCGAAAGTCATGCTCTTCGCGCAGCAATTTGGCGACCCGCACCAGTTGCTCCATGGTGTAGTCGGACGAACGGATGATGCCGGAACTGAGAAACAGCCCGCTGACGCAATTGCGCCGGTAGAAATCCAGGGTCAGAGTAACCACCTCCTCCGGGCTGAAACGCGCGCGGGGCACGTCGCTGGAGCGGCGGTTGACGCAGTACTGGCAGTCGTAAAGACAGAAGTTGGTGAGCAACACCTTGAGCAGCGACACACAACGCCCGTCCGGCGTGTAGCTATGGCAAATGCCCATGCCATCGGTGGAACCCAGCCCCGCCTTGCCCTCGGAGCTACGCTTGGGCGCACCACTGCTGGCGCACGAAGCATCGTACTTGGCGGCGTCGGCGAGGATGCTGAGTTTTTCGATCAACTGCATGGAGGGTTACCGACACTGGTTTTTTGTACAGTATCAGCCAACCCTCCGGGTCACAAGTGCAGCCTGTCAGCTTGCCGTGGCGAGCAACAGGTCCTGCACCGAGCGCCCCTTGCCGCGCCCACGGTCCAGCGCATACAACGACGCCGCAATCTCATCCGCACGAATCGGCAATACCGACAGCAAAGTATCGCTCAAGCCGTGGCTGGCCTGGCTGAAGCCCTGGATGTAGATACCGGCGTTGCAACGCTCGTCGGTGACGATGCGGTAGTCACGCGCCACCTCGAAGTCACCCAGGTAGTCTTCCAGCGGCGCGAGCAAGGCGCGGTGCGTCTGGCGCTCGTAGCCGGTGGCCAGGATCACCGCGTCGTAGTGGTTGATGCTGGTGTCGCCGTTGGCGTTGTTGCGCAGCACCAGTTCGATGCCCAGCGGGCCTGGGGTGGCCTTCTCGACCACGGTCATGGTGCGGAATGCCTGGCGCGCGATGCCGGAGACTTTCTGGCGGTAGAAGATGCCGTAGATACGCTCGATCAGGTCCAGGTCCACCACCGAATAGTTGGTGTTCTGGTATTCGGCGACCAGACGCTCACGCTCGGCGCCCTCTTGCTGGAACACCAGGTCGGTGAAGGCCGGCGAGAACACTTCGTTGACGAACGGGCTGTCGTCGGCGGGCTTGAGCGCCGAACCGCGCAGGATCATGTCAACCTGCACCGACGGGAAGCTGTCGTTCAGGTCGATGAAGGCTTCTGCGGCGCTCTGGCCACCGCCGATGATGGCGATGCGCATGGCCTTGCCCTCGACACACGGCTGGCTGGCCATGCGCTCCAGGTATTGGGAATGGTGGAACACCCGGCTGTCGCCCTTGAGCGCCTTGAACGCTTCAGGAATACGCGGCGTGCCGCCGGCGCTGACCACCACGGAACGGGTGGTGCGCACATGTTGCTCACCCAGCGCATCGCGGGAAATCACGCGCAGCGCTTCAACCTGCTGCTGGTGCAGGATCGGCTCGATGGCCAGCACTTCCTCGCCATAGCGCGCCTGGGCCTGGAACTGCCCGGCGACCCAGCGCAGGTAGTCGTTGTACTCCATGCGGCACGGGTAGAAGGTGCCCAGGTTGATGAAGTCCACCAGGCGTTCGTGGGCTTTCAGGTAGTTGACGAAGGAATACGGGCTGGTGGGATTGCGCAGGGTCACCAGGTCCTTGAGGAACGAGATCTGCAGTTCGCTCTGGGTCACCAGGGTATTGCCGTGCCAGCGGTAGTCAGCCTGTTTGTCGAGAAACAGCACGTCCAGTTTGCCCTGGGCCTTTTCGCGCTCCTGCAGGGCGATGGCCAGCGCCAGGTTCGAAGGGCCGAAACCGATACCGATCAGGTCGTGAACCGCGGGCGAAGCAATTGCCTGTGTCATTCCAGTGTCCTCTGGATAAGCCCCTTGGCGGTGGGGCGGGAATACCTTCAAGACCTGAACAACAGGCCGTGTGTTGATAGGAAACGAGGACAGTGAAATAAAATTTAACTGATCATTGATCAGTGCGCTTCCCACTCGCGCATCCGCACCCGGCAGTGCTTCATGGCGTTGACGATGTGTTTTTCCACCAGGGCGCGGGAAATGCACAGGCGTTCGGCGATCTGCAGGTGGGTCAGGCCTTCGAGCTTGCGCAGCAGGAAGCTGTCGCGACAAGCCACCGGCAGCTCGGCCAGGGCGCGTTCGAGCAGTTCCAGCCGCTGGCCGTGGTCGTGACTGGTATGGGGCGAACTGCTGGCGAAGCACTCTTGCGCATCCAGCACGTCCAGGGGTTCGACCTGGCGCAAGGCGTTGCGCCGATGGCCGTCGATCACCAGGTTGAGCGCGGTGCGGTACAAAAAGGCACGGGGTTGTTCGATGGGCGTGTCGCTGGAGCGCTCCAGCACCCGGACATAAGCGTCATGCACCACATCCTCGGCCACCTGACGGTTGCCCAGCTTGGCGTTGAGGAAACACACCAGCTCGCGATAGTAGTTTTCCAACATGACTCCCGACCGCCGGGTGGCGGCATTAGGTCCTTGGGTGCAAATAAAGACAGCCTTCAGGTGATGGCAGTTTGAGTGCGTGCAATTTATAGTAATTCTCATCTACTTTTAAAGCAGACTTGCATCAACGGACGATTTTTTTCTTCAAGGGAGCTGTAACTGCTTATGTAACTGCCTAAATCCCCGCGCAATTCCCTCGTTTACTTGTCAGCTCCCCGCAACTGCGGTCCGAACTTTCCTGGCTGGAACCAAAGCATGAAACGCCCTCGACCTGCCCGACGCGCCTTGCTTGTTATCGCGTGCCTGATCCCCATTTTCGCCATCGCAGCCTGGCAAGTGCTGCCGCCGGGGCGTGACACCCTCACCACCGTCACCGTCACCCGCGGCAGTATCGAAAACAGCGTGACCGCCCTGGGCACCCTGCAGCCGCGCCGTTATGTGGACGTGGGCGCCCAGGCCTCAGGACAGATCCGCAAGATCCACGTCGAGGCGGGCGACCAGGTCCAGGAAGGCCAGTTGCTGGTGGAGATCGATCCGTCCACGCAAAAAGCCAAGCTGGACGCCAGCCGCTACGCCATCGAAAACCTCAAGGCCCAGTTGCAGGAACAAAAGGCCCAGCACGAACTGGCACGCCAGAAGTACCAGCGCCAGCAACGCCTGGCGGCCGGCAACGCCACCCGTGAAGAAGACGTGCAAACCGCCAAGGCCGAACTGAGCGCCACCCAGGCGCGGGTCGACATGTTCCAGGCGCAGATCCAGCAAGCCCAGGCCAGCCTGCGCAGTGACGAAGCGGAATTGGGCTACACACGCATCTACGCGCCCATGGCCGGCACCGTGGTCGCGGTAGACGCGCGGGTCGGCCAGACCCTCAACGCCCAACAGCAGACGCCGTTGATCCTGCGCATCGCCAAGTTGTCGCCGATGACCGTGTGGGCGGAAGTCTCGGAAGCGGATATCGGCCACGTCAAACCGGGCATGACCGCGTATTTCACCACGTTGAGTGGCGGCAACCGGCGCTGGACCAGCACCGTGCGCCAGATCCTGCCGATCCCGCCCAAGCCATTGAATGAAACCCAGGGCAGCGGCAGCCCCAACAGCACCAGTAAAAGTGGCAGCGGCCGCGTGGTGCTGTACACCGTGCTGCTGGACGTGGACAACAGCGACAACGCCTTGATGGCCGAAATGACCACCCAGGTATTTTTCGTCGCCAGCCAGGTCAAGGACGCCCTCACCGCGCCGGTCGCCGCGTTATCGGGCACGGCCAATGCCAACCAGCAGATCGCCCAGGTCGTGGGCAAGAATGGCCGCATCGAACAACGCCAGGTGCAGGTGGGCATCAGCGACCGCCTGCGCGTCCAGGTGCTCGACGGCTTGAGCGAAGGCGATCAACTGCTGATCGGCCCGGCCGACGGCAACGGGGGTTGAGTTGACCACGCCCCTGATCGAACTCAAGCACATCCGCAAGTCCTACGGCGGCGGCGACAGCCCGCAGGTCGACGTATTGCGCGGCATCGACCTGTCGATCCATGCCGGGGAATTCGTCGCCATCGTCGGCGCCTCGGGTTCCGGCAAGTCCACGTTGATGAATATCCTCGGCTGTCTCGACCGCCCAAGCACCGGCGACTACCTGTTCGCCGGGGAGAACGTCGCCCATCTGGACAGCGACGAACTCGCCTGGCTGCGCCGCGAAGCCTTCGGCTTCGTGTTCCAGGGCTACCACCTGATCCCTTCCGGCTCGGCTCAGGAAAACGTCGAGATGCCGGCGATCTACGCCGGTATCAGCGCCGCCGAGCGCCATGCCCGCGCCCATGCCCTGCTCACCCGCCTGGGCCTGGAGGAGCGCACCGGCAACCGTCCGCACCAGCTTTCCGGTGGCCAGCAACAGCGGGTCTCCATCGCCCGTGCATTGATGAACGGCGGGCATATCATCCTCGCCGACGAACCCACCGGCGCCCTCGACAGCCACAGCGGCGCCGAGGTCATGACCCTGCTCGACGAACTCGCCAGCCAGGGCCACGTGGTGATCCTGATCACCCACGACCGCGAAGTGGCGGCGCGGGCCAATCGCATCATCGAGATCCGCGATGGTTTGATCATCAGCGATTCAGCCGACGGCAACGACGTTGCACCGGCATTGGCGAACGGCGCCCTGCAAGCCGTGGACCTGCGCCAGCGCCTGGCCGACGGCGCCGAGCACAATGGCGCGTGGAAAGCCGAGCTGGTGGATGCGGTGCAAGCCGCCTGGCGGGTGATGTGGATCAACCGCTTCCGCACCGCGCTGACCCTGCTGGGGATCATCATCGGCGTAGCCTCGGTGGTGGTGATGCTGGCGGTGGGCGAAGGCAGCAAGCGCCAGGTCATGGCGCAAATGGGCGCGTTCGGCTCCAACATCATCTACCTCAGTGGCTCGTCGCCGAACCCGCGTACGCCGCTGGGCATTGTTACCCTCGATGACGTCCACGCGCTGGCGGCCCTGCCCCAGGTCCAGCGCATCATGCCGGTCAACGGCAGCGAAGCCGGGGTGCGTTACGGCAACGTGGACTACATGGCGTATGTGGGCGGCAATGACACCAATTTCCCGGAGATTTTCAATTGGCCGGTGGTCGAGGGCAGTTACTTCACGGCCGCCGACGAGCGCGCCGCCGCCACCGTGGCGGTGATCGGCCATCGCGTGCGCGAGAAGCTGTTCAAAGGCGAGGTCAACCCGATCGGCCAGTACATCCTGATTGAAAACGTGCCGTTCCAGGTGATCGGTGTGCTGGCGGAAAAAGGCGCCGCTTCCGGCAACAAGGACAGTGACGACCGCGTCGCCATCCCTTACACCGCCGCCAGCGTGCGCCTGTTCGGCAGCTACAACCCCGAATATGTGGTGATCGCGGCGGCGGATGCGCGCAAGGTCCACGAAGCCGAAGTCGCCATTGATCAGTTGATGCAAAAGTTGCACAACGGCAAGCGCGACTACGAGCTGACCAACAACGCCGCGATGATCCAGGCCGAGGCCCGCACGCAGAACACGCTGTCATTGATGCTCGGTTCGATTGCGGCGATTTCCCTGTTGGTGGGCGGCATCGGCGTGATGAACATCATGTTGATGACCGTGCGCGAACGCACCCGTGAAATCGGCATCCGCATGGCCACCGGCGCACGCCAGCGCGACATCCTGCGCCAGTTCCTCACGGAAGCGGTGATGCTCTCGGTGGTCGGCGGCTTGTGTGGCATCGCCCTCGCCTTGTTGGTCGGCGGCGTGTTGGTACTGGCCAAGGTGGCGGTGCAGTTCTCCCTCTTGGCGGTGTTTGGCGCATTTGGTTGCGCACTCGTCACCGGCGTCGTATTCGGCTTCATGCCGGCCCGTAAAGCTGCCCGGCTCGATCCGGTTAAGGCGTTGACCAGTGAATAAACAGTCCTTCTACCTGCCTGCCTTGTGCGTGTTACTCAGCGCCTGCACCGGCAACCCGCCCGCGCTCGACAGCGGGATTGCAGCGCCTGCCGCCTGGCAATTTGCCGAACGCGACGCTGCCCAAGCCACCAACCAGCAATGGTGGACGCAGTTTGGCAGCCCGCAGCTCAACCGCCTGGTCGAACAGGCCCGGCGTGACAGTTTCGACGTGGCCGCCGCCACCGCCCGCGTGCGCCAGGCCCAAGCCAGCGCAGTGATTGCCGGCGCGCCGTTGTTGCCGGAAGTGAAGCTCAACCTCACCAGCAGCCGCCAGAAGTTGTTGCGCGGCCCGGGTGGACCGGAACTTGACGCAACGCAAAGCAATGACGCCGTCGACAACTTTGGCGCCAACCTCAGCGCCAGCTACGAAGTGGACTTCTGGGGTGGCCGCGCCGCCGCCCGCGACAGCGCCCTGCATAGCCTGCGTGCCAGCGAATTTGACCAGGCCACCGTGGAGCTGACCTTGCTCAGCAGCGTGGCCGACCGCTACGCGCAAACCCTGGCCGCCCAGCAGCGCCAGCAGATTGCCGAGCTGAACCTGGCCAACGCGCGCAACGTGCTCGACCTGGTGCAGACCCGCTATGACGCCGGCTCCGCCACCGCCCTGGAATTGGCCCAGCAAAAAAGCCTGGTGGCCAGCCAGCAACGCCAACTGCCGCTGATCCAGCAACTGGCCGAAGAGTCGCGGATCACGCTGGCCGCCCTCCTCGGCCAACCGGTCCAGACGTTGGATCTGGGCGCAGAACCGTTCCAGGCACTCACTTGGCCAACGATCGGTGCCGGTATGCCGAGCCAATTGCTCAGCCGCCGTCCTGATATCGCCAAGGCCGAGGCGCAATTGGCGGCCGCACAGGCCGACGTCACCGTGGCCCGCGCGGCCATGCTGCCCGCCATCACCCTCGGCGCGACCCTGGGTTCCGACGCCTACAAGGCCGTGGATGTCCTGCGCAGCCCCTACTACACGCTGACCGCCGGGCTGGTGGCGCCGATCTTCAACAACGGCCGTTTAAGTGCTGAACGCGACAAGGCCCGCGCGCGCCAGGATGAACTGCTGCAAACCTATCGCGGTGCGATCATCAACGGCTTTGCCGACGTAGAAAAATCCCTCAGCAGCATCACGCGTCTCGACCAGCAGCGCGAATGGCAAAGCGAAGAACTGCAACAGGCCCAGACCGCCTTCCAGATCGCTGAAAGCCGCTACCAGGCCGGTGCCGAAGACCTGCTCACAGTACTGGAAACCCAACGCACCCTGTACGCGGCCCAGGATCAGAATGTGCAACTGCGGCTGTCGCGCCTGCAGGCCAGCATCGCGTTGTATAAGGCATTGGGCGGCGGCTGGCAGACACAGATCCGATAAACAAAACTCCGCTTTCGTACATCAGCTGTCTTCTCGCCCTACATTCTTCGACCAAAGGTCCTTGGTAAAAAAACCGCTCTCACACGGTTGCCCAGGACCTCTTGATGACTGTCGCAAAATACCTGACGTGCGCCTGTCTCTGGGTAACAGCCAGTGCTGCCCAAGAACTGATTCCCCCCACCGCCATTGATTGGCTGCTGGATTGCCCACTGCCCACCGTTGAACGCCTGGACCCTGAAGTGCTGCAACGCACCCAATGCGGGGTCGTGAGCGTGCCGCGCAATTACGCCGCGCCTCGGCAAGGCAATCTGCGTCTCTACCTGACCCGCGTCGGCGCCCGTGACCCGCTGAACCGCGAAGGCGTGGTGTTCGCCCAAGCTGGCGATGCCCCCAAAAGGAACCAGGGCGGCACCTTTGTCATTCACCTGACCAGCCTCTGGGGCTCCTACTCCAACCCGGCGTATCGCACGCTGGTCAACCGCTACGACGTCATCGAGCTCAGCCCCCGCGACCTCGGCAACGACAACGGCGTCGAACAGGCCGCCCAGGACCTGGAGTTTGTCCGCACCCAACTGGGCGACGCCCAACTGCTCTACCTGGGCAATGCCGATGCTGCCCGCCTGGGCAACCGGTACGCGGCGCTGTTTCCCGAACGGGTGGCGCGCATGGTGCTGGTCAATGCGCAGCCGTCTGAATCGGCAGCGCCCCAGGTCGAACAATTACGCTTGAAAGAAACGGCCAAACAGGATGCCAGCAGCTGCATCAACCGCTGGGTGGGCGACTTCCTGGTCTTCGGCAAGCAGCCTCCGCCATCCACACGCTGCCTGGATTCGGGCAACGGCGAGTAACCATCCGATTGCGACCTCTTGCCATCGAAAACGACACCCGCCGTTGACGCTGCATCCCGATCGTTATTAAGTGCTATTAATCCGCATTAATACGATAAATCGAACTTATGCTAAGCCGCCCGCTACGACGCAAACGCCAGAAGCTGTCCGATGTGATTGTCGAGTCGGTCAAGCGCTCCATCGTCACCGACGCCTTGAAACCCGGCGACCGCCTGCCCACCGAACGCGAGCTGATGGAAAGCTTCCAGTGCTCCAAAGGTTCGGCCCGCGAAGCGCTCAAGGCGCTGGAAGTGGAAGGCCTGGTGAGCACTCGCACCGGGCCCAGTGGCGGCGCCTACCTGAACCAGGCCGGCACCGAACCGGCCAGCCGCGCGTTGCGCAACTACCTGCACTTCCAGCATCTGGACGGCGAACAGGTGTACCAACTGCGCAAAGTCATCGAAGTGGAGCTCGCGGTATCGGTGCTCGGGCGCTTGAGCGAAGAGGACTACCAGGCCCTGCAAGACAACGTGGATTTTTGCAGCGCCCCCGAAGACAGTGAAGCCGGCCAGCGTGAACAGCGCCTGGCGGAACTGGAGTTCCACAACTTGCTGGCCAAGGCCTGCCCCAACCCGTTGCTGAGTTTCATAGCGCAGTTCCTCAACGATCTGCTGCGCGACCTGGTGGTGCTGAAAAAAGCCTACAAGCCCAAGCGCAAGCAGTTCGACGCCGCCAACCTCGACTATCACAAGCAGTTGCTGATCGCCTTTCGTGCCGGGGATGAAAGCGCAGTACGCAGCTTGATGCATGAACACATGTGCGATGCCGAACACCACATGACCGCCCTTGAAGGCCAGGTCAGCCCGCATTTCCTATTGGAGTTCGATCACAACCACTAAAAACGCCACAGCACCTACTGTGCAAACCCGATCAATGTGGGAGCTGGCTTGCCTGCGAATGCATCGACTCGGTTTGACAGAAACACCGAGGCGCCTGCATCGCAGGCAAGCCAGCTCCCACACTCGATCCAGTTCCAACCGTTAGAGCGTTTGCCCCAACCAATAACAGGCCTGCCCACAGGCCCTTGCTCCACCGTATCGCCATTGCCACTCCTGCCAATAACTAAACCAGGGAGTCACCCCATGCAGCGTCGTACGTTGTTGAAAGCCAGTCTTACCGCAGCCGCCGCCCTCAGCCTCCCGCTGAGCATCCGGTCTGCATTCGCCGCCGAGCCTTTTACCTTTTACGGCCTCAAGTCCATGTCTGGCGCCTTTGCCAGCTATGGCAAGTTTGCCGACATGGGTTCGCGCCTGGCGGTGGAACAACACCCCGAGCTACTCGGCCGCCCGCTGAACTACAAGGTGATCGACACCGAGGGCAATGCCGGCAAGGCTGTGCGCAAGGTGCAGGAAGCCATCCAGCAGGATGGCGCGCGGTTCTTCCAGGGCTGCACCCTGTCGTCCTCGGCACTGGCGGTGGCCAAGGAAGTGGACAAGGTCGGCGGTGTGTTCATGACCCCGGTGGGCGCCGATGAAGTCACCGGCAAGGACTGCAACAAGGCAACCTTCCGCTGGTCGGTGCCCACCTACGGCGCGATCCGCGAAACCATGGTGCCGCTGATCAAGCTGCTGCCGGACGCCAAGCGCTGGTACACCATCACCCCGCAGTACGTGTTCGGCGAAGCGCTGCTCGAAGGCGCGAAGAATGTGCTCAAGGAAAACGGCCTGGAACACATCGGCAACAGCTACCACTCGTTGCAGGAGCAGGAATTTTCCGGCTACCTGACCAACGCCATCGCCGCCAAACCCGATGTGCTGGTGCTGCTCAACTTCGGCAGCCAGTCGTCCAACACCCTGCGCCAGGCGGTGAACTTCGGTATCAAGGAACGCATGAAGGTGCTGCTGGTGTGGTCCGCCGGCCTCGACCAGTTCCAGGAGCTGGGCAGCGACGTGCTGGAAGGCGTGTACCTCGGCGCGCAGTACTGGCACCAGGTCGACACCCCGCTCAACCGTGAACTGGTCAAGCTCACCCAAGCCAAATACGGCATCAACCCTACCTACCCGCTGGCCGCCGATTACATCAGCACCAAGGTCATGCTCGAAGCCATTATTTCTACCGGCAGCTTCGACGGGCCGACCGTGGCCAAGGCCCTGCAGGGCCTGAGCTACGAAGGGCCCACCGGCAAGGAATCGATCCGCGCCGGCGACCACCAGGTGATCAAGGATTACTACCTGCTGATCGGCAAGGCCACCGCCGACATGGCCGACAAGGACGACCTGGCCAAGGTGCTCAGCGCCGGCCAGTCGTTCCCGCCGGTGGAAGCCACGGGCTGCACGCTCGGCTGATCCCCCTGAATTTGGTAGCGCAGGGCCGTGCAAGCGGCCTCCTGCAGAGGGTTCCTGCATGCTTAATCTTTACCTGTTCCAGATCCTCAACGGCCTTGGGCTGGGGATGATCTACTTCCTGATCGCGGTCGGGCTGACGATCATTTTCGGCCTGCTCAACTTCGTCAACTTCGCCCACGGCGCGTTTTTCCTGCTGGGTGCCTACATCTGCTACACCGCCGTGAGCCTCACCGGCAACTTCTGGCTGGCGCTGCTGATTGCGCCGCTGGTGGTGGCCGCGCTGGCCTGGGCCATCGAACGGTTGTTGATCCAGCGCATCTATCACTTACCGCACATGTTCCAGATCCTGGTGACCCTGGGGATCGCGCTGATCATCCAGGAAGCCAGCGTGATGATCTGGGGCCCGGTGGGCAAAAGCGTCGCCGTGCCGGAACTGCTGCGCGGCGTGCTGGTGGTGGGTGACTTCGTCTACCCCTACTACCGCCTGTTTCTCATCGTGTTTTCCGGGCTGGTCGGCCTGGGCCTGTGGCTGCTGCTGGAACGCACGCGCTTCGGCGCCCTGGTGCGGGCCGGCAGTGAAAGCACCGAAACCGTGTCGCTGCTGGGCACCAATATTTTCCGGCTGTTCTCCATGACCTTCGCCCTCGGCGTGGCCCTGGCCGGTGTCGCGGGCGTGCTGTTCGCCCCGTTGCGCGGCGCGCAGCCCTTTGTCGGCCCGGAAATTCTCGGGGTGGCCTTCGTGGTGGTGGTGATCGGCGGCATGGGCTCGTTCAGCGGTGCGCTGGTCGGCGGTTTGCTGGTGGGCGTGGTGCAAAGCCTGATGACCACACTCTGGCCCCAGGGCGCGAGTTTGATGATCTACGGCGCCATGGCCGTGGTGATTCTGGTCCGTCCCTACGGCCTGTTTGGGAGAGCCTGACATGAGCGAGAAAAATCCCCTGCCGTTTGCCAAGACGCAATCGCGCGCGATGTTGCTGTGGGTGTTGGCAGTGCTGATCGGCCTGCCCTTGATACTGCCGTCGGCGACCCTGGCCACCGAGATCCTGATCTTTGCGATGGCCGCCCTGGCCTGCAACCTGCTGCTGGGCTACACCGGCCTGCTCTCCTTTGGCCAAGGCATCTTCTTCGGGGCCGGCGCTTATTGCGCGGCGTTGCTGATGATCCACCTGCAACTGGGCCTGTTCACGGCGTTGCTCGGCGCCGCCGTGGCCGGTGCCTTCCTGGCGTTGCTGGTGGGTGCCCTGGCCATCCGTCGCACCGGCATCTACTTCGTGATGCTGACCCTGGCGTTCAGCCAGATGGCCTACTTTGTCGCCTACACCCTCAGCGACTGGACCGGTGGCGACAACGGCCTGCTCAGCGTGCCGCGCCCGGAGATCCGCGTGGGTGAAACCGTGCTGCTGTCACTGGCCGACGCCCGCGCCTTCTACGGCTTTGTCGCGGTGCTGTTCCTGCTGATCTTCATCGGCGCCCGCCGGGTGATCGCCTCGCCGTTCGGCAGCACCTTGATGGCGATCCGCGAAAACGAAACCCGCGCCTCGGCCATCGGCTACGACACGCGGCACTTCAAGATCCTGGTGTTTGTGCTGTCCGGCGCCGTCACCGGGATTGCCGGCGCGCTGTACGCCATGCTGCTGCACTTTGTGCCGCTGTCGAATATCGACCTGGCGATGTCCGAGAACATCCTGATCATGACCATTGTCGGCGGCACCGGCTCATTGTTCGGCTCGCTGCTCGGCGCCGGCTCCATCGTGCTGCTCGGGGATTTCCTCTCCGACCTGTGGCCGCGCTGGCTGATGCTGCTGGGGGTGATCCTGATCCTGGTGGTGATTTTCATGCGCGGTGGTTTGTGGGGCGGCCTGGCGTCGCTGTTCGACAAGGTACGCGGCCATCGCAACACGGCCGCTGTCGCCAAGGAGGAAGGGCTATGAGCATCCTGCTGGAAACCCAAGACCTGGAACTGGCCTATGGCGCGTTCCACGCGGTGAACGGCGTGAATCTCAAGGTCGAGGCCGGCACCATCCACACCATCATCGGCCCTAACGGCGCGGGCAAGACCAGCCTGTTCCACTGCCTCACCGGCGAACGCCAGGCCACCGCCGGGGCGATTCATTTCGACGGCAAGAACCTGATGCGCAAGCCCGCCCACGGCCGCGTCGGCCTGGGCATGGCGCGTTCGTTCCAGCTCACCAGCCTGTTCCAGAACCTCAGCGTGCGCGAAAACCTGCGCCTGGCCGCCCAGGGCCGCGACGGTGCGCGCGCCCTGAATTTCTGGCGCCGTGTCGACAGCAAGCGTGAACATCTGGAGATGGCCGACCAGGTGCTGGAGCGCCTGCAACTCACCGCCCGTGCCGACACCCTCGCCGGCGAGTTGTCCCACGGCCAGCAGCGCGTGCTGGAGGTGGGCATGTCGATCTGCTCCAAACCGAAACTGCTGATGCTCGACGAGCCCACCTCGGGCATGGGCATCGATGACATCCCGATCATGACCCAGTTGATCAGCGACCTTGGCCGCGACCACACGGTGCTGCTGATCGAACACAACATGAGCATCGTCATGTCCATCAGCCAACGCATCACGGTGATGAGCCACGGCCAGATCCTGGTGGAAGGCACGCCGGAATTCGTGCGCGCCGATGAACGCGTGCGCACCGCTTACCTTGGGGAGGCTGCCTGATGCTGATCGTCGAGAACATCCATTCCTACTACGACAAAAGCCACGTGCTGGAAGGCGTGTCGCTGACCGTCAACCCTGGCGAACTGGTGACGCTGCTGGGGCGCAATGGCGCTGGCAAGACCACCACCTTGCGCAGCATCCTCGGCATCATCTGCCCGCGCCAGGGCCAGATCCATTTCAACGGCCAGGCATTGGTGGGCCAGAAGATCTTCGAAATTGCCCGCCAGGGCCTGGCGCTGGTGCCGGAGAACCGTGGGATTTTCCGCCTGCTCACCGTCGAAGAAAACCTGCGCATCGCCGCACGCAAGACCAGCCGCTGGCAGCTCGAAGACGTGTACGCCATGTTCCCGCGCCTCAAGGAGCGGCGCAAAAACGCCGGCCACGCGTTGTCCGGTGGCGAGCAACAGATGCTCGCCATCGCCCGCGCCCTGCTCAACGATCCCAAGCTACTGATCCTCGATGAACCCACCGAAGGCCTGGCCCCGGTCATCGTCGACGAGTTGGTGAAGATCCTGCGCAAGGTCAAGGACGACGGCCTGCCAGTATTGCTGGTGGAACAGAACCTGATGGTCTGCGACAAGCTCGCCGACCGCCATTACGTGCTCGAACAAGGCCGCGTGGTCTATGAAGGCAGCGCCGCCGCCTTCCGCGCCGACCCGACCATCAAGAACCGCTATTTGGCCCTGAGTGCCTGACCGGAGACTGCCGATGAATAGTTTTGCGCAACCGCTCAACAGCAACGCCCAATTGATCAACCGCGACCGCCTGTGGCAATCACTGATGGACCTGGCCCAACTGGGCGCCACCGTCAAAGGCGGCGTGTGCCGCCTGGCCCTCACCGACCTCGACCGCCAGGCCCGCGACCTCTTCGTGCAGTGGTGCGAAGCGGCCGGGTGCAGCGTCACGGTCGACGCCATCGGCAATATCTTTGCGCGCCGCGCCGGGCAAAATCCGGCCCTGCCCCCGGTAATGACCGGCAGCCATATCGACACCCAACCCACCGGCGGCAAGTTCGACGGCTGTTACGGGGTGATGGCCGGACTGGAAGTGATCCGCACCCTGAATGATTTGAACATCGAGACCCAAGCGCCGATTGAAGTGGTGGTGTGGACCAACGAAGAAGGCTCGCGTTTTCCGCCGTGCATGATGGGCTCCGGGGTGTTTGCCGGTAAGTTCGATTTGCAGGACACCCTCGACAAAGTCGATGACCAAGGCCTGTCGGTGGGCGACGAATTGCAACGCATTGGGTACGCCGGCGCTCGCGCCGTGCTCGGCCACCCGGTGGGTGCGTATTTCGAGGCGCATATCGAACAGGGCCCGGTGCTGGAAGACCAGGCCACTACCATCGGCGTGGTCATGGGCTGCCTGGGCCAGAAGTGGTTCGACCTGACCTTCACCGGCGTCGAAGCCCACGCCGGCCCGACGCCGATGCACCTGCGCAAGGACGCCCTGGTCGGCGCTGCCGAGGTGGTCAGCGCGGTCAACCGTATCGCCCATCAACAGCAACCCCACGCCTGCGGCACGGTCGGTTGCCTGAGCCTGCACCCCGGTTCGCGCAACGTGATTCCCGGCCAGGTGCACATGACCCTCGACCTGCGTCACCTGCATGCAGACAAACTACACGCCATGGTCGATGAAGTGCGTGGCGTGATCGAAGCCACCGCCGCCAGGCACGGGTTGGCGTATGAACTGACGCCAACCGCCGACTTCCCACCGCTGGACTTCGCCCCAGTCTGCGTCAACGCAGTACGAGAAGGCGCCGAAGCCTTGGGCTTGAGCCATATGGACATCGTCAGCGGTGCCGGCCACGACGCGATTTTCGTCGCTGAACTGGGTCCGGCCGGGATGATCTTTGTGCCCTGCGAAGGCGGCATCAGCCATAACGAAATCGAAAACGCCGCGCCGGATGACCTGGCAGCGGGCTGCGCGGTGTTGCTGCGCGCCATGGTCAATGCGGCACAGGGGGACGTGGCATGAGCGAGATCGGCCAACTGACGGCGGTGCAACTGCTGCAGCATTTTCGTGACAAGACTTTATCGCCGGTGGAAGTCACCGAGGATGCCCTGCTGCGTATCGAACGCTTCAATCCGGTGGTGAACGCCTATTGCCACGTGGACCCGCAAGGTGCGCTGAACGCCGCGCGCGCCTCGGAACAACGCTGGCTCGACGGCCAGCCCTGCGGCCCGTTGGACGGCGTGCCCTCTTCGATCAAGGACCTGACGCTGACCAACGGCATGCCGACCCGCAAGGGCTCACGCACCTCATCCGCCGAGGGGCCGTGGGACGTCGACGCGCCCTTCCCGGCCTTTATGCGCAAGGCCGGCGCGGTGCTGCTGGGCAAAACCACCACCCCGGAATTTGGCTGGAAAGGCGTCACCGACAACCCGTTGTATGGCATCACCCGCAACCCCTGGGACACCCGCACCACGGCAGGCGGGTCGTCCGGCGGCGCGGGCGCGGCGGCGGCGTTGAACCTGGGCGTGCTGCACCAGGGCAGCGATGCGGGCGGTTCGATCCGGATCCCCTGTGCCTTTACCGGCACCTTCGGCATCAAGCCGACCTTCGGTTATGTGCCGCAATGGCCAGCCAGTTCCATGACCATCCTGTCGCACCTGGGGCCAATGACCCGTACGGTGGAAGACAGCGTCTTGATGCTGCAGACCATCGCCCAGCCGGACGCACGGGATGGCTTGATCGGTGCGCCACGCACCACACCATGGCTGACGCCGGGTACGGATTTGAAAGGGTTGCGCGTGGCCTACAGTCCGAACTTCGGTTACGTGAAGGTCGACCCACAAGTGGCCAAGGTGGTCGCGGACGCGGTGCGAGGCCTGGAACAACTGGGCGCCCATGTCGAGCAGATCGACCCCGGTTTCAGCGACCCGCTGGACGTCTTCAGCACCTTGTGGGCAGCCGGCGCGGCACGCCTGACCGGCGCCATGAGCGAGACACAAAAACAACTGCTCGACCCCGGCCTGCTGCGCATAGCCCAACGCGGCGAACGCTTGAGTTTGGACGACTTCAACGTAGCCCTCGAAGCCCGCGCCGCACTGGTGGCGCGCATGGCGGCGTTTCATGAGCACTACGATGTACTGGTGTCGCCGATGATGCCGATCGCGGCATTCGAGGCCGGGCACGATGTGCCACCGGGCTCGGGTTTGCAGGAATGGACACAGTGGACACCGTTCACCTACCCCTTCAACCTGACGCAGCAACCGGCAGCCTCGGTGCCGTGTGGGCTGGCAGCGAACGGCTTGCCGGTGGGGCTGCATGTAGTAGGCGCGCGGTTTGCCGATGACACGGTTCTACGGGTATGCCAGGCATA
The DNA here is from genome assembly GCF_049896305.1 of Pseudomonas sp. DWP3-1-3b3. NCBI lineage: Bacteria > Pseudomonadati > Pseudomonadota > Gammaproteobacteria > Pseudomonadales > Pseudomonadaceae > Pseudomonas > Pseudomonas sp. DWP3-1-3b3. The sequence goes on along the minus strand of NZ_JAFCUA010000004.1, from coordinate 82,356 downwards.
TGCCAAAGCGTTCCCCACAACGCACTTACAAGCCCCAATCACCAAAACACCGTAGTACCTGATGTAGGAAGGGCTTATTGTGGCGAGCGGGCTTGTCCCGCGTTGGGGCGCGAAGCGGCCCCTTTTAGCTTCACCGCGTTTTATCAGATGGAACTTGCCGTCTGGTTTTGGGGCCGCTACGCAGCCCAACGCGGGACAAGCCCGCTCGCCACAGTTGCAGTGTTCGTCCTTAATGGGAGGGTATCAGGCCACCTTCACAGGCAAGCCAGCGCCCACAGTTTCAACCACATTCCATTACACTGTCCCCCATTCATTCCCAGGGGCCTTCATGGACATCGAACTGGCACGCACCTTCCTCGAAATCACCCGCTGCGGCAGCCTGGCCGCCGCCGCCGAGAAACTGCACGTCACCCAGACCGCCATCACCGCACGGGTCAAGAGCCTTGAAAGCCAACTAGGCAGCACACTGTTCGTGCGCAACCGCGCAGGCGCCAGGCTGACCGCCGACGGCGAGGCCTTCGTGGTGTACGCCAACCAATTGCTGCAAACCTGGGAAGCCGCAAAACGCGACCTGCCGCTGCCGGACGGCTATCGCAACGTGCTGCACATCGGCGGCGAAGTCAGCCTGTGCAACCCGCTGATGCTCGGCTGGGCCCAAGCGTTACGCCAACACATCCCCGGCCATGCCCTGCGCACCGAAGTGCGCGAAGGCGACTACCTGTTGCGCCAGCTGGAACTGGGCGTACTCGACGCTGCATTGGTGTTCCAACCGCAATACTGGCCAGGCTTGCAGGTGGAACAGGTGCTGGAAGAAAAACTGATCCTGGTGCAGCTGGTGAGCAATCCGGCGCCCTACGTGTATATCGATTGGGGACCGGGCTTTCGCCAACAACACGACGCCGCCCTGCCCGACAAGGCCCGTGCCGCATTGAGTTTCAACCTGGGGCCGCTGGCGTTGCAATACATCCTTGAGAACGGCGGCGCCGGCTATTTTCGCACCCGCGTGGTACAGAGTTACCTGGACAGCGGCGTGATGCAGCGCGTGCCCAAGGCGCCGGAATTCAGCTTCCCGACGTACCTAGTGTACTCACGGGCGCGGGATTCGGCGGTGTTGCAGCAGGCGCTGGGGTTGCTGCGTGAAGTGGTCAAGGCCGAAAGCGACTGGTCGCAGCGTTGGGACCCACTGATTTGAAGCAACAATCTGCACCGCGCATGCTAGCCTGCGGGTGTTTCCTTTAGCAGCCTGACCGATGAACAAGAAAAAGTCCGTCACCATCAGCGACATCGCCAAGCGGGTCGGCATGACCACCATCACGGTGTCCCGCGCACTGAGCAAACCCGACCTGGTCAAACCGGCCACCCTGGCGCGCATCCTCGAAGTGGCGCGGGAGATGGACTACGTGCCCAACGCCTTCGCGCGCGGGCTCAAGCGCAGTGAAAGCCTGATCATCGGCGTGATCACCGCGTCGGTGGACAACCCGTTCTACAGCGAAATGATCAAAGCGATTTCCCGCGAGGCCAAACAGCATGGCTACACCATCATGCTGGTGGACACCGATGAGCTGGAAGAGCTGGAAAGCAAGGCCGTGGACACGCTGTTGGGCTACCGCGTGGCGGGGATCATCCTGTCGCCGGTCTCGGATGAACCGAGCTACCAGCCCGACTACCTCGAACGCCTGGGCAACGGCAAAACCCCAGTAGTGCTGCTCGACCGCACGATCCACGACAGCCCGTTCAGCCGCGTGGTGCTCGACAACTACCACAGTGGCATCCAGGCCGCGCACTACCTGCTGCGCCAGACCCCGAACCTCAAGCGCTTGCTGGTGCTGACCGGTCCCGAGCACTCGCGCATCACCGTCGAACGCCTCAAGGGCCTGCGCGAAGTGCTGGCCGAACACCCGATGGTGCAGGTCGAAGTGCAGGCCGGCGACTACACGCTGATGCCGTCCTACCTGCACACCCTCGACTACCTGGCCGAACACTCGGCGCCGGACGCGATCATGGGCTTCAACCAGTTGATCACCCTCGGCGCTCTACGCGCACTGCGCATGCACAACATCGCCCATGACAGCCTGACCATCTGCGGCATCGACCGCCTGCCCTTCGCCGATATCTTCGGCGTGCCCATCGCCTGCGTGGCCCACGATGCGTCCCTGGCCGGCAGCAGCGCGGTGCGCCTGTTGCTCGACCGCCTGGAAGACCCGTTCAAGCCACGGGACAAAGTGGTGATCGCCGGTCAGTTGGAAAACGGTTAGCGGCTGGTGTAGCCGCCGTCGATGGGCAAGCTGACGCCGCTGATCATGCTGGCGGCGCGACTCAGCAGGAACAGCACCGGTAATGCCACTTCCACCGTTTGCGCAAAGCGCCCCAAGGGAATCGCCGCCAGCGCCGGGTCACGCTTGGCCGGTTCGGACCAGGCCATGGCCGCCATCGGCGTGAGCGTCACCGTGGGGTTGACGCTGTTGACGCGAATCCCAAAGCGGCCCCACTCGGCGCATTGCACACGGGTGATCGCATCCAGCGCGGCCTTGGAGGCGCAGTAGCCGAGGTGATCGTCCAGGGCCACCAGCGAGGCCTGGCTGGAGACATTGACGATGCTGCCAGCGATCTGTGCTTCGATCATTTTGGCCGCTACACGGCTGGCGACCTGGGCAGCAGCGCGGGCGTTGACTTGCATCACCTGATCGAACGCTTCAGCGCTGATGGCGGCAGCCGGCTCCAGGCGCGAGATGCCGGCGCAGTTGACCAGGCCATGCAGCGGCGGCAGGTCGTTCAGGGCGTTGTCGAGGGCGACGCTGTCGGCGATGTCCAGGCACAAGGTGTGGCAGCCGAGTTCGGCCAAGGCTTGGACGTCGCGGCCGAGGGCAAAGACATCGGCGCCGCTGGCGATCAGCTGCAAGGCGATTTCGCGGCCGATGCCGCTGCTGGCGCCGGTGACGAGGATGCGGTGGTGGGTGAAGTCGAAGGTGGTGGTCATGATCACTGTTCCATAGGCGATAAAGATCCCCTGTGGGAGCTGGCTTGCCTGCGATAGCGGAGTGTCATCCAATCCATCTGGTACTGATACACCGCAATCGCAGGCAAGCCAGCTCCCACATTGGATTGTGTTGATTCAATTGGATTGCAGGGTGTGCATGATCGGTTTCAGGGCCGGATACAGTTTCAGGTACTCGCCGAACGCACGGTCATACGCCTCGACGTTTTCCGCCTTGGGTTCAGCCCGAAGCTCCAGCTGCACCCAGCCCTTGTCCATCGCCCCATCACTCACCAACCCCACCGTGTGCGCCGCCAACAACGCCGCCCCCAGCGCCGCTTCCACCTCCTGGACAATGGTGTACACCGGGTAGCGCGTGACATCCGCGATGATCTGCATCCACAGATCCGAATGGCTCGCCCCGCCCACCACGATCAAGCGTGGGTCCAGGGAATGCGCGCCACGGGTACCCGCTTCGATGTTATGCCGCAGGGCAAAGCTCACCCCCTCCAGTACCGCGCGATACAGGTGAATACGGCTGTGGTAGAGGTTCAAGCCAACAAAACTGCCACTGGCGCGGTCATCCCACACCGGGCTGCGCTCGCCCATCAAGTAAGGCAGGAACAACAGGCCTTCGCTGCCGGCCGGGATGTTCATCGCGCGCTGTTCCAGCAGCACCAGACTGTCCTGGCCGGTGGCCTTGGCTTGCTGTTCTTCGGCCTGGCAGAACTGCTCGCGAAACCAGCTGACCGACGCGCCTGCCGTGATCGCACCACCAAAGATGTACAAGTCGCGGTGGCCGTTGTAGACGTGGGGCATGCTCACCAAACCATGGTGGGCATCCACCTGCTGGTTGAGGTAACCCCAGCACATGCTGGTGCCGATCATTGCCACGTGGTTGCCTGGCTGAGTCACACCCGCCGCCAAGGTTGCCATGGCGGCATCGACGCCACCGGCCAGAATCGGTGTGCCCGCCTGCAGGCCCAGGCGCGCCGCCCACTCTTCCAGCAACCCACCGACGACTTCACCGGAATACACCAGGCGCTCCGGCATCATCGCCTGCGGTATGCCCAGCGCATCGAGCATTTCGCCAGACCAGCCGCGCGCCTTCACGTCGTAGACGCCGCCGATGTTGCCGGCGCTGCTATGGTCCACCGCCAACTCGCCGGTGAGGCACCAGTTGATGTAGCTGTTGGGCGGCAGCAGGTAGCGGGTCTTGGCCCACACCTCGGGCTGGTGCTGTTTGAGCCAGAGCATCTTGGTAAAGCCGTAGTAGCTGTCCACCGAGTTGCCGGTGATCGCGAACAGCCGCTCCAGGTCCACCTGCTCGCGCACCCAGGCCACCTGCTCACCAGCGCGGCGGTCCATCCAGATAAGGCACGGGTGCAGCGGCGTGATGTGCGCATCCACCGCAATCCCCGAGCCGCCGTACAGGCTGCTGATGCAGAGCGCCTTGACCTGCTTTGCCGCCACACCGGCCTTGGCCATGCAATGCGCCACACAGGCCTCGACGGCATCGAGCCAGACTTGCGGCCATTGTTCGGCCCAGCGCACTTTCGGGGTATCCACGCGATACCCCTGGCTGTGCTGGGCAATGATCGTGCCTTGACCATCCACCAGCAGCGCCTTGGTGCTCTGGGTTCCTATATCGACACCCATCACGTAGTTCATTTTCAGGCCACCGGCTTCAGCAGCACCTTGATCGACTTAGTCGAATTGGCCAACGCGAAGGCCTCGGCAAAGTCGTCCAGCGGGAAGTCATGGGTGACGATGCCCTTGGAGGTGACCAGGCCGCGTTCGAACAGGTCGATAGCGATCGGGTAGCAATACGGGCCGAGGTGGGCGCCGCGGACGTCCAGCTCCTTGCGGTCGCCGATGATCGACCAGTCGACGCTGGTCTCGGCGCCAAACACGCTGAACTCGACAAAACGCCCGAGCTTGCGGATCAGGTCCAGGCCCTGGGTGACGCCCGCCGGCACGCCGGTGGTTTCGATGTAGACGTCGCAGCCATAGTTGTCGGTCAGGCCGTTGATGATTTCGCGGGCGTTGTCGCGCGACGGGTTGATCACCACATCGGCGCCGAATTTTTTCGCCAGTTCCAGGCGCTCGTCGACCATGTCGATCACCACCAGTTTCTTCGGGGTTTTCAACGCAGCGACCTGGACCATGCACAGGCCGAGGGTCCCGGCGCCGGCGATCACCACCACGTCGTCGAGCTGGATATCGCCACGGTTGACCGTATGGATTGAGCAGGCCATCGGTTCCACCAGCGCCGAGTCTTCCAGCGACACCGACTCGGGGATCTTGTGCACGATGGCGGTCTTGGGAATGCGCATGTACTGGGCCATGCCGCCTTCGGCGACTTCACGCTGGAAGCCGAAGATGTTGTGCACTTCGCACATCCAGTACTTGCCCGACTTGCAGAAACGGCACTTGCCACACGGCACGATCTGCTCGGCGATGACCTTGTCGCCTACGGCGACTTCGAAGTGCTCTTCGGCGCCCTCGCCCACTTCCACCACATAGCCAAAAAATTCGTGCCCCGGCACCACCGGCGCCTTGACCCACGGGTTGTCGCCGCCCCAGAACATTGCGGCGCCCGAGTGGCACTTGCAGTCACTGGCGCAGATGCCGCAGGCGGCGATGCGGATCACCAGTTCATTGGCGCGCGCCTGGGGTTTGCCGATGCGTTCCAGGCGATAGTCTTTCGGGCCGTGGCAGACGACGGCTTGCATGTCGGTGTGCTTGTCCATGGTGTCGGGTCCTGTGCTTGTTAGGTATTTATTTGTGGCGCTGACGGCTGATAAAAATCGCCAGCAAAATGATTGCGCCCTTGATCACGCTCTGGACGTAGGGCGACACGCCCAGCATGTTCAGGCCGTTGTTCAACACGCCGAGCAGCATGGCGCCGAGCAACGTACCGACGATTACCCCGCGCCCACCGGCAATCGAGGCGCCACCGAGTACCACAGCGGCAATCGCATCCAGTTCGAACGACACACCGGCATTCGGCTGGCCGCTCATCAGGCGCGAGGTGAGGACCAACCCGGCAATCGCCGCCGTGAGGCCACTGATGCCGTACACCAGCAACTTGAAACGCGCCGCGCGAACGCCGGACAAGCGCACCGCTTCTTCATTGCCGCCAATGGCGTAGATGTAGCGACCGATGCGCGTGTGTTGCAGCAGCACGTAGGCAGCGAGGTAGGTGAGCAGCATGATCAGGATCGGCACCTGGATGCCGAACAGGCTTTCGCGGCCAAAGAACGCAAACCAGTCCGGCAAGCCAGAAATCGGATAGCCGTCGGTGTACATCAGGCCCAGGCCACGGGCGATACCCATGGTCGCCAGAGTGACGATGATCGGCGGCATGTGCAGGTAGGCCACGAACAAGCCGTTACCGATGCCGAAGGCCACGCCGATCAACATGCCTGCGCCAATCGCCAGGCCGGGCGGCAGGCCCGCGACCATCAACCCGGCCGTAAGCGTGCCGGACAAGGCCATCACCGGCCCGACCGACAAGTCGATGCCGCCGGTGAGGATCACGCAGGTCATGCCCACCGCGATGATCGCGTTGATCGACACTTGTCGGGCGATGTTCGACAGGTTGCTGGCGGTGAGGAAGGTGTCGCTGGCGAGGATCATCACCAGGGTCACCACCACCAGCCCCACGAACGGATAAAACGCCGGCGAGCGCACCAGTCGCGCCAGGTTCAGGCGCAACCGGCTGCTGTCGCCGGTCCTAATGGACGTATTCACTTGAGCCCCCTGTTGCATGGCGCATGACCTCTTGAGGATTGACGGCAGACGCTTCGAGTACCTTGACGATGGCGCCCTTGTGGAACACGGCGACGCGGTCGCACATGCCGATGACTTCCGGCAATTCGGAGGAAATCATGATGATTGCGTAGCCCTGTTCGGTGAGGCTGCGCATCAGCGCGTAGATCTGCGCCTTGGCCCCCACGTCGATGCCACGGGTGGGTTCGTCGAACACCAGCACGTCGCAGTGATGGTTGATCCAACGGGCGATCACCACCTTTTGCTGGTTGCCACCGCTGAGGTTGAACACCCGGCTTTCGCTGCTGGGGGCCTTGATCGACAGTTGCTTCATCAAGCTTTCGACGCTGGCGCATTCGCGGTTTTTGTCGATCAGCCCCGAGGCGTTCTGGTATTTGGGCAGGTTGTTCAGCGAGATGTTTTCGCGAATGCTGAAGTCGGTGATCAGCCCTTCGCTCTTGCGGCTTTCCGGCAACAGGCCGATGCCGTGGGCCAGCGCCTGGGCCGGGTCGTCGAGGGTGATTTTCTCGCCGCGCAACCACACGTCTTTGCTCACCGACGGCAGCGCGCCCATCATGCCCAGGGCCAACTCGGTACGACCGGAGCCGACCAGCCCGGCAAAGCCGAGGATCTCACCCTTGTGCAGTTGGAAGCTGTTATGAGGGCCGTTGCGCACCAGCTGGATGTCCTTGACCTCCAGCAACAGCGGGCCGCGCTCGGTGCTGGGCTTGGGTGGAAAACTGCATTCCAGGCGGCGCCCGACCATCATCTCGACCAGCCGGTCGATGTCACTGTCGGCCACATCGGTGACGCCCACATTGCCGCCGTCGCGCAACACGCTGATGCGGTCGCACACCTGGAAAATCTCCTCCAGGTGATGGGAGATGAAAATCACCGCCACGCCCTGGCGCTTGAGTTCGCGCATGATGTCGAACAGCAGCTCAGCCTCGCTGGGCGTGAGGGTGGCGGTGGGTTCGTCGAGCACCAGCAGGCGCGCATCCAGGGCCAACGCCTTGGCGATTTCGACAAACTGCTGCTCGGCCACGCTGAGGTGCTTGACCGCGCATTGCAGGTCGATGGTCACGCCCAGGCGCTTGAACAAGGCCTCGCTGGCCTCGACCATTTCGCGTTTGCGCAACAGGCCGAAACGGTTGCTCAGCTCATGGCCAAGGAAAATGTTTTCCACGGCCGTGAGGTAGGGAATCAGGCTGAATTCCTGGAACACGATGCCGATGCCGGCGGCGATTGCATCGCGGTAGGTCGCGAACTGCTGGGCCTGGCCGTCGATCAGGATCTGGCCTTCGTCTTGATGCTCGACGCCGCCGAGGATCTTCATCAGCGTCGATTTGCCCGCGCCATTTTCGCCGAGCAAGGCATGGATCTCGCCGCGCTCGACTTGCAGGTTGATGGACTTGAGGGCCTGTACGCCCGGGTAGCGCTTACAGATGTTTTCCAACTTCAGAAGACTGCTCATACCGCCGACCTCATATTCAGAAGGATGACCTGGGCCCCACGGACAGCGTGGGGCCTGGGCGATTTACCAGCTGAAGTCCTTGGCCTTGGCCTGGTCGATCAGGGTGATGTCCACTGGAATGGTGGCCGGCACTTGCGAGCCCCACTTCTTGGCCAGGGCGATGCCCAGGGCCAGGCGGATCTGGTCGCGCGGGTACTGCGCCGAAGTGGCGATGAATTTGCTGCCGGGTTTCTGGATCGCCTTGATCGCTTCCGGCGCGCCATCGACGCTGACCAGCTTCACGTCCAGGCCACTGGCTTCGATGGCCGAGAGTGCACCGAGGGAGCCGTTGTCATTCACGCTGAAAATGCCCTTGAGGGTGGGCTGGGCCTGCAACATGTTCTCGGTGACGGTCAGCGCCTGGTCACGTTCCTGCTTGCCGTTCTGGATGCTGACAATCTTGATGTCCGGGTGCTTGGCCACGGCCTCTTTGCAACCGCGTACACGCTCCAGGATCGGCACCACGGCGATGCCGTCGAGGATCGCGATATTGCCTTTGTCGCCGATGTTCTTGGCCAGGTATTCGCAGGCCTGGAAGCCGGCGTCGAAGTTTTTCGAGCCGACGAAGGAATCCAGCGGGCCGTCGGCCTGGGCGTCTACCGCGACGACCACGACACCGGCAGCGTGGGCAGACTTGACCGCCGATTGCACGCCGACCGAGTCCGTGGGGTTGATCAGCAGGATGTCGATGCCTTTTTGCAGCATGTCTTCGACGTCACTGACCTGCTTGGACACGTCGTGACGGGCGTCGGTGATGATCAGTTTCGCGCCGATGGTCGCCCCGGCTTCTTCGAGGGCGTTTTTCATGGTGACGAAATAGGGGTTATTGATTTCCTGGAAGGACGCGCCGATGCGGATCGGCTTGGCAGCGTCGGCAAAAGCCGGGGAGACAGTGCCGAGGGTGATGCTTACAGCCAATAAACACAGGGTTTTCGGGAGCATTTTCATGGCGTGGTTCTCTGTTTTGTTTTTATTGTTAGAGCAAATGTTATCGTTAACATTTTGCGAGAAGCTAACAAGGAAATGGGGGGTGTGCAAGCCCCCATTGGTCGCTTCGGGTAAGCCGGTCACTGCAAAACTCGCACATTCCCTGACGCCAACTAAGCTCACTTTCCAACAAAAAAACACCGAGCAAGCCGCAATGGACCACCCTACCGAGACCTTTCGCGCCCGTTACCGCGCCTCTGTCGCGCCCCATTACAACCCTTGGCTGCACGCCGGTTTCGTGTTCGGCTACGGCCTTGTGTGCATCGCCCTGGCTTGGTCTTCCACGTCGCAGATCAGCGCTGTGCAATGGCTGACCGTGCCGCTGACCCTGCTGTTTTTCAACCTCTGCATCTACCTCGTGCACCGTCACCTCGGCCACCATAAGCACGCTTTGGGCCGGCTGTTCTACGCACGCCACACCGGCGATCATCACAGTTTCTTCACCCCCGGCCACATGACCTACGACAGCCCCCGCGACTGGCGCGTCATCCTGTTCCCGGCCTGGCTGATCGTGCTGCACAGCCTGGTAATCACCCTGCCCGCCTGGTGGTTGCTCAAGCAAGTGAGCCCCAATGTCGCCGGGCTGTTCGCCGGGTGCATGATCCTCGGGTATTTACTTTACGAAGTGTTTCACGCCTGCGAGCACCTGCCCGCCAGCCACCCGGTGGCACGGCTGCCGTGGATCCGCCAGATGCATCAACTGCACGCCCTGCATCACCGCCGTGAACTGATGCAGGGGCGCAACTTCAACATCGTCCTTCCCCTGATGGATTACCTGTTCGGCACCCTGCACTGGGAGCCGAGCCCCCACGACAACCAGGAATCGTCATGAGTACCCGTCCCAAAAAACTGCGTCATCTGTTGTTTGTCCTGTTGCTGGCGGTGGTCGCCTTTCTGCTGTTGATGCCCACAAAGGTGCAACCGGTGAATTGGACGCCACCCAAGGCGCCGTCGATGAAGAGCGGCCCTTACGCCGAGAACCAGCGCCTCAAAGGCGTGCAGAAAATCGGCGCCCAGGACATCGCCGGGCCCGAAGCCTTGCTGCTGGATGCCCAGGGTTTTTTGATCAGTGGTTTGCATGACGGACGCATCATCCGCACCTCGCCCGACAGCCGCAGCCTGGAAGTATTGGCCAATACCGGGGGGCGGCCCCTGGGCCTGGCGTTGCACCCGGATGGGCGCTTGATCATTGCCGACGGGATCAAGGGCTTGCTCGCCCTCGATGCAAAACATCAACTCACGACGTTGAGCACCAGCGCCAACGGCGTGCCCTTTGGCTTTACCGATGACGTCACCGTAGACGCCAGCAGGCGTTTTGCCTACTTCAGCGATGCGTCGAGCCGCTGGGGCTATGGGCAGGATGGCGAAGCGGTGATCGAGCATGGCGGCGACGGTCGGCTGTTGCGTTATGACTTCAGCAACGGCAGCACCGACGTGCTGCTCGACCAACTGCAATTCGCCAACGGCGTTGCACTAGGACCGGACGAAACCTTCGTGCTGGTGAACGAAACCGGCGCGTACCGCATCAGCCGTTACTGGCTCAAAGGCGAGCGCGCCGGCACCCATGACCTGTTTATCGACAACCTGCCCGGCCTGCCGGACAACCTCAGCTTCAACGGCCAGGACCGTTTCTGGGTGGCGCTGTATTCACCACGCAATCCCTTGCTGGACAGCTTTGCCGGCTATCCGATGTTGCGCAAGGTGATGGTGCGGGCGCTGATGGTGGTGCCCAAGCCTATCGAACGCAAAGCCTTCGTGCTGGGGCTGGATACCGAGGGCAAGGTCATCGCCAACCTGCAGGATGGCAGCCCGGGGAATTATTCGCCGATCACCACCGCGCGGGAGTATGGGAACTGGTTGTACCTCGGCTCGTTGAAGGGCACGAGCATGGCGCGCTTGCCGTTGGACCTGGCATTGGCGCCCTGACGCAAAAAAGGGCATACAGGCGCGCAGCCTGTATGCCCTGGGTACTACGGGTTAAACGTGTTTAGCTCTTGGTGCTGCTCAGCAAGGTCTGTTTGCACAGGTGGCCAAAGCTGACGAACTCCGTGTTATCACCACCGACGCCGATACCTGGGTATTCCAGCACTTCCATGCGCCACACGCCGTAGTTGAAGTCGGTACGCCAGGTGTTTTTGTAGCCCTGGGCGTAGTCGACGAACGTGGTCTGGAAGTCACCGAAGCAGGTGCCCACATTGATCGTGCCCCCGGCCAGGCCAGCACTGTTGGTGGCCGCCGAATACCCTTTGTAGACGATACTGCCGGTGTTCGGATCGATGTGCTGGTCCAGGTAGACAATCGGGTGCAGCCCCACCAACGGTGCGCCAGTGCTGTCCGAAAGGCCCATGGTCCAGGTCAGGTCGCGGTAGGCCTGGGTGGTCATGTAGCCATAACCCACGTTGGAAGCGGAGTAAGGGATACGCAACACATTGCTTTCGCCCTTCACGTCAGGGTCGTTCACCCGCGGGTTGGAACCGAAGGACAGGTTGTATTTGCCCGTTGCGCTCCACGGTTCGTTCGGGTGTTGATTCGGGCGAACGCGCACCTTGACCACACCGCCCACACCGGGGCTTGGGATCGACGTCGACACCACGTTGGCCCCTACGGTGACCCACTGGTTGCCATCGAAACGCTCAAGGATCCACTTGTTGCGGGTACTGCCACTGGCAGTATCGGCCGTGAGTGCGATACCGACGCTCTGGCCGCGTACGGCTTTGAAGTCAAAATAATCGACGTCATTGAGGCTGTCGGCATTGCCCTTGATGTAGTTCAGGGTGTCCGGCAGCTGGAACGCGGTATCCGGCGTGTCGTTGGGTTCGTAGGCGTCGATATTGTCGTCCACCGCTACGCCGAACTGGAAGCTCGAACCCTGCACGGCCGCATTGGCTTCCATGAACCAGTAGTAGTCACCGGCTGGCACGACGCCGCTGAGGCTTTCGTCCGCGGTGCCCGGATTGTTGGACGTGCCCAGGGGAAGCGGGTTGCCTTGACCATCGTCCTGGAACAGGCTCAACGACATGTCAGTGCCTGCTGTCTGGCCTACCAACAGTGCGTTGATGCGTGCCTTCTTCGGCAGGTTGAAGTGGTAGCACAGCAGGTCGCCGGTTTGTACGCCATTGATCGTGTAGAGCAGGTTCACATCCAGCGTGGTCTCACAGCCCTGCACCAGTGCAGCCTGTACGGCGGCGCGTTGCTGAGCGTCCGCTTTCTTGACCTGGGTTACTGGCGCAGGCGCGGCGTGGTCTTCCACCACAGAGTCGGCCTGGGCCTTCGCGGCAAACGCCGGCTTTTTCTGCTGAGCGCCTGCTTGAAGCTGCTGCTTCAGTGCTGCGGACGCCTGGGTGGCCGGGATTTTTCCGCCGGCTTTCAAGGACTGCTTGATCGTCGGTTGCGGCGCTTGCGCAGCCAGGTGAGGGTATTGCTCGGCCAGGGCAAAGGCCGAGACGAAGCAGGAGGCCGCCATGGCCGCGCCCAGCATAAAGGCTTTTTTCGATTTCATTTTTTATCCATCCATAGTTAAAAACTGAAGGTCAGGTGACATCCGGTCACCTGGGATGGAATGTAGAATATGGCTGGATGGATGTACAGTGTTTTTTTACTGAAAATAATCATTCCTATGGCATCGGGATGTCGCACCACCAACGCCAGACGATCCACATAACGGTCCCAAAGGCCCAAATGTACCCCACGTAATAAGGCCACACCACCCAACGCTTGAGCGCTAAAGGGACAGACGCCAGTTCGGCTTCAGTCACAACACCGGCCTCCATATAGCGTTTTGAATCTGAGAAAAACGCTAGTATCAGCAGCATGCGATATTGCCTGTCGATCCACTGGTTTCGGCACCAGAAGCGCTTATTGTCGCGAACCCTCTCGTTCTGACTGAAATGGCGTTCCACCTCGTCAAGCTTTGTATATTCCGCAAAAATCATCAGTCCCACGATCACAAACATTCCAGCAAACAACACGATGGAGTAGATGAGAAAAAGGTCCATGATCAGGTCCCCTCCGGCAGGAAAATCAAATCCCCATCGGCTTCCACGATCCTCCCTCCCAAAAATGAACCAAAACTGCCGAACTCATCACCTCCCACATACCCTCCCGCTGCACCTCCGATAACGCCACAGGCGAGTTCACCTTTTCCCTTCATTCGAATGCCTAAGAACATTGTGCAAGCCCGACGAGCTGCATCTGCACCGACTTTTCCCAGAAAGGCGGCTCCTGCGACTCCACCCGCCAGTCTCCCCGTCTCAACATACTTAGCCCTTCTGCACTGAGCTTCCCTTCCCGTCATACACGCCTCCTTGATCTCCAAACTCGCCACGCCGACGTCCAACGCCAATCCCATGTAAGTCCCTTTGCCCAACCACTTTGACGTCTGCGCAATAGCGCCAATCCTTTGCGCATACCCCGCAATCTCCCCCTTATGCAAATAGCTCCTGGTCGAAATCCCCAACACCTTCTTCAACGACGCATTACCCTGCAATCCCGTCCCCAACCGTGCAGCCCCTTGCAGCTGCACCTCCAAGCGCCGAAACACCGCCTGGCGCTGCTGGATAAACGCCGCCCTGTCCAACCCGCCGTCTTTCAACCGCTGATGCAGCCGCTCGATGTCCTCCAACGTTTGCGCCACTTCATTCAGGTGCCGCGCCCAGGCTGAGGTCGCACTGCCGACGCCAATCGATCCATTGGCCATGAAACTCTGCAGCAAGTCATAGTTGCCGAGCAGTGCCGTACCCGTCGCCGCATTCAGTGCCAGGTGACGACGGACTTCCTCGGCCTGGCGCATCAACCACGCTTCCTCGACCGAGCAATTCAGGCTGTGGCTGTCGGGAATAATCACCAGTTGCCCCGGTGCCACCAAGCCGGGCCGCAGGTGCCTATTCAGCACATCAAAATGATCCGAGCGCGGGCGGCTCATTCCACCACCCATCAATCGGGATTTGAGGCTCAGGTAGTCCGTTGAGCGGTCGTTGATAAAGCTCTGCGCCATGCCCCACATCCAGGATGCAATTGAGATGGCGTCGAAATATAAGCAAGCGCCTGCGCCCCGGACACAAGCCCAGGGGGGTCGCTTTACATTTGGGAAGCTGCCTACGCAGCGGTGAAATAGAGCCTACAGAAACCGCCCTAATACCCGGTCATTTCCAGGTAACCCACCCCACCGTCAAACCGCACCGACCCTTCCCAGTACGGAATGCTCAGGTTCATCCAGGCCTTCGGGTTGACGGCTTGGGTGGTGATGTCCAGCTGTTTGCCGGGGATTTTCAGCGACCAGCGCGTGGGAATCTTGCGACCGTCAATCGTGGTGGTTTCCAACGGCACCAGTTGGATATCCGCGTTGTGCAGCGTCTGCGTCTGGCCTTGCGCGTCGATCCAGGTCCCCGTGAGATACCCCGCGCCATCGGCTTGCCGCACCCGAAACAGCATCAACTGCTCGCCCCGGTCCAGGTGCAGGGAGAACCAGTCCCAGCCGGTCTGGCTGGCGCTCAGCGGCTGGCTGCTCCACTCGCGGTCGAGCCAGGCTGGGCCGGCGACTTGATAGACCTTGCCATCGACAGTGACGCTACCACTGGCACTGAAAAACGGCTGGCTGTAGTAGTACGACGCCTGGCCCTGGTCGGACTTGCGGCTGTAGCCCTCGTCACCCTGCAACACCAATGGGCGACTGGAGGTCAGGTGCAGGTCATAGGCAAATTGCGCACCACTGGCCTTGAGTTGCATGTCGGCCAGGCTGCTTGCGGCGCCAGGACGGGTGACGAAATTCCAATCGTCGATCCAGGCATTGAACGGCTGCGCCTGGGCTCCGGCCTGGCCCACGCCGCCGCGCGCAAAGCGTTCGGCGGCATAGTGGCGAGTGGCGGACGTCACGGCGGCGTGGCCAAGCCAGATCGTCGAATCGCGCCAGCCCGCCTCGGTCGGCCCGGCCTTGAGCGCATTGCGGAACAAGGTCCACTGCACGCCGAAGACATTGCCCTGCGCGTCCTTGAGGTTGGCGGTGACGTACCACCACTCGATACGAAAGCCCGGATGGGGGCCATGGTCCTCGG
Organism: Pseudomonas sp. DWP3-1-3b3; assembly: GCF_049896305.1. Classification (NCBI taxonomy): domain Bacteria; kingdom Pseudomonadati; phylum Pseudomonadota; class Gammaproteobacteria; order Pseudomonadales; family Pseudomonadaceae; genus Pseudomonas; species Pseudomonas sp. DWP3-1-3b3. The sequence goes on along the minus strand of NZ_JAFCUA010000004.1, from coordinate 67,058 downwards.
GAAAACTGAACACTTTGCCGGGCACTACTTGGGCAAAGTCCGCCGCGTCACTGCCCAGGCCGGCGAAGCTTTCCTGCGGCTCAGGGACTTTGTCACAAGCGACCAGTAAGCAGCACATCCACAACAGCCACTTAATCTTCATTGGCAAACGTCCTCAACAAATCCGCCGGACGACTGCGATACAACTGCCACAACGGCCATGCCGAGGCCAGCAAGGTCGCGAGCATCGCCAACCCGAGCAACTGCGCGAGTTGCCACGGGAAGACCTGCAGCGGCAAGCGCCAACCAAAGGCCTGCACATTGATCACCGCGTCCAGGCACCAGGCCAACAGCAAGCCGAGCGGCAAGGCCAAGACCAACGTGAGTACCGCCAGCAGCCAGGTCTGGCCAAGGTTGAGCAGCATCAATTGCCGACGCGTGACGCCCAATGCCCACAGCGGTGCGAGTTGGCCCAGGCGACTCTGGCTTTGGGTCAACAGGCTGATGAACAGCGCCACACCGGCCACGCCCAGCGTCAGGCTGTTCAGGGCAGCGGTGGCGGCGAAGGTGCGTTCGAACACCTGGCTCGACCAGCCTTTGAGTTGCTGTTGATCGACGATGCGGCTGTCTTCCAGGGCAAATGCGCGTTGCACCTCACGCGTCAGCGGTGTCACGTCTGCCGGTGACACCCGCAGGTTGAAACGCGCCGGTGACAGCGTCGGCCAATGGATCAGCAGGTGCTCGGAATTGACCAGCACATGGCCTTTGGGATTGCCGTAATCGGCGTAGATCCCGACTATTTTTGGCGTCCAGGTGCCCTGAGGCGTCGGGATGCTCAGGGTATCGCCCAACTTCACCGCCAGCCTGCGTGCCAGTTGCTCGCTGAGCATCAGCGTGTCGCCTTGCTGCAACTGGTCCCACGGCTCGCTCGACGCCTCCAACAGCGGCCAATGCTGGCGATAAGTCGGGTCGTCGACCACGCCAAACAGATCCGCTGGCCAGCCCTGCAATTGCACCGCGACCTGCCAGGTGGGCAGCACCGCCTGCACCCGCGGTTGTTGCGCCAACCATCGGCTCAGTTGCTCGGCCTGGACCGGGTTTTGTGGGTTGAGGTACAGCTCGGCAGTCAGACGCTGCTCCAGCCAGTTGTTGAACGTATGACGAAACCCCGACGTCATGGAGCCTGCCCCGATATTCGCGGCCAGGGCCAACAGCAGCGCCATCAGGGCCAGGCTCAACGCCGGCAATTGCTGACGGCAATCAGCCAGAAACCACTGGCCCAGCACCGAACGGCTGCGTCCCAGGACGGCCTTGAGCAAGGCATTGAGCACCACCGGCAAACCGAGGGCCGCGCCGAGCAGTAACGCAGCCATCAGCACGAAGCCGGCAGCCAGGCTATGACCGAACCCCAGCGCCAGCATGGCGATCATCAGCGCGGCAGCGGCCACCCACCCTTGACGCCGTAACCAACGCCCATGAGCCTCATGCCAGGCCTGGGCGTTGGCCAGCGCCAACAAAGGCAAGCGCGCCGCCCGCCACAGGCTGCTGGCACCGGCCAGCAACGCGCCAAGCAAGCTCAAGCCCAACCCCGCGCCCCACCACCAAGGGCTCAGGCTCAACTGACCCGGCACCTCGGCACCATACAAACCACGCAGGCTGGCGGCGACATCCGGCAGCAACAAGCTGGCCAACAGGTAGCCGCTGGCCACGCCGAGCACGCCACCCAGCAACGAAAGCACACCGAGTTCGACGCCCAGGCTGACGATCAACAGACGCACACTGACGCCACAGGCACGCAAAGTGCGCAACAGCCCGCGCCGTTGCTCCAGGGCGAGGCCAATGGCGGCGTGCACGATAAACAACCCGACCACAAACGACAGAAAGCCCAATGCATCGAGGTTCAAGTGAAAGCTTTCGGTGAGGCGCGCGAGGTTATTGTCCTCGCCTTGCTTGAGTTGCAGCCCAGCGGGTGGCGTGGGCTGGCCGGCGGCGAAAGTTTTATCCACCAATAGCCGCGACAGGCGCTCAGGCATCTCCAGCACAGGCTGGGCAAAGCCGATATCGGTGAGCAACACTCCGGGGGCCATATCGGCCTGGGCTTGCAGCGGTGGCAGGGTGTGGCCGTTCAGGGTGATGGGCTGCTGACCTTCATGCAGCCCCAAGACCTGCAAGGTCTGCGGTGCAATCCACGTACGCCCCGGCGGATCGAAAAACGCCAGCATCTGTGCCTGGCTCAAACGCTGCCCCGCCACCGCGCCACTGCCGGGCAACGACACCGGGTCGATGCCCATCAATTGCAGGCGCACCTCCTCCCGCCCCTTGAGCTGCACCCGCCCTTGAACCACCGGCGACACCGGCCAGCCGGCTCGGCGCAACCGGGCAAAAACGGCTTGGGGGAAACTGGCGCCGTCCGCCGCGCCGAGGCTGGCCTGGGGTTCGCCGCCGATCAACTGGCTGGCGCGGGCATAGCTGTCGCGTGCCTGGCTGTTGAGGGCCTGCACGCCGATCAGCAGCGCGGTGGCCAGCCACAAACCGGTGAGCACGCTGCAGAACTGAACCGGATGGCGCCGCCAATGGCTGAGCAGCGCACGCAAGGTCCAATAAAAAACTGCCATTTCAAACAGCGCTCGCGGGCACGACATGGCCGCGATGCAACACTACCTGCCGGTCCAGGCGTGCGGCGATACGCGGGCTATGGGTGACCATCAACAAGCTGGTGGGGCTGTCGCGCAACAGGTCCAGCAGCAGTTGCAACACCTCGTCGCTGGTGGCTTCGTCGAGGTTCCCGGTGGGTTCGTCGGCCAATAACAGGCGCGGCCGTGACGCCAACGCGCGCCCCACCGCGACCCGTTGCTGCTGACCGCCGGAAAGCTGTTCCGGATAACGCTTGAGCAGATCACCCAGGCCCAGGCGCTCCACCAACTGTGCCTGCCACTGCGGATCAAACCGCCCGGCCAACCGCGCCTGGAACGCCAAATTGTCCTCGACCCGCAGGCTGCCGATCAGGTTGAACTGCTGGAACACCAGCCCGATCTCCGTGCGCCGCCAGTGGGCCAGTTGCCCTTCGCTGAGTTGATCGAGGCGCTGCTCGCCGACCTGGATGCTGCCACCGTCCACCCGGTCCAGGCCGGCCACCAGATGCAGCAAAGTGCTCTTGCCGCTGCCCGATTCGCCCATCAGCGCCAGGCTGCTGCGCTCGGCCAGGCGCAGGCCCACACCGGCCAACACCGCCAACGGCCCTTGGGGGGTGGCATAGCTTTTGAACACACCTTGCACCTGCAGCATGAGAACACTCGTTTGAGGGGTGGCAATCGAGAATAACGGCTGCCGCTCCAGGCCATGCAAATTTTTCACATGGATTTCACCGGCTAACCACCCCACGCACTCTAGATTACCGGCCATGGGTCATTCGTCGGCAACTTGTTAGTTGCCATGCCTGACAACTTTTTAACCGCAACATGTTCAGCGAAAAGACAGCCTCCCTGTGACAGCCTCTGGCTTCACTGTGGGCATACGCCAACACGTTGCGCCTAATTAATAAAACATTGCCAACACTGCCCATGGTGAATGAAGTGGTTGACCTTACCCTGACCAAACCGCGCTCGCGATGGGCCTTTATCAAGCGCCTGCGACGCCTGTGGCTGGGGCTCCTGGTGGTGGGTTTGCTGTTCGCCGCCAGCCTGCTCTGGCACGCGTCACCCAAGGACCTCGGCGTCGGCAACCGCCTGCTGACGTCTCACGTGCTGCCCCTCTGGCGCGACGGTGACCTGATCGTGCTGGTGCGCCACGAAGAGCGTTGCGACCGCTCGACCAACCCTTGCCTGGGTCCCGTGGAGGGCCTGACGATCAACGGCAGCCAGAACGCCGAAACCCTGGGCAAAGCCTTTAAAACACTGGGCATGGACGGCAGCGACGTGCTGGCCAGCCCGGCCATCCGCACCGCCCAGACCTTGCGTTTCATGTTCGGTAAAAACGAACTGACCTCCGGCCAGCAAGCCGTCTGCGGCGCAGCCATGGGCGAAGAATTACTCAGCCACAAAACTCCCGGACGCAACCTGGTTTTCGTCACCCACAGCGGCTGCATTGCCGACTTCGAAAGCACCCTGGGCTTTCCCCATGCCGCCTTCCCCAAATACGGCAGCGCCTTGTTCGTGCAGGTCTTGCCCAACGGCAAATTCAAGACGCTGGGCATCGTCAATGGCCCGGACTGGCCGGCCGCGTTAAAACAACTTTAAACATTTTCCTGTCCATTTGTTCAGCAAAAAGACAGCCCTGCTCTGGCATGTTTAGTTGCGCCTTTTAACTAAGGACATCATGACTATTTTCCGTAATTCAGTGAATGCTGTGACTTTTTCTTCTATTACTTCATTACTTGAAATCCCCACAACTAAACGTCAGGGAGCGACGTTTGCATGACTCGATTAAAACCTCTGCCACTTTTATTATTGGCCTTTGTCGCGTTTTACCTGTTGCCCCTGGGCCTGCACGGCTTGTGGATCCCGGACGAAACCCGCTACGCCCAGATCAGCCAGGAAATGCTCCAGAGCGGCAACTGGGTAGCGCCGCATTTCATGGGCATCCGCTATTTTGAAAAACCCGCTGGCGGCTATTGGTTGATCGCCTTGGGCCAAGCGGTGTTCGGCCAGAACCTGTTCGGCGTGCGCATCGCCTCGGCGCTTACATCCGGCTTGAGCGTGCTGCTGGCCTACCTGATCGCCCGCCGCCTGTGGAATGACCCGCGCAAAAGCTTCGCCTGCGCCCTGCTCTACCTGAGCTTCGGCCTGGTGGCCGGGCAAGCGGGCTACTCCAACCTGGATCCGCAATTCACCCTGTGGGTCAACCTGAGCCTGGTGGCCCTGTGGTTTGCCCTCGACAACCACACAGTACGCGGCCGCCTTTGGGCGTGGACCGTCGTGGGCCTGGCCTGCGCCCTGGGTTTCCTGACCAAGGGCTTCCTGGCCCTGGCGTTGCCGGTGTTGATCGCCGTGCCTTACATGCTCTGGCAACGCCGCCTGGGCGAACTGCTGCGCTATGGCCCGCTGGCCATGCTGGTGTGCTTGTTGGTGTGCCTGCCTTGGGCGCTGGCGATCCATCTGCAGGAACCGGACTTCTGGCGCTTCTTTTTCTGGAATGAACACATCCGCCGCTTCAGCGCCGACAACGCGCAACACGTGCGGCCGTGGTGGTTCTTCCTGCCGATCATCGCGGTGGCATGCCTGCCTTGGGCAGGGTTGCTGCCGAGCACCCTGCGCAAGACCTGGCAGGAAAAGCGCCAACCGGCCATCGCCTTCCTGGCCCTGTGGCTGCTGTTGCCACTGGGTTTCTTCAGCCTGAGCAACGGCAAGCTGCCGACCTACATCATGCCGTGCCTGCTGCCCCTGGCCTTGTTGATGGGGCATACGCTGGTCGGCCTGATCAACCAGCATAAAGCCCGCTCGATCTGCCTCAATGGCCTGCTCAACTTCGTGATCGGCATGGCGGCCATGGTCGTGCTGATCTACCTGCAAATCGCCCGGCCCTTGTACAGCAACAGCCATGCGGAGATGTTCAGCCTGTCCCTGGCGTTTATCGTGTTGCTGGGGTGGATCCTCACCAACCTGCTGCAAGCCTTCCGCCCGCTGACGCTGTGGGCGATGCCGGCGCTGGGCATCGGCCTGCTGGTGATCCTGCTGCCGGCGAGCATGCCGGAGTGGATCGCGGACAACGAAATGCCCGACCAGTTTGTGCTCGAACACCTGGAAGAACTGCAACAGACCCAAGCCCTGCTGAGCAACGAACTGGGGAATGCCAGCGCGCTGGCCTGGCGCCTGAAACGCCCGGACGTGGCGCTGTACGACACCGAGGGCGAGCTGCGTTATGGCTTGCAGTACGCAGGTTCGGTGCATCGCAAAGTGGAATTGGAAGAGGTGCAGGCCTGGCTCAAGGAACAGCGCCAACTCGGCTCGGTGGGCGTACTGATGCGCGTCAACAGCACCAGTGAAATGCGCGAAGCCGGGCAACTGCCGCCCGGAGGCAAACGCTACTACAAGGGCTCCCTCGAACTGATCATCTACTCGAAATCGCCGTGATGGCGGCTTTCTGGAAGACCGAACGCGGCGCCCTGCTGCTGTTGCTGGGCGTCACCGCCGTGCTGCTGCTGACCGGCCTGGGCGCACGCAACCTGTGGGGCCCGGAAACCCGTTGGGCGAACATCGCCTTGCAGATGCTGCAGAGCGGTGACTATTTCGATCCCTACCTCAAGGGCGCGCCCTATTACGACAAACCCCTGCCCTCCTACTGGCTGATCACCGCCAGTGCCCACTTGCTGGGTGGCCTCGGTCCCTGGTCACTGCGCTTGCCGTCCGTGATCGGCGCCTGGCTGAGCGTGTGGCTGGTCTACCTGCTCGGCGAACAGCTGCTGCGCAAGGGCACCGGGCTGATTGCCGGTTGGATGCTCGCCACCACCTTCTACTTCCTGTTCTGGGCACGCGTGGCCACGGCCGACGTGCTGACGGTGTGTGGTGTGCTGGCGGCGGTGTGGTGGTACTGGCGCGGGCCGGAGGACACGCGGCTCGGTCGCTATACCGTGTTCTTCCTGCTGCTGGCCGTGACATCGCTGTTCAAAGGGCTGATCGGTTTTGTGCTGCCCGGCCTGGTGCTGCTGCCACATCTGCTGGCGGAACATCGCTACAAACGCCACCTCAACCTGCGCCTGGTGTGTGCCTTGCTGATCGCTGCGGCGGTGTATGCCGTGCCCTTCGTGCTGTCCCATATCTACGGTGCCCCCAGCTATGGCAGCAGCGGCCTGGCGTTGGTGTTCCGCGAAAACGTGGTGCGCTTTTTCGACCCGTTCGACCATATGGGCCCGATCTACACCTACCTGATCTACCTGCCCGCCTACACCCTGCCCTGGGTGCCGTGCTGGCTGCTCGGCCTGTGGCTGGCGCTGCGGCACTGGCGCCACACGCCGCCGAACGTGCGCTGGCTGGTGTGGGGCCTGGGCCTGTTGTTCATGTTCTTCACCGCCAGCGGCAGCCGACGCAGCTACTACGTACTGCCATTGGTGCCTTTCGCCCAACTGCTCGGCGCCTGGTGGGTCAGCGAACGCCTGCGGCCACAGCCGGCCAGCCAGTCACGCTGGTTCAAAGGCTTCGCCATCGCCGCCGCGCTGATGCTGTTGATACTCGGCGTGGCCTACCCCTGGAGCAACAGCAACGGCGGCGTGACCCGCTTTGCCGAAGACGTGCGAACCGAAGCGACCCAAATCGCGCCGTGGGAGCAATGGCAATTGGTGCTGGTGGAAGCGGACAACAAAGTGCCGATGTACCTGCAAAACGGCGGCAAGCCGTTCTACTACGTGGCCGAAACCCAGGACTTTCCCCGCCAGGGCGACAGCGCGGCATTCCTCGCGTGGCTGGAGAAATCCAGCGGCAAGACTTTCGACCCGCAACGCACCATTATTGTCGCGCAGTACGCCAAGGACGATCCCACGCCACTGGCTTATCTGGGCGAGGATCATCGGGTGATTGGCACCCAGCCGGATAATGGCGAGCGGTGGTTTCACAAGCGTGAGGATGGGAGCGTGGCGTTCATTCCCCAGCCCAAATAGAAGGCGGTCTTATCCTTTTGGCAGACTGGCGGCGTGGATAAATGCCTCATCCAGGCTTTGGGCGTCGTAGGCGTCCATGAAGCCTTGGGCATCCGTAAAACGGTTGAATCGCCTTTGACTCAGCATGTAAAAATCATCGCAATGGGCGACGATTTCATCGACGTTGTGCGATGAAACCAACACCGCGACACCCTCTGCCGCTGCCCCCTCCAAACAACGCCAGATGTGATAACGAAACTCGGGATCCACACCCGCCGTGGGTTCATCCAGTATCACCAGGTCCGCGTTGGCGCAGAGCAGGGACAACGTAAAAAACCAACGCTTTTCTCCATAACTGCAGAGTGCGGATTTTTTGTTCCAGATCTCGCAGTAACGCTCTGCGATGCCGGGGCTCCATTTTTCGATTTTATCGAGTGCATGTTGTTGGGTAACCTTGGTGTCGGAGCAAAACAGCATGGCCATTTTGAAGATATCGAACATGCGAAATACAGGCGGCGTGCTGATGATCTGCGACAGGTACAGCAGCTTGGAGAAAGAGCTGTTTACCTCACCGCCCTCTATTTTCTTCAGGCCGCACAGCACATCAAAAAAAGTGGTCTTGCCGGAGCCGTTTGGGCCGAGAAGGCCGGATATGGAGCCGGCTGCGACTGTCAGAGAAGCGTTGCTGAACAGTACATGGCCTGGGTAACTGACCCCGAGTGAGCTGACGATAAGTTTCTTCATCAGTATCGGCTCCAGATTGGGTTGATGAGCAATAATCGAAAGGTCACGCCAAAGGAGATAGAAAAGGCCGCCATGACAACCAGCACGATCTCTATCGACCCCGCGGCCCCCTCCAGCATTATTTGATTAGCCCATCCCATCGGATTTAACAGTTTGATGGCCTGGAGCGCAGCATGAGATGAACTGGCACTGACAATTCCAAGCGCCAACATCAAACACAACAAGACAGAAAAAACGGTGCTGGCATTTTGAAAACTTAGCGGAGCCAATGTAAGCAACAGCGAAAACATGGAGAACAAGAGAAAACAGATATAAAACCTCAACACGACATCCAGCACATCCGACACTGCCACCCCCGGCCCGAAATAAAATTGCGTCAGGCCGTAGAACACCAAGCAATAAACAATCGACAAGAAGGAATAGGCAAAAAACTGCCCAAGTAGAAAGATGAGCTTAGTCGGTGTCGTGTAGACAAAAGAGCGCAAGAAGCCACTTTCTCTTCGCCCGACGATATAAAACGCCAGGCCAAAAAAAGCCACGCTACAGGCGATAAAGGCATAGAACCATGACGTAACGGCGAGATAACTGATCGCTCGATCATCATTGGACGTCCTCGCATAGGCGATCAGATAGAACGTCACCGCCGGAGAAACCACCATCCAGAACAGTGCAACAGGTTCCTTTAACTGTTCCTTTATAAACAATGCGGCCAGTAAAAAGGATTTGGACAGTGGATAACCGTTCATGGCTTACCTCGCAGGAAGCGTGACCGACTTTCCATCAAAACTTAGCGCATTTGGGAAAACATTCAAGATGTTCTATTTTTAATAGACTTGTAACTATGAGAAATTTCACTCATAAAAATCAGATATTCGGCAATTGAATACGACAACCTTCCTCTTTCGAGGACGCCACCCGAACATCAGATTCTTCAACAGCGTGAGTGACTTATTGCTCACATTACAAAAACAATCAAACACCTCATTAATTAACGAGTTCCGCGCTGCTCGATTGTTTTTTCAGAAAAAACGACAAGCGGTATTGGTCAGAGGTGACCTGAGTACGCTCGATCAGCAAAAGCCGCCGAGTCACACGCGGCGATCTTCTCCCGCGTCCCCTCATCAATTAGCCCGCGAAGCCTCTCAAACAAAGGGTCGGCATCCGTGTAGCCCTTGCCGTAGGTCAGGTTGAATCCATAGTCGAAATCGGGCGGGTTCTTGCCCTGATTGTGCTGGAGAAGAGTCTCCAGTTTGTCCAGCGCCTTGACGGCCTTGGCCTCGGCAGACTGCGCGGCTTCATAGTCTTCCCAGAGCGCCATTATCTGCGTTTGCAATGGCCCGTCGAGGGCGCGGGTCAGGTGTAGAAGGTCTTTTCTCTCTTGCTCGCTCTTGTCGGGAAACGACGCTTTGTGGATAGCCGGGATGTCGCCATGGATGGCCTCCCCCAGGTCATGAATGACGCACATCTTGAGCAGTTTGAGCCTGTCGAGATGGCTGAATTGATCCTCGAAAACCATCGCCATCAGGCACAGGCGCCAACTATGTTCCGCTGTGCTTTCGGTGCGCCCTGAGGTGGTGTGGGCGCTGCGGAGTACGTCCTTGAGTTTTTCCGCCTCGCGAATGAAGGCGAGGCGCGCTTTGATCTCTTCGGTGTCCATGGTGTTCTCTGGCTCGGTCGACTGACAGGCTGCGCGACTGCACAGGCGGCCAGACTAGGTCCAGGGCTATCCGGCGTCCACGCATAAGATATGCGTGCGCCCGTGTCAGAGTGTCTCGACCAGGCGCGCGGCCGTTCCGTCCGAGAGGGGGATACGGGTCCAGCGGCACACACCCTGCGTGATGGGCACGAGCAGCGAGTCATTGGCGCCCGTGGAAAACTCTACGGCAGGCGGTGCCAGGGTTTCGCGCCATCCGGATGCGTTGAGTGCCAGCTCCTTGCGCATGATCTCGGGGGTGGCGAAACGCCAAAGAGAGCAGCCCATCAACTCACTGATCGGGCGCGTGAACTCTGCCGCTCGGCTTGGAGAGCACGCCAGCAGACGGTGGGTCAGGTCGCAGACAAGGTGCATGGGCCGTGGGCTCTCGCTGACCAGCCGGGCCAGAACGTGATCGGCGGCGGCGTCGAGGCGAGCGGCCAGCAGTTGCTCAAGCTGTTTGTGCGCCACCGGGTCCATGGCCTGCACGCCGCTTTCCCAGCGGGAAATGGTCGATTGGGTCACACCGAACACCTGCGCGGCATGGGATTGCTTGACGCGGTGCAGCAGGCGCCAGCGCCTCAGCGCAACGCCAGGCAAGGCCAGCGGTAACAATGTGTCAGACATGTCGAGATCCTCGAGAGGCGACGGGGGGTCAGTTTGATGGATGTGCGCCCACGCCTGCAAATCAACTCTCGGGATTGACCCCGCTTTTGCGCGGCACACCGGCCTCGTCCGTGCCCACTCGCAACCCTGCGACCTGCTCCTGCACCGCCCGTCCCTCTGCCCGATTGCGGATGAACCCAGCGCGGGTAAATCGCTCCAGAAACGGCACCGGCACGGTCTTGTCCGGTGTCACTGCCGGCTGCTCGGCCATATCTGCGAACAATGTATACGCGGCACTTGGCAAGTGCCGGGTATTGAGGTCACTGGTCAGCCGTCCTTCCTGCAACACAATCGCGCGGTTGGTGACCCGTTGCAGGTCGGACAAGCGCTGGGAAATGTAGAGGATCGCCACACCCCGTGCGCGCTGGCTGTCGATCAGGCCAAGCAGGCGTTCGGCGTCGGTTTCCGACAGGGCGGCAGTGGGTTCGTCGAGGATCAGGAATCGGGGTTGCTGGGCAAAGGCGCGGGCCAGCACCAGCAGTTGGCGGTCCGCCTGGCCGAGGCGTTCGACCGGGTGTTGCAGCGGCAGGTCCAGGCCCAGCCCGGCGGCGATGGCTTCGGCGCGTTGCAGCAGGTTTTTACGGTTGAGCAAGAAGTCGGCGTCGGGTTGGCCCAGCTCATCGAGCAACAAGTTCTCGGCCACACTCAGGCCGGGGGCGATCCCATCGTCGGGGCGTTGGTGCACAGCCACGATGCCGACCCGGCGCGCCGACAACGGTGAGGTGAAACGTTGGCGCTGACCATCGACCCACAGCTCACCCGCGTCCGGCGCCAGGCTGCCGCTGAGGATCTTTACCAAAGTCGATTTGCCCGCCCCCGTGGAGCCGAGCAACGCCACGCCCTCGCCCGGATAAATATCCAGGCTGACCTGATCCAGCGCCCGTTGGGCATCAAAGGTTTTGCACAGGTCAATCAAGCGAATCAGGGGCGCGGGGGCAACGAGGTTGCTCATGGCTCATCTCTAAGGCGGAACGGTGACTCATTACAACGCTTTACGGCGCTGATTTATTCCGAACAACAATGAGTTAGGTCCCGAATTAAATGCATTACCTCATTAACAATCCAATAGCTGAATCGCATAGCCGAATTTTTTTGAGTTATAAGGCGATTGTCGGCAGTTTGATGAAAGCATTCAGCTTGGCATCCGGCAATGCTCAGCGAAGGTACAAACCGGGGACATCGTTTACCTATCTGACCGCGCTGTCTGGTTTTGGGTCTGCTGCGCAGCCCAACGCGGGCGGTGCGACGATTCGACAAGCCCGCTCGCCACACGAAATCGCGTACCCACGATGCAAAGCGAGTCGCTCTTGCTCTTGATTTTGATCTCAGGCGCCCCGTTAAACACGCTGGCCGAACGCAGGCTTGAATCCGTGGGTAACCCGGCAGGACGCCGGGTTAGCCGCGCTGGGCCAAGGATGGCCCATCGCGGCGGCCCACGGATTCAAGCCGGAGTGAGGGCACACCGAGCCTAAGCGAGGTGCCGAGTGTTGGGGCAAGAGCGCTTTGTTACTTTCGCGCTTTTCGAAAGTGACCCGCCGTAAGGGCGGAACCAATACCCGCCATCACCCAAATAACGGATATGTACTCCGTCTGATCCAACATCCAGGTCGGCTGTCAGGCCGCCTTCGCAGGCAAGCCAGCTCCCACACTATCCGCATTACCAACCTTAGATCCTGCGCCGCCGGTTAAGTTGAGGAATGGCCGCCTGAGGAACCTCCACCCGCTCCACCTGCGTCGCCGTCTGCGCCGCCAATTGCGCCAACGTCGGATGACTGAACAACGTCCGCGCATCCACCTCCAACCCCGCCTTGCGCATCCGCGCCACCAGGTTCACCGCCAGCAACGAATGCCCACCCAATTCAAAGAAATGGTCATGCCGCCCCACCCGCTCAAGCTTCAACACCTCGGCCCAAATCCCAGCCATCAAGGTCTCCACTTCCCCCAACGGCGCTTCATAAGCCCGACTCACCACCGACTCCAACCCCGGCTCCGGCAACGCCTTGCGGTCAAGCTTACCGGCAGGGTTGAGCGGTAACTCATCCAACTGCACAAACGCCGCCGGCACCATGTACTCCGGCAACTGCTCCAGCACATGCACGCGCAAGGCTTCCAGGATCGGTGCCTCCCCACGCATAGTGAAATAGGCGACCAACCGCTCATCCCGAATCAAAACCGCCACTTCGCGCAACGCCGGATGCGCCATCAGCCGTGATTCAATTTCCCCCAACTCCAAGCGCACACCACGCAGTTTGACCTGGAAGTCATTGCGCCCCAGGAACTCAAGGTTGCCGTCCGGCAGGTAACGCACCAGGTCGCCCGTGCGGTACAGCCGGTCGCCGTCAACAAACGGGCTGTCGATAAACCGTTCGGCGGTCATCTGCTCCAGCCCCAGGTAACCACGGGCCACGCCGACCCCGCCGATATGCAACTGCCCACTAACCCCCATCGGCACCGGCGCATCGTGCTCATCCAATACATAGAGGCGTGTGTTGTTGATCGCCCGGCCAATCGGCAATTGCAGCGCAGGCACCGGCGCGCCGGGTTCCAGGGTCCAGGCGCTGCTGTCCACCGTGGCCTCGGTGGGCCCGTAGACGTTATGCAAACGCACCTTGGGCAAGCGCGCCTGCACGCCACGGGCCAGGGCTTCGGTGAGTTCGCCGCCGCCACACAGCACGTCGGTCAGGCTGGTGCACAGAGCAGACTCTTCCAGTTCCAGAAACTGCTGGAGCATGACCGGCACGAACTTGATCACGCTGATCTGTTGCTCGCGAATCACCTGCGCCAGGTACGCAGGCTCACGATGCCCATCAGGCCGGGCGAGCACCAACCGCATGCCGTTGGTGAGCGGCCAGAACAGCTCCCACACCGAGCCGTCGAAACTGAAAGGCGCCCGTTGCAACAGCGCGCCGCCCTCGGCGTTGGGGCACAACTGCGAGCCCCAGTGCATCAGGTTACCGAGGCCACGGTGCTCGATCATCACGCCCTTGGGTGTGCCGGTGGAGCCCGAGGTGTACATCACGTAGGCCAGGTTGGCGATGCTCAAGCCCGGCACCAACGGGTTGCCGATGGGGGCCTGGCTCCAGGCGCAGTGGTCGAAGTCGATCACCGGAATCGACACCTCACCGGGCAAGTCGCGGGTCGCCCCGTGCACCAACAGTGCAACCGGTTGGCTGTCGTGGAGCATGTAGGCCAGGCGCTCGCGCGGGTAGCCTGGGTCCAGCGGCACATAGGCGCCGCCGGCCTTGAGGATCGCCAGCAAGCCCACCACCAGGTCCAGCCCGCGCTCGACGCACAGCGCTACGCGGGAATCCGGTTGCACCCCGCGCTCGCGCAGGTGGAAGGCCAGTTGATTGGCGCGCTCGTTGAGCTCGCGGTAGGTCAGTTGCACCTCGCCGGCCTGCACCGCCACCGCATGGGGGATGTGCCGCGCGTGGGCTTCGAACAGGGCCTGCACGGTGAGGGTTTCGGGGTATGCGGTTTCAGTGGCGTTGAAGTCCACCAGCAAGGTGTTCAACTCGCTGGCGGGCAGAACCTGAACTTCACGCAGTGGCGTTTGCGGTGCCTGCTCCAGCGTGTCCGTCAGGTTGACCAGCACGGTTTCAAGGTAATCCAACAAGCGTTCGGCGCCGACCTGACGTGGGGCCTTAGCCTTGATCTGGAAACCACTGGCGGTGTCATCCACGGTCAACATCAGCGGGTAGCTGAGAATGTCTTCACTGCTGAGTAAGGCGATGCCCGGCACCAACGTAAGGTCGCGTTCGGCGTCGGTGTGGCGGTAGTTGAGCAGGCTGTTGAAAAGTGGTGATGCACTGCTGCAACGCTGGGCCAACGCCAGCGAGGCCTGCTCATGGGCGAGCAACGCGCTGAGCTGGGCGTGGGTATCGCGCAGGGCATCGGCGACGGTTTTCCCGGCCAGGCGCACCCGCAGCGGCAAGGTGTTGATGAACATGCCCAGGGCCCGGTCAGCGCCCTCGCCCGCTTGCAAACGGCCGAGCAACACGGTGCCGAATACCACGTCATCGCGCCCGGCGACGCGGCTGAGCACTTGGGCCCAGGCCAAGTGGAACAGGCTCGCGGCACTCACGCCCAACCCTCGCGCCTGGGCACGCAGGCGCTGATGGAGGCGGTCGCTCAGCACGCGTTCGGCTTCATCCGTGCGCGCCCGGTCCGCCTGGCGTTCCTGTAGACCGAAGGCCAGCGTCGGCTCGTCGACATCGCCCAGTTGCTCACGAAAGAACGCCTCATGCCCAGCCTGCCGTGCCGGCGAACGGGCTTGCGTCACCACAGTGCGATACGGCACCGGCACCGGCAGTTGCGCCTGCTGGCCGAGCAAATGGGCGCGGAGTTCCTGCATCAGGATCGTGGTGGACGTAGCGTCGTTGACCAGGTGATGAAAGCGCAGGCGTGCAACCCAGCGCTGGTGCTGCGGTTCTTCGGCATAGTCCAGGGCCATCAGCGGAGCCTGGCGCAAATCCAGCGGTTCACACGCCTCGCGCAAGGGTTCAACGCGCAACAGCGCCTCACGCCACACCACTTGCATCGGCTGCTCAAGCGCATCCCACACCAGGCTGGTGCGCAGGATGTCGTGGCGGTCGATCACCTGTTGCAGGGCCTGGGCAAACGCGTCCACCTGCTCACGCCGGGCAAAACTGAACAGCGCCTGTTGCTGGTATGGATCGCGCTCGTCGGTGATGTGGTGGTAGAGCAAGCCTTCCTGCAACGGCGCCAGTGGGTAGACGTCCTGCACGTTGGCCGCGCCGCCGGGAATGCTCGCGACGATGCGCGCCAGGTTCTCAGGATCCAGGGCGGCCAGATCAGGTTCGTCCACCTCAGCGTACTCACTCGCCGCCGCCAAGGCCGCCAGGGTCGGCTGGCCGAACAGCACCTGCACATCGGCACGCAGCCCGACCTGGCGCATGCGTTGCACCAATTGCACGGCCAGCAACGAATGCCCGCCGAGTTCGAAAAAGTGGTCGTGACGCCCGATCTGTTGCACCTGCAACAGCTCGGCCCAGAGTTGCGCCAACAGGGACTCCACCCCGGCGTGCGGGGCTTCGTACAGGCGTGTGACAAAGGCGTCCTGGGTCGGCGCGGGCAATGCCTTGCGGTCGAGCTTGCCGTTGGCGGTCAGGGGCAGCGCGTCCAGTTGCGTGTAGGCGGCGGGCAGCATGTAGTCGGGCAGCGAGGCCTGCAGGTGGGTACGCAAGGCTTCGATCTGCAGCGCTTCGCGGGGGACAAACCAGGCGAGCAATTGCCCATCGCGTGACTGCACCACTGCTTCCTGCACCTGCGGATGGGCGGCAAGTGCGGATTCGATTTCGCCCAGTTCGATGCGCATGCCACGGATTTTCACCTGATCGTCATTGCGCCCCAGGTATTCCAGGTTGCCCTCCGGCAGCCAGCGCGCGAGGTCGCCGGTGCGGTACATGCGGCCTTCGATAAATGGGTCGTCGAGGAAACGTTCGGCGCTCAGCTCGGGGCGATTGAGGTAGCCCCGCGCGACGCCTTTGCCGCCGACGTACAGTTCCCCCGCGATACCGATGGGCACCGGGCGTTGATGTTCATCCAGCAAATACACCGTGGCATTGGCGATGGGCGCGCCGATGTGCAACGGCTGGCCCACTTCCATGCGGCCGGAGGTGGCGACCACCGTGGCTTCGGTAGGGCCGTAGTTGTTGATCACCGCAAAGGACTGCGCCTGGGTAAAGGACCGCAGCCGGTCGCCGCCGATCAGCAGGGTGCGCAGGGTCGGGTGTTGCAGGCTTTGGCTGAAGGCGTACTCGGCCACGGGCGTTGGCAGGAAGCACACCTGCAGCGGCTGCGCCTGCCACCAACGGAGCAGCGCGTCGATATCTTCGGCGCCGTCATGCGCCGGCGGCAGGTGCACGGTGGCGCCCACGCACAACGCAGGCCAGATTTCCCAGGCCATCGCGTCAAACCCGAAGCCGGCGACGCTGGCGGTGTGGCTGCCGGCGTGCAGGTCGAAGGCCTGGCAATGCCAGTCCACCAGGTTCGCGACGGTGTGATGCTCGACCATCACGCCCTTGGGCAGGCCGGTGGAGCCTGAGGTGTAGATCACATAGGCGAGGTTGGCGGCGCTGACCGGCACGCGGGGGTTGGTGCCCAGGTGGAAGGTCGGGCGATCCAACTGGATCACCGGCACCTCCAGCGCAGGCAAACGCGACAGCAGATCGTGCTGGGTGAGCACCACCACCGGGTCGCTGTCTTGCAGTAAATAGTTCAGGCGCTCGGCCGGATGGGCCGGGTCGACCGGCACGTAGCAGGCGCCGGATTTGAGGATCGCCAGCAACCCCACCAGCGTCTCCAACCCGCGCCGCGCCAGGATCACCACGCGATCGTCCGGCTGTACACCACGCTCCAGCAGTTGATGGGCCAGGGCATTGGCCTGCTGGTTGAGTTGGGCGTAACTCAGTTGCCGACCTTGGTACACCGCCGCCACGGCGTCTGGCGTACGGGCGGCCTGGGCTTCGATGCGGCCGTGCAGGGTTTGCAGCGGTGCGTTGGGCTGGGCGGTGGCGTTCCAGTGTTGCAGCTGCGCCTGTTCGGCGGGCGTCACCAGGGAAAAGTCACTGATCTTCAGCGCCACGTCTTCCAAGCCTTGTTCCAGCAGCCAGGTAAAGCGCTGCGCCAGGGCGAGCACGTCGTCGTGCTGGAAGTACGCTTCGTTGTAGACGCAATGCAGGCACGCGGTGTCCTGGTAACGGTTGCTGCGCAGGTGGATCGCCAGCGGCAACGGCTCATGGTGGTTGGACACCTTGACCGCGCGGGCCTCGGTGGTGCCGTAGCGCAGTTCGTGGTCGTCCTGCTCGAAGGACACCGACAGGTCGAACAACTGACCGCGATCGGTGCGGCGCAAGCCCAGCTCACGGTTCATCTCGCTGAGGGGGAAACGCTGGTGGCGGAAGTCCTGCTTGAGCTGGTCACGAACCCCACGCACCACGGCGCTGAACGGCAACTGCTCATCGAACTGCAAACGGACCGCGCTGACCTGGGTGAACAGCCCGACGGTGGAACGAAAACGCGCATTGGAACGGTTGAGAATCGGCAGCCCCACCACCCAGTCCGTGCGCTGGGCGGTGCGAGTGAAATACACATACATCGCCGCCAGCAGTACATGAAATGCCGAAGCCTGGTAACGGTTCGCCACTTGCTCCATGCGGTTGAGCAGCGCCACCGGAAACGCTTGGGCCAGGGTATTGCTGGACGCCTTGGCGGTATGCCGGGGCGTCAGTAAGGGCTCCGGCAACACGCGGTATTTGCCCAGCCAATACCCACGGTCGCGGGCATAGCGGGCCGAGGCGTGGTAGCGCTCATCCGCGTCGATGAAGTCGATATAGGACGGCGCCAACGGCTCCGGCTGCCGGCCTTGTTGCAGGTCGGTGTACAGCCGGGCCAGGGATTGCAGCATCTGGCCAAAACCCCAGCCATCGAGGATCAGGTGGTGGGCCTGGGTGCCAAGGCGGTAGTGATCGTCGTCGAGCTTGACCAGAAAAAATCGAAACAAAGGCGCGCCCTGCAGGGTGAATGGCAAGGCCATTTGCGCCTGCATCAACGCCTGACTGGCAGCCTGAGGATCAGCCTCCCCGGCAACATCATGCAGGGCCAGGTCGACGGGCAACGTGGCGGCGAAGGTCTGCCGGGGTAAACCGTTGGCGTCGGTGTGCAGCTGCGTGCGCAACGCATCGTGCTTGATCACCAATAACTCGATGGCGCGCAGCATCAGGTCTGGCGCGATGGGACCGGCGAAATCCACATAGCCGCCGATGTTGTACAGCGGTGAATCGCCTACGCGCAGTTGGTCGAGCCAGATGTCCTGTTGGGCGGCAGTAAGGGGGAAGCTGGAGGATTGCTTCATAAGATCCTTCTCATGGGGTTCAGGCACTGGCCGCGCAGGGAGGCCCATTACGACGAATAGGCAGGATTGGAGCATGGGCATAGGGGAGTGTCTGTCACCCTAAACCCGGACATCCAAATGGATAGATTGAGCTTGGCTGATGGTTCACTGCTGAAACGATTAAAGCTGTGTAGGAAATTGGCTATACCTGCCCGCTGTCAGTATTCATTGACTGTTTTTAAAATTAACTATTCTTATTATTTATCAAATAGTTAATTAACTCTAAAAGCCTCTTCTGATTTTTATCGACCGGAATTACCTCTCAGAAACGTCGAATTAATGACGTGGTTTTTATGGCACGTTGTGTCCCTCGTTTCTGCTACATACGTAGGACAAATCCCCTGGCTAAATACACTCTCGACTACCGACTCTGGTGTGTGAGCAACGGATCGCCCCCGCAGAGGCCCAGAGAGTCTGTTGACGGTTTTCGACATCAAGGATGAGATGGCTATGAGTTTGACCAGCAGTATTGCCAACGCGCAGAGCCCGAATTTCTATGCCGAAATGGGCGAGTTGATTGCCAACAGTGGCCACGCGGATTTCGCCGCACACATGCTGCACCTGGTGGACAAGTGGGTGCCGATCCACCTGGTGGACCTCAGCGAATGGACCCTCGACGAGCTGCGCGACCGTGTGCTCGATATCAAGCTGCTCGGCAGCGCCGGCCAGACCCAGGACCTGCCGCCCCTGGCCCTGAACTCGATGGACGACCACCCGTTGCTGCGGGAAATGCTCGGCATGCAGGACCCGCTGCTGATCCAGCTAAAGGCCAAGGCCAAGAGCGCGTTCCCGCGCGGCACCTCGCACCAGTGCAACCTGGTGTCGCGCCAGGGCAACCGGCGCTGTGTGATTTCGTTTTATCGCCCGCCCAACCATCGTGGGTTTTCACTGGCCGAATTGTCGTTTCTCAAGTGCCTGTCGGACACCCTGCTGCCATTGATCGAGTGTCACGCCCAGAGCCTGCGCCAGGCGCCCCACCCCGAGGCCGAACCGGCCCACACTTTGCTGGAGCAATCCCAATTGCAGCGTGAGTTCTACAAGCGCCTGTCCCTCGGTGAAATCACCCTGTCGGCCCGCGAACAAGAGGTGTGCCTGGGCCTGCTGACCGGCGGCACCGTGCCGCAGATGGCGGAAAAGCTCAGCGTGAAGAACAGCTCCATCGAAACCTACCTCAAGCGCGCCGCCGCCAAGTTGGGCGTGAGCGGTCGGCATGGCCTGGCCAAATGGATGGTTGGCGCCTGATGAATAAATTGAGTGCATTCGCACTGGCAGGGCTGCTCGGCGGCTGCTCGCTGATCCCCGATTACCATCGGCCGGAGGCGCCCGTGCCGGCGCAGTATCCTCAGCAAGGGGTGTACACGCTGGCACAGTCCGGCACGTCGGACTGGCAGCAGTTGTTTCATGAGCCGGCGTTGCAACGGTTGATTGGCGAAGCCCTGCTCAACAACCGCGACCTGCGGGTGGCGGCGCTGAACGTCGAGGCGTTCCAGGCGCAGTACCGCATCCAGCGGGCGGATCTGTTCCCGGCCGTCTCTGCCACCGGCGCCGGTCAGCGTCGGCGTTTGCCGGGGGATGTGACCGGCACCGGCAAGCCTGCCATTACCTCAAGCTATTCCGCGACCCTGGGCATCAGTGCCTATGAATTGGATTTATTCGGCCGCATCCGCAGTCTCAGCGAACAGGCGATGCTCACCTACCTCGGCACCGAAGAGGCGCGGCGCAGCGCGCAGTTGAGCCTGGTGGCCAACGTCGCCAATGCCTACCTGACCTGGCGTGCCGACCAGGAGCTGCTGGCCCTGGCCCGCCAAACCCTGGTGGCCAACGAACACAGCCTGCGCCTCACCCGCGGCAGCAAAACCGCCGGCAAGGCCTCGGCACTGGACGTGGTGCAAGCCAGTACCAGCGTCGAAAGCACCCGCGCCAGCGTGGCCCGTTATGAGCGCCAGGTCGCCCAGGACCTCAACAGCCTCGCCCTGCTGGTGGGTGGTCCGGTGGATGAACACTTGCCGTCGCGCCCACTGGCGGATGACTGGGTAGCGCGGGTGCCGGCCGGCCTGCCTTCGGACCTGCTGCAACGTCGCCCGGACATCCTCCAGGCCGAGTACCAACTGCGCGCCGCCAATGCCAATATTGGCGCCGCACGCGCGGCGTTTTTCCCTTCCGTGAGCCTCACTGCCAACGCCGGCAGCGCCAGTACGGAACTGTCGGGGCTGTTCAAGGGCGGCTCCGGCAGTTGGACGTTCCAGCCGCAGATCAACTTGCCGATCTTCAACGCCGGCAGCCTGCGCGCCAGCCTCGACTACGCCAAGCTGCAAAAGGACATCACGGTGGCGCAGTACGAAAAATCCATCCAGACCGCCTTCCAGGAAGTCGCCGATGGTCTCGCGGCGCGGCAGACCTACACCGATCAACTGGAGGCGCAACGGGATTTCGTCGCGGCCAACCAGCAGTATTACAACCTGGCCGAACACCGCTACCGCAGCGGCGTGGACAGCAACCTCACCTTCCTCGATGCGCAACGTGCGCTGTTCAGCTCACAACAGGCGTTGATCATCGACCGCTTGGCGCAGTTGGTGGCCGAGGTGAAGTTGTACACCGCACTGGGCGGCGCGTGGCAGGTCAACGCAAGCCCGACTGCCGCAGCCGATACTCCCCCGGCGTCACCTGCGCATAACGAAGGAAAAACCGGCTGAAATACGCCGGGTCCTTGAAGCCCAGCTGGTAGCAGATTTCGTTGGCGGAGCTGCCGGTGAACAACAGCAGGCGCTTGGCTTCCTGCATCACCCGTTCCAGGATCAGGCGCTTGGACGGCAGGTCGGCCAGGCGCCGGCACACCTCATTCAGGCGTGCTTCGGTCACGCCAATCCCCTCGGCATAACGCGCCAGCGGCCAGTGTTCCCGGTAGTGCGCCTCGATCAACTCGTTGAAGCGATGGAAGATGCGCAGGTCTTCATGGCGGGTCGGGCGCGCCGGTAAGGAGTGCGCGCACAGCCGCAGCAGGCGAATCATGATCAGCCGCGTCAGGCTGTCCAGGGCCGCCGCACGCCCTGCCCGCTCAGCGTTGATCTCGTCGTTCAACTCTTCGAACAATCGATCCAGGCCCTGGTCACCCGCCGTCAACGCCACACAGGCGGCGCCGGAGGCCAAGCTGGGATCGGCGTCGATCAAGCCCCACACCAACTGCTGGCGCACGGTCAGCACATGCCCGTCGGCATCCGCCTCGGTGACAAAGGCGTGGGGCACCGTGGGCGGCGTGAGGAAAAACATCGGCCCGGACTCCACATACTGGCGGTCATCCAGGTACACCCGCACCGCGCCACTTTTTACGTAATGCACCTGAAAAAACCGGTCATGTCGGTGCACGGGCATGTTGCGCCCGAAAAAACCCGCCAGGTTACCGAGCTGGTCGTAATGCACCTCGGCATCACTGTAACGCTGGTCGTAGACCTGCCCGATATTGATGTTGGGAATCGGCTGCACGCTGCCCCCTTGTTGTTATTTGAATGCCACAGGATTTTGCCACGCTTGACGGTAGTTAACATATTAATTATAACGTTAACAACTTAACGAACTGCCTATGCAGCAGTCGCCACCGCCAGGAGAAACGCATGAGCCGTACCCTGCATGATGTTGCCAGCGGCACCCTGTTTGGCGTTGCGCTGAACTACCAGGGCCTGCTGGACCAGCATCTCGCCGCCTTCCAGCAGGCGCCCTATCAGAAGCCGCCGACCCAGCCGGTGCTGTTTATCAAGACCCCGAACACGCGCAACCAGCACGACGCGGTGGTGCTGCATCCCCAGGGTGAACGCCTGCAACCCGGCCCTGCGTTAGGCGTGGTGATCGGCCAGCGCGCCAGCCGCGTCAGCCTGGACAATGCCATGGCCCATGTGGCCGGTTATGTGGTGGTCAACGAATTCAGCCTGCCGGAAGACAGCTACTACCGCCCCGCCGTCAAAGCCAAATGCCGCGATGGGTTCTGCGCGCTGGGGCCGGCGTTGGTGCCACGGGATCAGGTGTCTAACCCTAATCAACTGAGCCTAAAGCTGTGGGTCAATGGTGAACTGCGCCAGGAAAACTCCACCGCGAACTGGGTGCGGGACATCCCGCAATTGATCGCCGAGATCAGCGAGTTCATGACCCTGCACCCCGGCGACGTGCTGATCACCGGCACGCCCGAAGGCCGTGTCGATGTGCTGCCCGGCGACAAGGTTGAGGTCGAAATCAGCGGCGTGGGCCGCCTGGTCAGTCATATTCAAGCGGAGACCCCGGCATGAAACGCGCGCGCATTCGTTTTGAAAATGAAATCCACGCGGTGCAGGTCGAAGCCGACAATGCCGTGCGCCTGAACGACGGTCGCCTGCTCGCCGAAGATCAGGTCGAATGGCTGCCCCCAGCCACCGGCAACATGTTCGCCCTCGGCTTGAACTACGCCGATCACGCCGCCGAATTGGCCTTCACGCCACCGACCGAGCCGCTGGCCTTCATCAAGTCCGTCGGCACCTACACCGGCCACCGCCAGGTCACCTGGCGCCCGGACAACGTCGCCTACATGCACTACGAGTGCGAGCTGGTGGCGGTGATCGGCAAGGCCGCGCGCAACGTCAAGCGTGCCGATGCACTCGACTACCTGGCCGGCTACACGGTGTGCAACGACTACGCGATCCGCGACTACCTGGAAAACTACTACCGCCCCAACCTGCGCGTGAAAAACCGCGACGCCACCACTCCGGTCGGCCCGTGGATCGTCGATGTGGCCGACGTGCCCGACCCCGGCAACCTGACCCTGCGCACCTGGATCAACGGCGAACTGCGACAGGAGGGCAGCACCCGCGACATGATTTTCGACATCCCCTACCTCATCGAATACCTGTCCAGCTTCATGACCCTGCAACCCGGCGACATGATCGCCACCGGCACGCCCGAAGGCCTGGCCGATGTGGTGCCCGGCGATGAAGTGGTGGTGGAAGTCGAAGGCGTGGGCCGCCTGGTCAACCGAATTGTCAGCGAGGCGGAGTTCTTCTCTGCCCGGAAAGAGGCGTAAGCAGCATGATCAAACACTGGATCAACGGCCGCGAGGTCGAAAGCAAAGACACCTTCATCAACTACAATCCGGCCACCGGCGAAGCGATTGGTGAGGTTGCCAGCGGCGGTGCGCAAGAAGTCGCCCAAGCCGTGGCAGCCGCCAAAGAGGCCTTCCCCAAATGGGCCAACACCCCGGCCAAGGAGCGCGCACGCCTGATGCGCAAGCTCGGTGAATTGATCGAACAGAACGTGCCGCACCTGGCCGAGCTGGAAACCCTCGACACCGGCCTGCCGATCCACCAGACCAAGAACGTGTTGATCCCAAGGGCTTCGCACAACTTCGACTTCTTCGCCGAAGTCTGCACACGCATGGACGGCCACAGCTACCCGGTGGACGACCAGATGCTCAACTACA
Organism: Pseudomonas sp. DWP3-1-3b3; assembly: GCF_049896305.1. NCBI lineage: Bacteria > Pseudomonadati > Pseudomonadota > Gammaproteobacteria > Pseudomonadales > Pseudomonadaceae > Pseudomonas > Pseudomonas sp. DWP3-1-3b3. Next base: position 43,057 of record NZ_JAFCUA010000004.1, on the reverse strand, counting down.
CGCTCTACCAACCGGTGGGAGTGTGCGGGTTGGTGTCGCCGTGGAACGTGCCGTTCATGACCGCCACCTGGAAGACCGCGCCATGCCTGGCCCTGGGCAACACGGCGGTGTTGAAGATGTCGGAACTGTCGCCGCTGACCGCCAATGAACTGGGGCGCCTGGCGGTGGAGGCCGGCATCCCCAACGGCGTGCTCAACGTGATCCAGGGCTATGGCGCCACGGCCGGCGACGCGCTGGTGCGCCATCCGGACGTGCGGGCGATTTCCTTTACCGGCGGCACCGCCACCGGCAAGAAGATCATGCAGACCGCCGGCCTGAAAAAGTACTCCATGGAGCTGGGCGGCAAGTCGCCGGTGCTGATCTTTGAAGACGCCGACCTGGAGCGCGCCCTCGACGCGGCGCTGTTCACCATCTTCTCCCTGAACGGTGAGCGCTGCACCGCTGGCAGCCGCATCTTTATCCAGGAAAGCGTGTACCCGCAGTTCATCGCAGAGTTCGCGGCGCGCGCCAAACGCCTGATCGTCGGTGACCCGCAGGATCCAAAGACCCAAGTCGGTTCGATGATCACCCAGGCGCATTACGACAAGGTCACCGGCTACATCAGGATTGGTCTCGAGGAAGGCGCCACCCTGCTTGCCGGCGGCCTGGAACGCCCGGCCAACCTGCCGGCGCATTTGAGCAAAGGCCAGTTCATCCAGCCGACCGTATTTGCCGATGTGAACAACAAAATGCGCATCGCCCAGGAAGAAATCTTCGGCCCGGTGGTGTGCCTGATCCCGTTCAAGGACGAAGCCGAGGCCCTGCAACTGGCCAATGACACCGAGTACGGCCTGGCCTCCTACATCTGGACCCAGGACATCGGCAAGGCCCATCGCCTGGCGCGCGGGATTGAAGCGGGCATGGTATTTATCAACAGCCAGAACGTACGCGACCTGCGCCAGCCGTTCGGCGGGGTCAAGGGCTCCGGCACCGGGCGTGAAGGCGGCCAGTACAGCTTCGAAGTGTTTGCCGAGATCAAGAACGTGTGTATTTCCATGGGCAGCCATCACATCCCGCGTTGGGGTGTGTAACACCGGGTCATGCACTCCAACAAAAATAATGAATCTGGAGAATCATCATGGGCGAAGTGGTCCTGGCGGCGAAGATCTGCCACGTACCGTCGATGTACCTGTCGGAACTGCCCGGCAAGCATCACGGCTGTCGCGAAGCGGCAATTGCCGGGCACAAGGAAATCGGCCGTCGCGCCCGCGAACTGGGCGCCGACACGGCGGTGGTGTTCGACGTGCACTGGCTGGTCAACAGTGGTTACCACGTCAACTGCGGCGAGCAGTTCCAGGGCACCTACACCAGTAACGAGCTGCCGCACTTCATCAAGAACATGGACTACGCCTACCCCGGCTGCCCCGCGCTGGGCGAGTTGATCGCCGCCGAGGCCAATGCGGCCGGCGTGCGCAGCATGGCCCATAACATCCCGAGCCTGGAGCTGGAATACGGCACGCTGGTGCCCATGCGCTACATGCACATGGGGGTGCCGGAGGATGAGAAATTCAAAGTCATTTCCATCGCCGCCTGGTGCGCGTGGCATCGCCTGGAAGACAGCTTTGCATTCGGTGCCGCTGTGCGCCGGGCCATCGAAAAGAGCGACCGCAAGGTGCTGGTGCTGGCCTCCGGCTCGCTGTCCCACCGTTTTTCGGATGACCGCCAAGCCGAAGCGAATATCCACAACTGGACCCGCGAGTTCGACAAGCAGGTAGACCTGCATGTGGTGGAGATGTGGCAGCAAGGCCGCTTCAAGGAGTTCTGCGCGATGCTGCCGGACTACGCCGAACACTGCTTCGGCGAAGGCAAGATGCACGACACCGCCATGCTTTTGGGGCTGCTTGGTGGGCCGGACTATGCAAAGCCGGCGGAGATCATCACGCCGCCGTTCGGCAGTTCGGGTACCGGTCAGATCAACGCGATTTTCCCGCTGTAAACCTGGGAGAAACCCATGCCGCACTTTATCGCCGAGTACACCGACAACATCGAACAACAGGCCGACCTGGCCGGCCTGTTTGAACAGGTCCACCGCGTGCTGGGAGACAGTGGCGTGTTCCCCCTCGGCGGTATCCGCAGCCGTGGCGTGCGCCTGGACACCTGGCGCATGGCCGATGGCAAGCACGACTATGCCTTTGTGCACATGACCCTCAAGGTCGGCCACGGTCGCGACCTGGCCACGCGCCAGGCCGTGGCCGAGGCGTTGTTTGCGGTGATCACCACGCACTTCGCCGAGCTGCAGGCGCAACGTTTGCTGGCGCTGTCGTTCGAGATGCTCGAGCTGCACCCGCAGCTGAATTTCAAGCAGAACAATGTGCATGCGTTCCTGAACAACCCGACGGGCTAGATCCCGTCGCTCCCCTCACGGCCTCTCAGACAAAAAGTACAACATCATGAGCACAGCCCAATCGACTGCCAGCCGCGTGCTGGCCGAGCACGACCGCACCCATCGTTCAGTGACCTGGCGCCTGATGCCGCTGTTGCTGGTGTGTTACCTGTTCGCCCACCTGGACCGCATCAACATCGGCTTCGCCAAGATGCAGATGAGCAGCGACCTGCACTTCAGCGACACGGTGTACGGCTTCGGCGCCGGGTTGTTCTTTATCGCCTACGCGTTGTTTGGTGTGCCGAGCAACCTGGCGCTGGACCGCGTCGGCCCCCGGCGCTGGATCGCCAGCCTGATGGTGGTGTGGGGTTTGCTGTCCACCGGCATGCTGTGGGTGGAGAGCGCCCGGGGTTTCTATGTACTGCGCTTTTTGCTGGGGGTAGCCGAGGCCGGTTTTTTCCCAGGCATCCTGGTGTTTCTCAACCGTTGGTACCCGGCACGCCGCCGCGCCCAGGTCACGGCGTTGTTTGCCATTGCGGTGCCCATGGCCGGCGTGCTGGGCGGGCCGTTGTCCGGGGCGATCCTTGAACATTTCCATGATGTAGGCGGCCTGCGCGGCTGGCAGTGGATGTTCCTGATCGAGGGCCTGCCGGTGGTGCTGCTCGGGCTGGTGGTACTCAAGTGGTTGCCGGACAGTTTCGACTCGGTGCACTGGCTGACGGCTGAGCAAAAACTTCAGCTGCACACCCAACTGCGCAGTGAAGAACAGCGCAAGTCCATCACCTCGTTCGGCGGCATCCTGCGCGACCCGCAGGTGTGGTTGCTGGTGGCGGTGTATTTCGCGGTGATGCTGGCGGTGAACACCCTGGCGTTCTGGATGCCCACGCTGATCCACGGCGCCGGTATCGGCCGCGACAGCCAGGTCGGCCTGCTCAGCGCCGTGCCGTACCTGGCCGGGTGTTTCTTCATGATCGGCTGCGGGCGTTCGTCCGACCGCCACCGCGAACGGCGCTGGCACCTGTGCGTGCCGCTGCTGATGGCGGCCGTCGGCATCGCCGTGGCGGGCCTGGCGCCGGACAACCCGCTGCTGGTGATGGGCGGGTTGGTGGTCGCTGGCATGGGCGCCAGCGCGGCCTTACCGATGTTCTGGCAGCTGCCGCCAGCGTTTCTCTCCAACACCACCCAGGCGGCCGGCATTGCCATGATCAGCTCGTTCGGCAGCGTCGCCGCGTTTCTCGCGCCGTACCTGATCGGCTGGATGCGCGACGCGACCCAGAGCGCCAGCCTGGCGCTGTACGTACTCGCTGTATTTATCGCCCTCGGCGGCCTGCTGGTGCTGCGCACCCACGCCGCCATCGTCAATCCCCGTTAAGGACCGTTGCCATGCTCGACTCCCAACAAATTCTTGCGGCCGCTGCCCACCTGGACCGCGCCGAACGCAGCCGCGAACAGGTGCGCCAGTTTTCCCTCGACTACCCCGACATCACCCTTGAAGACGCCTACGCCATCCAGCGCGCCTGGGTTGCGCAAAAGATCCAGGACGGCCGTACGCTGAAGGGCCACAAAATCGGCCTCACCTCGCGGGCCATGCAGGTCTCGTCGAATATCACCGAACCGGACTACGGCGCCCTGCTCGATGACATGTTCTTCGACGAAGGCAGCGACATTCCCTTCGAACGCTTCATCGTGCCGCGAGTGGAAGTGGAGCTGGCGTTTATCCTCGGCAAACCCCTCAAGGGCCCGACCTGCACGGTGTTCGATGTGCTCGACGCCACCGAATGGGTGATCCCCGCGCTGGAGATCATCGACGCACGTATCCAGCAGGTCGACCCGCACACCCACGCGACGCGCAAGGTGTTTGACACCATCTCCGATAACGCAGCGAATGCCGGCGTGGTGCTGGGCGGCCGTGCCGTGCGCCCCACCGAGATCGACCTGCGCAAAGTGCCCGCGGTGCTGTACCGCAACGGCGTGATCGAGGAGTCCGGCGTTTCCGCCGCCGTGCTCAACCACCCGGCCAAGGGCGTGGCCTGGCTGGCAAACAAACTGGCGCCCTATGACGTGACCCTGCTGCCGGGACAGATCATCCTCGGCGGCTCGTTTACGCGCCCGGTCGCGGCCCGCCCTGGCGACACCTTCCACGTCGACTACGACCTGCTCGGCTCGATTGCCTGCCGCTTTGTCTGAACCCTGGAGGATTGTCATGGACATGCCCATCAACCGCTTCAAACAACGCCTGCGCAACGGCGAGGTACAGATCGGCTTGTGGCTCGGCCTGGCCGACGCCTATTGCGCGGAACTGGCCGCCAACGCCGGTTTCGACTGGCTGCTGATCGACGGCGAACACGCGCCCAACCACCTGCACGGCATGCTCGCCCAATTGCAGGCCGTAGCGCCCTACCCCAGCCAGGCACTGATCCGCCCGGTGATCGGCGACAGTGCGTTGATCAAGCAACTACTGGACATCGGCGCCCAGACCCTGCTGGTGCCCATGGTCGAAAGTGCCGCCCAGGCCCGCGAACTGGTGCGTGCGATGCGTTATCCGCCCCAAGGGATCCGGGGTGTGGGCAGTGCACTGGCGCGGGCTTCACGTTGGAACAGCATCCCTGGCTACCTCGATCTGGCGGATGAACAGATGTGCCTGCTGGTGCAGATCGAAAACCTTGAAGGCCTGGCGAACCTGGACGAGATTGCTGCCGTCGAGGGCGTAGACGGCGTGTTTATCGGCCCGGCGGATTTGAGTGCGTCGATGGGGCATCGCGGCAATCCTGGGCATCCCGAGGTGCAGGCGGCGATTGAGCACGCCATCGGGCGCATCGTGCAGTCGGGCAAAGCGGCGGGGATTCTGAGTGCCGATGAAAATCTGGCGCGGCGCTATATCGAATTGGGCGCGACGTTTGTCGCGGTCGGTGTGGACACCACGGTATTGATGCGCGGGTTGCAGGCACTGGCCGGGACATTCAAAGGCATTCCCGAGGCCGACCACAGCGGTGGAGTCTACTGAATTCTCATGTGGGAGTGGGCTTGCTCGCGAATGCAGTGGTTCAGCCAGCCTATTCTTTGACTGACCCACCGCATTCGCGAGCAAGCCCGCTCCCACATTTTGATCCTCAGTGTTCGAAGAATTGCTTCAGCGCTTGATATTGATGTTCTTCAAGTCATCCAGCAGACCCAACAGGGTCTGCAACTTCTCTTCGCCCAACTGATCCTGCAAACGCTGGTAGTTGGCCTCCATGCATTGGCTCATGGACTCGAAACTCGCCTTGCCCTTGTCGGCCAATGTCACCAGCACCCGGCGCTGGTCCTGCTCGGCTTTGCGCCGGTGCACCATGCCGGCGGTTTCCATGCGTACCAGCACGCCGGTCATGCTCGGCTTGAGGATGCAGGCCAATTCCGCCAACTGGTAGATCTCCAGCTCACCGTACTGTTCAAGGATGCGGATGATCCGCCATTGCTGTTCGGTCAGGCCGTGTTCGTTCAAGGACGGACGGAAAAAACTCATCGCGGCTTCGCGGGCTTGCAGCAGGGTCAAGGTCAGGGACTGGCGAGGTTTGAGCATAGGATCAGGGTCACGAAGTATTTAGTTAATAATTTAACGAAACTCTAGCATTCCCGGCCGGCGAGCGCGCTATAACTTGTCTAGCGCACCGCCCATGGCGCGCAGAATCAAAAGCCTGGGCACGCAGGATCAAGACTTCCACCCCGCCAGGGCCCCTAATGGAGGCATCCGCTTTAGAGCCTTCCTTCACCTTTTCAGGCTGCGCCATGATCAACATCGAAACCCCCACGTATTACACCGCCACCAAGAAATACAACCTCAGCTTCCCGACCCTGGAACAGGACATCGACGCCGATGTGGTGGTGATCGGCGGCGGTTTCTCCGGCATCAACACGGCCTTGGAACTGGCGGAAAAAGGCATCACCAATATCGTCGTGCTTGAAGCGCGTTACCTGGGCTTCGGTGGCACCGGCCGCAATGGCGGGCAGATCATGGCGGGCATCGGCCATGACCTGGAGAAGATCAAGAAAGACGTCGGTGAGGACGGCCTGCGCCAGGTGTTCGAGATCAGCGACCTGGGCGCCGACATCATCAAGAGCCGCATCGCCAAGTACAACATCGACGCGGACTTCTGCCATGGCTACGGCTACATGGGCTTCAACGCCCGCCAGGAAAAAACCCTGCGCGCCTGGGAAAAGGACTTCAAGTCAATCAACAGCCAGCACGAGATCCGCTTTCTCGGCGGTTCCGACGTGCAGCAGATCATCGGCTCCAAGGCCTACAGCAGCGCCTTGCTGCACATGGGCGGCGGGCACGTGCATTCGCTGAACCTGTTGCTGGGCGAAGCCACCGCCCTGGCCAGCCATGGCGTGCGGATTTTCGAGAACAGCCCGGCGTTGGAGGTCAGCTACGGCGAGCGCATCACCGTGCGCACCGGTCGCGGTTCGGTGCGCGCCAGCAAGTTGCTGTGGGCCTGCGACAGTTTCCTCAACAAGCTGGAGCCGGAACTGCACCGTTCGACCATCAACACCTACGCGTTCCAGATGATGACCGAGCCGTTGTCCGAGGAACTGATCCAGCGCATCAGCCCGATTCGCGGGGCCTACAGCGACATCCGCCCGGTGATCGACTACTACCGCGTCACCAACGAGAACCGCCTGCTGTTCGGTGCCGCTACGCCGCTGGTGGAGCATATTCCCGGCGACCTCAAGGCGTGGAACCGCAACCTCATGCTGAAGATCTTCCCCTACCTCAAGGACGTGAAGATCGACCTGGCTTGGGGCGGTCCCATGGCGTGCAGCCCCAACCTGTTCCCGCAGATCGGCACCCTGCCGGGGCGCAGCAACGCGTTTTTCGTGCAGGGCTATTCCGGCTTCGGCGTAACCCCCAGCCACATCATTTGCAAGGTCCTGGCCGAAGGCATGAGCGAAGGCTCGGCGCGCTATGACCTGGTCAGCTCGATTCATCGCCCGACCATCCTCGGCAAGGACGCGATCCGGCCCTTGCTGCTGACGGCGGGCAAATCCTGGCACCAACTGTCCGGTTATTGGAACGGCCGCCGCTAACCCCCTTTTTTCCTCATCAGGAGCAACTGCCATGACCCTCACTACGCTCAAACACAACATCCAGCTGTCGGAACTCGACCCCTGGGGCACCGTGGCCGACCTCGGCTCGCAGATTCTCGAAGGTGAAGTGCGCGCCTTCGGCAAGATGACCTTCGGCGCGCCCACCGACCCGGTCAGCAGCGCCTATTTCGGCACCACCCAGGGCAAGTTCCGCATGGTCTACCCGTTCACCGAACAAGCCACGGTGGTGACCGGCGAAGTACTGCTCACCGACGAGTCCACTGGCCAAACCACGCGCTACAAAAGCGGTGATAGCTGGTTCGTGACCAAGGGCACGCCGGTGCTATGGGAAGTGGTCAGCGAAAGCTTCGTCAAACACTACTTTGCCGTCGTGTAAGGGAGACGTGGCCATGACGAGTTCTTCTGACTGGATCACCGTCGGCGCGCTGGCCGACGGTTTCGCTCCGGACGCGTTCATCCTGCCCAACCTCGCCGAATTGGCAGGCCAGACCTTCACCCTGCACTTCGCCAACGGCTGGCAGATCGAGCACCGCTTCGAGCACGACCGCCTGGCCTGGCACGCTGCCGACGGCCACTCCAGCGGCAGCGCGGCGTACCGCGCCACTTCAATCCGCCCAGGCCTCTACCTGGTCGATTTCATCAAGCATGAGGCCGGGCAGAGTTGGTCGATCAGCCTGGTGCTGGACACGCCGAACGCCTCATTCACGGCAGTGATCGGACGCCTGCCGGACCCGGCCGAGACCCACGAAGGTCTTTATCACCGCGCCCTCGCCGGTAAACCGCTGACCTCGGTCGAAGTCGACTTCCTCCATGGCAGCCTCGACCGCCCCTGGCAGGCCGGCCTCTGCCTGCATGTACCGACCGACGAACTGGTGGGCCTGCGCAACCGATACCGCTACAGCCCCAGCGAAGTCTACGAACACATCTACCTCAACGAGCGCTTCTACGCCTGGCAGTGCCTCAAGGGCGTGGAGCAAGGCCTGTGCGACACCGACCGCTGCCATTACTACAAGATCGCCGAGCAGCTGTACCTGTTCGTGTGGCAGGAGAAGATCGTACCCACCCTCGGCCTGGTGCTGATCGACCTGCAGCAGCACCGCAGCGACGGCAAGATCTTCGGTTATGCGGGCGCGTCCTTCGATGCGCTGTCGAACTTCCCGATCAGCTCGTACTGCCAGGTACTCAACCGCACGGAGTATCCCGATGACTGAGCCGCGCACGGTGGTGATCACCGGCGCCGGTACGGGCATCGGCGCCGCGTGTGCCCGCCTGTACGCCCAGGAAGGTTCACGCCTGGTGCTGATCGGCCGGCGGCGTGAGCCACTGGAACAGGTGGCGCAGGACACTGGCGGCCTGATCCTGGTGGGCGATGCCGCCTGCCCGCAGACCTGGGACGGGTTTATCCAACAGATCCGCGAGCGTTATGGACGCCTCGATGTGCTGCTGGCCTGTGCCGGCGGGCATGGCCTGGGCAGCGCGACCCAGACCAGCCCCGCCACCTGGGAAAGCGCCCTGCGCAGCAACCTGGACAGCGCGTTCTATAGCGCCCGCGCCTGCTTGCCACTGCTGCAGGAAAGCGCGGGGAATATCGTGCTGATCGGCTCCATCGCCTCCCTGGCGGCGGGGCCCGAGGTGTGTGGCTACACCACGGCCAAGCATGCGTTGCTCGGGCTCAATCGCTCGCTGGCGCGGGACTATGGGCCGCACGGTGTGCGAGTGAACGCGGTGTGCCCCGGCTGGGTGCACACGCCCATGGCCGATGCGGAGATGCAGCCGTTGATGGACGCTTATGGCGACACCTTGCAGCAGGCCTATGACCGGGTCTGCGCCGACGTGCCGCTGCGCCGTGCCGCCAGTGCCGAAGAGATCGCCACGGTGTGTCGCTTCCTGGCGTCCAGTGATGCATCGATCATCACCGGGGCAACGTTGGTGGCCGATGGCGGTTCCAGCATTGTCGATGTGCCAACGCTGGCGTTCGCGCACTTGGAGAATGCCCATGCATGACCTGGACTTCAGCGGGCAAGGGGTGCTGGTCACGGGCGGCGCCCAGGGCATTGGCCGAGGTATCGTCGAGGCATTTGCCAGGCGTGGCGCGCAGGTGGTGATTGCCGACCGACAGCGGGAACAGGCTGAGGCGGTGGCGACTGAGTTGTCCGCGCAGGGCTATCGGGTTTCAGCGGTCGGCGTCGACCTGGCCGAATCAACGGCGGTATTTGAGTGCGTTCAACGGCTGCCACGCCTGGATATCCTGGTGCACAACGCCGGGTATTTTCCGCTGACGGCCTTTGAAGACATTACCCCGGACATCCTGCATCGCACATTGGCGGTCAACCTGTCGGCACTGTTCTGGCTGACCCAGGCTGCGTTGCCGGCGTTTCGCGAACAAGGCCGAGGCTGCGTGCTGGTGACCTCTTCGGTGACCGGCAACCGCGTCGGTTATCCGGGCCTCAGTCACTACGCGGCGTCCAAGGCCGGGGTCAACGGGTTTATCCGCAATGCCGCGCTGGAACTGGCGCCGTTGAAGGTGCGGGTCAATGGCGTGGAACCGGGCATGATCGCCACGCCGGCGATGGGTAACCTGGGTGATACGACGCTGAATGACAGCATCGCCAGCCGCGTGCCACTTGGGCGCCTGGGCGAGGCGGCGGATATCGCCGGGGCCATGCTGTTCCTCGCCTCAGACCTCGCCAGCTACATCACCGGGCAGACCCTGGTGGTGGACGGTGGGTCCACCCTGCCAGAAGTCTGACCCGCCTACGCCCCCACCGCCTGCATCCGGCTCGAACGGAAATCCTTGGGCGACACCTCGAATTGCTTCTTGAACGACCGGCTGAAATGCGCCGAATCGGTAAAGCCCCACTTGTAGGCAATCGAGGTGATCGACTCGCTGCGCAGGAACGGGTTGGTCAAGTCATCCGCACTGCGTTTGAGCCGCGCGCGCTGGATATAGCGGCAGACGCTGTCGTCCTGCTCTTCGAACAGACGGTACAGGTGGCGTACCGAAATATTCAGCCGATTCGCCAGGCCGATCGGGCTGAGGCCGGGCTGGCTCAGGGACTCATCGATGACCTTCTGCACATAGCTGCGCAGGTTGTTGCCCTGCAACAATGCCAAGCCTTCGCGGCATTCGTCGCCCTGCTCCAGCGCCGAGCCGAGCAGCGACACGAAAGCGCTTTGCAGCGCCTCCACTTCACCGGCGCCGTCTTCGGTGTCGTCCTTGCAGAGTTGGTCCATCAGCACATGCAGCATGCGCCCACAGGCCTTGGTCGAGGAGATCTTGCCGAAGGCACGCGCGTCGCCGCCCAGGTGCTTGCACACCTGCGGGCGTGACAGTGACAGCGAGGCGTGCTCGATGAGGCCGAAGGGGGTGATTTCGATGGAGCCTACCGAGTCCATCAGCAACATCTCGCCGGGGGCCAGTTGCAGGGTCTGGCCGTTCTGTACGATCTGTGAGTAGCCGCTGCGCTGGCTGACGAGGAAGCAATCCTGGTCGTTGTCGTGGTCGGCGTGGTGCGCCGGGCGTTTGATCAGCCCGGCATTGGTGCGCAGGAGGGCGACGCCGCGTGGCAGGTCTTTGATCTCGCCGATGAACAGTGAGCGGTTGAATGCCAGTTCGGTGTCGAAGTAACCGCACGCGGCGCGTAGGTCGCGGGTCCAGGTGTCCAGCCCGTCGTGGGCATGCTGTGGGATGCTCATGGGGTGTCTCCGCAATGGATTCTTTTTGTTGTTCTGGTGCAATAGTTAACATGTTATCTATATGCACGCAACAACAACCTGTTTGCCCTTTGCAGAAGCACTAATGATGCCAATCAGAGGTTCGACAGCACTCGATTCAATCCGGCCAGCGCCACGAGCAAATGACTGCGTTGCACGGGGCTTAATGCGATGTAGCGTCGAAAGGCCGGTAAACGATTGACCACCTCACTGCCGCCCATATGCTCCAGGCGCGCGCACCATTGCTGACCTTGCAGCTCGATGCGCAGGCGCTTGAAATCCAGTGGCATCATTGCCTGGAACAGCGCGGTGTCCGCCAGTAATCGCGCCTGTAATTCACGGCACAGGGTCTGGTTTCCGGAACGGCGCCGTACACGAATGCCAGTGCGTCGAATCGCGCCGCCATGGTGCACCTCGAAGCTCGCGGTGCCTCCTGTCGCCGCAGGGACGCGCAGGACGAACTCTGTCAGCACCAGGTGCATCAACAATTGCGACTCGGTGCGCTCGACTATCTCGAACGCTACGCCGTCCACTTCAAGTGTCGCCAACCCGAGGTTGCGCCGCAGGTGCGCCAGGGTCACTCCTGGTCGATAGCCTGCCGGCGCGCGCTCGGCGCGAAACAGTTCAAACAGTCTTTGCCGCAAAGTCGCCATAACGCTCATCGGCCAGCTCCGGTTGATGACTGAATTCCTTTGCCAATACGTCCTCCACGCAAGCTGGCTTGAAGGGGTTGACCTTCTGCACCACCAGGGTCCAGAACAGCGCGTACACGGCGGTGCCGCCCAGCATCACGCCAAAGGGTACGTAGATGTCCGCCGGGTTCATGCCCGGTGGCGTGATGAACCACATGCCGAGCAGGATGCCGATGCTCGACACGATCTGTGGCAGTGGGAACCACGGCGAGCGATACGCCCGTGGCAGGTCCGGCCGACGGATGCGCAGGCTCACCACCGAGATCGTCACCAGCAGGTAGGCAAAGCTCCACGCACACACCGCCGCCAGCACCAAGTGCATGATGTTGTCGGTGTTGCCGCCCAGGTACAGCGCGTGCAGGCAAGGAATCAGCATCGCCACCAGGATGCACAGCAGCGGCGTCTTGAAGCGTGGGTGCAGGTAGGTGAAGACTTTGGGCAACGCCCCATCCACCGCCATGCCGTAGAGAATGCGTGGCACGCCGGCCATCAAGGTGTTGATGGTGGCCGCGCCGGCAAACAAGAAGCCGATGCCCAGCCACAGTGGGCCGATTTGGCCCATCACCTGCTCGGCGAATTTGGGGATGGCCATGGGTGTGTCCAGCAGGTGCACGCCGGAGGCGGCATCGAGTACCACGTTTTCGACTTGGCGTTTCATCGCTGCGCCGTAGATGAACATGCACGTGGCCACGCCCATCAGTCCAAGCATCATGGCGCGCGGCATGACCTTGGCCGATTGGCGCAGGTCTGGCGCCAGCGGTGTGACGAACTCGCAGCCGACAAACATGAACATCGCCATGCCCACCAGCGATAGCACGGTGATCAGGTCGGTGCCCACCAGCGACTCACCGAACCAGCCGTCCAGCTGCACGGCGGGTGCGGCGATCAGGCCCAGCACGCCGAACACCATCAAGGTCGTCCACATGCCGAAGGTGAGGATGATTTCCGCGCGGCCAAACGCGCTGACGCCAAACGCGTTCAGCACACCAAAAACGATCACGAAGCCGACGCCGAGCAACCACGAACCACCGGCCGATTCCGCCAAGGTGTTGAGGTGTTCGAAGTTCACCAGGGCCATGACCCCGGACAGGATGGTTTCGGCGGTGCCGGCGAACACATGCACGATCAGGTACGCCGACAAGGTGCCGGTGATCGCGAAAAACCGCCCCATGCCGCAGTTGATGTAGTCGTAGACCGAGCCGGTGGTGGGCAGGATCGAGGCGGCCTCGGCGAAGGTGGTGGCCTGGGCCAGCATCATCACCACCGCGATCAGCATCGCCAGGGCAAATGCACTGCCGCCGATGCCAAAGCCCATGGTGGCGGTGAGGATCACCGGGCTGGCCATGATCAGGCCAATGGTGCTGGCCAAGGCGGTGGGGAAACCTACCGTGCCTCGGTTGAGGTGCGCGGTGAGTCGGTCGTTGATCGACATGATGGGGTCCTCGAAAGCGGTTTTTTTTAATGTGTCAGCACTCTGCGCCCCACTCGCGTTGATCGTCTTGCCCCTGTCTGCCGCCGGTTTTGTTGCTCCCTGCCACAGCGTAGGGCGTGGCGGCCTGGGTCAATTCCCTGGCACGCAGAGAAAAGACATCGCCCCCCGCGCTCGCCCTAATGCGCCCTCACTCTTAACCAAGATGGGGACAATAACAATGGAGCACACACTGAAAAATCGTCGCCTGCGCCAGGCGGTCGGCCTGGGTATTGCGCTGCTGATGGGCCAGGCCCAGGCCATCGAGTTGTATGCCGATGCCGACACCACGGTCACCGGCAACTTCCTCGCCGTATACGGGATGTTCAACAGCCCGAAGAACTACGATGGGCGCAGCGGCGGTTCCACCTGGCGAGAGGCGTTTATCAAGTACGGCCTGAGCGTGGACCAGAGCTTCGGCGCCTTGGGCGGCGTGTACGGCACGGCCAACCTGGTGAGTTCCGGCACCTGGGGCGATGGCGATGCGTCCGGGGTCACCACCGGCAAGGAACGCACCACCAAGTTTGACGAAGCCTTTGCCGGCTGGCGCTCCGGCGATCTGTTCCCGGCCTTGGGCAAGGACGGCGTGGACCTGTCGTTCGGCCGCCAAATCATCATGCTGGGCGACGGTTTCCTGATCAACGATGACGGCCCCAACCTCGGCAAGGGCGTGGGTGACGGGGAATTCAACCGTGGCGGCGCCTACTACATCGCCGCACGCCATGCCTTCGACAAGACCGCCGTGATCCGCCTCGGTGGCAAGGACGGCGTGCATGGCAGCCTGATGTGGATCAAGTCCGACAACCCCGCCCAGGCCATGACCGAAATGGCCGCCGGCACCCTGGAATACAGCGCCGCACCGGGCACCCTCGGGCTCACTTACATTCACGGGATCGACGTGGACGAGCGCTTCGCCACCGACGTGCAGCGCCAACGCAAGGGCATGAACCTCTACAGCCTGCGCGGCGCCGGCAATGCCGGTATCGACAACGCGCACTTTGCCTTTGAACTGGCCCGCCAGGACCGCCGCGACAGCCAGCAGAACGCCGGTTACGCCGAAGCCGGCTACACCTTCGCCGACCTGCCCTGGTCGCCGGACTTGACCTACCGCTACGCACGCTATTCAAAGAACTGGGACGGGATGTTCGCAGGCTTCAACCGGGGCTACGGCACCTGGGTGCAGGGTGAAGTGGCCGGCAACTACTCGGGCCCCTACAACACCAACACCTCAGTGCAGCACGTGGGCTTCAAGGTCAAGCCGCTGGAAAACCTTACCCTCGGCGCGTTGTTCTTCGACTACAACACGGTCAGTACCCGTGGCCAACTCAACCTGGATGGCCGCGAGCTGGACCTGTACGCCGAGTGGGCGGTGAACGAGCACCTGATCATCACGCCGCTGCTGGGCCTCTACAAGCCCAACAAGGACGCCGAGACCGGCGGCAACCAGGTCGGTGGCAACGGCACCAACGTCTACAGTCAGTTGGTGGTTGCCGTGCCGTTCTGAACCGTCTCGGGCGCGCACGGACGCAGCGCCTGGACCTCGGCATAAGCGCCCTGGTGATACAGCAGCGGCGCACGCCCGAAGTCATCAAAGGCCACCACCTTGCCGATCATGATCCAGTGGTCGCCGCCGTCCACCTGCTGGTATTTCTCGCAGTGGAACCGCGCCGAGCAATCGGCGAATACCGGCGAGCCACCCTCCCCCGGTTCGTACTCGATCAGGGCGAAGCGGTCTTCACGGGGGCGCGCAAAGTTATTCGACAGGTGCACCTGGTCGGCCGCCAGCACGTTTACCGCAAAATGGCTGGCCTCTTCGAACACTTCATGGCTGTTGGAGCGTTTGTCGATGCTCCACAGCACCAGCGGCGGGTCGAGGGACACCGAGTTGAAACTGTTGGCGGTCACGCCCACCTTGCGCCCGGACGCGGTGGCGGCGGTGACCACGGTTACGCCGGTGGCGAAGTTGCCCAGGGCGCGGCGAAAGGCCCGTGGGTCGAAAAGGCGGCTGTCAGACATGCAAGACTCCCGGGCGCCATCGGATGGGCGCCCTGATTGTTGTGAGGGGAAGAACGCGCTACACCATGCTCGGGTCCGGCTCCAGGCCCATCAGCTCACGGCCGAGGATCTGCGCGCAGACGTCGTAGTCGGTATAGGCATGGGCGCCGGTCATGTGGGAATCGCGGAACAGGCGCTGCATTTCGTTGTGTTCGAACCAGGCGTTACCGCCGGCGGCGGCGAACAGCCGGTCCACGGCGTCGATGCACATTTTCGTCGCGTAGGCCTGGTTGGTGCGCCAGAACGCCAGAGTTTCGCGGCTCGGGTAGCGGTGCGCGGCGCTGTGTTCGGCGTGGTCCTGCCAGGTCTTTTCGAGAAATGCGCGGGCGGCGGCCACTTGGTGGGTGGATTCAGCCAGGCGCATCAACGCAGGCGTCGCAGCGCCGACGGCGGCACCGGTATAGGCACGCACGCGGTTTTTGGTTTTTTCGCGGAACACCTCCAGCATGCGCTCGGCCACGCCGAGGCTGACGGTGGAAAACCCGCTGGCGAAATACGGGCGGTACGGCGCGTAGAAAATCTGGCTGTCGGGATAAAGGCCGAAACCTGCGGACTTGCCTTCCATCATGTCCTTGGCTTTCTGGATCCGGTGTTCGGGCACCCAGGCATTGTCGATGACCAGGGTCTTGGTGCCGCTGCCCTTCATGCCGGCGGCGAACCAATCGTCACGGATCTGGTAGTCACTGCGCGGCAGCACAGCGAAGCAGTAATCCTGGCCGCCCTCGGCGTTCTGCCGACGGCAGCCGACAATCGCCCAATCGCCATGGTCACAGCCGCTGCTCCAGCCCATTTCACCGCTGAAGTGCACACCGCCCTCGCCCTCCACCACCCGGCCAAACGGCGCAATACTGCTGCTGGCGGTGGCGTGCGGGTTTTCGCCCCAGATCTCCTGCTGTAACTGCGCCGAAAACAGCGCCAGTTGGTGGCTGTGGGTGCACAGCAAGCTCATGGCCCAGGCGGTGCTGGCGCAACTACCGGCAAGCAAGGCGATGCAGTCGGCGAACTCGGGCAGCGAGAGTTCCAGCCCGCCAAAGGCCTTGGGTTGAAAGGCGCGGTGCAGGCCGATGCTTTTGAGCAAGGCGATGTTTTCATCCGGCACCTGGCGCTGCTGCTCGGCCCGCGTGGCATTCGCGGCAATCAGCGGCAGGAGGGGCTTGAGGTCTTCAAGGAGCGGGTTTGGCTTTTTCATGGACGGCCCTGCTTATTATTGGAAGTCCGGCGGGCGCTCCGGGTTGAGGAACGACGCCTGATGCAGGGCCAGTATCGATGGGCGCACGCAGGTGGAAAATGCACGTTCCACAGGCAAGGTTGTACTTTTCATAGGGGTGGCAGCCACAGACATCTCGCGCGGCAGGCAGAGTCAAGCCATGACTCGATGCCTTGGTTACCCTCGGGCTTTCCTTTGTGAACTGCCAGGAACCCGCCATGAGTGATATCCCGCTGCTGCCCCAAGTCGAAGCCTTTCTGCGTCGGTCCCATGGGCTGTTCATCGACGGCGTCAACGTGCGCAGCCATTCCAGCCAGACCCTGGCCGTGACCAACCCGGCCACCGGCGAGGTGATCGCCCAGGTGGCCGATGCGGACCTGACGGATATCGACGCAGCGGTGGACTCCGCCAACCGTGGCTTCCAGTTGTGGTCCCAGGCCTTACCCGCGACACGCGGCAACGTACTGCTCAAGCTCGCGGACTTGCTGGAACGCAACCGCGAAGAACTGGCGCAGATCGAGACCTGCCAGTCCGGCAAGATCATCCAGATTGCCCGCGCGTTCGAAGTCGACCAGGCCGCGCATTTCCTGCGTTACTACGCAGGCTGGGCGACCAAGCTCAGCGGCCAGACCCTCACCCCGTCACTGCCCTCGTTCAACGGCGAACGCTACACCGCGTTCACCTTGCGTGAACCGGTGGGCGTCGTGGTGGGCATCGTGCCGTGGAACTTCTCCACCATGATCGCCATCTGGAAACTCGCCTCGGCACTGGTGACCGGCTGCAGCATCATCATCAAGCCCAGCGAGTTCACGCCGCTGACCCTTCTGCGCATCGCTGAACTGGCCGTCGAAGCCGGGTTGCCAGCCGGTGTGCTTAACGTACTCACCGGCGGCGGGCATGTCGGCAAAGGCCTGGTGGAACACCCTGGCACCCACAAAGTATCCTTCACCGGCTCCGTGTCGACGGGCATCGCCGTCGGCCGCAGCGCCATGGGCGCCGGCCTCACCCGTGCGACGTTGGAACTGGGCGGCAAGAATGCCGCTGGCTTCCTGCGCGATGTGGACGTGGACAAGGCGGTGGACGGCATCATCGAGGCGGGCTTTTTGCACTCGGGACAAATCTGCGCGGCGGCCGAGCGGTTCTTTGTGCATCGTTCGCAAATGGACGCTGTGTTGGAGAGGCTCAGCCAGCGCCTCAGTCGCCTCAACATTGGCTCGCCACTCGATGAACGCACCGAATTCGGCCCGGTCACCCACCGCCAGCACCAACTCAAATTGCTCGGTTACTTCAGCCAGGCCCGCGCCGAAAACAACACGATCATCCACGGTGGCACCCTGATTGACCGTCCCGGCTGCTACGTCGAACCCACGGTGATCCTCGCCAACAGCCTCAACGACACCCTGCTCAACGAAGAAACCTTCGGCCCCATCGCCACCTTCCTGCCCTACGACAGCGAAGACGAACTGCTCGCCCTGATGAACAACGGCCCCTACGGCCTCAGCGCCAGCCTGTGGACCAACGACCTGGGCAAGGCCCTGCGCATGGTGCCGGCGATCCAGGCCGGCACCGTCTGGGTGAACATGCACACACTGCTCGACCCGGCGGTGCCGTTTGGGGGCAGCAGGTCATCGGGGGTGGGACGGGAGTTTGGCAGTGCGTTTATCGAGGATTACACCGAGCTGAAGTCGGTGATGATTCGGTACTGAGGGGGCGGATAACGATCCAGCGCTTTTTTGGTGAGGGGCTTTCTGTGGCGAGCGGGCTTGTTGTGGCGAGCGGGCTTGCTCCGCGTTGGGCTGCGAAGCAGCCCCAAAACCAGGCACAGAGGATTACCTGATACACCGCATTCTTCCGACCCAGGGGCCGCTTCGCGCCCCAACGCGGGGCAAGCCCGCTCGCCACAGAAAGCGCGCTCGCCACAACAAGCCCCCTCACCACAACAAGCTCGCTAGCCACAGAATACCCACCTGCCCCACCGTCTGTTTTGTACTCACGCCTGCGCAATCACTGCCTCCGCCTCGATCTCGATCAACCACTCCGGCAACGACAACCCGCTGACGATAATCCACGAAGACGGCGGTGGGTTGTGCGGGAAGCGCTGGCGCAGGGCCTGCACGATGGGTTCCTGCTGGTCGCGGGCAGACTCGGCGATATACAGCCGCAGCATGATCACATGGGACAGATCCCCGCCGACTTCGGCCAGCACCTTGTGGATATTGTCCAGCGCAGTGGCAGTCTGCTCGGCCATGCCTGGGCCGACCGTGCGCTCGTCCGCATCCACCCCCACCTGGCCGGACAGCATGATGCGCCGACCCTGTGGCACCTCAAGGGCCTGGCTGAAGCCGTATTGCAGGGAGTTGAATACCGTCGTGGGATTGATGACCTTTCGTTGCATGACGCTTCCTTGTTGTCGGTAGGAGAACAAGGCTAACCCAACGGCATCATTCAATCTGGCGGTTCAACATCCCGCAACATATCGAGGTCAGGGTTTGCTCTGTGTCACTCGCCACACTTTGTTCCCCACATCATCCGCCACCAGCAACGCGCCCTGCTCGTCCAAGGTCACACCCACCGGCCGGCCTTGCGCTTCGCCTTCGGCATTGAGAAAACCGGTGAGAAAGTCGACCGGGGTACCCGACGGCTTGCCGTCCTTGAAAGGGATAAACACCACCTTGTAGCCCGCTTGCGGGTTGCGGTTCCAAGAGCCGTGTTCACCGACAAACACCCCATCGGCAAAGGCGGCCGGCATGCCGCGCGCATCGGAAAAGGTCAGGCCCAGCGGCGCGACGTGGGTGCCGAGGGCGTAGTCCGGCGCGATAGCCTGGGCCACCTTGTCCGGGCGTGGAGGTTGCACACGTACATCGACGTGACCGCCGTAGTAGCTCCACGGCCAGCCGTAGAACGCGCCGTCCTGCACCGACGTGAGGTAGTCGGGCACCAGGTCGCTGCCGATTTCGTCGCGTTCGTTGACCACCGTCCACAGCTGGCTAGAACCCGGTTTCCACGCCAGGCCGTTGGGGTTGCGCAAACCGCTGGCGAACAGGCGTTTCTCACCGCTGGCCACGTCCAGCTCCCAGATCGCCGCACGCCCCTCTTCAGCGTCGAGGCCGTTTTCGCCGACGTTGCTGTTGGACCCCACCGTCACATACAGCCGGGTCCCTTCAGGGTTGGCCAGCAGGTTTTTGGTCCAGTGGTGGTTGATGCCGGCCGGCAGGTCGGTGACCTTGACCGGAGTAGCGTCGATGTGGGTCTGGCCTGGGGTGTAAGGCACCTTGACCACCGCGTCGGCATTGGCGATATACAAGTCGTTGCCCACCAGCGCCATGCCGAACGGCGACATCAGGCCGCTCAAGAACTCGGTCCGTACTTCGGCATGCCCATCGTGATCGGCATCGCGCAGCAAGGTGATGCGATTGGCGCTCGGTGTATCCGCGCCGACACGCCCCATCACCACACCCATCGCCGTGCGCCGTGCCCAGGCGATCACACCCGTGCCGCCGTCGGTGGCACCTTCGGGCATGGGCGGGTGATTGCTTTCAGCGACCAGCACATCACCGTTGGGCAAGGTGTAGACCCAGCGCGGGTGATCGAGGTTGTCGGCCAGGGCTGTGACGGTGAAACCCTGCGGCGCAGTGGGTTGCACGCCATCAGGCCAGCCCACGGCCTTGGAGACCTTGAGCGTGGGGATCAAGGAAGTACTGGGTTCGGGCAGTTGCGGCGAAGGGCCGACACCGGCTTGGAACGGTAATTTGGACGCTTCGCCACAGGCGCTGAGAACAGCGGCGGCGGCAATCAGGAGCGCAAGGCGGCTCGGTACATTCATGTTTGGAACCTCAGGGCAGAAACCTGAGGGAGTATTGCCTCATATAGCGTGGGTCACCACCGGGCATGGCGCAATTGAGTGTTAACCAAGGGGCACGAATACCCCCGCTACCAACGCCCCATCGCCAGACTGAACGGCGAAAACTCCGCGAACTGCCACCGCAACGCCAAGGCCGCCGGGCGGCGCACCACCTGTTCCACCGTCACCGTCCACAGCCGTTGCGCACCCTCGAACAGCGCCACTTCCGGGCCGTCGAGGATCAACGTGGTACGCCCGGCCACTTGCAGCACATCCCCCGATGCAAAGTCGATGAACAACAGCCCGGCCACCGGGTTGGCTTGCAGGTTGCCCAGGGTGGCGAAAAACAGGTTGCCGGCAAAGTCGGGGATGGTCAGTACGTTGCCTTCGACCCGCACAAACCCCGTGTTGCCGCCTCGATGAGAAACATCCACCGAACGCTGGCCGTCCACCTCGACGTAGCTGGCGACGAACAGCGTGTCGGCGTTGCGGATCAGGGTTTGGGCGGCTACGTCCAGGTCGTTGAAGCGTTCGATCACCGTGCCGGGTTTACGGGCGATGCCATCGACCGGGCGCAGTTGGATGTACTTGGGGCAATTGCCGAAGGTGTGCACCACGTCGACCGAAAAGCCGTCGTGATCGAGTGCGCCGACACGGCCGTTCATGCGATTGCGGCGTCGGGTGTTGAGGTCGATGCCCAGCAGGCCGACGGCTGCCCCCTCACGCAGGGCGTTACGGGCCGGGTCGGTCGCGGACGGCAGGCTGTCGATCTGCAGGGTCTGCGGGTCCGGCGAGTGGGCAAAGCCGGGGGCGCCTTCGATCATCGTCGCCCAAGGGAGGCCCTGCTCGTCCACCGCACCCAGTATCAGGTAAGGCAACAAGGGGTAGAAATCCCGGTGCTGTTCCGGCAGGTGATCACGGATCACCTTCGGCCCGACCACCGCCATGCGGTCGGCCACGCCCACCGCCTCTTGTATCTGCCGTTCGCCGGCATGCCAGGGAGATTGTTCGATCAGGTTCATGGCGAGCACCTCAGGTTGTATGTGTCGATGCTGCACCCTGCCAGCCTGTGTGAGAATCACCACGCCAGGCAATCCACTATTACGCCAGCTGAAATGCCGGGTGTTCGCGCAGCGCCATGACGCAGTGGTCGACAAAACTGCGCACGCGCATTGGCGCATTGCGGCCTTCGCGGTACACCACCTGCACAGGCAGTGGCGGCGGTTCAAAATCCGGCAAGACGCGACGCAGTTGCCCACTTTGCAAGTGTTCGTGCAGCGGATAACTCAGGCAGCGGATCAACCCCGCACCCTGCACCGCCGCATTGATCGCACCCTGCACCGTGGCGCAACCCAGCCGGGCACGGGCCTTGAGTTGATAGCCGTGGAAATCCCAGTGCACCTGATTGGCGCTGGCGATCAGCCGGTGCTGCTTGAGGTAGTCCGGGTGTTGGGGCTCGCCGTGAGCTGCAAGATAGTCGGGGCTGGCGCAGAGGATATGCCGCACCTGCCCCAGCGGCCGGGCGATCAATGACGAGTCGGGCAGTTCACCGACGAGGATGGCGACGTCGAGCCCTTCTTCATGCAGGTTCGGGTAATAGTCGTGGTAGCTGACGACCAGGTTCACCGCGGGATAGCGGTCCAAGTAGTCGGCCAGGACCGGCGCCATCACATAACGGCTGAACAGGAACGGCAAAAATACCCGCAGATTGCCCTGGGCCTGCACATGCAGCCCCTTGGCCGAGGCTTCGGCGGCGTCCACCGCAGCGAGCAGGCGTACGCAGTCCGCCAGGTAGGCGCTGCCGGCGTCGGTAAGGCTCACGCCGCGCGTGCTGCGCGCCAGCAACGGCACGTGCAAACGCGCCTCCAGGCGGGCAATCGCGCGTACCAGGGTCGGACCCGAGACCTGAGCGTCACGCGCCGCCGAGGCCAGGCTCGGCTGCCCGGCCAGCGCGGCGAACAATTGCATATCGCGATAACGCTCCATCAGCTGCGCCGTTTCATCGCCGGGTTCAGGGCGGCGTCCTGCCCAAGGCGATGGGTGAGGAAATCGACAAAGGTGTTGATCTTGGCCGGCACCCGGCCATTTTTCTGGAACACTACCTGGATCGGCAGCGGCGCCGACTCATAGGCTTGGAGGACAATCTCCAGTTCACCCGCCGCCACCGCCGCGGCGATTTGATAGGACAACACCCGCGTCATGCCCCAGCCTTGGCGCGCCAGGTTGATCGCGGCATTGTTCGCCGTGACCACCAGACGCGGTTCGATGGAGACGGTCACGGGTTGGCCGCCGTCGACGAACTCCCAGCCACTTACCAGGGAGCTGGACGACGACGTGGCGATCTTGGCCTCACGCAACTGCGACGGATGCGTAGGCCGCCCGTGCTGTTCAAGATAGGCCGGCGCTGCGCAGACCACCCGGCGCACTTCGCCGACCTTGATCGCCTGCTGCCCCGGTTCATGCAAGTGACCGATACGCACCGCCACGTCCACCCCTTCGTCGGTCATGTTGACCACACGATCGACCAGCAAGGCGTTGATGTTTACCAAGGGGAACCGATCCAGATACTCCCCCAGCACCGGCGCCACATACAGCTCGCCAAACAGCACCGGCGCGGTCACCGTCAAATGGCCGCAGGGGATGGAATAACTGCCCGCCGCCGCTTCCTCGGCTTCATCGAGCTCGGCCAGGATGCGCCGGCAATCTTCCAGGTAACGCTGGCCGGCTTCGGTGAGATGCAAGCTGCGGGTGGTGCGCGCCAGCAATTGAGTGCCGATGCGTTCCTCCATGGCGGCGATGGCGCGGGTCACGCTGGGTGGCGAGGTTTTCAGGCGGCGCGCGGCAGCGGCGAAGCCCTCCTCCTCGGCCACCGCCAGGAACACCTGCATTTCATGAAATCGGTCCATCGGCGCGCCTCTAGAAAGTTATTGCGACTGCAACCCCACCGCCGTACGCGGCATGCCCACGAACCCCGGCAGCGCCTCGATACTGGCGAGCCAGGCGCGTACATGAGGGTAGTCGGCCAGCGAAACATTTCCTTCCGGCGCGTGAGCGGTGTAGGTGTAGAACGCCACATCGGCAATGGTGGGTTGCTCGCCGGCCAGGAAACGGCTCTGGCTCAGTTGCGCTTCCACCAGTTTCAGCAACGCATGGGAACGGGTAATCGCGTTGACGGTGTCGACTTCGGCACCAAACACCGTGGCCAGTCGTGCAGAGGCAGGCCCCGCATGCAGCTGGCCGGCAGCGGTCGACAGCCAGCGCTGCACACGGGCCTGGCCCACCGGGTCGCTCGGCAGCCATTGGCCTTTGCCGTAGGTGTTCGCCAGGTAAATCAGGATCGCGTTGGAGTCCGCCAGCACGACACCGTTGTCATCGATGGCTGGCACCTGGCCGAACGGGTTGATGGCCGCAATGAATTCGGGCGTTTTGTGGGCGGCTTGCTTGAGGTCCACCAGCACAAAGTCCGTGGGCAGGCCGAGCAGGGACAGCATCAGCTCGACCCGGTGGGAGTGGCCGGACAAGGGGAAACCGTAGAGTTTGATCATGAGAGGCTCCAATAAAGTGGGGTATCAACGCCCCGCATGTTCCACCGCTGCCCCGGCCGTTGGAATCACCAGGATTTGCAATCCAGCATTTCATCCAGTGAAACAATCTCGCTCAGCGTTCCTGAAGCCTGTCCCGCAAAAACCGATGGCTCACCGAAAACAACCGCCGGTAAGTCAGCAACACTGCCCCCACGGTACCCAACGCCGACGAAGCGGCAATCAGAAACATGATCACAATCTGATACCGCACCGCGTCCACCGGGCTCTCCCCCGCCAACACCTGCCCGGTCATCATGCCGGGCAGGCTGACGATGCCCACCACGGTCATCTGGTTCAGCGTCGGGATCATCCCGGCGCGTACAGCCTGGCGGATGGCTTCCTGCGCGGCTTCCCAGCGCGAGCCGCCGAGGGCGAGGATCATTTCGATGGTGTTGCGTCCCGACGTCAGTTCCTGGGTCATGCGTTCGATCCCCAGGGACACGCCGGTCAGGGTGTTGCCCAGGATCATGCCGAGGATCGGGATCGCATACTGCGGTTCGTACCACGGGTGGATGCGGATCACCGCAAACAAACCCACCGCCGTCACCAGCCACGAACTGCCCCACACCGAGAGGATGCTGTCCACGCGCTGCCCCCGGTACGTCCGCCGCCCGCGCCCCGCCGCCGAGATGCCGGCGATCAGGGTCATGGCGCACATCAACGGCAGCACCACGTACCAGTAAGCGAACTCGAACACCCAGCCCAGCAGGTAACCGATGGCCAGCAGCTGCACCACCGTGCGCACCGCCGCCCACAACAACTGGCGCTCCAGGCCCAGGCGCAGCAGCAGGGAGAGCGCGCCGTTGACCAGGATCAGCGAGGCGGCGATGCCCATGTCGAGTGCGGTGAGGTTCTGATAGTTCATGGCTGGGTCGCTCCACTCAATACACCGGCGCTCATCTGCAAATGGATGTTGCTCATGCGCCGGGCCTGGTCCAGGTCGTGAGAGACCCAGATACAGGCCCGGGCGCGATCAGCCGCAAACCAGGCGTCGATCAGCGCTTCCACTTCGCGGGATGAGGTGGGGTCGAGGGCGGCGGTGGGTTCGTCGAGCAACAGCACTTCGGGGTTGAGTTGCAGGGTGCGGATCAACGAAACCACTTGGGATTCACCGCCCGACAGGTCGGCGGCGCGCTTGGCCAGAAAGTCCGGGGTCTTGCCGGCGTGGCCCAGCAGCGTGGTCACCGTGGCAAGGTCAAAGCGGCGTTTGCGCGACGTCTTGAGGCTGAACGGGAAACGCAGGTTGTCTTCCACCGTGCCGTCGAGGAGCGCCGGACGTTGCGACAGGTAGCTGATGTGGCAGCGGTAATGGGGAATCTGCGCGTTGCCGATCGGCTGGCCATTCCACAGGATCTGCCCGGAACTGGGCGCGTCCAAAAGCGCCAGTGCACGCAGGAACACACTTTTGCCGGAGCCGGACGCGCCGGTGATCGACACGCGGTCGGCGGCATTCAAGGTGAAATCGGTGGGCTGGAGCAAGGCCACGTGGCGGCGCTCGTCCATGCGCGTGAGGGCGCGGGTTTCGATCAGTGCGCTCATGGACGCGGTGTTCCTCTCAATCTGGATGAGGCAATGGTGAGGCACACTCGCCGGGATTTCATTCAAAAAATTCAAACTATCGCAGCCGGTGTGGCTCAGAACTCTAGGTTCAGCATTACCGAGGAGGCAACATGCAATACCGACAACTGGGCCATTCCGGCCTGCTGGTATCCGAAATCATCCTGGGCACCGTGCCCTTTGGCGGTCGCGCCGAGTTTGAGAAATGCGGATCGGTGGATGTGCCCCTGGCCAAACGCATGTTCGATATCGCGTTCGACGCGGGGGTGAACATGGTCGACACCGCCGACCTCTACTCCCACGGCCTGGCCGAAGAAGTGGTCGGCAAAGCCTTGGGTGACAAACGCAACGATATCCTGCTGGCCACCAAGGGCCGCAGTCCAGTGGACGACAACCCCAACAACTCAGGTTCTTCACGCTACCATCTGATTCGCGCGTGCGAAGCCAGTTTGAAACGCTTGGGCACCGACCATATCGACCTCTACCAACTGCACAACTGGGACGGCATGACCCCCATTGAGGAAACCCTTGAAGCGCTGCGGCTGCTGGTGGGTTCGGGGAAAATCCGCTACTTCGGCACCAGCAACTTCACCGCCTGGCAAATGATGAAGACCCTGGGCAAGGCCGAACTGCACGGCATGCTCAAACCCATCACCCAGCAGATCTACTACACACCAGAATCCCGCGAAGCCGAGTACGAACTGCTGCCGCTGGCACTGGACCAGTCGGTGGGCACACTGGTGTGGGGGCCAATGGGCGAAGGCCTGTTGACCGGGTCCACCCGTCGTGGCCACAAGCCGCCCGCCAACACCCGTCAGGGTAGCGGTTGGCCAGAACCCTATGTGCATGACCAAGAGCGTGCACTCGACATCATCGAAACCCTTGCCGCCGTCGGTGATGAGCACGGCGTCTCGGTCGCCCGCACGTGCCTGGCATGGCTCAAGGATCGACCGGGGATCACTTCGCTGATCGTCGGCGCCCGCACCGAAGAGCACTTGCGCGACAACTTGGCCGCCACTGAATTGAAGCTCACCCAGGAACAGTCCTCACGCATCGAAGCCGTGACGCGTCGCCAGCCGTTGTACCCCTACTGGCATCGCTTTACCGCCGGGATCGACCGCTTTGATCCGGCGGAGCAGCCGTTTCTGGCAGAGCATCAGAAGACCCTGGATGCGCGCAAGGATAAGTAATGCCTTGGCAGCCTTGCGCAATAAGGCTGCTTTTTCCCCTTCCAGGAGTCGCCCGTGGTTGCCCAAATCATGATCGCCGCCCTCGGCGTCGTCGCCATCTGGTTCAGCCAGAGCAAACGCTTGAAAGTGCGCCGCTACGCTTGCCTGTTCGGCATGGCGGGCCAGCCGTTCTGGTTCTGGTCATCAATCAATGCCGAGCAGTGGGGGATCGTGCTGCTGAGCTGTTTCTACACGGTGGCATGGGCGAAGGGGATCAAAACCCACTGGATTGATCACAAGCCGGACACACAACACTGATTTGCAATCGGGCGCAGCACTGCCTATATTTCCCGCCTGGCGCTCTCTACGCCACCTTCCGCGGAAAGGGCTGCGCCCAAGACACTGCAACATCCTCTTTTTCTACGACTCCCCACCTTGAAGCGGAAAAGGTTTGTGCAAGGAGATCGTATGTCCCGCCACTTCAATACCGATGGCCGCCTCAACCTTGAGCAACAGCGCAAGCGCGCCAAGGAACTGCTGCCACGCCTCAAAGCCGCAGACCCGAACGCGACCTTGTCCCAGGCCCAATGGGAAATCGCCAAGCAGCTGGGTTTCAGCAGTTGGCCCAAGCTCAAGGCGCATGTCGACGCCATCGACTTCGCCGCCCGCCACCCCGACTTTGCCGCCAGCGACGAAGCCCGTACCACCCATTGGCGCTGCGGCAATGACATTGCCCACAACCTCCAACTGGCCGGGTTCAAAGGGCAGTTCCGGATGCTCACCGACCCGCTGTGCATGGGCCCGGTCCGCGATTTCCCCAGCCAAGCCTTCCGTGCGATACGCAGCGCTTTTATCAGCCAGGCCTTTGCCATCGATGAAGCAGACGCCGCACGCCGTGTCGACGCCGAATACGACCACCTCGAAGCCTTGGCCAGCGCCGAACACAGTGTGCTGTGGTGCGAAGCGGATGCCTATGACCAGCTGTTCCTGATCCGCGCACTGGCGGGTCTTGAGCAAGCACCGCGCAAGCTGGAACTGATCGAGGTGGACCGCATTCCTGGCGTGCAACGCTTTATCGGCATCGGCCAACTGGCGCCGGATGTGTTGGCGTGGCTGTGGCCGCAACGGCGCTTGATCGATGATGACGCCGTGCAACTGGCCAAGCAGGCGTGGTCGGCTTATTGCGACAGCTCGCCCGTCAATTGGTCGGAACTGGCCCACCGCAAGCATCCCGCCCTGCCCTTGTTGGCCCCGGCGCTGTTACGCCAGTTACAGGAACTGCCGGGCGTGCGCGATGGCTTATCCCTGACCGAACGCCTGGCCCTGACGTACCTGGCCGACGTCGGGCCAACACCCTTCGGTCGGGTATTTGCCGAATTGATGGCCAAGCGCGAGCCACTGCCGTTTCTGGGGGACATGATGTTTCATGCGCTGTTGCGGCCGTTGATTGACGGTGACGCCCCCTTGCTCACAGAGTCCGACACGCACAAGGACTGGCCGCAACGCGAGTTGAGGCTGACGCCCCTGGCGCATCAGGTGCTGAGCGGTGACGCGTATTGGCTTGACCATGCCAGCCATGAGCGTTGGGTCGGCGGCGTGTCCTTGAGGCCCGGTCAGCCCCATTGGTCGATAGACCAAGACGCCGTCCCCCACTGGCGTGGCTGACGCCTCACCGCTTGGGTGACAAGCCGATGGCACACGCAACCACCGCTGGGTCTCCCTGGAAGGGGGTTCGCGTGGCAATCGACAGCTTGCTCGTACGCGGCGCCGCGCCGTCCGTATCCACGGCTCGCAACGTCGGCCGCTCCACCGACGGCACGGCATGCGCCGGGTCGACGATTTCCATGCAGCGGCGCAACGAGTTGAAGTCCGGTGACTGTGACAGCGCCAAATGCAGGGTCTGGCTCACGGACACGGAGACCAGCGAACTCTGCGCGCATTGCCCGTCATAGATCAGCGTATGGCGAATCAGCCGGTTGTCGTGGCAGTACTTCAGCAGGTTCACCTGTCGCGAGCGCACCAGCGCAGTGTCGATGATCAACAGGTCGAATGCCACGCCTTCCGAGCGCGTCAACGCTTGCAGCTCATCGAAGGAACTCAGCGGGGCGATGCGGTAATAGCCCAGCTGGTTGAGCATTTTCTCGATCTTGATTCGCTGCAGTAGGTCCGCATCGGCAATCAGCAGGCGTAACGCTTTATTGGGCATAGGGTAAACCTGACAGTTGGGCATCAGCGTCGATCATTCAACGGTGATCACGGTAACCGTCCGGAACGAGGCCTGACTTTAAGGCGAATCTGAAACGGTTACCCTGGGCATGCCGGTTCTTTTAAGAATCGCCTCAAAGCCTTTCCCCTCACGCCTGCCTACCATGGCCCGCGTCTCGAACGCCGCCATGGAATTTCTCTGTGTTCATGTTTTTACTGCGCCTACTGCTGCTGACCGGCGTACTGCTGACCCTCGCACCGCCGGCCCGGGCGGCACTGAAAATCGAAGGTACGCGCCTGATCTACCTGGGCCAGGACAGGGGCGCCACCATCGGTGTGGTCAACCAGGCTGCCCGCGAAGTGGTGGTGCAAACCTGGATCAGTGGCGAAGACACGCCGCCCAATGGCGACGTCCCTTTTGTCGCCACCGAACCCCTGGTTCGGCTAGGGCCCGGCGAGCATCACCAACTGCGCATCCTGTACGCCGGCGAGGGGTTGCCGACAAATCGTGAATCGCTGTTCTGGCTCAACATCCTGGAAATCCCGCTCAAGCCCGACAGCCCCAACAGCGTGCAGTTCGCGATCCGCCAACGCCTCAAGCTGTTCTATCGCCCGCCGACGCTGGTCGGCGGTTCGGCGCAAGCGGTGCAGCAGTTGGTCTGGAGCACCGACGGGCGCCGTGTCACGGTCAGCAATCCCAGTGCGTTTCACGTGTCGCTGGTCAACCTGCACGCCGACACCTGGGCCCTGAGTGATTACCTGCTGCTCAAGCCCAACGAGAGCAAAACCCTGGACGCACCGGGCGCGATCATCAAAGGCGCCCCCCTCCACTTCACCGAAATCACCGATATCGGCTTGCAGGCCCGCCACAGTGCGGTGCTCAAGTGATAGACCGCGAGGTATTTGCACCTATGTCACTCACCCGACGACTTCTGCCGATGCTGCTCTGGGCCTGCGCGGCCCTACCGGCCACCAGTCACGCGCTGGCCTGTCGCGAAGACGGCAGCGGTTCGATCATCACCCAGGAAGCGCTGGGGACCGCGCTGGCGGTGGCCGCCGATGCGCCCAACGGCACCATCATCTGGGAGTCCGGCCCGCGCACGACAAATGTGATCTGCAAGGACGACTACAATCATGGCCGTGAAGAGGTGTATTTCTACGTCAACCCGGCCAACGTGAGTATCGGCACCGGTATCCGCGTGGGCATCCGCTACAACAACCAGCCGATCACCCAGAGCACCGGCAAGGTCGGCACCGGGTTCTTTTCCGACCGGGGCTGCACCGCCAACTGCGTGGGCTGGGACAAGGCGCGCTTTACCCTCAACTTCAGTGTCTTCATCGAGAAATACGACCCTACGCCACCCAGTGGCCAGGCCAGTACGCTCACCTCCTATCGCGTGTTCCAGCTGGACGGCGTGCGCGGCCTCAACTCACGGCCCAACAGCAATTTCAACTACGTGGTGACGGGCATGAACGGCATCCGCTTCGTGCCCTGTACGCCGGAGCTGACCATCACCCCCAGCGTGGTCAACTTCCCGACGCCTTCGCGCAAAGCGGCGGTCGGTGAAGTCGCCAGCACCGCGAACTTCAGCCTGAACCTGCGCAAGGGTTGCGACACGCCCTACACCGTCAGTGCGCGCTTTGCGACCACGCCGGGCGGTGGCGCGGTGGTCAATGGCCTGCTGGTACCGGACAACAACAGCTCGGTGGGCATCGCATTATCCCGCGCGGAGAGCCAGCAACAGCTGCCTTTCAACAACTGGTTCACGTTGCAGGAACTGATGGGGCTGGGCCAGAGCCACGATGAATTCCGTGCCGACCTGAAATGGCGCACCCTGCCGATTCCCGGCGCGTTTGACGCCGCCGTGGTGGTCGATATGTATTACAAATAGCTGACTTTTAAGGATCGTCTTATGCCATCGGTGTCGGCCGGCAACTAAAGTCTGCCGATGCGATTGAAAAGTTATCTGCTCCAGATCAACCCCGTCCTCTCCCGACCCGAAGCTGCCAGAAGGCTGCTGCGTATTTTTGCGACTGTGCTGCTGATCGGCATATTGAGCGGGGTGTACACTTTTCTGCTGTCCACCTTCAACAATGATATTTCCCAGCGACGCGGCTACATGAGCAGTGCCATCGCCGAGGCCCACACCTTTTTCACCAACCGCGAGGCCTTGCTCGAAAGCCTTAGCCTGTCGGCGGTACGGCGGCCCTCGAAAACCCCGGTCTACACCTTCTCTCCGGAAGAACAGCACCTGCAACTCGGCGATTCGCCGGACAACCAGTGGAGCATCTGGCTGACCACGCGGATGCGTGAGTACCTCAAGGCCAAACAACTCAACTTGTTGTACGTGAACGCGGGGCCCACGCCGCAGGTGACGCGGCTGTACGATGCCACCACCCAGGTGCTGCCGATCTCCAAGTGCCTGCTCAACCGCCTCAAGGCCGTGCAACACGGCGATCCCAGCACACTCAATGAGTTATGGCTGAGTGACAGGACCGAGGGCCATTCGCACCTGTACATCTTTATCCGCCTGGATGAACGCGACCCTGAATCCGGCTGGCTCGGCATGGAGATGGAAAGCCGCGAAGTGTCCTCCGCTCTCAGCGACAAAAGTGCCGGCGAGTTCATGATGCTCAGTTCCCAAGGCATGCTGGTGTTCACCAACAGCGACAATGCGCAGCTCAGCCAACAACGCCTGAGGCCGGGAGAGGACAGCTTTTTCGGGTTTGTCGGCAACGGCTGGTTGCCCGATCACCTGGTGATCCGCAAGCACCTGAAATCCTCGGACTGGCAATTGATGTACTCCATCGACCTGCGCGCGGTGGTCAGTGGCCTGTGGAAGCAGTTGCTCGGCTCGCTGCTGTTCTGCTTGTTCAGCGTGACGCTGATTTGGCTGGTGATGCGTCGGGTTGACCAACGCTTCATCATCCCCTCGATCCATCGCATCCAGGCCTTGATCGAAAGCGAAGCGTTCGGCCGCGATGTGATCCAGACCGCGCCTGTCGCGCTGTGTGTCTTGCGCCGTACCGACGGCCAGGTGGTGTTGGAAAACACCTTGGCACAGCAATGGCTGGGGGCCGGTCCGGAGCGCGAAGCCTTGCGCGACGGCTGGATCGAGCAAGCCTTCGCGAACGGTCCGTCCGAACGCAGCGACTACTTTGAAACCATCGACGGTCGTCACCTCTACCTCAGCAGTGCGCCCACTCGCTACAAAGGCGAAGACGTGTTGTTTTGCGCCTTCAGCGACATCAGCGCACGTAAGCAGGTCGAAGCGGCGCTGGAAGAAGCCCGGCAATCGGCCGATGCCGCCAACGCGGCGAAAACCCTGTTTCTGGCGACCATGAGCCACGAGATCCGCACGCCGTTGTATGGCGTGCTCGGCACCCTCGAACTGCTGGCGCGCACCCAACTGGACACCCAGCAAAAAGACTACCTGCACGCAATCGAAGGCTCCTCCTCGACCTTGTTGCAACTGATCTGCGATGTGCTGGATGTGTCGAAGATCGAAGCCGGGCAACTGGCCCTGGAGTTGAGCGAATTCTCGCCGCTGGACCTGGTACACGAAATCATCCAGGGCTACGCGGCAGCTGCCCAGGGCAAAGGCCTGCAACTCTATGCCTGCTTCGACCCCAAGCTACCGGAACGCTTGATCGGCGACGTGACCCGCATCCGCCAGATCCTCAACAACCTGCTCAATAACGCCGTGAAGTTCACCGACTACGGGCGCGTGGTGCTGCGGGTCAAAGTCCTGGGGCGCGACGGCGAGCGTTCCAGCCTGCTGTGGCAGGTCTCGGACACCGGCAAAGGCATCGCCCAGGAAGACCAGGCGCTGATTTTCGAGCCGTTCTACCAGAGTGAAGGCAATACCAACGTGGTCGCTGGCACCGGCCTGGGCCTGCCGATCTGCCAGCGCCTCACCGAGTTGATGAACGGCAATATCCGCATGGTCAGCGAATTGGGCCTGGGCAGCAGCTTCAGCCTGACCTTGCCCCTGGAAGAAGCCCCCACCCCACCCTTGCCAGCCCTGCTGGCCGAAACCATTTACATCGCCTCGCCCATCCCGGAACTGGCGAATGCGATCAGCGGCTGGCTACGCCGCTGGGGCGCACGCGCGCAGACCGCCCTGCCGGCGCAGACTGACGGGCACCTGCTGTTGCAACTACACCCCGGCAACGTTGACCCGTTGCTGGTCGCCGACTGGGCGGGCCCGGTCATCCATGCCAGCAGCAACGCCAGCAGCCCCCCGCCGGATGAGGCCGGTGCATGGCACGTCAACCTCAACCACCTGAGTGCGATCCATCAAGCGGTCAGCCAGGCACAGGGATTGTGGGTGGCACGCGCCGACGAACAGACACGCCAGCGCGACCTGAAAAAACTCAACCTGCACCTGCTGGTGGCCGAAGACAACATCATCAACCAGCTGATACTGCGCGACCAACTGGAAGAACTCGGCTGCACCGTGGAGTTGGCCGCCGATGGTCATGAAGCGTTGCAGCTCTACACCGCCGGCACCTTCGAC
The DNA here is from genome assembly GCF_049896305.1 of Pseudomonas sp. DWP3-1-3b3. Lineage (NCBI taxonomy): Bacteria > Pseudomonadati > Pseudomonadota > Gammaproteobacteria > Pseudomonadales > Pseudomonadaceae > Pseudomonas > Pseudomonas sp. DWP3-1-3b3. The sequence goes on along the minus strand of NZ_JAFCUA010000004.1, from coordinate 9,598 downwards.
GTGGTGCTGACCGATGTGAACATGCCCCACATCAACGGCTACGAACTGGCGCGGGAACTGCGGCGCCAGGGCTGCCCGTTGCCGATTATCGGGGCCACCGCCAACGCGATGCGCGGCGAGGCCGACCTGTGCCTGGCCGCCGGCATGAACCACTGCCTGGTCAAGCCTTTCGCGTTGCGGGCGCTCTTCAATTCCCTGGCGCCTTATGCACGGATCATTCATGAAGCCCCTTAGTATTTTGATCGTCGAGGACCATCCTCTGCAGCACATCTACTTGCAGCACCTGCTCAGTGAGTTGGGGGATTTCATGCTCGAAGCCGCCCAGGATGGCAAAGAAGCGCTGGAACGTCTTCGCCAACGGGACTTCGACCTGGTGCTCACCGACCTGCTGATGCCCGGCATGGACGGTGTGCAATTCATTCAAAGCCTGGCCAGCCTGCGCTGCAAGCCGGCATTGGCGATCATGAGCGTAGCGTCGCGGCGCATGTTGATGGCCGCCAGCCTGGTGGCCAAGAACCTGGACGTGGAAGTGATCGGGCTTATCTCCAAACCGGTGGCTGCCGACGCCCTGCGTAGCCTGGTCGAGCAACTCAGGCACAAGATGCGCACGCCCTCTCCTCTGCCGACCAAACACCTCGACATCGACCGTCACACGCTGATCCAGGCCATGGGCAACGGCCAGTTGCAAGCCTGGTTCCAACCCAAGAAGTCCCTGGCCAACGGTCGCATCGTCGCTGCCGAAGCACTGGTGCGCTGGATGCACCCCGAGCAAGGCGTGATGTTGCCCGGCGCCTTTCTGGAGGCGATCAAAGCCTTCGAACTGGAAGAGCGCCTGTTGTGGCTGGTACTCAAGCAGGCAATCTATGCGCAAAAACAATGGTGCCTGCGCGGCTATGACATCCCGGTGTCGATCAACCTGCCGACCCATTTGCTCAACAGCCATGATCTGGCCGACCGTTTGCTGGAGTTCGTGCTGTTGCACGACGGCATCCCCGGCATGATCTGTTTCGAGCTGATGGAGTGCTCGGTGCCCCAGGACATCAGCAACTTCTACGCCGGTGCCTGCCGCCTGCGGATCAAGGGGTTTGGCTTGTCCCAGGATGATTTCGGCAAAGGCTACAGCTCGTACCTCAACCTGGTCTCCACGCCGTTTACCGAACTCAAGATCGACCAGGCGCTGGTCCAGGGCTGCCACGACAACGAAGGCATGGCATCGGCCCTGGCGAGCATCATCAGCCTGGGCCGCAAGCTGGGCCTGACCGTGGTCGCCGAAGGGGTGGAAACCCCACAACAACTGGCCCTGCTGCGCAAGATCGACTGCAACCAGGTGCAGGGGTTCTTGATCTCCCACGCGGTATCTTCCGAACAATTTCAACAACTTCTGAACAATGATGGCCCCGCGACATCTCATTAGGCGCCAGGCACGGATCTTTTGTTGCAGAGAGGGGCTAAGCTCCATCCAGTGCCGATTTTTTCTCCGCCTGCGGACGTCCTTGATGAAGCACAACAACGCGATCCTCGAAGCCTTCACCCGAAGCTCATTGCGCTTGAACAAAGGCCTGATGCTGATGTTCGGGGTCGCGTTGCTGCTGGCCCTCACCAACTACTGGTCGCTGCAACGCGGCGTCGATATCCGCTATGGCGCCATGCGGTTTCACTTCGCCCGACTGATGGAAAACCTGGCGCAGCAGGAAGCGTTCCTCAAGAACTTGGCGCATCCCGGCATCCAGGCCGAATTATTGCGCGCCACCAACGTCCAGATCAGCCTCAAAAGCCGTATGGTCGACACTCGTCGCACCTTGTACGAGGGCCAGAAGTACTCATTCTCGGTGCCATTCAGCGTGGCGTTCGATGAGCAGCGCGTAGGTGTCAGCGCCCGTCCGCGGATATTCGCGTTGGGCGCTCATCTCACCAGTTACTACAGTGCCTTTTGGTCCTCCTCGCCGTACGGGGCGCCGCAGACGTTCGTGTTCAACCGCCAGGCGAATTACGCCATTGATATCCCTGCCGTGGACACGCCGCCGGGGCGGGTCAACGCGGTGCAGGATGCCCTGGCGCAGACGCCGCCGGGCCTGGAACCCGAGCGTGTGTACTGGCAGGCCGGGCCCGCGCCTGAGCATTTGCTGGCCTATATGGGTATTGCGCTCGACGGCCCGGACTCGGCTGTGGTCGGCACGCTGCTGGACCTGGCCCAGGCCGACGACGTACAGCGCGCGCTGGAGCGCTCTGCGTTTGATCGCATCACGTTGATTGCCCCTGACGGTCATCGGCTGATCGGACCGGAAGTCGTTGGCGCGCCGATCAGCGACGGCGTGCACTTCACCTCGAACGGTTTCGTATTCAAGATTTCCCAGGCCGGTGACCAGCCCTGGAGCGCGATCTATGGCTTGAGTTACGCACGTTATTTCCACTACGCCGTGTGGCCGCTGAGCAGCCTGGTCTTGTTCCTGGGCAGCCTGCTGGCGCTGGGATGGGCCGGCAGCCGCTGGTATCGGCGCCAAGTGATTGCACCGGCACGCCTGGCCCACGAGCACATTGCCGAGAGCGTGGCGTTCAGCCGCGTGATCATCGACACCGCCCCCACCGGGTTATGCGTGGTGCGCCGCAGCGACGGCGAAGTGTTGATCGAGAACCAGCGCGCCCAGCAGTGGCCGGGCACCGCACGCCTGGTCGCGGCCATGGCCGGCGCCCACGACAGCGCCGAAAGCGGCGAGACGCACCTGGAGATCGAAGGCCGTCACCTGCAGATCGGTTTCGTGTCCACGCGTTATCAGGCGCAGGACGTGCGCCTGTATGCGTTCAATGACATCACCCGGCACATCGAGGATGCTTCGGCGCTGGAAGACGCACGCCGCGTCGCCGACGCAGCCAACGAAGCCAAGACCCTGTTCCTGGCGACCATGAGCCATGAAATCCGCACGCCTCTGTACGGCGTGCTTGGCACCTTGGAGTTGTTGGGCCTGACCGACCTGGACCCGCATCAGAAAACCTACCTGCACACCATCCAGCGCTCGTCCGCCACGCTGTTCCAGCTGATCAGCGATGTGTTGGATGTGTCGAAAATCGAGTCCGGGCAAATGGCGATCGAGGCCGTGGAATTCTGCCCGCTGGACATGCTCGAAGACACCCTGCACACCTACGCCGCCTTCGCGCAGCGCAAGGGCCTGCAACTCTACAGTTGCATCGACCCGCAGTTGCCGGACAGCGTCATGGGCGACCCGCTGCGTATCCGCCAGATCCTCAACAATCTGGTGAGTAATGCGATCAAGTTCACCGACATCGGCCGCGTGGTGATCCGTGCCAGGGTGCGCGCACACGACGCTGACCAGGTGGAGCTGGAATGGCAGGTCACCGACTCCGGCGTGGGCATCGCGCAGGCACAGCAGGCCAAACTGTTCGATCTCTTTTACCAGGCTCCGGACACCGCAGGTGAAGGCGGTGCGGGCTTGGGGCTGCCCATCTGCCGGTGGCTGGCGCAAATGATGGACGGCCAGATCAAGGTCGTCAGCGAGCCCGGACTGGGCAGCAGCTTTACCTTGAAAATCCGCTTGCCGGTGTGTGCCGCTGCGCTGACGAATCTGCCCCTGGTGGAACCCAGCACGACGCCGGTGTATGTGCAGGCGCCGGTGCGTGAATTGGCGCAATCGATGTGCGACTGGCTCAACCGCCTGGGCATTGCAGCCGCCGTGGCTGCGCCGACCCAGGAACCGGGGGCCCATCGCGCCGTGCTGGTGGATATGTTGCCCGATCAACCTGCGCGACCCTGGATCGGCCAGCGCGTCATCTGCCTGCCGGGCGCCCACAGCCCACCCTTGCCGACTGAGCAGGGCTGGGTGGTCGACATGCACGATGTGCGGGCCATTGCCGCCACCGTATCCCTGGCGCAGCACGGCAAGCACGAACCACCACCGGCGGCCCAGCCACAGAGCGCCGGACGCTTGGGGCTGCGCATCCTTGTGGCCGAAGACAACCCGATCAACCAGGCCATCATCAAGGAGCAACTGGAGGCACTCGGCTGCTCGGTGAGCCTTGCCTCAAACGGCGAACAGGCCTTGCACCTGTGGCAACCGCAGGCCTTCGACCTGGTGCTGACCGACGTGAACATGCCCTTGATGAACGGCTACGAACTGGCCAGGACCCTGCGCGAACACGCGCCCCGCTTGCCGATCATCGGCGTCACGGCCAATGCCATGCGCGAAGAAGGCGTGCGCTGCCTGGCCGTCGGCATGAATGCCTGGCTGGTCAAGCCCCTGAGCCTGCAAACCCTGCGCGCGCAGTTGATCAAGCTGTGCAAGGTAGCACCGCCCACCGAAACCTTTGACGACACCGTGCACCTCTCGGACAAGATGCGCCCGCTGTTTATCAGCAGTGTGCAACAGGACCTGCTGCATATTGGCGAAGCGCTGGAACAGCGCGATGCCCACCGCCTCGGCCAACGCCTGCATTCAGCCGCCGGTGCCCTGGGCGCGGTGCAGGCCAACAGCCTGGCCCAGGCCTGCATCGAACTGGAAAGCGCACTTAACCGTGGCAGCCTCGACACAGCGCTGACGCTCAAGGTGAAGACGGTCATGCAACGCCTCTCGGCCGTCCTGGATACGCTCCAGCCCGGGCCCACTCCCCTCACTTGAACTGGCACTACGGACGGCCCCTTATGAAAACATTCAACGTGGTTATCGCGGACGATCACCCGATCGTGCTGCTCGGGGTGCGCGAACTGGTAGAGCGCGACACGCGCTTCCAGGTCGTGGGCGAAGCCGTCTGTTCGGCCGGCCTGATCGAGTTGCTGCAGCGCCAGGGCGCCGACATCGTGATCACCGACTACAACATGCCGGGCGACTCGCCCTACGGCGATGGCCTGAAGCTGGTGGAGTACCTGAAACGGCATTTCCCACAGGTGCAGATCCTGATCCTGACGATGATCTCCAACCACCTGATCCTCACCCGTCTGCAGGAACTGGGGGTGGTCGGCATCATCCAGAAAAGCCAGCTGCACACCGAGATCCAGCTGGCACTCAAGGCCATCGCCCAGCAAAGCGCCTATCGCAGCCTGGAACCGCCCAAGACGTCGGTGATCGAGACCCTCACCGCCATCGACGAACGCTTCTCGACGTTGTCACCCAAGGAGTTCGAAATCCTGCGTTTATTTATCTCGGGCATGAGTGTCAGTGATATTGCGCGCAGCCAGAACCGAAGTTCCAAGACTATCAGCGCACAAAAAATATCGGCCATGCGCAAACTTGAAGTCAGCAGCGATCAAGACCTTCTGGCGTATTGCCTGGCGCGCAATATCTTCAACTAAGCAATCACTTGAAAGCCATTCAAGGACAATGGCTTCCCCCTTTATCTACTGCCCTTGAACTCTCCATAAGTGCAACTAACCCTGCCTCTTCGACGCTTATAAGAATCGTCTTATTTGCCCGCCCGCCCTCGCCTCTTACTATTTCCCGGCAGTTCAGAAACCGCACTTTCCCACTCACACTTATGGACATCATCATGAAGAAGTTCTCCCTGGCTGTTATCGCTTCGGCCATTCTTTGCGCCTCCGGCAGTGCCTTTGCCGAAGAGCCGGTGGTACCGAAGCCAACCCTCGGCGGCAGCGGCAAAATCACCTTCACCGGCGTGATCAACAACGACGCTTGCTCGGTAGACGGCGCCAACTCCGACCGCACCATTTCGGTAGACATGGGCAACGTCTCGATCAAGGACATGGGCACTGCCGAGAACCCAACTGCCGGCCGTGTGACTGCCAAAGACTTCAACCTGAACGTCAACTGCAACCAGGGCACCAAAGTCGCGATGATTTTTGATGCCAACAACGGTGGTTCGGGCCTGGTGACGGGCAAGAACGTACTGGCGCTGAACCCAGGTTCGGCCACCGCGCAAAACGTCGGCATCGCCCTGCTCGACAGCAAGGGCACGTTGATCGACCTCAGCTCGCCGGCCACCGCACGTATCGAAAGCACCATGCATGGCCAGGGCACCGAAGGCGGCGACGCCACCCTGAGCTTTGCCGCCGCCTACGTCACCACCGGTGCCGCCGGCGCATCGACGGCCGGTCGCGGTGACGCCACCCTGCCGTTCATCCTGCAATACGAATAACCCCGGCGCCCGAGCACCGAACGCGCGAGGCCCTGCGGCCTCGCCCTTCTTTTTCTGATGACACCGGATAACCCTCATGCTGCCTCGTTCTCTCGCCGTGGGCCTCGGGCTGCTGGGCATGCTCATGGCTGCCCAGGCCGCCGCCAGCATTTCATTGAATGCCACCCGTATCGTGTTCGATGGCGACCACAAAGAAGCCAACATCACCGTGCGCAACGGTAACCAGGATGTGTTGATCCAGTCCTGGGTCGACCGCAACGATGCCAGCGGCAGCCGCGCGCCGTTCGCCGTTACCCCGCCGTTGGCACGGGTGTTTGCCAAGGAACAGCAACTGCTGCGCATCTTGTATGAAGGCGCGGGCATGCCCACCGACCGCGAGTCGGTGGTCTGGCTCAACGTGCAGGAAATCCCCAAGGCCAGCGCCGCCGAAAACACCTTGCAGTTGGCCATCCGCCAACGCATCAAGATTTTTTTCCGCCCTGCCGGCTTGCCTGGCAGTGCGTTGCAAGCCCCTGCCCAGCTGGAGTGGGCGCTGACCAAACGCGGCGCGCAAACGCTGCTGACCGTGAAAAACCCGACGCTGTATCACGTGTCCATGGCCGACATAAAGGTGCAGGCGCAACTGGCCAGTGACTCCACCATGGTCGCCCCAGGCGAGGAAAAACAGTTCCCGCTGAACGCTCCGGTGGCCGCTGGCACGGTGCAGTTGTCGTTCTCCAGCATCAATGACTACGGCGCGCAGAACCATTACACCGCCGCCCTGGCGGGTGGTGTTGCCCACGCCACCGAGTCACGCCTCAAACCCTGAGCACTTCGCCTCACGCTTGCTCGCCCACCCGGGATGCCACAGGTCTTCGCATGTCTTTTCTTTCCAGCAACAGGTCCGCATGTGACGCACTGAAATTGAAGACGCTGTGGCTGGCGATTGCCGCCTGCCTGCCCGCCTGGGCCCTGGCCGACGAGGCTGCGCAGACCTTCAACACCACCTTCCTGCAGGGCTCGCAGTCACCCGTCGACCTGCAACAGTTGCTGTCGGCCAACAGCGTGTTGCCGGGCACTTACCGTGTCGATCTGTACAGCAACGAAGTGCTGGTGGGCCGCCGCGATATCGACTTCAAGCGCAACCCGCAAAACGACCAAGTGCAAGCCTGCCTGACCCTCGACCTGCTCAAGCAACTGGGGATCGACATGGCCCGTTTGCAAGCCCAAGGCAAAATCGACCCGCAGCAGCCGCAGGACTGCTACCCCCTGGCAGCACTGATCGAAGACGCCACGGTGCGCTACGACAGCAGCCGCCTGCGCCTGCTCGCAAGCATTCCGCAAGTGGCCATGCAGCGCGGGCTGCGCGGGTATGTCGATCCGCAGCTGTGGGACGACGGCGTACCGGCCGCGTTCATCAACTATCAGCTCAACAGCAGCCGCACAGCCGGCGACTACGCCACGCGCATCGCCAATAACCTGGGCCTGCGCAACGGCCTCAACCTGGGCGCCTGGCGCTTGCGCAACGAATCGAACCTGAGCGGCGGCACCGGGCGCAAGAACACCTACACCAGCAACCGTACCTACGTGCAGCACGACGTGACGGCGATCAAGGGCCAGTTCAGTGCCGGTGAGATTTTTTCCGACACCGACCTGTTCGACAGTGTGCGTTATCGCGGGGTCAAACTGGCCTCCGACGAAGGCATGCGTGCCGACAGCGAACGTGGCTACGCCCCGGTGATCCGTGGTGTGGCGCAGACCAACGCGACGGTGGAGATCCGCCAGAACGACTACATCCTCTACACCGCCAACGTCGCACCGGGGCCGTTCGAGATCAACGATATCTACCCAAGTGGCTCCAACGGCGACTTGCAGATCACCGTGATCGAAGCCGATGGCACCCGTCGTGTGACGATGCAGGCGTTTTCCAGCTTGCCAATCATGGTGCGTGAGGGGCAAGTCAAGTACAGCCTCTCGGCGGGCCGGTTCAATAGCAACACCGAGGGCTTGGCCACTCCGCGTTTCCTGAGCGGTACCCTGGCGTATGGCTTGACCAGCAACCTCAGCGGCATCGTCGGCTTGCAGGCCAGCGAGGACTACAACGCCCTGTCCCTCGGCGCCGGACGCAACACCGCGTTGGGCGCGGTGTCGCTGGATGTCACCCACTCTTCAAGCAAGGCCCAGGGGCAAACCACCCAGGGCAGCAGCGTGCGCGCGTTGTACGCCAAGACGTTTGCCGGCACTGACACCAACTTCACCCTGGCCGCCTACCGTTACTCCACCGAGGGTTATCGCAGCTTCAGCGACCATGTCGAAGACATCAGCGACAGCATCCGCGTGCGCAGCGGCCATTCGAAAACCCGCACCGACCTCACCATCAACCAGAGCCTGGGGCGCAACCGCGAATTTGGCAGCCTGTATGTGAACGCCAGCGACCAGCGCTACTGGAATCGTGGCGGCTCGCAGAGTTTTTCCGCCGGCTACACCAGCAACTGGGGCAACCTGAGCTACAACCTCGGCGTGACCCGGACCAAGCAGATTGTCACGTGGGGTGAGCCGAGCAGTGACACCCAGGTGAACCTGTCCATCTCGTTCCCACTGGGCAGCCAGGCCCGTGCACCCCGAGCGTTTGTCACCACCAGCAGCCAGCACGGCGACACCACCACCCAGGCGGGCATCAACGGCTACGTCGCCGACGCCAGCGACACGTTCTACTCGGTACAGGCCGGGCACAGCGACACCAGTGGCGATTCCGGCTCGGTGAACATCAACAGCCGCACCTCGGTGGCGGATGTGAGCCTGGGCTACAGCCAGGGCCAGGGCTATAACTCGCAGAACCTCAACCTTGCAGGTTCGGTGGTGGCCCATGGCGGTGGGATCAACCTGGGACAGACGGTCAGCGAGACCTTTGCACTGGCTGAGGTGCCGGGTATCTCCGGGGCGAAGATCAGCAGCTACAGCGGTGTGGAGACGGGTTACAACGGCTATGCGGTGATTCCGAACGCTCAGCCTTACCGGGTCAACTGGGTCAGCCTGGACACCCGAGACCTGGGCGGCGATGTGGAAATCACCAACGCCACCCAGCAAGTGGTGCCGCGTCGTGGTGCCATCGTGGTTGCACGCTACAGCGGCACCACGGGGCGACGGGTGTTGTTCGAGTTGTTGGACGCGCAGCATAAGCCGCTGGGGTTTGGGGCTTCGTTGGAGGACTCGACGGGCAAGCAGTTGGCGATTGCTGATCCGAATGGGAATGCGTTGGCGTTGGTGGGGGAGGATCAGGGGACGTTGGTGATCAAGTGGGGTGAGCGCAGTTGCAGTGCTTCGTATGCATTGGGAGTGCAGAACAAGGCGTTGAATTATGAGCGGCAGGTGTTGGTGTGTGGGCCTTGATGAGCACGGTTTTTTGCCGAGTACATATCCGTTTTTTGGGTAACGGCTGAGATGGGTTCCGCCCTTACGGCGGGTCACTTTCGAAAAGCGCGAAAGTAACCAAAGCGCTCTTGCCCCAACACTCGGCACC
>NZ_JAFCUA010000003.1:0-694155 GCF_049896305.1 Pseudomonas sp. DWP3-1-3b3 | reverse complement strand
GGCCCATCGCGGCGGCCCACGGATTCAAGCCGGAGTGAGGGCACACCGAGCCTAGGCGAGGTGCCGAGTGTTGGGGCAAGAGCCCTTTGCTTACTTTGGGGCTTTTCCAAAGTGAGCCGCCGTAAGGGCGGAACCATAGGCCGCCGTTACCTAAATAACGGATATGTACACCAAACAACCTACCTACCAGGCCGCAACAACTGCATCTGCTGCCGATAATCATCCGTAACCTGCCGCGCCTGCCCACTACTGGTAATCACCTTAGGCGTAATCAACACAATCAACTCCGTCCGATCCTTCGACTTACTGGTACTCCCAAACAACCACCGCAACCCCGGCACCCGCCCCAGATACGGCACAGCACTCACACTCTCCCCGTTGTCCTGCTTGATCAGCCCCCCCAGCAACACCGTCTGCCCACTCTGCACCGCCACCTGTGTCGACACCGAGCGCGTCGAAATACGCGGATTCACCGGCGTGTCGCTATTGGCACTCTGACTCTCGGCATCACTGACCTGCTGCTGAATATCCATGTACACCAACCCACCCGGATTGATCCGTGGCACCACATCCAGAATCACCCCGGTCTGCACATACTCGACACTGCTCAAGGTGGTGTCCGCATCCCCGGTGTTCACCGTGGTCTGGTTGATCGGAATGTTGTCCCCCACCTGAATCTGCGCCGGCTGGTTGTTCATCACCACCAGCGACGGCGCCGACAGCACCTGGGTGCGGCCATTGGTTTCCAGCGCATGCAACGCCACCTGCAAATTCGAACTGACAAACGAGTAGAACAACGAATCCGTCGCCCCCAGCCCCGCCCCACCACCGCCCAGCGCGCCCTGGCTGCCGGAGGCATTGGCCACGGTGGTGCTGGAGGAGTTGCCCGCCAGCCGTCCCAAATACCACTGCACGCCCAGGTCCAGTTCACCGGTGAGCTTGACCTCAAGAATCCGCGTCTCGATCTGCACTTGCAGCGGCGGGTTGTCGAGGCGTTTGATCGCCGCTTCGATCTCTTTCCACTGTGCAGGCCGGGTGCGCACCAGCAACTGGTTGCTGCTCTTTTGCGCGGTGATGCGGGTGCCGGCTTCGAGGACGTTGGTGGGGGCGACTTCCTTCTCTTCCGGCTCCGGCGCTTCGGCGGCAGGAGGGTTGTTCTGCAGGCCGCCGGTATTGAGCGACGACAGGGTCGTCGTGCGCAGGCCTGGCGCGACCTTCGCCGGTGTGTCGTCCTTGATCGCGCCGGTGCCATAGATTTGCCGCAGGTACTTGGCCAAATCAGCAGCCTTCATGTTGCGCACGTCGTAGACGTACATCTGCGGCTCGTTGCCGCCGCCCTCGTCGATGGTACGGATCCAGTCGCCCACTTCGCTGAGGTACTGCGGCTGGGAAGAAATCGCCACCACCGAGTTGGTCCGCTCAATCGGCAAAAAACGCAGCATGCCGGCCAAAGGCATGCCGCTGTCAGGGCCGAACAGGCTTTGCAGTTGGGGCATCAACTCGGCCACCGAAGCCCGTTGCAGGCCGAACACGCCCACCGACATGCCTTTGAGCCAGTCCACATCAAAGGTGTCGATGGTGTCCTGGTAGTTGGCCAGTTCATCCGGAGTGCCGGCCAGGCTCAGCACGTTGCGGGCTGGATCAACCAGTAAAAATGCATTCTCACGCGCGAACGGCTTGAGCAATTTCTGCATCTCGGTGGCGGAGATGTAGCGCAGCGGAAACAACCGCGCCGACAGGCCGCTGGACGGTTGCGCCACGCTCATCTGCGGCACCAGCTTGCCCGCCACGGCCTGGTTGGCGGGCAGGATCACGTAGCGATCACCCTGTTTGATCATCGCGTTGTCGGTCCAGGACAGCAGGGTTTCGAGGATCGACAGCGCCTGTTGTTTGTCCACCGGCTTGGAGGTGGAAAAGCTCACGTTGCCTTTTACGCCCTGGGTGATGCTGTAGTTTTCGTGCAGCAGGTCGCCCATCACGCTGTTGATCACCGCTTCGATGGGCTGGTCGGCGAAGTTGAAGACGATATCGCCACCCTCCTCTTTCACCACCGGCTGCGCTACCGGCGCGCGCACGAACTGCTGGTTGCCACGGATCAGTTGGCGCTGGGTTGGCGTTTTAACCGCAGGCGGTGGGCTTTCCGGCGCGGTTTGCTCGGTCGGCGGGCGTTGCGAGCCGGTGCCTTGTAGGGCTTCGTGCAGCAGGTCGTCGTCCGGATCGAGGCGGTCGGGGAAGGATCCACAACCGCTCAGGACAAGAGCGGTCGCCAGGCAAAACGTTGAGGTGCGCATGTCGATCAAGGGAGAGGCTCGCGGGGCAAAGTAATGGGGGGCCGGGTGGACGGCAGCGGCAGGCGCTTGGCGTAGAAGCTCAAGGTTTGCGTGCGGCCGTCCAGGCTGAATCGGGCGGATTGCGGGGTCAGGTGGTCCAGGCGCCAGCCGTTGGGCAAGGCCTGGCCGAGGCGGACCGTCAGGGCGCGGCCGTCGGCCTGCTTGAGCATGGCCATTTGCAGATTGCCGGTGATCATGATGCCGCTGAGGGTCAGGTCGGCCAGGCTGGTGACCTGGGCTTTGCCCACGACGCGATCCGGGCTGCGATCCGGGCTGAACAACGGCGCCTGCCACGTGGCGGCGAGGTGTTCCAGCGGGACGCTCGGCGCGACCTGCACCTGGGCGGCGGGATGGGCGCGCGTGGGCGCGTCAGGCAGCCATTGCGGCTCATCACCGATGCTGCTGAGGATCACCGCCATCAACACGCCCAGCAATCCCGACAAGCCGAGCAGGCCCCACTCCACGGGGCGTAACTTGCTGATCATGGGGTCACCCGCGCCGGTTGCAGGTAACCGCGTACCAGCAGGTGCACGACCAACTTGCCTGCACCGCCATTGGCTGGCGCCTGCTGGCTGCGACGAATACGCAGTTCATCCACGAACAAGAACGGCGGCTGATACTCCAGCTCATGCAACAGCGCTTCCAGGGGTTCGATGGCGCAGTCGAGGGTCAGGCTGACCTTGACCTGGCGATACGGCTCGCCGTCGTCCTGCTCCGGGGTGATGGGTTTGCGCTGGGTCAGGCTGCAACCGCCGCCGAGATTGGCGTGGCTGTTGATCAGGTCGGCAAGGCGCTGCATCAAGTCGGCGGCCACCACGTCGGGGTCATCCCCCGGCAACAGGCTGGTGCTGCTGGCCGGGTCCTGGCGGGCTTGCTCAAGCTGTTGGCGCAGCGCATCACGTTGACGCAACACGCCGGCATAGCGCTGCTGTTGCTCACGCAACTGTTCGGCCTGTTCGCCCATGTCGCGCAGGGGGCCGGCGAACCAGCTGTCGACCAGCAGCCAGTAGGCAGTGCCGAGCACCAACGCCAACACCAGCAAGGCAGTGCCGCGGCGTTCACGGGGTGTGAGGGGTCGGCGCATCGGCGGCCTCCTGGCGTAGGTGGGCGCGTAAGGCAAACTGGTCCTTGCCGGTGCGGGCATCGGGTTGGATTACCCCTTCGAACTGAGCGTTCTCCAGGCTGCGGCAGCCTTTGATGCGGGTGATCAATGCGCTGGCCTTGGCGCTTTGGCCAGAGAGGGAAATCTCGCCGTCTTTTACGTCCAACTGATCCAGCCAAGTGTCGGCGGGCAGGCAAGTGGTCAGGTCGTTTAGCAGCGCGGCCAGGGGCGGTTGCGCCAGTTTGCGCCGGGTAAGGTACTGCGCGGCGCCACGGGTATTGAGCAGTTGCTGACGCAGGGCATGCACTTCGGCGACCTCGGCTTTCTGTTGCTGCACACTGGCGTGCATGGCGTCGATGACACGTTGACGGTCGTTGAGCCACAGCAGCATCGCGGCGATCAGCAAGGCCCCGCACAACCACGGCAGGCTGCGTTGCAAACCCATGCCCGGCGGGCGTTGGCGCGGGCGCAGCGGCGGAGGCAGCAGGTCGATGCCGAGGTTGGCCGCATCCACGCGATGGGGGTGCAGGCCGAGTGCAGCGCAGTCGGTGAGGATCGGGTCCAGGCGTTCGCGCAGGATCGCCACCAGCGTGACCTCAAGGTGCGTCGGCGTGCGCCGTTCCTGGCGTGCGACGAAGTAGAGCTGGTCGGCCTCGAATGGGGTGTAGCGGTCCAGCTCATAACCCACCACCGTGTCGAGGTTACGCCCGGCGGCCAACGGCAGTTGCACGTGTTGCAGCAGTACGTCATCCGCGCCGAGCATCAGCACCTGGCGCGTACTGTCCGACGCGACCGGCGCCGCCAACGGCCAGTCGTGGATCTGCTCCGGCGGTTCTGGCCGTGCCAGCCAACTCGGCACACAGGCGCGCAGCTCCGCGAGCCACAAGCGCCAACCCTGTTGCAGCAGGCTGCCGCGCCAGTGCCGGGCGATGGGTTCCAGTCGATTCATTCTTGCCAACGCAACACCCGATAGGGTTGTGCGCTGTCCTCCGTTGGGCTCAATAAAACGGTGACTTGCAGCCGCGCCTGATAACCGCCGGGGCGCTCGGCGCGGCTGTCGACGACGAGTACTTCGCCAGGGTCGGCACCTTCGGCGCTCTGGCGCGCCAGGTTCAGTGCCTTGCGCATCAGCGGGCTGGCGAAGGCGGGATCGGGGCGATCCAGGTCGCTCCACAAAGTGATCTCGGGCAGCAACTGGCTGTAGAGGGTTTGGGTCATGCCGGGCAGTTGGCGCACTTCTTCCAGCACCCGGAACGGCGCAAGGCCTTGTTGGCGGCGCGCGTCGAGGGCCTTGGACAGTTGCGTCGCCTGGGCCGGGGTGGCGCCGCAGGCCAGGGCCAGGCGGGTGAAATCCTGCGCCTGCGCGTTGATCAGGTAGAGCTTGCCGCGCTCACTGCGCAGGCTGACGTACAACTGGGCATCATCAAACGTCAGGGGGATCTCGCGACCATCGGCCACCCAGCGCCGGTCGGCCATGACCAGGGCGATACCGGCTTCGGCGGCCAGCACGGTCTGTGTGTGCTGGCGCAGCCACAAGGCCTGGCGGCTTTCCAGCTGCACCCAGCCGGCCAGGCCGCCGAGCAACACGCTGAGCAACGCCAGCACCCACAGCACCAGCAGCAGGGCCGCACCGCGTTGGCGCCTCATTCTTCCACGCTCCCGCTGGACAGGTTCAAGCGCAGGGCAATCACCTGGGTCACCCAGGGCACCGGGCCGTCGACGTTGGCGGCGATGCGCACGGCCGCAGGCAAGCGCCTGGGCCATGGCCAGTCACTGACCCAACCGGTGGGCTGACCCAGCGCAGACACGCCGCGATAACTGAATTGCACGTCCTCAAGGTTGCTCAGCAACACCTGGGGTTCACGTTGAGAAAACCCGACCTGCAACGCCTGTTCGACCCGTTGCAGGCTGAACCGGTGGATCCCACCACCGAGCACACCGGGCAAGGTCGAGACAAACTCCAGCCGCTGCGCCGTGCCGACAAAAAATCCATCGCCCTCGCCCACCGCCAGCGGCAACGCCTCGCTGATCGCCGTGCGTAAAAACTGTTGGGCGGCGCGCACTTCGTCCAGGCTCACGGTATACGCCTGGGCCTTGGACACGGCACGATTGGCACCCAGCAATGCGCCCCCAACCAGCACCAGCAAAACGCCCAACAAACTGAGCACCACGAGGATTTCCAGCAAGGTAAAGCCCTGCTCGCGGCGCTTCACAGGCGCGCCTTCAAGGTGCTGAAACGGGCCTGGTGCGGGCCCTCACTGAGGACCAGGTCGAGGCGAAAAATATGGGTTTGTTGTCGGGTACTGGTCAGTTGCCAGCGGATGCCATCGAGTTCACCCTGGCTGACGCCGTTGCTCAGTCGCCCTGCAGCCTCCTGATCGAAAATCGTCAGCGCCGCATGGGTGAGCCGATCACTGTGGGCCACCTGGGACAACGAGCGCGCGCTTTGGCCGAACGCAACCAGCAGCACCGTGCTACACACCGCCATCAACGTCAGCGCGGCAAGCATTTCCAGCAGCGTGAACCCGGCCTGATGCTTCATGGCAGCGCCTTGGATTGCACGCTGCCAGTGAGCCAGCCGATATCGATGCGCCAACGCCGGGTGCCACTAGCCACCAACAGATTGCCGCCGGTGGAGCTGCCGTCGGGATAGAACTCGACGCCAGGGCCCACCTGTTCGGCGGTGTGCAACGTCACTTGCAGCTCGGACGGCCACCGTTGCAGCGCACGTCCCGGCGCCTGGAACGTACGGCCTTCCATATCGAATGAAGTCCGTGCCGCCTGCCCGCTGACAATCGCCCCCGCCCGCGTGGTGCGCAGCGCCTCCACCATCTGCCCTACCGCACGGCGTTCTTTCGCCGCCTGCAGGCCCTGGCGTACGCCCAGCCCCAGCAAGCTGGCGGCGAGGCTGATCAACAGGATCACCACCAGCATCTCCAGCAGGGTAAAGCCGCGCTGGAACATGGCGGCGTTACTCCCAATTGCCCAGGTCGGCGCTATAACCTTCGCCACCCGGTTGGCCATCCTGGCCGTAGAAGATCAGGTCGAAGGCGCCATGCTCGCCGGGGAAGCGATAGCCAAAAGCATGCCCGAACGGGTCCTTGAGGTCTGACGGTTTGGCATAGCCACCGGGTCTGTCCACCATCTGTTGCAGGCTGGTGGGTGGTGCGCCGACGTCGAGGGCGTAGCTGTCGATCTTCATGCTCAGGCTGGCCAGTTGCGCCTTGCCCGCGCCGTACTTGCCCTTGTCCACATTGCCGCCGACCTGGCGCACGACGATGGTGGCAACGATGCCCAGCAGCACGATTACCGCAAGCATTTCCAACAGGGTGAAACCGCTTTGGCGGCGGGATTTTCTCATGGGTCAAGCTCCTTCATATATTGCTGGTCAGGCTCATCAGCGGCAGCATGATCGCCAACATGATCACCGCCACCAGCACCGCCATGACCACGGTCAGGGACGGCACCAGTGCGGCAAGCAGGCGGTCGATGCCGCGCTTGGCTTCGACGTCGAAGATGTCGGCCACCTTGAGCAGCATGCGGTCGAGTTCGCCGGCCTGTTCGCCGACTTCAATCATTTGCAGTGCCAGTTCGGGCAACAACGGCTGGCTGCCAAACGCGCTGGCGAGGGTGCCGCCGCCTTTTACCGATTCCGCCGCATGCGCCACCTGAGCCTGCAACGCGCGGTTGGTGCAGACTTGCCGCGCGATCACCAAGGCGTGCAGCAACGCCACGCCATTGCTGAGCAGCGTGCCAAGGGTGCGCGTCAGGCGTGCCGCCTCGACCCGTTGCAGCAACGGGCCGATCACACGAATGCCGAGCAGGCGGCGATCGTATTGTTCCCGAAATGCTGGATTGCGCAGGCGTACGGCCCAACACACACCGCCTACGATCAGCCCGGCCAACACCACCAAGCCATAGGCGCCGAGGAACTCACCCAAGGCCAGAATCACTTCGGTGATCAACGGAATCGGCACGCCCAGGTCCTGGAAGATCGGTACGAATTGCGGCACCACATACGCCAGCAATAACGCCAGGGAACCGAGCACGCCCACCACCAGGAAGGCCGGGTAGATCAGCGCATTGATCACCTCGCCGCGCAGCCGCTCGCTGCGTTCCAGGTAGTCGCTGAGCTGACGCAGGGTACTTTCCAGCGCGCCACCCGCTTCACCGGCACGCACCATGCTCAGGTACAACGGTGAGAAGCTGCCGCCCTCTTGTTCCAATGCGGCGGACAGGGGTTTACCCGCCTTGACGTGATCGCGGATGCGTTCGATCAATGCACGCACCTGGGGTTGGCCGGGTTGCTTGAGCAGCAGCCCAAGGGAACGCTCAAGGGGCTGACCGGCGCCCAGCAACGTGGCCAGTTGCTGGGTAAAACTCACCAACGCCGCGCCCTTCAACTGCCCGCGTGAGTTGCGCAGCAAGGAAGTACCGGCCGCTTCAATCTGCAACAGCAACAGGCCGCGCTTGTGCAGGGCCGCGACGGCGGCGACTTGATCCTTGGCTTGCAGCGTACCGTTGTGCGGCACACCGTGGCTGTCCAGGGCGCGGAACTTGAACAGGCTCACGCGCCGTCCCCACGGGTAACGCGCAGCACTTCTTCCAACGAGGTAATACCCGCCAGCGCTTGGCGCAGTCCCTCTTCATACAGGGTGCGCAAACCGGCGCGGCGAGCCGCCTGTTCCAACGTGGCGGCATCGGCGTGACGCATCAACAGGCCGCGCAGTTCGTCGTTCATCACCAGCAGCTCGGTCAGGGCACTGCGGCCGTGATAACCCCCGCGATAGAGCAGGATCGGCCGTTGTTCGGTCAGGCGATCCAGCCCATGTTCTGCGATCAGTTCCGGCGGCGCTTCAAAGGCCATACGGGTGCTCGGATCCAGGCGCCGCACCAGGCGCTGGGCGAGAATGCCGCTGACGGTCGAGGCGATCAGGTAGCTTTCCACGCCCATGTCCAGCAGCCGCGTGATACTCGCCGCGGCGCTGTTGGTGTGCAGGGTGGAAAGCACCAAGTGCCCGGTCAGCGACGATTGAATGGCGATGCGGCAGGTTTCCAGGTCGCGGATCTCGCCGATCATGATCACGTCCGGGTCCTGGCGCACGATGGAGCGCAGCGCCCCGGCGAAGTCCAGGCCGATGGCGGGCTTGACCTGGATCTGGTTGATGCCTTCGAGCTGGTACTCCACCGGGTCTTCCACGGTGATGATCTTGCGCTCGGCGGTGTTGAGCCGCGACAGCGCGGTGTAGAGCGTGGTGGTCTTGCCGGAACCGGTGGGCCCGGTGACCAGCAGGATGCCGTGGGGCCGTTCCAGCAGGTCGAGGAAAGTGGCCAGGCGCTGGCCGTCGAAGCCCAGGCTCGGGAAGTCGAACTGCACGGTTTGCCGGTCCAGCAGGCGCAGCACCACCGACTCGCCGAAACTGGTGGGCACCGTGGACACGCGAAGGTCAAGTTCCTTGCCCTGGATACGCAGCATGATGCGCCCGTCCTGGGGCAGCCGACGTTCGGCGATGTCCAGCCGCGCCATGATCTTCACCCGCGAAATCACCGCCGCCGACGAACTGGCCGGCGGCGCTTCGGCATCGTGCAATACGCCGTCGATGCGATAGCGCACCTTGAGTTGGTTTTCGAAGGGTTCGATATGGATATCCGAGGCGCGCTGTTCCACGGCGCGCTGCAGGATCAGGTTGACCAGGCGGATCACCGGCGCTTCGGAGGCCATGTCCTTGAGGTGTTCGATATCTTCCTGGGTGCCGCCCTGCTCATCGAGGTTCTCGATCAGCGTGCCCATCGCCGAGCGGCCCTGGCCGTAGTAGCGCTCGATCAGGGTGTCGACTTCGTTGCGCGGGCCGATGGCCAGCCACACCGGCACCTGGCACGCATAGGCCAGGGCCTGGAACGGATACCGTTGCGCCGGGTTGGCCGCCAGCACCCGCAGACCGCCCTGGCTCCAGCCCATGGGCACCACTTGATAGTGACGCATGAAGCGTTCGGTCAGTGCAGGCAAGGGATCGAGCAACGGCGGCGCGGCGTCGGCCAGCAACAGCGGCGCCCCGAGCAATGCGGCCCAGGCGCGCGCCAGTTCCACTTCGGAGACCAGGCCCAGGCGCGTCAGCAGGCTCAGCAGGTCGTCCGTGGACACGCGTCGGGCGCGCTCCAGGTCCACCGTTTTCAGCCCGGCATGCTGCATCAGCCACGCGCACACCTGTTCGGGGTGCGGGATCTGCATCTGGCAGGCATCGATAGGCGCTGACGACATAATGTTCAGGTATCTAGTGTTGCGAGAAAGTATGGCTATTTGAAACTACGGAAACATGCCATTAGTTAGCCACAACCCCGTATAGAGTAAGCCGGGGTTATCGACTGGAAGTTATAGACCTAGTTCCGGAAGGAGGGGAATAAAATAAACATAAGCGCCAAGACACTTGCGCCAGAGCCTTGGCAGCCAATAGCCATCACTCCACTAGTTGCAATTAGCCACTTAGGCGCTTTCACGCGCAATCAAACGGCACTCCAATAAATTCAAACGCGTTACTTCATCTTCTACAGGCAGCACCCCCAAACTTTCAAGCACACGCGTGGCGGCCAATACACCTATTTCCAATGCGGGCGGTTTGATCGTGCTCAGGCTCGGCAACAGCATTTCGGCGAACGGGTAATCGCCGAAACCGAGCACCGCGCACGCCTCAGGAATCTTCAGTCCGGCCCGCTGCCCAGCCAGCAAACCACCGGCCGCCAGGTTGTCATTGGCGAAGAAGATCGCATCTGGCGGCGTAGCATGGCTCATCAATGCTTCCATGGCCTGTTTGCCCGCTTCGAAGGGTGCGCGATCCGCGTCGGGAGCGAAGACCCAGGGCTGCACACCCAACGCGATCAAGGTCGCGGCGAAACCCTCACCCCGCTCCATGGCGCTGAAATCCCCGGCTGCACTGTTCTGCACGAAAGCAATGCGCCGATAACCCTGCCCATGCAGATAGCGCGCAGCGGTGACGCCCACTTCGAAGTGGGAAAACCCGATCTGCAACGGTGCGCGTTCGGGCACGTAGTCCCAGGTTTCCACCACCGGGATATCCACGTCGGCGATCATCTTTTCAGTCGCCGCGCTGTGGAAGCGGCTGGTCAGCACCAGCGCCGCCGGCGACCAGCCAAGGAACGCACGCACTGCGCTCTCTTCCTGCTCGGCGCTGAAGTAACTGGACGCCAGCAACAGTTGATAGCCATGCCGGCTGAGGGTGTCGCTGAAGCCCTGGAGGGTATTGGCAAAGATCGGCCCCGAGATGTTCGGGATCACCATCGCCACGATGCGCCCACGTGCCGAGGCCAGCCCGCCGGCCACCAGGTTGGGCACATAACCCAGCTCGGCCACCACCTCGGCGATGCGCTCGCGGCGCTCGGGCGACACCTGCTCCGGCTGGTTGAAGTAACGCGACACGGTAATCGCTGACACGCCGGCCTGGCGGGCCACGGTGTTCAAGGTGACACGCCCGGCGCCACGGCGTTTGCGCGGTTTGTCTTCGCTCACGGGATGATCCTGTTAAAAACCAAAAAGAATATAGGACTAATTTTTCAGTATTTGACGTTCTAAACCAGACCTACCAATAATGCCGATGTTAGCGCTAACAAGGCGCGTTGTCTGCTACTCGCTCGAGCGAATGCCCAAGACATTTCACAGGCGCTGACGGTCGCAAGAACCGCAGCGGTTCAGGGCATTCTTTTCGAGCGGGCACAGCATGCACAACTTCCAACGCAACACTTTCCTGATCCTGGCCGGGTTGACCGCCCTGCCCGCCCCCGGCGCCTTTGCGGCCGATGCGCAGGAGCCGACACTCAAATCCGTGACCGTCACCGCCACGCGCCGCGAAGAATCGCTGCAAAAAGTCCCGGTGGCCGTCTCGGTCCTCGATGGCGAACAGCTGGAGCGCGACAACCGCAACGGCGTGGCGAGCATCGCGCAGCAGGTGCCGTCGCTGAATTTCCGCACCGGCGCCTCGAACAAGGACACCTCGTTGTTCGTGCGCGGCGTGGGCACCATTTCCACCTCCCCCGGCGTCGAGCCGACGGTGGCCACGGTGATCGACGGTGTGGTCTATGCCCGCCCCGGCCAAGCCACCCTCGACCTGCTCGACCTGGAACGCATCGAGGTACTGCGCGGCCCCCAAGGTACGCTGTTCGGCAAGAACGCCTCGGCCGGCGTGCTGAACATCACCAGCAAGGCGCCCACTGCTGAAACCCACGGCTATATCGACCAATCCTTCTACAGCGGCAACGAAAGCCGCACCCGGTTCGGCATCGGAGGCAGCCTGGTGCCGGATGTGCTCAAGGGTTCGATCAGTACGCTGTTCGGCAGCTACGACGGCAATGTCGACAACCAGCACAATGGCCAGGAGGTCAACGGTTACAACCACAAGGGCATTCGCGGCAAGTTGGAATTCACCCCCAACGACGACCTGAAACTGACCCTGATCGCCGACTACATGCAGTCCCACGACGACGCGCCGAATGGCGTGGTCAGCAAGTCCCTGACCCCGGCGTTCGCCAACGCATTGAGCCCGGTGCGGGCCTCCAGCGACAACCGCGACATCAACACCGACACCCGCAGCCACGTGCAAGACACCAACAAAGGCTTGTCCGCCCAGCTGGACTGGAACCTCGGCGACTACACCCTGACCTCGATCACCGCCTGGCGCGGCTGGGACAACACCCAATACCAGGACGGCGACCGCCTTGGCACGGTGACCGCCGCGTTTCCCGGTACCGCCGACAAAGGCCAGTTGGAGTTCAACCAGTACTCCCAGGAACTGCGCCTGGCCTCGCCCAAGGGTGAGTTCCTGGAGTATGTCGGCGGCCTGTTCTACATGCATGGCAAGGATGAAGAAACCTACCAGCGCACCCTCACCACCACCACGCGCACCGACCGTGGCATCGCCGACTACAGCACCACCAACGACAGCTACGCGGTGTTCGGCGAGACCACGCTGAACTTCACCTCGCGCTTTCGTGGCATCGCCGGCCTGCGCTACACCCACGATGACCTGAAGTACGATCACCGCCGTGTCTCCACTTCGGCCACCACGGTCAGCGGGATTCAGCCGGCCACGTCCAGTTCCGGGTCGGTGGACGAAGACGGTTGGTCCGGGCGCCTGGGTGTGCAGTACGACATCAGCGACAGCGTCACCAGCTACCTCACCTATTCGCGCGGCTACAAAGGCCCGGCGTACAACGTGTTCTTCAATATGCAACCGCGTGACACCGACGCGCTCAAGCCGGAAACCTCCAACACCTGGGAAGCCGGGATCAAGGCCACCGCCTGGAACAACCGCCTGACCACCAACCTGGCGGTGTTCCACAGCGACTATGACAACTACCAGGCCAACTTTTTCGACACGGTCGCCGGGCAAGTGGTGACGCGCCTGATCAACGCTGGCAGCGTGAGCACCGAAGGCGTCGAGCTGGATTACGCCTTGCAGGCCACCCAGCAACTCAAGCTGTCCGGTGCCCTGGCCTACACCCGCGCGCGCATCGACGAATTCGCCTGCCCGGCCGGTGCCGCCGCGACCTGCAACGTGAATGGCAAGCCGCTGCCCTTCAGCCCGGACTGGAAAAGCTACGTGCGCGCCGACTACAGCATCCCGCTGGATAACGGCCTGGACATCGAACTGGGCACCGACTACAGCTGGCAGAGCGAAGTGCAGTACGACATCAGCCAGAACCTTGACACCAAACAAGGTGCCTACGGCATCTGGAACGCCAGCGTGGCCCTGGCCGACTACAGCAATGGCTGGCGCGTCGCCTTCCTGGCGAAGAACCTCGCCGACAAATCCTACTCACCGCTGCTGGCCAGCGGCGGCAACTACATTTACCGCGCCGTGCCCCGTGACGATGAACGTTACTTCGGCGTGCAACTGCGCAAGGATTTCTAAGCATGAGCCGTCAACTCAAACTCGGCGCCTTCCTCATGGCCACCGGGCACCACGTCGCCGCCTGGCGCCACCCGGACGTGCCGGCCAATGCCGGGCTGGATGTTGCCCAGTACAAGCACCTGGCGCGGGTGGCTGAAGCGGCCAGGTTCGATGCGCTGTTCGTGGCCGATAGCATTGCGGCGGCCACAAGTGACATCGCCAGCCATATGGCGCGTTCGGATCACTTCGAACCGCTGACCTTGCTTTCGGCGTTGAGTGCGGTGACGGACCACATCGGCCTGATCGCCACGGCGACCACCACCTACAACGAGCCCTACCACGTGGCGCGCAAATTCGCCTCGCTGGATCATCTGTCTGGAGGCCGTGCCGGCTGGAACCTGGTCACCTCGGACGCCGCCGCTGAAGCACAGAATTTCGGCCGCGATGAACACCTCGGCCACGCCGCGCGCTACAGCCGCGCCAGGGAGTTTCATCACGTCGTGACCGGGTTGTGGGACAGCTGGGAAGACGATGCCTTCATGCGGGACAAGGCCAGCGGCAACTACTACGACCCCACGAAGCTGCATGTGCTGGATCACGTCGGTGAACATTTCCGCGTCAAGGGCCCGCTGAACGTGGCGCGCTCACCCCAGGGCCAACCGGTGATCGTGCAGGCGGGCTCGTCGGAAACCGGCCGCGAACTGGCCGCGCAAACCGCCGAGGTGGTGTTTACCGCGCAAACGTCGCTGGAGAACGCCCAGGCGTTTTATGCGGATCTCAAGGGGCGCCTTGAAAGATACGGGCGTGAGCCGGATTCGCTGAAAATCATGCCGGGGGTGTTCGTAGTGGTCGGCCAGACCGAGGTCGAAGCTCAGGCGAAATTCGAGGCGTTCCAGGACCTGGTTGAGCCGCAAGTGGGCGTCGCCTTGCTGGGGCGCATGCTGGGTAATTTCGACTTGTCCGGCTATCCGTTGGACGGGCCGTTGCCGGAGTTGCCGCTGACCGACAGCGGGCAACGCAGCCGTCAGCAATTGCTGAGTGACCTGGCCCACCGCGAACACCTGACCCTCGCCCAGTTGGGCCGACGGATTGCCGGCGGGCGCGGGCATTACAGCCTGATCGGCACGCCCGCGCAGATCGCCGATGAGCTACAACGCTGGTTCGAAAACGGCGCTGCCGATGGTTTCAACATCCTGGTGCCGCACCTGCCGGGTGGGCTGGAGGATTTCGCCCAATGGGTCGTGCCGGAGCTGCAACGGCGCGGCCTGTTTCGCACCGAATACACCGGCTCCACCTTGCGTGAAAACCTCGGCTTGGCGCGCCCCGAAAACCGCTTCAAAAAGGATGATGCATGAAGATTCCGGCGCTGTTACTCGTCCTGCTGGCCGTCACTCAAACCGCACTGGCGGCCGACCCCACCACCTTGCGCATCGGTTACCAGAAAGGCTCCATCGCCCTGGTACTCGCCAAGGAACATGGCCTGCTGGAAAAACGCTTCCCGCAGACCGACGTGAAGTGGATCGAATTCCCCGCCGGCCCGCAGATGCTGGAAGCACTGAACGTGGGCGCACTGGACGTTGGCTCGACCGGCGACATCCCGCCACTGTTCGCCCAGGCAGCGGGTGCGGACCTGGTCTACATCGGCGCCGAACCGCCCAAGCCCAGCGCCGAAACCATCCTGGTGCGCAACGATAGCCCGTTGCATTCAGTCCCGGACCTGAAGGGCAAGAAAGTCGCCTTCCAGAAGGGCTCCAGTTCCCACAACCTGATCCTGCGCGCCCTGAACAAAGCCGGCCTGAGCTACAAGGATATCCAGCCGGTGTACCTGCCACCTGCCGATGCGCGCGCGGCGTTTGAGCGCGGCAGCGTGGATGCCTGGGCGATCTGGGAGCCCTATTCATCCTTGGCGTTGAGCCAGAGCCCCAGCCATGTGCTGGCCAATGGTGAAGGCCTGGGTTTATCCGGGCCGGTGTATACCGCGCGGCGCGACTATGCGAAGGCCAATGGCGTGTTTGTACATGACCTGCTAGATGAGCTCAGCGCTGCCGAAGCGCTCACCCGCAGCCAGCGTGAAGACAGTTTGAAGGTGCTGACCGGCTTTATGGGACTGCCTGCTGAGGTGATTGCGCGTTACATGGATAACCGCCCGCCTTCGCCGATCTTGCCGATTGACGACACGATCATCGCGGCGCAGCAGGCGACGGCGGATTTGTTCTACCAGAACCACTTGCTACCCAGAGCCATCGACGTGAAAAAAGCCCTGGAAAACAACTGAAATCAAACTGTGGGAGCTGGCTTGCCTGCGATGGCGGTGGGTCAGCTGGCAATGATGTGACTGATAGACCGCTATCGCAGGCAAGCCAGCTCCCACAGCTTTTAACCGAGTCAGGCTTGAAAACGGATGCTTTTTTCCACCACGCACATCGGTGTGCCGGACACCGGTTCATTGATGATCTGCACCTGCACATCAAACACCTGGCGCATCAACTCGGCACTGATCACCGCCCCCGGCGCACCATCCGCCACCAACTGGCCGCCGTGCATCACCGCCAAATGGTCGGCATACCGACAAGCCTGGTTGATGTCGTGCAGCACGGTGATCACGGTCTTGCCTTCGGTGGCCAGCTCGCCCATCAAGTCCATGAGTTCGACTTGATGGCTGATGTCGAGGTAAGTGGTGGGTTCATCCAGCAACACCACCGGCGCATTCTGCGCCAACACCATCGCCAGCCAGGCGCGTTGACGCTGGCCGCCGGACAGATCGGCCAGAGCGCGATCAGCCAACACGTCCAGTTCCAGGCGCTGCATGGCTTGGGTCACGTGAGATTGATCACTGCCACTCAAACGCCCCCACAGCGAGTTATGCGGGCTACGGCCATAGGCGACCAACTGGCGCACGCTGACGCCCTCGGGCACCGGCAGCACCTGCGGCAAGAACGCGATCTGCCGCGCCAACTCGCGGGCAGACAGGCTGGCGTAGGCCTGGCCATCCAGGGTCAGTTCGCCCTGGGTCGGTTTGAGGATGCGCGCGAAGGCCTTGAGCAGGGTCGACTTGCCGCAGCCATTGGGACCGATCAAGGCGGTGACCTTTCCGGTCGGCGGCGCAAAGGACAGGCCTTGCACGATGCGCGTAGTGCCGTAGCCGATATCCAGCTCGCGTGCGTGAAGAATACTCATGTGATCAGCCCTTGAACCGTGCCAGCAACCAAAGAAAATACGGTGCGCCAATCACCGCCGTGAGCACCCCGGCGGGGATTTCGCTGGGCGCAATCAACGTGCGCCCCAACGTGTCGGCCAGTACCAGCAGCAACGCACCGATCAGCATCGCCGCCGGCAGCAGGTACTGGTGATGCCCACCCACCAACCGCCGCGCCATGTGCGGCGCGACTAGGCCGATAAAACCGATCGGCCCGATCACCCCCACGCCCAGGCTGGTCAGCAGCACGGCGCAGGCCATCGCCAGCCAGCGTGTGCGACTCAGTGGCGTGCCGAGGCTGTGGGCGGCTTCATCGCCGAGGGCGATCAGGTTCAGCGGCTTGGCCAGGCACAGCCCCAACGGGATCAGCACCAGGAACGGCAACACCAGCGCCACATGGTGCCAGTTGCGGCTCCACAGGCTGCCGGTGAGGGCGAGCAAGGCGGTGTTGATATCCAGCGGATGGGACAGGATCAGGAACTCGGTAACACTGGACAAAGTCACCGCAATCGCCACCCCGGACAGGGCAAACCGCACCCCGGAAAAACTCACCCCGGTGTTGTACAGCGCCAGCAGCAACGCGCCTCCCGCCCCGCCCAGGCAAGCCACCAGCGGCAGCCACATAATCGGCAAATGCGGCCAACTGATGATCGCCACGGTCAGCGCCAGCCCGGCGCCTTGGGTCACGCCGAGGATTTCCGGCGAGGCCAGCGGGTTGCGGATCACGCCCTGCACAATTGCCCCGGCCAGGCCGAAGGCTGCACCGGCAAGGATCGCGATCAAGCTGCGTGGCAGGCGGTGGTTCCAGACTTCGAAGTCGAGGGCGTCGTGGGCCAGCAGGCGGTCCAGCACGGTGTCTGGGGTGAGCCACGCAGTGCCAGCGCTGAGGCTGATCAGCGTCGCCAGCAGCAACAGGCCGAGCAGCAGCCATAGGCGCAAGGGTGGCCGGGTCATAGGGCGCGCCTGGCAAGAAAGAGGAAGAACGGCGCGCCGATCAGCGCGGTGACCACACCCGCCGGGGTCTCCACCGGAAACGCCACGGCGCGGCTGAGCAGGTCCGCGCCCAGCACGATCACCGCACCCAACGCGGCGCTCAACGGGATCAGCCAGCGGTAGTCATTCCCGAGAAACTGGCGAAGGATATTCGGCGCAATCAGCCCGACAAACCCGATCGGCCCCACCGCGCAGACGCTCGCGCCCACCAGCAACAGGCTGGCGATGAACACCTGCAAGCGCAGGCTGGCAATGCCTACACCCAGGGAACGCGCGGCGTCTTCGCCGAGGTTGATCAGGTTCAGGCGCGGCGCGCACCATAGCGCCCACAGGCCGCCGATCAAGGTGCACGGCCAGAGCAATTGCACCTGCGCGGCGCCGACATTGGCCAGGGAACCGGCCAGCCAGTTGAGCACGCTTTGTGCCTGGGCCTCGACCAGGATCACCGTGAGCCGGGTCAATGCCGCGCACAACGCCGCCACGGCCACACCGGCCAATACCAGTCGCCCCTGAGCTGTGGTCGGTGACCAGGCGCCGCCGAGGCTGAACACCGTGACCCAGGCCAACGCGCCGCCCAGGCACGTCATCAACAACGCACCACCGGCAAACGGCGGCGCGACCAACCCGGTGGAAAACAGCGCCAAGCCCAGCGCCGCCCCGGCCGTCACACCAAACAAGGACGGCGAGGCCAGGCGGTTGCGGGTAATGCCTTGCATCAACGCACCGGCCAAGCCCAGGCAGGCGCCGACCAACGCGGCACACAGCGCCCGTGGCACGCGCAACTGCGCGACGATGTAGGCCATATTGCCGCCCACGCTGCCTTGATGAACCAGGCCATTCCACGCATCCGTCGCCGTGATCGTGAACGGCGACCAACTGTACAGCGACAGCCAGAACAACCCGGCACCCAGCAGCACAATGCCGGCCGCCGCAAGACTTCGCCCCATGCTTATTGGCTCAGTACGGCTTTACCGCCCTTGAGGATCGCCAGCGCGTCTTCGGCGATCTGCTCCGAGGCCAGCACACCGCGATTGCGCGCCCAGCTGTCACCGTCCACTTCGGCGACCTGTTTATTACGCACCGCGCCCAGCACTTGCCACAGCGGCTGCTTGCTCCAGTTGTCAACGATGCTCGGGCGACGGTAATGACCGACCAGCAACCAACCGGGGTCGAGGGCGAGCAGTTGCTCCAGGCTGACAAACTCGGTGGGCGCCGCATTGGCGCGTACCGAGGGAACTTTCAAACCAATGGCTTCGAGCACGCTGCCGGCGTAGGAATCCGGGCCGTGCACGGAGAAACTGTCTTCACGGGCGACACCAAACAACACGCTGGCGCCGGCCGGGATCTGCTGGGCAATGGCTTTGAGGTTTTCGCGGTTCTTCTGGATCCGCGCTTCCATCTGTTCGCTCTTGCCCAGTGCCTTGCCGATCAGTTCGGCGGATTTCAGGCTGCCCTGGTAATCCTCGCCGCGCGACGGCAGCAACAGGGTCGGCGCGATGCTCGCCAGGTCGTTGTACAACGCCTGGTGACGGTTGAGGTCGGCAACGATCAGGTCCGGCTTGAGGCGGGCGATTTCCTCGATGCTCGGCTGCGAACGCAGGCCCACGGACTTCCATTGGCCGATGGCCTGGCGCACGCGGGGCAACACGCGGTTGGCATCGCCATCATCGGCAGCGCCGACGGGCGTGACGTCAACGGCGGCCAGGCTGTCGAGAAAGGAGAATTCCAGCACCACGACGCGCTTGGGTGCATCGGGCAGATGCACGGCGTGCTGGCCGTCGTTGAGGTCGATGGGCGCGGCGCTCAGCAGGCCTGAAGACAACGCCAACACACAGGCGGCAAGGGTGGGGATGGAGCGCAGCATTCGCATGACAAGGACCTCGGCGTTAAAACACCCCGGCTAGACAGGCTGGGGAAAACGGCGGGTACTATTCCATATCGGGGCGGCGTGATCAAAAAACATTCTCATTAACGCCGAAAATCCAGTGTGAGAGCTGGCTTGCCTGCTCCCACATTTTGATCGACGTACAGCCGTTAGAAGTCGACGGTAGCCGACAGCAGGTAGGTGCGCGGCGTCGACAAGGTCAGCCCCGGCTCGCTGTCATCCGACGCGCCGGCCGAGCTCCAGTAGCGCTTATCGGCGACGTTCTCCACATTCGCCCGCAAGGTGATGTGCTTGTCGTCCACCTTGAACGCGTAGCGCGCACCCAGGTCAACGCGGTTCCAGGCGTCGATTTCCTTGACGTTGGACTGGTCCAGGTACTGCGAGCTGGAGTAGATGCCACGGCTGGTCAGCGTCAGGCCTTCGAGGCCCGGCACATCCCATTCGGCGCCGAGGTTAACGTTGTACTTGGGCGTGGCCGGGGCGCGGTTGC
Source organism: Pseudomonas sp. DWP3-1-3b3 (assembly GCF_049896305.1). Lineage (NCBI taxonomy): Bacteria > Pseudomonadati > Pseudomonadota > Gammaproteobacteria > Pseudomonadales > Pseudomonadaceae > Pseudomonas > Pseudomonas sp. DWP3-1-3b3. The sequence continues at coordinate 674,260 of NZ_JAFCUA010000003.1, read as the reverse complement.
CGTCCCAGGTGCCGTTGGTGGTGTCTTTCAGTTCACTGTCGATGTACATCACCCCGCCGAGCAGGCGCAAGCCCTTGAGCGGTTCGCCGAACACACTCAGCTCTACGCCTGAGTTCTCACGTTTGCCATTGGGGCCGAAAAGCCGCGTGGTGGCATTGGTTTCATAGGCGGGCTGCTTGATGCGGAACACGGCGGCAGTCACCGCGAACGCGCCGGCGTCGTACTTGGCGCCCACTTCCACCTGGCGGCTGATGAACGGCGGGAAGATCTCGTCTTCGTTTCGCGAGGTGGACGGCGCGATCTTGCCCTGGCTCAGGCCTTCCATGTAGTTGGCGTACAGTGACAATTTGTCGGTGGCCTTGAACAGCAGGCCGCCGGACGGCGAAACCTTTTCTTCGTCGTAGGCCGTGGCACCTTTGACGCCGTCGCTCCAGTCATCGACCTTCACGCGCTGCCAGCGGGCACCGAGGGTGAGCAACAGGCGGTCGTCGAAGAAGCCCAGGGTGTCGGACAAGGCCACGCCGCTGAATTTGTTTTCGGTGTAGACCTTGGCGTCCTGGCGGGTAGCTGTGGACGGCGTCGGTGTTTGTACGGGGTTGTAGAGGTTGCTCGGCGCCGCCCCATAGCGCGCGCCACCGTTGGTGAAGTCCATATCGAAGTAACTGGCTGCCAGGTTGACCTCATGGCTGACCGGCCCGGTATGGAACCAGTTGCGCACGCCAGCGGTGTAAGTGCGCACGTTTTCATCGCGGGTGAAATCCCGTGGCTGCACGCTGAAATCACCGGCCGCATTGGACACGGACACCGCGTGGCGCAGGAAGTCGTGGTTGCTTTTGCGTGCGCCCACGCCGCCGTAGAGCATCACGTTGTCGCTGAGGTCGTACTCGGCATTGACCGTGCCGAAGGTGTCATTGGTGCGGGCCTTGCTCCAGGATTGCGCATAATTGCGGCGCACGTCGTTAGCGCTGGGCACCGGCGCTGCGGCCGCCACCTGCACGCGCTCTTGCGGCGCATCGGTGTCGCGCTCGGTGTGGCCGATGTCGGTGGAAAGGCGCAAGCGTTCGCCACGGAAATCCAGGCCCAGCACAGCCATTTCGCGGTCGACGCTCTGGTGGTCCCAAGCGGTGTCGCCGGACTGCTTCACACCGTTGAAACGGATGCCGTACTGGTTGTCTTCGCCAAAGCGTCGACCAATGTCCACCGCACCGCCGGCCTGGCTGTCGGACGCCCAGTTGCCGGTGAACGAGTTGATGTCCTTGTCGGTGGCGCGCTTGGGCACCACGTTGATCCCGCCGCCCACGCTGCCACGCGGCGAGATGCCGTTGATCAACTGGCTCGGGCCTTTGAGGATGTCGACGCGGTCGGCCATTTCCATGTCGATGGTGTAGGTCGGCAGCACGCCGTACAGGCCGTTGTAGGCCACGTCACTGTTGAACAGGCTGAAGCCGCGGATGGTGAATTGCTCGTAACGCCCACCGGCCGGGTTGGTCGCGCGCACCGAGGGGTCGGCGGCGATCAGGTCGCCGAGGGTGCGGGCCTGTTGGTTCTTCACCGCATCCGCGGTGTAGGTGGTGATGCTGAACGGGGTTTCCATGAAGTCCCGCGTGCCGAGCATACCTTGGGCCGTGCGGCGCGCCACCTGGCCGCCGGCGTAGGTGTCGCCGTCATACAGGCCGGTGGTGCCGAGGATCGACGTCGGGGCCAACTCCAGCGTGCTGCCGTCCGGCGCCGGCACCAGCATGTAGGCCTGTGCGCCCATCGGTTGCAGTTGCAGGCCAGAGCCTTGCAGCAAGCGCGCAAAGCCCTCCTCCACTCCATATTCGCCGGACAAACCACTGCTGCTGCGCCCGCTGACCAACGCCGGGTCCACCGACAGGTTGACACCCGCCAACCCGGCGAAGCGGGTGAGCGCCGCACTCAGGCTGCCGGCGGGCACCTGATAACTACGGCGGGTGGCGGTGTCTTCGGCATAGCTGACGGCAGCGAAGAACGGACTGGCGCTGAGGCTCAGCAGCAGGCTCAGTTTGAGCAAGGGACGGACTACAGGCATTGGAGAAAACTCTCGATAGTGTTCACTTACCTGGAATGACCGATGAGGAGAAAAAAAGGGACAGCCTGATTCAGTTCATTTTTCGCGGCCACCAAACACCTCGTTCTGTTGCCCGGCCATTTCCAATAGCGCATCCACCACCACGCGTACCTTGGGTTGCACGTAACGGGTCTGTGGCCAGATCACATGAATCGGCATGGTCGCCCCGGCACAGTCGTCGAGTACGGTCAGCAAGGCACCGCTGCGCAGGTGTTCGGCCACCAGCCACGTGGGCAGCTGGCACAGGCCGCCGCCGTCGAGGGTGGCGCGCAACATCATCTCACCGTCGCCGAACTCATGCCGCACGCGCACTTCCTGCTCCTGCACGATGCCTTTGGGGTTTTTCACCAGCCAGGTCTTACGCAGGCCGATACGCCAGCCAATGATGCAATCGTGCGCCAGCAAATCACTCGGGCTCAGCGGCGGTGGCTGCTGGCGCAAATACTGCGGCGCGGCGCAGATCACCAGGCGTTGCTCGCCGAGGCGCCGGGCGACCAGTTCCGGGTCATCCTTAAGGTCACCAATACGGACCGCCAGGTCGATGCCTTCGTTGATCATGTCGACCTTGCGCTCGCCAAACGTGAGGGTCAGGTCCAGTTGCGAATATCGACCGGCCAGCGCAATCAGCAGCGGCGCGATATGCCGTCGGCCAAACGCTGCCGGCAGGTCAATTCGCAAGCGCCCTTTGGGCTCCGCGACACCACTGAGGAAGCTGCCTTCCACACCGCGCAATTCTTCCATCACCCGCAGGCAACTGGCCAGGTAAACCTCGCCTTCGTGGGTCAGGCTCAACTTGCGGGTGCTGCGGTGCAGCAACTTGATGCCCAGGCGTTTTTCCAGCCGCGTCACGCTCTTGCCCACCGCCGAACTGGTCACGCCCAAATGCTGGGCGGCGGCGGTAAAACTGCCCTGTTGGGCGGCCAGGATGAACTCGGGGATGCCGTCGAATTGAAGGGTTTCCATCACTGCCTCCGACACGGAAAAATTTAATTCTATCCTCGCAGGATCAGCTGCACAGACTTTTCAGGGATTAATCCGCCTCGCACGCTCAAATAAGCTAGGCACCACTTTCAATGACCATCCCCGAGAGGTCCCATGAACGCCGATTTGAACCGCCTCATCAGCCTGGAAGCCATCCGTACCCTGCGCCTGCGCTACTGCCATCACCTCGATGCCAACCGCATGGACGCACTGGCGCAGTTGTTTACCGAAGACGCCATTTGCCAGGTCGACCGCGCCGGCTGGACTGGCCGTCAAGCCATCAAGGCCGGCCTGGCCCAGGCCTTTCGCGATTTTGATACCGAGCAACGCGGCCAGTACCCCTTCCTGCACGCCGTGTCCAACCACTGGATCGAACTCCTCGATGAGAACCGCGCCGAAGGCCGTTGCTACTTGACCGACTTCGTGACCCAACGCCCGACGGGGGAAAACCCATTGTTGCTGCTGGGCCTGTACGTCGATGAATACCGCCGCGTCGAGGGCGAATGGTTGATCAGCAGCACGCGCCTGAACGTGGTGTGGCCCCAACGTCCCTGAACTCTGATCCCTTGAGAGATTTCCCATGAGCACCCTATTCAAACCCTACGACCTTGCCGGCACTGCGTTGACCAACCGCGTGGTGATGGCGCCCATGACCCGTGCCCGAGCACTGGACGATATTCCAGATGAACACACTGTTCTCTACTACGCCCAACGCGCATCAGCGGGGCTGATCATCAGCGAGGGCGCGCCGATTTCCCGCGAAGGCTGCGGTTACCTGTTCAACCCTGGGCTGTACAACGACGCACAAACCCAGGGCTGGCGCCGGGTCACCGATGCGGTGCACGCCAAGGGCGGCAAGATCTTCGCGCAACTGTGGCATGTGGGCCGCATGTCCCATGTGTCGATTCAGCCTGAAGGGGGCGCACCTGTCTCTTCGGTGGCCGTTACCGCCGCCCAATCGAACGCCTACGCATGGGTTGCCGACGGCCAGCCAGGGCCGGTACAAGCCAGTACGCCAAGGGCGCTTGATACCGATGAGGTGCGTCGAGTGACCGCAGATTTTGTCAGCGCCGCACGCCGTGCAATGGACGCCGGGTTTGATGGGGTCGAATTGCATGGTGCCAATGGCTACCTGTTCGAGCAGTTCTTGAATGGCGCGCTGAACACCCGCACTGACGAGTACGGCGGCTCCATCGCCAACCGCCAGCGCTTCCTGCTGGAAACCCTGGATGCCCTGGCCGCCGAGATCGGCAGCGCGCGGGTCGGCGTACGCCTCTCGCCCTTCGGCCGCTTGTTCGATATGCATCCGTACGTCGAGGAAGCCCAGACGTGGCTGAGCCTGGCTGCCGCGCTCAACACACGCAACCTCGGCTATGTGCACTTGAGCGATCAGCTCACGCTGGGGGCAGAAGCCATCCCCGCAGGCTTCGCCACAGCGTTCCGCCAGGCCTACCAAGGCACCCTGATCGCGGCGGGTGGTTTCAATCGCGCCCGGGCCGAAGCGGTGTTGACCCAGGGCGATCTGGATCTGGTGGCGTTCGGCCGGCCGTTCATTGCCAACCCGGACTTGGTGGAACGCATGCGACACGATTGGCCACTGGCCGAAGGCGATCGCACGACGTTCTACGGCATCGACGGCAGCCCGACTCGGGGCTACACCGACTATCCGGCGGCACCGGCGAACCGGGCCTAGGTTTACAAGACGGCGATATGCGAATCCGCCCTGGGCTCGGTGCCGCCGCACAGCACCCCGCTGACCGGGTCGCGCAGGATGATCTGCCCGCGCCCGTAGTCGGTGAGGTCGCTGGCGATCTGCACCTGATGCCCGCGCCGTGCCAAGGCGTTGGCCAAGTCGCGGGAGGCGCCCTGTTCGATGCCCACGTTCATGTCGCCCAGCCATTGCCAGCGCGGCGCATCCAGAGCCGCCTGCGGGTTGAGCCCGAAATCCACCAGGTTCATCACCATCTGCACGTGACCCTGGGGCTGCATGTAGCCGCCCATCACGCCGAACGGGCCAAGGGCCTGGCCGTCCTTGGTGAGAAAGCCGGGGATGATGGTGTGGAAGGTTTTCTTGCCCGGCGCCAGGCAGTTGGCGTGGGTTGGGTCGAGGCTGAACTCCTGCCCACGGTTTTGCAGGGCGATGCCGCTGTCGGGCAGCACCACGCCGGAGCCGAAGCCATGGTAGTTGCTCTGGATGAACGAAACCATATTGCCTTCGGCGTCGGCCGTGGCCAGGTACACCGTGCCGCTGGCGTGAGGGTCGCCGGGTTTGGGCGGCTGGGCCTGTTCGCCGATCTGCCCACGGCGACGCGCGCTGTAGTCATCGCTGAGCAGGTCAGCGACGGCCACGCGCATGTGCAGCGGATCGGTGATGTAGTGCAGGCCGTCGCTGTAGGCGAGTTTCATCGCCTCCAATTGGCGGTGCCAGGTCTGCTGGCTGTCGCGGTGATCGAAGCTGAAACCTTCGAGGATTTTCAGCGCCATCAACGCTACCAAACCCTGGCCGCTGGGGGGGATTTCCCACACGTCCACCCCGCGGTAATTGACGTGGATCGGCTCCACCCACTCGGCGCGGTAATTCTGGAGATCGCTGGCGCGCAGGTAGCCGCCGCTGGCCTTGGAATGCGCGTCCAAGCGTTCGGCCAGCGCGCCGCGATACAGGCTTTCGCAGCGGGTGGCCGCCAGCTCTTCGAGGGTGCGGGCCTGGGCCGGGTTGCGAAACATCTCCCCGGCCTGTGGCGCGCGGCCGTCGATCAGGAAGGTGTCGAACCAGGCGTCCAGCGCCGCATCGCGATGAGGCGTGAACTCTTCCAGGGTGAGTTGCCATTGATAGGCAACCACCGGCGACAGCGGGAAACCGTCGCGCGCCAGGCGGATGGCCGGTTGCAGCAACTCGGCAAACGGCAATTTGCCGAAACGCTGGGACAGCTCCGCCCAAGCCGACGGGCAACCGGGCACCGTGACCGGCGTCCAGCCATACAGCGGCATCTGGTCATGCCCGCAGGCCTTGACCGCCTCGATGCTCAAGGCCGCCGGCGCATGGCCGTTGCCATTCAAACCGTGCAACTGGCCCTTGCACCAGACCAGGGCAAACGCATCGCCGCCGAGGCCGCAGCCGGTGGGTTCCACCACCGTCAAAGCGGCCGCCGTGGCAATGGCAGCGTCGATGGCGTTACCGCCCTTTTGCATGATCTCGATACCGGCCTGGGCGGCCAGGGGCTGGGACGCCGCGACCATGCCGCGCTGGGCAAACACACTCTGGCGCTGCGAGGGATAAGGGTACTCGTGAGCAGAAAATTTCAACATGGCAGAGGCTCTTCGATTCATTGGCCGGACTTGATGCGGTTCCATTCCCGGGTCATCAGGCGCTGGATATTTTCCGGCAGGTCGGCGGAGACAAAGGTGTGGTTGATCACGTCATCGCCAGGATAGATACCTGGGTTGCCGCTGACTTTGGGGTCCATCAGTGGCGTGGCGTCTTTGTTCGGGTTGGCGTAGCCGACGTAGTCGCTGATCGGCGCGATCACCTCGGGGCGCAGCAGGTAGTTGATCAGGGCGTGGGCGTTGGCCGTGTTGCCGGCGTCCTTGGGAATCGCCAGCATGTCGAACCACAGGTTCACGCCTTCCTTGGGGATCAGGTAGCGGATGTCGATATGTTTGCCAGCTTCCTTGGCGCGGCTCTGGGCCTGCATCACGTCGCCGGAATAACCGACCGCCACGCAGATATCGCCGTTGGCCAGGTCGGCGGTGTATTTCGAGGAGTTGAAGTAGGTCACCGAGGGCCGCAGCGCCATCAAGCGTGTCGAGGCCTGCTTGTAGTCGTCGGGCTGAGTGCTGTTGGGGTCCAGGCCGAGGTAGAGCATGACCTGCGGGATGATCTTCACCGGGGCATCAAGGAAGGCCACGCCGCAGCTTTTGAGCTTGGCCAGGTTGCCTGGCTCGAAGACCATCGACCAGGAATCCAGCACCGCGTCCTTGCCCAGCACGGCGCGCACTTTTTCTGCGTTGTAGCCGATGCCCACGGTGCCCCACATGTAAGGCACGGCGTAGCGGTTGCCAGGGTCGGCGGCTTCCAGGCGCTGCATCAGGCGCGGGTCCAGGTGCTTCCAGTTATCCAGCAAATTCCGCTGCAACGGCTGGTAGGCGCCGGCGCGGATCTGCTTGGACAGGAACTGGCTGGAGGGCACGACCACGTCATATCCCGAGTGCCCGGAAAGCAGCTTGGCTTCGAGCATTTCGTTGGTGTCGAAGATGTCGTATTGCACCTTGATGCCGCTGTCTTTCTCGAAGTTCTTCAAGGTGTCGGGGCCGATGTAATCGGACCAGTTGTAGACCTTGACCACAGGTGTGGCAGCCTGGCTCATGGGTACAACGGCGGCGCAGCACAGGGCTGCAAACAAGCTGGATAAACGCATGGCACATTTCCTTGGAAGGGTCATAACACGCGACTGAGAAAGGCTCGGGTACGGGGATGGCTGGGGTGGCTGAAAATCTGTTCCGGTGGCCCCTGTTCGATGAGTTCACCCTGGTCGAGCACCACCACGCGGTCCGCCACTTCACGGGCAAAGCCCATTTCGTGGGTGACCACCACCATGGTCATGCCCTCCTCGGCCAGCTCCTTCATCACCTGCAGCACTTCGCCGACGGTTTCCGGGTCGAGGGCGCTGGTGGGTTCGTCGAACAGCATGGCTTGGGGTTTCATCGCCAAGGCACGGGCGATGGCCACCCGTTGCTGCTGGCCACCGGAGAGCATCGACGGGTAATGGTTGGCCTTGTCCGCCAGGCCGACCCGAGCGAGTAATCCACGGGCCTGTTCCAAGGCTTCGACGCGGGGTGTGCCGAGTACCTGGATCGGCGCTTCGATGATGTTTTCCAACGCGGTCATGTGGGGGAACAGGTTGAAACGCTGGAACACCATGCCGATGTCGCGGCGCTGGCGGGCAATGTTGCGCTCCGAGTCGCGTACCAGGCTGCCGTCGCTGCGCTCGCGATAGCCCATGGCGCGGCCGTTGACGCGGATGCGCCCGCCCTGGATGTCTTCGAGCAGGTTGATACAGCGGATAAAGGTGGTCTTGCCCGAACCCGAGGCGCCAATGAGCACCACCACTTCTCCGCGCCGCACTTGCAGGGAAATGCCCTTGAGGATCTGCAGCGTGCCAAACGACTTGTGGATATCCAGCGCTTCGATGATCAGTTCTTCACTGTGATGCGCCATGGTTATCGTCCCCTCAGCAGTTTCAAAGTGCTGCGCCCGAACATGCGGCTGGACGCCGGTGGCGGCGCGGAAGGCCGGTCGGACTGGCCGAAACGTGCCTCCAGCCAGCGCTGGAAGAAGCCCCAGAGCGTGGTGAGCATCAGGAAGTAGATCGCCACCACCAGGTACAGCTCGAACACGCGGAACGTCGCCGAGGTGACCATTTGCGTGCTGAGCAGCAATTCCTGCACGCCGATCACGCTGACCAGGGTGGTGTTCTTGAGCATCACGTTGAACTCGTTGCCCAGCGGCGGCACGATCACGCGAAACGCCTGGGGCAGCACGATGCGCCGCATCAGCTTGGAAAAGCCCATGCCCAGGGAGCGCCCGGCTTCGTATTGGCCCTTGTCGACGGCGCCAATGCCGGCGCGGATGATTTCAGCCATGTACGCGCCTTCGTTGAGGCCCAGGGCGATAATCGCCGCCTGGATATTGCCGGGCACGACCAGGCCGAACAGGTCGATATCCTCAAAGCGGAAAATCCCCCCGGCCGCCAGCGCGGTGTAGAGAAACACGATCTGCACCAGCAGCGGCGTGCCGCGCATCAACCACACGTAAAACCGCACTGGCAGGTGCAGCAACGGATTCTTCGACAGGCGCAACAGCGCCGCCGCCAAGCCCAGTACGCAGCCCAGCAACATCGCCGACACCGCGATCAGGCACGTCAGCCACAGCCCGGTGAGGTAGACCCCGCTGGGCTGCAACAGGTACTGCCAGAACACATCCCAATTGAAGTTCATCGCCGCAAACCTCAGTCGAGAGTGTCACTGCTGACATGCCATTTGTTCAGCAACGCCACATAACTGCCGTCACTGCGCATGTCGCTGATCACTTGCTGCACGGCGGCGGTGAGCTGCGGGTCGTCCTTGCGCATGCCCAGGCCAGTGAGGATGCGGCTGAAGGCCGGTACACCTTCCTGGAACAGGTCCGGGGCCATCGCGGCGTAGTAGCCGGCGGTTTCCACCGTGGTGCCATACGCGTCGACCTGGCTGATGCGCAGGGCCTGGAAGGCATCAGTGTCGGTGTTGTAGACCACCAGCTTCATCGGTGGCTTGCCGGCCTTGGTCAGGTTGTCGTTTTGCGCGTCCAGCAGGGTCTTGATGGTGGAGCCGTTGAGCACCGCAACCTTGTGCCCGGACAGGTCATCCAAGGCCTTGATGCCCTTGGGGTTGCCCTTGGGCACCACCACCGACTGGCTGGAGTACATGTAGTTGACGATGTCGATCACCTGGCGCCGTTCGGGCTTGTCGAACAGCTGGTCGACGATCATGTCGCACTGCTGGGCAAGCAACGCCGGCACCAGGCCGGAGAACGGAATCACCCGCCACTGCACGTGTTTGTCGCCCAGGCGCTTGGCGATCTCGAGCCCGAGGTCGACGGTAAGCCCGCGCGGCTTCTGCGCTTCATCGAAGGACACCAGGGGCGGCGAATCCATCCCCGAGCAATACACCAGTTTATCGACGCTCTTCAGGCGCTCCGGTACTTGGGGCGCGGCAATGGCCCATTGTGTACAGAGGCCGAGGGAGACAGCCACCAGCAAGGCGCGGCGTTTATGCATGACCAGACACTCCAGTTCGTTGGTTAACGGGGCAGGACTCAAAGTCAAAACACAGCAGGTCTTTCTTATTTTTCGGTTTGCAGGAATTGGATCAGCGCTGGCACGGTCCCCTCGATGTGCTCGCGCACCACTGCCTCGGCGCGGGCCGCGTCACCGGAACGGATGGCATCGAGGATCACCGCGTGTTCCTGGCGGGCGCTGAGGGGTTTCTCGCCATGCTGCAACCACAGGCGCATGGGCGCTTCCACCAGCGAGTACAGCGCCGAGATCTGCTTCATCAAGCGCGGACGGCCGCTGAGGCTGCACAGGTATTCGTGGAAAGCGCGGTGGCGGCTGACCCAGGCGGCGCTTTCGTCGCGGTAATCGTCCATCTCGTCGAGCAGGCGCTCCAGTGCGGCCAATTGGCGTTCGCCGATGCGTGCGACCGCCACGCGCACAGCCAGGCCTTCGAGGGCACTGCGCATCTCGAACACTTCGTGCAATTCATCGATATCCAGGCCACTGACGACGGCGCCCCGGTTAGGCCTGAGGGTTACCAGACCCTGGGCATCCAGGCGACGGAAAGCTTCGCGCACGGGCATGCGGCTCATACCGATCTCGCTGGCGATGTCCTCGGCAATCAGGCGGTCGCCCTTGCGGTAGCGGCCATTGCATATGGCGTCGAGCAGAAAGTTGTAGGCCTCCTCCTCGGCGGTGAGGGGCTGGCGGTCAACGTAAGCGGGGGCAAATTGCATCGGCAGCACCTTTTGAATTTTTGTATCCAATTATCCACGAATACAAAAAAGCAGGATGTGTGCCAACTGATCGGGGGATATAGCAAGTGATTGATTTGGATGGGATAGCGATGAAATAGCGATAATAGAGAGGATCGCGCGCGTAGGAAACTGCTACCAAATAGCTCAGAAAACGCACCACCTGTGGGCGGAAGTAACGGGAGGTGGGCAAAAACCGCTGCCAATACCAGGAAATGTCCCACTCAAAAACAGGATATCCGTCAGCAGACCAGACCATGAACTTTGCTTTAAGAAGGAACTCAGCCATCCGCCATAGGGTCGGGTGATGTACGAACTTTCTTCTCACTGCACGGTTGGGCCCGATGAAACAGACAGCCTTCGTCGCCATCGAGCATGCTGGTAACGCTCAGCAGGCTTTGTACGCCCCCTTCACAGCCCCTTGGCTTGCGAACAAATACCAACTGGACCTGAGCGATTTTGACGCCTGCCGGAACACCGAGTCAGGTGCGGTCTTTATCATTGCTTCCGGCCCGTCAGCCAAGTCCTTTCCCATCAAAAAATTCGCGCACGTGCCAATGATCACGATGAATGGCGCCATTTCGATGTTTCTCGATACTGGCGTTAAGCCGTACTTTTACGCCTGTACGGACAGAAGTTTCTCCGAGCAGCAGCCGGAGCTGTTCAAGCAGGCAATGGCGATCAGCCAAAGGGTTGCGCTGTGGGAAGATCACGCACGCTCCTCTCATGCTCGACCGACTGGACGGCTGTACCCATTATCCAAAGCCAAGCGGCCCTCCTGGCTGGAATCTGTTCGAGGCAAACACAGTGCGCTGGTCGTCAATCATCCCTTGCTGCCTAGCCGCGAAAGACCGCTGGGATTCAGCAAAGACATGAGCGAGGGCTTTTTTGACGCTCGAACCGTGGCCTATCTGGCTATACAGCTGGCATTCCATGTCGGATTTACCCAGGTTTTTCTGGTGGGCGTTGATCTGGACGAGCGCTCAGGCAGGTTTTACGAAAGTGCTGATTCCACCCACTCACCCTGCGGGCTCGATCAGCACTACTTCACGCGCATACTGCCGTCGTTTGAATTGATGTCCGATAAGGTCATGGGTGATGACTTCATGGTTTACAACCTGTCTGACACCTCCAGGATTCCGGACAGTGTCATCCCACACGCCACCCTGGCAGATGTTGAGGCCATGATCGTGTAAATCTGCGAAAGCCAGAAACGAGAAAGGGGCCCCACTACTGACTTAGTGGGCCCCCGTATTGATGGTGCATCGATCAACCTCTACAAATGGCAGATACAAGAAGCCCGGCGCTGGGCCGGGCTTCAATGTGACACCGTCAGAGCCTAACGATGCTTGTTCTTGTGTTTGTGCTTGTTGTTGCCTTTGTGCTTCTTGCCGTCTGATCGATGACCACTCTCATCATCTGCCAGATTATTCCCCAGCGCGCCGCCTGCGGCACCACCTACACCGGCGCCAATAGTCGACCCCGTTGTGCCTCCGAGACGATTACCAATCAGCGAGCCGCCGGCTGAGCCGATACCACCACCTAGCGCGGCTTCCGCTCGGTTGCCCCTTTGAGCCCCGACAGCGCTGCCGGCGGCACCACCAACGCCTGCGCCTACCGCTGCGCCCGTTGAGCCACCTAGCTGTTGACCTACGATATTACCAAGGGCACCACCAACGCCGCCCCCAAGGGCTGCTGTGCCATCTCCGGCGGCCATCGCTCCTTGCGAAATGAGGGCGCCCAAAATCAGGACGGGTAGTGTCATTTTCATTCTGTGAACCTCTATGGGTTGTCAGCAGGCGCTCACGGTTTGAAACACGCCTGGAATTTGGATGAGAACAGATGACTGAAGTTCTATACCGACTGCACCCTGGGGCGAATGGTTGTAACAAGGTGTGCCGTGATGGTGCGAGAGGGGGACGATCCTGAGGGGTGAATATGGTTTCTTCCGGGCATGAAAAAGCCCAACCTGCAAAGATTGGGCTAAGACATTGAAAAATATGGTCGGGACGGAGTGATTCGAACACTCGACCCCTAGCACCCCATGCTAGTGCGCTACCGGACTGCGCTACGCCCCGACTAGGCGTGTTACTGGGTTTGCTTCTTGACGAAGCGATCCGGAATATACCGCAAGCTTTTGAAATGTGGAAGTATTTTAAAAGCTTGAATCACTTCTTCAACACCACCAGCACATCTTCGAGTTCGGCGATCATCTGGCGGATCATTTGCTTGTATTGGGTAGTGTCGTCTTTGGCTTCATCACCGGACATACGCTGGCGCGCGCCGCTGATGGTGAACCCTTGGTCGTACAGCAACGCGCGGATCTGTCGGATCATCAGCACATCCTGGCGCTGATAATACCGACGGTTCCCGGTGCGTTTGACGGGGTTGAGTTGAGGAAACTCCTGCTCCCAATAGCGCAGCACGTGCGGTTTTACCGCACAGAGCTCGCTGACTTCACCAATGGTGAAGTAGCGTTTGCCTGGGATGACGGGTAGCTCGTCGTTATGACTTGGTTCCAGCATAAGCCTCAACTCGGGCCTTCAACTTCTGCCCTGGACGAAAGGTGACCACACGGCGAGCCGTGATCGGGATTTCTTCTCCCGTTTTTGGATTGCGGCCAGGCCGCTGGCGTTTGTCCCGCAGGTCAAAGTTGCCGAAACCGGACAATTTGACCTGTTCGTTGTCTTCCAGAGCGTGTCTGATCTCTTCAAAAAACAGCTCGACCAATTCCTTGGCCTCGCGCTTGTTCAGACCCAACTCTTCGTACAGACGTTCCGCCATCTCAGCTTTCGTCAAAGCCCCCATACGTCACTTCCTTAACGTGGCGTTCAACCTTTGTTCGAGCGAGGTGAGGATATTTTGTGTCGTGGTATTCACCTCATCATCATTAAGAGTGCGCGATGGATGCTGCCAGGTCAAGCCAACTGCAAGGCTTTTTCTATGCGGATCAATACCTTTACCCTGATAGACGTCAAATAGCCTGAGGTCTGTCAGCCATTCCCCTGCATTTTCACGGATTACATCCAGAACAGCAGTGGCGGCCACTTCACGGTCGGCGATCAAGGCCAGGTCACGGCGCACTTCAGGGAAGCGCGACAACTCGCTGAATTTAGGCATCTTGCCAGAAGCCACTTCAGCCAGAACCAGCTCAAATACGAAGACCGGACGGTCGAGACCGAGGGTTTTCGACAATTCAGGGTGAATGGCGCCGACGAAACCGACCAGCCGACCTTCACGCTCAATGCGTGCCGTCTGGCCTGGGTGCAATGCAGGATGGCTGCCCGGCACGAAAGTGAAGGCGTCCAGAGCACCGGCAAAGCCCAGTACCGCTTCCACGTCAGCCTTGACGTCGAAGAAGTCCACAGCGTCGCGACCCTGTGCCCAGCCTTCCGGCAGACGGCTGCCGCAGACCACACCGGCCAGCATCGGCTCTTGCTTCAGGCCGTCCAACTGACCGACGAAACGCAGGCCGCTTTCAAACATGCGCACGCGGTCTTGCTGACGGTTCAGGTTATGGGAAAGGGCTTTCACCAGGCCGGGCCACAGCGAAGAACGCATGGCCGCCATGTCGTTGGAGATCGGATTGGCCAGCAACAGCGGTTCGACGCCTGGGTTGAACAGTTCGAACTGCTTCGGATCGATGAAGCTGTAGGTCACCGCTTCCTGATAACCACGGGCAACCAGCAGGCGACGCAACTCTGGCAGGTGTGCACGCGCTTCTGCCTTAGGCTGTGGCGCCAGGCGCGCTTGCGGGTAACGGACCGGCAGGCGGTTGTAGCCGTAGAGACGGGCCAGCTCTTCGATCAGGTCGACTTCCAGGCTGATATCGAAGCGATGGCTTGGTACTTCAACGTGCCACTGCCCTTCCCCACTCGAGGAAATAGCCAGGCCGAGAGCCGACAGCAGTTGCTCGATTTCAGCCGGATCAATGACCAGGCCAAGCATCTGCTCAACGCTTTTGGCACGCAGGGTGATCGGTGCAACGGACGGCAGGAACTGTGCGTTGACAGTTTCGGTGACCGGGCCGGCTTCGCCACCGGTGATTTCCAGCAGCAGGCCAGTGGCGCGCTCCATGGCTTCACGGGCGAGGTTCCAATCCACACCGCGCTCGTAGCGGTGAGAGGCATCGGTGTGCAGGCCGTAGGAACGGGCCTTACCGGCGATGGCGATCTGGTCGAAGAACGCGCTTTCAAGGAACACATCGCGAGTGGTCGCGGATACGCCGCTGTGCTCGCCACCCATCACGCCGGCAATCGCCAGGGCGCGGGAGTGGTCGGCGATGACCAGGGTGTCGGCACGCAGGCTGACTTCCTGACCGTCGAGCAGTACCAGCTTCTCGCCTTCTTCTGCCATACGCACGCGGATGCCGCCGTTGATTTCGGCGAGGTCAAAAGCGTGCAGCGGTTGACCCAGCTCCAGCATCACGTAGTTGGTGATGTCGACGGCGGCGTCGATGCTGCGTACGTCGGCACGGCGCAAGCGCTCAACCATCCACAGCGGCGTTGGCTTGGACAGGTCGACGTTGCGGATCACACGACCCAGGTAACGCGGGCAGGCGTTTGGCGCCAACACGTCGATCGGGCGCACTTCGTCGTGTACCGCAGGCACCGCAGCAACCACTGGACGGGTGACCGGGGCGTTGTACAAGGCGCCAACTTCACGGGCCAAACCCGCCAGGGACAGACAGTCACCACGGTTCGGCGTCAGGTCGACCTCGATGCTGGCATCTTCCAGTTCCAGGTAAACACGGATGTCCTGGCCCACTGGCGCGTCGGCCGGCAGCTCCATCAAGCCATCGTTGCCTTCACCGACTTGCAGTTCGGCCTGGGAGCACAACATGCCGTTGGACTCGACACCACGCAGCTTGGCCTTCTTGATCTTGAAGTCGCCTGGCAGCTCGGCACCGATCATGGCGAACGGGATCTTCAGGCCCGGACGCACGTTTGGCGCTCCGCACACGACCTGGAAGGTTTCCGCGCCATTGCTGACCTGGCATACACGCAACTTGTCGGCATCGGGGTGTTGTTCGGTGCTCAACACCTCACCCACGACCACGCCACTGAAAACACCGGCGGCCGGCGTAACGCTATCGACCTCAAGGCCGGCCATCGACAGACGGGCAACCAGCGCGTCGCGATCTACCTGCGGGCTTACCCAGCCACGCAGCCATTGTTCACTGAATTTCATCCTGCTCTCCTAAAGATTCGTTACGACTAGCGAAATTGCGCGAGGAACCGCAAGTCGTTGTCGAAGAACAGGCGCAAGTCGTTCACGCCGTAACGCAGCATGGCCAGACGCTCAACGCCCATGCCGAAGGCAAAGCCCGAGAACTCTTCCGGATCGATGCCGGACATGCGCAGCACGTTAGGGTGAACCATGCCGCAGCCCATCACTTCCAGCCAGCCGGTCTGCTTGCACACGCGGCAGCCTTTGCCGCTGCACATCACGCATTCCATGTCGACTTCAGCGGACGGCTCGGTGAACGGGAAGAACGATGGACGGAACCGTACCGCCAGCTCCTTCTCGAAGAACACCCGCAGGAATTCTTCGATGGTGCCTTTGAGGTCGGCGAAGTTGATGTCGCGATCAACCAGCAAGCCTTCGACCTGGTGGAACATCGGCGAGTGGGTGATATCGGAGTCGCTGCGGTACACACGGCCTGGGCAGACAATGCGGATCGGCGGCTTGTTCGCTTCCATGGTGCGGACCTGTACCGGGGAGGTATGGGTACGCAACAGCATGTTCGCGTTGAAATAGAAGGTGTCGTGCATCGACCGGGCCGGGTGATGGCCTGGGATGTTGAGCGCCTCGAAGTTGTGATAGTCGTCTTCGACCTCAGGGCCTTCGGCAATGCCGTAGCCGATGTGGGTGAAGAACTGCTCAATACGTTCCAGAGTCCGGGTGATCGGATGCAGACCGCCCGAGGCCTGGCCGCGACCAGGCAAGGTGACGTCAATGGACTCGGCGGCGAGTTTGGCCGCGAGATCAGCCTCCTCCATGGTCGCCTTGCGCGCATTGAGCACCTCTGTGACACGCTCCTTGGCGACGTTGATCAGCGCACCGACTTGCGGGCGCTCTTCAGCCGGCAAATTCCCCAGGGTCTTCATCACCTGAGTCAATTCACCTTTCTTGCCAAGGTAGTGAACCCGGATTTGCTCCAGGGCATTTACATCTTCAGCGCTTTGCACAGCCTCAAGGGCTTGGGCAACGAGCGCGTCCAGGTTTTCCATGTACAGACTCCAGATACAAAATAGGGGAAGAGCTTGAAGGCTCTTCCCCTATTTAAGACGTTTACCACCTTGGGCTACAGACGTAACCCAGGGTGATTGTCGGGGGTACTTAAGCCAGAGTGGCTTTAGCTTTCTCGACAATCGCAGCAAACACCGCTTTTTCGTTCACTGCCAGTTCGGCCAGAACCTTACGGTCGATCTCGATGGAAGCTTTTTTCAGGCCAGCGATGAAACGGCTGTAGGACAGACCGTTAACACGTGCACCAGCGTTGATACGAGCGATCCACAGAGCGCGGAACTGACGTTTTTTCTGACGACGGTCGCGGTAGGCGTATTGGCCTGCCTTGATTACCGCTTGCTTGGCAACACGGAATACGCGTGAACGCGCGCCGTAGTAGCCTTTAGCAAGTTTCAGAATTTTTTTGTGACGTTTACGGGCAATGACGCCACGCTTTACACGAGCCATGAGTTACTTCCTCTATTCTTGATCCAAAAATTAACGAAGGCGCAGCATGCGCTCGACTTTTGCCACGTCAGACGGATGCAGCAAGCTGCTACCGCGCAGTTGACGCTTACGCTTGGTCGACATTTTGGTCAGGATGTGGCTCTTGAAAGCGTGCTTGTGCTTGATACCGTTAGCAGTTTTCAGAAACCGCTTAGCAGCACCACTTTTAGTCTTCATCTTTGGCATGTTCGGATACTCCGCATTCAGTTGATAAACATAATCAGAAGGCCTGCCGTGCCCTGTTGATTACTTCTTCTTTTTCGGGGCGATGACCATGATCAGCTGGCGTCCTTCCATCTTAGGATGCTGTTCAACGGAACCGTACTCCAGCAGGTCAGCTTCAACCCGCTTGAGGAGTTCCATGCCCAGCTCCTGGTGGGCCATCTCACGGCCGCGGAATCGCAAGGATACCTTGGCCCTGTCCCCATCACTCAGGAAACGTACCAGGTTGCGCAGTTTTACCTGGTAATCCCCTTCCTCCGTCCCTGGACGAAACTTGATTTCTTTTACTTGAATCTGCTTCTGGTTCTTCTTCGCCGCAGCAATCTGCTTCTTCTTTTCGAAGATCGACTTGCCGTAGTCCATCACCCGGCAAACAGGCGGGACTGCGTCGGCGGAGATTTCCACCAGGTCCAATTTGGACTCTTCAGCGATACGAAGCGCTTCATCAATCGAGACGATGCCAATCTGCTCGCCGTCAGCGCCAATTAACCGAACCTCGCGTGCCGAGATATTCTCGTTGATCGGGGCTTTCGGTGCAGCTCGTTTATCTTGTCTCATTTCACGCTTAATAATAATTACTCCGAATCTGGGCGACCACGCCGGGAAACCGCTTGCGCGAGGAACTCAGCGAACTGGGCGACGGGCATCGAGCCCAGGTCAGCACCTTCACGAGTACGCACAGCGACAGTCTGCATCTCGACTTCCCGATCTCCGATAACCAAAAGATAGGGAACCTTGAGCAAAGTATGCTCGCGGATTTTAAAGCCGATCTTTTCATTTCTCAAGTCGGACTTGGCACGAAACCCGCTTTCGTTGAGAGTTTTTTCAACTTCGGCGGCAAAATCTGCCTGTTTATCAGTGATATTCATGATCACTGCCTGGGTCGGAGCCAGCCACGCAGGGAATGCACCCTCGTAGTGCTCGATCAGGATCCCGACGAACCGTTCGAACGAGCCGAGGATCGCCCGGTGCAGCATAACCGGGTGTTTACGGCTGTTGTCTTCGGACACGTATTCGGCGCCCAGACGGATCGGCAGGTTAAAATCGAGCTGCAGGGTACCACACTGCCAGACGCGGCCAAGGCAATCTTTCAGCGAGAACTCGATCTTCGGACCGTAGAACGCGCCTTCACCCGGCTGCAGATCGTACGCAAGGCCCGCACTGTCGAGCGCAGCGGCCAGTGCAGCTTCGGCGCGATCCCACAGTTCGTCGGAGCCAACGCGTTTTTCCGGACGAGTGGACAGCTTCATCTCGACTTCGGTAAAGCCGAAATCGCGATAAACATCCATGGTCAGCTTGATGAACGCGGCGGATTCGGCCTGCATCTGCTCTTCGGTGCAGAAGATGTGGGCGTCATCCTGGGTGAAACCACGCACACGCATGATACCGTGCAGCGCACCCGATGGCTCGTTACGGTGGCAGGCACCGAACTCAGCCAGGCGCATCGGCAACTCGCGGTAGCTCTTCAGGCCTTGGTTGAACACCTGCACGTGGCACGGGCAGTTCATCGGCTTGATGGCGTAGTCACGGTTTTCCGACTGGGTGGTGAACATGTTGTCGGCGTAGTTGGCCCAGTGCCCGGATTTCTCCCAGAGGCTACGGTCAACAACCTGGGGCGTCTTGATCTCCAGGTAGCCGTTCTCACGCTGAACCTTGCGCATGTACTGCTCGAGCACCTGATACAGGGTCCAGCCGTTCGGGTGCCAGAACACCATGCCCGGCGCTTCTTCCTGGAGGTGGAACAGGTTCAGGCGCTTGCCGATCTTGCGGTGGTCGCGCTTTTCGGCTTCTTCGATGCGCTGGATGTAGGCCGCCAGCTGCTTCTTGTCAGCCCAGGCGGTGCCGTAGATCCGCTGCAGTTGCTCGTTCTTCGCGTCGCCACGCCAGTAGGCGCCGGACAGCTTGGTCAGCTTGAACGATTTGAGGAAGCGCGTATTCGGCACGTGCGGGCCACGGCACATGTCGACATATTCTTCGTGGTAGTACAGGCCCATGGCCTGCTCTTCGGGCATGTCTTCCACCAGGCGCAACTTGTAGTCTTCGCCACGGGCGGTGAACACGTCGATGACTTCGGCGCGCGGCGTGACTTTCTTGATCACGTCGTAGTCTTTTTCGATCAGCTGGTGCATGCGCTGTTCGATCGCAGCCAGGTCGTCCGGAGTGAAAGGACGCTCATAGGCGATGTCGTAATAGAAGCCTTCTTCGATGACCGGGCCGATCACCATTTTCGCGGTTGGATACAGTTGCTTGACCGCGTGGCCAATCAAGTGTGCGCAAGAGTGGCGAATGATCTCCAGCCCCTCTTGATCCTTAGGCGTGATGATTTGCAGGCTGGCATCGCTGGTGATCAGGTCGCTGGCGTCGACGAGCTTGCCGTCGACCTTGCCGGCCACGGTGGCCTTGGCCAGACCTGCACCAATGGATGCGGCGACCTCGGCTACGGAAACCGAATGATCGAATGAACGTTGACTGCCGTCGGGAAGAGTAATAGTTGGCATGGCGCCTCCTCTCCTAGTGGTGACCCCTACCAAAGGTCACGTGGGTTGGGATGAGCCAGTACAAGATCCAATACCAGGCCGTTCAGTGATGAACGCCTGCCTTACAGCGGCAGGAGCCTTTCGGCCAACCGATAATCGAACCAGAGTGACTGGAGTGAGCTAAAAAGAACATGGCAAGGCGGCAATGGGCGCGCCTGGAAATAGCCAAGCGAAAGATGCTAGCACAGATGAACGGTCATCGTGCCGCCGCTATCTTGCGTAAATACAAATTCCGCCCTTTATAGCTGCAAAAGTGAACTTGGGCTGTACGCCAGCCCTCAAACCCTCCGAGAATCGCCGTTCGTCCTCGACCCAAAGGAGCATCCTCATGATGCGTTTTACCTCTACCCTCGCTCTCGCCGCTTCCCTGACCCTCCTCTCCCTGGGTGCACAAGCTGCTGCCCCGTCGAACTGGCCAGCCGGTGCTCGCGACAGTTTTGTCAGCGACTGCAGCGCCGCCGCCAGCCAGAACGTAGACGTCAAAACTGCCAAAGCCCATTGCGAATGTGGCGCAGACAAGATCAACGCTGAACTGAGCACTGCCGAAATCAAAGAACTCATGACGAACCAGAACGCCAGCCCGGAGCTTAAAAACAAAGCAGTCGCGGCTATTTCGTCCTGCAAAGTCGTGAAGAAAAAGTAAGATTTGCGGCTGATCACACAGCTGTTTTGCCGGAAAAATGGCCCGAAAACTGCCATTTCTCACAAATTACACAGGTTTTACGGCTTTTTTTACCAGCTGATATTTCGAGCTTAAGCCCCGTAAATCGGGGCTTTCAGCCGACCAAGGCACTAAACGCAACGCTATTGATTAGCAAACAATGCCTTGGGGGGGCTCCCAAGCCGAACATTTCGACTATGATAGCCCGGTGTGCCCAGTTGGCCTGAGCAGCACAGCACTACTGAAAATATATGTTTCTTGGAGATACACCATGTCTAATCGCCAAACCGGCACCGTTAAATGGTTCAACGATGAAAAAGGCTTCGGCTTCATCACTCCTCAAGGTGGCGGTGACGACCTGTTCGTACACTTCAAAGCTATCGAAAGCGACGGTTTCAAAAGCCTGAAAGAAGGCCAAACCGTTTCCTTCGTGGCTGAGAAAGGCCAAAAGGGTATGCAAGCTGCACAGGTTCGCGGCGAGTAATTCTCCGCTGAGCTAAAAAACCCCGTCCATGTGACGGGGTTTTTTATGGGCGCTGCACAAGCCTGGAGCGACTTAGCCGCAATTGACTCGCGTGATCACCAGGTTGTCGTCAGTGTTCAGGTTCAAGCGGTCGGAGCGATACTCCAAGGTGATCATGTCGTTAGGCTTGAGGATGCGTGCGTTCTGCGCACCGGCACGGGTACGCGCCTGCTCCAGCAATTGGGGCGAAGCTTTCTGGCCGATCGTGAACTCGGCGGCCTTCGACTCACAGCGGCTATGACCGGCATCGGCCACGGCGGCGTCTTTGGCTGGCTCAGAGGCACCCGGGGTGCTGCAACCCGCCAACGCGAGTGCTGCCAACAAAGTACCGAATGATGCGAGCTTCCAAGGCATGAAGCCTCCTATGATAAAAAATGGACAGAGATCGTGCGACAGCGATTGGGCGGATTGGTTTCAAGACGTAAACCGCCGCAGGGCAAGTCTGCCTGACTCTCGACAGGCATTCGCCCGGTCAATCGTGACCAGATATGAACGAAATCAGTAGATATCGATGTAGTCAAATTCCGGCGTCGGCCAATTCTGTTTCAGCGCATTGAAAATCTGGGTCACCCAGACTTCGTCACTGGCAGCCACATTTCCCACGTACCCTGAGCCTTTTGCCCAAGTCTCCAGGCGAAACAGCAGTCCGTCGATGTCCACACCGCCTACAAACTTCCCCGAGGAGATATAGGCGATCCCAGCCTTGGTCACCCGCAACTGGGTATGTTCGTCGTCGCTGGCACTGGCGAGCAATTGGCGCACATTGGCCAATGTCAGGTCCTCGGGGTTGTTCAAATCGATCTGCACGTGGTGTCCCCGGCAATTAAACAGCCCGACAGTGTCGCACAGCGTTGCCGTGATTCCGAATCGCCTCATGCCTAAGTATCAGTGCCAAACGCGATACAAAATGGTTAACTGGCTCGGTTAGAACCGCGTTCCAGCGCACTGCCCAGCACTTTTAGCCTCGCGAGACCGTCATGACCACCGTAACGCTCCAAGCCGACATCAAAGCCAAGTGGCCCCAAGGGCAAAGCTCCTACAGCCCCGGTAGCCCCGAGGAATTGGCAATCATTGGTATCGACCTGCTGGTCAAGGAACTGGGCACGCAGGCGGCGCAAGCGTTCATCGGCCAGATATTCGAGAAATACCCGGCCGATCACATGGGGGCGCACAACCCCGAGCGGGAATAGGAACCGGCCGGCGAACGCCGACCGGTAAAACCATTACTTCAGACGTGCCAGGCGCTCGGTCAACAGATCGAAGAAGCCCTGGGCGTCGCCATTCTCAACCCAAAAGACATTCTTTTCCCGCTTCAGGCCGTCGTACCAATCGACGATGGTCTGGCCGAAGGTTGGACCTTCTCGGCTATCCACCACCATGTTGGCCTGACGCCCACTGAACAGCGACGGTTTGAGCAGGTAGGCGATAACGGTTGCATCATGCACCGGGCCGCCAGGAATACCGTAGTGCTCCATGTCGCCCTTGACGTATTCGTTAAGAATATCGCCCACCACCTTGCTCGCGTTGTTCTTGATGTCAGCGATCTTTTTCAGGCGTGCTTCGCTGGTCAACACCTTGTGGGTCACGTCCAGCGGCAGGTAGGTCAGCTTGACGCCGCTCTTGAGCACAATCTCGGCGGCCACCGGGTCGGCGAACAGGTTGAATTCCGCCACCGGGGTGATATTGCCACCATTGAAGTGCGCGCCGCCCATCACCACGACCTCCTTGATGCCTTGGGTGATTTCCGGCGCCTGGGTCAGTGCCAGCGCCAGGTTGGTCTGCGGGCCGAGCATGGCGATGGTGATGCTGTGCGGCTTGGCGGCGCTCAGGGTCTTGATCAGGTAGTCAACGGCATTGCCGTCCGCCAGGCCCTTCTTGGGCTCATGCACGGTGACTCCGGAAATACCTTCCTTGCCATGGATGTTCTCCGCGTAGATCGGCGTGCGCAGCAGCGGGGCTGGAGCACCGGCATACACCGGGATTTCCTCGCGCCCGGCCCACTCGCGGGCCAGGCGCGCGTTGCGAGAGGTCTTGTCCAGGCGCACGTTACCGGCGACGGTGGTCAACGCACGGATATTCAGCTCATCCGGGGACGCCATGGCGAACAGCAAGGCCACCACATCATCAGCGCCGGGGTCGGTGTCGATGATCAGGTCGATCTTTTCCGCCGCCTGGGCGCTTGCAGCAGTGAGTGCGGACAAAAGCAGAACACTCCGGAACAGGTTTTTCAGGGTTGGGAGACCACGTTGCATGAAACACTCCTTGTCGTTGGGAACGCTAGAACGTTACGCCGGACACCAGCGCGATATTGCAGTAAGGCTGGCATTCGCCGGTGCGCACCAC
The DNA here is from genome assembly GCF_049896305.1 of Pseudomonas sp. DWP3-1-3b3. Classification (NCBI taxonomy): domain Bacteria; kingdom Pseudomonadati; phylum Pseudomonadota; class Gammaproteobacteria; order Pseudomonadales; family Pseudomonadaceae; genus Pseudomonas; species Pseudomonas sp. DWP3-1-3b3. The sequence continues at coordinate 650,602 of NZ_JAFCUA010000003.1, read as the reverse complement.
GGCGCGCGCCTTGCGGCTGAGTTGCTTGAATTCTTCATGGCTGACCAGGCGCCGCTCACCGAGGGCGGCCTGCTCTGTGAGCGTGTTGAGTTCGGCCAGCGCCGGCGGTTGCTTGAGCAGGATTTCTTCGGCCAGCACATGACTCTCCACCTGCATTTCACTGAGCACGATACGCAAGGTGCTGATGAAATCCGGGATGCCCTGGGTCAACGCCAGGTCTATCAGCTCGACGCCCGGCGGCACCGGCAGGCCGGCATCGCCAATCACCAGAATGTCGCCATGCCCCAGCGAAGCGATGACACGCGACAGGGCAATATTAAGCAGAGGTGTCTTTTTCATGAGGGCACAAAACCTTGTACGTCGTGCAGCGTTGGAATAGAGGGTTGCGCGCCGGCACGGGTGACCGACAGTGCCGCCGCGACCTGGCCAAAGCTGATGGCCTCAGCCTCGCTTTTGCCGTTGGCCAGTGCCGCGGCGAAACCGCCGACGAAGGTGTCGCCCGCAGCCGTGGTGTCGACCGCCTTGACCTTTGGCGCCTGCAGGTGCTCGAAGCGCTGGCCGTCGGTAAACAGCGCGCCCTGGGATCCCAGGGTGATGATCACTTTACCGGCTCCGGCCTGGATCAGTTGGGTCGCTGCCACCTTGGCGCTGTCAATCGAGTCGACCGTCACGCCGCTCAGTGCCGTGGCTTCGCTTTCATTGGGAATGAGGTAGTCGATCGACGCGTACCACTCAGCCGGCAATGGACCGCTGGCCGGCGCTGGATTGAGGATCACCGTCTTGCCCAGCTCACGGCCGCGCTTGAGGGTGTAGCCCACCGTATTCATCGGCACTTCCAGTTGGCAGACGATCACGTCGGCCGCTTGCAGCACCGCGTCAAACGCCTGCAACGAGACAGGCGTCAGTTCGCCGTTACTGCCGGCCACGATCACAATCGCGTTCTGGCTGCTGTCATCCACCACGATCAAGGCCACGCCACTGGAGCCCTCCACCGTACTGACGGCCTGGCAATCAATGCCTTCCACCAGCAATGCGTCACGCAATTGGGTGCCATAGGCGTCGGTGCCAACACAGCCGATCATCGAAACCTCAGCGCCCAGCCGCGCCGAAGCGACCGCCTGGTTCGCGCCCTTCCCGCCAGGCACGGTGGAAAATGTCTGCCCGATGAGCGTTTCACCGGCACGCGGCAGCCGGCTGGCGCGGGTCACCAGGTCCATGTTCAAGCTGCCTACTACCACTACTTTTGCTGGCATACATCAGTACTCATCAATTCGGTTCAGCGGTATTGAGCGAATGTTCCGGCGACGGGCGCCGTCGACTCACGCAATACAATGCTCGGCGTCACGATGCGTTGATCGATCGGCATGTGGGGTGTCGCAATTCTTCGCAGTAAAAGCTCGGCCGCCGTCTCGCCCAGTTGCACGATCGACTGCCCGACCGTTGTCAACGCCGGGTAGACGTAACGGCCCATTTGAATGTCATCAAAACCGATCACTGACAGCTCGCCCGGCACGCGGATATTGCGCTCGGCTGCTGCGCGCAACACGCCGAAACCGATCATGTCGTTACTGGCAAAAATCGCGCTGGGCGGATTGTGCGCCAACAACTGCACGGCGGCGGCATAACCGCCCGTGCTGGTGAAATCGCTTTCCTGGGTGCGATTGGCTGCCACGTCGACACCCGCCTCTCGTAGCGCGCGGTGATACCCCGCCAGGCGCATCTGCGCGACACGAGTATGGGCCGGACCACCGATGCAGGCGATGTCTCGGTGGCCCAGTTCGAGCAAGTGCCGGGTCGCCAGGTAGGCGCCCTCCTCATGGTCGATACGCACCAGGTCCACGTCAATGCCATCCAGCGCCCGGTCAACAATCACCATGGGCGTACGCACCGCGCTCAAACCGGCGGCAAGACCGCTGTCGTCGCCGCCCACCGAGGTCACGATCAAGCCGTCGATGCGCTTTTCCAACAACACGCGCAAATAGTTGCGCTGCTTTTCAGCGTTGTCGTCGGAGTTGCAAAGAATCACGCAGTAGCCATTTCGCTCACAGTAATCCTCGATACCCCGGGCCAATTCCGCGAAATACGGGTTGAGGCTGTTGGGCACCAGCAAACCGATAGTGGCTGTGGTCTTGGCCTTGAGCGAACGCGCGACGGCGCTGGGCACGTAGTCGAGCTGCTTGATCGCGGCTTCGACCTTGATGCGTACCGGCTCGCTGACCGGGCGCGTCTTGTTCACCACATGGGACACCGTGGTGTAGGAAATACCCGCAAGCGCTGCCACATCCTTGATCGTTGCCATGGTTCAGCCTCGCCGACTGGCGCGCTGGCTGCGGTAGGTATCGAGGACCACGGCAATCACGATCACGGCACCAGTGATGATGCGCTTCGTGGGCTCCGTGGCACCGATCTGCGCCAGGCCGGCGGCCAATACCGAAATAATCAACACACCAAAAAAGGTACTGATCACCGAGCCACGCCCGCCCATCAGGCTGGTGCCGCCGATCACCACCGCGGCGATCACTTGCAACTCCAGGCCGGAGCCCGCATTCGGGTCCGCCGCTTCCAGCCGCGAAATCTGGAACAGCGCCGCCACACCAGCCAGCAGGCCCATAAGGCTGAACACCAGGATCTTGTAGGGCTTGGGATTGATCCCCGCCAGGCGTACGGCCTCTTCGTTGGTGCCGATACCGATCAGGTAACGACCAAACACGGTACGCGTCAATACAAGCTGCGCGGCGATGATCACCAGTAGCGCGATGATGAACGATGGCGAGATACCGAAGGCAATCGGATTGGACAGCCAGGCAAATGAGTCACCGATGTAGGCAGTGCGCGAACCGGTCATCTGGTACGCCACGCCACGGGCCATTTCCAGCACGCCAAGGGATACGATGAATGACGGAATGCGCCAGGCCACGGTAATCGAGCCGGTGATAGTACCCGCCAGTGCCGCACAGCCCATGCCCAGCACGGCAGCCGGCAACACGCTCCAGCCCCAGCCGAGAATCGCCACGCTGACGGCCGACGCTGCCAGGGCCAGCACCGAGCCCACCGACAGGTCGATGCCGCCGATGATGAGGATGAAGGTCATGCCAACGGCCAGCACCATCAGGTCCGGAATCTGGTTGGCCAACGTGCTGAAGGTGTCGTAGGACAGGAAGTGGTCGCTGAGCACCGAGAACAGCGCGATCATCGCCAGCAAGGCGCCCGCCAGGCCCAGGTAAGTACCCAGGCCATAGAAATTGCCGCCAGTCTTGCCGGGGGAAGTTGTGGTTTTCATGGGGTATCCCTAAGCACTGCGTCGTTGAGCAGCGCATCACGTTTCTGATAGCCGGCAAAGGCGGCGGCGAGCAATTCGTCCTGGGTCCAGCTGTCGCGCTCGAAAGTCTCGATCAAACGCCCGGCGGACAACACGCCGATGCGGTCGCAGATCAGCATGAGTTCGCGCAGGTCGCTGGACACCACCACCAGCGCTTTGCCCTGACGGGTCAATTCGCCCAGCAAGGCATAAATATCGAACTTGGCACCGACGTCGATACCACGGGTCGGCTCATCGAACAGCATCACCGAGCAATCGCGCTCCAGCCAGCGGCCTATCACTACTTTCTGCTGGTTACCACCGGACAGCTCGGAAACCAACTGCGCCGGGCTGGAACTGCGGATGCGCATGGCATCGATCTGGCGCTTGGCCAGCGCCGTTTCATTGCGGCTGTTGACCACGCCGCCACCGGAAATTTCCGGCATGTTACCCAGCGCGATATTGGCGCTGATGGACTGAGTCAGCAGTAAGCCTTCGCCCTTGCGGTCCTCGGTGATCAGGGCAATGCCGTGGCCCACCGCATCCACCGGCGAGCGAATGCTCACCACCTGGGCCGGCGAGCCGAGCGCCACGGTGCCGCTGTCGGCCAGGTCAGCACCGAAGATCAGGCGCAACAGTTCAGTACGACCGGCACCGATCAGGCCGGAAATGCCGTAGATCTCGCCCGCACGCACTTCGAAGGACACGTCGCGAACCTTGTCCGAGCGGGTCAGGCCTTTCACCGTCAGGGCCGGACCACCAATGGTGCGCGGGCCCAGGTCGATGTGCTCGCCAAGCTCGCGACCGACCATCAAAGTGACCAATTGCTCGCTGTTGTAGTTGGCCATCGGCTCGACACAGACCAACTTGCCGTCGCGCAATACCGCAATGCGTTGGGCCACACGGGCCAGCTCTTCCAGCCGGTGTGAAATGTAGATGATCGCCACGCCCCGGGCCTGCAGGCGGGTGATTTGTTCAAACAGCATCTCGACTTCACGGGCGGTGAGCATGGCCGTGGGCTCGTCGAGGATCAATACATGGCAGTCGCCGATCAGGTTACGGGCGATCTCGACCATTTGCTGATGGCCAATGCCCAGGCTGCCGACCAGTGTATCCGGGTCGATAGCATCCAGGCCGACCTGGGCCATGGCCTCGATCGCAGCCTTGCGCAGTTGCCTGCGGCTGATCCAGCCACAATGGCTGGGCAGGTTATCCAAGAACAGGTTTTCGGCGACGGTCAGCGTCGGCAGCAGGTTGAGTTCCTGCATGACCATGCGCACGCCCAGCTCTTCGGCCTGGGTGCGGCTGCCGGGGCGGTAGTCCTGTCCATTGAACTGCATGTGCCCGGTGGTCGGCGTGACCAGCCCGCCGATGATCTTCGACAAGGTGCTTTTGCCTGCGCCGTTCTCACCGGTCAACGCCAGCACTTCCCCGCGATTGAGCGTCAGGGTGATGTCGGACAGAACCGGCTGGGCATAGGTCTTGCCGATACCGCTGACCGAGAGGACAGCGTTCGGGGCGGAAGATGACATAGGAAAATCTCCAGGCGCCCGCTCAGGACGAGCGAGCGCTGTTGGGTGCTGCCAGGATTACTTCTTGAGGACGAGTTCGACCGGGGTTTCGATCACGCCGTCCTTGGAGTCGACTTTCTCACCCTTGACCAGCTTGAGCGCGTTCTGGATACCGAACACGGCTTGCTGGGCAGCAGCCTGGTCAGCGGTCGCGAGTACGCGGCCGTCTTGCAGCATCGGCTTGATGGCTTCGATGTTGTCGTAGCCCACGACCAGCACTTTGCCAGCCTTGCCTGCCGCACGTACGGCGGAGACGGCGCCGAGGGCCATATTGTCGTTACCGGCCAACAGCGCCTTGAGGTCCGGATATTCACTCAACATGGCGGAAGCGACTTTCTGGCCCTGGTCAATTTCCCAGTTGCCGGATTGGGTGGAGACGATCTTCATGCCGGCAGCGTCCATCGCATCCTTGTAGCCTGCGGTACGCTGCTGGGCGTTGGTGGTCGTCGGCACGCCTTCGATGATGCCGACCTTGTCACCCGAGGCCAGTTGCTTGGCCAGGTAGTCGCCCACCAGCTTGGAGCCTTTGCGGTTGTCCGGGCCTACGAACGGAATATCGAGGTTTTTGCTTTTGAGCACGTCCGGGTCCAGGCGGTTGTCGATGTTGACGACCTTGATACCGGCATCCGAAGCCTTCTTCAGCACAGTAACCAGTGCCTTGGAATCGGCCGGAGCAATCACGATGGCATTGACCTTGGCGAGGATCATCTGATTGACGATATCGATCTGCGCGCTGGTATCGGTTTCGTTCTTGATCCCGTTGGTGATCATGTCGAAATCGGCGGCGTGTTCTTTCTGGTACGTCTTGGCACCGTCTTGCATGGTGACGAAGAATTCATTGGCGAGGGATTTCATGACCAGGCCGACCTTGGGTTTGGCGGCGTCATCGGCAAATGCAGAGGAGAGAGGCAGGGCAGCGGATGCGGCAGCAAGCACAGCGACAGCAAGAAGACGTCCGGCAAATGGCAGCTTCATGGGTTCACTCCGATCTTATGATTATTGTGAGCAACGCTTGCACCGAAGATCGCTTCGGCAGCCCTCCCACCCGGGTGGCTGATACGAGCTGTCACGATACTCAGGGAGCACGCCGTGAAACATCTCGCAAACGTTTGCGTTATTCAAACTATGAGAACCTTGTCGAGATTTGTCAACGGTTGAAAACAGCCTTTCATCCACCTCCTCCCTCGCGCCTGACGATAGGCGCCGTTAAACATCGCACGCTGCCAGTCGTTCTCTAAAACGACAGGCTGTGGCGCATTATTCATGCAAACCCCAAGGGTCGGCGGCCAACTTTTTCGGACAACCGAACGCAATAATGTCCGATGTTCGGAAAGCCGGACGCCAGCCTCGCACCCGCCACCAAAAACACAATATAAACTGTTATAAATCAATACCTTATTTTATATCGTCAAACACAATCAGCCTGGTACAGATCCTGCTCTACCCCATCACCTCGTGGCATTCAGAACCGCCCGGGTGTTCTAGATGAACCTGCTACAGCACTCATCAAAAACCAGAGAGAAAAATAATGAAATCTGCACTGAAGAACTTTGTTCCGGGCGCGTTAGCCCTCCTGCTGCTGTTCCCCGTTGCCGCCCAGGCAAAGGAAGTAGAATCCAAGACCAAACTGTCCAACGTGGTGATCCTTGCCACCGGCGGCACCATTGCCGGCGCTGGCGCCAGTGCGGCCAACAGTGCCACCTACCAGGCGGCCAAAGTCGGTATCGAGCAATTGATCGCCGGTGTTCCTGAGCTTAGCCAGATCGCCAATGTGCGCGGCGAGCAAGTGATGCAAATTGCGTCCGAAAGCATCAACAATGAAAACCTGCTGCAACTGGGTCGCCGCGTCGCCGAACTGGCCGACAGCAAGGACGTGGACGGCATCGTGATCACCCACGGTACCGACACCCTGGAAGAAACCGCCTACTTCCTGAACCTGGTGGAAAAAACCGACAAGCCCATCGTGGTGGTCGGTTCCATGCGCCCAGGCACCGCCATGTCGGCGGACGGCATGCTTAACCTGTACAACGCCGTGGCCGTGGCAGGCAGCAAAGACGCGCGCGGCAAAGGCGTGCTGGTCACCATGAACGACGAGATCCAGTCGGGTCGCGACGTCAGCAAGATGATCAATATCAAGACCGAAGCATTCAAGAGCCCATGGGGCCCGCTGGGCATGGTGGTTGAAGGCAAATCCTACTGGTTCCGCTTGCCAGCCAAGCGCCACACCATGGATTCCGAATTCGACATCAAAAACATCAAGAGCCTGCCTGACGTTGAAATCGCCTATGGCTATGGCAACGTGAGCGACACTGCGGTCAAAGCCCTGGCGCAAGCTGGCGCGAAAGCCATCATCCATGCCGGCACCGGTAATGGCTCGGTGTCTTCCAAGGTGGTCCCTGCCCTGCAGGAACTGCGCAAGCAAGGCGTTCAGATCATCCGCTCTTCCCACGTGAATGCCGGTGGTTTCGTTCTGCGTAATGCCGAACAACCTGACGACAAGTATGACTGGGTGGCTGCACACGACCTGAACCCACAGAAAGCCCGCATCCTGGCGATGGTCGCCTTGACCAAGACTCAGGACAGCAAAGAGCTGCAACGGATGTTCTGGGAATATTGATCCCCAGTGACACCTCGGCAGGGGCGGTTCTATCCGCTCCTGCCCCCCCCCCCGCTTAAAACTCCTTCGCCCTACGCCTTATTACCCGATTTGCTGTCAGACGGAATTCTTGAAATCTAAGTAGTTGCGAAAATGCCTACAGTTAAATACTGTATGTGCGTACAGCTTATTAAGGAATACTCCGTGGCAAAGCCCTCTTCCACAACTCCAACCCCACCCGATGCCTACGCACGCCTCGCCGTTCGCATACAAAAGATCATCAATTCGACCAATGCCCAGAAAGCCAAGGCGGCGTTGATCTTCCGTTTGCCGGACGAGCCAGAGGATGAATGGGCGCGTTTGCTGGAGGAAATCGCTGAAAACGACAACGTCACCCTCGCTTATCGCGACGACGGCGGTGTGCAGATTTTCTGGGTTGTGCCGAAGGAAGATTGACTCAATGAGTGTCCGTTTTACCGCGGTGTGTTGCCTGCTTTTTGCCGTCACCGCTCACGCCCAGGCGCCCCGAACCTTCAGCGAAGCCAAGAAAGTCGCCTGGAAGCTTTACGCCCCACAATCCACCGAGTTCTATTGCGGCTGCAAATACACCGGCAACCGTGTGGATTTGAAAGCTTGCGGTTATATTCCACGCAAAAATGCCAACCGCGCCGCACGCATTGAATGGGAGCACATCGTTCCAGCGTGGCAGATCGGCCATCAACGCCAGTGCTGGCAGGAGGGAGGGCGTAAGAACTGCACACGCCATGACGACGTATTCAAGCGTGCCGAAGCCGACCTGCACAACCTGGTACCGAGCATTGGCGAGGTCAATGGCGACCGTAACAACTTCAGTTTTGGTTGGCTGCCGGTGCAAAGCGGGCAGTACGGCTCTTGCCTGACCCAGGTGGACTTCAAGGCCAAGAAGGTCATGCCGCGCCCGTCCATCCGGGGCATGATCGCGCGCACGTATTTCTACATGAGCAAGCAGTACGGCTTGCGCCTGTCAAAACAGGATCGCCAACTGTACGAAGCCTGGAACAAGACCTACCCGGTGCAGGCCTGGGAGCGGCAACGCAACCAGACCGTGGCGTGTGTGATGGGGCGCGGCAATGAGTTTGTCGGCCCGGTGAACCTGAAAGCCTGCGGTTGAATGTGGGCGGGGCGCCCGCCCACTCTGCCCTTACTGGGCGGCGTTGTGCTCAATGATTTTTGACACAGTGTCGGTTTTCTTGGCGCGAGCCATTTTCTCGTTAAGCAGGGTCTGCTTGGCCTCGGCTTCCGCCTTGGTTGCGAACGGCCCCAGCAGGACTTCGTCCTTGCCATCCACTTTCACGATATAAAAATTGAAACCATGCTCCAGCAGCCAGGCCGTAAGGTCGGTGATCGCCTGCAACTTGTGGTCCGGCGGGCCTACTCGCAGGTCCCATTCCTGGGCGGCAATCGCGCCGGTCTGTGGCTGGCTTTCGGTCGCTGCTGGCTTAGGCTTGGGCGCCTCGACGCTTTTGCCTTCACCACAACCAGCCAATGCCAACACCGCAATTGCCATCGCTACTTTACGCACTACCCTGCTCCTTTGAAGAGAAAGAGGCGACTTTATCATTCACTGTCTATTCTGGCCGTCATAAACGTTGGCTTAAACAATGCGAATCATGTATCGCAGACCTGTATGATGCCGCCATGGGAATTAATGTCGCCTCTATGCGTCCTAAAAGAGGCAGTCACAGGGAAGCGCTTAGCAGTAAGCTACACACATCCGACACCTGCCCTGTCTGAAACATGTGTCCTTAAAAGTAATCAAGGAGAAGTCCATGCTTATACTCACCCGCAAAGTTGGTGAAAGCATAAACATCGGTGATGACATCACGATCACCATCCTGGGCGTAAGCGGCCAGCAAGTACGAATCGGCATCAACGCACCTAAGGATGTTGCCGTGCATCGCGAGGAGATCTACCAGCGCATCCAGGCCGGCCTGACTGCTCCGGACAAAAACCAGACACCTTGAAGCGCCCTCAGTAGCCAGCCTTTTCGTTCACTGTAACGGCTGGCGAAAACTCTTTCGGACTGCTCTGATCGTTGTTGCGTGACTGACGCCGCCCATGTGTTCATCTTCATGGAAAGATGAAACTGTCATCACGCCTGGAACTTGTTGTTTCATTCACGGCCGAATCTCCTGACTGACACTCAGCCATCCGTGTGCATTCAGGAGCACGTCGATGAGGCCTACAACCGCACCACCTTTTGCCTACAAGGCCTGGGTGATCGCCCTATTGATAGGGTTGATCTTCGTGGGGCTGGCCTATGGCTTGAGATACGTAATCGAAGGTGCCAATTCCGCCGATGACCACTCATGGCTGGACCTGACGCTGTTGCTCAGTGGCTACCTGTTCCTGTTCTGCCTCAAACCCATCCAGAAAGCCGTGCAGCGTAGGCTCTGCCGGCAAGCCACACGCTGATGTCGCGCTGTTCGTTATCTGATCGCCGGTATTGGCAGCACCACAATACAACCGATGTGTAGGTGCGCATGATCGCAGTGCATCAGCATCACACTGTTGTACGCTGCACGTGCAACAAACCGTCCGTGTCGCGCTGTGCCTTTAACTGTTCATACCCGTCAATCGAAGGATGCTCGGTAAGCATGACCGTGTGATGCGTTGACGTCACGACCATCACATCCATCCCTGCCGCCTCTCCTGCACGAATGCCGACCGTCGCATCTTCAAACACCAGGCAATCCTCTACCGGTACGCCCAGGCGTTGCGCCCCCAGCACGTAACAGGCGGGGTTTGGCTTGCCGACGGCAACATCTTCGGCCGTGACCATCACCGCTGGCGGTGCGATGCCCGCCGCTTGCAGGCGACGCAACGCAAGCTCCCTGGGTGCCGAGGTGACCAGCGCCCATTGATCGCCCGGCAGGCTACTCAGGAACGTGATGGCCCCGGGGATCGCGACAACGCCCTCTACATCATTGATTTCAGCCTCGGTGATCCACTGCGCTTCGACCTCAGGATCGATGCCAGGCAATGCCTGGCGCGTGATGGTGTCGATTGCACGGGCACCGTGGATGGTCTTCAAGAACGCTGGCACATCCAAACCATGGCGCTGCGCCCAGATGCTCCACACGCGCTCCGCGGCAGCAATGGAGTTGAGCAACGTCCCATCCATATCAAACAGAAAGGCACGGTAACGGCGGTTGAACACGGCTGAACCTCGGTTGGACACTGCGTGGCTTCCTCTTGGGTGGTAACAAATGACAGGCCCGATGCAATCTACGGATCACCTCTCTGCTTGTAAACGCTAGGAGCCTGGATTGCATTACAGGTTTGTAATCAAGCTGTAAGTCTTGCCAGCACCCTCACTTCATACAGTGGAGCCGTCAGTCACCCACATCGGATGACGCCACTTCCTACTGATGAAAAGGGTCCACCTATGAAACCTGTAAGCAAACTCTGCCTGGTCGCCGCCAGCCTGTTGATGCTGGGCACCGGCACTGCCATGGCCGGCACCGTCGCGCCGGTCAAGGCCAATAACGTGGTGCTGGTACATGGCTCCTGGGCTGACGGGTCGAGCTGGTCCGAGGTGATTACCCGCCTCCAGGCCGCCGGGCTGCACGTCACTGCCGTGCAGAACCCGCTGACCTCGGTGGCCGACGATGTCGCCGCCACCAACCGTGTACTGGATCAACAAGACGGCCCTACCGTGTTGGTCGGCCATTCCTACGCCGGCACCGTGGTCAGCGACGCCGGAGCCAACCCGAAAGTCAGTTCGCTGGTCTACGTGGCCGCCCGGGCTCCAGATGCCAACGAAGACTTCGTCGCGCTCTCAGCCAAGTATCCGACCATGCCGGTGCGCGCCGGCGTCGAAGATCACGACGGCTACCTCACCCTGAGCCAGGACGCCTTCCTCAAGTATTTCGCCGCCGATGTGCCGCACGCCAAGGCCATGGAGCTGTACGCCGTGCAGCAACCCATCACAAAGGCCCTGTTCAGCGGCCGCACTGTCAATGCGGCCTGGCATACCAAGCCGTCTTGGTACGCGGTGTCGGCAAATGACCAGACCATCAACCCAGACCTTGAGCACTTTCTCGCCAAGCGCATGAATGCCACCACTGTCGAGCTGCCATCGAGCCACTTGTCACTGGTGTCCCACGCCAAGGAAATCACCGACCTGATCCTCGAAGCCTCGGGCCGCCAGCCTTAAGCCTTGCATTACAAACTTGTCATCATCCTGTTGGTTGGCTGTTCGGGGCCCCTGGTTACTGTGAAGTCACTGCCATGACCTGGCCGCCAACCCTTTAAGAGAGATACCGCCATGAAACTGTTTATCCTCGGCTTTGCCGCTTTGCTCGCTACCGGTTCCGTGTTTGCCGCAGAACCCGTGATCCACGACAAAACCGGCTTTTTCGTCCATCTGGACGTGGCCAAAGTCTTGTCGAGCACTGACACCTATGGCCAATGCGGCATCGTCCCCGCACACCTCAACTACCTCGACAGCCAAGGCCGCGAACATGTGTTGGACTATCAGGTGCAGGGCATCGGTTGCGCCAGTGACAATTGATCGGGCTACACTTGCGCCACGCATTGAGACAGGGCATTTCCCATGAACATCCTCGTAGTCGAAGACGAACCCAAGGCCGGCAATTACCTGCTCAATGGCCTGCAGGAACTGGGCTATTCCGTAAGCCTCGCGCGCGATGGCGTGGACGGCTTGCACCTGGCCCTGGAAACGCCGTTCGACGTGATCGTACTGGATGTGATGATGCCGAAAATGGACGGCTGGGAAGTGCTGCGCCGCCTGCGCAAGGAAGCCGACACACCGGTACTTTTTCTGACGGCCCGCGATGACATTGCTGACCGCATCAAGGGCCTGGAACTGGGCGCCGACGATTACCTGATCAAGCCGTTTTCCTTCGCCGAACTGGTAGCACGCTTGCGCACCCTGACCCGCCGTGGCCCGAGCCGGGACGAGGAACAACTACAAATCGCCGACCTGCAGATCGACGTGCTGAAGCGTCGCGTTACCCGCGCCGGCACGCGCATTACCCTGACCAATAAAGAGTTCGCCCTGCTGCACCTGTTCGCAACTCACCAGGACCAGGTGCTGTCTCGTTCGATGATCGCATCGCGGGTGTGGGACATGAATTTTGACAGCGACACCAATGTGGTAGACGTCGCCGTGCGGCGCCTGCGCTTGAAAATCGACGATCCGTTCCAGCTCAAGCTGATCCACAGTGTGCGCGGCATCGGCTACCGCTTCGATACCCAGCCATGAACAAACATCGCCATTATTCCCTGACGCTGCGTCTGGCGCTGATCTTCGCCCTGCTTGCCTTCGCCTTGCTGGCTACCCTGGGTGTGGCGCTGTACCGCGAACTGGAGCGCGAGCTGATCATGCGCGACGACGCGGCCTTGATCTACCGCATCGACCAATTGCGCAACCTGCTCAATGACAGCAATACCCTGGACCTGATCAAGACCAAGCCGGAACTGTTCCAGAACATGCTGGGCAACCGCGAATCGGTACTGAGCATCGCCGCGCCTGGGCAACAACCCTTGTTGACGGTCAATCCCGGCAATATCGATCTGCCTGCCATCCCCCCAGTGCCCAAAAATCACGAGCTGACGTTTGCTGACGTGCACCATTTCCCTAGCATTAACGGTGTGCCGTTCGCGACCGTCGCCGCGTCCATCGACTCCGGCGATCTGGGCAGCCTGCAAGTCACCACGGGGCGCCTGATGACCGAGCGCACCGCCGTGCTTGCCAGCTATCGTTTGAGCGTCTATGTCCTGGCGAGCATCGCCGCAATCATTCTGGCGGTGGTCGGTTATCTGCTGGTGCATCGTGGACTTGTTCCGTTGCGACGCCTGGCCCGGCACGCCCAAGGCATCGGCGTCGGTAACCTCGCTGAACGCCTCGACAGCCACGGCGCGCCAAAAGAACTGCTGCCGATGATTGACTCGTTCAACACCATGCTGGAGCGGCTGGCCAAGGGTTTTGTCCAGCTTGGCCAAGTGTCTACCGACATGGCCCATGAACTGCGCACGCCCATCAATAACCTGCTGGGAGAAACCCAGGTCGCCCTGCAACAGCACCGCAGCATCGAGAGCTACCAGCAGTTGCTGGCCTCCAATGTCGAAGAACTTGAACGCCTGGCGCGGATGCTCGACAACATGCTGTTCCTGGCGCGCACCGACCCGGCCAGCGCACTGCGCCAGCGCCAGGAACTCAACGCCGCCGATGAAGTGGAACGCATCGCCGAGTACTTTGAAGGCTTGGCGGGAGATATGGATATCAGCATTCGTGCTGAAGGCGACGGGGTGATCTGGGCGGAGCCGATGCTACTGCGCAGGGCCCTGGCGAACCTGTGTGCCAACGCCATCAAATATGGGGCGCCGAGCACTGAGCTGGTGATACAGGCGACTCCCAATAACGGCGGCATTCACCTGAGCGTCAGCAACCACGGCGAGACCATCGCTGCCGAGCATCTGCCGCGACTGTTCGAACGTTTTTACCGGGTGGATGAATCACGAGAACGGTCAGCGCAATCCAATGGGCTGGGCTTGTCGATTGTGGCGACCATCATGCAGTTGCATAACGGGCAATACAGCGTGATCAGTGAGGCAGGGGTGACGTGTTTTGATTTGTTCTTTCCGAAGCGGGAAGACTGAGCAGCCGCCCCCCAGTGTTATTTTGCAAAGGTTTGTCCCTTACCGCTGGACGAAAGCCACACTACTCTTACTCCCAACGGGCTCAAGGTAGAGCCGGCAACGGTAAAAACAAGGGAGATTCGGGAATGGAACTACGATTAGGTTTACTGGAAAAGGGGCTGGCTGAAATGAACGAGAAGCTGATCACCGTTTCGAGCAAGGCAGGCGCCATGGATAAGCACTTTGCTTCCAAGGCAGACTTGGCAACCACTGAACTGAACCTTATCAAGTGGTACGTGGCGACCGCATTTGCAATGACTGGCCTGGCGTGTGCCATCACTTTCGGGCTCACCCGATTGTTTGCAATGTGAGGCTCGTGGGGCAGGTCAGCTGACCTGCCCACCCACTTCCGCTACATCCACAGGTGTTTGCCACGCCGCCAGTAAAGCTGCCTGCAATCCCGTGACCATTTTACCCAGCTCCATTGAAGGCCGCTGCGATCCCGTCACCTGCTCCGGCAGAAAAGGTACATGAATGAAACCACTGCGCACTTGCGACCCAGCGAGAGCATGCTGCAATAGAAAAAACACCTGGTTACACACAAAGGTCCCCGCCGTCTGCGAAACGGAGGCCGCGACTCCCGCTTCACGCACGGCCTTGACCATTGCCTTGATCGGCAGCGTCGTGAAGTAGGCAGCTGGGCCATCAACGATGACCGCCGTATCGACAGGCTGCTCGCCCAGGTTATCGGGGATACGCGCATCGTTGACATTGATCGCCACCCGCTCGATGGAGATATCGCTACGACCCGGCCCCAGCCCTGTAGCGATCACCATCGCCGGGTGCAATTCGTCGATAAGCCGGGTCAGGCACTCACCCGCAGTGGTAAATGCGCAAGGCAATTGACGGGCAACAATCTGCACACCGGCCTCCAGTTGCACGCCGTCCAATAGGCGCACGGCCTCCCAGGACGGATTAACCAAGTCTTTATCAAAGGGCTCAAAGCCCGTCAGCAATACGGTTTGCATCCTGGCCTCACATCAACAGGTAGAGCAGCACAATATTGACCACCAACATCATCAACGCCGTGGGCAGTTGCGCCTTGATTACCGCGTTCTTGTCCGGCAGCTCCAGCAACGCAGCAGGCACGATATTGAAGTTGGCGGCCATCGGCGTCATCAGTGTGCCGCAGTAGCCGGAGAACATGCCAATCGCCGCCATCACCGCTGGATTCCCGCCGTAGATACCCACCAGCACCGGCACGCCGACACCGCCCGTCATCACTGGGAATGCCGCAAAACCATTACCCATGATCACCGTAAACAAAGCCATCCCCAATACATAGACCATCACTGCCACCAACTTGAAATCCAGGTTGATGTAGGTGGTGGTGACATGCGCAACAGCCGTACCGACCCCGGCTTCATTAAACAGCAAGCCGAGCATCGCCAGCATTTGCGGAAGCACCATCGCCCAGCCAAGGGCTTCAGTGAGACGTCGGGATTCACGCAAGGCTTGCACCGGCGTATCACGGGTGAGCCAACAGGCCAGGCCAAGTGCGATCAAGCAGCCGATACCGAGGGAAACGAAGGTGGTGTTTTTCGGATCCAGCAGCGGCACACCGCCGATCTCGGTGTGCTTGAGCAGCACCGAGCCAATGACCGTGGTCAGTGGGATGGCGAGCGCAGGAATGAACAGCTTGTGGCCCAGTCGACCGGCACTGGCGCGAGAGGCCTTGTCATGCAGCTCGACATGCTTGCCACGGCCGACGCCGCCCATGCCGGCAATCAATGCCATCACCACGACGCCAGCGCCGATGGCCACCGACGGCAGGCGCTCGCCGATCAGGAACGGAATAGCGAACAGCAACCAGAACAACGCACTGGACCAACGCTTGGGATGGCTCCGGTCCATCAGAATCATGCCCGCAGTAATCAGCAGCAGAACCCCCGCGAGCCAGTACAGGTATTGAATGGAAATGATCATTGCGCGGCCTCCACTGGCGTAGCAGTAGGCGCCATCTCACGAGTGAGCCTTCGATCAAACCGATGCAGGCGGATCGCATGAATGATGAAGGCACAGATCGCCGTAGGAATGCCCCACACCGCAATATGCAGCGGCTCCACATCAATTCCCGAGCCGAGCAGGAAAGTGTGCATCAATGCGATTGCGCCAAAGGCGACGAAAATGTCTTCACCAAAAAACAGGCCGACGTTGTCCGTCGCGGCGCACATGGCCAACACCTTGTGACGTAATTTGTCCGGCAGCTTGCCGTAGCGTTTTTCCGCCGCGCCTTCGGCCATCGGTGCGAGCAGCGGACGGACCATCTGTGGGTGCCCACCCAGGCTGGTCAACCCCATGGCGGCGGTGGATTCGCGTACAAACAGATAGATGATCAACAACCGCCCGACCGTGGCGCGCTCGAACCGTGCAATCCAGTTTTGCGCATGCAGGCGCAGCCCATGACGCTCCAGCAGGCCGATAACGGCAAGGGGCAACAACAGAATTAATTGCAAGGCACGGGTTTGAAGGAAGCCATCGCCCATGGTCGCGAGGATTTTTTCCAGCGGAAAGTGGGCAGCAAGCCCGGTGGCGATAGCGGCGGCGGTGACCACCAACAGCGGGTTGAAGCGCAAGACAAAGCCAACCACGATCACAAGTACGCCGATCAACGGCCATAAGTTCACAACAGTTTGCATGGCGTGAGGTCCTTAAGTGCGCGCTGCGGCGCCATTACAGCAGGATGTGAACAAAGGGCTCACAGCAAGAAGTGGCGTGCAGTCGGCTCGGTTTTTTATTGTTGACCCGAAAGGTCGAGCGTCAGTGGCGGCAACTTTGCTGCCTGGGGGCGGGAGGTGTCCAACAAGAAAAATTGTTGCTGCGAACCAATAATTTTTGTGGGTGGCGAGAGTTTTGCAAAAGTTTTGCAAATCGCAGACAACAAAAAAGGGCCCACCTTTCGGTGAGCCCTTCTAGACCGCCCAGCAGAGCGGATTTTGTTTGGTAGGCGCGATTGGACTCGAACCAACGACCCCCACCATGTCAAGAGCCACCCTGCTAAGCGCTAGGCCACGTAGCCTATAGCCCTAAGGAAACGCCCATTCACATTATGAGGCGTCAACCATGGCTAACATTCGCTCCCTTCCCTCTGGCAACTGGAACGCTCAGGTTCGATTGAGAGGAAGCCCCCCGCAATCCAAAACATTCCCCACTCAGGCACTGGCCCAAGCATGGGCTGACCAGTTAGAGGCTGTCACCAAGGCGCATCAGACGCACACCCTGTACACCCTTGGCATGACCTATTGCGAAACCATGCTCAAGGGCAAGGGTAGCTATGACCATGCAATCAAGATTGTTGACCAGCTCTTTGCTGCCTTCCCTCAGTCAATCCATGACATCACCCCTCAGCTAGTCAATGACTTCAAGCTGAAGCGTCTACAGACGGTCAAGCCTGCTACCTGTCGCATACAGCTAGCGTTCATGTCTCGTTTCTTCAGGTTCGCTAAGCGTGGCCTGCTTATAGACATACACAACCCCGTAAGTGACATAGCCCTACCCAAGCCCGACAAGTCGAGCGACAAGGTAATCAGTGCTGGCGAGCTTAGACAGCTGCTCAACAAGCTCTCCCCCACCATGGCCCTTATCGTGGAGGTAGCTTACGAAACAGCCATGAGACGCTCAGAAATACTCAAGCTCACAACTCAATGCCTTCACCTGGATGAGCGTATTGCGGATGTAGTGGATGGTAAGAACGGTACTAGGTCTGTACCCCTAACAATGCGAGCCATAGAGCTACTGAGAGAGGCACAGAGGCTGGCTCTAGCAAGCAAGGCACACAGAGGACGACTGTTTATCGTCACGCCTCATGCAGTGTCTCAGGCGGTTAGGTTGGCAAGGAACAAGGCTGGTCTTGGTGATAGCGTCAGGCTTCACCAGTTAAGGCACACCCGCATCACCAACGTTGCAAAGAAGGGATTCAACAACGCTCAGATAATGATTGTGTCGGGCCACAGGGATACTAGGTCTGTAGCTAGATACTCCCACCTGAACGCTAAGGATGTACTTCACCTTATTGATTAAACGCCCTGTAGTGCGGCAGGGACGACGATGGGAGGCGTGCTGCCACCCGTATAGCCAACTGCTGCTGTAAGGCCTCACAGGGGCTTACAGTGGCATTAAGTTATTGGAGAGTAATGGGATGGGCATGACTCAGGGTTACGGGTAGAAACTATTTTGCAGGGTCGTGTAGACCTTTACCCCAAAATATCAGTATAGGTAGATGTAGATCAAAGATTGCTTCCTCAAGCTGCTTTCAAAGAGTGTGCGGGTTGCGGTCTTTTTTATTGCCTAAATGGTGGACTTTCCACAACAAGAAATCAGAGAGGAAGAAAGAGAGCGTGATGGGCATAGATGAAATCATAGAAAGTAAGATCATGCGCCTAAGTACAGCAGACCGTAAGCTAGTGTGGGTGATGATCAGAAACAAGAGTGACGATGGGTTACGTTGGTGTGAAATCTCGCTTGAAGAGTTTTCCGCAGCAACTGGTAAAACACGCAGCTCATGTAGCAAGACCATCCAACACTTAGTCGAACACAAACTCATTGCGATTCGAAAGGTTCGTCTTGGGTCTACAACTTATAACCAATATAAAATAATCCCCCTGGAGCAAGATCAATGAACACAATCACAATGAATGACATACAAGAACTCGCACGGCAAACAGGTAACACTCCCATGGCAGTTCTAACAGACCTTGTCGAGCGTGGCTATCAGCTAGTCGAAGAACCTCCTGCACCTAGAGGCAACCCATTGACTTCATCTAAGGATGCGTTAGCACAATGGAAGGCGTCTAAGCAGAGAGTACGTGACGAGCTTTATAAAGCAGACCCTCTTGTTCGACAGCTCACTGACTTGGATACAGCATATAACTCATCCGCTCAGCAGGCCAAGCAAAGCATTGTCCAACGTGATGCGTTTGGAAATATTACAGGCACCACTAAATCCGTCCTCACTGGTGCAACCCAGAAAGAGCAAGCGGAATTGATGGCCGCTATCCGTAGCAAATACAACCAAGGAGAATAACTATGAAAGCAGTAGACCTGACACCAGCAGAAATTAAAGTACTAGAACAACGCCGCTCCTCCCTCAATGCTATTGACTGTGACATTGCCAAAAAGAACAAGCTCATCACAGGAATTAAGGACCACAAGGGGGTTGAGTATGGTATGACTCAATTTGGCTCTTACCAAGTATTGTTCACCAAAGGTTATCAGTCCTTCCCTATCGAGCTTACAGGAACATTCACAGATCCTCGACATATCGCCAGATTAGTAGACAGCCTAATTGCAGAAGGGAAACTGATTGAATCAGAGTAAGACCAAGATAGTATTCGTAGCAGAAGCTACACCCGGCACAGGCAAGACGGAACAATTCATCAAAGAGCTAGACTCTGATCCCTACACGCGATACGTCTATGCTGTGCCTACCAAGGCACTGTCAAAGGATGTCGTCAGACGCATCCAAGCAAAAGGTATCAATCACGTATGCGTAATCAACAGTGACACGCATAAGAACGTCACTGACACTGTAGAATGCACGCTGCTTGAAGATGACCCCAAGGTGCTTGTCATTACGCATAAGACACTACTAGACCTTGACCCTTGCTACCTGCAAGATTGGATTGTGGTAATTGATGAGGTACCCTCAGTCGCTAACAACCTTACCAAAGATATTGGCGACCACGCTTATACAAACTTCCTAGAGAAATTCATTGAGATTGATAGCGTCTCCACCAGAGCGTTTATCAAGCAGGGAATGACGAAGGAAGCCAAAGCCACCTACTCTGATGTAGTAAACGACAAGGGTATGTCAACCATCTGCACTTGTCTCGGTGCTCTCCTTAGGGGTAAGGCTGATGTGTTCATCAAAGAATACGTAGACAAGAAAGACAGCAGATGGAAGTGGCAAATCAGGGTAATTGATTACTTTGACTTAAGCGGGATCTATGAAGCTGCCCAAGAAACACACATCCTAGGTGCCAATGTCACAGGTACGTTAGCCTATCAGCACGCTCTGACCAAGGGATACGCTCTTGAAGTCTCCAAGTTCACACCAGAATACAGAGGCTACAAGTTCCCTAGCTACATCTACCCACTGATTGGGGGAAGCAAGGTAAGCAAGACCATGCTACTGACGCTCCCGAATGGTGATGTAGCAGAGGAATGGAATGAACAAGTATACGGGCATGCTCTGCTACGTGATGCTATCCAGTTCGTCCAAGGTGAACCCCTCCTTGCTCAAGTACATGACTGGTGCAAGTTCCCCTTTGAAGACTATCCCAACGTTATACGTATGCCCTTTGATGCAAGGGGATTGAATGGATACTCAGGCGTACACCATACGCTCTCATTGATCCATGGCAATCCTAATCCTGTCGATGATCGGAATAACTCTGAGATGCTAGCCAAGATGGCAGTAGATATTCCTGTAGGCAAGCAAGCGTTACGCAATGAACGCTACAGAGAATACATATTCCAAGCAGCAACGCGAAGCAGCATCAGGACTTTCAGCAATGACAGACCTACTATCCACTTCGTGCCTACAGAAGAATCAGGGCGACACCTAGCGTTCGACTTAACAGGGTGCCACTACATCCTCAAAGACTTGACTAGGCACGCTCCTACTAGCAATGCAAAAGACAAAACAAAGAACAACATCGTCACAGCAAAAGGTTTGTCATCTGATGGACTCTCATTGCGAAGCATTGCAGCGACCATGGGCGTTAGCAAAAGCATAGTATCCAAGTGGTTGAAGGCTGATGAATAAAGTTAGCCCTGTCCACTTTCTCTTAGAACTCTCTAAGGAAAAGTGGACACCTCCTCTACTCACTTAAGATCAAGAGCAACGTCAGCAAGCTGACAAAGAGCACGCATTAAATAAAAATCAAAAGCACAGCACCTACCAGTGTATCGCTCTTGATCTTTTCTTTATGCGTATGCCACCCCGTGGCGTGTTCTTGTTCTTGTTCTTGCTTCTGTCACGCAGTGACGTTAAGACAACTCATACAGGCCAACAAATGTCAGACAATGATAATATTAGAATACCTGATTTAACCTCTTTCGTTATTAGCAACATCACCATACGAAGGGGTTTAGCCAAAGAGATTATTGCTAAGCGTGAGGACCACCACGCGCTGTATTACATCTCATATAATCATGGCATCTCTCTTCAAGCAGTAGGCTATCTATCAAGATGCAGGATTGAGGAGATCGAGGAAGCGTCAGCTATCAGTACGTGACCTATCTCCTAAGCGCACTACTCCTCATACAATATACCCAGCTAGTAATACTTCAGATAATGCATGACTATAGCTTCATAGCTATAACGCTTAACATTATCTGCTACTCACTGACCCTAATAATAACAATCAAATACAGAGACAAACCATGAACCTTACAGATAAAGACAAGACAGAATATATTGAGACAAACTCACACTGCGTCCTAGCTAAGCGTTTAGGCGTCAGCATGATTACGCTTGACACTTACGCAGAAGAACAAGGATGGAAAGAGGAACACCGTATCTATTGGCATGACAAATCAATTGAGATATTGAAACAAGAGCTAGTCAATGGAAATATTGCTGCCGTTAAGGAGATGCTAAAGGTAACTGGTGGCGTAAGACCTGTAGGACGCCCACGTAAAATAGAGGTGGAGCGTGAGATTGCAATTGGCAAACGCATTCAGGAAGAATACGACGCAGACATTCGACGAATGAAGCTCGTAGACAGCAAACCAAGATAATTATTTATTAAGACAAGAGGGGTGCATTGGCTTTTATGTTACCCCTTCAAAATTGCGACTACACGTCAAATTGTAAAACCAATAAACCTAAGAAACACAGCCGCGATCTTTACACCCCACACAAAAAGCCAGAATAATACGCCATAGGCGATCAAATAACCAATTGCAGTTTTAAAAAGATTATATGCTTTTAACACCACGACACTCACCCCACTCATCCACGCTATCAATCAAGCAACTATGAAATACCGAGCTTCTCCTTAGCGAGACTTATCAGCAAATCCTTCATAATATCAAATGATAGGATACCAGCCTTATCCAAGCTCAAACTCTTCGCCTTACCCCATAAGCCCTCATTTCTAGCAGCGCTCAAGAACTCGTGGCCACTCCAAGTCAGGGAGAAAGGATAAACTTTGATCACGCGGCCAGGGGTCTTGCTTGAGGTAGACCTCTCACACCTTAACAACCCCGCCTCATCCATCAATAACAGGTGATAGTTAATCAAACTCTCACCATATCCGTCTATTCCAATGGTTCGGTCCATCCCATCAAAGTCCTTCTCCTCATAATATATGAGAATTTTTCGCACTAAATCCAGATCCCTTCTCATCAATCCCTTCCTCCAAAAATAAAAAGCTAGAAACTCATACAGATACAAAGATGAGCACTCTATAGCTAGTCGCTACGTCGCTTCATATTATTAAGCATTTTCTGATTAACCTGCATTCTCTTTTCAAGCTGATTACCAGTGAGCTTTCTCTTATTCATAGTATCAACGGAAAATTTAAACTCCCAGTCATTGATCCATCCTTTTGCGTGAGCATGTGCGATAGCTTCAAAATTGAGTGACTTCTCCCCATCTTTCCTTACACGCTTCACCGCTTGAAAAATGAGATCAGAGGGGAGGCCAATAAATTTTTTTACACAACAGTTACCTACCGTCGCCATGTTTTGATTAAGACTATTCTGAAGCACACATACTTCTTTGATGGGATAGTGACCACATAAGCAGGTT
The DNA here is from genome assembly GCF_049896305.1 of Pseudomonas sp. DWP3-1-3b3. Classification (NCBI taxonomy): domain Bacteria; kingdom Pseudomonadati; phylum Pseudomonadota; class Gammaproteobacteria; order Pseudomonadales; family Pseudomonadaceae; genus Pseudomonas; species Pseudomonas sp. DWP3-1-3b3. The sequence goes on along the minus strand of NZ_JAFCUA010000003.1, from coordinate 627,674 downwards.
TCAAACTCATCAGCCTCATAAATATTATGTAGCTTCCATTCGAGTTTAGCCTCACCCCACGACGCCGAATGTGACCTGCTGAGTATCTCTTTTGTTAATGTGTACTCACTCATTCTAGCTCCTCACACTATAGCCTTATGACACTATAGCAGTCCCATTGACGCTTGGGATTTTCAGCAGAAACTGAAAAGCACCATTGCATATATAAGCACCCCACCCCACACCCCCTGCCCCACCCCTAGAGGGACGCCCCCGCCAGCCCTACAGCAGCACACAGAGCGTTCGGGATTCACCACAGAGCGTAGGGCGTTGAGCGTGGCCGATAGGCGTACCCGCCTCACAGCAGGCACGTAGCTCAGTTGGTTAGAAGCCTGCCCTTGCGAGGCACGAGCAACGGGCAAGGGAGTGAGCCTGCGAACGTACCACCACCTAGACAAGATAGTGAACGAACCATGTATATCAATGGGTTAGGTAGAGTCGTTCACAAATCTGAGTGTGAACAGGGGAAGGTACAGGTGCACGTTCACATTGCCTTGTGTGAACGAAGCCTATAATTTGTGAACGTTTTCTTAGGCAAAGAAAAAGGGGAACCCTTTCGGATTCCCCCTCACACCGCCCAGCAGAGCGGATTTTGTTTGGTAGGCGCGATTGGACTCGAACCAACGACCCCCACCATGTCAAGGTGGTGCTCTAGCCAACTGAGCTACGTGCCTGCTGTGAGGCGGCATTCTACGGAATTCCGGAGGGGTGTCAACATCTTTTTTGCAGCTAACCCTATGAATATGCGAATTTTTTATTTGCGCGGAGCACACCCGTGGATTTCGGGTGGCTGGCAGGCAATTTTCAACTCAGGTAGGATCGACGCACTCGTAAAAAATATAAAACAGAGGTTCCAGGATGGCGAACACCCCCTACCCCCAGTCGTATTACGCCGCGTCCGCGAATGCCGTTCCACCTCGCCCGGTGCTGCAAGGTGAGGTCGAAACCGATGTATGCGTGATTGGTGCCGGCTACACCGGCCTCTCCAGCGCGCTGTTCCTGCTGGAGAACGGTTTTCGCGTGACGGTGCTGGAAGCCGCCAAGGTGGGGTTTGGCGCCTCGGGCCGCAACGGTGGGCAGATCGTCAACAGCTACAGCCGTGATATCGATGTGATCGAGCGCAGCGTTGGCCCCAAACAGGCGCAACTGCTGGGAGAGATGGCGTTCGAAGGCGGCAGGATCATCCGCGAACGCGTCGCCAAGTACCAGATCCAGTGCGACCTGAAGGACGGCGGTGTATTCGCCGCGCTCAACAGCAAGCACATGGGCCACCTGGAGTCGCAGAAGCGCCTGTGGGAGCGCTACGGTCATACGCAGCTGGAGTTGCTGGACGAGCGCCGTATCCGCGAAGTGGTGGCCTGCGACAACTATGTGGGCGGTTTGCTGGACATGAGCGGCGGCCACATCCACCCGCTCAACCTGGCGCTCGGCGAAGCGGCGGCCGTGGAATCTTTGGGCGGCACAATCTATGAGCAATCGGCAGCCGTGCGAATCGAGCGCGGCGCCAACCCAGTGGTGCATACCGCCGAGGGCAAGGTCAGGGCCAAATTCGTTATCGTCGCGGGCAATGCCTACCTGGGCAACCTGGTGCCGGAGCTGGCAGCCAAGTCGATGCCCTGCGGCACGCAAGTGATCACTACCGCCCCGCTGGGTGACGAACTGGCAAAAACCCTGCTGCCGCAGGATTACTGCGTAGAGGACTGTAACTACCTACTCGACTACTACCGCCTCACCAGCGACAAGCGCCTGATCTTCGGCGGTGGCGTGGTGTATGGCGCGCGCGACCCGGCGAACATCGAGGCGATCATCCGTCCGAAGATGCTCAAGGCCTTCCCACAGCTCAAGGACGTGAAGATCGACTACGCCTGGACCGGTAATTTCCTGCTGACCCTGTCGCGCCTTCCGCAGGTGGGACGACTGGGCGATAACATCTACTACTCACAGGGCTGCAGTGGCCATGGCGTGACGTATACGCACCTGGCCGGCAAGGTACTGGCGGAAGCGCTCAGAGGCCAGGCAGAGCGTTTTGACGCGTTTGCCGACCTGCCGCACTACCCGTTCCCGGGCGGGCAACTGTTGCGTACGCCGTTCGCGGCAATGGGCGCCTGGTACTACGGGCTGCGGGACAAGCTGGGTTTCTGACAGCGCGATGGGTGCCGGCAAGCCGGCGCCCATCATGAACCACCAAATCGCAGACACAAAAAACCCCGGTCTTTCGACCAGGGTCTTTGCTATCGGATCAAAGTAGCCAGAGGCTTGCTTTGTGCTTCAAGGCGTTCAGTGGGCCTTAAGGCAGATATGGCGCAGCGGACGGGACTCGAACCCGCGACCCCCGGCGTGACAGGCCGGTATTCTAACCGACTGAACTACCGCTGCGTATCGCTTGACCGGCTGAGCATAAAACCCTCAACCGTCTTTAAACATCTGATCAATCAGCCGAGGCTTTTCAATCTCAAGCCCGACGAATCAGACCTGGAAAATATGGCGCAGCGGACGGGACTCGAACCCGCGACCCCCGGCGTGACAGGCCGGTATTCTAACCGACTGAACTACCGCTGCGCGTCGGTGCAACCTTTAACGTTGCGTCTTGCCCTGGGGCAAAACTCTCAAGAAGTGGTGGGTGATGACGGGATCGAACCGCCGACCCTCTGCTTGTAAGGCAGATGCTCTCCCAGCTGAGCTAATCACCCTTTGCTTCGTTGAGGCCGCGAAATTTACGCAGGTATCGGACCTAAGTCAATAGCCTGCTTGAAGTTTTTCTGAAAAAGACAAAATTGCTTCAAGACGGCTACCCGCCCTACTCGCTGTAAATCATCTTCTTGCTCATGCCACCGTCCACGACAAACTCTTGCCCGGTGACAAACCCCGCCTGGCGCGACAGCAGCCACGCGACCATCGCCGCCACGTCTTCTACAGTGCCTACCCTGCCCGCCGGATGTTGCGCATGATCAGCATCACTCAACGGCTCGGCGCGACGAGCGGCCGGATCACGCGCATCGATCCAGCCAGGGCTGACCGCATTGACCCGCACTTCCGGGCCCAAGCTCATTGCCAGGGCGTGCGTAAGGGCCAGCAGGCCACCTTTGCTCGCCGCGTAGGCTTCGGTGTCCGGCTCAGACTGTCGAGCCCGGGTGGATGCCAGGTTGACGATGGCACCGCCATGGGCGCGCAGATAAGGCGCACAGTGCTTGGCCAGCAACATCGGCCCACTGAGATTCACCGCAAGCACTCGATTCCAGTACGCCAGGTCGAGGCTTTCCAGGGTGATATTGCGCGGGTCAGCCACCGCCGCATTGCAGACCAACGCATCCAGGCGCCCAAACTGCCCCAATACCTCGGCAACACCTTGGGCCACCTGCTTTTCGTCGGCCACGTCCATGCTGATAAACCAGGCGTTATCACCCAGCACCTTGGACACCTTGGAGCCACGCTCACGGTCCAGGTCGGTCAACACCACCTGCCAGCCTTCGCTGATCAGCCACGCAGCAATCCCAAGGCCAATGCCCCGCGCCGCGCCCGTCACCAGCGCGACGCGCCCGTTACTGGCTGCCGCAGCCTCCATGGACCACTCGATCACAAGGCCGCCAGCCCGCGAGCCAGGTCAGCTTGCAAGTCAGCGACATCCTCAAGGCCGACCGCAATGCGGATCAGGCTGTCACGGATACCCGCCGCTTCACGCTCCTGCGGTGCCAGACGACCATGGGAAGTGGTGCTCGGATGAGTAATGGTGGTCTTGCTGTCACCCAGGTTGGCAGTGATGGAGATCAGACGGGTCGCATCGATAAAGCGCCATGCGCCCTCTTTGCCACCCTTCACCTCAAAGCTCACCACCGCCCCGAAACCACGCTGCTGGCGCCGGGCCAACTCATGTTGCGGGTGGCTCTTGAGACCGGCGTAATGCACCTTTTCGATACCGTCCTGCTGCTCCAGCCACTCGGCCAACGCCTGGGCGTTGGCGCAGTGGGCCTTCATCCGCAGGTTGAGGGTCTCAAGCCCCTTGAGGAAGATCCACGCATTGAACGGACTCAAGGTCGGGCCAGCCGTGCGCAGGAAGCCGACGACTTCTTTCATCTGCTCGCTGCGACCCGCGACCACGCCACCCATGCAACGGCCCTGGCCGTCGATGAACTTGGTCGCCGAGTGCACGACAATGTCCGCCCCCAGCTTCAACGGCTGTTGCAGCGCCGGGGTGCAGAAGCAGTTGTCTACGACCAGCATCGCGCCCTTGGCATGCGCCACTTCGGACAACGCAGCGATATCCACCAGCTCGGCCAATGGATTGGACGGCGACTCGACGAACAGCAACTTGGTGTTGGCCTTGATCGCCGCATCCCAACCGGAAAGATCCGCCAGGGGCACGTAGTCCACTTCGATGCCGAAGCGCTTGAAGTACTTCTCGAACAGGCTGATGGTCGAACCGAACACACTGCGCGATACCAATACATGGTCGCCCGCACTGCACAGGCTCATCACCACCGCGAGGATGGCCGCCATGCCAGTGGCCGTGGCCACCGCCTGCTCAGCGCCTTCCAGTGCCGCGAGACGCTCTTCGAACGCGCGCACGGTCGGGTTGGTATAACGCGAATACACGTTGCCCGGCACTTCGCCAGCAAAGCGCGCAGCAGCATCGGCCGCCGTGCGGAACACATAGCTGGAGGTGAAGAACATCGGGTCACCGTGCTCAGCTTCCGGGGTGCGGTGCTGGCCGGCGCGCACAGCCAGGGTATCGAAAGCTACGCCATCGAGGTCGCTGTCCAACCGACCGGCATCCCATTCCTGACTCATGCTGCGACTCCTTACTCAATTCTTTATTTAAGATACAAAACCGGCCCCTCAGGGCCGGTTGTCACTCAGTTGTTGTACAGGTCGATGATCGCGCTGACCGCCTGGGTCTTGATCTTCGACGAGTCGTTACGCGCCTGCTCGATCTTGTTCAGGTAGGCCTCGTCGACATCACCAGTCACATACTTGCCGTCAAACACGGCGCAGTCGAACTGGTCAATCTTGATCTTGCCACCGCCGACCGCCTCGATCAGGTCCGGCAGGTCCTGGTAGATCAGCCAATCAGCGCCGATCAGGTCGGCCACGTCCTGGGTCGAACGGTTGTGAGCGATCAGCTCATGGGCGCTCGGCATGTCGATGCCGTACACGTTCGGGTAACGCACCGCTGGAGCTGCAGAACAGAAGTACACGTTCTTCGCGCCGGCTTCGCGGGCCATCTGGATGATCTGCTTGCAGGTAGTCCCGCGCACGATGGAGTCATCCACCAGCATTACGTTCTTGCCGCGAAACTCCAGCTCGATAGCGTTGAGCTTCTGACGCACCGACTTCTTGCGTGCAGCCTGGCCCGGCATGATGAAGGTACGGCCGATGTAGCGGTTCTTCACAAAGCCTTCGCGGAACTTGACGCCCAAGTGGTTGGCCAGCTCAAGCGCAGCGGTGCGGCTGGTGTCCGGGATCGGGATCACAACATCGATGTCGTGCTCAGGACGCTCGCGCAGGATCTTCTCGGCCAGCTTCTCGCCCATGCGCAGACGCGCCTTGTAGACCGAAACACCGTCGATGATCGAATCCGGACGCGCCAGGTAGACGTGCTCGAAGATGCACGGGGTGAGTTTCGGTGCCACGGCGCACTGACGGGTGTGCAGCTTGCCGTCTTCGGTGATGTACACCGCTTCGCCTGGCGCAAGGTCGCGGATCAGGGTGAAGCCCAGCACGTCCAGGGACACGCTTTCGGACGCGATCATGTACTCGACGCCTTCGTCGGTGTGACGCTGGCCGAACACGATCGGACGGATACCATGCGGGTCACGGAAGCCGACGATGCCATAACCGGTGACCATGGCCACCACGGCGTAGCCACCGACGCAACGGTTGTGCACGTCAGTGACGGCGGCGAACACGTCTTCTTCGGTCGGCTGCAGCTTGCCGCGCTGGGCCAGCTCATGAGCGAACACGTTGAGCAGCACTTCCGAGTCGGAGCTGGTGTTGACGTGGCGCAGGTCAGATTCGTAAATCTCCTTGGCCAGTTGTTCAACGTTGGTCAGGTTACCGTTATGCGCCAGGGTGATGCCGTACGGCGAGTTGACGTAAAACGGTTGAGCTTCGGCCGAGGTCGAGCTACCGGCGGTCGGGTAACGCACATGGCCAATGCCCATGTGCCCGACCAGGCGCTGCATGTGACGCTGATGGAACACGTCACGCACCAGGCCATTGTCCTTGCGCAGGAATAACCGGCCGTCGTGGCTGGTCACAATACCGGCAGCGTCCTGGCCGCGGTGCTGGAGGACGGTTAGCGCGTCATACAGCGCCTGATTGACGTTCGACTTACCGACGATACCGACGATGCCACACATGCGACGCAACCCCTACTTAATGAATCTTGACTGAACACAGCTTACTGAGGCGTTTTGGCCGGTAAGAGGTGTTCCTTGAACGGAAGATCAGCGGGTACGCTGATTCCGCTGGCCAGCCACTGACTGCTCCACCCCAAAATGAGGTTCTTGGACCAATCTGCAACCAATAGAAATTTTGGCACGAGTACCGACTCCTGCCACCACGAATCCTGCTGTACCGGCCCCAGGCTCAACAGCCCGACCGCCACGACCACCAGCAACGCGCCACGCGCGGCGCCAAAGGCCATGCCGAGAAATCGATCGGTCCCGGAGAGGCCGGTGACACGTATCAACTCGCCGATAAGATAATTGACCATTGCTCCCACCAGCAGCGTGGCGATGAACATGATGGCGCAGCCCGCGATGACGCGAGCCGAAGGTGTCTCGATGTATCCGGCCAGGTAGACCGACAATGAACCGCCGAACATCCAGGCTACGACTCCTGCAATGATCCACGTCAGCAACGACAATGCTTCTTTTACGAAGCCGCGGCTTAGACTGATCAAAGCGGAGATGGCGACGATTGCGACGATCGCCCAATCAACCCAGGTAAATGGCACAGTTCAGCCTACGGACAGATAAGGCGGCGCATTTTAGCAGAGCGTCGGGCTATCGGTAAGCTGTGATTGTCAGCGCCTTGCAAATCAGTAGTTTGGGGCGAGCGAATCCAACATCAACCCCACCATAAAACGAATGTGGGAGCTGGCTTGCCTGCGATAGGGCAGGCACATTCAACATCACTGTTGACTGACCCACCGCTATCGCAGGCAAGCCAGCTCCCACATCTGACTTGCATTCCAACCAGAGACTAGCGGTATTAACCGCGCTCAGGCTGAAAACGGGTCACAAACCCCTTGAGGTTCTGCTGGCGATCCAGCAGGTCCCGCAGGCGGTCCGCCTCGGCACGCTCGATCAGCGGACCGATAAACACACGGTTCTTGCCATCGGCGCTGCGGATATAGGCGTTATAGCCCTGACTGCGCAGCTTCTTCTGCAAAGCATCAGCGCCTTCGCGATTGCCCAGGCTGGCCACTTGAATCGACCAACTGATCGGCAGGCCATTCGGATCAATACGGCTCTGCCCCACATCCGGCTTGCCCGGTGCCGCCGGTTGCGGCACTACCGGCTTAGGTGCGGGCGCAGGCGCGGCAGGCTTGGCCGCTACGGTCGGCGCAGGTGCTGGCTTGACCACCGGCACGCTCGGCTGAACCGGCATCGACGGGGCTTGCTGGGCGGCAACCTCCGCATCGCTCGGCACCGGCTCTTCTTCCGGCAAGGCCTGGGGCTCAGGCACCACCACCGGCTCAACCTGTACTTGCGGCACCGCCGGCGCCTGGGGCGCAGCCGGCGCTTCGACGACCACTTGGCGCTCTTCGTCCTGACGCGAGAACAGCATCGGCAGGAAAATCACCGCCAACGCCACCAGCACCAGGGCTCCGACCATTCGCTGCTTGTATGCGCTATCCAGTAATGCCATGTGCAGCTTCCTCCGTGGAGCGCCGGGCCAACCACTCGAGCGCCTCGGCAACACAATAAAATGACCCGAACAACAGAATCTCATCATCGGGGGTGGCAACGGCGCACTGCGCTTCAAGGGCAGCGGTCACGCTTGCATACGACGCCACCGGCGCACCAAGGTTCTGCAAGGCCACTTGCAGCTCGGCGGCCGGACGGCTGCGCGAGGTATCCAGGGGCGCTACGGCCCACGCCTGGACATTGCCCAGCAAGGGCGCAACCACACCGTCCAGGTCCTTATCGGCCAGCAAGCCAAAGACTGCAAGGCGACGACCGACCGGCGGCGTGCGCGACAGGCGCTGCGCCAGGTACTCGGCCGCATGGGGGTTATGCCCCACGTCCAGCAACAGGTTCAGGCGCTTGCCTTGCCATTGGAACTCACGACGATCCAATCGCCCGACTACACGTGTCGCCAGCAAGGTGGCGGCAATCTGCTCAGCATTCCACGGCAGATCCAGCAGTAGATAGGCCTGCAGTGCGAGCGCGGCGTTTTCCATTGGCAGGTTCAGCAGCGGCAGGTCGCACAGCTCTACGGCCTGGCCGCGAGCATCGTGCCCACGCCATTGCCAGTACTGCGCACCGATTTCCAGATTGAAGTCGCGACCGCGCAGGAAAAACGGGCAATCCAGCTCGCGCACCTTGTCGAGCAAGGTATGCGGCGGATCCAGATCACCGCACAGCGCAGGCTTGCCCTGGCGGAAGATCCCGGCTTTTTCGTAGGCCACGGATTCGCGGGTATTGCCCAGGTAGTCGGCGTGGTCCACACCAATACTGGTGACCAACGCCAGGTCGGCATCCACCACGTTGACCGTGTCCAGACGCCCGCCCAGGCCGACTTCCAGCACCACCACATCCAGTTGCGCACGCTCGAACAGCCAGAACGCCGCCAGGGTGCCCATTTCGAAGTAGGTCAGGGAAATCTCGCCCCGACCGGCATCGAGCGCGGCGAAGGCTTCGCAGAGTTGCTCGTCGGTGGCTTCGACACCATTGAGCTGCACCCGCTCGTTGTAACGCAGCAGGTGCGGGGAATTGTAGACGCCGACTTTCAGCCCTTGAGCCTGTAGCAGCGCCGCGACAAAGGCACAGGTAGAGCCTTTGCCGTTGGTGCCGGTCACCGTGATCACACGCGGTGCCGGCCGGCCCAACCCGAGGCGGGCCGCTACCTGTTGCGAGCGCTCCAGGCCCATGTCGATGGCGGACGGATGCAACTGCTCAAGGTAGGCGAGCCATTCGCCCAGGGTACGTTGGGTCATAGGTTTGCAGGCACCGGCGGCACGACGATTGGTTCAACTTTAGGCGCGACGTACACAGGGGTCGGCAGGCCCATCATTTGTGCCAGCAGGTTACCCAGGCGTGGACGCAGCTCACCGCGCGGGATGATCAGGTCAATCGCACCGTGCTCCAGCAGGAATTCGCTGCGCTGGAAGCCCTCAGGCAGTTTTTCACGTACGGTCTGCTCGATCACACGCGGGCCGGCAAAGCCGATCAGCGCCTTTGGCTCGCCGACGATCACGTCACCCAGCATCGCCAGGCTGGCGGAAACGCCGCCGTAGACCGGGTCGGTCAGCACGGAGATGAACGGGATGCCTTCTTCACGCAGACGCGCCAGCACCGCAGAGGTCTTGGCCATTTGCATCAGGGAGATCAGGGCTTCCTGCATGCGCGCACCACCGGAGGCGGCGAAGCAGATCATCGGGCAACGGTTTTCCAAGGCGTAGTTGGCGGCGCGAACGAAGCGCTCACCGACGATGGCACCCATGGAGCCGCCCATGAAGGAGAACTCGAACGCCGACACCACGACAGGCATGCCCAGCAGTTTGCCGCTGACGGAAATCAGCGCGTCCTTCTCGCCGGTCTGCTTCTGCGCGCCGACCAGACGGTCCTTGTACTTCTTGCTGTCGCGGAACTTGAGGCGGTCAACTGGCTCCAGGTCGGCACCCAGCTCGTTGCGGCCTTCGGCGTCCAGGAAAATGTCGATGCGGGCGCGGGCGCCGATACGCATGTGGTGGTTGCACTTGGGGCAAACGTCCAAGGTCTTTTCCAGCTCCGGACGGTACAACACCGCGTCGCAGGATGGGCACTTGTGCCACAGACCTTCAGGAACCGAGCTTTTTTTCACCTCGGAACGCATGATCGAAGGGATCAGTTTGTCTACTAACCAGTTGCTCATGCTTTCTTTCTCCAGTACCGGTGGCTTGAACACAGCCCCGCGTATGCCCTTGAGCTAAATTCATATGTGGCGATGACACATGCTGGACGGGGTCAGACGTTCGACCGGCCTTTTCCCGCATGTATCCTCAGCCTTCCAGACAACCTGCCAGTGCAGGGTTGCCACTTCGTTTCCAGGCCACCCTCAGGCGGCGCGGGCTGTTTTACACAGTGGTAGTTATGGACGGCGGCAGACTGCCAGCCGTCACATCCCGCGCACAGCTTGCATAAATGCGCGAATCTTGTCGTGATCCTTGATGCCCTTGCCCTGCTCCACGCCGCCGCTGACATCCACGGCATAAGGCCGCACCTGTTCTATCGCCGCCCCGACATTGCCGGGGTTGAGCCCGCCAGCCAGGATAATCGGCTGGCTCAAGCCAGCAGGAATCAACGACCAATCAAACGCCTCACCGGTACCGCCGGGCACGCCTTCGACATAGGTGTCGAGCAGGATCCCGCGAGCGCCACCATAGGCCGCACACGCTGCCGCGATGTCATCCCCGGCCTTCACGCGTAACGCCTTGATATACGGACGCTGGTAGCTTTCACATTCGTCCGGCGTTTCGTCGCCGTGGAACTGCAGCATATCCAGCTGTACGGCATCCAGGGTCTCGTTGAGTTCGCAGCGACTGGCGTTGACGAACAACCCCACGGTGGTCACAAACGGCGGCAAGGCGGCGATGATCGCCCGCGCCTGCAACACGTTCACCGCTCGCGGGCTCTTGGCATAGAACACGAAACCGATGGCGTCCGCCCCCGCCTCGACTGCCGCCAGCGCGTCTTCTATGCGGGTAATCCCGCAAATCTTGCTGCGAACGGCTGACATGTCGTGGAAACCCCAGGGATTGGACCGAGAAAGTCCCGGATGGTAACAAAAGCTTTTCCGGGCGTCAGCCGCCAAGTTCGCTGAAACCTGTGAGGAAGTGTGGCCCGATGAAACGTTCCGGCAATTGGAACTCGTCGCGGTACTCCACATCCACCAGGTACAGGCCGAACGGATGCGCCGTGACCCCGCCCGTACGGCGGACGCGGCTTTCCAGCACTTCCCTGGCCCATTCCACCGGACGCTCGCCGGTGCCGATGGTCATCAGCACCCCGGCAATGTTTCGAACCATATGGTGCAGGAACGCACCAGCGCGAATATCCAGCACGATCATCTTGCCGTGACGAGTCACCCGCAGATGATGGACTTCCTTGATCGGCGACTTCGCCTGGCACTGGCCGGCACGGAAGGCGCTGAAATCATGCACCCCCACCAGATGCTGCGCGGCCTCGGCCATGCGCTCGGCGTCGAGCGGGCGATGGTTCCAGGTGATTTCTTCGTTGAGGTGCGCCGGGCGGATCTGGTCGTTGTAGATCACATAGCGATAACGCCGGGCGATGGCCTTGAAGCGCGCATGAAAATGCGCCGGCATGACCTTGGCCCAGCTGACGCTGACGTCATGGGGCAGATTGATATTAGCGCCCATCACCCAGGCCTTCATGGACCGTTCAGCCTGGGTGTCGAAGTGCACCACCTGACCACAGGCATGCACGCCCGCATCGGTACGCCCGGCGCACATCAGCGACACCGGCGAATCAGCGACTTTCGACAGTGCTTTCTCCAAGGTTTCCTGCACCGTCAGTACGCCGGACGCCTGACGCTGCCAGCCGCGATAGCGCGAGCCTTTGTATTCCACGCCCAGGGCGATGCGGTAAAAGCCTGCGGCCGCCATTTCGGCGGCCGCGTTATCTATATTTGCCAAGAACTGAGAGCCTGATGAGTTGCGCAAAGGCGGCCATTATGCCGATTTGTGCGGGTGCCCACAAAAGCAAAACGGCGACCCGAAGGTCGCCGCTGCATTGACGCTTGGCGGTCAGGCCAACCGGCCGAGCATTTCCTTGGCCTCGCCGCGCTGAGTTTCGTCGCCTTCGGTCAGCACTTCGCTGAGGATGTCCCGTGCACCGTCCGCATCACCCATGTCGATGTAGGCCTGGGCCAGGTCGAGCTTGGTGGCCACCTCGTCTGTGCCAGAGAGGAAGTCGAACTCCGGCTCATCGTCGCCCTTCGCCGCATCTTCTGCGGTGAAGGAAGGCTCGATGGACGGATGTTCCAGGCTCTGGGACAAACGATCCAGCTCGGCGTTGACATCGTCCAACTCGGAGGCAAAGGCGTCAGGCTTGGCGGCAGCTTCCGGCTCATCGGCCAGGGACAGGTCGAAGTCTTCCGGCAGGTCGAAGTCATCCAGGGCCGCCGGGGTCAGGGTGGGCGGCTCGACGGCCGGCACATCCTTCATCTGCTCTTCCAAGCCGGAGAGGAAGTCGTCATCCGATTGCGCCGACGCCGGAGCATCCAGCTGCAGGTCCAAGTCGAAGTCCGACAGGTCATCCGGCGTAGCTTGGGCTTCGGTCTGCTGTTGCAGCAGCGATTCGAAGGTCTGCTGATCGTCCTTCACCACGGCTGGGGAGGCTTCTTCCAGTTCATCCAGGCTCAGGTCAAAATCGGTGTCGAAGGCTTCGGGTTCCGCAGGAGCCTGGGCCGGGGCCGGCTTGTCTTCCAGCAGATCCTTGACGTACTGAGCGTCCAAGGCAGCCGCGGCCACCGCAGCACTGACGCCCGCCGCCAGCACGGCCATGGCCGGGAAGCGACTCTTGAGCTGCTCGACCTGGGCATGGTTTTCACCATTGGCCACCAGTTGGCGCTCCTGGGTCACGAAACCGTCCTTGTCGTTTTGCAGGCCGTAGACTTCCATCAGCTTCAAACGCAGGTCGCTACGCTTGGGTTCCTGCTTGATGGCCTGTTCCAGCACGTCGGCGGCCTGGTTCAGGTGGCCACGGTCGACAAGCGACTGGGCTTGGGCCAGTGCATCGCTGGAGTTCACCGGCGCAACGGCAACCGCCAGCGGCGCCAGTACCGAGGCGACGGTCGGCACGACGACTGCCGGCTCAGCCGCTGGGGCTGGCGCAGCGGCCAGCTTGACGGTTGGCGGCGGCACTTCCAGGCCTTCGAAGCTGTCTGGCGGCAGGTCCTGATCGATGTTCGAGGTGAACACCGGCTCTTCAGCCAGGGCACGCGCCATGCGCAGGTGTTTTTCTTCTTCGCGACGGGCATTGCGATGGCGCGCCCACAACAGCAGGAGCAGCAGCACCAGCAGGCCGGCGGCACCACCGATCACGCCAAGCACGATCGGATTGGTCAGCAGGTCGTTGAATTTACCTTCGACGCTGGCAGGCGCGGAATCGGCCTTGGCCGGCTCAGGCGTGGCGGGCGCAGGTGTTGCAACGGCGGCATCGGGAGCGGCCGGAGCAGCCGCCGGATCAACCGCCAACTGCGCAGGCATTGCCGCTGTGGCCGGCGTTGCTGGGGCGCCTTTCTCAGCCTGCAGACGCGCGAGCTGATCGTTTTTCAGCTGAATCAGCTTTTGCAGCTTGTCCAACTGGCTTTGCAGGTCGGCCGCGCGGCTTTTCAGCTCTTCGTTGTCGCGACGGGTGGTGTCCAGTTGCTCCTGGGTCATCGCCAGTTTGTCGCTCAACCCCACACTATCGCCGGCCTTGCCCTTGGCGCCCTTCTTGGCCGCTTCGGCGGAAACCAGGCTCAGGTTGTCCTTGGCGTTAGTGCTCGCCGGGGCATTGCCGGCCTGGGTGCGTTTGGTGGCATCCAGTTGCTGCTTGCCCGCTGCCGGGTTGGTGGCAGCACGTCGGCCTTGGCGCCAGGCGGCATTCTGCGCGCTGACTTCGGCGATCGCCTGGGGTTGCGGCAGCGCAGTGCTTTGTACGGGATCGGGCAGACGCAGGACCTGGCCGGTCTTCAAACGGTTGATGTTGCCGTCGATAAACGCGTCGGGATTCAGCGCCTGGATCGCCAGCATGGTCTGCTGTACCGAGCCGCCATTGCGGTTCTTCGCGGCAATTTCCCACAAGGTGTCGCGGGAGGTGGTGGTGTGCTGTGCCGGTTTGCTTGCAGCTGGCGCGCTGCTGGCCGGTGCCGCCAGACGCGGCGCAGGCGCGGCGGTCGTCGGTGCCGGCTGGTCGAACTTGGCCGGGTCGAGCAACACGCTGTAGTCGCGCATCAACCGGCCATTGGGCCATTGCACCTGCAACAGGAAGCGTACGTAGGAATCGGGCAACGGCTTGTTGGAGGTGACACGCACCACGCTGCGGCCGTTGGGGTTGATAACCGGGGTAAACGTCAGGTCATCAAGGAACGCCTGGCGATCCACGCCCGCATCCACAAAGGCTTGGGACGACGCCAGGCTTGGCGTGATCTCGGAAGCGGTGAGGCCACCGACATCGAGCAATTCGATTTCCACCGCCAATGGCTGGTTCAACTTCGACTTGAGGGTCATCTCCCCCAGCTGCAGCGCCTGCGCCATACCGGAGGACAGCGCCGAGGCGGCCGCTATTGCTAACACCAGTTTGCGAACTTGAACCATAGCCTCATCCTTTGTTTGAACACTCCCCGGCCTGCGAGAAGGTTGGTAACCGCTGCCATAAGGCATGGCGAGCCGATAGGTCACCGACGCGCAACTTTTCCTGCCTGGGGCCAAGCATAGCGCCTGGCTAGAATCAATCTACAAATTGCCGCCAAGTATCTTTTACGCAAGGCCTTTTATCAACAACTGCGCCAGCTGCACGGCGTTCAGTGCGGCGCCTTTGCGTACGTTATCTGACGTCAGCCACAGATTTAGTTCCGCCGGGTCATCCACACCTGCGCGAACCCGTCCTACATAGACCACATCCTGACCGACCGCGTCGCCCACCGCTGTAGGGTAGTCACCCTCCTCAACCCGCTCTATTCCTGGCGCTGTGTCGAGCAAACGGTTCACAGCGGCGAGATCAACCGGTGCACCCAGTTGCAGCGACACTGTCAGGCTATCGCCAAAAAACACCGGGGCTTGAACGCAGGTTGCGGAAATCTTTAGCAAAGGTAATTCCAGCACTGCTCGCAGTTCGTGTACGAGGCGCTTCTCCAGGGCTGTATGACCTTGGGCGTCTGGCGTACCGACTTGTGCCAGCAAGTTGAAGGCAACCTGCCGATCAAACAGTTTCGGCTCCAGCGGGCGCATGTTCAGCAACTCAGCGGTTTGTCGGGCCAATTCACTGACGGCTTCACGCCCCTGGGACGACATCGCCAGGTTGGCGGTAACGCTCACACGCTGGATATCCAACAGGCTGCGCAAAGGCGCGAGGACGACCGCCAGGTTGGTCGCAGAGGGGCTTGGACTGCCGAGCTGGAACGGTTTTTTCAAGCCATCAAGCACATGGGCATTGGCTTCCGGCACCACCTGCGGAGCCTGCTCGGCCGGCAAGGCGCCAGACAAGTCAATCACCGAACAACCCGCCGCCGTAGCACGCGGGGCGAAACTCAAGGTCACCGCCGGCCCCGCCGCGAAGAACGCGAGTTGCGCCTTATTGAAGTCGAATTCATCGACCTCCTTGACCCGCACGTTCTTGCCACGAAACGGCACCGATGCGCCGGCGGAATTGCTGCCCGCCAGCAAATACAGGGTGCCCACCGGGAAGCTCAACTCTTCGAGGATCTGCACCAGGGTTTCGCCAACGGTGCCGGTAGCGCCGATCACGGCGATTTCAAAGGTCTGGGTCATGGGGGCTGCCTCGGGCATTGCGGGGGGAGCGGCACTTTACCGGGTGGCTGGGGGTGAGGCCAATAAAAAACCCGCGCCTGTGACCAGTCGCGGGTTTTTCATATTGCTTCAAGCGATCAACGCTCCAGCAAGATCCGCAGCATGCGGCGCAGCGGTTCGGCCGCGCCCCACAGCAGTTGGTCGCCCACGGTGAACGCGCCCAGGTACTGGGTGCCCATGTTCAGCTTGCGCAGACGGCCCACCGGCACATTCAGAGTGCCGGTGACCTTGGTCGGGCTCAGCTCCTGCATGCTGATGTCGCGGTTGTTCGGCACCAGCTTGACCCACGGGTTGTGCTGGCTGATCAAGGCTTCGATATCGCTGATCGGTACGTCTTTGTTCAGCTTGATGGTCAGCGCCTGGCTGTGGCAGCGCATCGCGCCAATACGCACGCAAATGCCGTCCACCGGGATCGGGCTCTTGAAGCGGCCGAGGATCTTGTTGGTCTCGGCCTGGGCCTTCCACTCTTCACGGCTCTGGCCGTTCGGCAGTTCCTTGTCGATCCACGGGATCAGGCTGCCGGCCAATGGCACACCAAAGTTCTCGGTCGGGTAGGCCTCGCTGCGCATGGCTTCGGCCACACGGCGATCGATGTCGAGGATCGCGCTGGCCGGGTCGGCCAGTTGATCGGCAACGGCGGCGTGGGTCGCGCCCATCTGCTTGATCAGTTCACGCATGTTCTGCGCGCCGGCACCGGAAGCCGCCTGATAGGTCATCGCACTCATCCACTCGACCAGGCCAGCTTCGAACAGGCCACCCAGCCCCATCAGCATCAGGCTGACGGTGCAGTTGCCACCGACGTAGTTCTTGGTGCCCGCGTCCAGCTGCTGGTCGATGACCTTGCGGTTCACCGGGTCGAGGATGATCACGGCATCGTCCTGCATGCGCAGGCTCGACGCGGCGTCGATCCAGTAGCCCTGCCAGCCGGCTTCACGCAGCTTGGGGAAGACTTCGCTGGTGTAGTCGCCACCCTGACAGGTCAGAATCACGTCGAGGGTTTTCAGCTCTTCAATGTTGTAGGCGTCCTTGAGCGGAGCAATATCCTTGCCCACGGACGGCCCCTGGCCACCGACATTCGAAGTGGTGAAAAACACCGGCTCAATAAGATCGAAATCCTGCTCTTCCAGCATCCGCTGCATGAGCACGGAACCGACCATACCGCGCCAACCGATCAGACCTACACGTTTCATCGCAACTACACCTTGTTAAAAAGTGGGCCGCCTGCAGCAAACTTCTGCAAGGGGGCCCGAGAGATTACAGATTCCGCAGCGCGGCGACTACTGCGTCGCCCATTTCTTGCGTACCGACCTTGGTGCAACCCTGCGACCAGATGTCGCCAGTGCGCAAGCCCTGGTCCAGCACCAGGCTCACGGCCTTCTCGATCGCGTCCGCCGCGTCCGCCAGGTTGAAGCTGTAACGCAGCATCATCGAGACCGACAAAATCGTCGCCAACGGGTTGGCAATGCCCTGGCCCGCGATGTCCGGCGCCGAACCGTGGCACGGCTCGTACATGCCCTTGTTGTTGGTATCCAGGGAGGCCGACGGCAGCATGCCGATGGAACCGGTGAGCATCGACGCCTGGTCGGACAGGATGTCGCCGAACAGGTTGTCGGTGACGATCACGTCAAACTGCTTAGGTGCACGCACCAGTTGCATGGCGGCGTTGTCGACGTACATGTGGCTCAGTTCGACATCCGGGTAGTCCTTGGCCACTTCTTCGACAATTTCGCGCCACAACTGGCTGGAGGCCAGGACGTTGGCCTTGTCCACCGAGCAGACCTTCTTGCCACGCACGCGGGCCATGTCGAAACCGACACGGGCGATACGGCGGATTTCGCTCTCGCTGTACGGCAGGGTGTCGTAGGCCTGGCGCTCGCCATTTTCCAGCTCACGCACGCCACGTGGCGAGCCGAAGTAGATACCGCCGGTCAACTCGCGCACGATGAGGATATCCAGGCCCGCGACCACTTCCGGCTTGAGGCTCGACGCGTCAGCCAGTTGCGGGTAGAGGATCGCCGGGCGCAGGTTGCCGAACAGGCCCAGTTGCGCACGGATCTTCAGCAGGCCGCGCTCAGGGCGGATGTCACGTTCGATCTTGTCCCATTTCGGGCCGCCCACAGCGCCGAGCAATACGGCGTCGGCCGCACGGGCGCGGTCCAGGGTTTCATCGGCCAGCGGCACGCCGTGCTTGTCGATGGCCGCGCCGCCGATCACGTCGTGGCTCAGCTCGAAGCCCAGGCTGTACTTGCTGTTGGCGAGTTCCAGGACCTTGACCGCTTCGGCCATGATTTCCGGACCAATACCGTCGCCAGGGAGAATCAGAATCTGCTTGCTCATGCGTTCCTCATTTCATCAAGCGACCCGCCCGTGGGCAGGTCGGGAAAAATCAATCAGCGTTCGGCAAAGACCACCAGCACGTCGGTGCTGAAGGTGCCGTCGGCCTGAATTTCGTAGTAATCGCGCACTTCCTGGCCCATCGCCTTCTGCAACTCAAGGATGGCAGCGCGCAGTACTGCTGGCGTGCGCATGCGCTCGACCCATGAGGTGTATTCCAGGCGCAGACGCTGGCGACTGCTGGTGCGCACATGCAAGCCGGACTCGCTGAGCTGCTGCATCCATTCGGCGGCGGAATAATCACGCACGTGGCTGGTGTCACGCAGCACTTCGACGGTTTGCAGGTAAGTGTCCAACAGCGGGCTGCCCGGTGACAAGACGTCGACGAACGCCGCCACACCGCCCGGTTTGAGTACGCGGCGCACTTCGCGCAGGGCCAGGCCGAGGTCGCTCCAGTGGTGGGCCGAATAACGGCTGAACACGAAGTCGAACTCGCCATCGGCGAATGGCAGGCGTTCGGCGGCGCCGTGGACGGTGCGGATGTTGTCCAAACCGCGATCTGTCGCCGCAGCGGCAACCACGTCGAGCATCTGCTGGGACAGGTCGTAGGCGACCACTTCTTTAACCAGCGGCGCTACATGAAAGCTGACATGACCGGCACCGCAGCCCAAATCCAACAGTCGCGGATTGCCCTGCCCGGCCAGTTCGGCCTGTAGCAGCGCGAATTCGGTGCCTTGGGCGTGCACGGCACTGCTCAGGTAGGCGGAGGCTTGCTCGCCGAATTGTTTTTGCACGACTTGGGTGTGGGCGGTGGTGGTCATGGTGGCTTTCCTTGGGTTTTGGGGTGTTGGTACTGGCGCTATCGCAGGCAAGCCAGCTCCCACATTCAACTGTATTCACAGATCAAAATGTGGGAGCGGGCTTGCCCGCGATGGGGCCTGCACGGTTACCGCCAATCAGGCATCGCGAAACAACCAAGGCTGGCTCGCCCGGTGCTTGGCTTCAAACGCGGCAATCGCATCGCCGTCCTGCAAGGTCAGGCCGATATCGTCCAGGCCGTTGATCAGGCAGTGCTTACGGAACGCATCCACTTCAAAGTGATACACCTTGCCATCCGGACGGGTCACGGTTTGCGCCGCCAGATCGACGGTCAACTGGTAACCCTCGTCGGCCTCGACCTGCTTGAACAACTCATCCACTTCGGCATCGGTCAAGATGATCGGCAACAGGCCGTTCTTGAAGCTGTTGTTGAAGAAGATGTCGGCATAGCTCGGCGCGATGATGCTGCGAAAGCCGTATTCTTCCAGGGCCCACGGCGCGTGCTCGCGGCTGGAGCCGCAACCGAAGTTCTCACGGGCCAGCAATACGCTGGCGCCTTGGTAACGTTCGGCATTGAGCACGAAGTCCTTGTTCAGCGGGCGCTTGGAGTTGTCCTGGTAGGCGTAGCCCACGTCCAGGTAGCGCCACTCGTCGAACAGGTTCGGGCCGAAACCGGTGCGCTTGATCGACTTCAAGAACTGCTTGGGGATGATCTGGTCGGTGTCGACGTTGGCGCGATCCAAAGGGGCGACAAGGCCGGTGTGTTGGGTAAAAGCACGCATCGGGTATTCCTCAGATCAATTCGCGAACGTCGATGAAACGACCGTTGACGGCCGCCGCAGCGGCCATGGCCGGGCTGACCAGGTGGGTACGCCCACCGGCGCCCTGACGCCCTTCGAAGTTACGGTTGGACGTAGACGCGCAATGCTCGCCCGATTCCAAACGGTCCGGGTTCATCGCCAGGCACATCGAGCAGCCTGGCTCACGCCATTCAAAACCGGCTTCGAGGAAGATCTTGTCGAGGCCTTCGGCTTCAGCCTGGGCTTTAACCAGACCGGAGCCTGGCACCACGATGGCTTGCTTGATGGTCGACGCCACTTTGCGGCCCTTGGCGATCACCGCCGCGGCGCGCAGGTCTTCGATCCGCGAGTTGGTGCAGGAACCGATGAACACGCGGTCCAACTGAATGTCGGTGATCGCCTGGTTGGCCTGCAAACCCATGTACTTCAAGGCGCGCTCGATGGAACCGCGCTTGACCAGATCGGCCTCTTTGGCCGGGTCCGGCACATTCTGGTCAACGGCCAAGACCATTTCCGGCGAAGTGCCCCAGCTGACTTGCGGCTTGATCTGGGCAGCGTCGAGTTCAACCACGGTGTCAAACACCGCATCGGCATCGGAAACCAGGTCTTTCCAGGCTTCTACCGCAGCGTCCCAATCCGCGCCTGCCGGAGCGAAGGGGCGACCCTTGACGTATTCAACAGTCTTTTCGTCCGCCGCCACCATGCCCACACGGGCACCGGCTTCGATGGACATGTTGCAGATGGTCATGCGGCCTTCGATGGACAGGTCGCGAATGGCGCTGCCGGCGAACTCGATGGCATGGCCGTTACCGCCGGCGGTGCCGATCTTGCCGATCACGGCGAGGACGATGTCTTTAGCGGTTACGCCGAACGGCAATTTGCCCTCAACGCGAACCAGCATGTTCTTCATCTTCTTGGCGACCAGGCACTGGGTGGCGAACACATGTTCCACCTCGGAAGTGCCGATGCCATGGGCCAGGGCGCCAAAAGCACCGTGGGTCGACGTGTGGGAGTCACCGCAGACCACGGTCATGCCCGGCAAGGTCGCGCCCTGCTCCGGGCCGATCACGTGCACGATGCCTTGACGTACGTCATTCATCTTGAATTCGGTAATGCCATATTCGTCGCAGTAGTCGTCGAGGGTCTGTACCTGCAAACGCGACACCTGGTCGGCAATGGCTTCGATGCCGCCCTTGCGCTCAGGGGTGGTCGGCACGTTGTGGTCAGGTGTGGCGATGATGGAGTCGACGCGCCAAGGCTTGCGCCCCGCCAGACGCAGGCCTTCGAACGCTTGGGGCGAGGTCACTTCATGGATGATGTGACGGTCGATATAGATCAACGACGAGCCATCGTCGCGCCGTTTCACTTCATGGGAATCCCAAAGCTTGTCGTAAAGCGTTTTGCCGGCCATCAGTCGGTCCTCATCAGCGGTGTTTCTCTATGCCGGGCTTTTCAATAACCCTTTGGCTTGTGAGGCTGATGGTATGGCGCTACATTAAATAACTCAAATTCATATTTTTTATGCTTTGGATTACCAACTGGAATACCACAATGGACCTGGCCAACCTCAACGCCTTTATTGCCATCGCCGAGACCGGCAGCTTCTCCGGCGCCGGTGAACGCCTGCACCTGACCCAACCGGCCATCAGCAAGCGCATTGCCGGCCTGGAACAACAATTGAAGGTGCGCCTGTTCGATCGCCTGGGTCGCGAAGTCGGCTTGACCGAGGCTGGACGGGCCTTGCTGCCGCGCGCTTATCAGATTCTCAACGTGCTGGACGACACCCGCCGCGCCCTGACCAACCTGACTGGCGAAGTCAGCGGCCGCCTGACCCTGGCCACCAGTCACCACATCGGCCTGCATCGCTTGCCGCCGGTACTGCGCACGTTTACCCGGGAATACCCGAATGTGGCGCTGGATATTCAGTTCCTCGATTCGGAAGTGGCCTACGAAGAAATCCTCCATGGCCGTGCCGAAGTGGCAGTGATCACCCTGGCGCCCGATCCTCACAACCTGGTACGTGCCACCCCGGTCTGGGATGACCCGCTGGATTTTGTGGTCGCGCCGGAACACAGCTTGATCAGCAACGGCGGCATCAGCCTGGCCGATATTGCCGGCCACCCCGCCGTTTTCCCCGGCGGCAACACCTTCACCCACCATATTGTCAGCCGATTGTTCGAGGCCCAGGGCCTCACGCCGAACATTGCGATGAGCACTAACTACCTGGAAACCATCAAGATGATGGTGTCGATCGGCCTGGCCTGGAGCGTGTTGCCACGCACCATGCTCGATGATCAGGTGGCAAGTATCGCTTTGCCGGGCATACAGCTCAGTCGCCAGCTAGGCTATATCGTGCACACCGAAAGGACGCTGTCGAACGCTGCGCGGGCTTTCATGAGCCTATTGGATGCACAGGTCGATCTGCCAGGGATACCGGCATGAAGCTGTGCGGCCTCAAGGCCTGAATAAAACCGCGCCGAACGCCCATTGAGCCAAGGCCCTTTGATAATGCGCAACCCCGTCGATTCCGTGCCACCCCTGCCCCGCATCTACGCCCTTGACCCTCAAGCGGCGGAACAAAGCTGGGACAGCGCCCCGCAATTGCTGGCAGCGCTTAATGCTGCCCGGCTGGGGGCATGGTGCTGGGAAATCGACACCGGCCGCATCAGTTGGTCACGGGGCACCCAGGCGTTGTTTGGCTTTGACCCACGCCAGCCGCTGCCCAAGGATCTGGATTACCTCGACCTGCTGGCTCCCGAAGACAGCGCCCGCGTGGTGCGGGCGTTCCATGCAGTGTTGGCGGGCGAGCCGTTCGAACAGGCCATGCATCACCGTATCCAATGGCCGGATGGGAGCCTGCATTGGCTGGAAATCAACGGCAGCCTGGCGCCGGACAAGGCGGGACGGCGCCGTATGATCGGAGTGATCCGCGAGATCACCCACCAACGCGACCGCGAAGCCGCCCTCAGCCACTCCGAAAAACGCTTCGCCACGCTGTTCCACCTGTGTCCGAACATGGTCCTGCTGACCCGCCAGGCCGACGGCCTGATCAGCGAAGCCAACCAGTATTTCGAAATGCTGTTCGGCTGGCCGCTCGCCGACGCCATCGGCCGCACCACCCTGGACCTCGGCCTGTGGCGTCACCCGGAGCAACGCGCGCAGCTGGTGAAAGCCACCCAGCGCAAGGGCGAGCCGATCACCATGGAAGTGCAGTTTTGCGCCAGCAATGGCCAAATCCACGATGGCACCCTCAGTGCGCAGAAGGTCGAACTGGAAGGCGAGGCCTACCTGATCAGTACCTTTCTCGACACCACCGAGCGCAAAAACGCCGAACAAGCCCTCAAGGACAGCCAGGAACGCCTCGACCTGGCCCTGGACTCGGCGCAACTGGGCACCTGGGACTGGCACATCCCCACCGGCATGCTTTATGGCTCGGCCCGCGCTGCCCAATTGCACGGCCTGCCGCCGGAACCCTTCCATGAATCCTTCGACGCTTTCTTCGAGGGCATGCCCGATGACGAGCGCGAGAGCATGCGCAACGCCTACCGCACCCTGCGCGAAGGCCCGGCGGGCAACTATCAACTGACCTATCGCGTGCCCATGGAGGACGGCAGCTCGCGCTACCTCGAAAGTCGTGCGCGCCTGTACCGCGACGAGCACGGCGCACCGCTGCGCATGGCCGGCACCTTGCTCGACATCACCGACCAGGTCGAACGTGAACAACGCCTGACCGCCTCCGAAGAAAAATTCGCCAGCCTGTTCCAGGCCAGCCCCGACCCGATCTGCGTCACCTGCCTGGACAGCGGCGCGTTTATCGAGATCAACCCCGCGTTTACCCAGACCTTTGGCTGGACGGCCGCCGAAGTGATCGACAAGAGTGCCGAGCAGATCGGCCTGTGGGACGAATCCAGCAAGCGCCTGCAACGGATCGAACGGGTGATCCGCGAGCAGGCACTGAGCAATGTGGCAATTGTGGTGCATCACAAAAATGGCCAGGCGCTGACCTGTGTGATTTCCAGCCGGCTGATCAAAGTGGGGGACCAACCGTGTATCGTCACCACCTTGCGCGACATCACCCAGCAACAACGCTCGGAAGCCGCGCTCAAGGCCAGCGAAGAGAAATTCGCCAAGGCCTTCCATTCCAGCCCTGATGCGATTTCCATCACCGAGCGCGATACCGGCCGTTATGTGGAGGTCAACGACGGTTTCTGCCGGTTGACCGGTTATCGCGCCGAGGAAGCCATTGGCCTGACCCTCTACCAGATCGGCATCTGGGCCGACGAGAACCAGCGTGCCGCGCTGCTGGCCGAATTGCACATCAAGGGTCGTATCCATCACCTGGAAATGCTCTGGCACAACAAACGCGGCGAGTTACTGGCGGTAGAAGTCTCGGTTGAACCCATCACCCTCAACGAAACCCCGTGCCTGCTGCTGACCGCACGGGACGTGAGCCTGCTGAAAAACGCCCAGGCACAGATCCGTCACCTGGCCTACCACGACCCGCTGACCAACCTGCCCAACCGTGCCCTGTTGATGGACCGCCTGAGCCAGCAGATCGCTCTGCTCAAGCGGCATAACCTGCGCGGCGCATTGTTGTTCCTCGACCTTGACCACTTCAAGCACATCAACGATTCCCTCGGCCATCCGGTGGGCGACACGGTGCTGAAGATCGTCACCGCCCGCCTGGAAGCCAGCGTGCGCATGGAAGACACCGTGGCGCGCCTGGGTGGCGATGAGTTCGTCGTGCTGCTCAGCGGCCTGGACGGCACGCGCACGGAAGTCAGCCGCCAGGTCCAGGAACTGGCCGACACCTTGCGTGAACTGCTCTCGGAGCCGATGTTCCTGGATGGCCATCGCTTGCAAGTCACGCCGAGCATTGGCGTGGCGTTGATTCCCGATCACGGCTCCACGCCGGCGGACTTGCTCAAGCGCGCCGATATCGCCCTGTACCGCGCCAAGGACTCCGGGCGTAACACCACGCAGATGTTCCACAACAGCATGCAAAAAACCGCCAGCGAACGCCTGCGCATGGAGACCGATCTGCGCCTGGCCCTGTCGCGCGGCGAGTTCAGCGTGCATTACCAACCGCAGGTGGACGCGCGGGGCAACCGGATCGTCGGCGCCGAGGCCTTGGTGCGCTGGCAGCACCCACAACTGGGTGCGCAATCGCCCTCCGAATTCATCAAGGTGCTGGAGGACAGCGGCCTGATCCTTGAAGTCGGCACCTGGATCCTCGATGAAGCCTGCGCCGCCTTCCAACAGTTGATCGCGGAAGGCCTGGTCGACCCACTGAATTTCAGCCTGTGCGTGAACATCAGCCCGAGGCAGTTTCGCCAGAACGACTTCGTGGAGCGGGTGGAGCGCAGCCTCAAGCAGCACGAACTGCCATTCAGCCTGTTGAAACTGGAAATCACCGAAGGCATCGTGATCCAGAACCTGGACGACACCATCAGTAAAATGCGCCGCCTGAAAAAACTCGGCGTGAGCTTTGCGATGGATGACTTCGGCACCGGCTATTCATCGCTGACCTACCTCAAGCGCCTGCCGGTGGACGCGCTGAAGATTGACCAATCCTTCGTGCGTGACGCCACCCATGACCCCAACGACGCCGAGATCATCCGCGCCATTGTCGCCATGGCCCGCAGCCTGAACCTGGAGGTGATTGCCGAAGGCGTGGAAACCCAGGACCAACTCGCCTTCCTGCAGGGCCTGGGTTGCCATTTGTACCAAGGGTATTTGCACAGCCGACCGCTGCCCATGATCGGATTCAGGGAACGCTTGCTCGCGGGAGATGGGCGGGGTTAAACCAGCTTCAAGGCGTGACCGCCCTGCTGCATCCAGTGCGAACTGTTCAAGTCACGCTTGTCCCCATAAGCATCAAGGGCACCGTTTACCACGACAACGGAATGCCCGAAGTTCGCCAGGGTGCCTGGCACGCCTGACGCCAGTTCCTCCACGCTGCTTGGGCGAGTGAATGCATACAAGCCAAGGCGTCGTAACGCATCGCCCGGGACTTCCCCATCATTCAACGTTTTGAGGGCGGCATTGAAGCCCGCACCGGCGCGAAACTCATGGTTCTCCAGTTGGGCACGCTTGGCACTTGCGGCATACAGGAACACCGCATCCTCAATCAGGCCTTTATCCGTTCCATGGAAGTTGGCAGCCTCTCGTGCCTGGCTCAGCTCGGCATGGGTGAGGCGCACCGTGCAACCATCCCGCATGGCGATGCTGAAACCTTCTGGCGTTTCAGTGACACGCTTGAAGATCCCCAGAGGGTTTTGTCCATACTTCATCATCGCTGCCTTGATGGCCGACACCGTGACACAGTTACCCTCAACACCTTGATAGAAACCGCTCCAGATATCGGCAGGCTTGACCCCCACGGACACCGCCGAGAACTGCGCAGGCTTACCGTTGGGGTCGACGGGGACGTCTGCGGCAAGCTGGTAGCCGTAATCCTTGCTGACCGCCGCTTGTTCACCGTTGCTATGCTTGATGCCATCCACGACGAGCGCGCCTGAATAGTTGAAGGTAGGGGTGACGCCGACGCTGTGGGGTTCTCGTAGTTTTTCGGGCGACACAACCCGCAAAAAGCCGGTCAGCCCCATGCCCTTCAAGACGTTGTAAATGTGCTCTCCGCACAACGTGCTCGAGAGCACGGCATCAAACTCAGCATTGCCTTCAACCTGTTTGCGCTTGGCAAAGGCCGCCAGCATGAAATTGGCATCGGCGACCTTTTGCACATCTGGACCGGCAAACCTTGACGCTGCGCCAGTGCGCTGCAACTCCTGCTTTGACAGCGTCACTTCAAACCCGTCTTTCATAGTGATGCTGTACCCCGTAGCGGTCGCCTCCACACGCTCAAACATATCGGAGGGCGACGGACCAAACCTGAGCATCATCAGCTTGATGACCGCGGCATGGCTGCTCAGGTCAAAGACTTCGCCGAATTTTCGCGTGCCCTCAATGAAGCCCTGCATAACCCCAGCGGCCTCGGGTCGGACCTCCGAGGTGGCCGGGTCAACCTTGGGTACGACGGTAGGCGCAACGGGGGCCGGGACCACGGGAGGCTTCGGTACGTTATCGCTCATCAACGTATACAGGTAGGCTCGATCCGGTGAGCGCTCCCTGCCAAACTGATGCGCCTTGCCGGCGTAAATCAGGGATGAACCTGCGTCATAGCTGTCTGCTACGCCTTCCCCGCCCTCAGCCACAAGCGTTGCGGTGGCTACATGCTGAAGATGACGGGATAAACCCATACCTTTGAGCATGTTAAAGGTCGTTTCACCCTGCAGAGACTCCGTCAGCACCGACTGAAAATCGGGTAAATCCGGCGTACTGCCGCGCTCGAGTTGTTTACGCTTGATGAACACTGCCAGCGCAAAATGGGCACTGTCCAACACATCGCTATCACTGCCGGTAAAACGCGATGCAGACGCTGCCTGTTGCAACTCCTGTTTGGACAGATGCAGCCGATAACCATCTTTCATGGTCACGTCGTAAGCCTCACCGTTGTTCCTTACATCGGTGAACATATCGCCAGGGCTTGGGCCGAACTTGAGCATCATCAACTTGATGACTGCGCTGTGTGAACTCGCGTTGAAATGCTCGCCAAAGCCCCTCTCCGGCACATCAAAAGCTGGGATGCGAGACGCTTCAGGGTGCTTTGATAATGGCGGCACAAGGGGATTTAAGCGCGCAAAAGATCCAATCGCAAACGTACTCATATCGTTCACTCTTTGCTGAAACAGTGGGAGAGTTCGAGACCGGAAACCCGGATCAGGCGAGGTGATCAGATCAACGCAACGGCCTGTCCATCCCTAGGTCGATTGCCTTTGCGCCCGTATATCTCCTCGCAACCCTCCACGACGGCAACCGAATGTCCGCGCCTATTGACCATACCGATCAGAGACGGGTCAGCTAATTCACTCACCTTGACCCTCTTCATGTGGTCCTTCAACCCCAGCCGCAGGAAGCCTTCGCCAGGTTTGTTCCTGTCTTCGTCTTCACCATTATTGAGCGTCGTGATCGCCGCATTGAAACTTCTGCTCGCCCATCCGTCATTGTTCTCCATCTGCGCACGCTTGGCGGAACAGGCAAACAGGAAGTGGGCATCCTTGAGCATTTCTGGATCACTCATGCCGACAAAGTTGGAACCGCGTATAGCCGCCTGCAACTCGGACTTGCTCAGCGTCAATTCAAACCCGTCACGCATAACAACTTTATAACCCTGCTCATTGGCCTCCACAGACTTATAAATATCCTTTGGGCTTTGACCAAACTTCGCCATCGCCGCCTTGATGGCGGAAATCGTTACGCAATTACCATTACTTCCCTGGCGAAAACCAGTCCAGATGTTGTTGGGCTTTTCACCTTTGCGTTTGTTGGAGAGCCCGGGAATGTATTCGTTTCGCTTGTCTGTCAGTGTCGCGTCGTCAGCGGGTTTCACGTGGGGCTGCGGAATGGGTACGTCGTTGTTTTTCGGCACCGGCGGGCGTACGCCTTTATCCAAGATGGCCTGCAACTGGTTGAAGAACTGCATGAACAAGTCCTTAAGCATACCCAACACGGCCTCGGGGTCTGCGGTGTTCCCGATATTCCTAGGCTGCGACGCTGCGGGTGAGGCCTGTGTCGCAGTGCGCACACTGTTTCGGCTGGCAGAATCGAGTGAAGCGCTACCTGAAAAACCTGACGCGCCATAAGGATCAATAGTGGGTCGTGTAATAGGAAGATGGTTAATCGACAACATGACTTCATACCTCATTGAGGAGGCTCCCTGACCACATCGGCCAGGGAACGATCATTACAGTGGTGTTTAACGCTTCAAGGCAGCAGGCTCAGAAGCGTGAGCGGAGGCTGGACCTGGAGAACCGGCTATGGGAGTGCCTGGCGAAATCGTCCGCCAAGTTATCGGGTGCGGGGGATGTAAGCTCCGGCGTGGGTTTTGTGTCGATGTTGGGCGTTACCACCGGCGGCGGCGTGGGTTGTGCGTCGACCTTCGGCGTTACCACCAGCGGCGGCGCAGGTTGTGTTTCAACCTTTGGCATCACCACCAGCGGCGGCGTGGGTTGTGCGTCGACCTTCGGCGTTACCACCGACGGCGGCGTGGGTTGTGCATCGACCTTTGGTGCCACCACTGACGGCGGCGTGGGTTGTGCGTCGACTTTCGAGGTAACCCGGGGTTGTGGCGGGTTTTTTTCGTCCGTATGCGGGCAATGGCAGTTCTGCACCTGCACAGTCACGTTGATATCAGACGACAGCTTATTCTGCTGTGCAACGTCGGTGAGGGCAGTCGTTACCTGCTTGGCATTGGGCTTACCGTCCGGCGTGACAGTCACTTGCGCAGGCCTATCTGGCGTGACGCGTGTATCTAGCTTGGGCTCCACCTTTGCCTTGGCGTCTGCTTGCGGCATGACCTTGGGTTGCAGTCCCGTATCCATGGCAACCTTGGTATCGGCACCGGGCATCACTTTTGGCTTGGTATCCGCTTCTGCAGTGACCTTGGGTTGGACGCCGGGATCCGTGGCAACCTTATTATCAGCAGCTGGCATCACTTTTGGCTTGGTATCCGCTGCAGGTGCTACCTTGCTCTGGGCCGCCGTATCCGCAACGATCTTGGCGTCCGGGCCGGGCTTCACCTGGGGCTGAGCATCCGCCTCACCGGGCAACTTGGGCAGCACCCCCATACCGGCGAGCATGCTACGCATCGCCTTGACCGCGAACTCAAACATGGCAAACAACTTTTCCAGCGACTCCTTATTCATCGGCACATGAGTATCTTTAGAGGCGGGATTAGTGTCCTTCAGAAACTTATTTACACTGTCCATCGAAGGAGATAACCCAGGTGTTTTATCCGTTTGCAAAGGAGACTGATTAAGTTGAGCGTAACCTGTATTCATCGGCACGAACTGTTGGGTCGAGACATTAGACATTTTCTTATTCCTATGACTTTGCCCAACTCCTGCAGTGGCAGGAGAGAGACAGTTATTGACTTGGTGCGTTAAAAAACGGCGAGTTCGAAAAACTCGTAAGGTTCGTGGGGCGTAACGACAATGAGTTCCGAAAAAACGCGGCTTATATAAGGAAACCAATTGAGCGCCAGGGGTGTTTGCCTATGGACAAACCGAGAAAAAGCCAGGCCGTGTACGCCTAAAGCGCTTTTTGGACTGGAAACTTAATGCAACACCCTCTGAACAAAGTAACTTAAAGAAAACAACACGCTCACCTTACAAGCGAAACCTATGTTAATTGACGCGCACACAAGTACTTTACCGCACACTAAAAAACACACAAATTCAAAACTTAGTTGCAGTCAAGCTCAAACACTCATAGACACTTGCATATATCTCGAAATAACACTTCACCCGCATTAGCAACACAACGACTGAAACCTACTCCAAACGGCAGACAATGACGCCAAACGTATTTTTCAGACAAAAAAAAGGCACCTTTCGGTGCCCTCTATCGCAATGATTGAAACACTTATATATGTAAACCTAATCTTGCAGCGTAACCGATTGTTCACGCTGACTGGGCATCCCCAGCAATCGCCCGACCTGCTCAAGGTCGGTTTCCCTACGCATCAGCGTAAACAACTCCACCGCCTCAGGGTAATTGCGGGTGAGCATCGCCAGCCATTGCTTCAAACGCCCCGGCGCCTGACGCTCAGTCAGTTGCGCCACCGACTGGGTCCAGAAATCCTGAAGCATGGGTTGCATCTCGGCCCAGGTCATCTCGATCACTTCCTCGCCTGCCCGCGCCGCAGCAATCTGCCGCGCCAGGTCCGGACGTGCGACCAGGCCCCGGCCCAGCATGATGTCTTCGGCACCACTGACTTCGCGGCAGCGCTTCCAGTCTTCAACGCTCCAGATATCACCATTGGCGAACACCGGTACCTTGACCACGTCTTGTACGCGCGGGATCCACTCCCAGTGAGCAGGCGGTTTGTAGCCGTCAGTCTTGGTCCGCGCATGCACCACGATGTGTGCCGCGCCACCCTCGGCCAGGGCCGTGGCACAGACCAGGGCGCCGTCCGGGCTGTCGAAACCCAGGCGCATCTTGGCGGTGACCGGAATGTGCGCCGGTACGGCGCGGCGCACGTGTTCGACGATCTGGTTGAGCAGCTCCGGCTCCTTGAGCAGCACTGCCCCGCCACGGGACTTGTTGACGGTCTTGGCCGGGCAGCCGAAATTCAGGTCGATGACCTGCGAGCCCAGCTCACACGCCAAGGCGGCGTTTTCCGCCAGGCAGACCGGGTCGGAGCCGAGCAATTGCACACGCAGCGGCACGCCGGCAGCGGTATGGGCGCCGTGCAGCAGTTCCGGGGCGAGCTTATGGAAATACGCGGGGGTAAGCAGGCGGTCGTTGACGCGGATGAACTCGGTCACGCACCAGTCAATACCGCCGACACGGGTGAGAACGTCCCGCAGGATGTTGTCGACCAACCCCTCCATGGGCGCCAAAGCAATTTGCATGGAAAACACTCAACAAAAATCGTGGCGCAGTTTACTGGGTTTCCTACAGCAACCGTTAACCCCCTGTCAGGGCGGGGCCATAACCGTCGAGAAATTCTGCGGGCATGCGCTTGGGCTTGCCGGTGGAGAGTTCAATGCAGACAAAGGTGGTTTGCGCACGCAGCAGGGTCGCGCCATCACGCGGGCGAAACAGCTGGAAGCGCCGGGTCATCTTCAGGCGCTGGTCCCAGTCGACGATCCAGGTGGCCAATTGCAGCTCGTCGCCTTCGTAGCCGGCGGCCAGGTAGTCGATCTCATGGCGCACCACTGCCATGGCGCGGTCCAGGCGGCGATACTCGGTCAGGTCCAGGCCCAAACGCTGGGAATGACGCCAGGCACAGCGCTCCAGCCAGGACACATACACCGCGTTGTTGGCGTGCCCCAGGCCGTCGATATCTTCAGGGGCCACCTGCAGATCGATGATAAACGGCGTTGCCAAATCCCAGCCCATGCCTTGCTCCCGGTCGATTAACGTATCCGGGGCAGTGTATCAGGCCGTTTGCCGCGCCTGTAGACGACGGCCGGCCAGCAGCACCAACACAGCCTCGATCACGCGCGGATCGGCCAGCACTTTCTGGTGACCGCCCTGCTCCAGGCGCAGCAGACGGCTGTCAAACCAGGCTTCGTGAATAGCTTGAGAGGCTTTGACCGGGACGAACGTATCGTCTTCGGCGTGCACGATCAGGCCAGGGATATTCATCTGGTAATGGGCCACATCCAGATGCTTGAGCGGCATGCCAAAGGTCTGCTCGACTTCCTGGATGAACGCCGAGCGTGCCCGCGCCGGCAAACCGACCATTTTGGTGAAGCCCCGCAACACATCCAGAAAGCGTGACGGTGCGGCAATGCTCACCAACGCCTCGGTGCGCAAGCCCAACTGCACCGCCAGCATCGCACTGGCACCCCCCATGGAATGACCGATCACCGCATGCAGCGCCGGCAACTCGGCAGCGGCTTCGAGCATGGCACGGGCGAACAGCAGCACATGGGCTTCACGCCCTGGCGAACGGCCATGGGCGGGACCGTCGAGGGCAATCACCGAGTAACCGTTGTCGACCAATGCCGTGATCAGGCTGGCGAATTGAGTGGGCCGCCCTTCCCAACCGTGCATCAACAACACCGCCGGCCCCTGGCCCCAGCGCAAGGCGGACAGACCGAAGCGTAAGGTGATGCGCTCCGATTGCGCCAGCAGCGGCAGCTCCCAAGCGCGCGGCGGCAGGTCGCGGGGGGTCATGAAGGCGCGGCGCATCTTGTTGGCCACCGTTTGCGGTGCCAGGTGCCCCAGGGTGCCGTTGAAGCGACGAATCCAGGTTAACGTGCCCATCATGACAGCCCTCTTCTAGCGCACGGCCGACTTGGCAGCGCGCAGCACACGGTCAGACAACTCACCCGGCCCCAAGGCGCGAGCCAAGGCCAGGCCACCGATCATCAGCGCCATGTCCGCCAGGGCTTTGTCGGTGTCTTCAGGGCTGGCGGCGAGTTGCGCGGCCATCAGCTCGCAGTGCTCGTTCAGCGCCTGGCGGAACTCATCCGGCAGGCGGCTCATCTCACCGACGGTCGCCGGGATCGGGCAGGCCTGGGCGGTAGAGTCACGGTGCTTGCGCGACAGATAGAACGCCGCCACCAGGCTTCTGCGCTCCTCACCGGTCAACTGGGCGTCCATGTCATCAATCGACGCACGACGCTTGGCCAGCAGCTGAGTGAAGGCCTCCAGCATCAGTGCGTCCTTGCTTTCGAAGTGCGCGTAGAAACCACCGACGGTCAGCCCCGCCGCGCCCATGACTTCACCCACACTCGGTTCGGCCGGGCCGCGCTGGATCAACGCGGCGCTGGCGGCCTGCAGAATGCGTTCGCGGGTTTGCGCTTTTTTATCGCTCATCATTGCCTCCGATGTTCATGGGTTGAATATTATTACCATAATAATATTTGGCAAGCCACAGGCGTGACCGCTGGTCAGAAGAGAAGAAGGGGATTAAAGAGAGATTTGGCCAAACGCCAGACAAACAAAAGGGCCATTCAATAATTGAATGACCCTTAAAAATCCCGCAGAGCGGGTAATCGTGGCGTCCCCTAGGGGACTCGAACCCCTGTTACCGCCGTGAAAGGGCGGTGTCCTAGGCCACTAGACGAAGGGGACACAAACCTTCTGTACACTGATCAGGCTGAGACTGATCGATCCAAGGACGGTGTGGCCGGAACCTTGGAACTGTAAATTGGTGGAGCTAAACGGGATCGAACCGTTGACCTCTTGCATGCCATGCAAGCGCTCTCCCAGCTGAGCTATAGCCCCGGATTTTTCGTCTCGCGACGCAGCAGGCCTTGCGAACTGCTTGTTGAAACTGGCGTCCCCTAGGGGACTCGAACCCCTGTTACCGCCGTGAAAGGGCGGTGTCCTAGGCCACTAGACGAAGGGGACAAAACCTTCTGTACAACTGATCAGCGCTGAGAGCTGATCGATTCAAGGACGGTGTGGCCAGACCTTGAACCTGTAAATTGGTGGAGCTAAACGGGATCGAACCGTTGACCTCTTGCATGCCATGCAAGCGCTCTCCCAGCTGAGCTATAGCCCCTCATCGGTGAGGACGGGGCGAATCTTAATGGCGCTTTGGAAGTGTGTCAAATTTATTTTCAACATTTTCCAAAATTTTTTGCCGGGATAACAATCACTTACCGTCGAAACCCCGGAAAACCGGGGTTTCGCCGTTTCAATCGCGTGCTTAAGCGATAGCGCCCAGCAGCTTTTCCCACTCTTTGTTTTCTTTCTTCGACACACCACCAAGCAAATCAAGGGCTTGGCGCAGGCGGAAACGGGTCAGGTCCGGGCCGAGGATTTCCATCGCATCCAGCACCGACACCGAACTGGCCTGCCCGGTGATCGCGGCAAACATCAACGGCATGGCATCGCGCAATTTCAGTTCCAGGGATTCCACCACCGCCTGGATCGTCGCGGTGATCGCATCTTTCTCCCACTGGCGCAGGCTTTCCAGCTTCCACAGGATCAACTGCATCAGCTGGCGAACCTGGTCACCGGAGAGTTTCTTCGACTCGAACAGCTTAGGATCCGGATTTACGCCCCCGGCAAAGAAGAAACTGGCCAACGGTGCGACCTGGCTGAAGGTCTCCACCCTGCCCTGCACCAGCGGCGCGATCTTCATCATGTACTCAGGGTTCAACGCCCACTGCTGCACGCGGCTGGCGAATTCTTCCACCGGCAGGTCACGCAGCCACTGGCCGTTGAGCCACGACAGTTTCTCGATATCGAAGATCGGCCCGCCCAGGGACACGCGGGACAAGTCGAAGTTATCGACCATTTCCTGCAACGAGAACTTCTCGCGCTCGTCCGGCATCGACCAGCCCATACGACCCAGGTAGTTGAGCATCGCTTCCGGCATGAAGCCCATGCGCTCGTAGAACGTCACCGAAGTCGGGTTCTTGCGCTTGGACAGCTTGCTCTTGTCCGGATTACGCAGCAGCGGCATGTAGCACAGCTGCGGCTGTTCCCAGCCGAAGTACTCGTAGAGCAGGATCAGTTTCGGCGCCGATGGCAACCACTCTTCGCCGCGCAGCACGTGGGTGATGCCCATCAGGTGGTCGTCGACCACGTTGGCCAGGAAGTACGTCGGCAGGCCGTCGGTCTTCATCAGCACTTGCATGTCCATGCGGTCCCACGGGATCTCGACGTCACCGCGCAGCATGTCCGGCACCACGCACACGCCTTCGCTTGGTACTTTCATGCGGATCACGTGAGGCTCGCCGGCCGCGAGGCGCTGGGCCACTTCCTCTTTCGACAGCAGCAGCGCACGGCCATCGTAGCGTGGGGTTTCGCCACGGGCCTGTTGCTCGGCACGCATCTGGTCCAGTTCTTCTGCGGTGCAGAAGCAAGGGAAGGCATGGCCCATGTCGACCAGTTGCTGGGTGTACTGCTTGTAGATGTCGCTGCGCTCGCTCTGGCGATACGGGCCGTGCGGGCCGCCGACGTCCGGGCCTTCGGCCCAGGTAATGCCCAACCAGCGCAGGGCATCGAAAATCTGCTGTTCCGACTCACGGGTGGAACGCAGTTGATCGGTGTCTTCGATCCGCAGGATGAATTCACCGCCGTGCTGCTTGGCAAAGCAGTAGTTGAACAAGGCGATGTAAGCAGTGCCGACGTGGGGATCCCCAGTGGGCGATGGCGCGATGCGCGTGCGGACGGTGGTCATGGCAGGTCTCGAATGGGCGATAAAACTGAAAATTGAAACAAGGGGCGAATGGTAACACCAGCTTGGGGGGTTCTGGCAGACCGAGGTGCCTGCATTCGCGAGCAAGCCCGCTCCCACAGTTGACCGCATTCTCATGTCGGAAATCGGTCAAGTGTGGGAGCGGGCTTGCTCGCGAAGAGGCCATCACAGCCCCTACAAGATCAAACAGCCAGCAACCGCTCCCGCAACTTGCCGATCTCGTCCCGCGTCTGCGCCGCCGCCTCGAACTCCAGGTCCCGCGCCAACTGGTACATCTTCTCTTCCAACTGGCGGATGCGCTTGGTGATCTCACTCGGCGAGCGCAGTTCGTTCTCGTACTTGGCGCTTTCCTCGGCGGCCTTGGCCATGCCTTTGCGCTTCTTGCTGCGCGAGCCCGGCACGGTGGCGCCTTCCATGATGTCGGCAACGTCCTTGAACACGCCCTTGGGCGTGATGCCATTTTCCAGGTTGAACGCAATCTGCTTGTCGCGACGGCGCTGGGTCTCACCAATCGCCCGCTCCATGGAACCGGTAATGCGGTCCGCATAGAGAATCGCCCGGCCATTGAGGTTCCGTGCCGCACGGCCGATGGTCTGGATCAACGAGCGTTCAGAGCGCAAAAAGCCCTCCTTGTCCGCATCGAGAATCGCCACCAGCGACACTTCCGGCATGTCCAGGCCTTCACGCAGCAGGTTGATGCCCACCAGCACATCAAAGGTGCCCAGGCGCAGGTCGCGGATGATCTCCACGCGTTCCACGGTGTCGATGTCCGAGTGCAGGTAGCGCACGCGCACACCGTGGTCGGCCAGGTAGTCGGTCAAGTCTTCGGACATGCGCTTGGTCAGCGTGGTGACCAGCACCCGCTCTTCCAGGGCCACGCGCTTGGTGATTTCCGAGAGCAGGTCGTCGACCTGGGTGAGCGCCGGGCGGATCTCGATTTCCGGGTCGACCAGGCCGGTCGGCCGCACCAGTTGCTCGATCACGCGGCCGGCATGCTCGGCCTCATAGTTGCCCGGCGTGGCGGACACAAAGATGGTCTGCGGGCTGATGGACTCCCACTCATCAAAGCGCATCGGCCGGTTATCCAGTGCCGACGGCAAGCGGAAACCGTATTCCACCAGGGTTTCTTTACGCGAACGGTCGCCCTTATACATCGCGCCCACTTGCGGCACGCTGACGTGGGACTCGTCAATCACCAGCAGCGCGTCAGGCGGCAGGTAATCGTAAAGCGTCGGCGGCGGCGCGCCGGATTCGCGGCCCGACAGGTAACGCGAGTAGTTTTCGATGCCGTTGCAGTAGCCCAGCTCCAGGATCATCTCCAGGTCGAAACGGGTGCGCTGCTCCAGGCGCTGGGCTTCCACCAGCTTGTTATTGGAACGCAGGTACTCCAGGCGCTCGGCCAACTCGACTTTGATGCCCTCAATGGCGCCCATCAGGGTTTCACGCGGGGTCACGTAGTGGCTTTTCGGATAGAAGGTGAAGCGCGGCAGCTTGCGGATCACCTCGCCGGTCAACGGGTCGAAGGCCGACAGGCTCTCGACTTCATCGTCGAACAGCTCGATGCGGATCGCTTCCAGGTCGGATTCCGCCGGGTAGATGTCGATCACATCGCCGCGCACGCGGAAGGTGGCGCGGGCAAAGTCCATGTCGTTGCGGGTGTATTGCAGGCTGGTCAGGCGGCGCAACAGCTCGCGTTGATCGAGCTTGTCGCCGCGATCGACGTGCAGCACCATCTTCAGATAGGTTTCCGGGCTGCCCAGGCCGTAGATGCACGACACGGTGGTGACGATGATCGCGTCCTTGCGCTCCAGCAAGGCCTTGGTCGCCGACAGCCGCATCTGCTCGATGTGGTCGTTGATCGACGCATCCTTCTCGATAAAGGTATCGGAGGACGGCACGTAGGCTTCGGGCTGGTAGTAGTCGTAGTAGGAAACGAAGTACTCCACCGCGTTGTTCGGGAAGAACGCCTTGAACTCGCCGTAGAGCTGCGCCGCCAGTGTCTTGTTCGGCGCCAGCACCAGGGTGGGCCGGTTGATCTGCGCAATGACGTTGGCGATGCTGAAGGTCT
The DNA here is from genome assembly GCF_049896305.1 of Pseudomonas sp. DWP3-1-3b3. Classification (NCBI taxonomy): domain Bacteria; kingdom Pseudomonadati; phylum Pseudomonadota; class Gammaproteobacteria; order Pseudomonadales; family Pseudomonadaceae; genus Pseudomonas; species Pseudomonas sp. DWP3-1-3b3. Next base: position 590,142 of record NZ_JAFCUA010000003.1, on the reverse strand, counting down.
TGCCCGACCCGGTCACCCCGAGCAGGGTCTGGTGCGCCAGCCCGGCTTCGATGCCTTCGACCATCTGGCGAATGGCTTCCGGTTGATCGCCGGCGGGTTCAAAGCGGGTGACGAGCTGGAAATCCGACATAACGTACCTCGTGAAGTCACCCCAGACTCAAAACCGCCAGGGACGAAATAGCTCAGCAACCCGCGAATAATCATCGCAGGTTGCAGGAAAAAACCATGATAGCTGTAGAAGTGGTGGCGAATGTGACGGGTTTCAAGGCAATCGTCCTACACGCCTTTACCGATCAATGTTGCAATAAGACTAACGGTCAGCAAATAAACCGAAAAACTTGGCCGAAAAGCCGTTTCGGCTGTCGCCTCAGGCGGTGATGGTCTCTATACTAACTCCCCGTTTGTGCACCGCTCTAGTGCATTCGGCTGGAGCGCGACACGTCCCTCCTACCCCCCATAGAGCTGCCGCAAAAATGAGCCTGTTCTCCGCTGTCGAAATGGCACCACGCGATCCAATCCTGGGCCTCAACGAAGCATTCAACGCCGATACACGAACCACCAAGGTCAACCTTGGCGTGGGCGTTTACTGCAACGAGGAGGGGAAGATTCCACTCTTGCGTGCCGTTGCCGAAGCGGAAGCCATTCGCGTGGCGCAACACGCCGCCCGTGGCTACTTGCCAATCGACGGCATCGCGGCTTACGACAAGGCCGTGCAAACCCTGCTGTTCGGCGATGAGTCGCCACTGCTGAACGCCGGCCGCGTCACCACCGTGCAAGCGGTAGGCGGCACTGGCGCGCTGAAACTGGGTGCTGACTTCCTCAAGCAGCTGCTGCCAAACGCCGTCGTCGCCATCAGCGACCCGAGCTGGGAAAACCACCGCGCCCTGTTCGAAACTGCCGGTTTCCCGGTGCAAAACTACCGTTACTACGACGCCGCCACCCACGACGTGAACCGTGCCGGCCTGCTCGAAGACCTCAACGCCCTGCCGCCCCAGTCCATCGTGGTGCTGCACGCCTGCTGCCACAACCCGACCGGCGTCGACCTGAGCCCGACCGACTGGCAGAACGTGCTGGACGTGATCAAGGCCAAGAACCTGGTGCCGTTCCTCGACATGGCCTACCAGGGCTTTGGCGACGGCATCCACGAAGACGCCGCCGCCGTGCGCCTGTTCGCTGAATCGGGCCTGACCTTCTTTGTGTCCAGCTCGTTCTCCAAGTCGTTCTCCCTGTACGGCGAACGGGTGGGCGCACTGTCCATCGTCGGCGACTCCAAGGAAGAAAGCGCGCGCATCCTGTCCCAGGTCAAACGCGTGATCCGCACCAACTATTCCAACCCGCCGACCCACGGCGCGGCGATCGTTGCAGCGGTACTGAACAACCCTGAACTGCGCGCCCAGTGGGAAGCCGAACTGGCCGAAATGCGCCTGCGCATCCGTGGCATGCGCGAGCAGATGGTGGCCGAACTGGCCAAGGCTGCTCCCGGCCACGACTTCAGCTTCGTCGGCCGCCAGCGTGGGATGTTCTCCTACTCCGGCCTGACCGTTGAGCAAGTCACCCGCTTGCGCAGCGAGTTCGGCATCTACGCCCTCGACACTGGCCGTATCTGTGTGGCGGCGTTGAACCAGTCGAACATTGATGCAGTCACAAAGGCAATCGTTCAGGTGCTGTAAACCTGCAGCTGTTGCACCAGAAGGGGAAGCCGATGGCTTCCCCTTTTTCGTCTCCAGCCCCTAGACTGAACCTTGACCGCCCCTTTGCTGTGAGAATGCTATGAGAAACGACGACCTGGACCTGCGCGCCGACCGCGACGAACTGCATGACTACGCCCCACGCGCACCGCAACCCAAGCGCCAGAAAAGCCTGGTGCTGCAAGTGGCGCTGGGTGTGTTTCTCGGTGGTTTGGCGCTATGGCTGTTGCAATTGGGTGCGACTGCACTGATGGCGAAGCTGGCGATGGGCACCCTGCAATTGGGCGGCTAAGCCGCACGAATCGCCCCCTGCTCCTCCAACAACTTCACAAAACTGTTCAAACTCTGCGACACCGTCCCCCGCCGCCAGATCAGCCAGGTGTGCAGGATCCGGAAGTTGTCCGTCAGCGGCCACACACTCACCGCCGTCGACCCCGGCATGCTGTCGAGCATGCTGCGTGGCATCAGCGCCAGGCCCGCACCGGCGCTGACGCAGGCGAGCATGCCGTGGTAGGACTCGATCTCGAAGATCTTGCCCGGCACCGCGCCGTCCTGTGCAAACCAGCGTTCCAGGTGATGCCGGTATGAACAGTTGGAGCGAAAGGTGTAGATGCTCTCGCCATTCACGTCCTGCCCACGGGTGATCGGCGCATGATGCAGCGGCGCAATCACCACCATCTCTTCCTCGAACACCGCCACGCCTTCCAGGGTCGCGTGCAGCAGCGGGCCGTCGACGAACGCCGCCGTCAGCCGCCCGGACAACACGCCCTCGATCATGGTGCCCGAAGGCCCGGTACTCAGGTCCAGCTCGACCTTGGTGTGTTTCTGGTTGTACGCCGCCAGCAACGCCGGGATACGCACCGCCGCCGTGCTTTCCAGCGAACCCAGGGCAAACGCGCCTTGGGGCTCCTCGCCCGCCACGGTTGCGCGGGCTTCCTGCACCAGGTCGAGGATGCGCCGCGCATAACCGAGGAAATTCCACCCGGCCGGTGACAGACGCAGGCGGCTTTTCTCGCGGATGAACAACTCCACACCCAAGTCCTGCTCCAGTTGCTTGATGCGCGTCGTCAGATTCGACGGTACCCGATGAATCAACTGCGCGGCGGCACTGATGCTGCCTTGCTCGGCAACGGCCTTGAAGATTTCCAGTTGCACCAGATCCACATCATTCTCCAATCGTGAATATATTGCTTAATATTATTCAGTTTCCAGAAAAGAGATAGCCCCGTAGGCTGAACCCACTTAATTCACTCAGCAGGACGGTGCCATGAACGCGACTACCCACGCCCTTTCGATCAACCCGGCCAACGGCGAAACGGTCGGCAGCTACCCGTATGAAACCGCGCAGCAACTGGACGCCGCCCTCGACCGCTCCACCCTCGCCTTCCGCACCTGGCGCCGCCAGCCGGTAAGCCAGCGCGCCGAGTTGCTGCTGAGCCTGGCCAGCGCCCTGCGTGAACAAGCCGAAGACATGGCGCAGATGATCACCCTGGAAATGGGCAAACCCATCGCCCAGGCCCGTGCCGAAATCGAAAAATGCGCGCAACTCAGCGAGTGGTACGCCGCTCATGGCCCGGCCATGCTCGCCCCGGAGCCGACGCTGGTGGACAACGGCAGCGCCCAGATCGAATACCGCCCACTGGGCCCGATCTTCGCCGTGATGCCGTGGAACTTCCCGGTATGGCAAGTGCTGCGCGGCGCCGTGCCGACCATGTTGGCCGGCAACACCTACGTGCTCAAACATGCGCCGAACGTGATGGGCAGCGCCTATCTGATCCAGCTGGCGTTCCAGAAGGCCGGTTTCGCCGATGGCCTGTTTGAAGTGGTCAACGTGACCAACGAGGGCGTGTCCAAGGCTATTGCCGACCCGCGCATCGCCGCCGTCACCCTCACCGGCAGCGTGCGTGCCGGCGTCGCCATCGGCTCTCAGGCCGGTGCCGCGCTGAAAAAATGCGTGCTGGAGCTGGGCGGTTCCGACCCCTTTATCGTGCTCAACGACGCCGACCTCGACGCCGCCGTGCAAGCCGCGCTGATCGGGCGCTTCCAAAACAGCGGCCAAGTCTGCGCCGCCGCCAAACGCCTGATCATCGAGGAAGGCGTAGCGCAAGCCTTCACCGCCAAATTCCTCGAGGCGAGCCGTGCCTTAGTGATGGGCGACCCAATGTCAGCCACCACCTACATCGGCCCGATGGCGCGCTTCGACCTGCGCGACGAGTTGCACGGCCAGGTCCAGGCCACCCTGGAAGAAGGCGCGACCCTGCTGCTGGGCGGCAATAAAGTACCCGGCGCCGGTAACTACTACGAGCCGACCGTACTGGCAGGCGTCACCGACCAGATGACCTCGTTCAAACAGGAACTGTTCGGCCCGGTCGCTTCGATCATCACCGCCCGCGACGCCGACCATGCGGTGGCCCTGGCGAATGACAGCGAGTTCGGCCTCACGGCGAGCATCTTCACCACCGACCCGACCAAGGCGCGCGACATCGCCAACCAGCTGGAAACCGGCGGCATCTTCGTCAATGCCTTCAGCGTTTCCGACCCTCGGGTAGCGTTTGGTGGGGTGAAAAAGAGTGGTTTCGGCCGCGAGCTGTCGCACTTTGGCGTGCGGGAATTCTGCAACGCGCAAACGGTGTGGCTGGACCGCAAGTAACACGCTTGGGTGGCGCGGGAAAGGGTCGTGGCTATCGCCCTCCCAGCCCCGCCACCAAGGCTTCCAGCACCACACTGACCTTGGGCAACGCCTGGCGATTCCTGACCCAGGCCAGCCTGATCGCAGCCCCCTCGGTAGCCAGTTGCGGCAGCACCTCAACCAGCTTGCCTTCCTCCAGCGATGGCCGGACCACCCACGACGGCAGTTGCACGATCCCACAACCGGCCAACGCAGCCTGCATCAAGCCATCGCCATTGCCGATCACCAGGTGCGGCGCCATCTGCCAGCGCCGTGCAGCGCCCTGTTCACCGGCGAAGTTCCAGGGGCTGACGCGTCCGTCCACCCAGCCGTAGGCGAGGCACTGATGCCGTTCAAGCTCACGCTCGCACGTCGGGGTGCCATGGTTCGCCAAGTAATCCGGCGAGGCACACAACGTATGCCATTCGTGCGCGAGCACCCGCTGTTCGATCGTTTCTGGCCAGCCCTGCGCTTCACCGACACGCACCACCAGATCCACCCCCTCCTTGAATGGGTCCACTAACCCGTCACCGAAGGAAATGTGCGGCACCAAGGACGGAAAAGCCTGCCGCAAAGGCAGCAGCACCGGCAACACCCGCACGCGCCCAAACACATTGGGCAGATCAATGCGCACACGTCCACGCGGCTCGCTTTGCTCGGCGCGCAGCGACAGCTCGGCCTCCTCCAGGTCAGCCAGCACCCCCGTACAGGTACGGTAAAACGCCACGCCGGCCTCAGTGAGGGACAAGCGCCGCGTTGTGCGCAGGAACAGTCGAGCGCCCAGGCGCGTTTCGAGCCGCGCGATGCTTTTGCTGATGGCCGAGGCAGTCAGGCTCATTTTCTCGGCAGCGGCGGTAAAGCTGCCGTAGTCCGCGACACACACAAACACATCAATCCCTTTCAAGCGTTCGGAAGAAAACATGCATGCCCCGCATTTGTGAATTTAGATCAGCAAAACTGATAATTAACATCCTAAATCAGAATTCAACTCAACAGTAAGCTATGGTCAATGAAACCGGTACTGAGGCTCGGATGCTGACCACGCTGAAAAACTACCCCTTGACCGTCAACCTGCTGCTGAGTGCGTCACTGGTGTTGACCCTCGCCAGGGCCATCACCTTGCCCTATCTGGTGATCTACCTGTCGAGCCAGTTCGAATTGGACGTCGCCGACATCGGCTTGGTGATCGGCAGTTCGCTGATCCTCGGCTCATTGTTGAGCCTGTACGGCGGTTTCCTGGTGGACAGCCAGCCAGGCTACCGCTTGATCCTGGGCTGCTGCGCGGTGTTCACTTGCGGGTTTCTGGCAGCGTTTGCCGCACGGGACCTGTGGGTGTTCTACGCCTGCCTGGTCGCGATCAACCTGGCGTACGCTGTCATTGATATCGCGGTCAAATCAGGATTTGGCCGGCTACTGCCTGTCGATGCGCGCAGCGAGGCGTTTTCGATCAAATACACCCTGACCAACATCGGCTACGCCGTCGGCCCTTTTCTCGGTGCGGGATTGGCCGCGCTCGCCATCAGCCTGCCCTTCCTGGCGTCGGCGATACTGGGCGCCGGTTTTTTCATCGTCTACGCCGTGTGGGGTGACAAGCACGCAATGCCCGTGGACACAAGCCAGCCCGGCGCGCCGTTCCTGGCGGTTGGCAAAGTGCTGCTCAGTGATTACCGGCTGGTGTGTTTTACCCTGGGCGGAGCACTCAGTGCCGTGGTGTTCGGCCAATTCACCGCTTACCTCTCGCAATATCTGATCGTCACCACGACACCTGAAATGGCATACCGGATAATCAGCAGCGTGGTGGCCACCAACGCGCTGATGGTGATCAGCCTGCAATACGTGATCGGCAAGCGAATCACCCATCAGCACTTGAATCTGTGGCTCGCAGGTGGGTTGGGCATGTTCATCGTCGGCCTGGCGGGGTTCGGCTTGTCCACCTCGCTGATGTTCTGGGTGGTATCCATGACGGTCTTCACGCTGGGAGAGATCATCGTGTTCCCTGCCGAGTACATGTTCATCGACATCATCGCCCCCGATCATCTGCGGGGCATGTACTACGCTGCGCAAAACCTGGGCAACGTTGGCGCGGCCTTGGGCCCGGTGCTGTGCGGGATGGTGTTGGCGACACACCCCGCCCCCACCATGTTCTACATGCTCGCGCTGTTCGTTATCGCCGGCGGGTTGCTCTACAGCCTCGGTGCGTCGCTGGCAGCCAGGGTGAACGCTCCCACCTGAACCTCAGCAACGGACATGCCGACGCACGCACTGCACCAACCCGTCCAGCGCCTGCGATTTGACCGGCGCAAGCACGCAAACGGTGTGCTCGCGCTCGTCTTCCTTCACCGTCAGGGTGTAATGCACCTGGCCCGGATTACCAGGCGCAGGTGCATGGCTTTGCGGCAATTGAAAGAAATCGCACGCCTCGACAAGCCGCCGCAGTTCCTGCTGGTCTTGCTCCGGCAGCGCGTCCAACTCCACCGTCTGTGGCTTGGCCAAGCCCGGAAAATAACCGGGGCCGCCGTTTTCCTTGATCGAAATTTGCATGGCTGTTCCTCACGTCAGACAGAAATGCCGACCGCCTTCCAACCGTCCTTGACCGCCTTCTGTTCATCCTTGTTCGCGCCGTAGAGGCGGCCTGCCACATCGTAAGTGATGCGCGCAAAGCGCAGGAACCCCGAGTTGGGCCGCAGCCGGGCATCCCGCAGCGCGTCGTACCAGATACGCCCGGCCCGTTCCCAGGCGAACCCGCCGAGCTTGGTCGCCACCTGATAGAACGCATGGTTGGGAATACCGGAATTGATATGCACCCCGCCATTGTCCTCGTAGGTCTGCACAAAATCATCCATGTGCCCCGGCTGAGGGTCCTTGCCCAGCAGTTTGTCGTCAAACGCCGTACCGGGGGCTTTCATCGAGCGCAGGGCGGTGCCTTTGATCTTTTGGGTGAACAGCCCTTTGCCGATCAGCCAATCAGCGTCTTGCGCGCTTTGCTTCAAGGCATATTGCTTGATGAGCGAGCCGAACACATCCGACAGCGACTCGTTCAACGCTCCGGACTGATTGAAATACATCAGCTTGGCCTCGTCCTCGGTGACGCCATGGGCCAACTCATGGCCAATTACGTCAAGCGCCACCGTGAAGCGGTTGAACAACTGCGCATCCCCATCGCCAAACACCATCTGGGTCGAGTTCCAGAAGGCATTGTTGTAGTTCTGGCCAAAATGCACCGTAGCGTCCAGCGCCATACCGGCGTCGTCGATGGAGTTGCGATCAAAGACCTGGTCGAAAAAATCGAAGGTGGCGCCCAAGCCCTCGTAGGCTTCGTCCACCGCGGCATCCCCGCTGGCGGGTTGCCCCTCACCACGCACCAACGTGCCCGGCAGGCTGTCGGTGCCCTCGGCGCTGTAGATCGAGCGGCGCTTATCGCCGCCCATGGCCAGCGCCATGTGCGCCGGTCCTTTGGCAGGTTCGGCGACCATGCGCAACGAGCGAAACGTCGTGTCCTTGGCGCGGGTGCGCAACGCGACCTCCCGTTGCGCTTTATCACCGTTGCGCGCGATCTGGTCGAGCATATAGGGCGGGATCAAGCAAAAAATCGGATGGCGATGCGGCTGACAAACACACATGGGCTGGCTCCATCTGGCAGGTGACAACGTCCGGGTCATCGATTCAGGATAGTCCCCAGGGGTTAACGCATGTCATCAATTGTCATTAACCTATGTTGCAGTCGTGTTTATCCAAGGAGGACTGACCGATGCCAGCACGTAAAACCAAAACCGACCTTGCATACCGCCCCAGGCTCGCTGACCTGCGCCCGTTGATCGCACCTAGTCCCACGTTGCTGGAGGCACGGGCGGCGACGCCACGCGTCACCCCCGCCAAAGACTTGAAGGGCCGGCGCGGCTACGTCGAGGACTTTCTCGGCAGCTTCGGGGTGCCCTGGCCCACGGTGGAAGTGGCCTTGGCGGAGGATGCACAGAAGCGCCTGGACTACACGCATTTCTCGATCACGATGTCACGCGCCAAGCGGCTTGCGCTGTATGTGGGCGTCAACATCGATGGTGGTCAGCACGTCGACATCATTCGCAGCAACGACGCCTGGGCCTATGACGGCCGCTTACCCGTCGATGCGCAGGTGGGCGAAGCGCTGTATGCCAGCAATGGCCTGGATCGCGGCCACCTGGTCCGCCGACAAGACCCCAACTGGGGCGACGAGGCGCAAACCGCCAACCTCGACACCTTCCATTTCACCAACTGCTCGCCGCAGATGAGCGGGTTCAACCAGAAGACCTGGCTGGAGCTCGAAGACTACATCCTCGATAACACCCAACGCTGGAAAGCCCGCGCCACGGTGTTTACCGGCCCGGTGTTCGCCGACGACGACCGAATGTACCGAGGCGTGCAGATCCCCAAGGCGTTCTGGAAAGTGGTCGCCTACCTCAGCGACAACGGCAAGCCTAGCGCGAGTGCCTACATGATTGACCAGAGCCGCGAACTGGGCCAGCTTGAGCTGGTGTTCGGCCAGCTCAGGACCTACCAGCGCAGCGTGATCCAGATAGAGCGCCTGACCGGTCTGCGCTTCGGCAACCTGGCCGACTACGACGGCTTCAGCAACGAAGAGCGCGCCACCGGCACGCGGATTGAAGCGCTGATACAGGGGCCTGAAGACATTCGTCTCTGACCCTCGCTGTCATTGCGCACTGATGTAATGAAACTGCGCCTGCGACTTCTCGACCGCCGCACGCACGAGGTCTTTCTGTGCGTCGGTGCCCGAGTAGTAGATCTGCAAACCCTTCAAGTCCTGCCCTTCGACGGCTTTGCCGATCACGGCAACATCGACCGGGGTGCCGGCCCCCATGATCAAGAAGAACACATCGCCCAAGCGCTTGGTATTCAGCAATTCGCTCCTGAGGCTGGCAGCGTTTTGGTCACCGGCCAGGGAAATCGCCAGGGTGTCGCCGAACATCCCACTTTTAGGGATGCTCATCGTGTGCAAGCGCAGCTTGTCTGAGTCGGCGGGCATCGACTTGACATAGGCGGTGGAGGCCTCGTCGAGGATCTGCTTTTCAGATTTACCCTGGGTGGCACAACCGGCCAGGGTGGCGATAAAGACGAGCGCGACAAATGATTTCACGGTGTATTCCTTGTGATAAAGCGATCCATGGGCTGCGCATCATAGGAGCCTCACCGCCAGAGAGCTACCGTTGAATTCACGACCTCCCGTTCAACCGCGCGATCGACTACCATACCGCGCCGGTTCCCAAACGGGACTAATAGGGAATCCGAAGCGCGGCACACCCGCGCCAATCGGAACTGCCCCCGCAACTGTAGGTGCTGAGCCTGCTCCTTGATGCCACTGGACCTTGTCCGGGAAGGCCGGAGCCGGGCGACGACGCATCAGTCAGGAGACCTGCCGGCTCGAGCTCAACTACTAACCGGCGGGGTGTCCGGGAAGGACATTCTTGCCTGCCTCTCTCGCAGCGTTCAAGGGTGTATTTCCGAACGGCACGCACGCTTCACTCGGAGATAGCCCCATGCTGCCACGCGTTACCGCCCTGCTTACCGGCCTGGGTTTCTGTGCCCTGGCCCAAGCCGCGCCCACCCACTACCCGCTGACCGTGGAAAACTGCGGCAGCACCCTAACCTTTCAGCAAGCCCCGGCCCGCAGCGTGACCATCGGCCAGGCCGCCACCGAAATGCTCTACGCCCTGGGCGTGGGCGACAATGTGGTCGGCACTTCGCTGTGGTTCAACAGCGTATTGCCGCAGTACAAGGCGCAGAACGACAGCATCGAACGCCTGGCCAACAATGAACCGAGCTTCGAAGCCGTGATCGCCAAGCGCCCGCAGCTGGTGGCCGCCGAGCTGGAATGGGTGGTCGGGCCGCAAGGCGTGGTCGGCACCCGCGAGCAATTCCATGAACTGAAAATCCCCACCTACCTGCTGCCCTCCGACTGCGAAGGCAAGGACAACCTGGTGGGCGCCGACGGCACGCGGCTGGAGCCGTTCCGTATCGAGACCATTTACAAAAGCATCAGCCAACTCGCCGAGATCTTCGACGTGCAGGCGCGTGGCCAACAGTTGAACGACGAACTCAAGGCGCGCCTGGCCAAATCCGTTGCCACCGTGCAAAGCAAGGGCCTCAAGCAAGCCAGCGCGTTGGTATGGTTCTCCAGTTCCGAGATGGCCAGCGACCCTTATGTGGCCGGCCACAAGGGCATTCCGCAATTCATGCTGGAAACCCTCGGTTTGCATAACGTCGTGCAGTCGGACGAAGAGTGGCCCGCCGTCGGCTGGGAAACCCTCGCCAAGGCCAACCCGACCGTGCTGGTGATCGCGCGCATGGACCGCCGCCGCTACCCCGCCGACGACCATGAAAAGAAACTCGCCTTCCTGCGCAGCGACCCGGTGACCCGCAACATGGACGCGGTGAAAAACAACCGCATCATCATCCTCGACGCGATGGCGCTGCAGGCCAGCATCCGCACGTTCGACGGCCTTGAACAACTGGCCACGGCCATCGACGGCTACGACCTGTCCAAATGATCCGAACCCTACTCGCCCTGGCCCTGCTGCTGGCTGCTGTATTGGCTGGCGTCGCCATCGGCGAAACCGCCATCTCGCCGCAGGTGGTACTCCAGGTCCTCGCCAACAAACTGTGGGCGGCCGGCTACGTGCTCGACCCCATCGACGAAGGCGTGGTGTGGAACTACCGCCTCACCCGCGCCCTGGTCGCCGCTGCGTGTGGTGCTGGGCTGGCGACCTGCGGCGTGATATTGCAATCGCTGTTGCGCAACCCGCTGGCCGATCCGTACCTGTTGGGCATCAGCGCCGGCGCTTCGACCGGCGCAGTGCTGGTGGCGTTGATGGGCGTGGGCGGCGGCTTGATCTCGCTGTCGGCGGGGGCTTTTGTCGGCGCCATGGCCGCGTTTGCGCTGGTGATCCTGCTCGCGCGCGCCAGCGGTTCGGCCAGTGGCACCGGCCAGATCATCCTGGCGGGCATTGCCGGGTCGCAGCTGTTCAATGCGCTCACCGCGTTCCTGATCACCAAATCCGCCAGTTCCGAACAGGCGCGCGGCATCATGTTCTGGTTGCTCGGTAACCTCAGTGGCGTGCGCTGGCCTTCGGTGTGGCTGGCGGTGCCGGTGGCGGTTGCAGGCTTGGCGGTGTGCCTGTGGCACCGTCGCGCCCTGGATGCGTTTACCTTCGGCAGCGACTCGGCGGCGTCCCTCGGTATTCCGGTGCGCCGCGTGCAGTTCGTGCTGGTGGGCTGCGCGGCCTTGGTGACGGCGGTGATGGTGTCGATTGTCGGTTCCATCGGCTTTGTCGGGCTGGTGATTCCCCACGCCGTGCGCCTGTTGCTTGGCACCGGGCATTCGCGCTTGCTGCCGGCCAGTGCGTTGGGCGGCGCGTTGTTCTTGATTGCGGCGGATGTGTTGTCGCGCACCTTGATCAAGGGCCAGGTGATTCCGGTCGGCGTGGTCACGGCGCTGGTCGGTGCGCCGGTGTTTGCGCTGATCCTCATTGGTCGGAGGAATGCGCGATGACCGTGCTGAGCTGCACAGGATTGGGTTTCAAAGTGCGCGAGGCGCAGTTGCTGAGCGACATTCATCTGGACGTTCAGCCGGGCGAAACCCTCGGTATCGTCGGGCCGAACGGCTCCGGCAAATCCACCTTGCTCAAGTTGCTCGCCGGGCTGCGCACCCCAGCGTCCGGCGAAGTGCTGCTGGGCGGCCAGCGCCTGGGCAAGCTGTCGCGCCGCGCCATCGCGCAGCAACTGGCGGTGGTGGAGCAGCAGGCCGACACCGACGACGCCATCCGCGTGTTCGACGCCGTGGCGCTGGGCCGCACCCCTTGGTTGTCGGCGCTGAGCCCGTGGTCACCGGAGGACGACGCCATCGTCAACCAGGCCCTGCACGACGTCGACGCCACCCACCTGAGCCATCGCGCCTGGCGCAGCCTCTCGGGCGGTGAGCGCCAGCGCGTGCACATCGCCCGTGCGTTGGCGCAACGGCCGCAGATCCTGTTGCTGGATGAACCGACCAATCACCTGGATATCCAGCATCAACTGGGCATTTTGAAGGGGGTGCAAGGGTTGCCCGTCACCACCTTGATTGCCCTGCATGACCTGAACCAGGCGCTGACCTGCGATCGGCTGGCGGTGCTGGATCACGGGCGGTTGGTGGCGTTGGGCAAACCACTGGAGGTGTTGACGCCGCAGCGCTTGCAAGAGACGTTCGGCGTACAGGCACACTACCTGACAGACCCGTTCGATGGCGCACAGATACTGCGTTTACGCCCGAACTAAGCCTCTTGAAGCGAACGCTGGGTGTGACGTGACAAGGTCACGAACAACTCGGGCACCTGATAGATCAGCGCCTGGCGGATCAGCGGATGGTTCTGGCAAAACGCCTTGAGATTGAAGCGGACCTCACGGCCGAGGTTGGCGTTGATCAGTACCAGGTCAAATGCACGGTCGCCACAGCCGAGCAGCGTCGTCAGCTCGTCCAGGCTCGACACCGGCGCAATGGCGTAATAGCCCTGGTGGTTGAAGTCACGCTCCAGGCGCAGGCGCCGTTCGTGCTGGGTGTCGGCAATCATCACGCGCAAGCCCTTGTTGATCATGACCGGCTCCCGACGGCCGCAGCCGAGTGATGCAACCAGCCCAGCAGATCGCTGCCGCTCATGGGCCGTGCATGCCAATAGCCTTGGCCGAGGGTGCAGCCCAGCGCCAGCAATGCGCGGTGTTGCTCAGCCGTTTCGATGCCTTCGATCACCACCGACATGTCCAGCGCCTCACCCAAGGCCAACGTGCTGCCGATGACCGCCAGGCAGCGCGGCTCATGCTTGAGGTTGCGTACAAACTCCGCATCCAGCTTGATTTCATTGAAGGGCAACTGACACAGGCGCTGCATCGAGGAAAACCCGGCGCCGAAGTCATCGATCGACAAGCGACAGCCCATCATCCGCAGGCGCACCAGGCTTTCCAGGCTGACATTCGGGGTTTCGAGCAGGCCGCTTTCGGTGATTTCAAAGGTGACATGGCTGCCCGCCACACCGTGGCTCTGCAGGATCTGCTTGATGTTGCCAGCCAACTCGCGATTGGCCAACTGGCTGGCGCTCAGGTTGAACGCCATGTTCAACAGGCTGCCTTGGCACCTCGCTTGTTCGTGCACGGCCAAGGACTGGTGCATCTGCAGGTACAAGCCCTCATCCAGCAAACCGTGGCGTTCCAGCGCCGGCAAAAACACGGCGGGCGACACGATGCCTCGCGTGGGATGCTGCCAGCGTGCCAACACTTCTACCCCGCACACGGCGCCGCTGCGCAGGTTGAACTTGGGTTGGTAATACGCCTGCAATTGCTCCTCGGCCAGCGCTCGGCGCATCTGGGCTTCGGTGGCACACTCGGGTGCGTCATCGGGTGGGCAGGCTGCGATAGGCCGGGCATGCAACTGCTTTTTTAGCAATGCTTCCAGCGCCCCCGCCTGCAAAGGTTTTTCCACATCCCCGAGGAACTCCAGCCCCAGCAACGAGACGATCTGGCGCACCGCACGGCGCAAGTCCGGCGACAACGAGCTGCTGATGATGATCGACCCGACCTGCCCGCTGGCGCCGACGCGCTGGATGAACTCAACGCCGTCCATGCCTTCCATCTGCAAGTCACAGAGGGCGATGTCCACCGGGCCTTCGCGGTCCAGCAGGGCCAGGGCCTGGGCACCGTCCGCAGCTTCGAACACCGTGGCACAGCCCAGGTGTTCAAGCATTTTGACGGCAACGGAGCGCTGGAAAGCATGGTCTTCCAATACCAGGACACGTAGCGCAAAGGTCATGAGGGCGGGACTCGTCTGTAGAGAAGTGCCCCATTGTTTCGCGACTTGGCCTAAGTGGACCTAGGAAACGTCTCTACACTTGTAGGAAATTTCCCAAGAACGCCCACACCTCACGCCAGGTAATCCTCCAACTGCTCCGCCAAGTGCTCCATCGACTGTTGCAAGGTATCCACGGCCGCCGTCAGCGCCGCCGCGTCCAGCCCTTGGGCCGCCGACTCAAGTGCCTCGCACGCGTGGATCAAGCCGGCGGCGCTGATAATCCGCGCACCGCCCTTGACCCGGTGGGCCAGGTCAGCGAGCCCTTGCACATCGTGCTGGGTAAACAAACGCATGAGCTTGGCCATGTCGCCGTCATTGCTCACGGCCAGGTCGCCCAGCAGGCGTTTGACCGACGCCTGGTCGCCACGGGCCAGTTGCTCCAGGCTGCTGATGTCGATGTCTTCCAACGGTGGCATGTCGGCCCGCGCGTCGGGTTGAACCACCGCCAGGGGTTTGACTTGCGCCAAGCGTGCGCTCAGGTCCTTGAGGCTGATCGGCTTGAACAGGCAGTCATCCATGCCGGCCTCGACGCAGCGCACTTTTTCTTCGGCCAAGGCATTGGCGGTAAAGCCCAGCACCAGGCCGCGATGCAAACCGCGCGCGGCCTCTTCGGCGCGAATTGCCCGCGCCAACGCATAGCCATTCATGATCGGCATATTGCAGTCGGTGATGACCACATCGAACAGTTCATTGCGCCAGGCCCGCAGGCCGTGGGCGCCGTCTTCGGCGTCGGTGACCCGGTGGCCCAGGTAACCCAGTTGCTCCGACAACAACAGCCGGTTCGCCGGATAGTCGTCGATCACCAGGATATTCAGGGCCTCGCCAGCCACCTGGGGCTCAACCTCGGCCACGGGTGCACAAGGTTCCAGGATCGGTGCATCCAAGCGCACTTCAATCTGCGTGCCCTGCCCCAACGTGCTGTCCAGGGTCAGGGTGCCGCCCATCATTTCGCACAGGGTGCGGCTGATCACCAGCCCCAGCCCCGAGCCGCCACGGGGCGCCTGGCCATGGTTGTCTGCCTGGGTAAACGGGCTGAACAGGCGTTGCTGGTCTTGTGCGGAGATACCGCGCCCACTGTCCTCCACGCGCAAGCACAGGGCCAGGCGTTCCTGCCCCGGCAAGACGTGCGCCCTGGCGACCAGGCGCACCTGGCCGGCATCGGTAAACTTGATCGCATTGCTCAGCAGGTTGGACAACACCTGCTTGAAACGCTGCGGGTCGATCAGCACCTCGGTACTGACCTGTGCCTCCAGGTCCAGCTGCAAGCGCAGTTGTTTCTGTCGGGCGAGACCATCGAACACCCGCGCCACCGACTCGATCAGTTCACGCAGGTTGGCCCGCTCCGGCGCCAGCGACAGGCGCCCGGATTCAATGCGCGCAATGTCGAGAATATCGCCAATCAGGTCCAATAAGCCCCGCGCCGCCCCTGAGGCGACCTCGATGGCCGAACGGTCGAGCACCCCCTTGTCGGCTTTTTTCATCGCCAGTTCGAGCATGCCAATCACCGCATTCATCGGCGTGCGGATCTCATGGCTCATGGTCGCCAGGAACGTGGTCTTCGCCCGGTTGGCTGCGTCAGCGTCATCCTTGGCGACTTGGAGTTCCTGCACCAAGCGCTGCCGCTCGCTGAGTTCTTCGCTCAACGCCCGCTCGGCCTCGCGCCGCTTGCCGATCAACCAGCGCAAATAGCCGATCCAGCCCAAGGCCAGTGCCAGCAATACCGCCGCGATGGCAAAGCCCTGGAGAATCGCGCTGCGATTGCGCAGCCAATAGCTGTCGTCGATGACCACCTCGTTGCGCCAGCGGTTGGTCAGCTCGTCCATTTCCTCGGGGGTGATGCTGAGCAGCGCCTTATCGAGGATCGAATACAACTCCAGCGCGCCGCGATTGGTCGCCAGGGCGATCCGCGCCGGCATCGTCCCAACGGTGCTGGTGACCTGCAAGCGATTGCGGTACTGCCGGGAGATCATGTAGCGCGCACTGATCAAGGAATTGATCGCGCCGTCCACTTCGCCCTTCGCCACCATGGCCATGGCGTCGACGGCATTTTTCGCCGGCACCAGTTGCACCTGGGGGAACTGCTCCAGCAGGTATTCACGCATCACATTGCCCTGGACCAGGGCCAGGCGCTTGCCGGCCATCTGGTCGAGGGTCTGGGGCTTGTCATCGCCGATGGGCGTGACCAGCACAAACGGGTTGGTCAGGTACGGCCGCGTGAAGCGCAAGGCATTTTCACGCTCGACACTGGGGGTAAACGCGGCCAGCATATCGGCCTTGCCGCTGGTGACCTGGTCGATCAGGTCCTGCACCGACTCGGCGCGCTGCAGATCGAATTGCAGTCCGGTGCGCAGGCTGACCTTGGCCAGCACATCGGCGCTGATGCCACGGAAGTTGCCGTCTTCATCGACAAACGTCAGCGGCAGGAAGTTTTCATTGATCGCCACCGTCACCCGTGGATGCTGCTCCATCCAGCGTTGTTCGCTGTTGCTGAAGTGCAGCGTCTGCCGACCCGGCATGCTCGCGCCCCCGGCACTCCAGCGACGCAGGATGGTCATGCGCTCCGCCGCCGGGATCGTCGTGAGCGCCGTATTGAGGATGCGCAGCAAGCGCTCGTTGCTGCGGCTGACGGCAAAGGCGAACGGCTGTACTTCCATCTGCGAGAAGTCGCTGAGCTGGACGTTGTTCAGGTAGTTCTTGTTGATCAGGTAGTTGGAACTGATGGAGTCGCCCAGGTAGACATCGGCCTGGCCGAACGCAACCGCGCCGATCGCACTCAAGGTCGACGGAAACAGTTGCACGGTCGCCTCGGGGTAAAACGCCTTGACCGCGTCCGGCGGCAGGTAGTGATAGAGCATCGCCACGTGCTTGCCCGCCAGGTCCGGCGGCAGGTTCTGGCTGTCACCGATCCGCGTGACCAATACTGGCTGGTCGTTGGCGTACTCCTGGGACAGGGCCAGCCCAGGGTCCGCGGCCTCAAAACCATTGGCCGTGCCGAGCATGTCGATCTCACCGCTTTTCAGCGCGGCTATCACCTCGGCGCGCGAGCTGTAGCGGCGCACATCGACCTGCATGTGCAGCAACTGCGCGATCAGTTGTGCATAGTCCGCGGTGATGCCCTGGTAGTCGTCACCATTGCCGGTCATGCCGAAGGGCGAGTAGTCCGGGGCCGAAGCGCCCAACACCAGCGTGCGTTTGTGGCGCAACCAGTTCCAGTCGGGCTCGTCGAGGCCGACCGAGTAATCTTCCACCGTCGAACGCCCGAGCAGGTGCAACGACTCGCTGGAGGCCAGTGCGGGCGGTGCCGCCGCCAGCGCCCCCAGCAACAGCAGGCCGGCCACGTAGGTTCCGAGAAATCGCTTCATCTAGATCAGGCTGTTGCGCTTGGCGAAATCGGCCAGGTACACCACGGACTTCACCTTGAGTTTTTCGATCAGTCGCGTCTTGTAGGTGCTGACGGTCTTGTTGCTGAGCAGCATCGAGTCACCGATTTCCTTGTTGCTCAGGCCCAGGGCCAATTGCTGCAAAATCGTCAGCTCGCGATCGGACAAGCTCTGGATCAACTCCAGGTCCGTCGCATCGGCATCACTGCGCCGCACCGAACTGGTGGCCAGATTGGGAAAGAAGGTATAGCCGCCCATCACGGCCTTGATAGCCTTGACCAGTTCGTCCAGGCCATTGGTCTTGGAGATGAATCCAGCCGCACCGGCCTTCATGCAGCGCATCGAATAGAACAGCGCCGACTGGGAGGTCAACACCAGCACTTTGGTCGGCACGCCCAGGCCGCTGATCCGCGAAATGACTTCAAGCCCGTCCAACTTGGGCATGGTGATGTCCAGCACCACCAGGTCCGGCGCATGCTCGCGCACCAGCTGCACCGCGTCGGCACCGTTGTCCGCCTCGGCGACCACTTCAAAGTGTTCCTGGTTGAGCAACATCTTGACGGAAGAGCGAATGAACGGGTGATCGTCCACAACTATCGCTTTATGCATACAGACCTCTGTAAGACAGCCGACGTACGAGCGTGCCAACGCCATGGACGGCATAAGGCCTCATCCATGAAATGCACTCGCCGAAAATACATGAGCATCGCTCAATTGTAGGAAATTTCCTAAGAATTACCGCGCCGTGCAGGGAAGTTTTCACGGCGCAATGACCGCCTTGTCCAGCCACTGCAACAAGTCCCTTCCGGTCATGGGCCGCGCCAGGTGATAACCCTGGCCAACTTCGCAGCCGAGTTCCAGCAAACCCGCGCACACCCGAGGGCTGCTGACGCCTTCGATAACCAGGGTCATGTCCAGCGAACGCACCAGAGCCCGTGTACCGGCAACCATCGAGCGATTGCGCAAACGGTCCAGGCGCTGCACGAACTTGCCATGCAGCTTGATCTGGTTGAACGGCAGTTGGCACAGCGACTTGAGCGAGGAAAACCCCAGGCCGAAATCGTCCAGTGACAAACCGCAACCCAGCAGTTTGAGGCGCAGCAGGTTCTCGCGGGTCTGTGGCGCACACACCAGTACGCCGTTTTCCGCCAGTTCGAAGGTGAGTGTCGAACCCTTGAAGCGATGACGTTCCAGGGCCTGCCGGATGTGCTCGACCAACGCTGGGCTGGCCAGTTGCGAGGCATGCAGGTTGAACGCCAGCATCAGGCTCACGCCCTGGTGACGCAGAATCCCCAGCACCCCCAAACCCTGCTCCAGCAATTGCGTGAACATCTGGTCGATCAAATCATAGGCCAGCACCGCCCCCAGGAAATCGGCCGGCAGTAATACACCGCGCGCCGGATGCTCCCAGCGCACCAGGGCTTCCACTCCGGTGACTGCCTTGCTGTGCAAGTGCAGTTGCGGTTGGAACCAGGCGCGGAACTCACCCAGGGCCAGGCCACGGCGCACCTCGTCTTCGGTGGGTAGAAGGCCACGCTCCCCCGCCTGTTTTTCCAGCACCTGTCCTGGTGGAAAGGTCATCGTCTACCCCATCACTCAACCGAACCGAGAGCCGACATAGTGGCGAGCGAGGTGGACACAGGTCGTAGCTTCTATCCGACAGGCCTGTAGGAAAATTCCGACACAAAGCCCTCAATAGTAAATCACCTGCACCACCATCACGGCTTCGAACGGCCCGACCTGCGGGTCGCCCAACGCCACGACGGAGGCGCTGAAGGGCACGTCGATGTGGCTGACGTTGGCCGCGAACACTGCCAGGGGAAACGGCTCGTTGATCGGCACCAGATTGTTGCGGGCGTCGCGTACCTGGATGCCGAACTGGCTGTCCGCCTTCGGCAATACGTTGTAAAGGCCCTGCTGATTGGCCGTCACCAGCGTGGCGCCGATGTTCAGGGCGGTGCTGCACTTTTTCTCCAGGGCCAGGCTGAACGGCTTGGTAGGGTTGGGCGGCGAGAAACCGGTGGTGGTTTTCTGGATCACGCCGAAATCCACAATGCCCGGCTCCGGGGTCACGGTGACGTCCACCGTGCACGCGGTGCCGACGATGTTCTGCAAACCACTGAGCTGGAAACGGAAGTTGCCGGTCGGGTTGCTCGGCCCACCGTTAAGGCCATACAGGCCGTCAAACTGGAACACATCGTAGGTGTCCTGTGAGGGTCGCTGCAGCGGCTGCAGCCCACGCTTGCGAATCACCACCTGGAACGCGATGCTCGGTCGGGCCAGGGAACACGGCAGCATCTCGGCATTGTTGGTCGCCCCAGGACAGCCACGGGAAACGAAACCAGTGTTCACGCCCTGGGTCGGGTTGGAACTCCAGTCGCCGTCCCAAGCGGTGACCTGCCGGTAGACCAAACCAAACTCGATACCCCACGCCGTCGCGTTGAGGCCCGCAGGATTACCGTAGAAATAGATCGGGTCATCTTCCAGGTAGTGGAGGTCGCGCAGCTTCCAGCAGTCGGCCGGCACCACATGGGTCTTCGAACGCCAGATGATCGTGCCGTCCGGCACCGTATCCGGCACCGACACCGGGCCGATGTATTCACTCAGGTAACTGCCGTCATCCAGTGACTTGCACAACAGCGCCCATGACGTCTGGGAAAACACCAGCAACAACGCCGCCAGGCACAGCCTCGGGCCCCAACCGGTCATGGCTTCACGGCCTGGCACGCGGTGGCAGTGCAGGTGAACAGCGTGTCGGTCTGCCCGCCGAAATCATTCATGTTCGACACCCGCAACTCGCTGAACCCAAGGCTGGCCAGCGGCAAACGTGCGCTGGCATGGGGTGCGATCATCACTGTTTCCACTGGCATCTTGGTTTTCTGCGGGCCCACCAGCAGGCCGACCACGGTGATGTGGAACGGCGTCGGGTTGCTCACTTGCAATTGCTTGGCCGCCGGGTCGATCACCAGGCTCAGCCCCTCGGCCATGTCGGCGCCGCGTTCACGCTTCACCGAGGCCGGGCGATAGAACAACTTGATCTTCGACTGCAAGGCGATCTGCATCGCATTGACCGCCTCGCTCTTGGGCGGGATCTCACGGATGTTGAGGTAGAACACCGATTCACGGTCCGTGGGCAGCGTGGTCTGCGGCAACTTCACAATACGCAGCACGCTGCTCTCATTCGGCTCGATACGTTGCAGCGGCGGCAGCACCATGAACGGCGTGGTGATTTTCTTGCCCTGCTCGTCCTCGATCCAGGACTGCACCACAAACGGCAGTTGCAGGTTCTTGTTGCTGACCGTGACGCTCACCGAAGTGGCGCTCTCTTCGAAAATCACGCGGGTGCGGTCCGGCACCACGGCCGCGTTGGCCAACAACGGCACACACAGCACGGCCAGGCGCGCGATACGGTTGAACATCAATCGAGACATCAGGGAACACTCCAAGTCAACGGATTAGGGGGGTCACAAACACCGCACGGGTGTCGGGATGTTGGTCACGACGTCTTCCGGCGGCAGCACCGCCAATGCACAGACATGGCTGTCGTCCCAGCGCGCCACCAGCTCGGCCCCGGCCTTGGCGCCGAGCAAATATGTGATGCCCGCCTCCCCGACGATGCCGACTTCCTTGTGGGTGTGTTTGTCCTGCACCGACGCCCCGAACGGCACCACCTGGCCATTGGCCTGGGTCAGTTCGACATAGGCGTTGTAGCCCTGGGCGGCAGCGAAGTTGACGTAGCCGATGGCGCCCTCAGTCAACGCCAGGCGCTGGATCGGGTTGGACACTTCGGTCTTGAGCGGCAGTTTTTCGATGTTCACCCGCGCCTCATAGGCCTGGAACGCCGGCAGCCCATCCATCACCGTGTAGCCGTCGCGGTTGGAGCGCGCCTGTCCGGTGAAGGCCACGTCCGGCACGCCGTCGGTCGACACCAACAACCGCGTATCGCCATTGGAGCCATTGCCATGGGCCGTGACGCCGTAGCGGGTCACCACCAACGAGCTGTCGAACTCGCCGGTCAGAGAGCGGTAGGTGCTGCCATCGGTGGTGGCCGAGGCATTGGCGCGGTAGGTGGACGCACGCTTGCCGACATAGGCATTCACGTATTTGTTGTCGCCCATGCCGCCGTACACCTGGTAGTTCATGCCTTCGCCATCGTCGTGGCTGTAGCCGACACTGGTTGACGTTGCGCCGGGGCTGGCGCGCTGCACCGTCGCGGACATCATCGAATTGCCCCCCAGCGGCACGCTCACCCCCAGGTACAGCTGGGTGTCGCGGTTCTGCGCGTTGCGGGTCTGGAACGCCGACAGGTTGACGTTGATGTTCTTCACATTGCCCACGGCAAAACTGCGCGCCAGCGACAGGCCGAAACGGTCCGAGGGCGCGGCGTCCCAATAGGTGGAATGGTCAAACGACAGGCTGGTGGACAGCCACGCAAAACGCTTGGCCAGCATCACTGAATAGCGCTGCTTGCCGGCATTCAGCGAATAGGCATCCGGATCCCCGACAAACTGCGAGAAGGTGGTGAAGGTGCGGTCGGAAAAGCGGTAGCCGAGGAAGCGCAGATCCGCGCCAATCGCATCGAAGTGCTTGGAATAGTTGATGCGGTAGGAGTTGCCCACCACGGTCTCGGCGCTGTTGCGCAGCGTGGCCCTGGAAGTGGTGACGTCGGCGGAAATCGCGCCGAACACGCCGAGGTCCTTGCCCAGGCCCACGGCATGGGAGAGGTAGTCGCTGGCCGCCAGCACGCCGCCGTAGAGTGTCCAGTCCTGGGACAGGCCATAAGCCAGTTCGGACGCAACGAAACCCGGCTCGGTGCCGCCCTTGCCGGTCAAGCGCGGCTGGCCCGCCGACACTTTGTAGCGCAATTCGCCCTTACGGGACAGGAACGGCACCGCCGCCGTGGTCACGGTAAAGGTCTGCTCGGTGCCGTCTTCCTCATGCACGGTCACGTCCAGCGTGCCCTGCACACTGCTGTTGAGGTCCTGGATGCTGAACGCGCCCGGCGTCACCGTGGTGGAATACAACACGCGGCCCTGCTGGGCCACGGTCACCCTCGCGTTGGTGCGCGCCAGGCCGCTGATCAACGGCGCATAGCCGCGTAGATTGGGCGGCAGCATGCGGTCATCGCTGCTCAGGCTCACCCCGCGCAGGGCGAAGGTGTCGAACACGTCGGAGTTGAGGTAATCCTCGCCCACCGAGAGTTTCGAGCGAATCGACGGCAGCGCGCGGTAGGCGTACAGCCGGTTGAGCTGGAACGCCTGCTCATTGCCGCGCCCGCCCTGGCTGCCGCTGTCTTGCTGGGCCTGGTAGTCGGCCCGCAGGCGCCAGGCATCGATGTTCAAACCGGCGGTGCCGTAGCTCTGCAATACCGTGGAGTTGCCGCTGGTGGTGGACTGGCGCTGGTTGGCGATCACCCGGTAATCCAGCAGCGCACCGTCCAGCCCGTCGCTCCAGGCGGCGGGCGGAATGTAGTTGGGGTCGTCATATTCAAACGACGCCTGGGGCAGGCTGATCACCAGTCGGCCAAGGTTCTGCGCGTAGTTGATCGAGGCGTTGGTGATCGCGGTGAGGTCCACGCACTGGCCATCGGCAAGGCGCGGCAGGCTTTCGAACAATTCGGGCTTGAGACCGAAGGTCGCCACCAGCGCTTCGGGCAAGCAGGCATAACTGTCCTGCGCCGAACCGCCATTGTTGAATTCAATAGAGCGTGTTCCGAAATAACGTTGGTTGACCACGATATCCACCACATAACTGCCGGGCACCGTGTAGTGCGCTTGGGTGAACTGCCCGAGGCTGACGTGATCGTCAGAATCGATATTCAAGAACTCCGAATTAAATTCCACCGCGAAGGAATAACGCGCGCAGGAAAGTAATACGCAAGACACGAAAAGTTTGCGACAGCCCACGGAAATAACCCTTTTATCAACCAGGCAACAGGCAAGAAAAAAGGGGCTCGCGCCCCTTTTTCATCACAACCGATAAAGCACTATCAGTTGTAAGCCACGGTGAAGTTGGCAACGCTGTCCGCTTCACCGGTGGTCACGGTGGCGGCGGTGGCTTCGTACATGGCGGCGAAGGTCACGGTGTTGTTGCCGTTCTGCAATACCACCGGTGCAACTTGTTCCTTACCGTTGTCGAGCATCTCGCCGGCGCTGGCCTGCAGGCGGATACCGACGTTCTGGGCCAGGCCGGTGGTGGCGAACAGGCCCGGTACCGCCGGGTCTTGCACGCCGCTGAAGGTGAAGCGCGCGTTCTGCTGGGTGGAGGTATCGCACTCGGTCAGGATGATGTCGAATTTGGTCGGCGTGGAGCGATCACCGATGGCACGGAACTGGTTCGACGGTACCTGGCCCAGGGACACGGTCTGGTCCAGGGAATTGGCGTCGATGCCGCAGGCGCCCGAAACGATTTCACCGATGAAACGCACGGTGCCTGGGTTACCGCTCGCCGGCGTGGCCGCGTTGGCGAAGGAAGCAAGGCCCATGGCAACAGCAGCGGCAGTAACAGCGACAATCTTTTTCATGAGTTCAACTCTAGGGTTAATTATGGTTAGGCCCAGAAACCCGACTTCCCAAACAGACACTACCGACACTTATCTAAATCCCCATCCCGAAGAACAGCGCGCATCCGTTAAAACACGTTAAGTGTTTTGGCTGTTCGTTCAGTTAAAGCGTCGCTAACAACCTGGCTATTGAAGAAGTTCAAACATCTCTATGGCGGGAGGAATCATGAGCGTCGGCCTTACTTGGAAATGTAAGTTCCTTCCCCGCAAACTGTAGGAATTTTCTCGACGAATAGACCTTCAGATAAAACCTCTTCCCCCATCAAGGCGCTTTGCAGATTGCCTCCATCACCCGGTAGCCATCCACCGGCGCGGTCTTGCTGATATCCAACTCGACGGTGCAACGCTGCGCAGCTTTCTCGCCCCACTTCATGCTGTAGACCTTGCCCTCGTCGACGGCGATCAGCACCTGCCCGGCCTGCCCGACCACGCCTGCGCTCACGCCCTTGTCGTCGAGCACCGTGGTGCCGAACGGCGGCAGCGAACCGTCCTGCAAGCGCACACTGAGCACGACTTTTTCTGAGCGACGCGCGGCAAACGTCGCCTTGACCACTGCGCCACGGCGCGGCACCACGTTGGTCACGCCGTCGTCGATGTCGACGCTGGTGTCCAGTTCGCCAGTGTCCAGGGCCACGCGGTTCTTGCGATACGGCGTCACGTAGGGCACCAGCGCATAGCCCTTCTGGTTGGTGAGGGTGCCGGGAGCATTGAGCACGCCGACATTGGGCGTGTCCTTGATTTCCACCAGGGCCACGGTTTCGCTGAGCGCCTGACCAAACTCCACGCCATCGCCATGGGCCAGCACCGAACCCGATGCACTCACCGAGGCCTGCCGGTAGCCGCTGCCCACGCTGACACCTGCGCCCAGCTGGGCATAGGGTGCACGGTAACCCACCAGGGCCGAGCCATTGTTGCCGGCCAGGTCCGAGCGGTTGGCGTTGACGTTGTACGTCAGGTTGCCGTCGTTGCCGCTGAGGCCGGCACGCTGGTCCAGGCTGCCGTCATTGTTGCGGGTGACCGAGTAAGTAGCCGTGCTGCGCGTCTGGCCGATGGGCATCGACACGGTGAACACCACCTGGTTGTTCTCGCCGTAGTTGTCGGTGAGGGTCTTGCTGGCATACACGCCGTAGGTCACGCCTTTGTGCTGGGTGTTGAAGCCCAATTGCATCTGCTGGTCCTGGCGCGAAGACCCCCAATAATGCTGCTGGCTCATGTTGAGGTAGAACGAGCCACGGCTGCCCAGGGCCTGATTGACACTGGCCTCGACCTTGCTGCGCTTGGACAGGCCGAAATAGTCGTTGGGGTCCTGCAGGCGCACGGCCTCCTCGAAGTCACGGTAGCCCTCGGTGGAATAGCGATACCCGGCAAAACGCACCGAAGTGCCCGTCTCGAAGGCCTTGCCATAACGCACGCTCACGCTCTGGCCTTTTTGCTGGCCGCCCTGCACCTGGGGCACATCCGCCTGGGCCTGGGAGACATCCACCGACACCGCCCCCAGGCTGCCCAGGCTCTTGCCGACGCCCACCACCCCGGCGCGGTAGAAATCCGCGCCCAGCAGGCCGCCATACAGCGTCAGGTCAAAAGGCAGGCCGTAGGCCAACGATGCCTGGGCAAATGCGGGGCGCTGGCCACCGTCCACAGCGTTGTATTCACCCAGGGTCATGCTGTAGCGCCAGGTTTTTTCCCGCAGCATATTGCCCAAGGTGGCGTAAGGCTGGGTGAAGCGGCGCTCGCGGCCGTCGGCCTCGGTGATGATGATTTCCAGGTCGCCGCTGCCCGAGGCGGCGTTGAGGTCATCGATCTCGAACGCGCCGGGGGCCACGTAGGTGGTATAGAGGGAAAATCCGTTCTGGCGCACTTCAACCTTGGCCTGGCTTTCGGCAATGCCACGGATGATCGGCGCGTAACCCTGCATCGAGTCCGGCAACATGCCCATGTCCGACGCCACCTGCACGCCACGGAACGGGATGCTGTCGAACACATCCCCCGGCGTGAAACTCTCGCCCAGGGTCAGGGTGCCCTTGAGTGCGGTGAGGTCGCGTTGCGCGTAGGTGTTGCTGCGCTGCCAATCCTGCTGGCCCTCCTCATCCTGGCGGAATGAAGAGCTGCTGCGAAAACGCCAGTCGCCCAGATTGAAACCGCCATTGGCATACAGGTTGTACTGGCTGCCGCTGCCGCGCCTGTCAGACTGGGTCTGCGCTGCGGAAAACTGATAGTTGAGCATCGCCGCGTTAATGCCACGGTCCCAGTCTTGAGGCGCGACATAACCGGCCGCATCCCGGCGCAGGGCGATCTGCGGCACGCTGATATCGAGGGCCAGGTGGTTGGCGTCGAAACTCACCGACGCGCCCTCGACCATGGCCGCCAGGTCAATGCATGCCGGCAACGCGTCACCCGGCACCTGGAACGCCTCCAGCTTTACACCCAGCTCCTTGAGAAACGCCTCGGACAGACAAACCCGTACTTCACCGCTGGCTTCATCCTTGGCGAAGGTCATGTCGCGCCGATCGAAAAAGCTCTGGTTCAGGCGAATCACCACCGGGTAGGTGCCCGGGCCAATGCTGCCGCTGTTGGCGATGGCGTCCAGGTCCAGGTTCGGCCCGGCGCTGGTGCCGCCAAAGGACTGCATGAAACTGGCATCAAACTTCGCCGGCTCTTCGGCAAACGCCACGCCGCCCATCAACGCGGCCAGCACGGCGGCGGACAAGCGCAAAGGCGTGAAGGGCACGGTCAGGCAGTCAAGGTTCAAGGCATAGGTTCGCATGGCAGCACTCAATACGAGGCCATCACGCTGCGGCGGCAACGTGTGGTCAGGTTCGCAAGGGAATGGACGACAGCGTCAGGGGGCGCTGGTGATGGCGACTTTGCTCGGCTCGCTGTAGCCGCCGAAATCATTGATGGCGGAGAACATCACCTCGCCGGTGCGGGCGGTGAACCCCGGTAGTGCGTAGCGCTGGCGGCTCATGGGGGCGACCATTTTCGGCTCGTCCACCTCGACGGTCTGCCCGCCGCCCATGGCCTTCACGCCAATGAACGACACGTGGAAGGCCGACGGGTTGTTCACCTCCAGCAGGGTCCTGCCCTGTTCCTGCACCAGGCTCCAGCGCAGTTGCGGCAGTGCATCCAGCGTATTGCCCTTGAGGCCGGCCGGGCGGTAGAACAGTTTGATGCGGGTGCGCATGGCGATCTTCAGGGTGTTCTCGTCGGCCTTGGCGGCCACCGGAATTTCCTGGGCATTGAAATAGAACACCGACTCGCGGTCCTCGGGCAGCGCGCCCGGCACTTTCTGGATGCGCACCATCTGCTCTTTGTGCGGGTCCAGGCGAAACAGCGGCGGCGTGGCCACGAAGGGGGTCGGCGTGGTGTTGTCATCCGCCTCGGTGTTGACCCAGGTCTGCACCGCATAGGGCTGTGCGGTGGTGTTGCCAACGGTGATAGAGGCGTCGCGCTTGTTGCCGTCGAACACGATACGCGTACCGCCGAGCATCACACCGGCCTGGCTGATGCCGCTGAGCAGCAGCAATGCAAGTAGCGCCGTGCTTTTGAAAGGGGTGGTATTGAAAGACGTGGTTTTGAAAGGGGTCGCAAAACGTTTCATCTCGATCCTCCTCTTGGCGCCCCAACCCAAGTGGGCCGGGGCGTTGCACAGGGCTTACTGGTAGTCGACGGTGAACGCCGCCTTGGCGTTGGCCGGGCCCGCCGTGGCCGCGCCGGTGGCGATGTAGTTGGCGGTAAAGCGCAGCGGCTGGGTGAGGTCCAGGTACGGCGAGGACTCCAGGCCCACTTGCACGTCCTTGCCGGTGGCATCCTTGATCTGCACGGCGACGTTGGTGGCCACACCGGCTTCCGGCGACAGGCCGATCCACTGGCCGCTGGCACCGGCGTTGCCGCTCAGGGACAGGAACTTCACCACGGCTTTCTTGCCGGTCACGCTGCAGCCTGGGGCGGTGGTGTCGATGGTCAGGGTGAACGCGCCACCGCCTGCCACTTGGCCGGCCGACGCCAGGGACGTCACGGGCACGCTGCCCAGGCCCACATCACCGGCGCCGGCCGAACCGTTGAGGTCCTCGACTACCACCGGGCAGGTGTTGTCGGTGACGCTGCCGATGAAGTTGATTTCGCCGTCGGCCGCCAGTGCCGCCTGCGAAGTACCTGCCAGAACCAGGGCGAGGGTCAAACCTTTGAGAGCAAACTTTTTCATGATCACATCCACAGTTATGAAGGAATGTCTGGTGGCCGAATGAAGGCCTTCAGACTCGGCGACGTGGCGGCCCAGGTAAGGGCCAGCGCGTTTCGTCTGGGTTCATTATCGAAAGATGGGCAGTACGGCTATGTAGGAAACGTCGCCTCGCTTGTAGGAAAATTCCCACAAAAAAGTTCCGGACATTCACCCAAAAAAACCACGCCACAGGCTCGATGAACCAGTGGCGTGGTGGGTATTGCGCTGGGAAAGCTCAGCGATAGGTCACGGAAAAGCTCGCGTAGCCATTCGCTGAACCCGGCGTGGGCGTTGGCCCGTCGGCGGTCTGGATATACCGCGCCTTGAGCGGCACCGTGGTGGTGCCATTGACGATCTGCGTGAGCCGCACCGGTTGGCCCAGGTTCATCGGCGTGTTGTCGTTGCGCAGCACCTGGATGGCCACGCCTTGGGCCGTGGAATCGCTCGACAGGCTCAAGATGCCGTTGGCCGCGTCGAGGATGTTCGAGGTCTTGTTGCCATCGATCTGGATATTGGCGTAGTTGCCATTGAAATAGCCGTTGGTGTTGCTCGGATAGTTACTGCCGGCGATGCAGGAATTGAGCGTGATCGCAAACGGCTGGGCCGGCGTGGTGGAGTTTTTACCGTTGAACACGCGCTTTTCCCAGGTGCCCATGGGCACCGTGATCTGGTCACCCGGCGCCGTCGGCATCGAGCAACCGGCCACCGTCACCGTGGCGGTGAACGTCAGGTCGAAGATATGACCACGGTCCGAATCGCCCCTGGCCACCAGTTGATTGATGGTGTGGGTGCCGGGGGCAATGTCGCCGGTCTTGATCAATGCATAGCGCATCAGCGCGCCACTCATGCCACTGAGGGCGTAGGAAATATTCAGGTTGAGTTCGAACGGGACAAACCGGCTCGGGTTGTCCGCCTGCCCCTGCCACGGGGTCGCAAAGCCGGTCATGTAGATAGCCAGACCGACGCCCGGCACATTGGTCTGCAACAGCGAACTGGCCGGCACCCGTACCACGTCCACCGGGATATTCGTGGCCAGCGGGCCGATCAGCGTGGTGGCGTAGCGCGCGACCAGGCCACACACCAGGCGATCATTGAACGACACCGTGCGTATCGGCGCGTTGTTGTTGAGGGTGGTGCCGATGGGCACGTCACGTGGGGCGAACACCGTGCCGGCGGCGAGTGTGAGTTGCTTGGGCGTGCCGTTGTTCGATTCCCAGGTACAGGCCGCCATGGCTGGCGCCGCCGCCAGCGCGAGCGCCGATACCGCGAAACAGTACGCGAGGGTTGATCTGATGTTCATGTGTGAAGCCCTGATGAAAGCGACTGCCTGCCAGGGGTGTCGCCTGTTGATCGAGGCCCGGCCCACAAGCCGGATGAGCCACGATTATCGGCACTGGACATCACCTAACCCGTAGCTTCCTTCCCGCCAAGCTGTAGGAAATTTCCCACGCAAAACCTCACACCAAATCGTTACGCCGGGCAAATTCCGCCAGGTACACCACCGACTTGACGTTGAGTTTTTCGATCAGGCGGGTCTTGTAGGTGCTGACGGTCTTGTTGCTGATCCGCAGCGCCTCACCGATCTGCTTGTTGCTCAGGCCCAGGGACAACTGCTGCAAGATGCTCAGCTCACGCTCGGACAACCGCGCAATCAACTCGCCGTCCGTGCTTTGCACATCCACGCGCCGCACCGCGTGAGTGGCCAGGTCGGGGAAAAAGGTATAGCCGTCCATCAGCGTCTTCACCCCTTTCACCAGTTCCTCCAACGCATCGCACTTGGACACAAACCCCGCCGCACCGGCCTTGCGGCAGCGGGTGGCATAGCACTGCGCCGATTGCGCGGTCAGCACCAGCACCTTGCATGGAGGGTTAAGGCGGGTCAGTTGGGCAATCACATCCAGGCCCTCCTGGTCGGGCAGCATGATTTCCAGGATCACCAGATCAGGCGCCCGCTCGCTCGCCCATTGCACCGCCTGCGCGCCGTTGTCGGTTTCACCCACAGCGCCGAACCCTTGCCCGGCCAGCAACGCTTTGACCGATGCGCGGATAAACGGGTGCTCATCCACCACTAACGCGCGATACATACCGCCTCCTTTCCCCTGGGGTTGCCATCCCTTGCGGCTCAGAAGGCCGAAGGGGATGAATGATCAAGGGAAGGAACAACGGGATAGTTAGGTTTCATCCTTCTGATTCGTAGGATTTTTCCCAGCAACCCCCTAAACCGTCGGCGGGAAGCGGTATTCCATGTGGGTGGTCTGCCAGAGAGGGTCCGCTTCGATGTCGATGACGCTGAAGCCTTGGCGCACCCAGAAATCGATGGCACCCGGCAGGAAGGGATGCGTGTGCAGGTAGAGCGCATCGACCCCGTTCTGTCTGGCCAAGGCCTTCAACGCTTGATACAGCTCACCGGCCAATCCGCCACGCCGAAACGCCGGAAGCACGAACAGGCGTACCACCTCTACCGTCTTGATCGCATGAAAATCCAACTGAGGAAATCGCTGGTCGTAGGGCAGATAGCCAATAGCGGCAACGATTGCGCCACTATGGCGGGCGATCAGGAATTGGCCGTCGCCCTGCAGGTAGGTGGATTCAAAGTTCGCCAGGTCGGCAGGCACGCCGGCTGCGCTGAGCTTGGGAAACAGCTCGGCGCGGGCCTGTAAAGTAAAGGCCAGCACCTCGGGGATGTCGGCGCGGGTGACGGCCTGGATGATCACTGGCGCAGTTCACACACCGCGTTGCCCTTCATGCCCGACGCATGCACGCTCACATGACGCACGCGGAAGCCCGGCTTCTGGACGAGCTTCTTTTCTTCCCATACCCCAGCGTTTTCGACTTGATAGCCGATAGCCCCATCCGTCTGCCAGGACAGGCGCAGCGTATACACGCCGTTTTGATCGGGAGCGCGATGGAAAAACATGTCGATCACCGGCACTGCCTTGTTGAAGGTGCGCACCTGGAACAAGCGCAGGTCATTGTCAGTGGGCGTGTAACTGGAAAGAAACAACGTATCGTCTTCGGCCGCATCCTCGGCGGCCGCAAGGATGACCGAAGGCACCCACTTCTCGCCACGGTCCTGGGTGTCGGTGGTCACCTTGCACGTCAACTGGCCCTTGCCCGTAACGTCCTGGCGCCAGGCGGTCTCGAAGTAGCCGTAGGGCACGTCGAAACGCAGGGTTTTCTCGGTGACTTGCTCACAGCCGGCCAGCAGGCAAAGCGCCGATAGACCGATGAATCCTTGAAGAACCTTCACGTGCTGTCCTTGGCTTGAATGGGGGGAGCGCAAGGTTACCCGGACGAAGGGAGATTGAGTACTCCCCCACCGACGCGTTGACTGATCCACCGGCGGCTGTAGGCAAGCACACTTGCCCCCATCGCCACCGGAAAATGAATAAACCCATGGGCCGCCTCCGGCAGCAAATGCGCCTCCGCCCCCGGCCATCGCTCGGCTATCAGCAGCGTGTCATCCTTCAACGGATCCAGCTCACCCACGAACATCAACGCCGGCGGCAAGCCGTCGAAGTCGCCATACAAGGGTGACAACGGCGGCTGGCGTCGCGCGTCGTCGCTCAACCCCGGCGTGAGCAGGCGCAGTGCTTCGACCATGCCCGGCCCGTCCAGCAACAACGTGTCGGGCCCCGCCGCGCGCACGCTGGGTGTGCCGGTCAAGTCGTAGACGCCGTAATACAACACCGCCCCACTCACCCGCTGGAGCAGCGTTGGCCATTGCTTCAACGCCAGCAAGGTCGCCGCCGCCAGGTGCCCGCCGGCCGATTCGCCGACGACGATCACCGGCAGGCCGGCAAACTCCTCAGTGGTGAGCAGCCACCGCGCCGACGCCAGGCAGTCGTCCATCAGCCCTTCGACCGGCGTGTCGACCGCCAGCCGATAATCCACCGACACCACCGCCACGTCGCAGGCGTTGACCAGGCCCAGGTTGAGGTCGTCATCCATCTGCGCATTGCCGATCACCCAGCCGCCACCGTGGATATCCAGCACCACGCCCTTGGGCTTGCCGCTGGGGCGCAGGATGCGCACGGGGACTGAATCGACGTAGTGGGTTTGCGCCGGAGGCGCTCGCTTGATTTTTTGACTGGCCCGCAACAGCGCCTGGATCAAACGCGGCGTGACGCGATTACGGATCTTGAAGCGCGGCATCCAGGCGAGCTTTTGGTTGAAGCGCCGCATCTCGGCCCGTTCGGGCTCGCTGGCGGGCCAGGCTTTAACGGCCATCAGCGGTTATTCCGCAGGATCGAGAAGTTCAGCGCCGCCGCCACACACAGCCACGCCAGGTACGGGAACAGGATCAAGCCGGTGATCAGGTCCAACTGCACCGCCAGCACCACCATCGTCGCCACGGTCAGCCACAACACCGCCAGAATCACCATCCCGGCGAGGATGCGATGGGCGCCGAAAAACACCGGCGTCCACAAGGTGTTCAACGCAATCTGCGCCGCCCACAGCGCCAACACGGTTTGGCTGCCCGGAATCAGGCTGAGGCGGTAACCGGCCCAGGCCAGCAGCAGGTAGATAATCGTCCACGCCACCGGGAACAGCCAATTGGGCGGCGTGAAGCTGGGCTTGACCAGGGATTCATACCAGGCACCCGGTTTGAAGAGCATGCCGGTACTGGCAGCGGCGGCGCAGGCGAGCAGGAAGATGAAGAAGGTCATAGTCGGTCCTTGGCTGGGCATTTCAAGCTTGGACGTGCAGGACGCGGGTAAAAGTTCACCGCCATTCAGGGTTCCACTATTTCCAGCCAAGGCCAGCGCGCCTGATAACTGCGGGCTTTCTGCTTGAACAACTCAGGTTCCGGATGCAGTGGGTTGATGCGCAGCACGCCCTGCGCCACGTCCTCCAGCCCATACGGTGCATACAACTCGCCCGTCGCAACCTCCAAGCCGATGCACGTACCCGCCACCAGGTAACGATCAATCCCCTGTTTGGCCGTGTGCAACTGCGGATAAGGCCGCCCAAAGCGCTCGCCATACCACAGGTGCACCCGCGCCTGGTTCTTCACCTCGACATTGACGCCCAGGTCCTCGAACAACCGCTCGGCCGCCCGGATGACCACGTCTTCGGCCTCGTAGGACAGGTCCGTATCAAAGTAGAAAACGTCGTAGTCCTTGACGCCCTGGGCCGCGGGCAAATTCGACTGATGATTCCACACCGCCTGGAACAGGCAGCCCGCCGTGAGAAAGCACTGGTCTACCCCGAGGTCAGGCAGGCGCGCAGTGATTTCGGCGTTGATGGGGTTGGCCATGGCCAGGCTGAGCAAATCGTCGACGGTCAATGTCATGGGCGTTCCTTTCTATCGGGCCAGCGTCAGGCCCCTACTGTAGCGCACCCTCATGACAAGGTTTCTTCGCTATTTTTGCCAGCGGTTGGAATATTCCCCCCACCCCGAACGTTCTGAATTCAACTCGCGCCCTCCTGCGAAGGGGCGCTCGGTACATTGAACGAGCGGGGAATCATCATGGCGATTGTATTGTCGGGACATGGCTTGGCCTGCGGGGACGGGTTCCCGCCTTTTGCACTGCCGAGGGGTTTTACGCTGTATTTCTGGACCGCCGACGGCATTCCCATCCGCGATAACGTGGCGGGCCGGATCGAAGCCGACCCCGCGTCGATGAACCCGCGCCTGGCCCCTAACGTCGTGTCCCGAGGCGGGCTGGTGAAGGATTACTGGTTGCTGGACTCCACCAACCCGCCGCTGACGATCAACCCCACGCCGCCGCCTCACACGCAGTTGATCGCCGGCGCCGGTGACGTCTGGCGGTTGAGCGAGATCATGGCGTCCTATGAAGCCAAGGGCTGGGGCGACATCAATAACCCCACACCGGTGCATTGGTGCGCCTGCCGCAGCAACTTGCCGGCGCCCGCTTGGCAACAGTCGCTGAGGCCGTTTAATCCGGACCCGAAAAAACCTGCCTGGCGCTAACGCCTAGCCCTTCAATTCAGTTGCCCGATTGCTCGCCGCGTCGTCGTAGGCCACATACAGCGACTCGGCGATCTGGCTTTTGATGGCTTTGGTCGACTCCAGCCCCAGCACAAACCCTTCGGCCTTGCCGCCGGCACGGTTGAGTTCTTCGTGCGTGGAAGCGCCGGTGATGGCATCGAGAAGCTTGGTGGCGTGAGGACCGACGCCTTTAGGGAGGGAGATTTGGTCGATGGACATGGGCGATACCTTGCAAGAGGGAGATCGGTAGCGCGTGGAACCACTGCCGGGAGGGCATGGTAGACCTGTTTACGCAGATGTCCCAATCCCACGCATCAACCGGCCCGATCCCGCGCGCCAAAAAAAATCACTCACCGCATGCTGGCTCCGGCATGCCAGCGTCGCTGACGTGCAGCAGCCCTTAAGACCGACCCACAATAACAAAGAGGTTCTTATGCCCGTGCTCCCGCGCTTCAAGCGCCGCGCCCTACCCGTGTTGATGGGCGCCGCAACTTTCGCGCTGTCGCTGTCCGCCTGCGCGTCCCCGCCCTACCCCCATGCCCAGGAACAGATTGGCGACGTGCAGGCCATCTACGACGGCAAACTCAGCCCCGAACTGGCGGTGACCACCTTCCGCAATACCGACCGCTTGTTCCCAGTGCGCACCATCAAGGCCGGCGGCCATCCGTTCCCGCTGCCGCGCAGCAACCAGCCATTGGCTCCGGTGGCCTTCGACTTCAAAGGCAAGCACTACAGCCTCGACGACTACGTGACGACCAACCGCGTCACCGGGCTGCTGGTGCTCAAGGACGGCAAGATCGTCGACGAGCGCTACGCCCACGGCAACACCGCCGAGACCCGCTGGATGTCGATGTCGGTGGCCAAATCCGTCACCTCCACCCTGGTGGGCGCGGCCCTGCAGGACGGCTCGATCAAAAGCCTGGACGACAAAGTCACCCACTACCTGCCCGCCCTGGCCGGCAGCGCCTACGACCAAGTCACCGTGCGGCAGATATTGGCCATGCGCTCCGGGGTCAAGTGGAACGAAAAATACACCGACCCCACCTCCGACGAACGCCACCTGATCCAACTGCGCAGCGAGCAGGTGACCGGCTCCCTGCTCAAGTTCATGGCCACCCTCTCCACTGCCGCGCCGCCGGGCACCCGCACCAACTACAGCACCGGCGAAACCCAAGTGCTTGGCCAACTGGTCAGCGCCGCCGTGGGCAAGCCCCTCACCCAATACCTCAGCGAAAAAATCTGGGCGCCCTATGGCATGCAGACCGACGCCAAATGGTGGCTCGATGGCGCCAACGGCAACGAAGTCGGCGGCAGCGGCATCAGCGCCACTCTGGAAGACTACGGCCGCTTCGGCCAATTCGTACTCAGCGGCGGCAAGGCCGGTGGCAAGCAAGTGTTGCCGGAAGGTTGGTTGAGCTTCGCCAGCGCGGTCACCGGTTCAGATGGCGCCTACGGCGAGTTCGCCTCCATGTGGTGGCCCGGCTGGACCGACGCGTCCAAGGCCGACAAAGCCTTCACCGCCGCCGGCACCTTTGGCCAGTACGTCTACATCAACCCCACCAAAAACGTGGTGATCGTGGTGTGGCAGGCCCAGACCCAACCCACTGGCGGCAAGGTGATCGACGACATGGTCGCGTTCGACGCAATCGCCAAAGTGCTGCCGTAACTGAACAAGGGGCGGGCCATTCTGACGCTGGCCCGCCCCCTTGATCACCGCCCCAACACCCCTTTTACAAACTCCACAAAACTGCGCACCTTCGGCGTCACCTGCCGACCCGCCGTGTACAGCAAGTTCATCGGCAACACCGGCACGTTGTAGTCCGGCAACAACGCCACCAACGTGCCCTTGCGCAGCGCGTCGTTCACCAACTCCTGGGGCAACAACACCACGCCCAGCCCGGCCACTGCCGCCGAGAGCAGCGGGTCGCCCTGATTAATCGTCAATCGGCTTGTAATCGGCACCTCCACCCGCCCCTCCGGCCCGTCGAACTGCAAGTGCGAGCGCCCATCCGAATAGGCAAACGCCAGGCACTCATGCTCCTGCAAATCCCAAGGGCTGCTGAGGGCGGGCCGCCGCGCCAGATAGGCCGGCGCCGCGCACAACACCATCTGATACGGCTTGAGGGGCAAGGCGGTCAGGCCGCTGTCGGCCAGCTCGCCGATGCGAAACACCACGTCGTAGCCGTCTTCCACCAGGTCGATCAGCTCGTTGGACAAGGTCAGGTCCACCGACACCTGCGGGTACTTGACCATATATTCCAGCAAACGCGGCGCCAGGGTGCTCACGCCAAAGGTGACCGGCGCATTGATGCGCAAGCGCCCACTGGGCACGCCACGGGTGACGGCGGCCATTTCTTCGGCGGCGTCCATGTCCGCCAGAATCAGCTTGGCGCGTTGATAAAACGTGCGCCCAAAATCCGTCAGGCTCTGCTTGCGCGTGGTGCGGTTGAGCAGCGACACACCCAGGTGCTGCTCCAGCATCTTCACCTGCTTGCCGATCAACTGCGGCGACAGGTTCAACTCATCCGCCACCGCACTGAACGAGCCCAGTTCCACGGCTTTGACGAAAGTGGCCATCAAGGTAAGGCGATCCATTGGAAACCCGTTGTTTCTAGTGTTGCGCCATCCTAGGCCTTTATCCCACGCCTTCCCAAGCCTAAATTGAACGTCTTATCGATCAACATTGAGGCTCCCCCATGCCACGCATTGTCCGACTCCACGCCTACGGCGACGCCAGCGTCTTGAAACTCGAAGACATCGACGTGCCCGCCCCCGCCGCCGATGAAGTGCAAATCGACGTCAAAGCCTTCGGCCTCAACCGCGCCGAAGTGATGTTCCGCAACCACGCCTACCTGCAAGAAGCCGAATTCCCCAGCCGCCTGGGCTACGAAGCCGCCGGCGTAGTCACCGCCATCGGCGCCAACGTCAGCGACCTCCAAGTGGGCGACGCCGTCAGCGTCATCCCACCGCTGGACATCGCCCGTTGGGGCACCTACGGCGAAGTCGCCAACGTGCCCGCCCACCTCACCGTCAAACACCCACAAAACCTCAGCTTCGTCCAAGCCGCCGCCTCCTGGATGCAATACGTCACCGCCTGGGGCGCCCTGGTCGAACAAGCCAAACTCACCACCGGCGACTTTGTACTGGTGACCGCCGCCTCCAGCAGCGTCGGCCTCGCCGCCTTCCAGATCGCCCGCAGCGTCGGCGCCACCGCCATTGCCGTCACCCGCACCCGCGCCAAACAACAGGCTCTGCTTGATGCCGGCGCCCACCACGTCATCGTCAGTGATGAAGAAGACCTGGTGCAGCGCGTGATGCAACTCACCGACGGCAAAGGCGCCCGCGTGGTCTTCGACCCCATCGGCGGGCCGGGCTTTGAAGCCCTCACCCAAAGCATGGCCCAGGGCGGGATCTTGCTGGAGTACGGCGCGTTGAGTGCCGAGCCGACGCCGTTTCCGTTGTTTACCGTGTTGGGCAAATGTTTGACGCTCAAGGGGTATTTGTACGCCGAGATCGTCGGTGATCCGGCTGCGTTGGAACGGGCTAAAGCGTTCATCTTGGACGGGCTGGCGTCGGGCGCGTTGGCACCGGTGATTGCGAAGACGTTTGGGTTGGATGAGGTGCAGGAGGCGCATCGGTATTTGGAGGCGAACCAGCAAGTGGGCAAGGTGGTGGTGACGGTGTGAGGGCGGTGTCCTAGGACATTTCCCAAAGCTGGGCAGTGGGTTGCCCAATTGCCTACGCCTGCGTCAGAATCCGCCGGCTTGTGCGCTGGGGTGGTGGAATCTATGGTTGCGCGGTCGCTGAATTTTTCGGTGATCGGGTTTAGTAGCCTGATGGTTTATCCAGACAAAGTGCACAAGCTTCAATCAGTCAGACGACTCCGTCTGCACTTGATGGTGGCTGTGCGCAGGGCGCCTCCGGGCGCGCCGGCTTTCGTTTGGATTCCCCGGTCTACTAACCTGCGTACAGCTGCCTCCCTTTTGTTTAGTAGCTGAGGGGTGGTGGCCTAAAAACAGGAATGCAAACATGTTTGAAGGTTCACAAGGTTCGAATGAGCTCTTTTACGTCGCTCCAGACGCCAGTAACGAAATCCTCATTACCAACAGCTACGAAACCTTTTCCTCAGTCAGCACGCTCTTGCTTGATCTTTCAGAAGACCTGAGTGGAAAACACCGTGATATCGCCTTGGCAATTTACCAATTGAGTGAATTGGGTGTGCTGCTCACAGAGAAGCTGTTAGATCGTGAGGCGTCTAGCATCGGCTGACTGCTAGCCATCCAGAGTGCTAGCTCGTTTGGTTGCCAAGTAGCCATTCGAGAAAAGGGACGGATTAGTTAAATCAAAAAATAAATCCGTCCCTCTTTCCCACTCACCGAAGCTAACGGCAAGGGTATCGCTAGAAGCAATAGAGTTTAAGTAGCCTTGAATCCTGGCTTACCATTAGCGGCTCGCCACTCCTTCACTATTTTTAAAACACCTGCCGGGCTATCTTCTACACCTTCAGAAGGATAAAAAATCAAACCATTACCTTGTGGATGTTCCGTTAGCCTAACGAAGGCAGCGATTAACTTATCATGCTCTGCTTCGGAGGCCACATCTATCGCCCAGATTTTATTAAGAAAATCGAGAAATTCGGTTTCTGTATACTCTTCAAATTTGTTTTTGAGTTCCATTTACTCTCCTTTCTTAAATTTATGCACAGCGTCATGTTATTCTGGAGTAACTGCACGCAATTCATCTATATCGCAAAGCGAGAAAAGGGACGGATTAGTTAAATCGAAAAGATAAATCCGCCCCTCTTCCCCCCTCACCGAAGCTAACAGCAAGGGCATCATTAGAAGCAATCGAGCTTAAGCAGTTTTGAATCCAGGCTTACC
Source organism: Pseudomonas sp. DWP3-1-3b3 (assembly GCF_049896305.1). Classification (NCBI taxonomy): domain Bacteria; kingdom Pseudomonadati; phylum Pseudomonadota; class Gammaproteobacteria; order Pseudomonadales; family Pseudomonadaceae; genus Pseudomonas; species Pseudomonas sp. DWP3-1-3b3. The sequence goes on along the minus strand of NZ_JAFCUA010000003.1, from coordinate 550,927 downwards.
GTTCGCTGCGCGCCACTCTTTAACTTTTTTCGTTATGACCTCAGGCGTACTTTCCGCATCCGACGGAGCATAATAAATCAAATCAGATCCGTCTGGATGCTCTGTTAACGCCTCAAACTCCAAAACAGCGTCAACTTGATCCTTTTCGGTGGCGTACTCAGAATCACAGATTTTTTTAACAAATAGCAAAAATTCAGATTCCGTGTACTCTTCTATTTTCTTAATACCCATATTACTTACCCTCTTGATGTATTGAGCCATGCTGCTTTGGAGTAACCACCCAAATATTATCAATATCGACAAGGGGAGACCGACAAGAGGGACAGATTTATTTTTTTCTAGAAATAAATCTGTCCCTCTTTTCGCTTGGGGCACCTACGGCGAAGTCGCCAACGTGCCCGCCCACCTCACCGTCAAACACCCGCACAACCTCAGCTTCCTCCAAGCCGCCGCCTCGTGGATGCAATACGTTACCGCCTGGGGCGCCCTGGTCGAACAAGCCAAACTCACCACAGGCGACTTCGTACTGGTGACCGCCGCCTCCAGCAGCGTCGGCTCCACCGCCATCGCCGTCACCCGCACCCGCGCCAAACAACAGGCCCTGCTCGATGCCGGTGCCCACCACGTCATCGTCAGCGATGAAGAAAACCTGGTGGAACGCGTGATGCAACTCACCGACGGCCAAGGCGCCCGCGTGGTGTTCGACCCCATCGGCGGGCCGGGCTTTGAAGCCCTCACCCAGAACATGGCCCAATGCGGGATCTTGCTGGAATACGGCGCGTTGAGTGCCGAGCCGACGCCGTTTCCGCTGTTTACCGTGTTGGGTAAATGTTTGACGCTCAAGGGGTATTTGTACGCCGAGATCGTCGCTGATCCGGCTGCGTTGGCGCGGGCCAAGGCGTTTATTTTGGACGGGCTGGCGTCGGGCGCATTGGCGCCGGTGATTGCGAAAACATTTGGGTTGGATGAGGTGCAGGAGGCACACCGGTATTTGGAGGCGAACCAGCAAGTGGGCAAGGTGGTGGTGACGGTGTGAGGGCGGTGTCCTAGGACATTTCCCAAAGCTGGGCAGTGGGTTGCCCAATTGCCTACGCCTGCGTCAGAATCCGCCGGCTTGTGCGCTGGGGTGGTGGAATCTAAGGTTGCGCGGTCGCTGAATTTTTCGGTGATCGGGTTTAGTAGCCCGGATCGGTTATCTAAATGTGCATGAGCGTCATCAATCAGACATCGCGTCTGTGCTTGATGGCAGCTGTGCGCAGGGCGCCTCCGGGCGCGCCGGCTTTAGATATCCACCGGTCTACTAACCTGCGTACAGTTGCCACCCACTCGTTTAGTAGCGGGGAGGTGGTGGCATAAGCCAGGGTATCTTTTATGTCTAACGCCGCACCCGATTCAACCGCTCTCTTCTGCGTTACTCCAGACGCGAGCAATGAAGCTCTCATTACCAATAGCTACGAGACGTTCGCATCGGTCAGTACCCTTTTGCTCGACCTTTCCGACGATCTGAGTGGCAAGCACCGCGACATTGCGCTGGCGATTCACCAATTGAGTGAATTGGGCTTGTTACTCTCCGCCAAACTGCTTGACCGTGAAGCTCTTTCCTCAGGTTGATTGCTAACAAACCCATTCCTGAGCCCAATTGATCACCGAGTGGATGTATACGATATATGACCACTCAGTGATCTGGGATACCGATTTTGAAAATGCCAAAAAAAATCGAAAAAAAGCTGAAAAATTCAATGCCCGCACGGGTCACCAATACAAATAAGCAAAGTCTGAGGAATCAGTCAACACTGGAACCAAGTGGCTCCCATACAAAAGTATGATGGCGAATCGCTTCCACCCACTCACGTTCCTGTTATGCTAAGACTGTAATCTTGCGCCCAAGGTCAAGATCGACTGCTTAGGAGGAGCTATGTCAGAAACCGTAAACGTAGGTGAGATCGCCGAAAAGCTTTCAGAAGAAATATTCAGTTCGTTTTTCTGGAATATGAAAGGCAAGTGGAACGAGAATTTTGCTTGCCACTGCCCAAGTCATCTCGGGACTAATGATAAGTCAAAGAGCGAACATCCAGGTGATGCAATATTTCACTACGAAGACCCCTATCTTGGAAGCACAATATATTTACATACCGATCTAAAAGCATACAAAAAAAACAGCATAGGAAAACAAAAACTACGCGACGCTTTTAAGTCTTTAGCCATAACTATTGAATGCGCGAGAGACTCGGAGTCTTGGCGTAAAGTGTTTTCGATTCCAGATAGCGAAAATTATGAGGTGCGCGGACTACTTTTTGTACACAATCACGATCACGGTTATGAAAAACCATTTTATGATCTGATTGGAAAAATTGGATTTGACTCTTTACCAATACCTCCCAATGTTTACCTGCATTATCTTGGGCCCCAGGACATAAATCGACTTTACACAATTTCAAATGACATAATCAGATTAATTCATCAGAAAAAAATTTCTTCAGACTACACATTCTACTATCCAGATTTAGTAATGAGAAGACGACAAGGCGACATATGGGGCCAGCCAGCAACTATAGAAGCTCTCACAAGCCCGTATTTAATGATACAACACAAAGGCACAGAAAAAGTTGAGGCTGGTTATATAATTTATTACAACCGCCCAGGAGCTTCTCACACAGAGTTCGAGTACTTCCTGGATTGTTTATCCCGATATCAAATGCTGGAATCAGGCAAGTCCGTTCAAATTCGCATAACATCTCAAAAGCCCGACCCAGACATAGTTGCAAACTTCCACGCTGCCAAAGAACGCTATGCAAAAGCTTGGGGGTTTGACCCGATTCGAGAAACAGTATTGAACGCTATAAGTATCGACCCTGTAACAGCTGTAACTGATGCATATAATCCCGGCTGGATGGGGTGGCGTAATTGAAAAAAAATACCTTTGGGCCTGCAATGTACTTTGCGTCAGATAAAAATATTTTCGACGCTCTGATCCAACATAGAGTTGACGCCCCAACCTTAGCTATACTTTTCGAACGAAGAAACCTCATTGTTTCCAAAAAAACATCTAGAGACGACTCAGCAGAGTATTTTTCCCGCCTCCCCCATGATTACTACGATCATAAAATCATATCTGAAAAACTAGGTATTCTTCCGCGCCGCGAGCGAACCACTTCTATGGACCTAGTTGGAAACATAGACCCAGAAGAAGTAAAGTTCGCACTCGACGAATTAAAAAAAGAAATAAAAGCCAATGGTGATGTGGCTCACATTTCAAGAGAGGGCGACAGTTTTACTTTAAAAATTCAATATTCACTCATCGACTATAAAAAAACAGAATTCGCACAACAACAAACTAAAAATGGCACTATTGAATTTATAAAAACCGTTGACGGATACCTCATCAACAACGCCCAAAATGATTTCATAAACTCTATACGTGACGACATTGTCACAAAGGTAGACAAGCTAATCCCTGACAACATCACAAAAATCACAGTAAATTTGTTTGATGTCGTTGACCCGAAACTTAGAACGCAATTTTTCATAGCCCTTAGTTCTACTCTTGAAGGATTTTCTCGTCGCGACGTATCAGATGTATATGTTTACAAACCGAAGCTAAACTCAGATGGCGATGACGAACTAGCATCCGATGATGACGAAACACACATAGAAAAAGTATTACTAAAAGGAAATGGGATTACACGATCTTCATTACTAGTTGACCTTGTAGACTCTGACGAATTTTATATATTTAAGATGTGCTGGGCTTCACAAAGAACACTGGGAAATGGTGACGTGATCAAAATCGAAGCACTTTTTGCCGACCCCAAAAATTGCACAAATTTCTCAATATTAGTCAAATCAGTCTTTCCATACTCAGATGGAAATCTCGGCAAGAAACGAGCCCCGTTAAAAACCGAAATAGATTCAATTTCTCGCTTAGTAGAAAAAACCGCCCGCGAGCAGATGTTAAAAATCAGAGCCATCGCTACTTTGGGGGCTAATAAACCATGATTTTCCGCTATAAATGGTACAAGGTTCGGCTGCCCTGCAGCGTGACAGACTTCTTCACTCGTCTTAGAGCTAACGGATATAAACCACAGAATGCCAGTGGCTTTTTGGCCAACGAAGCAGAGTCTTCTTTCCGTTATGTCTGGACCTCCATCATCAATGCTATCCGGTTGGATAGTGAAGGCAATAACGAGTATGAAAAAATAACAACCATCAACTCTCAATCAGTAACACTACTAGGCTCTCACCCTGTAATTCTTCGCTTCGACAATCCACCACGATCGTTACGTGACGTTTTAAACGCTTTAGAAAATTCAACTGGGTTTGGATTTACTTGCGAGCAAGTTATTATCACAGACACGCTAGTACAGACCGCACTAAGTAATGCCTCGTGCAAGACCCTTAATAGTTTAAAACTCTCAGGTTCGCTTCCAGAAGCAGAGTCGCTTGCCAGACTGGAGCTCGCCTCAAAGACCGGTATAAACGCAGAAAAGATAAAATTTTTAAATCTGGGTAATTTTTCAATTGATGCAGCTTCCTATGAGATCATATACAAGGGGCTCAAAGGGCAGATCGGTTTTTCACGCACTGCGGCCTGCAAAATCAGCGGACCACTAACACCATATATCCTAGAAAATTTAGAAAACGCGCTAATTCTAGAACAAATACAAAACACGCCAACATAGCAATCGCACACCACAACCGAAAAACTAATAAACAAGGAAGTAAAATGCAAGAATTCTCATTGGAAAGATCATCAGAAAAAATTCATTATGGAAAAACAAGAGATTACTTTAAAGAGGTTCTATCCTCCTATCACAATGAGAATTATAGATCAGCCGTAGTTATGTTATGGTCAGTTGCGGTTTGCGATATTGTTTACAAGCTGCAAAACTTAATAGATTTATATGAAGATGCATCCGCAAAAGAAATCTTAGACGATCTTGGACGGATGCAAAAAGCCGACCCTAGATCTCCAGCATGGGAGCTAAAACTCATTGATGATGTCAGCGAGAAAACTCACCTTCTTGACACCGCAGAATATGAAAACTTGAGACACCTACAAAGACAACGCCATTTATCGGCACACCCGGTGCTTAATGCAGAGAGAGAGCTTCACTCACCCAACAAAGAGACAGTCAGATCTCTACTTCGCAACACATTAGATGACGTTCTAACTAAGCCGCCATTTTACACGCAACACATTTTAAATGAACTATTAGAAGACATAGCAGAGTCAAAAGAATTATTAAACAACCGAAAAAAACTAAAAAAATATACTGAAAGCAGATATTTCGACAGAACCACCCAAGCAGTAGAACTTAATCTATTTCGCTCCATATGGAAAATCGTTTTCAAAATAGAAAACGAGAAATGCAATAAAAACAGATTGATAAACTTGCAGGTTTTAGAGGTAATCGCCAAAAAAAACCGGACTGAACTGGTGAAAACCGTGCAAGGCGACATCGACTTCTACAGCAACATTGCAAATACGGGAGAACCTATTCAGTATTTAACTTTTTTCCTCTCTCAACATAATGAGCTATTTTCAATACTGAGTGAGGCCGCCCGGTTAAAAATTGAACATTGCGTTGCAAACAATGAGGTCGGAAAAACTTTAGGGTGGTTTATAAAAGGAGATCTTATCCAACATGGCGATGATGTTGAAAACTGGATTAGGACAGAAAAGCCAATATTCGCACCAGAGCAATTTGATGTGCTTTTGCAAATTTCCGACTCTGAGGAATGGCAAAATAAATTTTGTAAGATCGCCTCAACATACTATGGATCCAGCACTAGTTATGACCAAGCAGATTCACGATTTCAAGTATCCATACCCAAATACATAAATCTATTTAATGAAAACTCCATAATCGATCTCGCACAAAAAATCGAGAACAATAGTCAGTGCCACGACAGAGGGCGAGCACGTCACGACTACTCAATTATAAAACAACGAATTGATGAGCTTTTTGGCTCAAACTTCAATTATTCCGAATACACTTGGTTCAGTCGAAAACTCGGATTGGCAGACTGACACTTTATACATATGGGCATACTCGTCCAACGAGCATGCCCACTTTAAATTCTATATTTTCAATAATCAAAAAAAAGAAAATTGCTAATTGTTAGCCAACAACTCCCTAACCCTCCCCCCCAACACCTCCACCGCAAACGGCTTCGTCAACACCCCCATCCCCGCCCCCAACTGCCCATACCCCATCACCGCATTCTCCGCATACCCGGTGATAAACAACGTCTTCAACCCCGGCCTCAGCTCCATCCCCGCCTCCGCCATCTGCCTTCCATTCATCCCACCCGGCAACCCCACATCCGTCACCAGCAGATCAATATGCACATCCGACCTCAACAGCTTCAGCCCTGCCGCGCTGTCGGCGGCTTCGATCACGGTGTAACCCAACTCCCCCAGTACATCGGCGAGCAGCATGCGCACAGTGGACTCGTCGTCCACCAGCAGCACGGTTTCGCCGTGTTGGGCGACTTCGATATCCACTTGCCCTGGGGTCAGTTCGTCACCCGGTGCGGCGCCGTGGTGGCGTGGGAGGTAGAGGGACACGCAGGTGCCTTCGCCTTCGGTGGAGTGCAGGTGCACTTGGCCGCCGGATTGTTGGGCGAAGCCGTAGATCATGGACAAGCCCAGGCCGGTGCCTTGGCCGATGGGTTTGGTGGTGAAGAAGGGTTCGAACACGTGGGCCATGACGTCGGGGGACATGCCGGTGCCGGTGTCGGTGACGCTCAGGCGCAGGTAGGGGCCTTCGGCCAGGTCGTAGGCGCGGGCGGCGGTGGCGTCGAGCCAGTGGTTGCTGGTTTGCAGTTGGATGCGGCCGCCTTGGGGCATGGCGTCGCGGGCGTTGATGCACAGGTTGAGCAGTGCGTTTTCCAGTTGGCTGACGTCGACGAAGGCGGCCCAGGCATCGGCGGCGCCGGTGGTTTCGATCTGGATGCCGGGGCCGGCGGTGCGTTGGATGAGTTCGGCCATGCCGTACATCAGGGTGTTGACGTTGGTGGCGCGCGGTTCCAGGGTTTGCCGGCGCGAGAAGGCCAGCAGGCGTTGGGTGAGGACGGCGGCGCGTTTGGCCGAGCCTTGGGCGGCAACCATGTATTTGTCGACGTCGCTGAGGCGGCCTTGGGTGATGCGGCGGTTCATCAGTTCCAGCGCGCCGGAGATGCCGGCGAGCAGGTTGTTGAAGTCGTGGGCCAGGCCGCCGGTGAGTTGGCCGACGGCTTCCATTTTTTGCGATTGGCGCAGTTTTTCTTCGGCCTGCATGAGCATGGCGGTGCGTTCGGCTACGCGCTGTTCCAGGGTTTCGTTGAGAGCGCGCAGTTCGGCTTGGGCGTCGCGCAGGGCTTCGTCGGCGATGGTGCGTTCCAGCAGGTCGGCGGCTTGGCGGGCGAGGATGTCGAGCAGGCGCAGGTCGCGTTCGGATGGCTGGTGCGGCGTGCTCCAGTGGGTGGAGATCATGCCGAGCAGGCGGCCATCGCGGGACAACAACGGGGTGGTCTGGGCCGAGCGGATGCCAGTGTTGCGGAAGGCTTGCAGGTCATCGGTGCCGGCGATGTCGGGCCATTCTTCGAAGTCGGGGATGATGGCGCGCTGGCCCAATTGCAGGGCCATGGTGCAACTGCTGTAGGCCATGGGGCTCACCCATTGCCAGAACCCGACCGCTTCCGGTGGCAGGCCGCGTGAACACAAGAGCTGCAACTGGCCGCCATGGCCGGACGGGTGGCCTTCGGGGCACAGCAGCTGCATGGTTCCGAACTGCGAGCCGGTGATGGACACGGCGGCGTCGACGATCTTGCCGTAGAGGGCTTCGAGGTCTTGCTCGCCGATCAGGTCGAGGCTGATGCGGTGCAGGAATTCGATGTCCGACAGGGCGGTTTCCGAGTCACGGGAAACGCCTAGGGGGAAAGCGGCCGGGAAGGCGGTGCGTAGGGTTTTCATGGGACTACCAAGGGAATGGCATTGAGCTATTAGCAGGTTATCAGCAAAGCTGTGGCCACGCGCTATAGGCAGACGTTCGGTGGTGAACGCTTCATTCATCGGCGGTGGAATGTGCGCGCTTTCTCATGGTCTGTACGACAACGTTGCAAAGGACTCATGCCATGTCGATACGCCTTATGCTCTGCTTGCTGATACTGCCGCTGTTCTCAGGCTGCCAATACTTCCCACAGACCCATTACTTCACCGCCCCTGAAAACGAGCCGAATCCCGCCTGGGTCCGCATCGTCAATTTCACGCAACATGCCGATCTCTACCAATACGAAAACGGTGTGCGTTCAGGCGGCGTTGTCCGCAGCGGGCCGCTCCCGTTCATCCATACGCAGGACCAGGGCATGCCCAAAGCCGGGCAGGAGTTGACGTCCGACTACTATGAAACGCGTGTGCGGCCCGGCATTGACACCCATGTGGGGATGTTCTGGGAGGGGCCGCGAACCCAGTCGTGCTTTGTGACTGTGGAGTTCGTCCCCCAGGCCGGGCACTACTATCAGTTCAGTCTGACCTCGGGGTCCAGCGGCACCTGCACGGCGTCAGCGTCGTTGATCGAGCGCGACAAGGACGGGACTGGATGGCATCTCACGCCGAACCCGCAGGTGAAGTACTCTCCCGTCGGCCCTACCGCCAAAACGCATTACACCAACAGCCGCTTCGAGGACTCCAACTACCAGCCGCCTCCTGATCTTTATCCTGGCATCTAGCGAAACGGCCCTAAACATCAGCAGCCAGCCCCAGCAACTCATTCACCAGTTCAAGGGCTTCCTGCTGATAGCCCTCACGCCAACGCGCAGAGAAGTCCTCGGGCCTGCCCTGCTCTTCCCACTCGGCCAATGCCAAGCCATTGATGATTTCCAGCTCGAACCATTGGCGCTGCCACGCGGCAGCGTCCACCACCAGCACGGTGTCCTGCCACAGAAACTCGGTGTGCGCGACAAATTGGCTCCACGAAAACAGCCCGTGTGGGGCCCTTTCTGCCTGCGCGGTCAGTTGCGCTTTGTTCATTTAATGCTCCTTTCTAACGACGCCCTCTTCTTCCCGGCCATGCTCTCACAGCGCAGAAAAATAGCCTGGCATTGTTGTAGACTTCCCGGCCTTTCCCCCTACTTGAGAACATGGACGTGAAAAAACGCCTGCTGCTCGGATGCATCACCTTAACCCTGGCCGGCTGCACCTTCACCGGCGCCAACGAAGTGGCACCGGGCGAGTACATGATTACCAGCCATGGCAGCATCTTCAATTCCCGCGAAGGCCTGCTGGAGAACATCAACCAGAAAGCCGCGAAAGTCTGCGACGGCAAGCCGTATCACCTGGAAGGCGACAGCGGCGCGAATATGGTGGTGAGCACCACCACGCATATCGGCCAGACGCCCACGACCGTGCTGGGCTTGAAGGCGGTGTGCGAAGGTCGCAAAGAATAGCGCTCGTCTTCTTTCGGAGGTTTCCATGGCTCAATCCAAACGCGACAACACCCGCATCGAGCGCCGCCTTGTCGCCGCGCTCACCGACGCCTGCGAAACCGCCAAAGCCGAAATCCCAGGGTTTGAATGGCTGACCCATACGGTCAATTACGCCGACTTCCCCGGCAGCCTGCGTATCACCTGGGTCTTCGACACCCGCGCCAGCCAGGCGCAGGCCGTGGCGACGGGGTTGGACGCGCGTATTCGCGAGTTGACCGCCACCGCACTGCAGGATGCCGAGATCCCACCCGTGCAATTGGCGCGTTGCGTTCACCTGGATTCTGAAGAAGCCTGCCACGCCCAGCACGGCGGCAATTGGCGTTTGCGCCTGATGCGCTCAGCCAACTAGAGACTGACACCCAACTGCTGGATAATGCCCCCGCCCTGTTCCTCGCCTGTCGATAAGGAAGTCCCTCCAATGAAGTTGCCGTTTTCCGCTGCCCTGCTCGCGTCTGCCCTGCTGGCGCCTTCCTTTGCCCAGGCCGATGACGCCGCCTTGGTCGACACACTCAAGGCCTTCACCCGTTGTGATGAGACGTTCTTCAGCCGCCTGAACACCCATCGCGACGCCTGGCAGGCCTATGCGCCGCTCAAGCAGGAGAAGGACTTCACCTGGATCGCGGTGCGCGACCGTACCGAACCCAAGGCCTCGGCCGTGCCGGTGAGTGCGCCGGCCATCGCGGGGTTGAAGCTGCTGTCCTATAACGATGAGGTCAGCGATCTTGGCCCGTTGGGCCTGTATTACTTCTGGGGCTTCACGGTGGACGGCCCGATTGATGAGGTCGCCCCGCGCCTCGCGGCGTTGCTCGACCAACCCGGTGCGCTGCAAAAAGGCGAGGGGCAATACACGCGCAGTGAGTTGAAGGTGGGCAACAGTTGGCAGGCGATCAAGCCGATGCCGGGCAAGGCGCCGGGGCTGCGCAATGTGGAGCGGGTGCTGATCGTGGAGCCGGAGGGCAAGTATTCCCGTGTGAGCTGTTCGGTGCAGGGTGGCGTGAATGCCGGGCTGCTGGCGCTATTGCGGCCGGACATCGCGCCGGTGGATTACCCGCGCACCGTGGCGGAAACCAACCTCGGCGATGTGCCGGTGCCGCCCAACGTGCTTAAGGGGCTCGACGCGCCGCTGTTGCAGCCCAAGTTCAAGACGTTGAGCTACAGCTACCTGTCGAAGAACGCCGCGGGCAAGGACGCGCCGATCACCATCCGCTTCAAGGCCGAAGACGGTTTGTTGGTGAAGAACGAAGCCTACGGCGCCGCCTTCAATGTGGACCGTTTGATGCTGGCGGACCTGATCCAGCTGAAATCGAAAATGAACGGCGTAGGCGAAGGCCAGGTGCTGCAGACCCGTGAGGCCGAGGTGAAATTGCCGACGAGCTGGGCGCCGGGCGAGACCCTGAGTGCGCACTTGAAGATGGCCAACGTGCCGGTCAAGCCCACCGACAAACCGCTCGAAACCACCTTGACCTGCAAGGTGGGCGAGCGCTTCCCGGCACGCCAGGTGTTTGCGTCGTTGACGGGCGATGCCATCCGGTTGGCCTGCGAGCAGGACGGTTATGCGTCGTCGCGCGCGTTTATCGAAGACCTGGGCGTGGCGCTGACGCTGGAGTCGACGTCGAGCCAGACCCACTATGTGAATGAAATCCAGACGCTGGACGTGGTGCGCTGACTAAAGCCCCTGCCCCTGCAAAAACGTGTCGACCTGGCGTTCGAAGCCAGGTCGCTCGAACTTCACCAGCGCCATGCGCCACAGGCCTTGCAGGTAGGTAAGGATCACCGTGGCGGTCACCTGCGGGTCGAGGGATGCTGGCAGCAGGCCCTGGGCCTGATCCTCACCCAGGCGCTCGGCCATGATGCCGCGCACCGCTTCCAACCCCTGCTCGGCGCGCTCGCGCAACTCCGGGTCTGACAACACCACGTCTGTCACCATCGCGGCCACCATGCACAGGGGCGATGGCATCTGTGCGCCTTCCAGGTCATCAAGGATCACGCTGAAAAATGCGCGAATACCCTCGGCCGCCGTGGGCGCCGATACCAGGGCTTCCAGGCGCCGCGCCACCACATCGTCTTCGTAACGCTGCACGCAGGCCAGGTACAGCTGCTTCTTGCTCTTGAGCGAGTTGTAGAAGGAGCTTTCGCCGATGTCCATGACCTTGAGCAAGTCGCGCAGGCCAGTGGCGACGTAGCCACGCTGCCAGAACAACACCTTGGCCTTCTCGACGGCCTGGTCGTAATCAAACGCAATTTTTCTCGCCATGGGTCACCTGCCAATTCTGTATCGGCCGATACAATATCATTGACGAGGGATTTCTGCTCAGGCTATTTTGTAGCGGTCGTTACAAACAATTGAACCCTGGAGACAGAAATGCCCGCGACATTCGATTTTTCCGCCCATCGCCCCTTGGTATTGCCGCCAGCCACAGAGGCCGTCACCCCGTTCGAGGTGCACGTGCCCCAGGCTGCCATCGAGGATTTGCAACTGCGCTTGCGCATGGCCCGTTGGCCTGATCAGGAGTTGGTGGAGGACTGGTCGCAAGGTGTGCCGTTGGATGCCGCGAAGTCGCTGGTGGACTACTGGCTCAACGGTTATGACTGGCGCACGTTTGAAGCGCGCTTGAACAGCTTCCCGCAGTTCCGCACGCGGATCGACGGCGTGGGTATTTACTTCATTCACGCACGCTCGCCGCACCCGAACGCTACGCCCATTTTGCTGACCCACGGTTGGCCCGGCTCGGTGCTGGAGTTCCTGAATGTGATCGAGCGCCTCACCGACCCGGTGGCGTTCGGCGGCAAGGCTGAAGATGCGTTCCATGTGGTGGTGCCGGCGATTCCCGGCTACGGTTTTTCCGACAAACCCACCGAGCAAGGCTGGAACCCGGCGCGCATCGCCCGCGCCTGGGCGGTGCTGATGACGCAGCGGTTGGGTTACAAGCACTGGGTGGCCCAGGGCGGCGACTGGGGCGCGGCCATCACCACCGCGTTGGCCGGCCAGGCACCCGAGGGGTTAAAGGCGGCGCACGTGAATTTGCCGATGGTGGTGCCGGCGCAATTACCCGCCAACCCGACCGAAGAAGAGCGTCAGGCCCTTGAGGACATCGAGCGTTACGTCAGCGACAAGGCCGGCTACGCCAACCAGATGAACACCCGCCCGCAAACTATCGGCTATGCCCTGAACGATTCGCCGGTGGCCCTGGCCACGTGGATGTATGAAAAATTCTGGGAGTGGACCGACAACAACGGCCGCCCCGAAGACGCCCTCACCCGCGACCAGATGCTCGATGACATCTCGTTGTACTGGTTCACCGGCACCGGCACGTCCAGCGCGCGCCTGTACTGGGAAGGCGTGGGCGCGACCATTCGTGGCGCGGACTTTTTCTCGTCGGCGCGGGGCGGCTTGGAGCGTATCCAGGTGCCGATGGGCGCGAGCATTTTCCCCGCCGAAACCTTCAAGCCGCCACGGGCGTGGGCAGAAGCGGCGTGGGCCAATCTGTTCTATTGGAATGCGGTGGACAAGGGCGGCCACTTTGCGGCGTTCGAACAGCCGCAGGTTTTTGCCGAGGAATTGTGGAAGGCGTTCCGGCCGTTTCGCGCAACCACAGGCTGATCGGCCCCTTGTGTTTTAGCCGTGGCTGCACTCAACTATGTGCCCTCCCCTCTAGCGAGTATCGACATTGGAACGTTATGAATCGCTGGTCATCGGCTTGGGCGCCATGGGTGCCGCCACGGTGTACCAACTGGCCAAGGCCGGTGTAAAGGTTGCCGGTATCGACCGTCATCACCCGCCCCACACGTTTGGCTCCAGCCATGGCGATACGCGGATCACGCGGTTGTCGGTGGGTGAAGGCGCGCAGTACGTGCCCATCGTGCGTAATTCCCATCGCATCTGGCGGGAGCTGGAGGCGCTGTCGGGGGAATCGTTGTTCGAACAGTCGGGGTTGCTGGTGCTCACCTCCCGTGAGGATTTCGACCCAAGCGATGAAACCGACTTCACCCTGCGTACCATTGGCCTGGCGCAAACCTACGGTATCGAGCATGAGGTGCTGGACGCGACGCAGATTCGCCAGCGCTTTCCGCAGTTTGCCCAAGTGGCCGACAGCGCCATCGGCTATTACGAACCCGGTGGCGGGTTCGTGCGGCCCGAGCGCTGCATCGAAGTGCAGTTGCGTCTGGCCGAGCAACAGGGCGCGACGTTGTACACAGGCGAAACCGTGACCCACATCAGCTCGGACGAGCACGGCGTCACGGTGACCACTGACCAACGCACCTTGCAGGCCGACAAGCTGGTGGTCAGCGCGGGCAACTGGGCGGGGGGGTTGCTGGGGGCGCCGTTTGATCGGTTGCTCAAAGTCTATCGCCAGCAGCTGTTCTGGTTCGAAACGGAGCCGGATGCGGCGCTGGTCGGCGCGTCTCCTACGTTCATTTTTACCCATGGGCCGGGCGAGGGTCACACTAACTACGGCTTCCCGGCGTTACCTGGGGAAGGCAGTTTGAAAGTGGCGACGGCGCAGTATCACACCGTGTCTACCCCGCAGACGCTCGACCGCACCGTTTCGCCCGCCCAGGAGCGGGAGATGTACGAGCAGCAGGTGCAGGGCCGTATCGCCGGGCTGACGGCCAAGGTGGTCAAGTCAGCGGTGTGCGCCTATACGGTGACGCCGGACCATCATTTCATCATCGACCGGCACCCGAGGCTGCAGCACACCTTGGTGGTGTCGCCGTGTTCGGGGCATGGCTTCAAGCATTCGGCGGCGTTGGGTGAGGCGTTTGCGCAGTGGTGCAGGGAGGGTGCGAGTGAGCTGGATCTGTCGTCGTTTTCGTTGAAGCGTTTTGAAGGGCAATCGTTCTAAGAACGAGGGGCTTCAAAAGCTGCGGACCAACGAACCAAACAGATCACCCTCGGGCATTTTGCTCAGCGGGATCTCGGCATTTTCAAACCACTCCCGACTGGCCTCAGGGTGCGGGCCGCTCAGCACCACCACGCCCTTTTCATAGGTATACCGCGCCGCCGCGACGTCTCCGTTGCGGTAGGTGGCGATGGTTTTATACGACCCTTTCGGAAAGTACGGGCCATCCTGGAAGAAAACGTGGTCAGGCTTGCCCGCCCACGTGACCTGCACCGCGGCGTCGGCGATGCCGGGCACTTCGAAACCGGGGCGGCCGGCTTCGCCGTCGAGGTCCTGGGGGATCAGGCCGAGGTTGTTGTCATCCGCCAGGTAGGCGCCCATGCACAAGCCCAGGTAGCGGCCGCCGTTGGCGACGTAGTTGCGGATGGCCTCGCTGCGCGCATCGCCCAGGCTGCGCAGCGCTGCGGGAATGTCCTGGCCGCCGCCGGGTTGTACGTAGAGATCGTAGCGCGCCAGGGTTTGTGACGTGATGTCGATCGACTCATCCGCGCCCACAAAATCGATGTGATAGTTGGGATTGAGTCGTTGCAGGGCTTTCGCCACGTTTTCGGAACAGTCGTCACAACCCGCCGGGCCCCGGTAGATGGCGACGTGGGTGATAGGCGTCGCGGCCTCGGCCGGTGACGGCAGCAGCAGCGCAAAAGCAAACACGGTGGCGGCGGTGGCTCGCAGGTTCATGGCGATGGGCTCCAGGGCGGACACCCCAAAGCCTATAGCGATTGCGCCGTTCAATCCGTTAACAGTTGTAAAAACTCGGCGCCTTGCTACCGCCTTAAGGCGTCACGCCAGTGGCTTCACTGGGCAAACGCATACGCCCCGCCCTGCTCCACCGCCTTGCGATACGCAGGTCGCGCCTGGAATTTCTCCACCCACGCCGCCAGGTTCGGGTAGGCCTGCAACTTGCCCTGGGCCCTGGCGATTTCACCGATAAAACTCATCTGGATGTCCGCGCCGCTCAGTTCATCGCCGAGCAGGTAGGCTTTGCCCGCGAACACGTCGTTCAGGTAACCGAGGTAGTTGGCGACTTCCGATTCGATCCGCGGGTGCAACGGCGCACCCGCCTCGCCCAGGCGGCCGACGTAGAGGTTGAGCATCAACGGCAACATGGCCGAGCCTTCGGCAAAGTGCAGCCATTGCACGTAGTGGTCGTAGGTGGCGCTGGCAGGGTCCGGTTGCAGACGGCCCTGGCCGTGGCGGCGGATCAGGTAGTCGATGATGGCGGCGGACTCGATCAGCACCAGGCCGCCGTCTTCGATCACCGGGGATTTGCCCAGCGGGTTGATCGCCTTGAGCTCCGGCGGCGCAAGGTTGGTTTTCGGGTCGCGTTGGTAGCGCTTGATCTCGTAGGGCAGGCCGAGTTCTTCGAGCAGCCACAGGATGCGTTGCGAGCGTGAGTTGTTGAGGTGGTGGACGATGATCATTGAAGGCTCCGCAGGGCGAGAGGAATGTCTTGGAAACAGACTACGCCAGCCTTCGGGAGTGCCGACAAATAATTTTCGGCGTGACGGACGCCGTGGTTACCATGTGGATCGGTTCGAGAGGAGGCACACCATGGATCTGAAATTCAGCCACGTCGACATACTGGTCGAAAACCTTGAAGAAGCCTGTGCCTATTACGCACACATTCTCAAGGCACGCATTTCCAAGACGTTCGTGTGGGAGCGCGGCGGCCTGCACGTGCGGTATGCCGTGGTGCTGACGGGGCAAGAACGCTTCATGCTGGTCCAGCCGATCGCCGGCAACCTACGCGAACTGTTGGACGCCCACGGCGAAGGCATGATTTACCGCCACTGCTACACCACGCCGGACATCGAGATCGCTTATGACGAGCTGATCGCCGCCGGTGTGCAGCCAGAGAATGAAAACGGCGTGCCCCTGGCCCGCGAGAATCTGCAATCGCCGTCCGGGGGGCGCATTATCTGGCTGCCCAAGCGCTTCGGGCATTTCTCTATGGAGATCCTCGAAGAGGCGACCCTGGAGGCGTTTATTGTGGAGGCGTTTGGCTGATCGAGGCCCACGCCGCCTGCGCCAGCAACGCGGCGTAGTGATTCGGGCTGTGCTTGACCCGGCCGGATAACCACGCACGGGCATAGCTTTCGGCCGCGCCGATGATCAGCGACAGCAGCAGTTCTGCCGGAATATGGCTGAACGCCTCTCGATGGTGTTCGTCGCTCATCCACTCGGTCAATTGCGCGTTGCGCTGTTTGTTACGGGTGAGCAGTTCGTCCTTGTGCGGGCCGTTGGCCACGGCGAAACGGCTCTGGAACATAAAGCGCGCCCATTCGGGTTGCGCATCCACCCACTCCACATAACTGCGCACCAGCGCTTCCACGCCAGCCTGGGCGGTTTGCGCCTGCTTGAGGTGTTGCTCCCGCAGTGCGGCCTGGTCTTCCAGCGCGGCAAAAAACAGCGCGGCGACGATGCCTTCCTTGTTGCCGAAGTGATGGTAGATCGCGCCCACGCTGGTCTCGCACCGCGCGCGGATGGTTTCGATATTCGTCGCTTCAATACCTACGTCGTTAAAGCTGGCCAGGGCCTCGCGCAGGATGCTGCGCTTGAGGTCGCTGCGCCGGCCCGGGAAGGTGCGCTCGATCAGATCAGGTGCGTGCATGAAGTGGCTCGCCAAATGTACGGAGTCTAAAGGTACGGCCGCCCGCAGAGAAGGCACGGCTTGACATGGCTGGATTTTACGGAATATTGTTCCGTTACAGAATATTATTCTGTAACCATTATCAGGAGGATTATCCATGAGCCAGTTTCTCAACCTGTTCAACAGCGCAGGCCCTGCAGCGTTTAGCCAAATGGCCTGCCAAGTGGCGCCCTACTTCAGCACCATCAACCCGCAAGTCGCCGAGCTGCGGCCTGGGCACGCGGTGGTCAACGTGCCGTTTCGCAAGGAAATCACCAACCATCTGGCCTCCGTGCATGCCATTGCGTTGTGCAACGCGGCGGAATTGGCGGGTGGGACGATGACGGACGTGTCGATCCCCCAAGGCGCCAAGTGGATCCCCAAGGGCATGACCGTGGAATACCTGGCGAAGGCCAAGACGAACATCCGCGCCGTGGCGGATGGCAGCGGCATTGATTGGTCCACCGCAGGGGACAAGATCGTGCCGGTGGATATTTTTGATGAGGGCGAAGTGAAGGTGTTCACGGCGAAAATCACCATGAATGTGAAGATCGCCTGAGGCCCTGGCGGCAGGCTCGGCAACTGCCGAGCCACGCTTCAGTGCACCATCGACCACAGTGAAGCACCTACGCCGGTGATGCTCTCCCCCGCAATCAAGCCGGCGGCGGCGGTAATTGCAAAGCGTTCGGTGAGGCTCGGCCAGCGGCAGCTCACCAACCAGGTCAGTATGGCGCCCAGGGCCATCATCAGCGAAACCGAGGCCGGCAGCACAAAGGCCAGGCCCAGGGCGGCGGCACTCGGGAGGAAGCGGGCACGATGGGCAGGCAAGGTGCTGTCCAGCACACCGAGCACTACGCCAACCAGGCCGCCGATGGCAATTGCCCAGCGGATGCTGGTGGACAGTGAATCCAAGCCATGGGTGAGGGTTTGCGCCACGGCTTTCCAGGTAGCGACCGCCGGGGCCGGCCACTCTTCGGTGAGCAGCATGGTTTGCGGATCCGGGATCAACGCCAGGTAGGCGAAGACGCCAACGATACTGCCGATGAAAATCCCCAGGATCTGCGCGATCACCTGCTTATGCGGCGTGGCACCAATGGCCTTGCCCACCTTGAAATCATTCATCAAGTCGGTGCACTGCCCGGCCGAGCCACCGGCCGTGTTGGCGCTCATCAGGTTGATCGGCACCTGCCCCGGCGCGACGATGCCAAAGCTCAGCTGGGACAGCTGCCCGATGGCGCCAATGGGTGGAATACCGGTGGCGCCCACCACCCGCGCAGCCACGGCGGCGAGGCAGATCGCCAAGGGAATGGTGAGCAAGGCCATGTCGAGATTGATGCCGAACAGCAACGCCTGCAAGCTCACCACCAGCACGATCGCCAACGCAAAACCGGCGGCCGGCCCCGGTTTGGGCACCGTCCAGCTTGATCCGCCGCTGGCGTGAGTGGACCGGTACAACGCCCACAAACGAATCGCCAGCGAGGCCAAGGTGGAACACACCATCAGGCTCACACCCGGCCACAGCAACCACTCCACCAACGCGGCGAACTGCGGGCCGCTGCTGCCCGCAGGCAAGGTCACCAACTGTTGTGCCAACAGCCAGGGGCCCAGGCCACCCCAGGCGAGCAAGGCGCCGAGCAGCAAGGTCAGGCCCACGCGAATGCCGATAATGCCGCCAAACCCCACGAGCAATAGCGAAGGGTCGGCAGTAAACGTCAGGCGCTCCAACGGGGCACTGGGCGACCAGCGCGGGAAGGCCCACATGAAGGTATCCACCCACTTGACCAGCCCGGAGAGCAACGCGGCGCTGAGCAGCACCTTCAAGCGCGTCGCGGCTTCGCGCCCATGGTTGTAGATGTGCAGCAAGGTCTCCAGGGTGGCCATGCCTTCGGGGAATTTCAGCGCCTTGTCATTGAGCAGCGAGGGCCGTAGATACCAGGCGATCCAGATGCCCAGGAAACTCACCGAGAACACCCAGGCGATCATCGGGATGGCATCCAACTGGTTGCCGGTCAGCAAGGTATAGGCCGGGATCGGCGCCACCAACCCACCCGAAATAATCGACGCGGCGGCTGACGCGACGGTCTGGTTGATGTTGCTTTCGTGCAAGGTCCACGGCAGGTGTTCGGCGGAACGCTTGGCCACGCCTTGAAAGATGGCGTAGCCGATCAGCAGCGCGATGATCGACATGTTGAACGACCAGCCGATCTTCAACCCGGCGTAGACATTGGACGGCGTGAGCAGGATGCCGAGGACGCTGCCGGTGATGACGGCGCGCAGGCTGAGTTCGCGGGTGACGGGGCCGTGCGGGAGGGTCGTTGCGGACATGCGGATTCCTTTCGGCAAGGGAACAGGGCTACCTGACAAGTGAGCCCCGTATCCGCCGAAGGTTCATCCGATTGCTCAGCCCAGGCGAAACCGCGCGGTGTTGTCGCTCAATGCCTGGCTGCCCTTGCTCAAGGTGTCGGCCGCGCGGTTCACTGCCCGTGCGCCGTCAAGCAAACGTCCTGCCGCCTGATCCACTTGCTGGATATTGCCGCTCACTTCATCCGCCGTCGCCGCTTGTTCCTCTACGGCAGTGGCGATCTGCGCCAAGGTGTCGGTGACGTGCTGCACCGCACCAGCAATCTCGCCCAGGCGCGCGCCCAACCCGGTGACGGATTCAGCATCCGTCAGCGCCTGTTCACACGCGGCGCCCATCAACGTGACCGCTTGGCTGACCGTGGCGCGCAGGCTGTCCACCGTGCCAGCTATCTGCGCCGTGGAAGCCTGGGTGCGTTGCGACAAGCTGCGCACTTCATCGGCCACCACGGCAAATCCACGCCCCTGCTCACCGGCGCGGGCGGCTTCGATGGCGGCGTTGAGCGCCAGCAGGTTGGTCTGCTCGGCAATACCACGGATGGTGTCGACCACCGATTGAATCTGCTGGCCCTGCTGGCTGACCTGCTCCAGCGCATCGGCGGTGTCGGTCAGGCGCAGGTTGAGTTGTTGGATGCTGGCCGTGGTGCGCTGGCTGTCGCGGCTGCTGTCTTCGGCGATGCGCCGGGTCTGCTGGGCGCTGCCGGAAGCTTGTTCGCAGCTCTTGGCGACGCCCAGGGACGTCGCGGCCAACTGGGTGGCCGCAGCGGCAATCTGGCTGATTTGTTGTTGCTGGTCTTCGACTTCGGTGAGGGTGCTGCCCGACTGGGAGTTGAGGGTCAGCACCGCCGAACCCAGTTGCTGCGTCTCGTGATTGACCCCCAATAGACTGGTGCGCAACTGCACCACCGCCACGTTCAACGCGGTGCTGATGGCCGCGAGTTCATCGCGCCCTTCCACCGCCACCTCGACGCACAGGTTGCCGTCCCGCAGCGACTCGGCCAGGGTGGTGATGCCACTGGCGCTGCGGCGGATCGAGGCTTGCAGGCAGATGAACAGGTACAACGCGGCCAGCGCCAACAGGCTGAAGGTCGCCGCCACCGGCACGAATTTCTGCAACGAGCGATCACGGTAGTGACCCAGGCGCGCATCCAGCGAATCGAGCGATTGGTTACGCAGCGCGCCCAGGCTGTCGAGCATGCCGTCGACACTGGTTTCGAAGGCCGCCGTGTCGAGCTTGATGGTGCCGCCAAACACGCCGTCGTCGAGCACTTTGAGTTCGTTGTCCAGGCGTTGCAGGCTGTTGTCGTACTGCGCCGTCCATGGCTCCAGACCGGCATATTGCTTGGCCTTGAGCGAGGCCGCCGCCTTGACCAATTGGTCCCGCGCATCGCCGATGCGACTGCGCAGGTCACGCATCTGCAAACGGCTCTGCAAGGTGAACTGCCCCGAGGCAATGGACGACTGGCCGACACTGGCCATGCGGCCAATGCGCTCGATCAGGTCGGGGGTGTGCTGGGTGGAAATCTGCATCAGCAGGTAGGTTTCCAGCCACGGGTCGAGGATCAACCCGGCGTCCAGGGTGATCTGCTCGCGCAGGGTTTGCATCGCGGTCAGGGCCGAGGTGAAACGGTCGTAACCGTCCGGCCACCAGCCCACGGTGCGCAGGGATTGGGAGTCCATGCCCTTGACTGTCGCCTGCAAGGCGTCGAAGCGCGCGAGGATATCGGCACTGGCGTGCTGGGCTTTGAGTGAATCGCCCAGGGCTTGCAGGCTTTGCAGGATCACCGGGAAGTTGGCGTCGACCTTGTCCATCGCCGCCTTCGCCGCTGGCGTGGGTGCGTGCAGGATGTCCGCCGCCTTCCAGCGTGCGGCCAGGTTGCGCTGGGCTGTCAGCTGGCCATCCAGCGCATCCAGGGCCAACAGTTGCCGGACGCCGGACTGCTCGCTGGAAATCACGGTTAATTTGTCGCGATAGTCCGAGCCGATCATCCACAGGCTACCCGCCAGGGGCAGCATGAACAGGAAGAACAGGATCTGGAACTTGCGCGCAAAACCAAAACGCCCCAGCAGGCGAATACCCGGTGACAAAAGGCTGTGCATGTCCGACCACTCCCCAAAAACGACCCACGCGGTGCACCGCAGGGTGAAGCCTTGAAATGACTAACGGCAAAATGCCATGTCATTGATTAGCTTGGCTCAAGCAAGATACGGGCCGCTGTCGACGTGCCCAAGATAGGCGGCGCGGGAAGTAATCGCGCACGTAGCGTGCGCGAAAATGGGGCAAAAGCACTCAAGGTCTGTGCAGACCTGTAACAGTGGCTTATCGGGTCGACATGTACCGGTCGAAATTATTGATGTGATCATCCAGATTATCCTCAAGCATCATCCGGTACTGGTCACAGAAGTACTTCAACATCGCCTCCCGCGCATCGGCCATTTCCGCGCCGGACTTGAAGTTGCGCGCGCTGGCCCAGGCATTGAAGCGTGTGGTGCCGAACATCATCGAGGCGCTGACCTGGCCGAGGTTTTCGTGAGCCTGAAGTTGCTCGTTCGACAATTCGATGTGCGCGTCGGCACGGTCGTAGAAGGTTGAGTCAGTAGCATCTGCCATTGCGCGTTACCTGGGTGATCAGTGGTGAATAATCGGGCCATTGGAGCATGCACGACTGACCGCTGTCAGCAATCACCCTGTCACTCAGGGATACGCCGCAACACATCGTCATAAGGGGCCAAATCCAGAAAGGCGGTCACCTCGAAGGCCTTGCCATCGCGCATATGAAAGATCCAGGCGTAACTGTTGCGGTAGGCCTGACCGTCACGCGCAACACCTGCGCCCTCCCACTGAATAATCACGTGATCACCGTCAGCCCAGACCTGCTGGCTCACAGGCCTGACCGGGCTGGATAGGCGCGACACGAACGGTTTTACTGCACCTTCGGCAAACGCGTCGACGCCTCGATAAACCTGCGCACTGGGGCCTGAACCCTTGATCGTCCAGATGACATCCGGCGTCAGCATATCGCTGAAAAATGTGGTGCCACCGCCGCTCCAGCGCTCGAAGGCTTCAGTCACACGCTGCTTATTGTGGCGCTCGACTTGCGTAGTTGCATGAGCCACACACGACCCAAAGCCAAGGAGGATGACCAAGACCACGCGTTGAAAGATTGATCGATTCATTTCAGGTACGCCTTCTGCTGCTGAAGCCGGGCAACGCCAAACATCAATTGCTGCACCATCGGCCGCGAAACGAAACGCTGCGGAAAGATCGGTTCGGGCGCGCTGACCTGGTCGAGTCTGGCGATATGTTCAGCGTCCAGCTCAATGCTCAGCGCCCCAAGATTATCCTGAGCCTGGGCCAAGGTTCTGGCGCCCATTACAGGTGCAACAACGGCCGGGTTGCACAGCGTCCAGGCGAGCGCGACCTGGGACGGCGTGGCGCCGGTTTCGGCAGCGATGGCGGTGACCGCACTGGCAATCTCCAATGAGCGCGCATTCATATGCCCTGATGAACTGATCACACCCTTGCGTGTGGCCGACACGTTCGCCTCACTGGCCTGGCTCAGATCGTCGCGGCTGTATTTGCCGGTCAGGATTCCGCCACCCAGAGGTGACCACGGCAACACGCCAAGGCCCATTTCGGCAGCCATCGGGATCAGCTCATGTTCGACGCTGCGTTCGACCAGACTGTATTCGATTTGCAGGGCCACCAACGGCGACCAGCCGCGCAGCTCGGCAAGAGTCTGTAGCTGGGCGATTTTCCACGCCGGGGTATTGCAGATGCCCAGGTACAGCACTTTGCCGCTGCGCACCAGGTCGTCCAACCCGCGCATGACCTCTTCGACGCCCGTGGTGAAATCCCAGGCATGCAGGTACAGCAACTCAATGCGGTCGGTGTCGAGCTGGCGCAAGCTGGTCTCCACCGAGCGCATCAGGTTCATGCGATGGTTACCACCCGAGTTGGGGTCGCCCGGATCGCGGGCCATCGTGTATTTGGTCGAGACGACCAGGCGATCACGCTTGCCCTTGAGAAATTGGCCAAGGATGCGCTCCGACGCGCCGTTGGTGTAGTTGACGGCGGTGTCGATCAGGTTGCCGCCTTGGTCGACGTAAGTATCAAAGATCTGGCGCGCTTCGCTTTCATCCGCGCCCCATCCCCAGTCGGCGCCGAATGTCATGGTGCCGAGGGCGAGCGGCGAAACGCGCATACCGGATCGTCCGAGCAGGCGGTAGTGGTCGAGTGCGTTGAGAGTGGGCATGATGAACTCCTGTCAGCGATGGCGTTAAGCCGGTGAAGACAAGTCTGCCCCCCACTGGCTCGCCGTCTGTAACAGGATCGTCCCGCGTTCTTGCACGATTGTCCGGGGCGCTACGTTCATTCGCCTTTCAACGGAGCCCTCATGGATGCCTTGCAACAGTTAATCGAGCTGATCAGCCGTCACGCACCCAGCGACGGCACTCACGCCACACCGATTAACGGCGTAAGCCTGGTACGCTCAGACATTCCCACGCTGCCTATGCCGGTTGTCTACGTGCCGACGCTGTGCTTGATTGTTCAGGGCCGCAAACAGGTGGTGGCCGGCGCAACCTCCTACGTGTATGACGCGGCCACTTACCTGGTGGCCTCGGTGGATATTCCCGTGATGGGTTCGGTCATCGAGGCCAGCAATGCCGCGCCCTACCTGTGCCTGGTACTCGACCTGGACATGGCGGCATTGACGGATCTGGCGCTGCGGCACCCGGCGCCGGAGCATCAACCCTCGCGGCCCCCCGCAGGCATCGAACTCAACGCCACCACGCCCGAACTGCTGGACGCGGCTGTGCGCCTGGCCAAACTGCTGGATGCGCCCAGAGACATTCAAGAACTCGCACCATTGACGATTCGCGAGGTGCTTTACCGATTGCTCACCGGCAGCGGTCATGGCGCGGTGCGGCAAATGGCCAAGGCCGACAGCCGCCTCAACCAGATCGCCAAAGCCATCGCGTGGCTACGCCAGCATTACGACGAACCCTGCCGGATCGATGCCATCGCAGATATCGCGGGCATGAGCCGGTCCACTTTCCACGCCCACTTCAAGGCGGTCACGTCCATGAGCCCGCTGGAATTTCGCAGTCAATTGCGCTTGCAGGAAGCCCGACGACTGATGGTGGCCGAGGCGGTGGACGCAGCCGGCGCTGGCTTTCGCGTGGGGTACGAAAGCCCCTCGCAGTTCAGCCGTGACTATGTGCGCATGTTTGGTCTGCCGCCTGCCAAGGATGCTGGTCGATTGCGCCGTGACGCGCCTACGGTTGTGGTTCAAGCCAACAACTGAGTAATCCACCCGAGCTGCCGAGCAATTTCCTGAACCTTCTCCTCCGGCACTGCCTGTCGTGCATGCTCCAGGCTGGCCAAGGTCTTTCGCTTTTGATGCAACATACGTTGCCATTTGGCGATGAACGCCGGGCTGCGCGCCTGCATTTGCAGCGGGCCGAAGTACAGCTGCTCAGCGGTGTAAGCCACCGGCCCGGTGCGCTCGGCGACGATGATTTCGTAATAGAAGCGGTTCTCCCGCAGCAGCTCTTCACTGAGGATCGAGTAATCGTTGTCCATCAGCCATTGGCGCAGCGGTTGCTCACCGCCGTTGGGTTGCAGGATCAACCGTTCCCTGCCACTCAAGTGCCGCTTGCCGCTTTCGAGAATGTCGCGAATCGTCTCGCCGCCCATGCCGCAGACGCTGATCGCAGTGATGCCGTCATGGGCTTCGATGGCCGCCAAGCCATCGGCCAGGCGCACGCTGATCTGGTGCTCCAGGCCGTTGTCGCACACGGTGCGTTGCGCCGCATGAAAGGGTGTGGTCGCGACCTCCCCCGCCACTGCCGCTGTGATCAGCCCGCGACGCATCAATGCCACCGGCAAATAACCGTGATCGGAGCCGATATCGGCCAGGCGCGCGCCCGCCGGTACGTTGGCGGCGACGCGCTCCAGGCGCAGGGATAAGGTGTGTTCGTTCAACGCCTCTGCTCCCCCGAAAAACGGTCCCGGCTGTTGGTCAGGTGCAGCACCATGGCGGCGCGGGCGGCGTCCGGGTCCTGGCGTTTGATCGCGTTGAAGATCGCCTCATGTTCCAGGTTCGCCAATTGACCCAGCTGGGCAAAGTCGGCGCCGCCACGTTCATCGCCTTTCACCTGGGTACGCGGGATCATCGCATTGCCCAGGTGCAGCATGATTTCGGTGAAGAAGGTATTACCGGTGGCCTCGGCGATCAGTTGGTGGAAGCGCTTGTCTTCTTCTACGCAGCTGTCGTTGTTGGCCAGAGAGGCCTGGTAGTCGTCGAGTGCCTGGCGCATGTGGGCCAGTTGTTGGTCGGTGCGGCGCACGGCGGCCAGTGCGACGGCTTGCACCTCAAGACCCAGGCGCAGTTCGAGCATGTTGCGCACGCTGGCGACCGTGTCCACATGCAGGCGCAAGCCCTGCTGCGCCTGTTGCGCCAGCACAAAGGTGCCGATGCCGTGACGGGTCTCGACCAATCCCGACGCCTGCAATTTGGAGATCGCTTCGCGCACGACGGTTCGGCTCACGCCGTGCTCAAGCACGATGGTGGATTCCGAGGGCAGTTTTTCGCCGGGTTTCAACTGGCCGAGCAGGATGCGCTGGGTCAGCGCATCGACCACGCCCTGGGCCAGGTTGGTGGAGCGTTTACGCAGGGGGATTCCACTTTCAATGGGCATTGCAACAGGTCCACGGGGTTGAGCTGGGGGGAGCTTACCACCCAGCCCGGCGTCAGGCCTGGGTTGATTGAAAAAACCCTTAACTTGTATGACAACCAAACTTAACCCCCTCTCTCACAGATACCGCTCTCACGGTACCTACTGGCAAGAGCCTCGCTCAAAAATCGGCATAAACCCCAGTACATACAGCTTAAATAACCGAAATATCTGTTCTACACACCGCGTTATAAGAAGAAAAACACTCACTCCTGGATTGCGATCTTGAGAAGCCTACTTGTATGATGTCTATCAACAAGACGCACAAGCCCGCATAAAAATAATCAGGGGGAGTTTTGAATTGTGACCCATTCAATCCAAGTATCTGCCGCACCCGAAAGTGATCCCGTCCTCGCGCGCGCCGTGAGCAAAGTGAAGCGCCATGTGCTCCCACTGTTCGTGATCATGTTCATCCTCAACTACATCGACCGGGTCAACATCGGCTTTGTGCGCACGCACATGGAGCATGACCTGGGCATCGGCGCAGCCGCCTATGGCTTCGGCGCCGGGTTGTTCTTCATCGGCTACGCCCTGTTCGAAGTACCCTCCAATATGTTGCTGCAAAAGGTCGGCGCGCGTATCTGGCTGACCCGCATCATGTTCACCTGGGGCATCGTCGCCACGCTGATGGCGTTCATCCAGAACGAAACCCACTTCTATATCCTGCGTTTCCTGCTGGGGGTGGCCGAGGCAGGCTTCTTTCCTGGGGTGATCTACTACTTCACGCGCTGGCTGCCCGGCGTGGAGCGCGGTAAAGCCATTGCGATCTTTTTGAGCGGCTCGGCGGTTGCGTCGCTGATTTCCGGCCCGCTGTCAGGCGTGCTGTTGCAGATCGAGGGCTTTGGCTTCCACGGCTGGCAGTGGATGTTCGCCATTGAAGGCTTGGCTTCGGTGGTGATTGGCTTCTTTGTATGGTTCTGGCTTGACTCAAAACCTCACGACGCAAAATGGATGAGCCGCGAAGAACAGGACGCGCTGGTCAATGCCATCGACCAGGAACAGCGCGACCGTGAGGCCCTCACCCGCGTCAAGCCGACCCTCGGCAAGCTGCTCAAGGACCGCCAGATCCTGCTGTTCTGCGCGCTGTATTTCTGCATCCAACTGACGATCTACGCCGCCACCTTCTGGCTGCCGAGCATCATCAAAAAGATGGGTGACCTCAGTGATGTGCAGGTCGGTTTCTTCAACTCGATCCCCTGGCTGATCTCGATCATCGCCATGTACGCCTTCGCCTCGTTGTCGGGCAAGTTCAAGTTCCAGCAGGCCTGGGTGGCGGCGGCGCTGTTGATTGCGGCAGCGGGCATGTTCATGTCCACCACGGGCGGGCCGGTCTTTGCCTTTGTGGCGATCTGCTTTGCGGCCATCGGGTTCAAGTCGGCATCGTCGCTGTTCTGGCCGATTCCCCAGGGCTACCTGGATGTACGTATCGCCGCCGCCGTGATCGCGTTGATCAACTCCATCGGCAACCTGGGCGGTTTCGTTGCGCCCACCACGTTCGGCTTCCTGGAACAGACCACCGGTTCGATCCAAGGCGGCCTCTATGGCCTGGCCGGCACGTCGGTGCTGGCCGCGATCCTGGTGTTCTTCGCCAAGACCGCGCCCTCTGCCGTGCTGGCTTCACCGAGCGCCGTGCCTACCCGCGCCGCCCTCAGCAAACCTCTTTAAGCTTATTCAGGAACTTGCCATGACTACGCCCGTCGTTACTCACTTCCAGGTCATCCCCGTCGCCGGCCACGACAGCATGTTGCTCAACCTCAGCGGCGCCCACGGCCCGTACTTCACACGCAATATCGTCATCCTCAAGGACAGCTCCGGCAATACCGGCGTGGGCGAAGTGCCCGGCGGCGAACGCATCCGCGAAACCCTGGAAGATGCCCGCAGCCTGGTGATCGGCCAACCCATCGGCCAGTACCAGCGCATCCTCAACCAGATGCGCAGCACCTTTGCCTCCCGCGATGCCGCCGGCCGTGGCTTGCAGACCTTTGACCTGCGCATCACCATCCATGCCGTCACCGCCATGGAAGCGGCGCTGCTCGACCTGCTGGGCCAATTCCTCGAAGTCCCGGTGGCCGCCTTGCTCGGTGAAGGCCAGCAACGCGATGCGGTAAAAATGCTCGGCTATCTGTTTTATGTCGGCGACCGCAGCGCCACCGACCTCGCTTACCGCAACGAAGCCGACAGCGACGATGAATGGTTCCGGCTGCGCCACGAAACCGCCCTGACGGCCGACGCCGTGGTGCGCCTGGCTGAAGCTGCCAAAGCCAAGTACGGTTTCAATGACTTCAAGCTCAAAGGCGGCGTATTGAGCGGCGACGAAGAAATTGAAGCCGTCACCGCCCTGGCCGAACGCTTCCCGGATGCGCGCATCACCCTCGACCCGAACGGCGCCTGGTCATTGAAGGAAGCCATCCGCCTGTGCCGCGACCAGCACCACGTGCTCGCCTACGCCGAAGACCCCTGCGGCGCCGAAAACGGCTACTCGGGCCGCGAAGTCATGGCTGAATTCCGCCGTGCCACCGGGTTGAAAACCGCCACCAACATGATCGCCACCGACTGGCGCGAAATGGGTCACGCGATCCAGCTGCAATCGGTGGACATCCCCCTGGCCGACCCACACTTCTGGACAATGCAAGGCTCGGTACGCGTGGCGCAGATGTGCCATGAATGGGGCCTGACCTGGGGCTCGCACTCCAACAACCACTTCGACATTTCCCTGGCGATGTTCACCCAGGTGGCGGCCGCAGCCCCGGGCGACATCACCGCCATCGACACCCACTGGATCTGGCAGGACGGCCAGCACCTGACCAAGGCGCCACTGAAAATCGAAGGGGGTTATGTGAAAGTGCCGAGCAAGCCAGGCCTGGGGGTGGAGATCGACATGGACGCGGTCGCTCAGGCCCATGAGGTGTACAAAGGCATGGGCCTCGGCGCGCGGGATGACAGCGTGGCGATGCAGTTTCTGATTCCAGGGTGGCGCTTCAACAACAAGCAGCCGTGCCTGGTGCGCTGATTCAGATTTTTGTAGGGGCGGGCTTGCTCGCTCCTACAATCGGCCGCACAGTCAACTCAACCCCTAACGCCAGCATCAGCTTCTGGATCGTTTCATAGCGTGTCTTCGAGCCCCCCTTCAAGGTTTTATACAGGCTCTCCCGGTTCACCCCAGCCGCTTCCGCCACCTTGTTCACACCTTGGGCCTTGGCAACCTCGGCAAGCGCCTTCATGAGTACCTGCGGGTCTTGAGACTTCATGCTTTGCGCCAGATACGCACTGATGGTTTGCGGACTGTCGAGGAAGCGCGACGCTTCATAGACGCTAGTGCCGGACGTATCCAGATCGAGGATCGGCATGTCCTCGGGTTTGAATTTCGATTCGCTCATTTCATCTACCTCTCAGGGCATCAAGAATCTCTTTAGCCCGCTTGATTCCTCTTTTCTGGTCGGTTTTATCGCTCCCCCACAACATCAGGTAGGCAGTGACTCCCGTACGCACGAAATACATCCTGTAGCCGGGCCCGACAAACACACGCATCTCACTCAGGCCGTCACCTACGGATTCACAATCCCCAAAATTGTTTTCCTCCGCCCGGTCCAAGCGAGCAAGAATCGCCGTTTTCCCCCAAATATCCCGCATACCGTCGAGCCATGTATCAAACTCCGGCGTCCTGCCGATTGAATTAGTCACAGTATCACTTGTAGCCTACTGGCTACTCCTTGTCGATGCCAGTGGAATTTTGTTTCCGGTGAGCGCCGGAATAAAAAATCCTAGTTCAGCACCTGCACAAACAGCCCGTGGATACTGTGAGCGCTTATTTCCCCCGCGTTTAAAGCACCCGATCAAACAACGGCGCCACGTCATACCGCTGTTTCAACATCTGCGCATCCACCAAAAAATCCGCCGTGGCCTGGGCCTCGCTGATGATCGTCGGCGAGATCGGCAGCACCTTGATCGCATCGCGCTTGAACCACACCTTGGCGATTTCCGGTGCCGACTGGTTAGCCTTGGACCAGGCTTCGGCATATTCATCAACGTGGGTGTTGCTCCACACCCGAGCGCGGGTCAGGCGGGCAATGAAGTCCTTGATGATCGCGCTTTTCTGCGCCAGCGCCGGCTCGTAGGCGACGATATAGGTGGGCGCGCTCATCAGGCCCTTGGCGTTGCGGATCAGGGTGCTGCCTTCTTTTTCCTGCAGCGACACATAGGGTTCCCAAGTGCCGAAGGCGTCGATGTCGCCCTGGGTCAGCGCCAGGCTGGCCTCGGCCGGCAGCAGGTATTTGAAGTGGACGCTGCTGCGCGGCACACCCGCTTCGTCCAGCGCTTTATAGGCCAGTTGCTGGCTCCACGAACCGTTCCAGATGGCAACGGTCTTGCCCTTGAGATCGGCCACCGACTGAATGCCCTTGCGCGCCACAATGCCCACGCCGTCGAGGCTGGTCTGGGTGCTGGCGACCACTTTGACCGGCGCGCCATTGGCGGCCAGGCTGATCACCGGGGTATCGCCGACGATGCCCACATCCAGCGCACCGCTGGCCACGGCCGAGGCCACCGGGGAGCCGGTGTTGAAGCGTTTGAAGTCGATTTTGTAGGGCAGGTCTTTCAGTTCGCCCGACAGCTCCAGCACGATACGGTTGGAGAAGAACTGGTCCCCCACAGTGAGGGTCAGCGGTTCGGCGGCGCTGGCCGGCGGGCCGTATAGAGCAAGAGACGCCAGGCCCAGCAAGGACAGCAGTGTTCGACGGTTGATCATGGAAAATCCCACAGGGTTGGAGGGTTGGTTCAACCATCTGTGGGCGTGCAGTCTGGTCGTTTGACGTAGAAGCTAACGCAATAAAAGCGCGGGGTTTAATACTGTTGGGCACTATCGATAGAACCGTCGTACAGGTCGCTAGCTGCTTTTCGTATTAAAAACTTCGCCGCGCCTGAGTTAGGGTGAGCTCACCAGACCACTGGACCCCAGCACCTGAACCATTTTCTGCAAGGTCCATTGCATGTCGATTCCCGCTTTGAACATCTGGGGCGCACCGCCCACTGCCCGCTACGAACAACTGGCCGCGCCGTTCCGCCCTCTTTTTGCGCAGATTCTCGCGCAGGCGGCGGTGGCGGATCAGACACGCGGCAGCCTCGCCACCGTGATCCAGCAACTGAACGCCTTGGGCTTGCCACGCTGGCGCCTGCCAGCCAGTTACGGCGGCCAGGATGCAACGTTGGTCGAGTTGCTGACGTTGCTCACGGAACTGTCCGCCGCCGACTCCAACATCACCCAAGCCCTGCGCGGGCACTTCGGTTTCTGCGAAGACGTACTCAGCGCCAAGGACCTCGACTGGCGCGCCAAGTGGCTGGACCGACTTGGCCAGGGTGCCCTGCTCTCCCCCGGCAGCACCGAAGTCGGCAACCAGACCCGTGGCGATTTCGAAACCCGCCTGCACCGTGACGAAGCCGGCGCCTTGCGCATCAGCGGCAGAAAGTTCTACACCACCGGCGCGCTCTACAGCGACCTGATCAACACCATCGCCACCGGCGAAGACGGCACGATCTACAGCGTGGTCGTGGACCTCAAGGCGCCCGGCGTGCAAATCGTCGATGACTGGAACGGCTTCGGCCAACGCCTCACCGCCAGCGGCACCTGCCTCTTCGACAACGCGCCCGTGGTGGACGACGAGGTACGTCTCACCCAACAACGCTTTGGCCACGGCCAGTCGTTCTTCCAGCTCTACCACCTCAGCACCCTCGCCGGCATCGCCCGCCGCGCCGCCCTCAGTGGCGCCGAAGAACTCAGCCAACGCGCGCGCACCTTCACCACTGGCAATGCCGACACTGCCGGCCAGGACGTGCAACTGCTGCAAGTGATCGGCGAAGTCGCCAGCCAGGCCTACGCCGCGCAAGCCATCGCCCAGCAAGCGGCGCAGCGGCTGGAATACACCGCGCGGTATGTGATCGCCCATGACCAGCCGCTGCACGATGACGACCCGCAGGTTGCGCTGGCTGAATTGGAAGTATGCCTAGCAGTGAATCCGGTGGTGGATGCGACACTCGCTGCTACCACCGCCCTGTTCGATGCGCTGGGCGCCAGTGCGACCGCCAGCAACAAGGCGCTGGACCGGTTGTGGCGAAACGCGCGAACCCTGGCCAACCACAACCCGCGCGTGTACAAATCGCGGATTGTGGGGAATTACCTGGTGAATGGGATTTTGCCGCCTGCGCAGTGGCGGGTGGGTGTAGCGAAGGATCAGTAATCCCAGAATGCAGCCACCCAGCGAAACGCATCCCCCTCCACCACCACCCGCCCCACGGACGGAAACGGCAGGTGGGTGGCCACGAACAACTCACCGCTCGCCGCCGCTTCGTTCATCAGCCGCACGCGCACGCGCACTGACTCTTCGGGGTCGTGTTCGAAGCCGTTGTGCCAATCGGGATGCTCGAACGCAACCGGAAACAGCGCGTCACCGGCAAAGGTCAACCGCTCGCCACCCGAGGTCACATACACCACGCTGTGCCCCGGCGTATGGCCGCCGGTGAGCTTGGCGACGACACCCGGCGCGACTTCATGCTCATCGTCGAAGGTATGCAGATTGTCCTTGTACAACCCCATGAATTGCTGGGCCGTAGCCCGTAGCACGTCCGGCACCGGCGCAGGCATGTCGGTATAGGTGAAGTCCGGCGACGCCCAGAAATCGACCTCGATGGCCGCCAAATGAATGCGCACGTCCGCACGCAACTTGCGCTTGACCTCGTCCACCAGCAGGCCGCCGATGTGGTCCATGTGCATATGGGTGATCACAATATCGGTCACCGAGGACAACGGAATACCGGCCGCTTCCAGGCGCTTGGGAAACTGCCCGGCCCGTGGGAAACCGGGAAATTGCCCGCCCAGGCCGGCGTCGACCAGAATCACCTGCTCGCCACTGCGCACCACCAGCACATTCAGCGCCCAGTCGAACGCGTCCGGGCCGAGGAACATCTGCTTGAACCACGCCGCGCGGGCGGCGGGGTCGGCGTTGGTGGACATGGTCTGGGTCGGCAGCGGCAGCACGCCGTCACTGATCACCAGCACATCAATTTCGCCGACGCGCACTGCGTAGCGCGACGGCACCAGTTCTTCGGTCGGGGCTTTCAGTAGGGTTGTCATGGTCGCTCTCCTGTTGTTTGAAGGCGAATGTCTCGCCTGCAAAACAGTGTGCGACGGGACTACAACGCTCGGAATCCTACCTGGGTATGGGCCGTGTATACCTTAGTTTGAAGGCTGGCTCACAAACTCCAGCACCCGCGCCAGCATCCGATCACAGGCCTGCAACTGTTCCACGCTGATGAACTCGTCCGGCTTGTGCCCCTGCTCCATGCTGCCCGGCCCACACACCACCGTGGGAATACCGGCCTGGTCGAACAGCCCACCTTCAGTGCCAAAGGCCACAGTGCCGAATTCCCGCGAGCCGCAGAACTGCGCCACCCACTCGGCGGCCTGGCTTTCCAGCGACGTGGCCAAACCCGGATAGCTGGACAACTCGCTGAGGCTGATCGCCGCTTGCCCGCTCACCGCCCGCATCGCCGGCAGCAGGGTTTGCTCGGCGTATACCTGCAATTGCCGGGCAACCTGCCAGGGATCCTGGGCCGGCAAGGAGCGCACTTCGAAGTCGAAACTGCAGTCCTGCGGGACGATGTTCAGGGCCTTGCCACCGTTGATCAGGCCGGTCTGCACCGTGGAAAACGCCGGATCAAAGCGTTGATCCAGATGCTGCGGCGCCTTCAGCGCTTCGCCGAGCCGCACCAGTTCGCTGATCAAGCGCGCGGCGTATTCAATGGCATTCACCCCCGCCGGCGCATAGGCCGAATGGCACGCTGCGCCGTGCACATGGCAACGCATTGCCAGCTTGCCCTTGTGGCCGAGCACCGGCTTGAGTTCGGTGGGTTCGCCGATCACGCACAACAAGGGCTTGACCGGCTGATCATGGAATCGCTCGATCAGCGAGCGCACACCCAGGCAGCCGACTTCTTCGTCATACGACAGCGCAATGTGCACCGGCATGCGCAGCGAGGCCTTCACCAGGGCCGGCACACACGCCAGCACACAGGCGATATAGCCCTTCATGTCCGCCGTGCCACGGCCGTACAACTTGCCGTCTTGCTCGGTGAGGTCAAACGGCGCCACGCTCCAGCGCTGCCCATCCACCGGCACTACGTCGGTATGCCCGGACAACACAATGCCGGGCACTTCTGCCGGGCCGATAGTCGCGAGCAGATTGGCCTTGCTCTTGTGTTCGTTGTAGAGCAGCTCGCAGGCCACGCCGTGGCCCTGCAAATACGTGCGCACAAAGTCGATCAAGGCCAGGTTGGATTCGCGGCTGGTGGTGTCGAAACGCACCAGTTGCGCCAGCAGGTCGCGGCTGTTCATCGGTCGTCTCCCGGTACGGCATAGCCGGGGGCGATCTGTGGGTTGATGGCGCGATCGATGTAGGCCTGCAACTGCCCGCGATAGGCCTGCCAGAGTTGATCGAGGGCACCGATGGGGTCTTCATCGGCCCAGTCCACGCGCAGATTGACGATGGGCCACAAGAGGTCATCCACCACCACCAGCGCCGCCGAATGCACCGGCCCCGCTTCACCGCCGCCTGCCAGACCGGCGTGCATCGCCGCCAGCAGGCGGTCGGCCAGAGGCCCGGAGGCCTGTTCGAAAGCCGCCACCATGGCGTCGATCACAGCAGGATCGGCGAGCATATTCCCCGCCGCCACACACTGCTCACCACTCACCGCATGGTGGATGCCCAGGGTCTGCGCGCCACTGAAATGCGCGGTGCGGCCCTGGTTATCAATCACCGTGACCTGGCGGTACTCACTGTGACCCTGCCCAGCCAAGGCGGCCAGCGCCTCACTTGGCGCCAAGCCTTGCTCCAACAAGTCCAGCACCTGCGGCCCCAGGCTCGGCAAGGTGATGTTCTGCGACGCCACCGCCCCCACGCCGGGCCGCAGCCACGGGCAACGCGCGCCCACGGCAATGCTCGATGAGCTGATGGCGATGCCCAACTGGCCTGTCTCGGCGCAGCGGGCGACAACGGAAAACGTCATGTGGAGTCCTCAGTCGAGCACCGAAGGGTCAGCGTCGATCATCAATTGCTTCATTTCTTCAAAGTGCCGGCGCGAGAAATCGGCAATGCCTTCCCAGCCCCGCGCGGTTTTTTCCGCCACTTCATCCGACAACACCCGCAACGGCTGCCCGGTGGACCAGGCGGTGACGAGGATCTGGCAGGAACGTTCCAGGGTCCAGATATCGTCAAAGGCTTCACCGATGGAACCCGCCGTGACCATCACGCCGTGGTTGCCCATCAGCAGCCGGCTCTTGCCATCCAGCAACCCGGCCAGGCGTGCGCCTTCGGCCTCGGTGTCGGCCATGCCGCCGTACAGTTCGTCCACCGCCACGCGGTTGAAATAGCGCGCGGTGTTCTGGTCGATCGGCGGGATATGCGGCTTGGCCAGGCACGCCACAGCCGTGGTGTAGACCGGGTGCAAGTGCAACACCGCGCGGGTTTGCGGCAGCAGCCGATGAATTTGCCCGTGGATTGACCAGGCGGTGGCGTCCACGTTCGGGTGATCGGCACAGGACGCATCGTCCGCGTTCAACAGCAGCAGGTCGCTGGCGCGAATGCGCGAGAAGTGCTTCCACTTCGGGTTGAGCAAAAACTGTTTGCCATCGGCCGACACGGCAGCGCTGAAGTGGTTGGCCACCGCTTCGTGCATGCCCAGGTGCGCGATGATGCGAAAGGTCGCCGCCAGGTCAATGCGCGTCTGTTCTTCGTGGGATAACGCCATGAATCGGTCTCCGCTGGGCGCGGCCGCACGCGAATGCGGCACACGCTGTTGGGTTTACTTCGGCATGAGCGCCGCGATGTCGGCATCGGTCGGCGCCTGGAAGTTGTACTTCTTGAGCAAGGCCGCGTACTCCGGCGTGGCGCGGTATTTTTCCAGGCCTTCAAGCAAGGCCTTTTTCACCGTGTCATTGCCCTTCTTAACACCGAAGCCGTTGAGCACCGGGTAGATCAGCGTGTCGGAGGAAATCACCACGCGGCTGCCGAGCTTGTCGATCACGCCACGGGCCACGGCGGCGTCGGTGATCTGCGCTTCAACCGCGTGGGCCAGCAGGGCCTGGGTGGTTTGCGGGTCGGTGCTGTATTCGCTGATCTGGATCGGCTTCAGGCCCTTGGCCACGCAGTACTCGGCCGACAGCTTGTTCATCTGTGCCAACCACGACGTCGCGCCCATGGAGCCGATCTTGTGGCCGCAGAACTCTTCCGGGGTCTTGGGCTGGAAGCTGCTGTCCTTGAGGGTGAGGATCGACTCGCCGCTCTTGAGGTAAGGGATCATGTCGATGACCTTGACCCGCTCCGCCGTGATGTACATCGACGAGTTGGTCACATCGAAACGCCCGGCTTGCAGGCCGGTGATCAGGTTGGGGAACCGCGTGTCGAGGGTCTCGACCTTGCGCCCCATGACCTTGCCCAGGCCGTCCATGAACTCGATGTCAAAGCCTGCGGGCTTGTTGTTATCCATGTACTCATACGGGAAGAACGTTACGTCGGAACCGGCGATGATCTTGCCGTCCTGCTGGAACGCCGAAGCCGCCAACGAAGTCATCGCAACCGCTGCGCCCAGCAGGCACACGGCAAGGGGACGAACACTTTTACGAAACGCTGTCATGGTGGTTACCTGCAAGGTTTAGGGGGGTTAGGCAGTGGCTGAATCTTGTCCCGCCTGTTGCACGAAGAACGAGGCGCCACGCGGCTTTTGCGGCAAGCGCACGTGGTTTTCGGTGGAACGCACCAAGCCGCTTTCTTCACCGGCCACCAGCAGGCCGGCATGAGCACTGGGCAGAGGGTTTTCGCCGAATGGCAGCGCGTCTTCAGCGGCATATACGCTGATGAAGAGGGTGCGCGGCAGTTCGGTCTCGTTAGGGCTGGAAGCATGCAGCAGACGGGTGTGCATGAAGCACACGGAGCCCGCAGGGCCGTAGCAGGCCACCGGTTGCTGGCAGTGTTCTTCGATGACCGCATCGTCCACCGAGCCGGTGAACCGCTGGTGCTGCCAGTGCGA
The DNA here is from genome assembly GCF_049896305.1 of Pseudomonas sp. DWP3-1-3b3. Lineage (NCBI taxonomy): Bacteria > Pseudomonadati > Pseudomonadota > Gammaproteobacteria > Pseudomonadales > Pseudomonadaceae > Pseudomonas > Pseudomonas sp. DWP3-1-3b3. The sequence goes on along the minus strand of NZ_JAFCUA010000003.1, from coordinate 513,757 downwards.
CCACAGCGGGCCCTTATGGCTGCCGGGGATCACGTTCAGCGGGCCGTTTTCCGGGGTCACTTCGCTGACCATCAGCAAGGCGGTGACGATGTCGTCGTTGCTGTGGGGCGTGAACAGGAAGTCCTGGTGCCACTTCACCTGAGTCGCGGTGTGGGGCAGTTTCGAGTTGATCTTGCTGTGGTGGAAGCGTGTGCCGTGGGCGCCGATCAACTGCGCGGAAATCGCCGCCATGCGCGAGTGCAACGCTACGCGCTCATAGGCCGCTGAAATCTCGGTGGGCGAACTCACCCGGCGCAGGGACGGGTGATCGGCGCGGTGGTCACCCTCCAGGTCAAACCGCTCGCGGCCATCGACGGTGGCGCCCCAGCCCTGCTCATGGCTGCGGCTTTCTTCGACCCACTGGTCGAAATCGTGCTGCAACGCCGCCACTTCCTCCGGCGACAGCACGCCTTCGACCACCAAGAATCCGTCACGCTGGAATTGTTCGATGTGCGCTTGCTCGATCATTGTATTTTTCCTGAACGTTGAGGGGGTCACGCCAGCGAGACGTCCTTGAGGAACGCCTCCACGCGTGGGTTGTGGCCGCTGCGCAAGGCGCCCGGCGTGTCGTCGCAGACCACGCGGCCCTTCTCCATGAACACGATGCGGTCGGACACCTTGAAGGCGAAGTTCATCTCGTGGGTGACGATCACCATGGTGATGCCCTCCTCGGCCAGGGCTTCGATGACTTGCAGCACTTCGTTGACTTTCTCTGGGTCGAGGGCCGAGGTGGGCTCGTCGAACAGCATGATCTGTGGGCGCATCATCAGGGCGCGGGCGATGGCCACGCGTTGCTGTTGGCCGCCGGACAGCTGGTGCGGGTACTTCCAGGCGTGATCGAGCATGCCGACCTTGTGCAGCAGCGCGTAGGCCTGTTGCTTGAGCTCGGAGGTCGCGCCCAGGCGATGGTATTTGGGCGCCATCAGCAGGTTGTCGAGCACGCTCAAATGCGGGAACAGGTTGAAGCTCTGGAACACCATGCCAATGTTCAGGCGATGCTCGGCGTGCTCGATGTACTGGGGTTTCTGCGCGCCGACTTTGTTCAAGTGAATGAACGGCTGGCCGTTGATCCTGATCTCGCCGTTGTCCAGTTGCTCAAGGCCATTGAGCAGGCGGATCAGCGTGGTTTTGCCAGAGCCGGACGGGCCGATCACCGACACCACTTCACCGGGCTGGATCTGCAGGTTGACCGAGCCCAGCACCTCGATATCGTTGTAGGCCTTGTGCAGCCGAGCGGCCTGCAACGCAGGTTCGCCATTGGTGGCCGGGCGCGCCAAGGCGGTGCGCTGTTGGGTGGCCAGGGCCAGCACCGCCGCATCGGGAACGCGGGAGACGTTGCGCTGGTTGACGTCGAGAAAGCGCTCCAGGCGTTTGAGCAGGAAGTCGAACACCGTGACGATAAACACGTAGAAGAACGCCACCGCCGCCATGGTCTCGATCACCAGGAAGTTCTGCGAATACAGGCGCTGGCCGACCATCAGGATCTCGGTCAGGGAAATCACCGACACCAACGAGGTGAGCTTGACGATGGAGATGTATTCGTTGGCCAGCGACGGCAACGCCACCCGCAACGCCTGGGGAATCACCACGCGCCATTGCGTGCCGAAGAACTTCAGGCCCAGTGCCCGCGCCGCTTCGCCCTGGCCCTTGGGAATCGAGAGCAGGCCACCGCGGTGGATCTCGGCCACGTAGGCGGTCTCGCAGATCACCAGCGCCAGCAGGCCGGACCAGAACGGGTCGGCCAGGACCGCCGAGGTGCCCGGCAACGCTTGCGGCAGGTTGTAGATAAAGATCAGCAGCACCAGCAGCGGCAGGCTGCGGAACAGCCAGATGTAACCGCGCGCCGGCACGCTGAGCAGGCCGTGCTTGGACTGCTTGGCCAGCGCCAGCAGAAAGCCCAGGCCGATGCTCAAGACCCAGGTCAGGGTACTGAGCTTGATCACCGTCCACGTCGCACGCCAGAACTCGGCATCGCCCAGCAAGCCAAACATGTAATTCCAGTCGAATGTCATCGTCGCTGTGCCCTGAGAAGTTGATCTACATCGATGGGTTCAGAGTCGTGGGGGGAGGCACTTAGGGTCAATTCGTAAAAGCCGGGGCACTGGGTAGGCAGAACCTATGCAGCCTAGAAGGCTGTGTGTGGCGAGCCCGCTTCCTGTGGTGAGCGGGCTTGCTGTGGTGAGCGGGCTTGCCCCGCGCTGGGGCGCGAAGCGGCCCCATCCAGGCTTCCCGTTTTTCCAGTTAGAACTCGCTGTCAGGTATTAGGGCCGCTCCGCGCCCCAGCGCGGGGCAAGCCCGCTCACCACACTGCAGCCGGCGCCTTTATTTGGTGCGACCTCAGCTCACCCCACTCAAGACCCGCACCGCATGCGGATCAAAAAAGCTCGGCGGCGCCATGCCGGGGATGTACTGGTCGGACACAAACATGCGGCAGCGCTCGGCAAACGCCGACACCACCCGCGACGGCTGGGTGTTGCAGGCCGTGGCGTAACCCAGGCGCATCGGCCGGTGTGAACCGGCCAGGCGCAGGCGGATCACCCGTTTGCCGTCCTGGGACAGGTTCGATTTGGGCCGCGCATTCGCGAAGGAATAGCCGATGCCGTTGCCCACCATGGCGCGCACCGTTTCGAGGTTGGTGGAGCGCATGATGATGTTCGGCGTGGTGCCGGCCTGCATAAACAGGCTAAGGAAATAGTCGCGGCTCCACGGCGTGTCGAGCAGCACCACCGGGTAAGCCTCAAGGTCTTGCATGCTGACGGCCGGCGAGTTCGCCAGCGGGTGATACTCGCCGACCATCACATACGGCGGCAGCTGGGCCAGGGGCTGGAAGTCGATGTCCGGGCTGGTCACCAGGTCGTAGGTGAGGGCGATATCCAGCTCGCCGCTGCGCAGTTTTTCCAGCAGTTCCTCATGGTTGCCTTCGGCTTGCGTCAGCCGCACACCGGGAAACGCACGGCCGAAACCAAACACCAGTTCCGGCGTGATCATCGGCGCCAGCGACGCCAGGCAGCCGACCCGCAACGGCCCGCGCACAGTGTTCAAGGACTCCGAGGCGATGGTGTAGAGGTTGGTCATCTGCTCCAGGATCAGCTTGGCTTCCTGCATCACCAGGCGCCCCACCGCCGTGAGGGAAATGCCCTGGGCGTGGTGGCGGATAAACAGCTGGATGCCCAGTTCGGCCTCCATATGGGTGATCGCCGCCGAGATCGACGGCGACGACACGTGGATGCGTTCAGCGGCCGCACTGATGCTGCCCGCCTCTCCCGACGCAACAAAATACTCCAGTTGACGCTGAGTAATACGACTGAGCATCACGCCTGCCCCCTCAACAATGACTGTACCGGGTGCGTTGCAGGGTTCGTGCCGGGTCACGCGCCAACCGATGACCTGCACGGGCTTCGGTTTTTCCTAAGCACTACCCCGCGCAAATGCTGGTTTCGTTGCAATCGAGCCGGTGTGAAGCTGGCTGCATCCCGTTTTCCACGAGTTGCCGTTATGCCGACCCACACTCGCATTCGCATGTTCAACACCCAACAGACCTACCCCAACCAGGCGCTGGACAATGACCTGTGCCAGGCCGTGCGCGCCGGCAACACCATCTATGTGCGCGGCCAGATCGGCACCGATTTCGACGGTAACCTGGTGGGCTTGGGCGACCCACGCGCCCAGGCCGAACAGGCAATGAAGAACGTCAAGCAATTGCTGGAAGAGGCAGGCTCTGACCTGTCGCACATCGTGAAGACCACCACCTACCTGATCGACCCACGCTACCGCGAGCCGGTGTACCAGGAAGTCGGCAAGTGGCTCAAAGGCGTATTCCCGATCTCGACCGGCCTGGTGATCTCGGGCTTGGGCCAGCCGGAGTGGTTGATGGAAATCGACGTGATTGCGGTTGTGCCGGATGACTGGCAGCCCTGAACAACCTGGAGTACGCCATGACCCACTCTGTGTTTTTCCTCAACGGGCCCAACGCCAACCTCTACGGTTTGGACAAAACCGGCACCTATGGCAGCGAGAGTTTTGCCAGCATCGAAGCCCGCTGCCAAGACCTCGCCGCGACATTGGGCCTGACCCTGGACTTTCGCCAGAGCAACCATGAAGGCGTGCTGGTGGACTGGATTCAAGAGGCACGCTTGAACGCCGACGCCATCGTGATCAACGCCGCCGGGCTCAGCTACAGCTCGGTGCCGATCCTGGATGCGCTGCTGGCCTTCGACGGCCCGATCATCGAAGCGCACATGAGCAATATCTGGAAGCGCGAAAGCTTTCGGCACCACTCCTATGTATCCAAGGCCGCCACCGGTGTGATCGCCGGGCTGGGGGCGCTGGGTTACCAACTGGCACTGACGGCCGTGGCCGAATTGCTGGACCAAACCGCCTAATGACTGTGCAGGAACCGTCTATGTCCGTCGAAAAAATCAACACCCTGGTCGTCGGCGCAGGCCAGGCCGGCGTCGCCATGAGCGAACACCTGTCGCTGATGGGCGTGCCGCACATCGTGCTGGAACGCCACCGCATCGCCGAACGCTGGCGCTCGGAGCGCTGGGATTCCCTGGTCGCCAACGGCCCGGCCTGGCATGACCGGTTTCCCGGTCTCACATTCGAGGGCATCTCGCCGGAAGCCTTTCCTCCCAAGGAACGCATGGCCGACTACTTCGAAGCCTACGTGGACAAGTTGCAGGCGCCTGTACGCACCGGCGTCGAGGTGCAACAGGTAGAGCGTCATGTGGGGCGACCCGGCTTCAAGGTGACGACATCGGCCGGCGTGATCGAAGCCGCCAATGTGGTAGCCGCCACCGGCCCGTTCCAGCGCCCTTCCATCCCGGACATCGTCCCGACCACCGCGCCGCTGCACCAACTGCACTCGTCCAGCTACAAGAACCCCGGTCAACTTCCTGAAGGCGCTGTACTGGTCGTCGGCGCAGGCGCCTCCGGCTCACAAATCGCCGAAGAACTGCAAAAGGCCGGCAAGACCGTGTACCTCTCGGTGGGCGAGCACTACCGCCCGCCCCGCGCCTATCGCGGCCGTGACTACTGTTGGTGGCTGGGTGCGCTGGGCCTGTGGGATGAAGTCAAAATCCAGCCGAAGAAAAAACACGTGGCCTTTGCAGTAAGTGGCTATGAAGGTGGCAAGACCGTCGACTTCCGCCGACTGGCACACCAAGGGATTCACTTGGTGGGCGTCACCCAGGATTGGAAAGACGGCGTCATGACCTTCCAACCGGGCTTGGCCGGAAACGTAGCTGAAGGGGATCGCGCCTACTTTGATGTGCTGCGCGATGCAGACGCCTATATCGAGGCCAACGGCTTGCCGTTTCCACCGGAGCCGCAGGCCTGGGAATTGTTGCCCGACCCCGAGTGCTTGATAAATCCGATGTTGAGCCTGGACCTGGCTGAAGCAGGCGTGACCACGATTCTCTGGGCCACTGGATTCACGTTCGATTTCAGCTGGTTGAAGGTCGATGCATTCGATGAGAAAGGCGAGCCGTTCCACAAGCGCGGGATCTCGGCGCAGAGCGGGATCTACTTCCTGGGCCTGCCAAATTTGGTGAACCGCGCATCGTCGTTTATCTATGGGGTTTGGCACGATGCGAAGTACGTGGCGGACCATATCGTGCTGCAGAATGAGTACAGGGCGTACGAAAAGCGCTGATCCCCCATCACTACGAAGCTGTTTCTTCGGTTCACGCCTTGTTTGTGTCAACATTGCGCACTGCGCCACTGCCCTCCCAAAGCTGCGCTATGCCCGGCTTCAATGGCCAATGGATTTACCTGGAAACACCTCAAGGACGTCTCGATGCGAATCACCCTTTCTCTGCTTACATTGGCCGTCATCGGCAGCCTGCTCAGCGGCTGTGCGTCGACCTCGACACCTCAGACAAGTTATTTGAGTTCTGCGCAAAGCGTGGTTTCCGATCGAGCGGATATGGACTTCAAGGATGGCGACGTCTATTTCAAAGTGCCTCACAACACGTCTTCAGCCACTCAGTTCAGCGAAAGCCTGAACACCTGCGTTCAATATCATGTCGCCAATTATCAAAAGAATGGCCAGGGTGTGCAGGTCTTTCGCTCCCTGGGCTACACCGAAGCGCAAATCATCAATCAGGGCAGCCGTCTGTGCATGGAAAGTAAGGGCTGGGTGCTCTACGCAGTGGTCAACAACCAAGTGCAACATGTTGACCATAACCAGCGAGTGTATGCCGCCATGTCCGATCGAGAACTTGAACTCGCCCGCGACCTGCTTGTTGGCCAACGTGCGTGGTACCTCAAATATGCACCGCAGGTCCTGGCCGTTGGGGATTTAGGGCAGTAAGTGAAGGGGACGGATTGATTCGTCCCCTTTATTGTTGCGCCGTCTTAGCCGCGCTTGGGCAGCTTCCAGTTCGGCCGGATAAAGTGGCAGGTGTATCCATTGGGAATCCGCTCCAGGTAATCCTGGTGCTCCGGCTCCGCCTCCCAAAATGGCCCCGCCGGTTCAATCTCGGTCACCACCCGGCCCGGCCATAACTTCGAAGCATCCACATCCGCTGCCGTGTCCTCGGCTACATCCCGTTGCTGCTCACTCAGGTAATAGATCGCCGAGCGATAACTCGGCCCAAGATCATTGCCCTGTCGATTCGGTGTGCTCGGGTCATGGATCTGGAAAAAGAACTCCAGAATCTGCCGATAACTGATTACCGTCGGGTCGAACACGATCTCGATGGCTTCCGCATGGTTGCCATGGTTGCGGTAGGTGGCATTCGGCACATCGCCGCCGGTGTAGCCGACGCGGGTGTGCAGCACGCCGGGGTAACGCCGCAACAGGTCTTGCATGCCCCAGAAGCAGCCGCCGGCGAGGACTGCGGTTTCGGTTGGGTTGGTCATGGTCGGTTCTTCCGCGCAATGGATACAGGCAAGTTATGGGGTTGGGTTGGCAAATACCAAGGGTAAAGGGGGGTACCCAGACGATCGGTTTCAGGTAATGATGCGCGACCAAAATCAAGGAAGATAACAACAATGAAAACCGCTTTGCGCGCCCTGCTTGTGTTTTGCCTGACCACGCCCGCCCTCGCGGCCGAAAGCCCCGTCGGCTTCAAAACCACCACCCTGCCCGACGCGCAGACCAGCCGCCCGCTGGAAATGGTGGTCTGGTATCCCGCTGCAAGCACCGCCAAACCGCAACTGATCGCCGACAACGGGGTGTTCATCGGCGCCCTCGCGGTGACAGATGCACCACCAGCTGCCGGTGAGTATCCTTTGGTCGTGCTCTCCCACGGCTACGGCGGTAATTGGGGCAAACAGGTGTGGTTGGCCAGTGCATTGGCGCACAAAGGGTACATCGTGGCGGCGGTCAATCACCCCGGCACCACCACCCAGGACCGTAGCCCGCAGGCCGCCGCTCAGTTATGGAAGCGCCCGGCCGACCTGAGTCGCGCCATTGACGCGGTCCTGGCCCAGCCCAAGCAATTTGGCGCGGTGGCAAAAAATCGCATTGCCGCCGTCGGCCACTCCCTCGGCGGCTGGACCGTGCTGGAGATTGCCGGCGCACGCTTCGATCCCGATCTGTTCACCCAAGCCTGCAACGCACACCCCAAGCTCGGCGGTTGCATGGGTTACCACGAGATGAACCCCGCCGGCACGCCCGAAGGGAAAGCCAAGCTGGCCGCTGACTTGAGCGATAAACGCGTCACCGCCATTGTGTCCCTGGACCTGGGCCTCGCACCTGGCTTCACCGACGCCAGTCTCGCCGCCCTTCCGGTGCCGGCTTTGGTAATTGCGGGTGGCGTGCCCACAGAGGACATGGACCCTAACCTGGAGTCCGCCGCGTTGGTCAAGCGCCTGCCCAAAGCCTCGACTCAGTACGTGGAGATCGGCGATGCCACTCACTTCACGTTCATGTCGATCTGCAAGCCGGGCGGCATGGAGCTGATTGAAGAAAGCTCGCCGGGCGATGGCATGATTTGCCGGGATGGTACGGGGGGGCGGCCAAGGGCGGAAATCCAACAACAGGTGATAGAACTGATCACTGCGTTTCTGCGCCAATCGTCCAGCCATTGATCAATGATTCGAAACGTTAGTCACCCACGGAGCGCGACATGCAAGAAAGCAAAGATTTAAAGGGGCTAAGCGGCTGGCTCATATTGGTCGGGATAGGTCTGTTCATCTCGATTATCCGCCTGAGCTTTAACCTCCTCACCATTTATTACCCGATTTTCACAAATGGCACATTTACCGCCGTCAGTACGCCGGGATTGCCCCTGTATAGCCCACTGTGGGGGCCGATCCTGATTTCAGAAACGCTGATCAACGGATTGTTTGTGACCACCTACGCTTATTTGGTCTATCTGTTCTTCACCAAGCATTACCTGTTCCCCAAGGTTTACATCGCCACGGTGATTGCATCGGTTGTGTTCGTGCCTCTTGATGCCTGGGCGTGCTCCTTCGTTCTGGTGGATAAACCCATCTTCGACAACAACACCGCAAAAGAAATGGCACGGGCATTGTTTGCCTTGTTTGTATGGGTGCCTTACATGCTGGTATCCAAACGGGTAAAAGCAACGTTTGTCATGCACAGACCCCAGAGGACAGACGCGCACTCGTTCGTCACCCCTTGAGCAAGCATGGCTAAACCCAGTCGATCAGGCTGAAGACGACCCGACGAGTGAAGCTGGTATCATCCCGAGCCTGAACAACCCGGATAGAACCCCATGAACCGCCAGAAAAAACTCCAGCAGCTCTTCAAGGAAAAAGCCAAGAAGGCCAACGCCAAATTGGCGCCGAAGAAAAAGGATAAATACATCAGCAAGGCGGACCGGGAAAAGCTGGCGGCTGAAGCGGCTCAGGCGCCAGACTCTTCCGTGCAGGATTGACTCAGCAACCGCTCAACGCCACCTGCGGCCGCTCACCCGCGAAGAAAAACGGCCGCAACCGCACGCCCACGCTGTTACCGATGAACGCGGCCACCAGCCATACCCAGCCATGCAGGCTGCCCGAGGCGATGCCACTGAAGTACGCGCCGATGTTGCAGCCGTACGCCAGGCGCGAGCCGTAGCCGAGCAGCAGGCCGCCGATCACCGCTGCCACCAGCGAACGCGCCGGAATCTTCAGGCTGGGGGCGAAACGCCCGGCCAGGCCGGCGGCCAACAGCGCGCCGAGGACGATGCCGATGTCCATCACGCTGGTGATGTCTTCCCACACCGGCGCAGCCAGCGCCTTGGCGTTGCCCGGCATCTGCCAGAACTCCCAACTGGCCACGTCCACACCCAAGCCACTGGCGACTTTGGCGCCCCACAATGCAAACGCCGAGGTAATGCCCCAAGGTCGCCCCGCCAGTGCCAGGGTGGCGTAGTTGAGCAAGGCCAGGCCGATGGCGCCCCACACCAATGGCCACGGGCCGCGCAGGAAGCGGCGCAGGCCTTGATGCTCGCTTTTCACACCCTCTTCCAATTGACCATGACGAGCCTTCTCCAGGCGCACGGTCACCACTGCAATGATCGCAAACACCGCCAGGCTCAGGCCCATCGCCGGCACCACGCCGAAGCTCTTGACGATGGACACCGCCGGGAAGGCCGGCAGCGCAAACCACCAATCCACGTGGTGCGTGGCGATCAGCGAGCCACAGATAAAGAAGAACAACGTCACCAGCATGCGCGCATTACCGCCGCCCACGGTGAACAGCGTGCCCGACGCACAGCCGCCGCCCAACTGCATGCCGATGCCAAAGATGAACGCCCCAAACACCACCGACACCCCGGCCGGCGCCACCAGCCCGACCACCGGCTGCCCGAACAAACTGCCCGCCCCCAATGCCGGGAAGAACAACAGCACTGCGATCGCCAGCATCACCATCTGCGCACGCAAGCCGGCGCCACGGCGATCATTGATGAACACGCGCCAGGCCGAGGTGAACCCGAAAGCGGCGTGGTAGAGGGTCAAGCCCAGTGCCGCGCCGACCACCAGCAACAACACCTGATGCGAGCCAACGCTGTTTTGCAGGAACAGGGCGCCCAGCACCAGGATGATAAAGGCCACCAACGGCGCGACGGGCGTGCGCGCGGGAGCGAGAGGAACAGAGGTGCTCATGGGATATCTCGGTAGATTTGAATGGGCGCGAGTATAAACCCAAGCGCTAACCACGATGCGAAGCGGGCCGCTCTTGATCTTGATCTTGCTTTTGATCTCAGGCGCCCCGTCAAACACGCTGGCCGGAATTCGACAGGGATTTGGGGGGTAAACCGGCAGGGATGCCGGTTTAGCCGCCCCGCGCCATGGATGGCGCGTGGCGGCGGCCCCCCAAATCCCTGTCGGATTACGGGCACACCGAGCCTAGGCGAGGTGCCGAGTGTTGGGGCAAGAGCGTTTTGCTTACTTTTGACTGGGCCGGCATTCCGGCTTTTCAAAAGTGAGCCGCCGTAAGGGCGGAACCAGTATCCGCCGTTACCCAAATAACGGATATGTACTCGGTCAACCCCAACATCCACGTCGGCTGTCAGGTACGCCCCACCGCCCCCAACACCGGAAGATCCCCCAACAACCTGAGCCCGGTGCTCTTCACAAACGTCTCATAATCCATCGGTTTTTGAATGCGCGTCTCGCCATTGGGCAGCACATACGCCCAGGCACGCTTGCTGGAGGCGTCGTACACCAGCTTGAACAGGCGCGTCGGCACCCAGACCTTGTTGGCGCCGATGGTGCCGTAGCCTGGGTCGAACAGCGGGCCGGTAAACACGTACACATCGCCACCGGCCCGCACGGCAAACTTGCGCACGTCAGCCTCGACCTTGCTCCAGATCTTGCGGTTGTTGGTGGGGTCCTGGGGCACCATGTTCGACAGCGCGAACGACTGCGCCATGGCGTTGGCATTCGGCGCGTCGGCGGCTGGGGATTGGTGACCACGATCGACCGCCGGATGCTGGGCGCGGTAGTCGCTCAACTCCGCTCGGCCACCTTTGGGAATGCGCGGGTCGGCGTAGAACTGGTTGGTGCGCTCCTCGCCCTTGGCGTCCTTCAGGAGCGCGGCATTCAGGCGCTCGACCACCACCAGTGGCGTTTTGCTGGTTTGCGAGTAGAGCACGGCGAAATGGTCGGAACACAGGGCCAGGGGTTTCATCGCGGCCGGCACGGTGGCGGTCTTGATCGGGGCGGCGGGGAACAGGTCGGCGCAGCTGTCGAAGCTGAGCTGTTTTTCCTGCTGGGAATAGAGGTCCGGCAAGCTTCGGGCGTTGGCCCCAGAGGAAAGCAAAACAAGGGCGGTCAGCCCAACGGCAATTTTGCGTAGGTACATGCATTAAATCTTCGAAAGGAAGTGAAGCGGCAGGCTCCGCCGAGCGGAGCCAAGTGGATGATATTGCGAGGATTATTGACTAACGAATGTCAGATTAGTGCCCGGCTGCTGTAGGTTTTCCCGCATCCCGCGCGCCCGGCGTGAAACCGTGGGCACTGGCCCCCCAGGCGATCACCAGCGATACGCCGATCAACACCAGCATCGCCCATGGAAACGACGCCACGCCCCAGGTGTCCAGCAACACCCCGCCGACCACACCGCTGCCGGCAATCGCGCTGTTCCACGCCACCACATTCAGCGACAGCGCCACGTCCGCGCCATCCCCCGCCGCATCGGCCAGGGCGGTTTGCAGCAGGGTCGCGGCGCCGCCGAAACTCAGGCCCCACACCGCTACGCCGAAATAGATCACCTCGGGCACATTGCCCAGAAAACCGAACACCAGGCTTATCGCCGCGAAGGTCACCAGGCTCACCAGCACGGTCTGGCGCAGCAGCGGCTCGACCAACTTGGCCGTGAGCCAGATCCCCGCCAACGCGGCCACCCCGAACACCAACAGCACCAGGTCAACCCGCTCTGCCAATCCGGCAGGCGCTACGAACGGCGCGATGTAGGTGTAGAGAATGTTGTGCGCCAGCATCCAGCTGATCACCACCGCCAGCACCGGCCGCACGCCCGGCGTGGTCAACACTTTGCCCAGGGACAGCCGTTGGTGCGCCGGTTGAGGCGCGTAGTCCGGGACTTTCACCAGCACCCACGCAATCAGCACCAGGCTTACCGCCGACATCAGGCCAAAGGTCGTGCGCCAACCCACCAGCCCACCCAGCCACGTGCCCAGCGGCACACCCAACGACAACGCAATCGGTGTACCGACCATCGCCAGCGCCAGTGCCTTGCCCTGTTGATGTGGCGCAACCATGCGCCGGGCGTAACCGGCCAGCAGGCTCCAGGCCAGCCCCGCCGCCACACCGGCAAAGAACCGCGCCACCAGGGTCACGCCGTAGTGAGACGACAACGCGGTGATCGAGTTGAACAGCAAAAAGCCGACGATGGTCAGCAGCAACACATTGCGCCGCCGCCAGCCGCGGGTAGCGATGGTCATGGGGATCACCGCCAGCACCGAGCCCAAGGCATAGGCGGTGACCATCTGCCCGGCCATCGACGGCGAAATCGCCAGGCCCTCGCTGATCAACGGCAACAAGCCCGCCGGCAGGGTTTCGGTGACGATGCAGATAAAGCCGGTCATGGCCAGGGCGAGCAAAGCGCCGATGGGCAAGCGGTCGGATGACGCCGATAACGTAAGTGAGGGTGTCACGGAAAACTCCTTGAGCGGGACTTAGATACTGATCGATACAAATGTTGCAGGCGCACGCATCACGTTGTCAACGACTTATGTATCGACTAGTATTTATCTCGCTATCCACCGGAGACCTGACATGGCACAGATGGGCCGCCCCCGCACTTTCGACCGCGAACACGCCGTGGACCAGGCCTTGCACCTGTTCTGGCAGCACGGCTACGACGCCACCTCCCTCGCCCAGCTTAAGGCCGGCTTGGGTGGCGGCATCTCCGCACCGAGTTTTTATGCAGCGTTCGGCTCCAAAGAGGCGCTGTTCGACGAGTGCGTGCAGCGTTACCTGGCGACCTACGCCCAAGTCACCGAATGCCTGTGGGACGAAAGCCTGTTACCGCGTCAGGCAGTTGAAACAGCGCTGCGCCAGTCGGCGCGCATGCAGTGCGAAGACGGCCACCCCAAGGGCTGCATGGTGGCGCTGGGGGTGATGAGCGCGCCAAGCCCGGAGAACGCAAGGGTGGCGGATGGGTTGACCCAGTCGCGGCGACGCACCCGTGCGGGGATTGTGGCGTGTGTGGAGCGGGCGATGCGCCTGGGCCAGTTGCCGCAGACGCTCGACCCGGCGGTGATGGCGACGGTGTTTGACAGCTTCCTGCAGGGCGTTTCGATCCTGGCGCGGGACAACGTGCCCCATGCCACTATCGACGCGGCAATCAGCCAACTCCTGCTGACCTGGGATATCGCCGCCTCTACGGCGCCGCCCATTCGTCCCGACACTGCATCAGGAAATCCACAAACGCCCTAACCCGATGCGGCACATAGCGCCCATGGGGATACAACAAGGTAAACGGCCGCGAACGCCCGCCAAACGGTTGCAATACCTCCACCAGGCTACCGCTTGCCAGTTCCTGTTCGACGATGAACTTGTAGGTCTGAAACAACCCCGCGCCATGCTTGGCCAGGGTCACGCCGCCGAGCACATCGTCGGAACAACTGTACCCCGCCTCCCCCGCATATTCCTGCGGCTTGCCATCCACCTGGAACAACCAGGAGATACGCCGGCCATTGCTCGGCAGTTCGTACTGGATGCATTCATGGGTGGGCAAATCTTCCAGCGTCTGTGGGCTGCCGGCGCGCTTCAGGTAAGACGGCGATGCCACTACTACCAGTTCGCCGTCTTCCAACAGGCGGGCAATCAGCGACGAGTCCGGCTGGGCGCGCACGCGGATGGCCAGGTCGTACCCTTCGGCGACAAAGTCGATATTGCGGTTGCTGATGTGGATATCCACCGTGACTTGCGGGTACAGCGCGCGAAACCTGGGCAGCAGCGGCAGCAAGCGGTGATGGGCGTAGGTGGTGGGAATGCTGATACGCAGCAAGCCCGACGGCACGGCCTGCGCGCCCATCACTTCCTGCTGCGCCTCCACCAGTTGGGTCAAGGCCTGGCGGCATTGCTCGAAGAAGGTCCGACCGCTGTCGGTAAGACGGATGCTGCGGGTGGTGCGCACAAACAGGCGTGAGCCCAGGCGTTCTTCCAGGCGCGAGATGCTGCGGCTCACGGCCGCCGGGGTGACACCCGCCACCTGCGCGGCGGCGGTGAAGCTGCTGGCTTCGGCGGCGAGGCAGAAGAGTTCGATACTGCCCAGCTGTAAATCTTCGAAATGGCGCTTCATAGGGGTGACACCGGGTATCCGCTCAGGGCTGCCACGCTAGCGTCAGCGACCCTGAGCACGCAAGCGCTACCGCAAAACCGGCGCCGGCTCGGCAATGGTCAACAGCACCAGGAAACTGGCAAAGGAGCCGATCGCCATAAACAGGAACACCTGGGACCAGCCATAACTGTCGAGCAGCAGCCCCACCAGAAACGGCGCTGCCGCACCGCCTAACTGCCCGCCCATGTTGACGATGGAACTGGCAATCGGAAAGGTCTTCTTGGTGGCCAGGCCCATCGGGTAAACCATGTAGGACGAGTAACCGATGCTGATCAAGGTGCCGGTGAGGAACAGCAGCGCGGCGTACAACGTTGGGTCATTCGGTGAGTTGATCAGCGCGTACATGGTGCCGACCGTAGCCAACGCCGAGAGCATCATGCCGGGCTTGCGCCGCTTGCCCAGCACGCGGTCGGACAGGATGCCACCGAGCAGGTTGCCGCAGATCGCCCCCACCCACGGCGCCGCCGAGACAAAGCCCATGTTCATGATCGAGAACTGTTTGACCGTCATCAGGTAGGTGGGGATCCACGACAACAGCACCATGGTGATGCCCACCTGAAAGCTGTAGCTCAGGGCGCAACCAACCACGTTCCAGGACCGAAACAGCCCGCGACTGGTGGCGATAGGCTCCACCGGCTTGACGCGGATAAAGGCGTCCAGGCGCTTGAAGTGCCGCTGCGCGCCTTCGGTTTTCTGGGTGATGACGTTGTTGGTTTCATCAGTGATATGCGCCAGCTCGCCGGCATTCACAAAGCGGCTTTGCGCCGGCTGGTTGGCCACCAGGAAGTACCAGGCAATGGACAACGCAATGCCCGGCACGGCGAAGATGTAGAAGATCTCGCGCCAGCCCCACATCGCCACGATCGCCACGCACAACGGTGGCACGATCACCGGGCCGAACTTCACCGCGGCCAGGAAGATACCAGTGGCGGTGCCCTTCTCTTTGGCCGGAAACCATTGGTTGATGGTCGACGCGATGCCAATCGGCAGCGGGCCTTCGGCAATCCCCAGGGCAAAACGGTAGATCTTCAAGGCCAGCACCGAATTGACCGTGCCCATCAAGGCGGTGAACACCGAGGTGGCAATCATCGAAAACGAGAAGATCTTGCGCACCCCGAAACGGCTGGAGGCAAAACCCGAGGGAATCTGCGCCAGGGCATAGGCCAGCAGGAACACACTGAGCAACGCGCCGGCTTCGGCGTTGGTCATCGGGTATTCCTCGCGGATAAACGGCAAGGCCACGCCCAGGTTGGCGCGGTCGGCCGAGGCCACGGTGTACACGAGAAAAAACAGCCCTGCGACGATCCAGCGGAAACGCGACGGTTTTTCAGCGGTGGGGACCTGAATACTCATACGGGATACCTGGTTTTATTATTGGAATGTGCCGTGTGTGTCGAATCCGGGGTGCAGGCTCCCGCTGAGGCAGGTTCAGCCACCTCAGGTCTGGTGTTTCTGCGGGTCCTTGTGAATGTCAGGCAGGAGTCATTGCCCGGTCTCGTGGCGCCGACTCTAACGCATATTGTTTTAGTTTTGTATTTTTTTATCGACGAACGGGAGACTCACTGCGCCGCGCCATGAAGCGCAGGTAGGCCATGCGGATATGGGTTTGCATGGCGCGCTGGGCCAACTCGCCATCGTTCTGCTCGATGGCATAGGTGATGTCCAGGTGCTGCTGCAGGCTGCGTTCCAGGTCGGCCGGGCGATAGAGGAAAAACGAACGGGTGATCACCGGCATGTCGATCAAGGTAGCGAGCATCGACTTGAGCCGCTGGGAGCGGGCGATCTCCAGCACCTGGGCATGAAACGCACGGTTGGCCTCCTGCACGCGCAGGGTCACGTCCGGCCCTTTGCTGGCAATGGCGTCCGCCATCAGTGCGTTGATACGGTGCAGTTCAGCCACGTCCTGCTGGGTTGCACGCTGGGCGGCGAGCAAGGCTGCGTGGGGTTCGAGCAGCTCGCGCAAGCTGAACATTTCTTCCAGGTCCCACTGGGTCCAGCCGGCGACAAACACTCCACGATTGGCCTCGATCACCGCCAGGCCGTCGTCCACCAGCTTCTTCAGCGACGCGCGCACCGGCGTGCGGCTCAGGCCGAACTCCTTGCCCAGCGGTTCTTCCTTGAGTTGCGTACCGGGCTCGTACTGGCCGGCGATGATGCGGTTTCTCAAGGTCTCGTAGATGAGATCGTTGGCCATGTTTGCCTTCTGTGTCGAGGTGGGTCAGGGC
The DNA here is from genome assembly GCF_049896305.1 of Pseudomonas sp. DWP3-1-3b3. Lineage (NCBI taxonomy): Bacteria > Pseudomonadati > Pseudomonadota > Gammaproteobacteria > Pseudomonadales > Pseudomonadaceae > Pseudomonas > Pseudomonas sp. DWP3-1-3b3. The sequence goes on along the minus strand of NZ_JAFCUA010000003.1, from coordinate 497,227 downwards.
TCTGCCCCGGAGTGCCAGCAGCGGATTCTGAGGCTTGTCGCAGGCTAATGACAGAGGACCGTCCGGGCACTTTGTACAAAAATCGGTTGCAATCACTCAAATTGTATTTTAATTGTATTGCCACCTGAATCCGGAGGCGACATGAAAATAACAATCGTAGGGCTCGGCGAAGTCGGCCGTTGCTATGCCCAAGCCTTGGCGTCCCATACCACCGTGAAGTTGCTGTTCTGCGAGCAACGCATCGCACCGGCGGCACAACGGTTGGCGGACCAATGGGGTGTGCAGATCCACCCTGGCGTCGGCGACTGGCTGGCCGAATCGGACTGCGTGCTGTCCTGCGTGGTGGGCACCCAGTCCCTGGAAGTGACCCGCGAATGCCTGGCGTACCTCAAGCCCGGCGCGCTGTTCGCCGACCTCACCACCGCTGCCCCCGAACGCAAGCGCCTGGCTGGTGCAGAGGCCGCGCAGCAACGGGTCGACTACGTAGATGTGGCGATCATGGGTGCTATTGCCTACCTGCGCGAAAAGACCCCGCTGCTGTGTTCCGGCGCCAAGGCGGATGTCTTTGTCGAACTGTTGCTCAGCGCTGGGGCCACCGCGCGCGCCCTGCCCGCCAGCCAACCCGGCGATGCAATCACGCTGAAAATCCTGCGCAGCGTCTTCACCAAAGGCATGGAAGCACTCGCGGTGGACGTATTGCTGGCGGCCGAACGCCAACAACTGCGCCCTGCCCTCTATGAAGTGCTCAAGGATATTGACCAGGCACCTTTGCCCGCCTTCCTGGAAATGCTTGTGTCCACCCACGTGGTGCACGCCACGCGGCGCTTGCATGAAGTCGAAGAAGCCGAGCGCCAACTGGCCTCGCTCGGCATTGCCAGCAGCGTACTCGGCGGCGTGCGCCAGCGCTTCAGCCACAGCAGCGAAGGCCTGGCGCAGGAACCGATCACCGAAGAACAACCGAGCCTTGCCCAAGCATTGGATTGGCTCGGCCGTCACACCCCAGCCGCTTGAACAGCCCTTATAAAAACGGAACGCCACCATGCCTGTTACCCAAGACCAACTCGACACCCTCAAACAACTGGGCACCGCCACCATCCACGAAGCACAGGGCCAAAAAGGCGCCCTGGACAGCGGCCTGCGCCCGGTCGACCCGAGCCTGCGCCTGGCCGGCCCGGCCTTGACCGTAGACTGCCGCCCCGACGACAACCTGGCCATCCACTATGCCCTGACCAAAGCCAAACCCGGCGATGTGCTGGTGGTGGACGCCAAGGGCTTCATGGAGGCCGGCCCCTGGGGCGACCTGCTGACCCTGGCCTCGCAGAAACTCGGGATTGTCGGCCTGGTCATGAACGGCGCCGTGCGCGACGCCAATGCCATCATCGAAATGGGCTTCCCGACCTTTTCCCGCGGCCTGAGCATCAAGGGCACCAACAAATGCCAGCCGGGCAAAGTCAACGTGCCCATTGTGATAGGCGGCGTGAACATCAACCCGGGCGACATCATCGTCGGCGACCGCGATGGGCTGGTGGTTGTAGAGCAGGATCGCGTTGAAGAAGTGATCCGATTGAGCCGTAGTCGGGAAGATAAGGAGGATGGGATTCGGGCAGGGCTGGAGGCTGGGAAAAGTACGGTTGACCTGCTGGGGTTGGCGTCGACGCTGGAGAAATTTGGGATGCGCTGAGTTCTCATGAGCGATACAGCTCCTACTTAAAGAATGAAGTGGCTCGCTCTACGCACTTGCGCGCCAGGATGGTCGTCGGATCCACCAGTGCCACACGGTGCTGGTTGATCTGAAACGACTCACTGTGCGCCAACACCAACGGCAATTCCGTACACCCCAAAATCAACACCCTCGCCCCCTGCTCACACAAATGCTCTGCCGCCAGCAGCAATTGCTCGCGGCAGACGCCCTCGGTGAATCCGGCCTTGATACCCCGCTCGCCATAAATCGCTTCCATCACCAGCGCCTGGTAATCGAAACCGGGTGTGATGAGTTGCAACCCCGAACGCCGCGCCGCCTGGTGGTAGACCTGGCTTTGCAGGGTGCCGGAGGTCGCCAGCAGGCCAACCGCCTGGCCACTGCCATAGGTGCTCACGATCCACTCCACTGTTTCGCTGAGCATGTTGACGATGGGCACGCGCAAATGCGCCTGGATGCGTTCGACAAACGCATGGGCGGTGTTGCACGGGATCGCGATGGCTTGGGCGCCAGCACTTTCCAGGCGTTTGCAGGTGGCGTACAGCGCAAGGGTGGGGTCGGTTTCGTCGCGCAGCAGGTTGGCGGTTCGATCAGGGATTTGCGGATTCTGCTCCACCACCATCTTGATATGGTCCTGGTCCTTGCCAGCCGGTGTGTGGGCGACCACCTTGCCCATGAAGTCCACGGTGGCCGCAGGACCGACGCCACCGACGATGCCCAGTTTGAACGGCGGCTGGCGTGTCGGGCCGTCGGCCTGGGTGGCGAACTCGGCATAGATCTGGTTGATGTCGAGCACACTGATGCCGCGCCGCTGCAGGTCGCCGCACACCAGCGACAGCTCGGTCATGCCCGGCACGATCACCGTGGCGCCCTGCCCTTGCAATGACAGGCACGCCTGGTACACCGACTCCAGCGGCACACCGTCGAGGTGGCCGTCCTTGATGCCATTGACGCCATACATTGCCTCCATCAACGCGACCTGGGCGTGGTCCTCCGGATACACCAGGTTGAAGTGCTGGCCGAGGTGCTGTTCGAACAAACCAGCGTGGCGCACGAAGTCCGATGCAATCACGCCCAGGGTGGCACCCGGTGCGACACTGCGCAGGATGTGCCGGACGAGTGCCTGCATCATGTCCAGCACGGGAATACCCAGCTCCTGCTGGATTTCCTCACGAAAGGTCTGGCTGGCGAAGCACGGCAGGAGTACCGCATCCACGCCACTGTCTTCAAAGGTCTTGCACACCTGGAACACATAGAATTTGCGCGCGGTCATGCTCGCGTGGCGGTCCAAAGGCAACAACACATCCTTGAAGGGGTGCTGCTCGAACAGGAAGTGATAGCGGCCCTGGTCCTCCAGCACGGCCCTGGATTTGACCAGTTTGTAGAACAGATCGCCGCCCGCCAGCGAGCCGAGCCCGCCGACGATGCCCAATCGAGAAGTGGTGGTCATGTGCGCACCATCTGCGGCAGCTCGGCAGGTGCTTCCTCGGTCTCGGATTTCGCCACCACCGCCGTGGCGATGCTGTTGCCCACCACATTGGTGGCGGTGCGCGCCATGTCGAGAAACTGGTCGATGCCAATGATCAGCAGCAGCCCAGCTTCAGGCAGGTTGAACATCGGCAAGGTCGCCGCTACCACCACCACCGACGCACGCGCCACGCCGGCCATGCCTTTGCTGGTGATCATCAGCGTCAGGAGAATCAGCAGTTGCTGGGTGAAACTCAGGTCGATGTTGTAGGCCTGGGCGATAAACATGATCGCGAACGCCTGGTACATCATCGAGCCGTCAAGGTTGAAGGAGTAGCCCAGCGGCAACACGAAACTGGAGACGCGCTTGGGCGCGCCGAATTTCTCCAGGGCCTCCATGGTTTTCGGGTAGGCCGACTCGCTGCTGGCCGTGGAGAACGCCAACAGGATCGGCTCGCGGATCAGCTTGCCGAGGGTGAACACCGAACGCCCGAGAAACAGGTAACCGGCGGCGAACAGCAACACCCAGAGCAAGGCTATGCCCAGGTAGAACTCGGCGATCAGCTTGGCGTAATCCGCCAGCAGGCCCAGGCCGTTGGTGGTGATTGCCGAAGCAATGGCGGCAAACACGCCGATCGGTGCGAAGGCCATCACGTAGTCGGTGATCTTGAACATCACCTTGGCCAGCTCGTCCACGGTGTCGGTGATACGCGTGTAACCGGCGCGCTTGACGCCCGCCAGCGCGAAGCCAAAGAACAGCGAAAACACCACGATCTGCAGGATCTCGTTGTTGGCCATCGCCTCGGCAATGCTGCGCGGGAACACGTGACTGATAAAGGTCTTGAGACTGAAGTCCCCGGTATTGACCGGCACCGCCGCCGTGGCGTGTTGCACCACCTGCATGTTCAACCCGGCACCCGGCTGGAACAGGTTGACCAGCGCCATGCCGAGCATCAGCGAGACCAGCGACGCCGTGACAAACCACAGCATGGCCCGCATCCCGATACGCCCCACCGAACGCGAACTGCCCATGCTCGCGATGCCGCCCACCAAAGTGGCGAACACCAGCGGCGCAATGATCATCTTGATCATGCGCAAAAAGATGTCGGTCACCATCGAAAAGTACCCGGCCAGTTCCTTGGCGGCCTGCTCGCTGCCGGCATAGTGGTGACACGCCCAACCCACCAGCACGCCCAGGACGATGCCGACTGCAATGCGACGGGGGAGTTTGTTCTTCTTCACAGGTGCGGCCCTCGGATGGCTTTTGTTGTATGCCGAGGATTCTAGGGACAGCCCCCGACCACCATGATGAGTAATCCGGCTAACCCGATGCGCTTTTGGAATAGTTTGCAAAAAGCCAAGCCCCGCCTGGGCGCGGACGCTTACACTCAAGGTTCATCGCCTGGAGAACCGGCATGCAGATCAAATGGTTGGACGACCTCTTGGCCATCGCCGAGTGGAAGAACTTTTCCCGCGCCGCCGAAGTGCGCTGCGTGACGCAATCGGCCTTGTCGCGGCGCATTCGCTCACTGGAAGAATGGGTGGGTGTCGAGCTGGTCGACCGTGGCACCTACCCGGTGCAACTCACCGCCGCCGGCGTCGCCTTCTGCAGCGAAAGCCGCGACGCCCTGGCCGGCCTGATGCGCCTGCGCGCCAGCCTGCGTGAAGTGGAACGCATGCCGGGGCGCTCGATCCAGGTGACCGCCGGCCACAGCCTGTCGATGACCTTCCTGCCCAAGTGGCTGGCGCAGTTCCAGCGGCACACCGAGCAGTTCAATGCACGGGTGGTGGCGGCGAATATTCATGACGCGGTGATTGCGCTGGAAGAAGGCAGCTGCGATTTGATGATCGTCTATCACCACCCCCTGGCGCCGATCCTGCTGGACGCCGAACGCTTTGGTAGCCTGGCCTTGGGACATGATGCGTTTATCCCACTGTGCGCCCCGGACAAGCGTGGCCGACCGCTGTATCGCCTACCGGGGAATGCGGGAAAACCCGTTCCGCACCTGGCTTACACCGCCACGACGTTCCTGGGCCGGGTTGCGGAAATCGTGATCAAGAATGGCCCCGCACCTGCCCTGTTGGAACGCTGCTACGAAGCCGACATGGCCATGCTGCTGATGCGCATGGCTATCGAAGGTTATGGCGTAGCGTGGCTACCCCAGAGCGCGGTGGTGGATGAGTTGGAACGTGGGCTGCTGGTGCGTGCCGGGGGAGAGGAATGGAGTACACGGTTGGAGATTCGCTCGTATTGCGCGGTTGAAAACCAGAACCCGACGATGAGGAAACTTTGGAGGACGCTGGAGAGGTTGCGCGAGGGCACCGACAGCCCTGGACCGGATATTGATTGATACATGGCGAAACCGTGATTCGTGACTAGACTGCTTGCGCACTGCACTGGTGATGGGAATCCTTGGATGAGTGAAGCAAACACACGGGCCGGGATGTTTTCCAGCCCGTGGCGACATAGGGAGCTGTTGGTTTCCATGATCCAGCGGGAAGTGATTGGTCGTTATCGTGGCTCCATCCTGGGGTTGCTGTGGTCGTTTCTCAATCCGTTGTTCATGCTGCTGGTGTACACCTTCGTGTTCAGCATGATGTTCAAGCTGCGCTGGCCTCAGGGCAGCGGCTCGCGGACCGAGTTCGCACTGCTGGTGTTTGCCGGGCTCCTGGTGTTCAACGTGCTGTCTGAATGCATGGTCCGTGCGCCCGGCCTGATTCTCTCCAACGCCAACTACGTCAAGAAAGTCCAGTTCCCACTGGAGATCCTGCCGTGGGTGGCGTTGGGTTCGGTGTTGTTCCATACCCTGGCCAGCCTGTTGATCTGGCTGATCTTTCACTTGGTGTTTTTCGGCCTGCCGCCGCTGACGGGCTTGTTGCTGCCCTTGGTGTTGCTGCCGCTGATACTGTTCTCCCTGGGCATTTCCTGGCTGCTGGCGTCGCTCGGGGTGTACCTGCGTGATGTCGGCCAGGTGGTGGGCGTGCTCACCACCTCGCTGATGTTCGTTTCTGCCATTTTCTACCCGGCCAGTGCTTTCCCACCGGCCTACCAAGGCCTGCTGCACCTCAACCCGCTCATCCTGATCGTGGAGCAGACCCGCGATGTGCTGTTCTGGGACGTGGTACCGGACCCCATCACTTGGTTCTGCGGCCTGCTCGCATCGGGTGCAGTCGCGTGGCTGGGCTTCACCTGGTTTCAGAAAACCCGCAAAGGATTTGCCGATGTGCTCTGACATCGCAGTACAAACGGCTCTCCTGAGCAAGTGCTACCACCTCTACGACACGCCCAGGGATCGGCTATGGCAAATGCTGGCCCGCGGCAAAAAACAGTTCTACCGTGAATTCTGGGCGCTCAAGGATGTGTCGCTGGAACTGCGCCACGGGGAAACCGTGGGGATCATCGGCCGCAATGGCAGCGGCAAATCGACGCTGCTGCAACTGATCTGCGGCACGCTGAGCGCGACATCCGGCAGCATCCAAAGTCATGGCCGGGTGGCGGCGTTGCTGGAACTGGGTTCCGGCTTCAACCCTGAATTCACCGGGCGCGAAAACGTTTACATGAACGGCTCTGTGCTGGGCTTGAGCCGCGCCGAAATCGAGTTGCGTTTCGACGAAATCACAGCATTCGCCAATATCGGTGACTTCATCGACCAACCCACCAAGACCTACTCCAGCGGCATGCTGGTGCGGCTCGCGTTTGCCGTGGCGGTGTGTGTGGAGCCCGATATCCTGATCGTCGATGAGGCGCTGGCGGTGGGCGATGCGTCGTTTCAATTCAAGTGCCTCAACCGATTGGAGACCCTGACGCAACAAGGCACCACGTTATTGTTCGTGTCCCATGACATGGGCATGGTCAAGCGTTTCTGCAATCGGGTGGTGTACCTGCGTGAAGGCCAGGTACGGGCCAGTGGAACGCCCGAAGAAATGGCCGAACTCTATCTGCTGGAGATGCGTGACGAGCAGCGTCGCTGGGCCAGCGGAGGAGCGGTTCCGGTCACGTCCAAGACCTTTCTCGCCAAACAGGGAGGCATCGCCTTTGGCACGGACGAGGGGCATATCCTGGCCGCCTGCTTTACCAACACCGACAGCCTGTATTCGAGTTTCGTCTATGGCGAAACCATTGAGATGCGTATCGAAACCACCGTGCGCGAGAACGTCGAACTGCCCAGCCTCAGTGTGACGATCCAGGAGGCCCGACTGTTGGTGATTGGCGGGGCCAACCTGCCGCTCCAGATGGAGGCGCCGCAAGCGGGCTGGCGCAAGGCGAGCATCACCGTGCGCTTCCCCGCCAATCTCGCGGCGGCCAAGTACCACATCACCCTCAAGCTGATGAACGGCCACACCGAGGAGACGGCGCAATTGATCGAGAAACAGGTTGCATTGCTGGCATTCGACACCCTGCCAGGTAACAAGGACTTTCTCGGTTTCGTTGACCTGGGCATCGCGGCCGTCGAAGGCATCAGTTGCACGGAGCGCCCATGAGTCGAGCATGGCAAGTCGGGATCTTCGGCACCTTCGATGTCGCCAACTATGGCGACTTGCTGTTTCCCATCATCGCCGAGGCGGAGCTGAGCCGGCGCCTGGGCGCGGTGAAGCTGCATCGCTTTTCCTACCATGACAAAACGCCCCCGCACTGGCCTTACGAAGTCACCTCAGTGAGCCGGTTGCCCGAGATTGCCGAGCATCTGGATGGGGTGCTGATCGGCGGTGGCTTCATCGTCCGTTTCGACAAGGTGATCGCAACCGACTACTACCCACCGAATGCTGCCATTCACCATCCCACCGGCTACTGGCTCACGCCTGCGGTGATCGCCCTGCAACACGGCATTCCACTGATATGGAATGCACCGGGCATGCACTGCAATGAGGTCCCGCCGTGGGCTGTCCCCCTGGTGAAACTGACCCTCGAACACAGCCCTCACGTTAAGGTACGGGACACGCTGTCGCAAGCGACCCTGGCCCGGTTGAGCGATACCGCCAAGGTCGAGGTGCTTCCCGACACCGCCTTTGGCCTGCCAAGGTTGCTCGACTCTCAATCGCCATCAGCCCGCTTCCTGGCGTTATGCGCCGAGGCCGACCTGACCCGGCCCTATCTGGTCGTGCATGCGATTGCGGGATTGGACAGTTTCCTGACCCTGTGGCGCACCCATGCCGCACAATTCGAAGACCTGCAACTGCTGATCCTGCCCATAGGCCCAGTGCTCGGTGATCATGAGTCGGTACTGGGCGAGGACCTCGCGCGCGCCCTGCGCCTGCCCTACTGGCCCGACCCATTGCTACTGGCCGAGTTGCTGGCCCACGCCGAAGGCGTGATCGGGCACAGCTACCACCTGGCGATCACCTCACTGGTGTTTGGCGTGCCGATCTTCTGCTCCGCCGACCTGGGCACGGGCAAATACACGGCACTGCCCTCCCACGGGCGGATCTTTCAATTGCGCAGGGACGTGGCGATTGATCCCCTCTGGTTTCGCGCACAGCTGGGCAGGCAGCCGATATCCGCTGCTACCGCCCAAGCGATGCAACAGCTTGAAACGCATTGGGATCGGGTTGCGGAACTCATCCGCGAGGGCCGCAGGCCCACCCAGCAAGCACTCAACCAGTATTGGCAAGCCTTGCCCGGTGTGCTCGAAGGCCTGCACACCCACATCCAACACCAGGCCGCCGAGCTACAGGCCGAACGTGAACACCAACAACACGCGCTTGAGGCGTTGTATCACTCCAACTCGTTCAAGCTGACGGCGCCGTTGCGCCACCTTCGTCGCACTCTGGAGAAATGGCTGGGAGCCCTTCGACATGATTGACCTGAGCAAATTGAGAGCCCATCGCTTGCAGTCCGCCCCGTATTCATGGGCGGAAATCGACGGACTGTACGCCCCGGAAGATGCCCGAGCACTGGCCGACACCTACCCACACGATCACTTCAAGACGGTATCCGGCTACGGCGGAGCCAAGGATTACGAATACGAGGCACGACAGCTGATTGCCATGGGCAGCCACCAAGTGGTCAACCCGCACGCCTTGAGCCGGCAATGGCTGGCATTGACCCATAGCCTGTGTTCACTGCAGTACCGCGAGGCGATGTCTGCGTTGACCGGGCTGGACCTGACCCAGGTGCCCATGGAGGCCAATGTTTTCCATTACGGTCCTGGCGCCAACCTGGGGCCTCACCCGGACCTGGCCGACAAACTGGTCACGCACATCCTGTATTTCAATCAAAGCTGGAACCCCGCCGAGGGCGGCTGCCTGCAGATTCTGGGCTCCGCCGAGGCCTGCGACGTCCTGGCCCAGGTGGTGCCGGTGGTCGGCAACTCCGCCATCCTGGTGCGTTCGGACCACTCCTGGCACGCCGTGTCGCGCGTGGTGCCGGGTTGCCGCTCCTCCAGGCGCAGCGTGACCGTCACGTTCTACCGTCCGGGCGCCACCAGTTCGATGTGGCCGGCCGATGACAAAACACCCCTGCATCACTACGAGAAAACAGCGGGTGGAGTCGTATCGTGAACACGGACAAGGACAATCTGGCCACCCTCGATCGTGACAACGCACGTTTCGAACGAGATACGGCCCTCAGGGAACGAGACGCGGCGATTGCTCATATCGCCACCTTGAAAAACACCCGTTCATGGCGGCTCACGCGCCCCTTGCGAACGGTGCTTCACTGGTTCCGATACGGCTCGGTTCCGCCAGAGTCCGAGTCACTCGACTTCTTGTCGCAGGAAGTGCGGCCCTTCAAAACCGTATCGGCCGCCGATCCTGCGTCAGCGCTGCAAACGTCGCCGACAGAAGGCCGCTTCGATGTGTTCTGCTTCGCCAATATCGACTGGGCCGCACGCTACCAGCGCCCCCAGCAATTGATGAGCCAGTTCGCGCGCAATGGCTATCGCGTCTTCTACATCGTCCCGTCCCGGAGCCCCGCACCAGGACACGCCTACAGCAGCCTGGAAGTCGCAGCCGGCGTATTCGAAATCGCGTTGCAACCCCACGCGTTCATGGACTGCTACAACGACCGCATGACCGACCAGAACATACTGGCTTACTCACGTGCGATCGACGCGCTGACCCAGGACTTTCGCATCAAGACCGTGGTGTCCGTCGTTCACCTGGCCTTCTGGGCGCCGCTGGCCTACCAGCTTCGCAACGAGCATGGTTGGAAAATCCAATACGACTGCATGGATGACTGGGTAGGTTTTCCCGGTATCGGCGACGCCTTGCTGGAGCAGGAAGAAACCCTGGTCAAAACCGCCGATCTGGTGACGGTCACCGCCGCCCTGCTACAGGATAAATGGGCCCAGGTAAGCGACAACTGCCTGCTGTTGCGCAACGGGGTGGATTTTGAATTCTTCCAGCGCCATTGCGTGCCCAATGGGCTGCTGCCGGAGATCGAGCGGCCCTTGATCGGCTTTTACGGTGGCCTGGCCGAATGGGTGGACCTGCCGTTGATCGCCGCCATCGCCAGGCAACGTACCGACTGGAACTTCGTGTTTGTCGGTGACATTTTCGTCAAGGACCTGGCCGGCCTCGACCGCTTGCCCAACGTGCATCTGCTCGGCAGAAAACCCTACGCGCAGATGCCCTTGTACCTTTACCACTTCAATGTGTGCCTGATCCCCTTTCGCCTGTACAACGTCACCCATGCGGTTGACCCGGTGAAATTCTACGAATTCATCAGCGCAGGCAAACCCGTGGTGTCGGTGCCGCTGCAGGAAATGAAGCTCTACGAAGACTTCGTGTACTTCGCCAGTGAGCCACAGGCCTTCATCGAACAGATTGAACGGGCACTGGCCGAAACGGATCCCGGTGTCGCCAGCGCGCGCGTGGCACTGGCCAGCGCCAACGACTGGCGCAACCGCTTCGACGACAACCTTGCCGCCCTGACCGCCCTGCACCCCAAAGTGTCGATTGTGGTAGTCACCTACAACAACGTCCACCTGACCCAGGGCTGCATCCAGAGCCTGCTGCAAAATACCACTTACCCCCATTACGAACTGATCATTGTCGACAACGCCTCTTCGGACGATACGCGCAACTACCTGCGCTACCTGAGCCGCACCCAGGCCAATGTCTCCATTGTGCTCAATGAGCGCAACCTGGGCTTTGCGGCCGCCAATAACCAAGGGCTGAAACTGGCGACCGGCGACTACCTGGTGCTGCTCAACAACGACACCGTGGTGCCCAAAGGCTGGGTCGACCCGTTGCTGCGGCACCTGCAAGACCCGCAGATAGGGCTTGTCGGCCCGATGACCAACGCAGTGGGTAACGAAGCCAAGGTGGCGATCGACTACGTTGACCTCGACGAAATGGAGGCGTTTGCCGACCGCCACGTTGCACTGCATCGCGGCCGATCCTTTGATATCAGCATGCTCGCCATGTTCTGCGTGGCCATGCGCCGAGAGGTGTTCGAGCGCATCGGCTGGCTGGATGAAGCGTTCGGTATCGGCATGTTCGAGGACGACGACTATAGCCGGCGCATCCAGGCAGCCGGCCTGCGCACGGTGTGCGCAGAAGATGCGTTCATCCACCACTATGGGCAGGCGGCGTTCAAGAAGTTGATTGCCAACGGTGACTATCAGGCGCTGTGGGACAAGAACCAGGCGTACTTCGAAAGCAAATGGGGTGCATGGAAACCGCACGAGCCGCACCGGCAATCGGGCACGAAATAATCAAGGGAGGGAGGACACCGTGTTCAAGCAAATCATGAACAAGCTCAACGGCAAGTTGCAAAACATCACCCCCGACAAACAAGTCACGGCCGATCACTGGTCAGAAAACATGGCCGGCTCCGATGCTTTTTCGGCGGACGTCTATTGGCTGGCCGTGCCCGCGGTGCAGCAACGCCACCAACGCAAGGCGACCGCCGGCCAAGGCTATCCGGGCTGGGTTCAGTACTGCCTGGGGGAGTTCCTGGGCAAGCCACCACCTGGCGTACGGATGCTGAGTATCGGTTGCGGCACCGGCACCCTGGAGCGAGAGCTGTTCCGGCTCAATGCCTTCGAACACTGTGATGCACTGGACATTGCACCGGCCGCCATCGAGGTCGCCAAGGCCGAAGCCTCGGCGATCGGCGCATCGACGATCCATTATTCGTTGTGCGACGTCGAGCGTACCGACCTTCCCGCCCATCACTACGACGCGGTCTGGTTCAATGGCTCGCTGCACCATATCCGTGAGTTGGAGGTTGTCTGCCAGCGGGTGCGCAATTGCCTGAAGCCGGGTGGCTGGCTGTTTTTCAACGAGTATGTCGGCGCCAACCACTTTGCCTTCGATGCCCAGCAACGCAGTGCCATCAGCCACGCGTTCGGCTTGATTCCCGAGCACCTGCGCCGGTCGTTCGTCCAAGGCTCGTTCGGTCAGGTGCAGCAAGTCGTCCCGTTGCCCGACCCGGCCGAAGTGGTCAAAGTCGACCCTTCGGAAGCCGTGCGTTCGGCAGACATTCTTCGAGTGGTGGAAGAGCATTTTGATATCCGCGCATTGAACCTGTGCGGAGGAACGTTGCTGCAATTTCTGCTGCATGGCATCGCCGGCAACTTCAAGCAGGGCAACCCGCAGTCTCTGCGGGTGCTGCAGATGTTGTTCGACATTGAAGACGGCCTGATCGAGTCGGGCACGCTGAAAAGTGACTTCGTGATCGTTGCCGCCACACCGGGAAAACCCGCATGACGCTGGCCACCCGATGCTGATCGAACGACGGCCTTCTCGCTGGAAGCGCTGGCGCCAGGCCTATCACCGGCTACCACTGCCGATCGGCGTGAAAAAGTTGCTCGCGAGCATTTACCGAAGAATTTTACTCAGGGCCATAAGCGTATTAAGGGGCGCCCTGAGGCCCAGGCAAGTCTTCGCCAGCCCCACCTTGAGGCCGCAGCCACAACAAGCCGAGTTGGCCGATTACATTGTCTGGGGCGCTATCGATTGGGATTTCCGCCACCAGCGCCCACAACAACTGGCCCAGGCATTGAGCGCCACTGGACGTCGGGTCATCTATGTCTCAACCTCATTGAAAGACACTTCCCAGGCCGGCTTTGCTGTGGAACCGCTGGACCAGGACAACCGACTGTTCCAGGTTCACCTGTTTGCCCGTGGCGCTCCGTCGATCTACGCCGGCGCGCCGGATGCCCAACAACTTCACCAGTTGCGTCGCAGCATCGGCGAGGTGCTGCTCTGGGCCGGTTGCGGACGGGTGATCTCGCTGGTGCAACACCCCTTCTGGTGCGACATCGCCAGCGAGTTGCCTGACGGCCGATTGCTCTACGACTGCATGGACCACCATCAAGGGTTTGGCGACAACGCGCCCGGCATCCTGCAACTCGAACAACGACTGGTGCGCAATGCCGACCTCAGGCTGTTCACCTCTGACTGGCTGGCCCGGCAATGGCCAGACCCACACGACGCGCCCCGCGCGGTTGTGCGCAATGCCGCTGACTTCGCCAGGTTCACCAGCCCACCCTTGACCCCTTATCGAGACCGCTTCAACCGCTCGGTCATCGGCTACTACGGCGCGATTGCCCATTGGTTTGACACTGCACTGGTGGGCAGCATCGCGCGGGCTTTTCCAGCGCATGTGGTGCTGTTGATCGGGGCCGATACGGCCGGCGTCCGGGGGAAGTTACGCAACCAACCAAACGTCGAGTTTATAGGCGAAGTGCCCTACTCCGCCCTGCCCCACTACCTGCATGGTTTTGACGTTTGCATCATGCCGTTTCACGTGACGGAACTGACGCTCGCCACCAACCCGGTGAAAGTCTACGAGTACCTGAGCGCAGGTAAACCGGTGGTGACGGTGGACTTGCCAGAGATGCGGCAATTCGGCGCGCTGGTGCAGGTGGCCCAGGACAGCCAGGCGTTCATCGCCGCGATCGGTCGTGCCCTGGTTCCGTCGACGCCGGAGCAAATCAGCCAGCGACAGGCATTCGCCGCAACGCAGACCTGGACGCACCGTGTCGAGACGCTTACCGCCCTGGCCGAAAGCCGCGACCACACAGCGCGAATCAGCGTCATCGTGGTGACCTACAATAATCTGGCGTTGACGCGCGCCTGCCTGGACAGTCTAGAGAGCGAGCGCGACGGCCCTGCGCTGGAAATCATCGTGGTGGACAACGCGTCCGGTGACGGCACCCCGGAATTTCTCACGCAATGGGCGGCCAACCGTGGACAAACGGTCATTCTCAACAGCGACAACCGTGGCTTCGCAGCTGCGAATAACCAAGGGCTTGAGATCGCCAGCGGTGATTATCTGGTGCTGCTCAACAACGACACACAGGTGACTGCGGGCTGGGCGGGTACGCTGCAACGGCATTTGCAGCGTAATCCCGAGCTGGGGCTGATCGGTCCGAGCACCAACAACATCGGCAACCAGGCCAGGGTCGACGTCGATTACACCCACCTGGCCGACATGCCGCAGGCGGCCAGGCGCTATACCTGCCAGCACCTGGGCGAACTCATCAGGCTGCCGACCTTGGCATTTTTCTGTGTGATGATGCCGCGCACGACCTACCTGCGAATCGGCCCGCTCGACGAAGTCTATGGGCGCGGTTTCTTCGAAGATGATGACTACTGCCGGCGCGTGGAGCTGGCCGGTTTGATGAGTGCGTGTGCCCGTGATGTGTTTGTCCATCACCAACTCTCGGCGTCGTTCGGGCAAATCAAAAGCAGTGAGCGCCAGGCACTGTTCAACAGGAACAAAGCCATTTATGAAACCAAGTGGGGCGCATGGGTTCCCCATGAGCATGACTAAGGCAGGTCCTGTTTCGACAACGAAAACAACCTGGGGACAAAGCCCAGGTCCCGTGTGGCATGGGCATGATCGAACACCAGGTCTTGGTTCATCCGCTCGACCATGGCCACCGACCAGTGGCGGTAGCGCGGAAACCATTGCAACAACGCAACGGCGATCCGAAACAGCCAGAGTGGCACCCTGAACAACCGCGGGCGCCGTCCCAGTGTGGCAAAGATCCGTGTGACCATCTCTCGGTAGGACAATACTTCGCCTCCGGAAAGGTCATAGCAGTGATGGCAAACCTGAGGCGACTGCAACGCACGCACACAGGCGAGCGCCACATCCTCGGCATGCACGGGTTGGCGTAGCCCAACCCCGTGGCCAAACAGTGGAAAAAAACCGAAGCGGCGAATGAGCCCTGCGATCCGCGTGATGTTTTTGTCCTGGCCCAGGCCGTAGATCAGTGTCGGACGCAGAATGGCCCAGTGCACCCCATGCTCCTGCGCCCATACCTCAAAGCGGTCCTCGGCGTCCTGCAACTGGCTGGCGAGGCGTCTCTCCTGAGGGTCGCAAGAATGGCCCTTGGTAAAACGGCTGGTGGAAGACAAAGCTACCACTTTGCGCGCTCCGCAGGCTTGCAGCCACGCAAAATGCGCCGGCAGCGCGATGACCGGCGCCACGCAGATCCACAAAGCAATGGGCGGCATCGGCTCACTCAATACGTCTTCGGGAATGAGTCGCCACTTCACGGCCTCGGTGTCCGCATCACGTTGTCGTTGTCGGGAAAACGCAATGACCTTGAAGTGATCACGGACAAGCCCGGCAAGCACGCAGCGGCCCACCAGGCTGCTTGCCCCCAGTACTCCCACGGTGATGTCAGGCACGCGCACCGCCTATTCTGGCCAGTACCAACCGGCCCGCGAGGGCGGTGGAGACCAGGCAGAAACGCAGCCAAACCCCCACTACCACGCAGCGCCACAGCCCCTCGGAATAGCGCGCCTTAAAGAACTTTTTATAGAACCTCACCATGCCGTAATGCTTGTGCCACTCCACGAAGAACGGTCTATCGCGGCTGCAGCTTCCCTTTGCATGAACGACCTGTGCCTGTGGCACAAACACCACACGCCACTGTTCAAGCTTGAAGCGCATGCACCAATCCAGGTCTTCGCAGTGCAGAAAGTAGCCCTCATCCCAGGGCCCTACACGCTCCAGGGCTTCACGCTTGACCAGCATGCACGCCCCCGAGATGGCTTCCACGACAACCGGCTCGACAGGAAGCGGCTCGCGGTGCATAAGGAAATCAGCGCAGAGGGAAGGAAACAACCCGTTCAGGCGTGACAACCCAAAAGCCCGTATGAATGCACGCCTGGGCGTAGGGAAAACCCGTCGCCCACCCGGCTGTTCGGAACCATCGGGATTGCACAGGAAACCACCGACCATACCGGTGGCCGCATCGTTTTGCAGTGCGTCCATCATGCAACGCAGTGCACCGGCCATCAGGACACAATCAGGGTTCAGGAACAGCAGCGCATCCGCACCGGAAACCTTCGCACCCACGTTGCAGGCCGCCGCAAACCCCAGGTTTCGCTCATTCCTGATGATGCTCAGTCGCTTGTCCGCAAGGAAAGTATCCAGGTGTGCAAGGCTCCCATCATGGGAAGCATTGTCCACCACAATCACGTGCAGCGCGCCTTCCCTCAACGCCGACGCCACGCACTCGGCGATCAACTCACCGGCGTTGTAGTTGACGACAATGACATCGCAGTTATGCATGAAGCCCGGCGGCATCAAAGCGAGCGTCCCATGAGTGTTGCAGTGCAAATGCCCGAGCCTCATCCACATCCCGCTCACACTGCAACGCAGCCTCGGCCAAGGTGGCAAGATCGGTCAGCGACTGACTGATAAAAACGCCTGGCAGACCTGCACGGCCGTGCATTTCGCCAAAGTCCGTCGAGATCACCGGCAATGCCAGTGCGCGGTATTCGTAATACTTGATCGGATCGACCGCAGCGGTGAGTTCATTGGACTTGAACGGAATCAACCCCACATCGAACTCCGCCATGGCCTCCAACGCCGCCCCGTGATCACCCGCAGGCAGCACGACGATGTTGTCCGGCAACTGAAAGCCCGGGTTCCCGAAGACCGGTCCCATCAAACGGATTTCATCGTTCGGCCGGGCCCGACCCAGTGCGACAACCCACTCCCAGTCAAACCAGGCGGCCATGGTCCCTACGTAACCGAATACTTTCCGGGTGGTTGACCCCGTTGGCGGTTTCACTGCCAGTATGGCCGACAGGTCCAGGCCGTTATGCACCAGGTGCACGTCATCGCGATGATTGCGCCACTGCGCATCAAGCCCGGAACTGGAGGCCCAGAGGTGATCCACTCGCTGGGCGATCAAGCGCTCGCATCGAGCCAACGCGGAGCGGGAAATGCCCGAATAAAAAGCCGGAAAATCGTCCATCGCATCGTACAGGGACGAGCAATGACGAAGGCGCTGCAACAACAAGCGGGCCAGGACCGAGGGTTTACCGACCACCAGCAAGGTGGGTGAGCCGTTGGCGAACTCATCGATCGCACGCAAGGCGTGTCGCCAGACAAGACGATTCACCCAACTCGAACCCGGCAGGGGCTCAATGGGCAACCCGCCGGGTTTCAGCACTGTGAGCCAGGATGGCGTAGCCGCGGGTTGACGCGGCGCCGGGGGATTCCACAGACGCCCCAGATCACTCCACTTGGGTAGCCGAGTGGGGTAAGGATCGACCCACAGCACCGGCTCGCCCGTGCGATGATGAAGCCACTCGACAAACTTATGCGGCCGCTGGGCAAAGCTCTCCCAAGGCAATGGCGAGAGAATGATCAGGCGCGTCAACAAAAATGCTCGCGCAGGGCCTGGACGATACGCCCCGCAGCCTGCCCATCGCCGTAAGGCGAAACACCTTGCGCCATCAGGCGATAGGCCGAGCTATCGTCCAACAAGCGCTGGGCCTCCTCGACGATACGCGCGCAGTCCGTACCGACGAGCCTGGCCCCACCTTGCGCAACCGCCTCCGGACGCTCGGTTTCTTCGCGTAACACCAGCACCGGCTTGCCCAGTGCAGGCGCTTCTTCCTGCACGCCTCCGGAATCGGTAAGGATGAGATAGGCCGCCTTCATCGCCGCGACGAACACGGGATAGCCCAGCGGTGCGCACAAGGTAAAGTTCGGTAGCCCAGCCAGGCACATCTGCGCAACATCCTTAATGCTGGGGTTTGGATGAACCGGGAAAAGGAACTGAACCTGCGGATTGTTTTCGGCCAGGGTTCGCAAAGCACGGCAGATATTCTGGAACGGTTCGCCAAAATTCTCCCTGCGGTGTGAGGTCACCAACACCAGGCGCTTGCTCGGATCAATATCCAGACCCAGTTCCACGCCCATGGCGGCAGTGGTCAACAGGGCATCGATCACTGTATTGCCAGTGACAAAAATATTGGCGTTGATGACGCCCTCTTTCAGCAGGTTCTGCCGGACACCTTCGGTCGGCACGAAGTGCCAGCGCACCAACTTCCCCGTGATTACCCGATTGGCCTCTTCGGGAAACGGCTGCTGAATATCCCCGGTGCGCAGACCGGCTTCGACATGACCCACCGGTATACGGTGATAAAAACAGGCCAAGGCCGAAGCCAGCACTGAAGTGGTATCGCCTTGAACCAGGACGACGTCGGGCTTCTCCTTCAGCAGGACCTTGTCCAAGTCGAGCAGCAGGTGGGCCGTTAGGGTAGACAACGTCTGACTCGGCCGCATGATGTCCAAGTCAGTGTCCGGGGTGATGCCGAAAAAACCCAGGGTCTGATCCAGTAACTGGCGATGTTGCGCCGTCGCTAAAACATGCACCTGCGCCCAACGCTCTTTTTTCAAGGCCAAAATGACCGGGGCCATCTTGATGGCCTCGGGACGCGTCCCGATCACGCAAAGAATTTTTACCACAGACACCAAAACCTATTTCCCATATCCGTAGAGTGGCTGGGACGCTCACGCATTCAGGCCATGCGCAATGCCAGCCGTTTTGCCCACACCTTCCCTTGTGTTTCTGGATGCTGCGGAGTTACTGCTCGGTTTCGGAATTCAAGCCGTCACGAGCCTGGTTTGATCAATACGTTTAATACACATCTTGAAACTGACGAAACGAGCATAGGTCAGATTGCGCGCTTTGCACGGCAAATGCCGGACAGGTCGGCTGCAGCCGGCAAGCAAGTTCACATTGACCTGCTTGATTGCATTGACATATCGGTAAATCTCGATATCCTCACACCATGGACCTACTCGAAATATTCAAAGCGCTCTCAAACCGGACTCGACTCGAAATCCTGAAAGGTTTGAAGGACCCCGAAAAGAACTTCCCTGCCCAGGATGAAGGGGACGTTCATACGGTGGGCGTTTGCGTCAGCAGTATTCAGGAAGGCGTCGGGCTGTCGCAGTCGACCGTGTCCGATTACCTGGCAACGCTGCATCGAGCTGGCCTGATCGAAACCCGGCGCATCGGCCAATGGACCTACTACAAGCGAAACGAAGCAACCATCAGTGCGCTCGCCGAGATCATTGGCAAGGAGCTGTAATTTTTTGACCCAAGATATCGAGAATTCCCGATATCCCTTTTTGCCGAAACGAGGTAATGCAATGAAAGCGATGAGGCTTAAATCATTTGGCGGCCCGGATTCGTTCGAACTCTGCGAGGTGCCCACGCCGGTGCCGCACACGGGACAGGTCCTTGTGCGGGTACACGCCACCTCCATCAACCCGCTGGATTATCAGGTGCGACGCGGAGACTACTCCGACCTGGTGCCCCTCCCCGCCATTACTGGCCATGACGTCTCGGGCGTTGTCGAAGCCGTCGGGCCCGGCGTGACGAACTTCGTGCCAGGCGACGAAGTCTGGTACACCCCGCAGATATTCGACGGCCCCGGCAGTTATGCCGAATACCACGTGGCGGCCGAAAACATTGTCGGGAAGAAACCGCCCACACTGAGCCACCTGGAAGCGGCCAGCCTGAGCCTTGTTGGCGGAACGGCATGGGAAGCGCTGACCGTGCGCGCAGCGCTTCGAGTGGGAGAAAGCATCCTGATCCACGGCGGTGCAGGCGGTGTGGGCCACGTCGCGATCCAGCTGGCAAAAGCCATCGGTGCCAGGGTGTTCACCACTGTGCGTGAAGCCAACGCTGAGTTCGCACGAAGCCTGGGCGCCGACGTGATCATCGACTACGAAAAGGAAGACTACGTCGACGTGATCATGCGGGAAACAGAGGGGCGCGGCGTCGATGTGATATTCGATACGCTCGGCGGCAACACGCTGTCGCGCAGCCCTGACGCACTGGCGCAACTGGGCCGCGTGGTGTCGATCGTCGACATTGCCCAACCACAGAACCTGGTGCAGGCCTGGGGCAAGAATGCGAGTTATCACTTCGTGTTCACCCGGCAAAACCGCGGCAAACTCGACGAGTTGAGCACATTGGTAGCACGGGGTCAGTTGCGTCCACACGTCGGCGCCGTCTACGCACTGGCTGACATCGCACTCGCCCATGCCCGGTTGGAGAGCCCCAACAACGGCCTCCAAGGCAAAATCGCGATCGCCATCGAGCCCACCGCAGGAGCCAAGCCATGATCTACGAAATCGCCCTGCTCCCCGTTCACAAAGAACAGATTGAAACGTTCAGACAGGCGTTTGCCGAGGTCGCGCCCCTGCTCACCCGCGCAAAGGGCTACCTGGGCCACATGCTCGCCCAAGGGATCGAAACACCTGAGCGCTTCAACCTGATCGTGCGCTGGGCATCGCTCGAAGACCATACGCCAGGATTCGAAGCCAGTGACGATCACCAGGCATTCATGCAGGGCCTGGAGACATACTTTTCTGCAGAACCGCAGGTCTATCACATTGAGGGCACGGCCTTCGCCTGAATAAGCCAACAGTAAAAAGCCTGCCGCGCGGCAGGCTTTTCTTTATCCGCTGTCTTGTCATGAGCAGGGCTAACGATTCAGTGAAATCAATTCATTTTCACTCAAGCAATCCCTCAGCCTAAACTGTTTGTTAATTAAAGACACTGTAAAGACCTCTGAGTAAAACCAGGTGAGACGTTCTTTCAGGTTTATCTCAGACATCAGGGTGCCAGAGTAATGAGCAAAGCATTCACGTTCAGCATTAAGCGAATTCGTTTCGACGAACACTATCAACCGTCCGAAAATACGCGCATCACGACCAACTTTGCCAATTTGGCGAGAGGCAAGCGTCGTCAAGAAAACCTGCGCAATACCTTAAGGATGATTGACAACCGCTTTAATACCCTGGCGCATTGGGACAACCCCAAAGGCGATCGCTACACGGTCGAACTTGAAATTATTTCTGTTGAGATGAATATCGATACCGGCAGCACGGGCAACGGCATCCCCCTGATTGAAATATTGAAATCAAATATTATTGACCACAAGACCCATGAGCGTTTTGAGGGCATCGTAGGCAACAACTTCTCCTCCTACGTACGTGATTATGACTTCAGCGTGGTGCTGTTGGGGCACAACAAGGATCAAGCCGAATTCAGCACGCCAGATAACTTTGGCGATTTGCACGGAAAGCTGTTCAAGTGCTTCGTCAACTCCGATACCTACAAACAAAACTTCAATAAACCGCCGGTTATCTGCCTGAGTGTTTCGAACACCAAGACCTACCACCGGACTGAAAACCAGCACCCTGTCTTGGGCATTGAATACCAGCAGGATGAATACTCCTTAACGGATGAGTACTTCAATAAAATGGGGCTGAAGGTTCGCTACTTCATGCCGTCCAACAGCGTTGCGCCGCTGGCATTTTACTTTTCCGGTGATTTGCTCAGTGATTACACCAATCTTGAGCTGATCAGTACCATCAGTACCATGGATACTTTCCAAAAGATTTACCGGCCTGAGATTTACAACGCCAACTCGGCAGCCGGGCAATCTTACCAACCCAGTTTGAAGCACCAGGACTACTCATTAACCCTGATTGTTTATGACCGCGAAGAACGTAGCCAGTTGGCTATCGAGCAAGGAAAGTTTGTCGAAGAACACTTCATCAAACCGTACCAGGCTGTTCTTGAGCAGTGGTCCGCTCACTGCGCGCTTTGACTTATTTAGAATACAAGGTCACCCATCGTGAAAAAATTACTACCGACTTCAACGGCTGGCAGCCTGCCTAAACCTGCTTGGCTTGCACAACCTGAAACGCTATGGTCCCCCTGGAAACTGCAAGACGAGGAACTGGTTGAGGGCAAACAGGACGCTTTGCGTTTGTCGTTGCAGGAACAACAACAAGCCGGCATTGATATCGTCAGCGATGGCGAACAAACACGCCAACACTTCGTCACCACCTTTATTGAACACCTTGACGGCGTTGATTTTGAAAAGCGTGAAACCGTCCGGATTCGTGATCGCTATGATGCCAGCGTACCGACGGTTGTTGGCGCGGTTTCTCGCCAAAAACCCGTGTTTGTTGAAGACGCCAAGTTCTTGCGCCAGCAAACCAAGCAGCCGATAAAGTGGGCGCTGCCAGGCCCCATGACCATGATCGACACGCTGTATGACAACCACTATAAAAGTCGCGAAAAACTGGCGTGGGAATTCGCCAAGATTCTCAATCAAGAAGCCAGGGAACTGGAGGCCGCGGGTGTCGACATCATCCAGTTTGACGAGCCGGCCTTTAACGTCTTTTTTGACGAGGTGAATGATTGGGGCGTTGCCACCCTGGAAAGGGCCATTGAAGGCCTTAAATGTGAAACGGCGGTGCATATTTGCTATGGCTATGGCATCAAGGCCAATACCGACTGGAAAAAGACGCTGGGTTCAGAGTGGCGCCAATACGAAGAAGCCTTTCCAAAGCTGCAAAAGTCCAGCATCGATATCATCTCGCTGGAATGTCACAACTCCCATGTTCCGATGGATTTGATCGAACTCATTCGCGGTAAAAAAGTGATGGTAGGCGCCATTGACGTGGCCAACCACACCATTGAAACGCCCGAGGAAGTCGCCAATACCCTACGCAAAGCACTTCAATTTGTAGACGCCGACAAGCTCTACCCTTGCACCAACTGTGGTATGGCCCCGCTGCCTCGCCAGGTAGCGAGGGGCAAGCTGAATGCCCTGAGCGCAGGTGCGGAAATCGTTCGAAGAGAGCTCTCGAACTAGTGCTGGGCGAAGGCCGGAAGCGGAGCATGGCAGGGAAGAAAATGCCGCACCACTTCAGGCCTTCACGCATTCGAACAGCACTCACTATTCAGGATTGACTATGTCACGTCCCAATACCGCTATCGAGCCATTGAGCTTTCGCGAAGCGCTCGGACACTATGCATCCGGTATCACGGTGATCACATCCCATGTGGATGAGGAGCCCATTGGCTTCACCTGCCAGTCGTTCTATAGCGTGTCAATGAACCCGCCACTGGTGTCATTCAGCGTCATGTCCAACTCGGCCAGCTATCCCAAGATCCGCCAGGCAGGACGGTTCGCAGTCAATATCCTGTCGGCTGAGCAGGTCAGGATTTCCAACCAGTTCGCCCGTCGAGGCACGGATAAATGGCACGGCATCGAATGGCAGGAATCGCCGCTGGGTAATCCGGTCATTGCCGGGAGCCTGCACTGGCTGGATTGTGAAATCCACGCCGAGCACGTCGCGGGTGATCACCTGATCGTGATTGGTGAAGTGAAAGCGCTGGATTTAGCCAAAGAGGCTGTTGCGACGCGGCCATTGCTGTATTTCAAAGGGCAATATTGCAACATCGCCACGCATGGCGTGGCTTGAGCGGCGAACTAGGCTGCTCTCTTTTTTCAACGCAAAAAAAGCCTGCTTCTCTGCAGGCTTCCCGGCAGCCCCAGTAACCCCAGTAGCTTTTGCTGCACCGCAGCTTTAGCCCGGAACTTTTTCAATGCGGCTAAAGGCATCGATGTAAGCAGCCTTCAACGCAAGACTAACAGCATTTAGTGTTTCGGACTTAAGATAGGCTAGATTCTGACTAACCATCTCTTGGCCTGCCCTCTTTATTTTCACACGCGACTGCCCGGTATATTTAGCCGTCCCGATATACACCGAGAGCCTCGCTTCGCACGCATAATAATCAGGACTGTTCCAGGTTTTGACAAAAATCCGATCGATCTCGACTCTGGTTTTTATGCTCGCATCTGCGTCGGATCCGATAGACCGTTTGGTGAACTCAGACCAATCGGTGACTGGGATATTAGCGAAACCTTCGTACAGGCCCACCTTATAGTTGGCCGCATGCCACACCACCTTACTACGCTCGGAACAGGGAGCGCAGCGTTCATCGCCAGATAGGCTGGTTATCGTTGAGTGAATGGTGTTGTTTTTGATCGCAGACAGTTCTGCGTCTGTGGTGTAGGCCGCGAAGTGCAGTTGATTGGTTACGCAGCCGGACAAAAGAAAAAACAAAACCAACAACATACTAGATCTCACTACAACTCCTCCTTCTCTCGCAAGCACTTATACAATCACGACATTATTTAATCCTGAAACAGGGTTAAACCTATTTAAAACCTAGACAGTAACATAACACCAAAAAAAACTGGACAGATTTATTTTCGATCAAAAATTAACACACCCACATCAATAAAACTATAAAAAACTTATCTCACTTCCCGACATCAGCATTGGCTCCTTTCACAGATCATCTAAGATCGAATAAAGCTGTCCTCTTAGCGTTGGTCGCATGAATGCGTCACGCCAGGAAAGTTAGTCGGGTTGGGTTGGCTTGTCATAGCAAGACATTTCAATGACCTGTAGGAAAAGGAGCCGTGCGTTGTCAGCTACGATGAGAACTTTACTGACTGGTCAGATTTTATCGATGCTTCGGTCCCACGACAGATCCTTGGCAGTGCGAAGAGTTCGCTTATTAGCGAAGTCAGCTTCGTAGACACTCGGGCAGTCACAGCGTGATTGCTTCGTCACAGCTTTCGGGTTTCCTATTGCAAGGTTTTTTTGCAACTAGGTTTCAACCCGCCAACTGCACCTAGTTTTTTTCATAACGAAAGATAATATTCCTACCCTCGATCTCAAAATTACAAATCACCAAGTTTATTCACAACGTGAATACCGGGCTACTCTTTTACATCGGCGATCGTTGTCACAGATAACTTTACTCTCATGCGCCTTCATCAGAGAAATCTCAATCTGATGCCTCCCACTCATCTTCAAATTTTTTGTTCTTCAATTCAACATCAAGAAAAACCTGCCCTTTGGAAAATATTAGGTTCCACTGCTCACTACTGAGCATCAATTCTTGAGCATGTGGATAAAAAATATATTCAACAACCTCCTTATCACTTATACCTATCTCCATAAATGGCTCTTTACCCCCCTTGAAATACACACACAAGTAAGGAAATAAGGTATTGATATCACCAACCTTTTCAAACTCTAACTCAACCATCACCGAACCCCACGAAAACCGATAAATGCCCCATCAAGCCCCCAACTAGCGGCCCGCCCCCCTGGCAGTGTATAGGTAACCCACCCGTTCGGATATCGACCACTCACCCCAGTAGATTTTATGCCTCCACGCAACAGATCTCTAATTGCATTTTCTGCAATTTGGTTCACTGCTGTGTCCCCCTTATACACCTGCCGTAACTCTGCAATATTTTTGAATCCAAAATATTCCGGATGTTTCGTAACTGCCCTTCCGGCCTGAGTAATTGTTTGCCCTGCCTTAAATGGTTGAGTCGCCGACTGGATCAGTTCAACCGTTAACTTTTGCTCAGCGAAAGCCGCTACGGCAGCAGCGCGCTGAGCTGCGCCTACACCTGCAGCCACCCCCCCCAACACACCACCGGTAACACCTGACTCCTCGAAAAATGCTTTTCTCCAAGGATCATATGCCACCCGTTCATCGTCGTGATTAGCACTTTGAAAATGCTCAACTAACTCTCGCTCTTCCTTGGTAAGAGTGGAAAGACCAAATAACTGGTCCAGTGCTTTTGAGCCTGCCTCTACGGCGTCCAACTGCTTCTTACAGGTTGCCTCACCGGAGCTCTTACAACCATACAAGGCTACACCGGTTTTACTGTCATTGAGCAACTGATATTTGGCTTTTAAATCAGTGCGGCATGTCGCTGGGTCTGCCGCGCTTCGGCAACCGACCAGCTCATTAGAGAGCCTTTCAACTTCCAGATGCTCCAGATAGTTATTGGCAGTTGCCTGCTGAGACACCCACCCCGCGATCTGCTGCTCCTTCTCATTCCCACCTGCAACCGCGGCTACTGTCAGACCCAAAAGCTGGGAGGTCATGGCCAATAAATCGTCATGGCTAATACCTGGGAATAGTTTATCCCCGTATTGCTGAATCAGTGCCTCGTTCGCACCAGCAGCGAGCGCGGAGGTTGCAAAGTTTCCACCTGCTGCTTCACCAATCAGGCCACCAACAATCGCGTGTACCGCCACTTTCGTGGGCAAACCGGTACCAACCAATTGATCACCGACGCGATTATAGATTGCACCGGTTAGCGCATCGGTAGCCAAACCAATTGCAGCTTGACCCATATTATCAATGAATTTTCCACCGTTGGTGACCGTTTTAAGGGCAGCGGTTACCGCCAGTCTTGAAGCAATATTTACGTCAAACCCAGCCATACCACCGCTGACACCCGCAGCCAGGTATCCCTTCAAGCTTTCGGTGGACGTTACATCTTTTAGAACAAGTCCTAGATTTCCTTTGTTATTAATCGTACTGATGGCAGCTCCACTGGCTGCCGATGTAATGACCGTGGTGACCGCTGCGTTGGCCCAGCCGGCAGCGACGGCACTGGTCGCAGCAGTAGCGGCGGTTGAAGCCGTCGCCGCCGTCGCCGCAGAGGCAGCAGTTCCCGCCGCCATTGCAGAACCAGATCCTGCGGTTGCTCCTGCGAGCGAGCCGACACCTGCGCTAGCTGTTCCCGCTGTCAATACTGTGACAATGATGATGATAGCCAGCATTGCCCCTTGCCCAAGGCTGGCGTTACTGTACTTATAAGAGTCGTGCGTCTCCTTGATAAGCTTCCAATCAACATCACCACGCTTTTCGGCCTCTTTCAGCCACGCCATTTTAGGATCAGCTTGCACCATTGCATCAATGGCTTGACTTACCGTTTTTTGATTGACCTGCTTCACCCCGATATGCAGGCCATCCAGGGCATTGATGACAACTTGACCTTTAGCTGCTATCTGAGTTTGTTTGAACGTTTCATCGGTATTGCCCTTACCACTCATACTGTTCCAGGCGAGACTCGACTTACTTTTTGAATGACTCTCCTGATGCAGATCCTTCACACCTTCGAAAACGATCCCCTCATCACTGTGCAGTGTCAGATCGTGGCCACTCTCTAGCTTGGCTGCCTGATAGTGCTGAGTAGCGCCGCTCATCAACGTGAGATCCCCGATAGCGGTTACCTCGCTCCCAATATTGACGACTCTGGTAACTTCATCGTGCTTTGTCTGTTTGCTACCCCACCCGCCTTTCTTCTTCTTGTCATACAATGAATAATCGCTATCCTGCGCGGCCAGTAGTTCCAGTCTCTCACCAGCAATAAGATAAGCCTCATCGCCAGCATTAACTCGACTTGATATCAACGACATATCATAACCTGCACTGAGGCGAATATCAGATCCTGCTCTTATTATGGTGCTCACTTGGCTGACGTGGTCTTGCTGAGCCGTCTTCTTCTTGCTCTTCGCCAAAAAGTGCTCTTCATCAGCAGCTGAAGCAATATTCATATCTTCCTTGGCTACCAAGGCGATATCACGTTTAGCGTCAATTGAACTGGCAATCGCATTAAGATCTCGCTCTGCGGTCATCTTCACATCGCGGCCAGCAATTACAGAAGAACCGCTCTGAGTAACAGATGATGAGCGAGCCCCCAACCCGCTATTCCCAGAATCACGCGTCTCGGTTGAAACTATGTTGATATCACGCCCAGCGCTGATCGTTGTATCGCCACCGCTCTTAAGCAAGCTACCGCTGTTGATAACATCGCGCCCGGCCATAATGGATAGTGCGTTTGCGGCTTCAATACGTGCCGAATCACCGTAGTAATTACGATTTCCCGTGCCAAAGCCTGTGAAGCTACGCTCATTGACGACATCACCCTTCGTCGCAGTCAGTGTTACGTCGCGCCCAGCGATAACACCACCAGACTGGTTGACGATATCGTTGCCTGCCAACAGCTCAAGACGGTTGCCGGCCTCAATCCGGCCACTGTTGACCATGTCATTGCCCGCGGCCGCCGAAAGATTGTTACTGGCACGCAAGGTGCCTGCGTTGATGAGGTCCTTACCGGCGATCAAGCTGACGTCCTGACCAGCGATCAATGCTCCGTTCGACGTCAGGCGCTGATCAGCATTGGCCAAGTAAAGCACCGGCACCAACACCTTCTCTCCAGCGACTTCATGCTCTTCCAACCATACGATGTCGTGGGTCAACGCCGCGACCTGTTCGCCGGTCAACGACACACCCACTGATAGATCCAGGCTTTGCTTGCTGCGGATGGCGTTATCCATCAGGTGTCGAAACAGCGCGTCATCCGAGGTCTGACCGTCAAGGAAACGCTGACCGGTGCGGGCGACCACGGCTTGCTGGATCAGGCGCTGTTCATAAAGGCCATCACCGAGGCGCTTGGCACTCTCATCAGGGTTGTAGCCGAGGCCGGCGAGCAGGTAGTCCGAGCTCATGAACTGCTTGAGGTCGGTCAGTGCAGGATTGGTTTCGATCAGATATTTATGTGGTTGCGAGAGGGCGCTGCTGTAGGGCAAGCCTTGGACGCGATTGATGGGTTGCGTTGCCCCAGGTTGAGTGCTGCCTTGTGCCAGCGGGGTGAGTATTGGAATGTTGATAGCGGCGCCGGTATTGGACGCGATGGAGCCATCAAGCGCACCGGTCGTATCACGGGCAGCAGGTGTCAATACAGGCAAGCCTAGGTCCGGCCTTGAAACCTGCGTGTTGGCCGCATCACCGTGGCTGATTTCAATCCCTGTGGTACGGCCGGGCGGCAATGCACCGCTATCGGTATTGCCGGCGACGCTAATCGTACTGGCACTGCCACTGACGGCCCCGGCTTCGCGGACAGTCAGCGCGACTTGATGGACACCTGCTGCGGCTTGCGCTGCATTACTGACCTGGAGCGTACGGCCGGAGGCGCCGGACGATGGTTGCTGACGCTGCACCAAGCCTACGTTGGCGTCGCCCAGCGTCCAGCTCTGCGAGTCAGTGTCGCCACTGCTAACCTGCCCAGTGTTCGCAGCTTGTTCATTCAAGCGAAACAAGCCGTTTTTACCGGTAGGCAAGGTGAAACCTGGCAGAGCCACCGGGTTGACTTGCTGCAGGGCGAGACCAGGTGGCAGTTCGCGGTTGATCGTAACCATCACCGCCGTGTTGCCGGTGACCTGTGTTGCGCCCACACGCGATCCGTTGCCAGCTACAGCAACGTTCTGGCGCACAACACTGTTGGTCAGGTGCTGTGTTGCATTGATGCTGACCGCCCCACCCGCCTGAACGACGGCATTTGCCGCGCTCGAGGAACCAATGGTGGTGTTATTAAACGGCTGGGTGGTGAGCATTTCCCAAGGGCCATCTACCGCCCCTACGCCTGGGTCTACACCTTTGTCGGAGTTTTTGAGAATCAACGGTCCATAAACCGTTGAACCTCGATCCTCCCGACCATTACGCTGGCGGCCCACACGAACAATGGACTCAGTACCATCGGCTGTCCAAACATGAATATTTGGGGCGGGCGCATTGTAGTAAGGGTCATGACCACGGTTGTAGTTCATGACCGTCACCATGAAGCGCGAAAGATCGTAGGGATGCAAACCACCGTAGGAGTATGAGCGACGCAGGCTGTAGTCACCCACCGACGCACCTTCATTGGTAAAGTTTTGCAGGGCAAAATTGATGTTGCCACCCGCACTGAGAGTTGAGTTCTTATTACTCAGATCTCCGCCTGTGACGAAGAAATCGCGCCCGGCCGTCATCGTGGCCGATGCCGAATCTTCAATAATTTGCGATTTGAAGTTTTGCACCCAAACCAGATAACTATCAGCTGAACGATTCGGAACTATCGACGTACAACTGCTGCACTGAACACCAATGTAACTGGATACCTGACCACCCGTGGTCTTGAACACATCCTTACGGTTCTCGATACTCGCCGCCGCCAGGTTCAGATCCCCGCCACTCTCGATCGTCGCCGAAATATTGTTGATCGACGTGCTCTGCCCGTTGTTGTCATCCTTGGCAATGCTCACATTCCCCAGGCCGTAAACATCGGCAAATCGATTGGTGAACGTATCGGTGCGCAGCGCCATGTCGCCGCCGCTGAAAATCAGGCCGTTCTGGTTCAACAAAGCAGGTGTGGTCAGGCGCAGGTTTGCGTTGCTGCCCAGCGTTCCGCTGTTATTGATCGCGCCTGCGGATACATTCAGGTCCGTAGCCGAGGTGATCCGCCCTTCATTCGCCAGCGTCCCGCCCACAGCGATGCGGCTATTGCCTCCACCGGCGATGCCCGCGAGTTGCCCCACGGTCAATTGTGCAGCCGTGAGGTCCAGCGCCCCTACACTGCTGACTCGACCGCTGCCCTCATAACCACCCGTCAATTGCAGCGCCAGGCTACCATCGCTGGCGATCAGGCCATTGTTGATCCAGTGACCGCCCTTGCCTTCCAGACGTGAAGAGGCCAGCAACTGCCCAGTCTCAGTCTGGGTGAAGGTGCCGACATTCACATTGAGGCGTCCTGCCTCGATGACGCTGCTGTTGGTCCAAGTGTCAGCATTCAGGGTCAGGCCGCCACGGGTCACGATGCTGCCACCGGCACCCGTGACATTGGGCAGGGAGATATCAAAATCGCCCTCGCCGGTGTGCAGGAGTTGGCCGCCGGTGTTCTGAAAGGTAGTGGCTGCCAGGCCCAGGTTGGTGTTGGCGGTTTCGA
The DNA here is from genome assembly GCF_049896305.1 of Pseudomonas sp. DWP3-1-3b3. NCBI lineage: Bacteria > Pseudomonadati > Pseudomonadota > Gammaproteobacteria > Pseudomonadales > Pseudomonadaceae > Pseudomonas > Pseudomonas sp. DWP3-1-3b3. The sequence goes on along the minus strand of NZ_JAFCUA010000003.1, from coordinate 466,389 downwards.
CTACGCCATTACGGTTGTCGAACAGGTTGCCGATCTGGAACTGGGTCTTGCCCGAGCGCGCCAAGGCACGTAGCTTGCCGCCCTGATTGACCAGGTCATTAGCCTGTAAAGTCAGTGTCTCCTCGCTTTCGATAATCCCCGAGTGGTTGCTCAATTGCCCACTAACGCCGAGGTCGATGCGCTTGGCGGAGATTTGCCCGAAGCTGTTATCCAACGAGGTGCCATGGGTTTGCAACGCCCCCTTGGCATACACCCCGCCATAAGCGTTGAGAAATTGATTGGCAGTGATAACAGCATCGCCGTCCTGGGCGGCGATGCGACCTTGCTGGTTATCGACGGTAAGCGCTATCAGGTTAACGCGCTGGCCTTGCACTACCCCGCCTTTACTTTGCCCAACGCCATTAAGCAGGCTGTCCTTCAAGGTGGCATCTACCAGCCCGGTCAGGCTGCTCACGCTGCCGCCTTGGTTGTCCAGCGTGTTGGCCTTGATGAAGGTGTCACCGGTTTGCGCCAGGAGCTTGCCGCCCTGGTTATCGATATCGCCGCTGACGTCGAAGCTTAAACCGCTCTGGCCCTGCACGACGCCGCTAACGTTTGAGAGCCCTGCGGACTTGATTTGCAGGTCGGCTTCCTGACTGTAGATCAGGCCCTTGGCGTCATTTTGCAGGATGCCAGTGGTGGTGATCGCCACACGACCTTTACCGGCGACAGTGCCGAGCTGGCTGTTGTCCAGGCCGCCAGCCAGTAAGGTCAGCAACCCTTGGCTGGCTATCTGGCCACCCTGGTTGTTGATCTGCATCGCGCGCTGTAGCAACAGCGGGCCCGCGCTGGCCAACTTTCCATTGGTGTTGTTCAGCGAACCCAGCAAGTTAAGGGTCAAGCGGTCGTTCCCGGCGACGGTACCGCCGGTGTTGTTGAGGTCTGTGGCGGTGATGGCCAGGGCTTTTTGCGCGCTGACTGTACCGCCCTGGTTGTCCAGAGTGACCGCCTGCAGCTCGAGTTCGGCGCCGCTGCCGATCAGGCCAGCGTTGCGGTTGCTCAACTGGCCGGTGACGGTCAGGCTTTGTCCCGCACCACTTGAGAGGATGCCGCCGCTGTTGTCGAGACTGGCGGCAGTGAGGTCCAGCCGTCCCTGACTGGCCACCGCGCCGGCAGAGGTATTGAGCAGAGCGCCGGTAAGACGCACGTCCACCGCGCCGTCGCGACTGGAAAGCGTGCCGTTGTTGCGGTTGTCGAGACTGTCACCACTGACACTCAATCCCTGCCAGCCGGACAACAATCCATTCTGGTTGAGCAGTGTGCCCGCGTTGACAGAGAGCAATTGGCTGCTGATCAACTTACCGCCGCTGTTATCCAGGCTATTGAGGTTAAGCGTCAGGTTTTGCTGGGTGGAGAGTTCGCCATTCTGGTTATTGATGGCGTGCACACGGTTCAGCGCCAGTGAGCCCTTGGCGGAAATCAGCGCGTTCCGGTTATCCAGTTCAGCGCCGTTCAAATCGAGGGTCACGCCCTGCGCGCCGACGATTTGACCGCCGCCCAGCGTCAAGCCGCTGAGTTTCAAGTCCATCGAGCCCTTGGCGGACACCTCACCGCCGCTGCCAGTGCTGAGGTTGCCTGTCGCAATATCGAGGGAGCCTTGGCTGCTGACCAAACCAATGACCGTGTTATCCAGCGCCATCGCGTTGAGGATTACGCGGCTACCGCCCAACAGATTGCCGCCTTGGTTATTCAACAGGCCGTCGCTGGTCAGTTGCAGCTCGCCTCGGCCGGTCAATGTACCGCCTTGGTTACCAATGGAACCTGCGTGTACCTTGAGATTGGTGGCGCCGACCAGGCCCTTGATGTTGGCCAGGGCCTGGACGATTCGCAGTGTCAGGTCTTGGTTGCTCAGCAGCTTGCCGTTGCTGTTATCCAGGCTTTGTGCTGCCAGGGTGAAGGCTTGGTCGCTGGAGATTTCACCGCCCTGGTTATCGACGGTGGTGAGGTTTTTCAGCAGTAGCGGACCACTGGCGTTTATCAACCCGCCACGGTTGTTCAGTTGACCGTTGCCAAGGTCCAGGCTCAACCCGGCCTGACTGAAGAGCTTGCCGGCCTGCTGGTCGAGGCCAGTCACCGTAGCGTTCAGTGCCTTGGCACTACCAATGCTGCCACCGTTGTTTACCTGGCCAGCGACCAGGGTCAAGGTATCGCCGCTGTTAAGGCGACCGGTCTGGTTGTTCAGGGTGCCGGTGGTAACCGAGACCGGACCTTTGCCACTGAGGGTGCCCTGTTGGTTGCCCAGGTTGGCGCTGCGCAACACCAAGTTAGCGTCAGTGACCAGTTCGCCGCTCTGGTTGTTCAGGTTATCGCTGACAACCACCTTCAGGCCTTGCGCGCTGGAGAGACTGCCCTTGGTGTTATCGAGGCTGCGCGCCTTGACGTCCAGCGTGCCTTCACTGCTCAGCAGGCCCTGGTTGTTGGTGAGGTCACCTGCCAGGTCCACCACCAAAGGTTGCTGGCTGAGCAACTTGCCACCGCTGTTGTCCAGCGTTGTTCCCGTCAGTGTCAGGCGCTGGCCATTCAATTGGCCGCGCGCACGGTTGAGTACGTTATCCACCGCCACGCTCAAGCCTGCGGCTGCGAACACCTGTCCGCCGTCGCTGTTGTCCAGACGTTGGCCAGTGATGCTCAGGTCGGCGTTGCTGGTCAGCTCACCGGTGCGGTTATCGACGTCGCCCACGTCCAGCTTCAGCGCTTTTGTCGCGCCTACCAGGCCATTGCGGTTATCGAGATTGCCTCCCGTAAGCGCCAGGGTGTCAGTGCTGATCAACTGACCTTTCTGGTTGTCGATGCGATTGGCGTTGACAGTGACCTTGGCCTTACCCGCTATCTCGCCCGCGCGGTTGTCCAGTTTTGCGGCGGTCAGCAGAACGGCACCGTCGCCAATCAGGCTGCCGCGCTGGTTGTCGATCAGGCCGTCAGCGCTGATCTCCAGACCACTACGGCTGCTGATCAAACCGTCGGTGTTGTCCACGCTAGCGCTATGCACATCGAGGCCGACCGCACTGATGCTGCCTTTCGCGTTGGCCAAGGCTTGTTCGATGCGCAGATTCAGGGCCTGGTTGCTGATCAACTTGCCGTCGCCGTTATCCACGCTGCGTGCCGCGAGGGTGAAGGCGCTCTGGCTGGAGATTTCACCATTGCGGTTGTTCACGTTGCCGAGGTTTTTCAACACCAGGAGCGGTGCGTTGATCACCCCGGCGTTGGTCAGCTCTCCGTGATTCATGTCCAGATTCATCTGGCTGCTGCTGAATAGTTCGCCGCCGCTTGCCTGGGTCAGGCTTGCAAGGTTTGCATTCAGCACGCCAGTACTGGCGATGCGGCCGCCGTTGTTGAGGTCAGTAGCTTGAATATCGAGGCTGTTGGCGCTGATCACACGACCGCCAAAGCTGTTGTTGAATTGCCCGGTAGTCAGGTTGGCAGCGCCCTGGCTTTTCACCAGACCTTGCTCACTGTTATTCAAGCCAGTGCTGGTCAGATTGAGCGCCTGCGCAGACTCCACCACACCGCCCACGTTGAGCAACTCACCGTCGCTGGCAAGGGTCAGATCGCCGGCACTGGAAAGGCTGCCGCCGCTGTTATCCACGCGATATGCGTGCAGTTGCAGGCCGCCTTCACTGCTGATCTTGCCGCGTGTGTTGTCCAGCCCAGCCGACAGCTGCACCGCCAGCGAGCGCTGACCGGCCAGCGTACCTTCGGTGTTGTCCAGGCTCAAAGCCTTGAGGTTTACATCCTGGGCAAACACCAAGCCTTTGGCCCGGTTGATCACCTCGGCCATCGTCAGTTCCAGGGCGGTGCCGACCAATACCTTGCCGCCGCTGTTGTCCAAGTGCTGGCCGCTGATCTGCGTCTTGAGTTGACCGGAAATTTCCCCGACGCGGTTATCCACACGGTCGACCGTGAGTTTCAGCGCTTTTGTCGCGCCTACCAGCCCGCCGTTGCGGTTATCCAAGCCATTGCCGCTGAGGCTCAGGTTGCCCTGGGCGACGAATTCGCCACCCTGCTGCTTCAGCACGCCGATCGAGGCCTCGAGATCAGCCTGGCTGGCGATACGGCCCTTGGTGTTGTCCGCTACGTCCAGTGTCAGACGTAACGGCCCAATGGCATTGACCAGGCCGCCGTTGTTATTCAGGGATTGCCCGGTGAGGGTCTGTGCCTGCTTGCTATTGAGCACGCCACCGCGGTTGTCGAAGCTGCCTGCCTGAAGGGTCATATCGCCCTTGGACAACATGCGGCCCTTGGCCTGATTGTCCACAAGCCCATCCACCTGCACCGTGACGCTGCCATCGCTGACCAGGCTGCCGGACTGACTGTTGTCGAGACTGGACGCAGTCACTTGCAGACGCTGACCAGCGCCGAGCGTACCGCCTTGGTTAACCAACGCGGCTCGGGTCGTCAGGGAAAGACTGACGTCACTCAAAACCTGCCCACTGCGGTTATTCAGAGTCATGGCGTCAATCACACTGGTGCCAGCACTCGACACTTCGCCGTCGGCGTTCAGCCATTCACCGGCCACGGCCAGGGTCAGGTCTTTTGAACTGTTGAGCACGCCTTGCGTATTGTCCAACCGCGCTGCCTGAGCACTGAGCCCGGCTGCAGCGATCACGCCTTTGATATTGACCAGAGCCCGGTCAATGGTGAGGGTCAGGGCTTGATCGCTAAGCAGTTTGCCTTCGCTGTTGTCCAGGCTTTGTGCAGCCAGGGAGAACGCGTGTTCGCTGGAGATTTCGCCTTTCTGGTTGGCGACCGTGGAAAGATTTTTGAGTACCAACACACCGGGGGTGTTGATCAGGCCAGCTGCGTTGTGGAGTGCGCCATGGTTCATGTCCAGGGTCAGGCTCGCCTCACTGCGCAGCGCGCCCTGCTGATTCAACAGTGGACCATTGAGTACTATGTTCAGATTGCGCTTGGCGTAGACGCTGCCCTTGAGCTGGTTGTTCAGACGGTCGAGGTTCAGTTGAATATCGCCGTTGGCGAGTACCTTGCCACCGGCACTGTTATCCAAATGACTGCCCTTGAGCACCATGTCGGTGACACTGGACACTTCACCGGCGCGGTTATCGAGGCTGTCGACCCCCAAAGTCATGGTTTTGCCGGAGTTGATCAACCCGCTGCGGTTATCGAGTTGGCCAAGGGAAAGCGCCAGCTCACTCTTGCCGGTGATGCGGCCTTTGTTCTGGTTATCGAGACTGGCGGCCGTCAACTGCAACAGGCCGGCGGAAGCAAACAGCCCGGCCTGGTTGACCAACTGACCGGAGATCAACGCCTTCAGGGCGCCGTCACTGGTGAACATGCCACCGGTGTTATCGAAGCTGGCAGCACTCAGGTCCGATGCCTGCCCGGCGACCATACGCCCGTTGCGGTTGCTGATCAGGCCTGTGTGCTTAAGGGTCAGGCGCTTGTCGCCTTGGATCAAACCGTTACCGTTATCCAGTGATGCACCGGTCAGTAAGGTGTTAGCGCCGAGAATCTCGCCTTGGTCATTGAGCAGGCTTGTCGTGACACGTGCAGTTAGGTCATTACGCGCACTGAGTTTACCGTCCGCGTTATTCAGGCTGTTGGCTTGCAGGTCCAGCCCGGTAGAAGCGACCAGACCCTTGGCGTTGTCCAGGGCCTGCGCGATACGCAACAGCAGTCCTTGCTCACTGAGCAGTTTGCCGTTGCGGTTATCGAGGCTGTCAGCCTTGAAAACCAGCGCCTGGGCGCTGGAGATTTCGCCACCTCGGTTATCCACGTGGCCTGCATTCAAATCCAAGCGGTTATCGCCGCGCAGGGTGCCATGCTGGTTATTCAGCACACCGTTCAATTGCAAGTTCAGGTTGGTGCTAGCGACGACGGTGCCCTGACGGTTGTCGAGACTCCCCAGACTGAGACGCGCGTCCCCCTTGGAGGCAAACAAATCAGTCTGATTAAGCAATTGGCTCGCGATCACAGTGGTCAATAGGCCGTCACTGATTACCTTGCCAGCAGTGTTGTCGAACATGGCGCTGGTGACGTCGAGGTTCTTACCGGCGCCGATAGCGCCGCGAAGGTTGCTGATGGCGCTGCCCTTGATCGACAGAGCGTTATCACCCTGAATCTGACCATCATCGTTAGCCAGAGAGCCCACGGCCAACGTGGCGTCAGTCGCCAGCAGTTGACCCTTTTGATTTAGCAGTTGGCCGGCGGTGACCTCAAGACTTCCTGCGCTAAGGATCCGGCCCTGATTCTGGTTGTCCAGAATCGACGCGTTCAATTGCGCATCGCGCTGAGCGCTCAGCGTGCCACTCTGGTTGGCAAGCTCGCCAGTGTTGATGGTCAAGTCACGGCTGGCGATCACCGTCTTGCCAGTGTTATCGAGGCTTTGCGCTTTTAAGCGCACATCGCCTTGGGCATTGCGGCTGTTATCCGCATTGACGCCGGCTTCGATAATTCCGTTGTTGGTCAACCGCCCAGCGACGTCCAGTGTGATGCTGTCTTTGGCCGCCAGGGTTTGCTGGTTGGTCAGTGCGCCTTGGGTACTCACCGACAAGTCGGTCCCGGCATACACTGCGCCTTTGGCCTCTAGGCTGGCCGCTTTGACCACCACTGCCGTACCGGCGGAGGTTTGGCCCATGACCACGTTACCCGCAGCGTCAATCTGGATATCACCACCGGCAACCATGTCCCCGGACAGCTTTACGCCGACGCCTGCTTCGGTCCCAACCAGCTTCACCGCCCCCACGTACATGCCGCCCAACGCCGACGAGTCAATCGCCAGGTCCGGCGCCTTGCTACCGTCCGCCGCACGCGCCGTCGCATTCAAGGTGCGCGCGTCCACATCGTTGCGCCCCGCCACGATGGTGAGTTTTTTTGCCTGGATCTGCGCGTTGATGGTGGTGGCGCGGGTGATGATTTCGAACTGGTCGACATTGCTGGCATTCAGGCCAGTGCCGTCAATGGACACGCTGCCCTTGTCCACTTGATAACGGCTGATCTGGCCGTTTTCGATGACCGCCTTGCCCGTGGTGAGTGTGGCTTGTGGGGTGTTGATAAAGCCGCAGCCGTTGCAGCTGATACCGTAGGGGTTGGCCACGATCACATGGGCCGACTGCCCTGCTACTTCGGTGTAGCCACGCAGTTGGCTGGGGCTACCGCCATTGACCTCATTGAGGATGACGCTGGCGGCGCTGCCATGGAAATTCGGGTTGCCGACAATGATCCCGCCGAGTTGGGTGGATTGCGTACGGTCGGTGGCATTGTTGAGGATGACGCCGTTGGCACCGACGTTGTAGTCATGGAATTGGTTGTGCGACAGCCCGTTGGCATTGGGCGCGGCAATATTGACAATCGGTACGCCGTTGCCCGCTTGCCCGAGCGTGGTACCCGGCCCACTCACTGCAATGCCGTCCGCCTGAGCCAGCAGCGGCTGCCAGAACATGGCGTTGGCCAGTACCAATGCCAACCCGCGCTTGGGCAGGCCCAGGAAGGTTGAACGACTTTTTACGGCCGCAGAAGGTTGGCGCGCGAGGAAGGCGAACTGGCGAACATCCATGTGGTGTCTCGATGCCCAAAGGGCGGTAAAAAATTAAAGGAAGAAATCCATGCGGAAATAGATCGGCGCTTCACGTTCCGTGATCGGGTCCGGTCGTTCCAAAGAGTGTGCAAAGGTCACCGTGGCCGCGACGTTCTTGCCGCGTGCGAACAGTTCCAGCGAATTACTGCTCATGCGCCCATGCTGCTCGGCGCTGTAGCGACCATGGCGGATCACGCCCTGGTCGTAGCCGAGGCTGGTGCCGTATTCGGTCAGCACGGGTTGCAGCCAGGCCCAGGTCACCGGGCGGCTCCAGCGCAGGTCGTTGCGCCAGTAGCCGCCGCTGTCGCCAGAGAGCATCTGATCCTTGTAGCCACGAATCGATGACTGCCCGCCCAAGCTCATGCGCTGGGGGCTGAACAGCACGTCCTCACTGCGCTGGCCGGTCATCAGGCTGCTGAAGCTCAACGACTCGCCCCACAGCTTGAACGGGTACAGGTAGCTCACAGTTGCGGTGTATTTGCGGTAGCGCGCATCCGCCTGGCCGGGCCGTGGGTTATGGTTGGCCTGGGCGTCGAAAGCGCCAATACCGTCCTGCATGCCCAAGTCGATGTTGAGGAATGACCCGCCGATGCGCCGACCGTGGTTGATGCCGAACTGCGCTTCGCTGAGACGGTTGCTGCTCAGGGCCAGCTTGCTGTCTTCGATGAAGTTATTAGTACGCAGGTAAGCCACGCCGGTACTCAGGGAGGTTTTGCTCAGGGCGTCGCGGTGGATGACGCGTTCCAGGCGCAGTTGGTGGTTCTGGGTGTCGCCGGACTGCTTGAAGTTGAAGCCGCTGGCCTGGGCCTGGGAACGGTATTCGGTTTCGCTGTAGCTGTAATTGAGGTTCCACCAGCCAAAGGGCAGGTTGTAGTTGAGCATCGAGTTGCGTGAGGTTTTCTGGTGGTCGCTGACGGCATCGTGTGCGCCACGTAGCGAGAGTTGGTCGGCCAGGCCCAATGGATTGTCCCAGTCCAGACTGACGCCCCATTGCTGTTCACCGGTGCTGCGCTGACCACCGTTATGGCGTGACAGTCCAACGCGCCAGGGTTTTTGCGGGGTGTTTTTTACCAATACGGCGCTACCCCCAACGGCCTTGCCGGGTGCCAATTCCATCTGCGCCTGGTTCGAAGGCAGTCGGTTCAACTGGTCGACCATCTGCTCGATCTCGCGCAGGTTGAGCAAGTCGCCGGGTTTGCCTGGGAAGCTCATGGTCAGTTGACGGTCAGTAATGCCGCTACCTTCCTCGCCTTCCATGCCCTCCAGCCGACCTTCGATCACCTGCACTTTCAGGTTGCCGCTGGAGAGGTCCTGCTGGGGCAAATAGGCACGGCTGGTGACCAGGCCCTTGGCCAGGTAAAGGTCGGTGATGACCTTGAGCAACTCGTTGAGCTGCGGCACGCCAAGGCATTGGCCGATGTAAGGCTTGAGCAAACTGGCGCGCTCACCGTCGGACAGGCTGTCGGCACCGGTGAGTTCGATGGTCTTGATGGCGAAGCAGCGGGTGTCAGCAGGCGCCGCCGGCTGAGCTGGCGCGGCAGTTTTACCGGGCAGATCCTTGAGTTCTTCAAGGCGGCGCTGCTGCTCTTCGAGCAAACGATCCTGGCGATCACGAATCAGGTCGGTGACGCCTGGGATGCTTTGCAACGGCGCGGCTTGTGCCACCCCGGCGAGGCCCAGACAAAAAAAAGCGGACAGCAGGCCGAGCCTGGTCCGACGTACAGAACGCCACATTGCTAGATCCCTCTACATGGCATAGAGCCACTATCCGACGGCAATGCTATGCTGGCGATTTGATGGCGTCAATTAATTGTACATTTTTGTTCAATCCCGATACGGGGCTCAGGCATGCATGCCACCCCACAATCACGGCAGCTGAAACGCAGGAAGAGTCCGCCTCAAAAAACGTTCGTTGAGAGGGGCAGACAAGAAGACTCTATGGGGATGGCAATGCTGGAAATATAGGACCATCCCTAAAAACACATCGCTAATCGACGGGGCAGTGGCGATCCGGCTTCAGGATCTCAACTCGAGCAAATGGACTGACCCGCACAGCAGGCATCTGCGGCCTGTGCCAGGCGTTTCATGCTGTGCGCTCTGATCAGTTGGAGAAATCCAAGGCAAAAAAAAGCCTGCATCGCTGCAGGCTTTTCTCTATCTGGCTCCACGACCTGGACTCGAACCAGGGACCCAATGATTAACAGTCATTTGCTCTACCAACTGAGCTATCGCGGAATGCGCCGTATGTTACTGATTAAAAAGGATAAGTCAAGCCTTCTCCGGCATTTGGCGTGATTAAACCGGATGATCGGTTGAATCGGCGTGTTCCCTGGCCAACTCCAGCCACGCCAGCGCGGCCGGTGGCAGGTGGGCGCTGGTGCGCCAGGCCAGAGCGATGTGCCAGTCGGTGTGGGGTTCGTCCAAGGGAATCAGGGCGATGCCCGCGTGTTGATGCTTGTACGCCAGCATGCGTGGCACAAAGGCTACGCCCAGTCCGGCGGCGACCAGGTCGATGATGAAGTCGATCTGCCCGCTGCGTGCGGTCACCTTGGGGCTGACGCCTTTGCGCTCGCAGGCTGCGAGGATCTTGGCGTTGAGGGCGAAGCCGGCTTCGAACAAGATGAAAGGAGAATCCGCCAGGTCGGTGAAGTCGATGCGTTTGCGTTGGGCCAACGGATGACTGATGGGCAACACGGCCATCAAAGGTTCATTGCGCACGGGCTGGTAATCGAAATCTTCGTCTACCGGCAGCAGCAGCGCCGCCAGGTCGACCTCCCCCGCCTCCAGGCACTCGCGCAACTTTTTGCTGCCGTACTCGGTGAGTTCGATGTCTATATCCGGGTAGCGGCTGCGGTAGGTCGCAAACATCGTCGCAAACAGCACACCGCAACCTACCGGCGGCAGGCCGATGCGCAGCACGCCACGCTTTAAACCACGCAGGTCGTTGATCTCGGCCACCAAATCGTTGCGCTCGGCGAGCAGCACCAAGGCGCGGCGGTAGGCGATTTCGCCGGCGGCAGTGAGTTCGTTGCGGTGGCCCAGGCGATTGAGCAGCGGCGTGCCCAGTTCATCTTCCAGGGTCTTGACCGCCTTGCTGACGGTGGATTGGGTCAGAGACACCACCTCGGCAGCCTGGGAAAAACCGCCCTGGCGCACCACTTCGACAAAGGCGCGCAACGTTCTCAGGTTCATCAGTATTCCTTTGGCGACTGGCTACCAGCGATAAAAGTTGTTTTTATCATGCCAGATAATTGCCTATCCTGAACCCACCTTGCCTTGTGGAGCCCCCAATAATGATCATCTCGTCCGCCTCCGACTACCGTGCAGCCGCCAAGCGCAAGCTGCCGCGCTTCCTGTTCGACTACATCGACGGCGGCGCCTACGCCGAACACACGCTGCGTGCAAACAGTTCGGACCTGGCCGAGATCAGCCTGCGCCAACGCATCCTGCGCAATGTGGACAATCTGAGCCTGAAGACCACGCTGTTCGGCCAGGCGCTGGACATGCCGGTGATCCTCAGCCCGGTGGGCCTGACCGGCATGTACGCACGACGTGGCGAAGTGCAGGCGGCCAAGGCAGCGGCGAACAAGGGCATTCCGTTCTGCCTGTCGACGGTGTCGGTGTGCCCGATTGAAGAGGTGGCATCGCAGAGCGCGCAGGCGATCTGGTTCCAGCTGTATGTGCTCAAGGACCGTGGTTTCATGCGCAATGCGCTGGAGCGTGCCCAGGCTGCCGGCGTGACCACACTGGTGTTTACCGTGGATATGCCCACGCCCGGCGCGCGTTATCGCGATGCCCACTCGGGCATGTCTGGACCGTTCGCAGCACAGCGGCGCATGCTGCAAGCCGTCACCAAGCCGCAATGGGCCTTCGATGTAGGATTGATGGGCCGGCCCCATGACCTGGGCAATATCTCCAAGTACCTGGGCAAACCCACACACCTGGAAGACTACATCGGCTGGCTGGCGAACAATTTCGACGCCTCCATCAGCTGGAAAGACCTGGAGTGGATCCGCGAATTCTGGAAAGGCCCGATGATCATCAAAGGCATTCTCGACCCGCAGGACGCCAAGGACGCAGTGAGTTTCGGCGCCGACGGCATCGTGGTCTCCAACCATGGCGGTCGCCAACTGGACGGCGTGCTGTCCACCGCCAAGGCCTTGCCGCCGATTGCCGATGCGGTGGGCGATGACCTCACGGTGCTGGTGGACTCCGGCATCCGTTCCGGCTTGGACGTGGTGCGCATGCTGGCCATGGGCGCCAAGGCCTGTCTGTTGGGGCGTGCCACCGCCTACGCGCTGGCCGCCGACGGCCAACACGGCGTGGAAAACCTGCTGGACATCTTCGCCAAGGAAATGCGCGTGGCCATGACGCTGACCGGCGTCACCTCCATCGCGCAGATCGACCGCTCTACCCTGGTCTAACCCTGCTGCTCGACGATCCCACGGGCCTTGAGTTGGGCCAGTTGCTCCGCCGACAAGCCCAACCGCTCACCGAGAATGTCGTCGGTGTGCTGCCCCAGCCTCGGCGCCGGCCGCACGTATTCCACGGGTGTGCCGGACATTTTTATCGGGCTGCCGACCATGGCGAAATCCGGGTTTTGCGGGTGTGGAATCTTCACCATCAGGTTACGTGCGATCACCTGGGGTTCTTCCAAAGATTGCGCAATCGAGTTGATCGCCCCCACCGGCACCTTCGACGCATGGATGCACGCCACCCACTCATCGGCGCTGCGCCCCAGGAAGTGCGCCGAGAGCAACGCAACGATCTCTTCGCGATGGGCAACGCGGTCGGCATTGCGACAAAAGCGCGGGTCCTGCGGCAAGTGCGGCAGGCCGATACTCTGGCACAGGGCGATGAACTGGCTGTCATTGCCGCAGGCGATGATGAAGTCACGGTCAGCGGCACGGAACACCTGGTAAGGCACGATGTTGGCGTGGGCATTGCCGTAACGCTGCGGCACCTTGCCTGATGCCAGGTAGTTCATGCTCTGGTTGGCCAACGTGGCGACCTGCACGTCCAACAACGCCATGTCGATGTATTGGCCAACGCCGGTGCGCTCACGGCTGAGCAATGCGGCCTGGATTGCCACGGTGGAATACAGGCCGGTCATCAGGTCGGAAAACGCCACGCCAACTTTTTGCGGGCCGCCGCCCGGCAAATCATCACGCTCGCCGGTGATGCTCATCAAGCCGCCGATGCCCTGGATGATAAAGTCGTAACCCGGCTCTTCGGCACGCGGCCCGGTCTGGCCGAAACCGGTGATGGAGCAATACACCAGGCGCGGATTGATCTCGGCCAGGGTCGCGTAATCCAAGCCATAACGGGCCAGGGAGCCGGCTTTATAGTTCTCGATCAGGACATCCGAGCTGGCCGCCAATGCGCGTACCAACTCCTGACCTTCGGGCGTGGCCATGTCGATGGCCACGGATAACTTGCCGCGATTGGTCGACTGATAATAAGAAGCCTCACCGGACGATTCGCCGGTGTCGGTCTTCATCCAGGGCGGCCCCCAGGCACGGGTGTCGTCGCCGCTTTTCGGGCGTTCGATCTTGACCACTTCCGCGCCAAGGTCGGCCAACACTTGCCCACACCAGGGGCCGGCCAACACACGGCTTAAATCCAGTACCCGCAAACCTGTCAATGCACCCATTGTTCTTATCCTGTGAGGTTGGGAAATCAGCCGGCTGTCGGCTCTTCATGGCGCAGGGAAACCCCCAGCATCGCACGCCGCCGCAGCCAGGGGCTGGGACGGTAACGCGGGTCGTGGGTGAGTTCGCTCATGCGCTGCAAAATCGTGAGAATGCGCCGAGGCCCAAGGGCATCGCCCCAGGCCAGCGGCCCCTTGGGGTAACCGAGCCCCAACTGCACGGCCTGGTCGATATCCTCGACGCTGGCGATGCGTTGCTGGGCAATGTCACAGGCCAGGTTGACCACCATCGCCAGGGTGCGCTGGGCGACGAAGCCGACGCTGTCGCCGATCACCGTGACGCCCACACCGTCCGACGCCAGCAAGGCGTGAGCCGCATCGCGCATGGTGGGCGATGTCAGCGGGTTTTGCATCAGCGTGCGATGGCGCGACAGGTCCGTCAGCAGGTCGATGCACAGGGTGCGCGAAGGGTCGGTATCGAAGCGCACGCAGGCGCTGGTGGCGTCGCGGCCATACGGGGCCAGCAGGCACAACGCCTCAGGCGAAGGTTGCGCGGCGTGTTCCAGGTGGGCGCCCAGGTTGATCACCAGGGCGCTCAAGCGTTCGTAGTCTTCACTGTTTTCCGTGGCGATCCATACCGACGGTTGTTGTTGCACCGTGGGCACTGGCTGGGGTTGCGGGCCGTTGATGAGCTGGCCGTTTTCATACTGATAGAACCCGTGGCCGGTCTTGCGGCCAAGGCGGCCGCCCACCAGCATCTGCCGGGTCAGGGGCGAGGGTTTGTAGCGCGGTTCCTGATAGAACTGGTTGTAGATCGACTCCATCACCGGGTGCGACACATCCAGGCCGGTGAGGTCCAGCAACTCCAACGGCCCCATCCGGAACCCTGCGCCGTCGCGCAGGATGCGGTCGATATCACCGCGCTCGGCAATGCCTTCATCCAGCATCTTCAAGGCTTCGGTGCCATAGGCACGGCCGGCGTGGTTGACGATGAAACCCGGCGTGTCCTTGGCACGCACACCGCGATGACCGATGCGTGCAACCAGGGCCAGCAACGCGTCGCCCACCTTTGGCGCGGTGGCCAAACCATCGATCACCTCCACCACGCGCATCAGCGGCACCGGGTTGAAGAAGTGCAGCCCGGCCACGCGCTCAGGGTGCCGGCAGCCGGTGGCGATGGCCGTGACAGACAGCGAGGAGGTGTTGGTGGCGAGGATACAGGTCGGGTTGACGATGCCTTCCAGCTGTTGCAGCAGGCCGCGCTTGGCGTCGAGGTTTTCCACGATGGCTTCGACGACCAGGTCGCAATCGCCCAGGTCATCAATCGCCTCGGCAACCCGCAGGTTGGCCAGCGCCGCCGCCATCGCGGTCTGGCTGATCTTGCCCTTGCTCACCAATTTGGCAAAGGTGCCGCTGAGATTATCCCGAGCCGATTGCGCAGCGCCTTCACGGGCATCGAACAGACGCACCACCACACCGGCCTGGGCCGCGATTTGTGCGATACCGGCGCCCATGACGCCCGTGCCCACCAGCCCCATCGTATTCAAGGTGTCGGTCATGCTTATTCCCCCCGATAATGCGGCGTGCGTTTCTCGAAGAACGCCGCGGCGCCCTCCTTCTGGTCCTTGGAATCGAACAGCAATTGGAATGCCTTGCGTTCCAGCACCAAGGCGCTTTCCAGCGGCAGGTCGGCGCCGGCCAGCATCACCTCCTTGATCTGCTCCACCGCCAACGGCGGCAATGCGGCAATCTGCGCGGCCAGCTCCAGGGCGCGGGGCAGTGTCTGGTCGTCGCTGACCATTTCGCTGAGCATGCCGATGGCCAGGGCTTCTTTCGCGCTGACCATGCAGCCAGTGAGCGCAATGCGCATCGCCTGGAATTTACCCACCGCGCGGATCAGACGTTGAGTGCCCCCCGCGCCAGGCATCAAGCCGAGCTTCACTTCCGGCTGGGCAAAGCGTGCCGACTCGCCCGCCACGATCAGGTCGCAATGCATCGCCAGCTCGCAGCCACCGCCCAGGGCAAAACCGTTGACGGCGGCAATCACCGGCTTGGGGCAACGGCTGATGGCTTCCCACAGGTATTCCGTGTGGCGACGGTACATATCGATCGCGCCCGCACTGGCGAACTCCTTGATGTCCGCGCCGGCCACGAAGAATTGCTCGCCACCGGTCAGCACGATGGCGCGTACATCCTGGCGTCGGGACAGCGCGCGGAAGTGCTCGGCGAGGGCTTCACGCACCTGGGCGTTGAGGGCGTTTTTCACTTCAGGGCGGTGGATACGCACCACGGCCACGCCATTGTCATGGACGTCGAGGGTCACCACGGGTGGGTTAGCGCTGGTCACATTCACTCCTGCTGCACGGTTCTTGTTAGTTGGATTGCCATATGTTTCGCTGTGCGAAATAACATTCCGTATTTGTCGATTAGCATAAGTACCGACCCCGCAGGTGTAAACGAAAAAACCCGAGCAACGCTCAAAACAGCGACTAACTCGCTGTTTCAAAGGGATTTATCCTTGGAGAAAATCACTGATCGAAAAGTTGATTAGTTTCGCTGTGCGGAATACTATTTTGTTTTGTTGATTTTATAAAAAAATGAGGATTACCATGCGCCGTCGAAACCCCGAGCCGGACAGCACCGAAGTTTCCGCTTTCGAGCACGTGTTGATCGACCCGATGAACAACGATGAGGAGGAAGACAAGGACCGCCAGTTCGTCACCGCGCTGGCCCGAGGCCTGGAACTGCTGCGCTGTTTTACGCCGAGCGAGAGCGTATTGGGCAACCAGGAACTGGCGCGCAAGACCGGGTTGCCGAAACCGACGATCACCCGCATGACCCACACCCTGACCCGCCTGGGTTACCTCAAGCACCTGCCGCAGTCGGGCCGGTACCAGTTGGATGTGGGCGTGATGGCCTTCGGTTACGCGATGTTGTCGAACCTGTCGATCCGCGCCGTGGCGCACCCGTTGATGGAGACCATGGCCAAGTACGCCCAGGCGGCCGTCGCGATGGCCACTCGGGATCGCCTCGACGCGGTGTACCTGGACGTGGTCCAGGGCGAAGCGAACATGACCATGCGCCGCCAGGTCGGCACACGGTTGCCGTTGCACTTGAGTTCAGCAGGCCGCGCCTGCCTGGCAGCGATGCCGGAAAACGAGCGGGAGTTCATTCTCGACCATATCCGCCAGCGTCACCTGGAGGACTGGCCGAACATCCGCAAGGGGCTGGAGCGCGCCTTCCGGGACTACACCGATTTCGGCTATTGCATGTCGATCGGTGAGTGGCACCGCGATGTCAACGCCATCGCCGTGCCCCTGCGACACGCACAACACGGCTTGCTGGCGTTCAACTGTGGCGGACCGAGTTTCCACCTCTCCCGGGAGAAACTCGAAGACGACATCGGCCCACGCCTCAAGCACATGGTGAACAATATCGAGGCCGCCACCCGCTAGCTGGACCGGTGCATGGCCTCGGCAGATTGACGATAACAGGCCCGCCGAACGGGCCGCTGAGGAATGCACATGATCCGAGACGCACAAACGCTTCATATCCTGGTGGACGCCATTGCGCAGTTCGTCGACGAAGCGCTGATCCCACGGGAAAACGAAGTCGCCGAGACCGATGAAATCCCGGCGGACATCGTCAGCCAGTTCCAGGACATGGGCCTGTTCGGCCTGACCATTCCCGAAGCCTACGGCGGCCTGGGCCTGACCATGGAAGAAGAGGTGACCATCGCCTTTGAACTGGGGCGCACCTCCCCGGCCTTCCGTTCCTACTTCGGCACCAACAATGGCATCGGCTCCATCGGTATCCTGCTGGATGGCACAGACGCCCAGAAAGAACACTACCTGCCGCTGTTGGCCAGCGGCGCGCTGCTCAGCTCGTTCTGCCTCACCGAGCCGGATTCGGGCTCCGACGCCGCCTCGCTGAAAACCACCGCCGTGCGCGATGGCGACCACTACGTGATCAACGGCACCAAGCGCTTTATCACCAACGCGCCCCACGCCGGGATTTTCACCGTAATGGCACGCACCGACCCGGCGATCCGTGGCTCGGCCGGAATCAGCGCGTTCATCATTGAACGTGACACGCCCGGCCTGTCCCTGGGCAAGCGCGACCACAAGATGGGCCAGCAAGGCGCCCACACCAGCGACGTGATCTTCGACAACGTG
The DNA here is from genome assembly GCF_049896305.1 of Pseudomonas sp. DWP3-1-3b3. Classification (NCBI taxonomy): domain Bacteria; kingdom Pseudomonadati; phylum Pseudomonadota; class Gammaproteobacteria; order Pseudomonadales; family Pseudomonadaceae; genus Pseudomonas; species Pseudomonas sp. DWP3-1-3b3. The sequence goes on along the minus strand of NZ_JAFCUA010000003.1, from coordinate 448,991 downwards.
CGTGTGCCCGCCAGCCAATTGATCGGCGGTGTGGAAGGCGTGGGTTTCAAGACAGCCATGAAGGTCCTCGACAAAGGCCGCCTGCACATCGCCGCCGTCAGCGTGGGCGCCGCTGAACGCATGTTGAACGACGCGCTGAACTACGCAATCGACCGCAAGCAATTTGGCCAGCCGATTGCCGAGTTCCAGTTGATCCAGGCCATGCTCGCCGACAGCAAGGCCGAGATCTACGCCGCGCGCTGCATGGTGCTCGACGCCGCCCGCAAGCGCGACGAAGGTCAGGACATCGGCACCGAGGCGTCGTGTTCGAAGATGTTCGCCACCGAAATGTGCGGCCGCGTCGCTGACCGTTGCGTGCAGATCCACGGCGGCGCTGGCTATATCAGCGAGTACGCCATCGAACGTTTCTACCGGGATGTGCGCCTGTTCCGCCTGTATGAAGGCACCACGCAGATCCAGCAGCTGGTGATTGCCCGCAACATGATTCGCGCGGCGCAACGCTAGGCCTCACCGCACCACCATACCCAATGCCCTAACAACTACAAGCAAGGTATCGCTATGGAAGTCGCCGCATCGGCGGGCGCGTTGTCGCCTGCAAAAAGCAAACTGTGGATCGTCGTTTTCATCTTCTGCTTCCTCGGCCTGTTGATCGATGGCGCGGACCTGATGTTGCTGTCCTACAGCCTCAGCAGCCTCAAGGCCGAGTTCGGCCTGACCAGCGTCGAAGCCGGCAGCCTGGGCAGCTTCACCTTGGCCGGCATGGCCAGCGGTGGTATCTACGGCGGCTGGGCCTGTGACCGTTTCGGCCGGGTGAAAACCGTGGTGTGGAGCATCGTGCTGTTCTCCGTGGGCACGGCCATCCTGGGCATGACCCACAGCTATTGGCAGTTTGCAGCCACCCGGTTTTTCGCCTCCCTCGGCCTGGGCGCGCTGTATGTGGCGTGCAACACCTTGATGGCCGAATACGTGCCGACCCGCTACCGCACCACTGTGCTCGGCACCCTGCAAGCCGGTTGGTCGGTGGGCTACATCGTCGCCACCTTGCTGGCGGGATGGATTCTTCCGGAGCACGGCTGGCGCTGGTTGTTCTACGTGGCCATCATCCCGGTGATCCTCGCCGTGCTGATGCAGCGCTTGGTGCCTGAGCCTCAGGCCTGGTTGACCGCACGCGCCGAGCGGGCGAAAGACAAAGCCAACGGCAGCCAGCACGCCCTGAAGAAAAAGCCCGACGGCATGTTCAAGCTGATCTTCAGCGACCCCAAGGCCAGCCGCATGTTCCTGCTCTGGGCCCTGACCGCAGGCTTCCTGCAGTTCGGCTACTACGGCGTGAACAACTGGATGCCGTCGTACCTGGAAAGCGAATTGGGGATGAATTTCAAGTCGATGACCAGCTACATGGTCGGCACTTACGCGGCGATGATCTTCGGCAAGATCCTCGCGGGCCTGGCGGCGGACCGCCTTGGACGTCGCGCGGTGTTCGCTTTCGGCGCCCTGGGCACGGCGATCTTCCTGCCGGTGATCGTGCTGTTCCAGAGCCCCGAGAATATCCTGTGGATGCTGGTGGTGTTCGGCTTCCTGTATGGGATTCCCTACGGCGTGAATGCCACCTACATGACCGAAAGCTTCGAAGCGAAGTTTCGCGGTTCGGCGGTGGGCGGTGCGTACAACATCGGTCGTATCGGCGCAGCGGTGGCGCCGGCGGCGATCGGTTTCCTGGCGTCCCATGGCTCCATCGGCATGGGCTTTTTGGTGATGGGCGGTGCGTACTTTATCTGCGGTGTCATACCTGCGTTGTTTATTCGCGATAAACAGTTCGATCCGCAGAAACAGTAAGGCCACCGCTTAGTTGCCAAATAACTGGCGTCATCGTTCAGCGACTGTTTTTAGCGATAAAAACAGTCGCTTGATTTATAAGGGTTTTTATTGAGTTGAACCTATCTGGCATGAATCTCGCTCTAACCTCATTCAAGCAGGTTAAGCGATGACAAGACGTGCGGCAGTGCCCAGGGGTTATAACCCTGTGTAAAGCGGTCTAAACTGTTACTCATGTTTTACGGAACTGAAGGAACAGTAAGACGCTTGGCACTCGCCACTCTCATCGAGCCTGTAAGACAGCCAAGTGCTTAGAGGCCGATCGCTTATGAAAACACCTACCCAGACCAACGCAATTGACTTTGACAGTGCCAAATTGCAACGCCTGGGGTTTGGTCAGCCATCCCTCCTCCCACGCCGCCCGACTACCCTTGCTCAACTTCGCCAACAACTGGGACTGCAATTGCAGACCAGCCTGGAGCCGGAGCGCATCCTCGGTGTGTTCTTCCGTGAGATCCAACGCCTGGTGCCCCTGGATGCCTTGCAATACCGTCATCAAGCCAGCGACTTGCGCCTGGAATTTGGCCATCGCGGCCACCACTCAGTGAGCTACAGCCTGAGCCATGAAGGCGAGCACCTGGGCGAGCTGATCTTTCGTCGCAACCAACGCCTGGCAGAAGAAGAACTCGGCCAACTCGAATCCCTGCTGGCCACCCTGCTCTACCCGATGCGCAACGCCCTGCTCTACCGCGCCGCCACCCGCAGCGCCTTGCGCGACCCTCTGACCGAGACCGGTAACCGCATTGCCATGGACCAGACCCTGCAACGGGAAATCGACATGGCGCGCCGGCACCTCAACCCGCTGTCCTTGCTGATGCTGGACATCGATCACTTCAAGACCATCAACGACACTTACGGCCACGCCGCGGGCGATAAGGTGCTGCGCGCCGTCGCCGGGGCGATCAAGAGCCAGTTGCGTAACGTGGATATGGTGTTCCGGTTTGGCGGGGAAGAGTTTCTGATCCTGCTGTCCAACACGGGTCGCGATGCGGCGGCGATGGTCGGTGAACGACTGCGCCAAGCGGCACAGGCCCAGGACTATTGGGCGGATGACACGCGGATCGAATTGACAGTGAGCCTGGGTTGCTCGACCTTGCTGGCCGCCGAGTCCGCCGAAAGCCTGCTACGCCGGGCCGACAGCGCTTTGTACGTGGCCAAGCGTGAGGGTCGCAACCGCCTGGCAATGGCGGGGTAAAGCCCCGCCACTCCCGTTACATCACGCTTCGCTGGCGACCCGCGCCTGGCGCTCACGCACCACGGCTGGGGCTTTCTCTTTCTCCAGGCGCATGCAGCTTTCCAGGAACAGGTACATGTAGTCGTAGCTCTTGCACACGGCCTGGCGCAACTCGGTCTGCAGTTCCTTGGTCGGGTTCATGCCGGCCAGGGTGCAGATGATTTCCAGGGCTTCCCATGGGTGGGCATCATCGTACTGCGCATGCATCTTCAGCCACTTCATCGCACGCTTGCGCTCTTCCTCTGGGAAGGCCGCCGCATAGACACCGGTAGAACACACCACGGCAGACCATTCACCGGTAGCCCCTTCGATCGCATAGTTGGTCGCGGCAATGGCCACGATCAGCGAGTCGGCAGAGCTGGTGTGCCAGCACCAATGGCTCAGTGCATGCAGTTCCGGCGGTACGTTCTGGGCCTGCAATTCCTCGAGGCTCACGCCGTGGGCACGGGCCCAATGCACCCAATAGTCGGCGTGGTTGAGTTCCACACGAATATTGCGCATCAGCCAGCGGCGCGCCATGTCCTCCCCAGGATGGCGGGCAAATTTGGTCTTGGTGAGGTTCTGTGCCATGTACAAGGCAAACTGTTCCACCACGGGCCATCCACCGATCAGGTAGTGGCGCATGGTCTTGGCGCTGAGGGTGTTGTCGCGCATACGCTGGTACAGTTCATGTTCGACAACGCGGCGCTTGCTCTCGCTACAGTCCAGGATCAGTTTCTGAGCCCAGGCGGGGTAACTGGAGGCTTCCATAAGCGGGCCGGTTCTGATGAATGTGTCGATCACTGTTAAGGCTCCTTTTTAAGTGTGATTGTACAGACCAGCAAATGTTTCAGCGGAATGTGCCGGGCGCCTTGAATAACAGAGGCTGCGGCCGCACAGGTCGACACTGCAAGCTATCAAAGGTAAACAATTGCGGTCGTTCAATCAGGTAGCCCTGAGCGTAATCCACACCAATTTCGAGTAATGCCTGTTCGATTTGCGGTGTCTCGACAAATTCAGCAATTGTGCGCTTACCCATGACATGGCCGATGTGGTTGATCACTTCGACCATCGCGCGGTTAATCGGGTCGTCCAGCATATCCTTTACGAAACTTCCATCGATCTTCAGGAAGTCTACAGGTAAATGTTTAAGATAGGCGAATGAGGACATTCCGGCACAAAAGTCATCCAACGAGAAATGACAGCCTAAGGCTTTGAGTTCATTAATAAAGCGGATCGCACTGCCTAAGTTTGCGATAGCACTGGTTTCGGTTATTTCAAAACAGATCATGCCCGGCGGAATACCGTATGTATGAAACTTCTCACGTAAAAACCCGAGGAAGTCATCGTCACCAATAGTGATGCCTGACAAATTGATCGCACACATGGCCATGGGGCGCCCCGGCCGCTCCTGTATGCATCGATTGATGATCTTGAACACATTCTCGACCACCCAACGGTCCAGGGACGTCATCAAGCCATAACGCTCGGCGGCCGGGATAAAGCTGTCGGGCAAGATGATACGACCGGCTTCGTCATGCAGGCGCAACAGGATCTCGATATGCCCATCGCCCCCGTCGGTATGCCCGAGGGGCGAGATTTCCTGGGCGTACAGGCAGAAGCGATTCTCTTCCAAGGCCATGTGAAGGCGCTGCACCCAAGCCATTTCGCCAAATCGCAGGGACAATTCCGAGTCATCGGCGTGGTAAACCTGCACGCGGTTGCGGCCTTTTTCCTTGGCCATGTAGCAGGCCATGTCGGCGGCGCGCAGTGAGGTTTCCAGCGTCGTCGGGGTTTGCCCCAGATGCACCAGGCCAATGCTGACGGTGGTCATGAACGGCCGGCCCTTCCATACAAAATGCAGGCTTTGCACGGTATGGCGCAGGCTCTCGGCGATCTTTTCCGCCACCGCTGCCGGGCAGTTCTCCAACAGGATGCCGAACTCGTCCCCACCCAGCCGCGCCAGGGTATCGCCCTCGCGCAGGTCCGACTGCAGCAGCGCGCAGATATGCCGCAGCAATTCGTCGCCGGCCGCGTGGCCACAGGTGTCATTGACCAGTTTGAATTGGTCCAGGTCAAGAAACATCAACGCATGCCGCTCGCCCAAGTGTTGCGCACTCGGATGCAGCACCTGTTCCAGACGGAACTCGAATTCGCGGCGGTTGGCCAGGCCGGTCAGAGCGTCATGGGTGGCCTGCCAGGACAGGTTGGCGATGTATTGACGCTCCTGGGTCATGTCATGCAATACCAGCACCGCCCCCGTGACCTTGCCGGCGCTGCGGATCGGCGCGCCCACCAGGGTCACCGAGACCGTGCTGCCATCCAGGCGCTGGATGGTCTTGGAGTGTTCGCTGCCACCGCTGAGTTGGCCCTTGACGATGTGTTCGATCAGGGTGAAGCCATCCGGTTGGGCATTGTCATCCAGCAGGTTGAACAGCGCCGCCAGGGGCAACCCCTGAGCCTGGGCCGAATTCCAGTGGGTCAGCGCCTCGGCCGCAGGGTTCATGTAAGTGATGGCGCCGTCGACGTCAGTGGTGATCACCCCATCGCCAATCGATTCCAGGGTGATCTGCGCACGCTCCTTTTCTTCTTGCAGGGCATCGGCAAACGCGTGGCGCTGGGTCAACAGCTTATGGGTGCGTAGCAGTGCCAGTACGATGAGGCCGAGGGCCGTGGCCAGGTTGGTAATCAGCAGCAACCTCAGGATCATCCGCGAGCCTTCGCCCAAGGCATCACTGAAAGCCTTGGCCGCCGGGGTCACCCCTTCGTTGATGGCGATGATATGGGCTTTCCACTGACGCACATCGTTGGCGCTCACCTGGTCGCGGGTGATTGAGCTGTGCATCTCCCGCGCCAGGTCATCCAATTGCACCAGGTAGCTATCGCCTACGGTCCACAGCTCGATGGCTTTTTCCAGGTAGCTGAAATGGCGGAAATTGAGGTACAGCCAGATCAAACTGGAGACGTCATCCGGGTGGTTGCCCCCCTTGAGGATGCCCAGGCGGGCAGCGCTGAGGTCTGGCGTGGATTGGTCCAGCGCAACGCGCAGTTCGTGCCCGCCCTGGGGCACGGCGATAGCCTGCTGATATTTGAGGTAGGTGGCTTCGTCGCGGTTGTCGGCGTAAAGCGTCAGGTAATAGATGGCATCTTTCTGGCCCTTGGACCACAGGCTTTCGCCTGCCACATAGCCCCGCACTGCCGAGAGCACGTAGAGACTGACGCAGCCTAACAATGCCTGGAACAGGACGACGGCGATAAAGGGCCAGACAATGCCCAACAGCCGTGGCGTTCCGAGAGTCCGCTTTTGCTTCATGAAGCCCCTTGCACATGCACCGCTGGTTACGCACGCGAAACACCGCTTCCGATAGCTCAGCCTAGGCTAAATCAACGAACTTGTTGCAAGTGCCCGTAGAGTTTGGCGTACAAACCACCGTCAGCGATCAGTTGCTGATGGTCGCCGTCCTCGGCAATGTGACCGCCGTCAAACACCAATACTCGATCAGCCTGCTTAACCGCCGACAGACGGTGGGCGATAATCAGTGTAGTACGGCCGCTGAGGAACCGCGCCAGCGCCTGGTGCAGGTTGTATTCGGTGGCAGCATCGAGGGCGGAAGTCGCCTCGTCGAGGATCACCACTTTCGGTTCGGCCAATACCATCCGTGCAATCGCCAGGCGCTGACGCTGCCCACCAGAAAACCGCACCCCGGAACGCCCCACCACACTGTCCAGGCCCATGGGCAATGCCTTGACGGTAGCCTCCAGTTGGGCGATTTCCAGTGCCTGCCAGCAGGCCTGGTCACTGCGTTCACGGCCCATGGTCAGGTTGGCGCGCACCGTGTCGTTGAACAGTGCCGGGTGTTGCAGCACCACGGCGACGTTTTCGCGAATGGTCTCCAGGCCGATTTCCTGCTGAGTGGCGCCACCAAAGCGGATAGTTCCAGCCTGTGGCGTATAAAGTCCGAGCAACAGTTGCACCAGGGTACTTTTGCCGCCGCCGCTCGCGCCGACGATGGCCACCTTTTCGCCGGGCGCGATGGCCAGGTTCAACTGGTCGAGGACCAAGTCTTCGCCATAACCGAAATTGAGGCCGCGCACTTCGATGCCGACGGTCTCACGCCCCACGAAGGGATCTTCGCCACCGGCGTATTGCGGCTCATCGGCACGCGCCAGCAGCTCGTTGATCCGCGTCAGCGCGCCGCCCGCCGCGTAGTAGGCGTATTGCAGGTTCAGCAATTGCTCCACCGGGCCGATCATGAACCACAAGTAGCTGAACACCGCGAGCATCTGGCCGATGGACAGGTCGGAGAACAACACGGTGAGCATCGCCGCAGCGCGGAAGATGTCGATACCGAACTGGAACAGCAAACCACTGGCGCGGCTGGAGGCGTCGGTTTTCCACTGGGAGTGGATCGCGTAGTCGCGCACTTCCTGGGCACGCTGGCCCAGACGCCCGAGGAAGAAACCCTGGCGGTTGCCGGCGCGGACTTCCTGGATTGCGTCCAGGGTTTCAGTCAGGGCCTGGGTGAACCGTGAGGTGCTGTCGTTTTCCAGCTTCTTCAGGTGTTTGACGCGCTTGCCCAACTGCACCGTGGCGTAAATCACCAGCGGGTTGAACAACAGGATCAGCAGCGCCAGTTGCCAATGCATCCACACCAGGATCGCCGAGGTGCCCACCAGCGTGAGCATGGCCACCAGGAAGCGGCTGAGGGTTTCGCCGACGAATTTGTCCAGCGTGTCGAGGTCGGTGACCAGATGAGTCGTGACCGTGCCGCTGCCCAGGCTTTCATACTCGCCCAGGGAAATGCGCTTGAGTCGCTCGATCAGGCGCACGCGGATGCGGTACACAATGTCCTTGGCCAATCGCGCAAACAAGCGCGCCTGCACTACGTTGAACACCAACGCACCGCAGCGCAGGAACAGGGTCACCAGCAGCATCAGGCCGATATAGCCAGCCGCCTTCTGCCAGCCCAGCGGCAATGCGTGATTCATGACCTTGAGCGCAGCGTCGCCATGGCCGAGCAGGACTTCGTCCACCAGCAGCGGCAACAGCAACGGGATAGGCACACTGCACAGGGTCGCCAGCACGGCGACGCCATTGGCGATCCACAGGGATTTCTTGTGACGCAGGGCCAGGCGGCGAATTTCCGCCCAGGTCAGGCGATCGGTGCGCTGGGCGGGTTCATGCACAGGTGGCTCGCTCCAGCCATCGGCCCAGCAGAGGCGATAGCTCGGACAGGGGCTGGTAACCGTTGGTCAGCAAGGCCAATTGACCATTGCGCTCGGCCAGCAGCGTCGGGAAACCAGCGATGCCCAAGTCCTGCACCCAGGTGAAATCGGCCGCCGTAGCCGCATGCTGCTCAGCGCGGTCAAACTCGCCGGCAAACTCGATACGCGGGATACCCGCCTGTTCCGCCAGTTCCACCAGCACGCTGGCGAGGGTCACGTCGCGGCCTTCCACATAGAACGCACGCTGGATCAGCCCCAGCAGCTTCCAGGCGCAGTCCGGCGCCAGGCTGCGGGCGGTGACAATGGCCCGGCACGCCGGCTCCGTGTCATACACAAAACCGTCGGGCAACGCGCCTTCGCGCTTGAACGGCTGGCCGGTGGCGTCGGTGACTGCCTGCCAGTGTTCCAGGATATAGCGCCGAGTGGTCGGCTCCAGCGCCGCGCCGCTGCCGGTGCGCAAGCCGCCCACCACCAGGTGCAGTTCCACGCCGGCCGCCTGGGCCTGCTCCACCAACGCCTCGGCTACCGGGGCAAACCCCCAGCACCAGGAACACATCGGGTCCATTACATAAAGCAGGCGCGCGGACATGGGTCAGGCCTCGGAAGGAGTTTGCTTGTAGTTGAAACCAATCGGATGCGGCATGTTGCGGGCCTTGGCCAGCTCGATCTGCTTCTGGCGGTCGATCGCGCTGCGACGGGTCTTCTCGGGCAGCTTATCCCAGCAATGTGGGCAGCTGATGCCAGCTACGTAGTGCTCGGAGGCGCGGTCTTCGACGCTCACCGGTGTGCGGCAAGCATGACATTGATCGTAGTCGCCTTCGCTCAGGTCGTGGCGCACGGTCACGCGATTATCGAAAACAAAGCAGTCGCCCTGCCATTTGGTTTCTGCCTGCGGCACCTCTTCGAGGTACTTCAGGATGCCGCCCTTGAGGTGGTAGACCTCATCGAAGCCTTCGCTGAGCATGTAGCTCGACGCCTTCTCGCAGCGAATACCGCCGGTGCAGAACATCGCGACCTTCTTGTGCTTGGCCGGGTCGAAGTTGGCTTTGATGTAGTCGGGAAATTCGCGAAAACTGGTGGTTTTAGGGTCGATTGCGCCTTCAAAGGTGCCGATGGACACTTCGTAGTCGTTACGGGTGTCGATCAACAGCACTTCCGGGTCGCTGATCAGCGCGTTCCAGTCCTGCGGGTCGACATAGGTGCCGACTTTCTTGTTCGGGTCGACGCCTTCGACGCCCAGGGTCACGATCTCTTTCTTGAGCTTGACCTTGGTGCGGTAGAACGGCTGGTCGTCGCAGTAGGATTCTTTGTGGTCGATGTCGACCATGCGCGGGTCGTTCTTCAACCAGGCCATCAGGCCGTCAATCCCTTCGCGGCTGCCGGAAACGGTGCCGTTGATGCCTTCTTCGGCGATCAGCAAAGTGCCTTTGATGCCGTTGTCGACCATCGCCTGCAGCAGTGGCTCGCGCAGGGCGACGTAGTCTTCGAGGGTGACGAACTTATACAGTGCCGCCACGACAATCGGTTGAGTCATGGGTGTTCTCTCCAGGTGGCTACCCTCGTAAAGGGTGAACCGGATGCAAAAAAAACGCGCCGGCTAAGCGGCGCGTTGCGGATTCTAACAAATGCCCGGTGTCAGAGACACCCGTGCGTCAGTCATGCCCGCCGGCGCAGGTCGGCGAGGCCGGGGCTGCGTCGATTTTCGCCCATTCCTCAGGCGTGTAGGTATGCAGCGCCAGCGCATGAAATTCGCTCATCAGGTCACCCAGGGTGGCGTAGACCTTCTGGTGGCGCTTGACGCGGTTGAGCCCCTCGAACTGCGGGCTGACCAGCACGGCCTTGAAGTGGGTCTGCAACCCACGGCTGTGCATATGGCTTTCGTCCAGCACGCTCAAGTGGTCGGTGCCCAGGGCGGCAAGCGCCGTTTCGATACGCTGTTGCATGGTCATTCCTGCTTACTTCTTCTTGGCCGGAGCGGCGGCTTTAGGCGTCAGCTCGTTGGTCATGTCTTCGAGCAGCTTGTTGACCACTGGCACGGCGCTTTCCAGCTTGGCTTGGGTCATCTGGGCCGATTGCTGGGTCAGCTGCGGCATTTTTTCCAGGACTTTCTTGCCCAATGGCGACTGGTAGAAGGCAACCAGGTCCTTGAGTTCGGATTCGCTGAAGTTGCTGGTGTAGAGCTTGACCATGTCCGGTTTCAGCTTCGGCCAGCCGATAGCCTGGTCCAGGGCGGCGTTGGCCTTGGCCTGGTAGCTGTCCAGTACGGACTGCTTGGCGGCAGGCGCCTTGGTCTGTTCGAAGCGCTGGGCGAACATTTGCTGCACTTGCATGTACACCGGGGTACCCAGCTTGTCGGCATGGGCCAGGGTAAGGAAGGCTTCGGCACTGGCGTTGTGGCTGGCGGTATCGGCAAAGACTTGGCCGCTGGCGCAAACCAGAGCAACCGCGGTACAGATGGCACGAAGACGAGTCATCGAGTTTCCTTTTCTAGCAGGCGAGGTCGGACCCCAAGGGCGCCCATTCTGCGCCTAAAAAACCTTATGGCTCAACCCCAAGCCATGTAGGACAAGGATTCTCGAGGGATGAACCCGATGAAAAGTCTTTTAGGGAACCCCACCGGTCGATCAAGGCCTAAACTGCGCAAACAGACCTGAAGGAGTGTGCCCGATGAGCCGTATCGAAACCGACAGCCTGGGAGAAGTCCACGTCCCGGATGACGCTTACTGGGGCGCCCAGACCCAACGTTCGCTGGTGAACTTCGCCATTGGCGAACAGCGCATGCCGCTGGCGGTGTTGCACGCCCTGGCCCTGATCAAGAAGGCCGCTGCACGGGTCAACGACCGTAATGGCGACTTGCCCGCCGACATCGCCCGCCTGATCGAACAAGCCGCCGACGAAGTGCTCGACGGGCAACATGACGACCAATTCCCCCTGGTAGTCTGGCAGACCGGCAGCGGCACCCAGAGCAACATGAACGCCAACGAAGTGATCGCCGGCCGCGCCAACGAACTGGCGGGCAACAAACGTGGCGGCAAGAGCCCGGTGCACCCCAACGATCACGTCAACCGGTCCCAGAGTTCCAATGACTGCTTCCCCACCGCCATGAGCATCGCGGCGGTCCAGGCTGTGCATCAGCGCTTGCTGCCGGCGATTGCCACGCTTTCCGGCGGCCTGGCTGAACAAGCTGCCAAACATATGAAGCTGGTGAAGACCGGCCGCACCCACATGATGGATGCCACGCCGATCACCTTCGGCCAGGAACTCTCGGCGTTCATCGCCCAACTTGATTACGCTGAACGCGCCGTTCGCGCCGCCCTGCCCGCCGTGTGCGAGCTGGCCCAGGGCGGCACCGCGGTCGGCACCGGGCTGAATGCGCCCCACGGTTTTGGCGAGGCGATTGCCTCCGAGCTGGCGGCGTTGTCGGGCTTGCCGTTCGTCACCGCGCCGAACAAATTCGCCGCCCTTTCCGGCCACGAACCATTAGTGACCCTGCACGGCGCGCTGAAAACCCTGGCCGTGGCGCTGATGAAAATCGCCAACGACCTGCGCCTGCTCGGCTCCGGCCCGCGCACCGGGTTGGCCGAAGTGCGGCTGCCGGCCAACGAGCCCGGCAGTTCGATCATGCCGGGCAAGGTCAACCCGACGCAGTGCGAAGCACTGTCAATGCTGGCCTGCCAAGTGTTGGGCAACGACGTGACCATCGGCATCGCCGCCAGCCAAGGCCACTTGCAGTTGAATGTGTACAAGCCGGTGATCATCCACAACCTGCTGGAATCCATCCGCCTGCTGGCCGACGGCTGCAACAACTTCCAGGAACACTGCGTGGCCGGACTTGAGCCCGACCCTGTGCAAATGGCCGAGCACCTGGAGCGCGGGCTGATGCTGGTGACCGCGCTCAACCCGCACATCGGCTACGACAAGTCGGCGGAAATCGCCAAGAAGGCCTACGCCGAAGGGTTGACCCTACGCGAGGCCGCATTGGACCTGGGCTACCTCACCGATGAGCAATTCGACCAGTGGGTTCGCCCGCAAGACATGCTCGGTGCCTAGGACGCCATACGCAACCGCCGGGCCTTGAGCCCGGCGAGCAACGACGGCGCCAGCGCCACGGTCGCCGAGCCCAACACCACCACCAACGCCCCGGCATAGCCCAGGGCGTTGATTTCTTCAGCCTGCACATAGTCAGGCCACAGCCACGCCGCCAGGGCCACAGCCACGAAAGTCACCAGGGGTGTCAGCGCCAGGGTCGCACTGACCCGCGATGCTTCCCAGTGGGCCAACGCTTCGGCAAAGGCGCCATAGGCCACCAGGGTATTCATGCAGCACGCCAGCAACAGCCAGCCTTGCAGCGGGCTCAGGTCCAAGGCCTCAAGGGGATGCGCCCAAGGCGTGAGCAATAAGGCGCAGGTGAGGTAGATCACCATCATCACTTGCAGCGAATTCCACACCGTCAGCAGTTGCTTCTGGCCCAGGGCGTAGAACACCCAGATCGAAGTGGCCAACAAGATCGTCAGCACACCGGCGGTATAGGCGCCAAGGGACGTCAGCAACTCTTCCAGGCGCTGGTTGAAGAACAGGCCAAAACCCGCGATCAACACGAACAACCCCAACACCTGCCCGCGACTGAACCGCTCCTTGAACACAAACACACTGGCAATCATCAAGAAGATCGGCCCCATCTGCACCACCAGTTGCGCGGTGCCGGGGCTGAGCATCTTCAGGCCCACCAGGTACAACACGTAGTTGCCCACCAGGCCGCACACCGCCATACCCACCAGCCACCCGCCCTTGGGGCCCAATACCTTGCGGCTGGGCAAGCGTTTGGTCAGCGCCAAGTAGATAAACAGACAACTGCCGGCCACGATCAGGCGAAACCAGGTGACGGTGATCGGGTCCATCACCTGCAGCACCTGCTTGAGTTTGATCGGCAGAATGCCCCAGAGCAGCGCGGTCAGCAGGGTCAGGAGAAAACCATAGACCCAGCGGCCGGAAGAGATGTGCATGAGTGCCCCAGAAGCCAGAGGAAGTGGAGCCGCATTCTAGGGGCACCCGACGCACTTTGTGTAGCGAAGATCAGCGCACCGCTTCGAACAACCCGGTGGCGCCCATGCCACCGCCCACGCACATGGTGACGATGCCGTAACGCAGGTTGCGCCGCTGCAACTCGCGCACCAGGTGCCCCACCTGCCGCGAACCGGTCATGCCGAATGGGTGGCCGATGGAGATCGAGCCGCCGTTGACGTTGTACTTGGCGTTATCGATTTCCAGGCGATTACGCGCATACAGACACTGGGACGCGAAGGCTTCGTTGAGTTCCCACAGGTCGATGTCCGCCACTTGCAAGCCCTTGGCCTTGAGCAGCTTGGGCACCGAGAACACCGGGCCGATGCCCATCTCGTCCGGCTCGCACCCGGCTACCGTGAACCCACGGAAAAATGCCTTGGGCTTGAGCCCCAATTCCAGGGCTTTTTCCAGGCTCATCACCAGGGTCATCGAGGCGCCGTCGGACAGCTGCGACGAGTTACCCGCCGTCACCGAACCGTCCTCGGCAAACACTGGTTTCAGGCCTTGCAGGCTGGCCAGGGTGGTGTCCGGGCGGTTGCAGTCGTCACGGTCAACCACGCCTTCGAGCACCTGCACTTCTCCGGTGTTCTTGTCTTCAACCTTGTACTTGACCGCCATCGGCACGATTTCATCGTTGAACAAGCCGTCGGCCTGGGCCTGGGCCGTACGTTGCTGGCTTTGCAGGGCGTAGAGGTCCTGCTCTTCGCGGCTGACGCTGTAGCGACGCGCGACGATCTCGGCAGTCTGGCCCATGGGGAAGTAGATACCCGGCACCTGCTCTTTCAGCAGCGGGTTGATCAGGTTGTCGGTGTTGACGCTTTTCATCGTCAGGCTGATGGACTCGACGCCACCGGCAACGATGATGTCGCTGCAGCCCGACGCGATCTGGTTGGCCGCGATGGCAATCGCCTGCAAGCCCGACGAGCAGAAACGGTTAAGGGTCATCCCCGCCGTGCCGGTGCCCAGTTGCGACAACACTGCCACGTTGCGCCCGATGTTGTAGCCCTGGGCGCCTTCGTTGGAGCCGGCGCCGACGATGCAGTCCTCCACCGTCGCCGGGTCGATGCCATTGCGGGTCAGCAGCGCGTTGACGCAATGGGCCGCCATGTCATCCGGGCGGGTCTGGTTGAATTTGCCGCGAAAGGATTTGGCCAAGCCGGTTCGCACGCTGTCGACGATCACTACTTCACGCATGGGCTACCTCGATCTTGTGATTGTTGGGAGATGGATCGAGGATAGATCCAGCTTTCGTCAACCGCGACGATCATTCACCCTGTGGATAGCCCTACTTCTTCTTGCCTTTCTTGTCGTGCTTGTCGGACTTGTCGAACGCGTCCTCCAGCGCCCGGTTGATGGTGCGCAGCACCTTGACCCGGGCCCAGCGCTTGTCGTTGGCTTCCACCAAGGTCCAGGGTGCGATTTCGGTGCTGGTGCGGTCGACCATATCGCCCACGGCGGCGCGGTAGTCGTCCCACTTGTCGCGGTTGCGCCAGTCGTCTTCGGTGATCTTGAAGCGTTTGAATGGGATTTCTTCGCGAGCCTGGAAACGCTCCAGTTGGGTCTGCTTATCGATGGCCAACCAGAACTTGACGACGATCACACCCGCATCACGCAGTTGCTCTTCAAAGTCGTTGATCTCGCCATAGGCGCGCATCCAGTCCGCCGGGGTGCAGAAGCCCTCGATGCGCTCCACCAGCACGCGGCCGTACCAGGAGCGGTCGAACACAGTGAACATGCCCCGCGCCGGGATCTTCTGCCAGAAGCGCCACAGATAAGGCTGGGCACGTTCGTCTTCACTCGGCGCGGCAATCGGTACGATGTGGTACTGACGCGGATCCAGCGCCGCCGCCACCCGACGGATAGCCCCGCCCTTGCCCGCCGCGTCGTTACCCTCGAACACCGTGATCAGCGCGTGCTTGCGCATGCGTTTGTCGCGCATCAGCCCGGAGAAACGCGCCTGCTCGGTGATCAGTTGTTCTTCGTAATCGTCCTTGTCCAAACGTTGTGTCAGGTCGAGGCTGTCCAGCAGGCTCTTCTTGTCCACGGAGGCGATCAACGGCGCCGGGTTCATGCCGCTGGCCTTGCCCTTGGGCAGCTTCAGCGCATTTTGCAGGCCTTCGAGCAGCAGCTTGCCCACGGTAAGGCTGCGATAGTTGCTGTCCACCCCTTCGATCACATGCCACGGTGCATAGTCGCGGCTGGTGCGGCGCAGCACGCGCTCGCCGAAATGCACGAATTTGTCGTAGGTCTCGGACTGCTGCCAGTCCAGCGGACTGATGCGCCAGCTGTGCAGCGGGTCGTCAGCCAGGGCCTTGAGTCGCGCCTTCATCTGCTTCTTGGAGAGGTGGAACCAGAATTTGAAGATCAACGCGCCCTCATCGCAGAGCATCTTTTCCAGGCGCTCGGCACCGGCAATGGCCTGGTCGAGTCTTGCGTCCTTGATCTGCCCATGCACGCGGGCCTGCAGCATCTGGCTGTACCAATTACCGAAGAAAATCCCCATGCGGCCCTTGGCCGGCAGTTGCCGCCAGTAGCGCCAGGCCGGTGGCCGCGCCAGTTCTTCGTCGGTCTGCTGGTCGAAAGTGCGCACTTCGATCAGGCGCGGGTCCATCCATTCATTCAGCAGCTTGACGGTCTCGCCCTTGCCGGCGCCTTCGATGCCGTTGATCAGGATGATCACAGGGAAGCGCTTCTGCTGTTGCAGTTCGTACTGCACCTCCAGCAGGGCCTCACGCAGGGCCGGCACTTCGGCGTCGTAGGTGTCTTTGTCGATGGCGTGACCGATTTCGGCGGATTCGAACATGGGCAGCTCCGT
Organism: Pseudomonas sp. DWP3-1-3b3; assembly: GCF_049896305.1. Classification (NCBI taxonomy): domain Bacteria; kingdom Pseudomonadati; phylum Pseudomonadota; class Gammaproteobacteria; order Pseudomonadales; family Pseudomonadaceae; genus Pseudomonas; species Pseudomonas sp. DWP3-1-3b3. Next base: position 432,801 of record NZ_JAFCUA010000003.1, on the reverse strand, counting down.
TTCAAGATGGCTCAAGACTAGCGGATTGGGCAGCAACACGCGGGAGGAAATTCCATCGGCGCTTGCCGTGGGTCAATTCATTGCCCATTGATCAGCTAGAATGGCCGCCTTGTGTTTACCGAGCCGCCCATGAACCCCATCACCCACGCCCAGCTCGACTGGGATGACCAAGGTCGCCCGCATTCGCGGGTGTTTGACGACGTGTACTTCTCCGATAAGTCGGGCCTGGAAGAAACCCGTTATGTGTTCCTCGAACAAAACCGACTGCAGGAGCGTTTTGCCGCCTTGCCGGTGGACGGGCAGTTGGTGATTGGCGAGACCGGTTTCGGCACCGGATTGAATTTTCTGTGCGCCTGGCAATTGTTCGAACAGCACGCGGTGGAGGGTGCGCGTCTGCATTTTGTCAGTGTGGAAAAGTACCCGCTGAGCCACGCCGACCTGCAACGCGCCCTCGCCCTCTGGCCAGAGCTGCAACCCTTTGCCGAACAACTGCTGGCGCAGTACATCGCGATCCATCAAGGCTTCCAACGCCTGGTACTGGATAACGGTCGCGTGACCCTGACCCTGTTGATCGGCGACGCCCTGGAGCAACTGCCACAACTGGACGCGCAGGTCGACGCGTGGTTCCTCGACGGTTTCGCCCCCGCGAAAAACCCGGATATGTGGACCGCCGAACTGTTCGCCGAACTGGCACGCCTGGCCGCACCGGGTTCGACCATCAGCACCTTCACCAGCACGGGCTGGGTGCGCCGGTTGATCAACGCCGCCGGTTTCAAGATGAAACGCACGCCAGGCATTGGCCACAAGTGGGAGATCCTGCGCGGCGAATTTCTCGGATGGCCAGCCGAAACACCAGCACCGCCCGCCGCCAAACCCTGGTTTGCGCGGCCACCGGTTATCGAAGGCGAACGCCACGCCATGGTTATCGGCGGCGGCCTGGCCGGTTGCGCCACCGCCGCCAGCCTCGCCGCCCGTGGCTGGCGCGTCAGCCTGCTGGAGCGACACGCCGCACTGGCCCAGGAAGCCTCGGGCAACCCTCAGGGCGTGCTTTATCTAAAGCTGTCGGCCCACGGCACCGCGTTGTCGCAGTTGATCCTGAGCGGTTTCGGCCACACCCGGCGCCTGCTGGAACACTTGCATCGCGGTATCGACTGGGATGGCTGCGGCGTGTTGCAACTGGCCTTCGACGCCAAGGAAGCCGAGCGCCAGGCAAAACTGGCCGAAGCCTTTGCGCCTGAGTTGCTGCACGTGTTGGATAAAGATCAGGCCCAGCAACGTGCCGGCATCCAACTGGAACAGGGCGGGCTGTTTTTCCCCGAGGGCGGTTGGGTGCATCCGCCGGCATTGTGCCAATGGCAAACAGCGCACCCTTTGATCAGCGTGCTCCCCCATCACCACGCGGTTGAGCTGCGGTACGTCGATAACCAGTGGCAAGCCCTCGACGGCGATCGGCTGTTGGCCAGCGCCCGCGTGGTGGTGCTGGCCGGTGCCGCGGACATCAAGCATTTTCCGGCGAGCAGCGAGCTGCCGCTCAAGCGCATCCGCGGGCAAATCACCCGGTTGGCGCAAACCCCGGCGAGCGAAGCACTGGCGACCGTGGTCTGCGCCGAAGGCTATGTCGCCCCGGCGCGCTTGGGCGAACACACCCTCGGCGCCAGCTTTGACTTTAACAGCGACGACCTCACGCCCACCGCCGCTGAACACGCCGGCAATCTGGAGATGCTGCGGGACATCTCCGAAGACTTGCTGGTCCGCCTGGGCGCCGACCACCTCGACCCCGAGGGGCTGGAAGGCCGCGCCGCCTTCCGTTGCACCAGCCCCGACTACCTGCCCATTGTCGGGCCGCTGGCCGATCTCGCGCTGTTCAACCAAGCCTATGCCGTGCTGAGCAAGGACGCCCGGCAAGTGCCAGACGCGCCCTGCCCCTGGTTGCCCGGCCTGTACATCAACAGTGGCCACGGGTCGCGCGGACTGATCACCGCGCCGTTGTGCGGCGAATTGGTGGCTGCCTGGATTGATGCTGAACCGCTGCCGCTGCCGGCCAGCGTGGCCGCGGCGTGTCATCCGAACCGGTTTGCCATGCGAGGGTTGATCCGGGCCAAGGCGACCGCATCTTGATCAACCCGCCGGCGCTTCACACACATGCTGGTCCTCACTGCGCAATGCGCCCTTGGTCAGCCGCTCGATCTCGACGGCTTCGGCCTGCTCCCTTTCCAGCCTGATCTGATTCATCAGGCGCTGGAACTCGGCGCTCGACAGCTCTTCACGCTGCTCATAGACCTCATCGGCGCGCAGGCTGAAGGGGGCGTTCAACGTGTCAAAACGGCTGGCAAAAGCGAGTTTCAGGTAGCGTTCCCAAAACGGCAGCTTGACGATACAGGCCAGTAACTGTGGCGATAATTCAGCGCTCTTGAGTTCCAGCTCTGCCTGACTGAGCTTCACGTCGGTGACGCCTGCCAGGTCCGGGAACAACATGCCGCTTGGCTGGCCCGGCAAATAGACCTGAGGTGCCAGGCCTGCACGGTAAGCCAGCTCCACTTCCAAGGGGTCGTAGGTCGGATTTTCGCTACTGTGGCGAGCCGCAATTTTGCGCAACTGGTCGAGGCGAAAAAGCCCCTTGGCAACTTTCAACCGGGATCGGGCAGCCAATGGCTCACTGGCGTTCTCGCGGGAAACCTCATCGATCTCCACCAGCACTTCCAGATCACTGAAGTTCACCGCCGTCGAATCGTCGCAATTGAACGGTGCACCGGCCCGCTCAAACACCTCCTTGCGCAGCGCTGCATGGGCAGCCGTGGCATTCAGTACCCGCCATACCCGTCGCTCCAAATCATCACGCACTTTGGTGGCATCCGCGGTATTGACCAACTCGGCGAGCAAATTAAACAGCTCCCCACTGTCTGGCTCATTCTTCAGTCCGGTCCATACCCGGTTCTTCTCGACATAGTCAGCGACACGCTCATCCGCCAACCAGTTCTCCCGCGCCCTCTGTTCGGTCAAACGGGGTATGTCGTCCTCAAGAAACCCCATGCCAACGCCCACGCGGTCAAGATAAACCTTCAGGGCCGCTGCGCTTTCACCCGACAACGCGTTTAGGCGCAGGTTGTAGGCCTGCCCAGCCCGGCGAGGCAGCAGAAACAGCCAATCGGGCAATGTGGTGATCAAATTGCCGCGCAAGTCCACAAGATCCAGATACTGCAGGCCCCCGACACCGACAGGAAACTCCTTAAGCCCGCAATCGCGCAACCGCAACCGGCGCAAATCATGCTGATGCGTCACATCGGGCGCATTGAGCAAAGGGTTATGGGCCAGGTTCAGGGTTTTGAGCCGACGTATCTCACCGAGTTTCTTGCGTGTGTGTTCGGTGAGTTGCAGGCGATTGCGTGGCAGATACAAATATGTCAGGTCAGGCATCAACGACAGGGCTTCGGGCAAGCGCGTGATTTGGTTGTGCGACAGATCAAGGGTGTGCAGGTTGTTGAAGTGCTTGAGAAAATACGCCACCTCATCGTTCAAGCCCATGTTACGCAGAGACAACTGTTTGACCTTTTCGAAGCGTATCTGGGCGGGCAAAGTCGGCAGTTTTCCCACGGCCATCTCGTCCAACGCCAGGCTGGGGACACTGCGCTGCTCTGGGTCCCTGAGCATAGTCAGCCCGCGCCAGCTGCATTCGATGGCCTCCCGGACCTGGGAACGGCTGAGGCGATAATCCCAATAAGGGATGACCTCAGGCACATAGTCCGTACGGTCACTGACCCAGCGTTTCAGCGCCTGCTGAAGTGCCTTGAACTCCTGTTCAAGCGCCTTTACCGCCTTGGCACGGCTCAAGTGGTCGGCGCCCGCGTCCTGCAGAAAATGTAAGACTTGCGCGCCATCCATCGCCGGGTAGAGCTTTCTGACTTTGCGCACCAACGCCGTTGAAAAATCCGCAAGTACCGGTGCGACCGGATCAAGCACCTGCGCGGGTGCGCAAGCCGGCAGTTGCTCCTCTACGGCCGGACGCTGCGTTCGCAAGTAGCGCCGCATACGAGGACGTTCGTCCTGACTCTTAAAGCGTAACTGGCTGCGCAGGCGGTCCACTGCTTGATCGCCCTCCAGGCCCATCAGTTTCCTTCGGGCAGTCGACAGGCAATCCACCACCGCCCGAAGCAATCCATCAGGGCCGCTGACACGGGTATTCAAATCCTTGCCTTGCTCATCGAAGGCCTGAAAACCCTGTGCATCTCGAACGATGGTGCGCTGCACCGAAGCGCCGGAAGCCCCTACCTGCTCAAGGACATCCCCGGTCATGCCACCTTCACGTAGCTGTACACACATATCCTGCGGCCAATGCGCCAGCCTCCCGAGCAAGCCGAAGATCACGCGTTGCGTTCCGCTACCGGCCAGGGGAAGCCAGTACAAACCCATCAGGGCATCGTCTTCGTCCATCTGCTCAATCGCTTCGCGACAGCGCTCTTCTAATGTCAACGACACACGATTGTCCTTGCGCAAATAGCGGCGATCCAAGGTGCGCGCTTCGGACAGTTGCTCCCACGCAAATCGGCGCGGCAAGCGGGGAAAGCGCGCGCGCAGCGGCGCGAGGTCACCGGTGGCGACGCCGTTATAACCATCATACAACCGCTCATAAAGGACGCGATGCTGTGCATTCACAGCCTCCAGCAAACGACGCTTGAGCAGCGGCTGGGCGTCCTCTAGCGGTACGCTGGCGCCAAGCAACGTGCTGCGTTCCTCATCGCCCAAGGCTTGCAGCAAAGTCTCCATCACCTGGCCATCCTTGAGTTGCTGCTCGGTGATATGAATGCTCAGGTCTTCATAGTTGAGGGGAGCCAGGTCCGGGTAGCTCTCAAGGAGGTTGCCGTCAGCGTCCAATAGCTCGAAAAAGCGCCCTTGGGGCCAACTGGGTATCAGCGGCAAAGCGAGCATCTGGCTGCGGGCGGTGGCGGGTGTGAGAGCCTGCTCGGGCTCCAGCGCCTGGATCAAGTCAAGCACTTTGCGGTGCTGGCGAAACCGCGCCACCCCGTCCTGGAAGCGCTCCGGCAGGGCTTTGTGCGCCTGAGCCAGCTGGCGCAACGCAGGCAGGTCCATTTGATTAATGGCAGCGATACTTCGTAGGTCGTCCGACGGCACCTCGACCAGGCCAGGGTCAATGCGATGGAGGATGTTCAACGGCTCAGCCCATTCCCGCGCACGCTCATAGTCGTGTTGCCAGCCACCCTGGAAATTATGTTGCAATGGCGGCCGATACGCGGCCGGCCGTTGAGGGTGGATGATTCGCCATTGCCCGAGGTTGGCGTCAAAAGCAATGGCATACGACTCGCCCGCCAGTTGGATATAGAGGCCTTCGTTGGCCAGGTACACTCCCTGCGAGTTAGGCGCCACCGAATCGGTCATCTCCACCGTTTGACGATAGGCCGCCAGCCGTGGCCGCCATAGCCTTAGTTGGGAATCGCGTAGCTTGACGGCCTCGACTTTGTCGAAAAACTCTGCTGACGAGGCCAAGTTGCGCTTGAGCGACCCCACCACGCGTCCGCCTGCCGCGAACAGCACCATGGCGGCAAGATTTTCCGCCACATTGACCAGATGCTTGAGCGCCTCAGCGTTGTCGCCATGCCTCCAGTCCTCGACCCCGTCGAACACCTCCCCCAGCAGTTGACCGATGGCAACACCCATCATCAGTTGCCCGAGTACCGGCACCACGAAGGCTGCAACATTCAGGACATCCAGCCCGAAGTTGAGGTAATCCCACAGGCGCTGTTGCCGGGCGTCTTCATCCACTTGAGCCTTGGGCACGGCCAATACCCGCGCATCCAACTGGACTTTGCCGACGCAGGCGCGGAAGAAAAAATCGCTGAAATTGTCGTTTACCGGTATCGCTTGCAACGAACCCAGCGCACCACCGGCTTGAAAGTGGCTGAGAAAGTCCACGCGCTCGGATTCATCCAGATAGCGTACGAACGCCTGCCGGCAGGACGCCACTCGCAACTTGAGCGTGAGGTACTGCTTGAAGTCCGCCAGGGTCGGGTATTCGTACCAGGGACGCAGCGGTTCATCGGGCATGTAGACGATCAGGTTATCCTCGGCCAGCTCACCGGCCTGCGCCTCCGAAAACACCAGCACACTCCACAGGCAGGCCTTGTCCAGGTTAAGGCCCTGCCAGATCAGGCGTTTCTGGGTGAACTCCGAATCGGCATGCCGGGCGGCTGGCAAGTCGGCCTTGATCAACTTGAGCAGGCGAGCATGGGTGGCCAGGCTGATATCTTGCCGCGCCAGGGCGAGGTGCAGGTCCGTCAGCATATCGGCGCACTTGCCCCGTCCCACATCCAGTGCGGCAAGGTTGTAGCTCAGGGGCAGCGCCGATTCGCCTGGGGCAGGCAAGCTGAAAACGTCGCGTAAATGCGCCTGGTAGGCGTTGCCCAGATCCAGATCGCGGCAATAGCCCACGAATTGATGCGCGGTGAGACCGGACACAACGCTGTCGTCAGTCCCCCGGCGAATCAGGGACTTTTTAGGCAAGCCGTCGGGTTCGGCCTCGGCTTCAGAAAAATTCTGCATGGCCGCCTGCACCAGGCTGTGTTTTTCCAGAGTGGTCGAAAAAATCGGAATACCGCTCACGTTAGGCGCAATTTCGAACGCTTCGCGCCTGGGGCGCTCCAGATAGTCCTGGCGAACATTCAGCCCCGCATGCCCTTTGCCGACCAGATATTCCTGCAGTTTTGCCGTGCAGAACTCATGCAACGGCTGCAGCCGGCCAAGGCGCTGCTCAAGGCGTTGGCGCGGGGCCTCACTGTCGAGGTAGGCCTGCTCGACGGCCGCCAGGCTGCCCGGCGGCGCGTCGAGCATCCAGTGTGGCAACGTCTGGTGCAACACCTGTGCCTTATCCAGATCGCCGGTCATATCGAGTAAGGCGGCGTCCAGCTCATCGCGCGTTACGGGGGCAACCTCTTCATATAAACCCTGTGTTTCAGTCATTCCAACCCTCCCTGATGCAATCAATGATGGCTGGATACGATAAACCTACGGCCCGTGGAAAAAGGTTCAAAAACCGCAGCATTCAAGGGCTGAAACGCCGCAGATTTTGCGGCGAAACCGGCTTCTTTTACCACCACTGGCACGCAGCCCGCGCACGGCCGACAGAGGCCATGTCGAGATTGCGGCTATTTGCCTTATAACTTATCGGTCTAAAACTCCACGAATAGCCCCGTGTCAGTTTCTGGGTACGCGCCCTTCGGGGCGTATTGAGTGTTTCCCCTCCCCAACGGAAAAACCGGTAAGGAATTTATGTGCGGATTAGCTGGAGAATTACGTTTCGATGCCCAACCTGCCGACCTGGCAGCCATTGAGCGCATCACCCATCACCTGGCTCCCCGTGGCCCAGACGCCTGGGGATTCCATGCCCAAGGGCCGATTGCCCTCGGCCACCGGCGCCTGAAAATCATGGACCTGTCGGACGGCTCGGCCCAACCGATGGTCGATTCGCAGCTCGGCCTGAGCCTGGCCTTCAACGGCGCGATCTATAACTTCCCGGAATTGCGTGAAGAGCTGGAAGCCTTGGGCTACGCCTTCTATTCCGGCGGCGACACCGAAGTGTTGCTAAAGGGCTATCACGCCTGGGGCGAGGCATTGCTGCCCAAGCTCAATGGCATGTTCGCGTTTGCGATCTGGGAACGTGATGCCCAGCGTCTGTTCATCGCCCGTGACCGTCTTGGCGTGAAGCCGTTGTACCTGTCGCGGACCGGCCAGCGATTGCGGTTTGCCTCGGCGTTGCCAGCGTTGCTCAAGGGCGGCGATATCAACCCGATCCTCGATCCCGTGGCCCTCAACCATTATCTGAACTTCCACGCCGTGGTGCCTGCACCGCGTACCTTGCTGGCCGGTATCGAAAAGATGCCGCCAGCCAGCTGGATGCGCATCGACGCCAGCGGCAAGACCGAGCAGAAAGTGTGGTGGACCCTGCCTTACGGCCCACACGACGACGAAAAAAACCTGACCCTGGAAGATTGGACCGACCGCGTGCTCGACAGCACCCGCGAAGCCGTGGCCATCCGCCAACGTGCCGCCGTGGATGTTGGCGTGCTGCTCTCCGGCGGCGTCGATTCGAGCATGCTCGTGGGCCTGCTGCGCGAAGTCGGCGTACAAGACCTGTCGACGTTTTCCATCGGCTTTGAAGACGCCGGCGGCGAAGCGGGCAACGAGTTCCAATACTCCGACCTGATCGCCAAGCACTACGGCACCCGTCACCACCAGTTGCGCATCGCCGAAAGCGAGATCATCGAGCAACTGCCCGCCGCCTTCCGTGCCATGAGCGAGCCGATGGTCAGCCACGACTGCATCGCCTTCTACCTGCTGTCGCGGGAAGTGGCCAAGCATTGCAAGGTGGTGCAGAGCGGCCAGGGCGCAGATGAGCTGTTCGCCGGGTACCACTGGTACCCGCAGGTGGACGGCGCCAGCGATCCGTACGCGGCCTATCGCGATGCGTTTTTCGACCGCAGCTACGACGATTACGCGGCGACTGTCGCGCCAAAATGGCTGACCGCCAATGACGCCGCCGGTGACTTCGTGCGCGAACACTTCGCCATGCCCGGCGCCGATGCCGCGGTGGACAAGGCCCTGCGCCTGGACAGCACGGTGATGCTGGTGGACGACCCGGTCAAACGCGTCGACAACATGACCATGGCCTGGGGCCTGGAAGCGCGCACGCCGTTTCTCGATTACCGCCTGGTGGAACTCTCGGCGCGGGTGCCGGGTAAGTTCAAGCTGCCCGATGGCGGCAAACAGGTGTTGAAAGAAGCCGCGCGCCGCGTGATCCCAAGCGAGGTCATCGACCGCAAAAAAGGCTACTTCCCGGTGCCTGGCCTCAAGCATTTGCAGGGCGACACCTTGAACTGGGTACGTGAACTGTTGCTCGACCCGAGCCAGGATCGCGGCCTGTTCAACCCCGCGATGCTTGACCGTTTGCTCACCGACCCGCAAGGCCAATTGACTCCGCTGCGCGGCTCCAAGCTGTGGCAACTGGCGGCGCTGAACCTGTGGCTCAGCGAACAAGGAATCTGATTGATGAAACCCCATGCAGCGGCTTACAGCCAACGTTTGCTGAAGGGCCAGGCACCGTCGTACGAGCGCCTGCAAGCCCGGCTGGCGGAAGATGGCAGCCCATTGGCGGCCGAACCGATTGCCGTGCATTGCGGTTGGGGCCGGTTGTTGATCGGTCATACCTTTCCAGACCCTGCCAGCCTCGCCCAGGAATTGCTCAATGAGCAGGCGGGCGAGCGGGATATCGCGCTTTACGTCGCGGCGCCCCAGCAGATCCTGGGGATCGACCCGCAGCAATTGTTCCTCGACCCTTCCGACACCCTGCGCCTGTGGTTCACCGACTACCGCCCCGCCACTCGCGTGTTCCGCGGCTTTCGCATTCGCCGGGTGCAGACCGAGGCGGATTGGTTGGCGGTGAACCAGTTGTATCAGGGACGCGGCATGTTGCCGGTCGACGCCGAACGCCTCACGCCGCGCCATCAAGGTGGCCCGGTGTATTGGTTGGCGGAAGACGAAGACAGCGGCGCGGTGATCGGCAGCGTCATGGGTCTGAATCACCAAAAAGCCTTTCACGACCCGGAAAACGGTTGCAGCCTGTGGTGCCTGGCGGTCGACCCGCAATGCACGCGCCCCGGCGTGGGCGAAGTGCTGGTGCGCCATTTGGTGGAACACTTCATGAGCCGTGGCCTGAGCTATCTGGATTTGTCGGTATTGCACGATAACCGCCAGGCCAAGAACCTCTACGCCAAGCTCGGCTTTCGCGCGTTGACCACCTTTGCGATCAAGCGCAAGAACGGCATCAACCAGCCGCTGTTTCTCGGCCCGGGCCCGCAGGCGGGGTTCAATCCCTATGCGCGGATCATTGTCGAGGAAGCCCATCGGCGCGGCATCGACGTGCAAGTGGATGACGCCGATGCCGGCTTGTTCACCCTGAGCCACGGCGGGCGTCGTGTGCGTTGCCGTGAGTCGTTGAGCGACTTGACCAGCGCCATCAGCATGACTCTGTGCCAGGACAAAAGCCTGACTCACAAAGTGCTGAAAGCTGCCGGTTTGAAACTGCCGTCGCAGCAACTGGCGGGCAGCGCGGATGAGAACCTGGAGTTCCTCGACGAACACCCGCGCATCGTCGTAAAGCCGCTGGACGGTGAACAAGGCCAGGGCGTAGCGGTGGACCTGCAGACCATCGAAGAGGTGCAGCAGGCCATCGAAGCGGCGCGGCAGTTCGACAGCCGTGTGCTGTTGGAGAGCTTTCACGAAGGGTTGGACCTGCGCATCCTGGTGATCGGTTTCGAGGTGGTTGCCGCTGCGATTCGTCGCCCTGCCGAGGTGACCGGTGACGGCCACCATTCCATCGGCGCGCTGATCGAAGCCCAAAGCCGGCGCCGCCAGGCCGCCACTGACGGCGAAAGCAAAATCCCCCTGGATGCCGAAACCGAACGCACCTTGAAAGCCGCCGGTGTCGACTACAGCAGCATCCTGCCCCGAGGCCAGACCCTGGCCGTGCGCCGCACCGCCAACCTGCACACCGGCGGGTGCCTGGAAGACGTCACCGCCATCTTGCACCCGACGCTGGTGGACGCCGCCGTGCGCGCCGCCCGCGCCCTGGACATCCCCATGGTGGGCCTGGACCTGATGGTGCCCGCCGCCGATCAACCCGAGTACGTGTTTATCGAAGCCAACGAACGGGCCGGCCTGGCCAATCATGAACCGCAGCCTACCGCGGAGAAATTTGTGGATTTGCTGTTTCCCCATAGCTGAACGATCCGAACCCCAGGAGTCTTTATGAGCCGAACCATCCCCGAACCGGATCTGAATTACCTGCAAAAAGTCCTGCTGGAAATGCTCGCCATCCCCAGCCCCACCGGGTTTACCGACACCATCGTGCGCTACGTGGCCGAGCGCCTGGAAGAACTCGGCATCCCGTTTGAGATGACCCGTCGCGGCACCATTCGCGCGACCTTGAAAGGCCAGAAAAACAGCCCCGACCGCGCCGTGTCCGCGCACCTGGACACCATCGGCGCGGCCGTGCGAGCGATCAAGGACAACGGCCGCCTGAGCCTGGCGCCGGTGGGCTGCTGGTCGAGCCGCTTTGCCGAAGGCAGCCGCGTCAGCCTGTTTACCGACAATGGAGTGATCCGCGGCAGCGTGTTGCCGCTGATGGCCTCCGGGCATGCCTTCAACACCGCCGTGGATGAAATGCCGGTGAGCTGGGACCACGTGGAGTTGCGCCTCGACGCCTACTGCGCGACCCGCGCCGATTGCGATTCCTTGGGGATTGGCATCGGTGACTACGTGGCCTTCGACCCGCTGCCCGAGTTCACTGAGAGCGGGCATATCAGCGCGCGCCACCTGGATGACAAAGCCGGTGTCGCCGCCCTGCTCGCGGCGCTCAAGGCCATTGTCGACAGTGGCGAACCCTTGCTGATCGACTGCCACCCGCTGTTCACCATCACCGAAGAAACCGGCAGCGGTGCCGCCGCCGCCCTGCCTTGGGACGTCAGTGAATTTGTCGGCATCGATATCGCCCCGGTCGCCCCCGGTCAGCACTCCAGCGAGCACGCGGTGAGCGTGGCGATGCAGGATTCCGGCGGGCCGTATGACTATCACCTGTCGCGGCATCTGCTGCGCCTGGCGTCTGACAACGAGTTGCCGGTGCGTCGCGACCTGTTCCGCTATTACTTCAGTGATGCGCACTCGGCCGTCACCGCTGGCCACGATATCCGCACCGCCTTACTGGCGTTCGGTTGCGATGCGACCCACGGCTACGAGCGCACCCATATCGACAGCCTCGCGGCGTTGAGTCGTCTATTGGGCGCTTACATCCTCAGCCCGCCGGTGTTCGCCAGTGATGCGCAACCGGCCCAGGGGTCCCTGGATCGGTTCAGCCATCAGATCGAGCACGAGACGCAGATGGAGAGCGACACCCGCGTGCCGTCGGTGGACAGCCTGGTAGGCAACAAGTCCTGAGGCTGGCAACTATGATCCCGGCGCAGTAGCATCGCCGGGATCCATCACCCGAGGCCTGTATGCTGATTCCCTACGACGCACTTGAAGTCGACACCCTGACCCGCCTCATCGAAGATTTTGTTACCCGCGACGGCACCGACAATGGCGACGACACGCCCCTGGAAACCCGCGTGCTGCGGGTGCGCCAGGCCTTGACCAAGGGCCAGGCACTGATCGTGTTCGACCCGGAAAGCGAGCAGTGCCAGTTGATGCTCAAGCACGATGTGCCCAAGCATCTGTTCGACTGAGCGGGTTTTCAGGGGTTGGGCTCAGGCACCGGATGGGTTCCGGCGGCTTGGCGTTCGAGGATCTTCTGGTACACCTCTGCGCGGTGAACATGCACCCCGAGCGGCGCTTCAACGCCGAACTTCACCTGGTTACCGTTCAACTCAAGGATGTGCACGGCGATGTCATCGCCAATGGAGATGACTTCGCCTACAGCGCGGCTTAAGACCAGCATGGCGGTTGTCCTTTTAACAGTGAAAGGACCTCGACCATGCCCGCAGGGGTGGACCACAGCAATGGCTTGCGGCGAAAACAGGCACCACCTACAAACGTAGGTAAATTGCCTGACAGACTACTACCTGACTAGCCCTTGGCCGCCTGCGCTTTAGCGCGCATTTTGTCAGCCATGGTGGTCATCTCGTCATAGAGCAACTGCGGGTTCTTCTGCTTCAACGCCCACGCCATCCGCCCTTGTTCATGGGGCAAGATCATGAACTCGCCTTCTGCCACGCGCTGGTAGATGTAGTCGGCAATGTCCGCCGCAGAAATCGGCGAGCTCTCAAGCAACTTGCCTACCTGGGCCTTCATCGCCGGGGTCGGCCCACGGAACGAATCCAATAGGTTGGTCTGGAAGAATGACGGGCATACCACATGAACGCCGACTTCCTGCTGCTTGAGTTCCACCAGCAGGCTTTCCGACAGCGCCACCACACCGGCCTTGGCCACGTTGTAGTTGCTCATCGCCGGGCCCTGCATCAACGCCGCCATGGACGCGATGTTGATAATGCGGCCCTTGCTCTTTTCCAGCAGCGGCAGAAACGCTTTGCAGCCCTTGACCACGCCCATCAGGTTGATTGCGATCTGCCAGTCCCAGTCTTCCAGGGACAGTTCCGCGAAGAAGCCACCGGAGGCCACGCCGGCATTGTTGACGATCACATCGATGCCACCCAGTTTCACTTCGCAAGCCTGGGCGAACGCGGTGAGTTGGCTGTAGTCCCTCACGTCGCAACGCTGGATAAACCCGTCGCCACCCGCCTCGCGTACGAGCTTGAGCGTTTCCTGCAAGCCAGGTTCGCTGACGTCTGACAAGGCCAACTGCCATCCTTCACGGGCCCAGCGCAAAGCGATTTCGCGGCCCAGGCCCGACCCGGCGCCAGTGATCATCATGCGATTTTGCATAGGAAGTAGCCTTGTGGTTCACGGAAGAAGTGACCGGCAGTGTAGCGAAGGTCTTTCCTGCCCCCATCCACCATCAGATTGCTGAATGCCCCTGGCAAACCGTCAGCCGGGTCGGAGGTTCGCGTATAGCCTAAGTTCAATATTTTTCAACTAACAACGTATATTTGCGAACGCATTAAAAGAAATAAGCAAGTGTGCGAAATGCTTTAAAAAAATACTGAATTTTCCGCAGCGGGCAACAGTCGGAGTTGTTAAGGCGTTCGTGAATCAACTAGCGGGCCTATCGTTAATAACCGGTCTTTGCAGAAGGCCAATAAGGAAAAAAACCATGAGCCTCATTCTGATCATTATCCTGATCCTCCTGCTGGTCGGTGGTCTGCCAGTATTCCCTCACTCACGTAACTGGGGTTATGGCCCGTCGGGTATTCTGGGTGTTGTGCTGGTCGTCCTGCTGGTGCTGTTGTTGCTCGGCCGGATATAAAAGCCGGATAAAAAAAGAGGCCTTTAAAGGCCTCTTTTTTATTGCCGGTTAATTAGTCCGGCTTACCGTCAACCACGCCAGCGGTGTTATCCAACAGGCTCTTGGTGGCCGTCTGCAGGAACGACTCCAGTTTCTGCCTTAATGCACCTTCGTCCGGCGATTCTGCGATCACCTTACCGGTCGGGTTGGCGCCCAGCTCATATTCCCACAGTTTCGGCGGCATCTCTTTCGGCAGTACCAGGATGCGATCGCCGGTAACCAGCGCCACCGTCTGATCGCTGCCCGACGGTTTGATCACACCAAAGCCCATGTCGCCTTCCGGCAGGTTCAGCAGGTCGCGGCCCCAGCACTGATGAAGGGTCTCGCCACCGAGGCGGCCCATGATGGTCGGCACGATGTCGATCTGGGTGCCCACGGTGTGGTCACGCTCGCCGAACTTTTCCTGGATGCCTGGTGCAATCATCAGCATCGGCACGTTGAAGCGGCCCAGGTCCATTTCAGTAATTTGCTGCTCGTTACCAAAACCATGGTCGCCCACGATCACAAACAGAGTTTCCTTGAAGTACGGCTCCTTGCGGGCCTTTTCAAAGAACTGGCCCAGGGCCCAGTCGGAATAGCGCATCGCCGTCAAATGCTCGTCGAGGCTGCCACGGCCCGTGACCTTCTCCACCGGCAATGGCGTCGGCAAGGCATACGGCGTGTGGTTGGACAGGGTTTGCAGCAAGGCATAGAACGGCTTGCCGCCTTCGCGGGCTTTCAACTCTTCCAGGCCACGGTTGAACATATCCTGGTCGGATACACCCCACGTCGGGTCGGAGAACACTGGGTCGACGAAGTCGTTACGCCCGATGAAGTTGGTCATGCCCTGGTTGCTGAAGAAGCCCGACTGGTTGTCCCAGGCGAAGTCGCCGTTGTAGACATACACGTCGTCAAACTTGCGTGCGCTGAGCAACTGCGGCAGGCCCGACAGCTTGTGGCTGCCTTCCGGGGTCTGCATCAGGTATTCGAACGCCGGCAGGTTCGGGAAGCACGCCATGGTGGCGAACATGCCTTGGTGGGTGTGCGTGCCGTTGGAGAAGAAGCGGTCGAACAGCAGGCCTTCCTTGGACAGTTTGTCGAAGTACGGCGTGATATTACCCGGACGCCCCAGGGCGCCGACCGAGTGACCGGCGAAGCTTTCCATCAGGATCACGACGACATTCTTGATCGGCAGGGTTTTCTCGGCCGGCGGGGTGAACTCGCGGCGCACGGCGGCGGTGTCGGTATCCACCAGTTTTTCCGTCGGCAGTACCAGCATGTCACGCACGGTCTGGGTTGCCAGCGGCTGCTCCAGCGTGGCCTTCCAGGTGTTATCACGGTGTTCGGAGAAACGTGCCTTGGCCGCGCCGATCAACGACAGCGTGCCATTGAGGCCCAACTGGTTGGCGAAGTTCGAGTCGGTGGTGTACACGTCACCCCAACGCAACGGCGGGCCCTGGCGCAGGGTGCCGCGAATGGCGACCACGGCGACCAGCAGGCAGACCACAAACACCGCAATACGCGTGTACCACGGCGCCACTTGGCGGGTGCCGATGCTGCCACCGCTGAACGGGCCACGCGGGCGCGTTGCACGGTCGGCGCCTTTGAAGGCGATGCTCAGGATCAGCGTACCCACGGCCCAGGCCAGCAGGTAGCGCACCACCGGGAAACCGTACCAGAGCATGCTCATCACGGTTTTCGGGTCTTCCTTCACGTATTGGAAGACCAGGCCGTTGAGGCGCTGGTGGAATTCGCGGTAGAAGTCCATTTCCATCAGGCCCAGGAACAGGGCAATGCTGGACGCGACAGTCAGCCACAAACGGAAGAACCCACGCGCAGCCATGGCGCGGACGCTGAACAGAGCCAGCAGCAGCGGGACCAATGCGTACATCACAAAGCGGATGTCGAAGCGCGTGCCATTGCCGAACGCTTCCAGGAAGGTCGAGGCCGGCGTGTCGAGGATCATTTCACGGTTGTACACCAGCAGCGCCAGGCGCAGCAGGGAGAACATCACCATCATGACCAGTGCGCAGAGCAGCGTGTACGCCAGATGGGATTTGACGGTCGGTTGCAGCAAGCGATTTGAAGCGCGCTGCTGATTCAGGGCGTCCGGGTTTGCCATGTCGTTTTAGGACCCATTGGAAGTTTAAGTTGCGAAATATTGCAGCGGCATCCTGCCCACACCCAAGCGTGTAGGAACAGGGGGGTTAGCGCGTTGGCGCAAATGGTGCCCGATGAATGCCATCAACGCTATTGATTACTGAGGGAAAACACGTCTTTGTGGTGCTTTTCCAGGCCGTTGACAGACCTCTCCTACAAGGAAGCAAAGCGAAGGGAATTGTCCAAAACGCTGTGTGAAAATTCTGTGTAGTGAATATTTGGACACAAAAAATGTGGAAGAAGGCTTGCCCCTCTTCCACACCGACTGCATCGACTAAGCGTTGCGGCGTCATATCCGCACGTTACCGCGCGGCCCGGCGATTGCCCAAATGATCAAGCCCAGCACCGGCAACAACAGGATCAGTAAAATCCACAGCACCTTGGCGCCCGTGCTCGCGCCGCTTTTGAACACGTTGATGATCGCCCAGATATCCAGGGCCAGGATGATCAGCCCGATCAAGCCATTAAAAGTGGAACCCATGGTGTCGCTCCTAAAGTGGGGGCATGCACTTGTAGGATAGCCAGCCCTGGTGGGGGTTCCGTTTTATTTCAGACGTGAACGGCGATCTTCAGCGCTTCCAGGGACGGCTCGCCCTTGATGCCCACCTCGGCGCACAGTTCCAGCACGCGCGGCAAGTCGTTGCCATAGACCAGCACGGCCTGGATCTCGTCATCCAGCAGTTGGCTGAAGTTAAGCAGCACATAGCCACCATCTTCCGGGCTCAGGGCACTCATCTGGATCTGGATGCGGTTCAGCGCCGTGAGGTCCTCAGTCTTCGCCAGCTGCTTGGGCTTGAGGTTGAACGCCACGCCAGGACCGAACGAGGCGACGATTTGCGCGAACAGGTCGCCATAGGTGTCGGCCTGGAACAGCACGGTATCCGGCAGGCTGCCGACGACGACCCACTCGCCCAACGGAATCGGGAAGCTGTCGTCGTAGTTGATATCCGGGTTGGCCGCCAGAAACGCCGCAGGGTCCGCGTACGCCTGGGCCGCTTCATCGGCAATGCGCGCCGCGTCGTCCTCGCTCATGACACCCGCGCTGATTTTGCTGATGAGTTCGACGAGGGCGGTTTTCATGGGTGTGGTCCTGTGGCGAGCGGTTTTCGAGGGCGCGTAGCCTACACCAGTTTCTGCAATTTCGCCGCCGTATCCACCGCGCCCATGGTGTGTGCCGCCGCCAACGCGGTTGCGCCTTGGGCGTCAGTCGCCTTGGGATCGGCGCCCTGGCCGAGCAGGTAGTCGAGCATTTCCACGCGGTTGAACATCGCGGCCATCATCAGTGCCGTACGGCCATCGGAGGACGACGCATCCACTGGTGCACCGCCTTCGATCAGTGCCTTGACCACCTCCAGGTTGCCTTTGAACGCCGCGCCAGCCATTGGCAGCTGGTTCTTGTCGTTGGCAATCAGCGGGTCAGCCTTGAACTCCAGCAACACTTTTACTGCCTCGACATGACCGTGGTAGGCCGCAAGCATCAGCAAGGTGTCGCCATTGTGATTACGAAAGTTGGCTGGCAAGCCCTTGGCCAGCAGCGCGGCAAGCATGGCGGCGTCGCCTTTGCGGGCGACGTCGAACACCTGTTCGGCAAATTCTGCGGCTTCGTCATCGGTCATTTGTTTGGCTTGGTCTGACATGTGGGGCTCCTTGTCTGGTCCTTTATATGGCGCCCAGTGTCGCGAGGGAGTTCCCACCTGTCATGGCTTTTTTGTCAAAAGCCTCCATAGGCATATTCAATAGCGCGGCTTAATAACGAAAGTGTCCGCCCTGGATTTGCGCCAATAGCTGTCCAGTGACCGGAACATAGCAGTCCGAACCTGGCAACCAGGCATAGACCGGATCATTGCCTGCCCTCTGTGGATCGAATGCCTCCTCCTTGAGTTTCACCTTTTGGTATTTGAACGTGCCGGTGGTCTCCATCTTGACCTTGATGCGCAGGAACAGCGGCACCGCGTAATGCGGCAACTGGCCGTGGGCGAATTGCAGCAACTCGCGCATATCCAACGAGGCCAGCGATTCGCTCGGGGTGATGGCAACCATCCCGGCGCGGCCGTTGGTGTTTTCGATTTCCACACCGTAGGCCACCACTTCAGCGATCTGCGGATGTTGCAGCAGCACGTTCTCCACCTCGGTGGTGGAGACGTTTTCACCCTTCCAGCGATAGGTATCCCCCAGGCGGTCGACGAACTGCGCATGACCGAAGCCGATGCTGCGCACCAGATCGCCGGTATTGAAGTAGCGGTCGCCTTTCTCGAATACGTCGGTGAGGATCACCTTGCGGTTCTTTTCCGGGTCGGTGTAGCCATCATAGGGCGACTTTTCATCGATCCTGGCCAGCAGCAAACCTTGCCCGCCAGTCTTCACTTTATGCATGAAGCCATCGCTGCCACGAATCGGCTCGCCGGTGTCGTGGGCGTAGTCCACCAGCGCCCAGTGCTGCAGGCAAAAGCCGACGGTATTGTCGAAGTTCAACACATTGGTGAAGCCGATGTTGCCGTCGCTGGCTGCATACAACTCGCAGACATGCTCAACCCCATACCGCGCCTTGAACTGCGCCCACACGCCGGGACGCAGGCCATTGCCGACCATCTTGGTCACGCGGTGATCGCGGTCGTTGGGGTTGGCGGGTTGATCGAGCAGGTAACGACACAATTCGCCGACATAACCGAGGGTGGTCGCCTTGAAGCGGCGAGCGTCATCCCAGAATTGGCTGGCGCTGAACTTGCGCCGGATGGCGAACCCTGACGCCCCGACAATCGCCGAGCCCCAGCACACGCAAAGGCCGGTGGCGTGGTAAAGCGGCAAGGTGCAATAGAGGACGTCGTCCGGGCCCATGTCCAGGGCGATGCTGCCGAAGCTGACGGCGGTCTTGGTCCAGCGGCCATGTTTCATGATGCCGGCCTTGGGCAAGCCGGTGGTACCAGAGGTGTAGATATAGAAGCAAGGATCGTTGAAGAAGATCTGCGCGCTGCTGACTGGGTTATCCACCGGGGCGTCGGCGCTGGCGGCCATCAGGTCGACATAACCCTCAGGCGTCACAACGGCCTGCGGCTCCGGGATAAACCAGGACCGTGCAGTGGGAATGTCCACTTGATCGCGTACGGCATCATAGGCAGCCACCAATTCCGCGCCCACTACAATCGCCACCGGGCTCACCAGGTTCAGGCTGTGCACCAGCGCCGCTTGGGTCTGCGCCGTATTGAGCATGGCGCAGATGCCGCCCAGCTTGGCCACGGCCAGCACGTTCAGCAGCAACTCGGGACGGTTTTCGATAAACATCGCCACTACATCGCCCTTGCGGATGCCCTGGGCCTGCAAGTGGTGGGCGATACGGTTGGCGGATCGGTTGGCCTCGGTGTAGCTGACCACGCGGTCGGCGTACAACAACGCGGCGCCATCCGGATTGCGCTGGGTGGCTTGCTCGAAGTGCCAGCCCAGGCCGCAGGGCTGCTGAGGGTCGGTGACGTTGGCGGCACGCATGCCGCGCAATACCCGTGGCAGGGCGCGAACAATGGCGGGCACCTTACGCAGCATCATGCCCCAGGTAATCATGTCGTTTGGCGATTGGCTCATGGGAACATCCTTTTTCTTATTCTTCGTAAACCTTGCAGGAAAGTACGTCAGCCTCTCTTCGGCTGTACACGCAGGATTTGAAAAGTTTTGTATCCCGATGAACGACCGCCGAAAAAAGGAATTCAGCGACGCGAGGGCAGTCTGTAGGAGTAATGGCGGGCCCGATCAACTCCGTCGGGCCACGCAAAATGCAGGATGCATGATGGCCATTCATGCAAATTGCACGAAATCGAAAATCTGCATTTTTTATATCTTATTGATTTATAACGATATTTTATAAAACCAATAGCTGGCACAATCACTGCACCTATCACTCCATGCTTGCCAACTTGAGCCAACGGAGCTGATAGACATGAGCCTGATCCAAGATAAATTCGCTTCAGTATTCTCCAACTACGACGTCACCACCCAGCCACGTCCCGACGGTGGCATCCTGTTGACCCTGCGTAACAGCGAAGGCAAGCAGGTCAAGCGTTCGATCTCGTACCAGCAGTTGCATACGGCCGACCAATTGACTTGGGTGATCAGCGCCATCCGCCGCGACCTGGCCGAACAAGCCAGTGACCTGCCACAGATTTCGATGCTGCAAAGCCAGAACCGCTTTGCGCTGCCGACTTACCATTCGGCTTAAGCAGCAGATAAAGAAAGGGCCGCGACACCCTCGGGTGTCGCGGCCCTTTTTTCATGCATTCAGCAAAGCCCCTTGCGCGCCGCTTCATTCATTGCTTGGACGCGGTTACTGACTTCCAACTTGCCGTAGATATTGCGCAGGTGGAATTTCACCGTGGCTTCTGACGTGGCGCGGATCTGGCTGATCTCCCACACGGTCTTGCCTTCCGAGGCCCAACGCAGTATTTCCAGCTCCGTGCGCGTCAGGCTCTTGCCCGCCAGATTAATGCGCCGCCTGACAGCGTTGGGCACCGTATACGGCGCCAGAAACGATTCCCTTGGGCCTCTCATTAGTTTCTCTCCTTTATTATTGGCTGACGCCCTATCACCCTTCGGATTCCTCCTATTGACGGATGATATAAACGCTATTGCCGAAGAGAGTTACATAAGGCGTGGGATTAAGGCGCACCCCTGAGAATAAACAGCAAGCCCCTACATGAGCTTAAGTTTATTCCCACAACAACTTCCAACATGCGGGGGTTGAAGTTTCTGATAGCTCGCGATTAATCATCCAATCCGGGAAAACGCCGGGCGATATCGTCACCGGTGAACTCGGGCACCCACCCTTTCTCGGTGTTGTATAAACGCAACGCCACGAAGTGCGGGTTTTCACCCATGTCGAACCAATGCGCCATACCGGCCGGGATCACCAGCAGGTCGTTTTTCTCGCAACGTAGGGCGTATACGTAATCGCCAATGTGCAGTGCGAACAGGCCCTGGCCGGCAATGAAAAAACGCGCATCGTCTTCGCTGTAGCGGCGCTCATCGAGAAACTGCCCACGTAATTCGGCGTTCTGCGCGGGATCGCCGGCATCCCTCATCACCTCGGCTGCGCTATAGCCGAGCTGATCAATCTGCGCCTGGCAGGCGGCAATTAACTCGCTATCGCTGGCGCCCTTTTCAACCGGGCCGGGCTGCCAGCGCTCAAAACGCACGCCCTGCTCGGCCAGGGTGGCGGCGATGTCGTCAAAATGGGTCAGGACCTTGTTCGGCGTATCCGGTGTAGCGACGGAGTAGACAGCGACATAACTCATTGGAGGGTTCCTTGGTTCTGCTCTTGCAATCGAAAACCGATGATAACGGCGGCTGCCAGGGCGGCGACGCTGGCGATGCTGAAGGTCAGGGTCGGCCCCAACAGGTTCCAACTGTAGCCCGAATACAGGGCGCCCAATGCGCCACCGGTGCCGGCCAACGCGGCATACAGCGCCTGGCCCTGGCCTTGTTGCTTGTCGCCGAAACTGCGCTGCACAAAGGCAATCGCCGCCGCATGAAAACTGCCAAAGGTAGCGGCGTGCATCACCTGCGCCAGCAACAGTACCCAGAAAAACTCGGCAAATGAGCCCAGCAGCAGCCAGCGCAGCGCCGCCAGCAGGAAACTCGCCAGCAGCACCCGGCGTACCGAAAAGCGCGAAAGGATGCGGCTCATGGCCAGGAACATCAGCACCTCCGCCACCACGCCCAACGCCCACATCATCCCGATCACACCGCGGCTGTAGCCCAAATGTTCAAGGTGCAGGGTGAGAAAGGTGTAATACGGGCCATGGCTCATCTGCATCAGCGCCACGCAGGCATAAAACGCCAGGACGCCAGGGCTACGCAATTGTTTGAGGAAGCCCTCGCCCGCCAGGCGATTGCCGTGGCTGGCAGGTTGCGCATTCGGCACCCACAGGCTGGCTCCGATGATGCCGGCCATGATCACCACGACCACCATCGGGTAGATGTCCAGGCTCAGCCAGTCGAATAGGCGACCCATGATCACCACGGTAAGGATGAAACCGATGGAACCCCACAGGCGGATCTGGCTGTAGCGCGAGGTTTGTTTTTGCAGGTGCGCCAGGGTGATGACTTCAAACTGCGGCAGTACCGCATGCCAGAAGAACGCATGCAGGGCCATGACCAAGGCCAGCCAGGCGTAGGTGTGACTGATGAAGATCAGCGAAAAACTCGCCAGGGTGCACACCGCGCCAAAACGGACGATGGCCAGGCGCCGGCCGGTGTAGTCACCCAGCCAGCCCCACAGGTTGGGCGCCACGCAGCGCATCAGCATAGGGATGGCCACCAGCTCGCCGATGCGCGCGCTGGAGAAGCCCAAGTGGTCGAAGTACAGCGCCAGGAAGGGTGCGGTTGCACCCAGGAGGGCGAAGTAGAAGAGGTAGAAGCTGGAGAGGCGCCAGTACGGAAGGGCTGTCACAGCCGAACCGTCACAGCTGGCCCAGCACCGGCGTACTCACGCGAACATCGGCATTCTGCCCACGGTTGCGCAGCAAATGGTCCATCAACACGATGGCCATC
This sequence comes from Pseudomonas sp. DWP3-1-3b3, assembly GCF_049896305.1. Classification (NCBI taxonomy): domain Bacteria; kingdom Pseudomonadati; phylum Pseudomonadota; class Gammaproteobacteria; order Pseudomonadales; family Pseudomonadaceae; genus Pseudomonas; species Pseudomonas sp. DWP3-1-3b3. Next base: position 410,168 of record NZ_JAFCUA010000003.1, on the reverse strand, counting down.
ATCGCTTCGGCAATCGGCGTGGCCCGGATGCCGACGCACGGATCGTGGCGGCCCTTGGTGATCACGTCCACCGGGTTGCCGTGCACATCAATCGAACGGCCCGGCGTGGTGATGCTCGACGTCGCCTTGAGCGCCAGGTGCGCCACAATCGGCTGGCCCGAGGAAATACCACCGAGGATGCCACCCGCGTTGTTGCTGAGAAAACCTTCCGGCGTCAGCTCGTCGCGGTGCTCGGTGCCGCGCTGGGACACGCAGGCAAAACCGGCGCCGATCTCCACGCCTTTCACTGCGTTGATGCTCATCAGCGCATGGGCCAGTTCCGCGTCGAGGCGGTCGAAGATCGGTTCACCCATGCCAGGTTTCACGCCCTCAGCGACCACGGTGATCTTGGCGCCGACGGAGTCCTGGTCACGGCGCAACTGGTCCATATAGGCTTCCAGTTCCGGGACCTTGTCCGGGTCGGGGCTGAAGAACGCGTTGTCTTCGACGCTGTCCCAGGTCTTGAACGGGATTTCAATCGGGCCCAACTGGCTCATGTAGCCACGGATCACAATGCCTTGGGTCGCCAGGTATTTCTTGGCGATCGCACCGGCCGCCACGCGCATCGCGGTTTCGCGCGCCGAGCTGCGGCCGCCGCCACGGTAGTCGCGCTCGCCGTATTTGTGGTGATAGGTGTAGTCGGCGTGGGCCGGGCGGAACAGGTCCTTGATCGCCGAGTAGTCCTTGGACTTCTGGTCAGTATTGCGGATCAGCAGGCCGATGGCGCAACCGGTGGTGCGGCCTTCGAACACGCCGGAGAGGATCTCGACTTCATCGGGCTCCTGGCGCTGGGTGGTGTGGCGGCTGGTGCCGGGCTTGCGGCGGTCGAGGTCACGCTGCAGGTCTTCCAGGGACAGCTCGAGGCCGGGCGGGCAGCCGTCGACAATGGCGACCAACGCCGGGCCATGGCTTTCGCCCGCGGTGGTGACAGTGAACAGCTTGCCGAAGGTATTGCCAGACATGCAGGGCGCTCCGTGAAATCAGTTGAATCAAGTCAACCGTAATAACTTAAGGCGGCCAGTATACGCAGGCTAACCGAGTAGTTCATCCTCGAAACCTTAGCGGTAGACCTTGGTCCAACCGGCACCTCTCCAATGATGGCGCGATGATGCTGCGAGTTCTGCTTTTGACCCTCACCCTGTTTTCCAGCCTGGGCTTCGCCGCCTCCCCCGTGGTGTTGCAACGGCCTATCAGCCTGGACACCGGCAGCGGCGAGCTGTTTGGCTCACTCTTGTTGCCCAAATCCGACAAACCCGTGCCGGTGGTGTTGATCATCGCCGGTTCCGGGCCCACCGACCGCAACGGCAACAGTGCCGACGGCGCGCGCAACGACAGCCTCAAGCGCCTGGCCTGGGTGCTGGCGCGGCATAACATCGCCAGCGTGCGCTACGACAAGCGCGGCGTGGCGGCCAGCCTGGCGGCCACCCCCGACGAACGCAACCTGACCCTGGACGCCTACGTCGCCGACGCCGTGGCCTGGGGCAAACTGCTCAAGGCCGACAAACGCATGGGCCCGCTGATTGTGCTGGGCCACAGCGAAGGTGCACTGGTGGCCGCCCTCGCCGCGCCGCAGCTGGACCCGGCAGGCGTGGTCTCGTTGTCCGGCAGCGCGCGCCCGGTGGATCAAGTGATCCGCCAACAGTTGGCCGATCACCTGCCCCCTGCCCTGCTGCTGCGCAGTAACCAAATCCTCGATCACCTCAAGGCCGGCCAAGTGGATGCGGATGTGCCTGGCCCGCTGGAAGGCATTTTCCGACCCAGTGTGCAGCCATATCTGATCAGCCTGTTCCGGGCCGATCCGTCGGCAGCCTTTGCCAAATTGAACATGCCGGCACTGATCATCCAGGGCACCAACGATATCCAGGTCGGCGTGGGCGATGCCCAGCAACTGAAAAAGGCCAAGCCCGACGCGCAGCTTGTGCTGATTGAGGGCATGAACCACGTGATGCGCATCGTGCCCAACGATGTGAAGCAGCAATTGGCCTCCTACAACGACCCGCAACTGCCCCTCGCCGCCGAGCTGGGCAACCGCCTGGTGCGCTTTATCGACGGACTTCAACCCCGTTAAGCGACAATTTGCCTCCAGTCCTGGGGAAAGCGGCCGATAAGCCCTGAGTCGACAGTAAAAAGACTGCCGACTCGCTGGGCTTGGACAGGATCGCGCCGCATGACAACCACTGAAGCAACACCGGAATCCACCGCCGACACCCCGGCAGACAAAACCGAGGCCGTCGACGCGGCGCCCCTGCCGTGGGCGGATGTCCAGGCTGAGCATTTCAAGATGCTGCGCCTGGCGCCCCTGGCCACCGACCGCGCCACGGGCGTGCGGCCTTTGCGCTTCGTGCAGTTCGGCTATGCCGAGCGCAACGACAAACACCACAGCCTGCTGCGCATGGTCATCCAGTTGCCCGGCCAACGCGTGCGCCGTGAACAGAATCACCTGGATATCTGGGTTGACCACGATAAACATCGTGTGCACTTCGGCCCTGGCAACAGCCTGGAAATCGAACCGGCCAACCGTGGCATCGGGCGCTTCCTGGTGGCCCAAGGCGCTGCCTGGGCGAAAAAGAAATGGTCGCACTACCGCGTCGACGGCGTTGACCTGGCCAACAAAGATGCACTGAACGAAGCCACCCGCCTGCGCCGCGATCACTTCCTGCGCATCCAGGGTTTTGATGTGGCTTACGCCGATGTGCAGCACCTCAAGGGTAACGTGCAGCCGGGCAAGGTCAGTGATGTACTCGACAGCTGGAACACCGAGAAGGTGCAGTTCGTCGAGATCCTGGAAGCGGCGCAGATGCTGCAACAGGCAGAACAGAACCTGGCAGAGCAGGAAGTGAAGCTGCGCAAGGAAGAGGAAAAGGTCACCAAGTTCAAGCGTGAGGACAGCGGGTTGCGCTTTACCATCACGTGCTTGGTGGCGTTTACGGTGTTTCAGGCGGGGTTGTTGATCTGGATTGCAACACACCGCTAGGCGCCCTGTTGATTGGGCGCCCTGCGGGTAACGATTAAATTCGGGCGGCAAACACCGCCTGATGTTGACGACACTGCTCAGCCGTCAACATGAACACCCCGTGGCCGCCGCGCTGGAAGTCCAGCCAGGCAAAGTCCACTTCCGGGTACAGTGCCTCGACGTGCACTTGGCTGTTGCCCACTTCAACAATCAGCAACCCCTTCTCGGTCAGGTGGTCCGCCGCTTCGGCCAGCATGCGCCGCACCAGGTTCAAACCGTCGTCGCCACAGGCCAGGCCCAGTTCCGGTTCGTGCTGGTATTCGTCAGGCATGTCGGCGAAGTCTTCGGCATCCACATACGGCGGGTTGGACACGATCAGGTCAAAACGCTGGCCCGGCAGACCGTCGAAACCGTCACCCTGCACGGTATAGACACGCTCATCGACGCCATGGCGCTCGATGTTCTGGTTGGCCACTTCCAAGGCCTCGAAGGACAAGTCCCCCAGCACCACTTCGGCGTCCTGGAACTCATAGGCGCACGCAATGCCGATGCAACCGGAACCGGTGCACAGGTCGAGGATGCGCGCCGGTGGCTGCGCCAACCAGGGTTCGAAGCGGTTTTCGATCAGCTCGCCGATCGGTGAGCGCGGGATCAGCACGCGCTCATCGACGATAAACGACATGCCACAGAACCAGGCTTCACCAATCAGATAGGGTGTCGGCACGCGTTCGTGAATACGGCGATGCAACAAGCGTTGCAGGTGGGCGACTTCCTCTTCTTCCAGGTTGCAGTCGAGGTAGCTGTCGGCAATTTCCCACGGCAAGTGCAAGGCACCGAGCACCAGTTGCCGGGCATCGTCCCAGGCATTATCGGTGCCATGGCCAAAAAACAGGTCTTCCCCATGGAAACGGCTGACAGCCCAACGGATATGGTCGCGCAAGGTGCGCAGGCGGGAAGTGGTCACGGGGGCAAGCTCCTGGAAAAAACGACTGGCGATTCTAACAGCCTTCACCTGTACCGACGATGTACGAAAACCCGTCGCCATCCGTCGGATTTCATCCAAATTGCCATCATTGTGCTAAACAGGCCCACCTCTTGACATGGCTGCACGTCAACAACGGCGTACCTTACGATGGTAGCGATTCACAGAACCGCTCAGCCAGTGGACAATGTCGCAAAAGCCCCCCTCACAGGAGCCCCAGAATGTCCGTTCCAAAGACGATGTTTCAACTCAGCGGTCGTGGTTACGCAGCAGCGAACCTCAGCCATGCGACCCTCGTGATCATCGACGCCCAGAAGGAATACCTCAACGGCCCCCTCGCCCTCTCGGGCATGGACGCGGCCGTCGGCAACATCAAGCAACTTGTGTCCGCCGCCCGCAACGCCGGGCGTCCGATTGTACATGTGCGTCACCTGGGCACCGTGGGTGGCCTGTTCGACCCACAGGGCGAGCGTGGCGAATTCATTCCAGGGCTTGAGCCTGAAGGCGACGAAACCATCATCGGCAAGCTGCTGCCCAGCGCCTTCCATGGCACCGGCCTGGAAAAACACTTGCAGGACCTCGGTTCCCTGGACCTGATCGTCTGCGGTTTCATGAGCCACTCCAGCGTCAGCACCACCGTGCGCGCCGCCAAGAACCTGGGCTTTCGCTGCACCTTGGTGGAAGACGCCTGCGCCACACGTGACCTGCCTTACAAAGGCGGCATCCTCAGCGCCGAGCACGTGCAGCAGACCGAAATGGCCATCATGGCCGACAATTTCGCCACCCTGGCGTTGACCAAAGATCTGATCTGATCAACCTTCTGATGAGCGGCGCGGCCTGTTTACGGCCCCGCTCATCCGCAAAGCCCTCTCATTTGGCGCATTTACCCCTCCCCCCGGAACAACCTGTGTATTGTCCGGTCGAAGGGCCGATACCCTGGAGGAAAGGTCGGAATGAAGATATCCGATGGTTTTGACGCTCGTCGCTTGCGCCCCAAGGGCCCGAGCAACTGGCGTCTGCGCCTGGTGGCCGGCATTGCCGCGTTGCTGGCGATAGTTGGTGTGCTGTTGGCCGGCGCTGGTGGCGCCGGTTTGTTGGGTCACTCGCCGGCCCTCGGCGAACTGAATGCCAGCCCTGGCGGCTCGGCGATTCTGTTGGTGATCGGGCTGCTGGTGCTGTGGTTGGGCGTATGGTTATGGCGGCGCAGCCGTCGGAAAATGCGTCAGCCGTTGTCGCTGAATATCGCTTCACACCTGATGAAAAAGCACGACTGATGGCGCTTGGATAGCGTTTCCTGCGCCCTGGCCGCCGCGATTTAGGTAAACTGCCCGCCCTTCGCGGAGGCCAACATGCAAGACGACGATTTTTCCCTGTTCAAAAACGAGCTGCGCGGCGTCAAGCCGATCAAGCACGACCGCGCCGACACCGGCAAACCCAAGGCCGACCGCGCGCAGATCGCCAAGCTGCGCCAGGCCGCGACCGTGCGCACTGACGCCACCACCGTGGACGGCCTGTCGGACCAGTTCGTGATCGATGTCGGCCCTGAAGACGAGCTGATGTGGGCCCGCGATGGCGTGCAGGAAAGCCAGATGCGCAAGCTCAAGGCCGGCCAGATCCCGTTCGAGGGCAGTCTCGACCTGCATGGCATGAACGTGGAAAAAGCCCGGGAAACCCTGTGGGCCTTCCTGGCCGAAGCCACCAAGTTCGAAATCCGCTGCGTGCGCGTCACCCACGGCAAGGCCGTGCGGTTGGACGGCAAGCGCCCGATGATCAAGAGCCACGTCAACACCTGGCTGCGCCAGCACGCCCAGGTCCTCGGCTTTACCTCATGCCAGGCCCGCCACGGCGGCGCGGGGGCGGTGTATGTGATGCTCAAGCGTACGATGATGGAAGGGCGCGACGAGTAACAACTGCCATCGTCAGGCTTGCAGCGATGTGCCCGCCACCGTAACCTTGCGCTTTGCGAAAATCCCACAGGTAGTTTCATGTCCCTGGAACAGAATTACACCGCGATCCTCGGCCAACTCGGCGAGGACGTTTCCCGCGAGGGCCTGCTCGACACGCCAAAGCGTGCCGCCAAGGCGATGCAGTACCTCTGCCGCGGCTATGAGCAGACTCTGGAAGAAGTCACCAACGGTGCCTTGTTCAGCTCCGACAACAGCGAAATGGTGCTGGTCAAGGACATCGAGTTGTACTCGCTGTGCGAACACCACCTGCTGCCGTTCATCGGCAAGGCCCACGTCGCTTATATCCCAAGCGGCAAGGTGCTGGGCCTGTCCAAGGTTGCGCGGATTGTCGACATGTACGCCCGCCGCCTGCAGATCCAGGAAAACCTCAGCCGCCAGATCGCCGATGCCGTGATGCAAGTGACCGGCGCCCTGGGCGTGGCCGTGGTGATCGAGGCCAAGCACATGTGCATGATGATGCGCGGTGTGGAAAAGCAGAATTCGTCGATGATCACCTCGGTGATGCTGGGTGAGTTCCGCGAAAACGCGGCCACCCGCAGCGAATTCCTCAGCCTGATCAAGTAACCGGCCGCGGACGAAAAAACCGGCGTTCATCGCCGGTTTTTTTTCGCCTGCAAAATTGAGGTAAGCTGCGGCCCCTTCTTCATGGGCAAGAGGTTTCAGCCATGTTCGTCAAAGCACTTCGAGTGGGCCTCGGCCACGTCATCATCGCGGGCGACTTTCTTACCCGCCCACGCAAAAAGCAGCGCTCCGCCGAGCAACAGGCACAGGTGAATGCAGCGGCCAAGGAGCTGACGCTGTACCAGTTCCACGCTTGCCCATTCTGCGTGAAGACCCGCCGCACCCTGCACCGCCTGAATGTGCCCGTCGCGCTGAAAGATGCGAAGAACAACGAACAGGACCGCCAGACCCTGCTGGAGCAAGGCGGCAAGATCAAGGTGCCGTGCCTGCGTATCGAAGAGAATGGCCAGACCACCTGGATGTACGACTCCAAGGTGATCATTGATTATCTGGACAAGCGTTTCGCTGGGGTTTGACCGCCTACCGCTGAATCGACAGTTCCAGTAGCGCCGAGCCCAGGCACTTGCCATGGGCATCCAGCGCCAGCGAGCGGGTGACGCCACCGCGCAGGATGCCCGGCAACACGAAGTTCAGCGCCTGCACATTCGGCAATTCATAGCGTCGCACAGGCGCTGCGTCGGGCTCACGCAACCCCGCGAAAAACTCGGCCACACGTTCGGCGGTCAATTGCTCGCACAGCAATGGGTAGTCTTCAGCACGATAGGCAATGATCGAAATGTTCGACGTGTCACCCTTATCCCCGGTGCGGGAATGGGCCAGCATCTGCAGCTTCATGCTTGAATCCTCGGGTTGACCACATCACGCGGCAGCAACAACGACGCCACCGCTACCACTTGCCGCACGCTTTTGCTCGCGCCGCCGCCGCCCGACGGGCCGTTGGTGTAGAGGGTTTCCACTTCATTGCCGACGCGCACCGCCTCACCGCGCGCCTCACAGCGAGCCGCCACGCGCAGGCGCACTTCCCAGGGTTCGACCGTGCTACGCGGGCCGTGAAGCGAGTCCATGCCGATCAGTTCGGCACGCACGTCCTGCATCTTTACGCCCATCAACTCAAGGCGCTTGAGGACCACATCCCGCGCCAACTGCGCCCGTGCGACAGCACCGGGGCCACCGTAGGACATCTGCCCCTCTCCAATCCAACCGTCCAGATAGCCGACGCTGACTTTCAGCTGTTCGGGGCGCGCACGACCGTCTGCACCTTGGGTGCGAACGCGATCAACGCCCTCCTCCACAAACCCCACGTGGGAAAAATCCGCCGTCACGTCAGGGGTGAGATAAGCCTCCGGGTCGTGCACTTCATAGATCAGCTGTTCAGTGCAGGTCGCACGGCTGACCCGCCCGCCGGACCCAACCACCTTGGTAATCACCGCCTCACCGTCCGCCGTGATCTCGGCCAAGGGGAAACCCAGACGCGCCAAGTCCTCCACATCCTTGAAACCCGGATCGGCGAAATAGCCGCCGCTGACTTGCCCGGCGCATTCAAGCAGATGCCCCACCAGCGTGCCACGCCCCAAACGCTGCCAATCGTCCGCCGCCCAGCCGAATTCAAACATCTGTGGCGCGAGGAACAGCGAAGGGTCGGCCACGCGCCCGGTGATCACCACGTCCGCATCCGCGTGCAACGCCTGCAGAATGCCGTCGACACCCAAGTAGGCATTCGCGGAAATCAGCCGTTCGCCCAAGGCACCGACCGTCTGGCCGTTATCCAGCAGAAAGTCAGGCTTCAACACCTCCAACACGTCATCGCCGACCACCGCGACGACCTTGAGCGCAAGGCCCAGTTCACGCGCAATTCGCCGCACTTCATTGGCCGCCGACACCGGATTGGCCGCCCCCATATTGGTGATCACCCGCAGGCGACGACGCCCGGCCGTTACGCCCACAAACGGCAGCACGCGACGCATGCGCTCACTCAGCAGCGGGTCGTAACCGCCCTCTGGATCGCTGATGCGTGCCTGTTGCGCCAAAGCAATCGTGCGTTCGGCCAGGCATTCGAACACCAGGTAATCCAGGTCGCCCTGCTCGGCCAGTTCCACGGCAGGTTCGATACGGTCGCCGGAATAGCCGGCGCCGGAACCGATGCGCAAGGTTTTCATCTCAAATAACTCCCAGGAGCAACGCGGTCAGGGTCATCAACACCGACGCGGCAAACAGAAACGGAATGGTGAAGCGCTGGTGATCGGCCAGTTCGATCTTGCACAGGCCCACCAGCAGGAAGGTCGCGGGGGTCAGCGGGCTGACCGGGAAGCCGGTGGTGTGCACACCCAGCAACGAGGCCTGGGCCACTTGCAGCGGGTCGACGCCCAGGGCCTTGCCGACTTCGGCGATCACCGGCATCACGCCGAAATAGTAGGAATCCGGGTCAAACAACATGCTCAATGGCATGGAGATAAAGCCCACCACCGCCGGGATCAACTTGCCGTGGCCGGCTGGAATCTGCGCCACCGCCACCTCGGCAATCGCCTTGAGCATGCCGGTGCCCTGCATGATGCCGGTGAACACCCCGGCGGCGAGCAGGATGCTGGCCATGGTCAGGGCGGTCTTGGCATGGGCGTCGATGCGGGCGCGCTGAGCGTCGACGTTCGGGTAGTTGATGCACAGCGCCACCACGGTGCCGAGCATGAACATCACCACGGGGTCGACCCAACCGGCAATCATCACCACCATCACCAGTACGGTCAGGATCAGGTTGACCCAGAACAGGCGCGGGCGACGCAGCTTGATGTCATCGTCACTCAGTACCCGCTGTGGCACGGCGTCCACTGTCGAACCGGCGCCGAGGCCCAGGCGTTTTTCTTCGCGACGGCCAAGCCACCAGGCGCAGGCAAAAACGAAGACCAGGCCGACGATCTGCACCGGGATCAGCGGTTGGAACAGGTCTGCCACCGGCACGTGCAGAGCCGCCGACGAGCGCAATACGGGCCCGGTCCACGGCAGAAAGTTGACCCCGGCTGCCATCGCGCAGACACAGGCCAGAATGCGTTTATCGATGCCCAGCCGTGTATACAGCGGCAGCATCGCCGGCACTGTCACCAGAAAGGTCACCGCGCCGGAGCCGTCCAAATGCACAAGCAGCGCCAGGGTCGCGGTACCTACGACAATGCGTGTAGGGCGCGTGCCGACCGTGCGCAGGATGCGATCGATGATGGGATCGAGCATGCCGGCATCGGTCATGATCCCGAAAAACAGGATCGCAAACACAAACATCCCCACCACGGGGGCGACGTTCTTGATACCGGTGATGATGAAGGCGCTGGTTTGCAGGCCGAACCCGCCGAGCAACGCGGCGATGATCGGCAAGGCGATCAGGGCCACCAACGGCGAGAGGCGTTTGCTCATGACGGCAGCGAGCAGGCACAGGATGGTGATGACACCCAGGGTAGCGAGCATGGGTTACTCCAGAGCGGCCTTGGTGGCCGGTTATTGTTTTCCCTGGAGTATTGGAAGCGGGTTAGTCTTTGTAAATTGGAATATTCACCCGCTAGTGTTCGGAAAAACAAAATGAAGAACAGTATCCAACACATTCAGGCGTTCCTGGCAGTGGCTCGCACGGGCAGCTTCACCAAGGCTGCCAATGAGCTGCATCTGTCACCTTCGGCGCTGACGGTGCAGGTGCAGCAACTGGAAGACTGGCTTGGCGTCGCCCTGCTCGACCGCAGCCCGCGCCACGTCAGCCTCACCGCCGCCGGCCAGGACGCGCGCGGCCCCATGGAAAAACTGCTGCTGGACCTGGACAACATCGTCACCGGCTCCCGCGACCTTGCCGCCCTGCGCCGGGGCGTGGTCACCATCGCCGCCCTGCCCTCGGTGTGCGCCGGCAGTTTGCCGCCGGTTCTACGCTTGTTTCGCGAGCGCTTTGCCGGAATCGAGGTACGTCTGCATGACCTGGTGGCCCACCGTATTCATGCCCAGGTGCGTTCCGGCGAGGTGGATTTCGGTATCGGCGTGCGCGCGCGGCTCAGCCATGGCCTGGAATTCGTGCCGGTGTTGAATGATCGCCTGTGTGCGTTTGTACCGGTGGATCATCCGCTCACCCGCCATCGCCAACTGACCCTGGAGCAATTGGCCGACCAGCCGATCATCCTTACCGGGCGCGACAGCAGCGTGCGCGAACAAGTGGATGCGCTGTTCGATGAGACACGCCTGACAATGAACGCCGGGATGGAGGCCAACTACATGTCGACGGTATTGGCCCTGGTGCGCCAGGGGCTGGGAATCAGTGTGCTGCCGGAGTCGGCGGCGGACAGTTTGGAGGGATTGAAGCGCATCAACATCGATCATCCCGGCGTGAACCGGGAGATCGGTTTGATCAGTCGCAGTGGGATGGGCTTGAGCCCGGCAGCGCAGCGGTGTTTCGAGTTATTGAGCAACGAATTGCGCGGCTGATCAATCCAGCATCGCCACATGCTTGGGATGGCTGGCAACACGCTTCAACCATGCCTGCACACCCGGATAAGCCTCTAACTCAAAACCACCCTCATTCGCCACATGGGTGTAGGCATACAAGGCCACATCGGCGATGGAGAACTGATCACCCACCAGGTACGGCGTGAGCTGCAATTGGCGCTCCATGACCTTGAGCGCTTTGTAGCCGCCCTTGTGCAGCTTCTTGTATTCCTCCAGGCGATCCTCGGGCAGCCCCAGGTAAAACTGGATAAACCGCGCCACCGCAATGTACGGCTCGTGGCTGTACTGCTCGAAGAACTGCCATTGCAGCACTTGGGTGCGCAGGCGCGGCTCGGACGGCAGGAATTCACTGCCATCGGCCAGGAAGTTGAGAATCGCGTTGGACTCCCACAGGCAGGTGCCGTCTTCCAGTTCCAGCACGGGGATCTTGCCGTTGGGGTTCTTCGCCAGGAATTCGGCGGTCTGGGTGTCACCCTTGAGGATGTCCACATCGATCCATTGATACGGGATGCCCAGCAGGCTGAGCATCAATTTGATCTTGTAGCAGTTGCCCGACTTGTAATCGCCATAAACCTTGTACATGGGGCTCCCCTTATGCCGCTTGCGCGTGCTGTGCTTGACGGACCACCGCGGCCAGGCGCTTGAGACCTTCGTCGAGGCGGGCCGGGTCGATATGGCTGAAATTGAGGCGCAACGAACCGTGATGCTGGTCCGGCTCGGAAAAGAACGGTTCACCGGGCATGAACGCGACGTTCTGTTCCAGCGCTTGCGCCAACAAGGTGCGGGTGTCGAGTGGCTGTTTCAAGGTCAGCCAGAAGAATAATCCACCTTGGGGCACTTGCCAGTCGGCCAGATCGGCGAAATGACACTGTAGCGCCGCCTGGAATGCATCGCGGCGCTGGCGGTAAAAACTGCGCAGTTCCACCAGATGCTGTTGGTATTTTTCGCTGCCGATCCACTGCATTGCCTGCCATTGGCCCACACGGTTGGTGTGCAGGTCAGCCGATTGCTTGAGCTTGAGCAGGTGCGGGAACAGGTCCGGGCTGGCGATCAGGTAGCCGACGCGCAGGCCGGGCAACAGGGTCTTGGACACGGTGCCGGTGTAGATCCAACTGGCCTTCTTCAGGCGCCCGGCGATGGGTTTGGCACTGCCGCCGTCGAAGGTCAGTTCGCGGTAGGGTTCGTCTTCGATCAGGGTCACGCCGAACTCATCGAGCAACGCGGCGACGGCTTCGCGCTTGGCTTCGCTGTAGCGCACGGCCGACGGGTTCTGGAAGGTCGGGATCAGGTAGATGAACGCCGGACGATGGCGTTCGAGGCTGGCGCGCAACGCGCTCAGGTTCGGGCCGTCGGCCTCCAGTTGTACGGTAAGACAATCGGCGCCGAACAGTTGGAAGATCTGCAACGCGGCCAGGTAAGTCGGGCCTTCCAGCAGAATCTGCGTGCCTTTGTCGATGTACAGCTTGGCCGCCAGGTCCAGGGTTTGCTGGGAGCCGCTGACCACCAGTACCTGGCTGGCCTGGCACGGCACGCCGAGTGCGCGGGCTTCGGCGGCGAGTAACTCACGCAACTGTGGCTCGCCTTCGCTCATGCCGTATTGGCCGATGTTGAGGGGCATGTCGTCCCAGTTCAGCGCGGGCAACATGGCTTCGGCCGGCAGGCCACCGGCAAACGACATCACTTCCGGGCGCTGGGCTGCCGCGAGGATTTCACGGATCAAGGAGCTTTTGAGGCGCGTAACACGTTCAGAGAAGGCCATAAGGTCACCGGTAGCGAAGCCTGTGGAAAATACGTCAAACTGGTTGACCGAAATTACGACAACTCACACGGATACGTCAATATGCTTGACCTTAAAAATCCCACCGCTCAGCAAGAAGCGATGGAAGCGTTCTTCTTCGGCTACCAGGCGTTTACCGCCAAGGCCGATGAAATGCTTGAGCGCCGCGGCCTGAGCCGGGTGCATCAGCGCATTGTGTTTTTTATCGCGCGCTACCCGACCTTGAGCGTGAAGGAACTGCTGGAATTGCTCGGCGTGAGTAAGCAAGCCCTGAACATTCCTCTGCGGCAATTGCAGGAAATGCACCTGGTGATCAGCGTTGCCTCCGAGACCGACAAGCGCAAACGCCTGCTCGAATTGACTGAGGAAGGCCTGCGTTTCGAACAGTCGTTGCGCCGTGAACAGGTAAAACTGTTGCAACGTGCGTTCAGCGAGGCCGGCGAAGAAGCGGTCGCCGGATGGCTGGCGGTCAATCAGGCATTGAGCGCGAACTAGCCCTTCGCAGCGCTATTCGAAAACATTATTTGCTTTATTTGTATACAAAAGCATAATTCGCCTCGTGCGAGTTCCTGACCTATTGGTCAACAAAACCCGCCAGTACCTCAAAGCGCTGTTGCCCACATCCGTGACCGGCGCTGGAAATAACAATAAAACTCTTGAGGAGTACTCGCTGTGGATAGCCGCAAATCCGAAGCCCCTACGCTGGACATCGCCCCGCCTAATAACAGTTGGCTAGAACGCCTGTTCAAGCTCAGCTTGCATGGCACCACAGTGAAGACCGAGCTGATCGCCGGCCTCACCACCTTTATCACCATGGCCTACATCATCTTCGTCAACCCCAACATCATGGCCGACGCCGGCATTGACCATGGCGCGGCATTTGTCGCCACCTGCATCGCTGCCGCGCTGGGTTGCCTGCTGATGGGCTTGTATGCCAACTGGCCAGTGGGCCTGGCGCCGGGCATGGGCTTGAACGCGTTTTTCACCTATACGGTGGTCGGCACCATGGGCTACACCTGGGAAACCGCGCTGGGTGCGGTGTTTATCTCTGGCGTGCTGTTCATGGGCCTGACCCTTTCCCGCGTGCGCGAATGGCTGCTCAACAGCATCCCCGTGAGCCTGCGCCATGCCATGGGCGCGGGCGTGGGTCTGTTCCTCGGGGTGATCGGCCTGAAAACCGCCGGGATCATCGTCGAGAGCCCAGCCACGTTGATCAAGCTCGGTTCGCTGCATGAACCCGCGCCACTGCTGGCGGCGGTGTGCTTCTTGCTGATCGCCATCCTCAGCTACCACCGCGTGTTCGGTGCGATCCTGATCAGCATCATCGCTGTCACCTTGGCTGGCTGGGGCCTGGACTTGGTGCATTACAACGGCATGGTGTCTACACCGCCAAGCCTGGCGCCCACCTGGATGGCCATGGATATCAAAGGTGTATTCAATGTCAGCATGATTAGCGTGGTATTCGCATTTCTTTTTGTACACATGTTTGACACCGCAGGTACACTGATGGGCGTCGCGCAACGGGCCGGGCTGGTCAATGCCGATGGCAAGATCGACAACCTGTCCCGCGCATTGAAGGCCGACAGCGCCTCCAGCGTGTTTGGTGCAATGGTCGGTGTGCCACCAGTGACCAGCTATGTGGAAAGCGCTGCCGGCGTGGCCGCTGGCGGGCGCACGGGGCTCACTGCCGTGACCGTGGGTGTGCTGTTTGTGGCGGCGATGTTTTTTGCCCCGCTGGCAGGGATGATTCCGGCGTATGCCACTGCGGGCGCGCTGATTTATGTCGCGATGCTGATGATGGCAAGCATGGCCCATATCAATTGGGACGAAGCCACCGACAGCATTCCGGCGATCGTCACGGCGATCATGATGCCGCTGACCTTCTCGGTTGCCGACGGTATCGCCCTGGGCTTTATCACTTACGTGGCGCTCAAGGCCGGCACCGGCAAGTACCGCGAGATTTCCGTCAGCCTGTGGGTGCTGTGCGCGATCTTTATCGCCAAATTCATATTTCTATAAAGGAGTAACGGATGAACCTGGAAACCTGGCTACTGTTTAGCGGCGCTGCATTGGTGGTGATCCTGATCCCGGGCCCCCTGTCATTGCTGATGATCAGCAACAGTCTCAACTACGGCCTGCGCCGCTCGTATCCAGCGTTTCTTGGTGGGGTGTTTGCCTCGATCTGCCTGTTGAGCGCCTCGGCCCTGGGCCTGGGCGCGCTGCTGCTGGCTTCGGAGCAATTGTTCAATGCCTTGAAGATCGTCGGCGCGGCGTACCTGTTCTACCTCGCGTGGCAGAGCTGGCAGCAATCACGGCAACCGGCCAAGGCGGCAGAGGTGCCCTACAGCGCACCAGTTCCGCGCTTTGGTGCACTGTTTGGCCGGGCGTTTGTACTGGGCGCCAGCAACCCCAAGGACATCCTGTTTTTTGCCGCTTTCCTGCCGCAATTCCTCCACAGCGACCGGGCATTCTTGCCGCAGTTGCTGATCATGATTGCTACGTGGACGGCCCTCGATCTGCTGTGCAAACTGTTCTACGGCCTGAGTGCCCACGGGGCTGCGCGTTACCTGCGTAGCGGCAAGGGCCAAAGCTGGTTCAACCGCGTGAGTGCAGCGCTGTTCAGTGGCGCGGGTGTGCTCTCGCTGATAAACCTCAGGGCGTCAATTTGATGAAATAGACGCTTGGCGGCACATCCCCCGCAACCGGCCATTGGATGCCCGCCAGGATCCGGCCCAAGCGTTGCTCCTGCAGCGCTATGTGGATCTCGGCGGATACAGTCGCCGTCATGTAACGCCAGTCTGCCGCGGCAATCCAGTCATCCGTCAATCGACTGCCTAAACGCAGGTGCCCCTTGTCAAACCAAGCATAGGAAAGGTAGTACACCTGGCCTGGCGAACCGGGGTGCGTCGCGATTCCCTCTTGTGAGACCGTAGCGCGACGTATGATCCGGAACTCCCGTACAGTAAACCCTTGTTCCTCCAGCACTCCTTTGACGGCTGCACGCTGGACGGTATCTCTTTGTCCAGCAACCGCCTTGCCACCGCGATGGAGCACTCGATCCAGCGGGAACGGTAGAGCGAAGTCAACGCGATACATGCCAGGCGATGCGCCTTGATAACTGATAAATGTACTGTTCTCCCCCCGCCTGGAAGGTCGCAACAGCCTCAGCAAATCATCCGTCTGCCCAGGCCTGGCGGGAGGTGGGGGCAACCATTCGTCCAGCGTTGCTCGCAGATTGAGCAAATGCGTCGCCGTCGCAGGACGCTGCGGCCCCGCCAACTCAACGATCCTTGCGACAACGAACTCCCGGGTTTTGGGGGTCATGGTTGGAAAGGCCTGACCCACGTAGTCCGGTAGCGGTCGATCAAACAGTGGCGCATGCAATCGCCATTCACCCAGGGGTGAACGTGTTGCTGGTATAGGCTGCTCACCTAGCGCCGTGCGGGTCCAACGATCTATATCCACATGGGCGAAAGAAACCAACGGCTCATTCTTCGTGATAAAGACGATGCGGTTCAAAGGCGCTTGAGGGCCTTGGGGCAACAACCTGTAATATGCACTCAATGGCCCGCCCAGGCTGGTGTTCGGGGGCGCGACGCGCAGGACATTGAAGTCAAACCCACGGCCATTGACAGGGACACGAAATACACCGGGCGCCGGTGAGCTCAATTGGGGCGTAATCGGAATATGCATACGCCAATCCGGCCACTGGGGAGTCGTCGCGACGGACTGGAGAATCCGGCTTTCCGTCGCTGTGCGGACAATCGGCGGCCACCAGTCAGACGACGGCTCCACCGGTGCATGCCAAGGAAGGAGGGGTTGCGAACTGGGCCCCGGTTGAGGTGCATCGGCGTCCAGCGACCATTCGCGGTTTTCCCGGATATAGAGCAGCAGTTCTCCCTCGGCCTCGCCACCCGGACTCTTTACTCGCAACGCCGACTCATCGCCACGTCGATACACGGGATAGCGGTGCTCGCCGTCAACCAAAAACAGCTCGCCGTTTTTTACATACACGCCCTTCTCTCCCAGCCCTTGCAGCGGTAAGGCGCCTTCGGTGGAAAGGGGCTTGCTGAGGCGCTCCAACACCTTGACCGGGCGCGGCGCCGGCGGCAGTGACAAGTGGCTGCCCCGTCGATGCAGCTGGTTCAACCCACTGCGCACGCCTGCGGTCTTGGACGTTTTGGGCCCCGGTACGAGTAAGGTCAGCAGGTCGATGAACACCATCAACGTCAGGAATGCCACATCCACCGCGTCCTCGGGGCGCTGGCTGTGGTGGTAGCGCTTGGAGGCCAGAAACAGTTCATACAGCCCGATCGCCGTGCCAAGCAGTGGCACAAAAGACAGAATGCCACGCAACGAGGCGTTCCATTGATCGCCAAGGCGCTGTTCACGGTAACGCGCCAGCGTTGCACTGGACGTGGCGCGGGCATGGGCGCGTTGTTGGATTTCGAGCATGTGGGTGTGGGCGAGCAGTGCCTGGATATCGCTATGGGCGGTCAGGACAAAATCCAGCCAAGCGGTGGGCGCAGCGTCGATTTGCTCGTTGATAATCGCCTCGATGGCCTGCACATTTGCAACAGGCATCGTGTGTTTTATTTTGAATTCGCGAATAAGTCGTTTAATCGTCTCGACCACCGCGAGTACGTTGTCGTGGCGTCCAACCATGGGCACGAACCTGATCAAGCGCTTTAACGATACGGACGAGGCTCCGCGTCCGAAATAGCTGGCCAGCGCCTCACGCTCCCAACCGGGCGCCACTCTGTGCGCTAGCTCCTTGATACCGCCAGGCATGGCATTCAATTGATGCAATGCCGTCCTCGCCCGCTCCCACGTGCTGAACTCGGCCAGCACCGGAAAAACCGTCGCAGACGGCCAATACACCAGACACAGCAGGTTGAGCTGGTCGATGATCACCAGCACACCGGCGACATGCCGATCATGTTGCATCGTGTAGCCGCGCAGGCGCACAAAGGACAGGCTGATCTGGTGGCCGTTTTTGTACAGGTCGGCAGGTAAACGGGCCGACAATGCCGTGTTGAACAAACTTTGGCCTGCCGCCGAGAGACCCTGCCGCGTGGCCGAATACAGCTGCATGCTAGCCAGGTGCTGCGTAGCCCGGTCAATCAACGGCCGGGAAAGCCCGGTGGGCGCCGGACTGAATGCACGCTGGATCAACGCGTCGTATTGACCGCCAATGTCCAGTGCCGACAATGTCTTGATCAAATAGCGCGGATTCAATCGCTCTTTCAACTCCGGCTGCAGGTAGCGCGCCCGGTTCAAGCGCCATTGCGTCCAGGGCGCCTGGGCGTCGAGGTTATGCAGGGCCAGTTCCAACAGGCTAAAGGTGGTGCGTTCGGAGCTGACGATCTTTTTGACGTGACGATCACCCACCACGCATTGACTGGAAAACCAGCCGCAATATTGAGAGCCGACATCATCGGGCATATTCAACAGCGGCTTATCCACATCCAGTTCCGGATAGAACCCATCCTGTGTCAGTTGCTGCACCAACAGCCCCCGGGCAAACCCATGCAACGACGGCAGGATTTGCCATAGACGGCTTTCCTGCGCCAGCGCGCTGGATACATAGCGGCGCTGCAAGCGCTGGTAGGGTTTACGCTGGTCCGCCGTGGCCGCGGCAAGCCACGCCGGTTGGCTTTTCCCCTGCTCGGCGGCGAACCGCATGAACGCCACATTGGCCAGGGCAAGCGTGCGGCTCTGATTAATCGGTACGCTCAAATGCTCGCGTAGCTCTTGCGCCAAGAGCGTTCGCCCCAAGGAAGCATCACTGACTTCACTGAATAACCGGCCAGGCTCATCCAGGCGTTTGTGCAGTCGGGCATGGTGCTCAACCTGCGTCTTGAAATCTTCATACAACACATCGTGGTCCACAGCGCTGTAGCCCACGTGCACCGACTTGGCCAGGCTAAAGCGTGCGGCAGAACGTACATCGCGGCCGATGCAACGCCACAACACCGAACTGTCACGGCTACCTAAGCTTGCGCGCAGCCCTTGGGACAAACGTTCCAGCTGCTCGAATACCGCCAGCCCGCCCAACTCGCCGCCCACCACCAAGACGACCGGCTGGCGCAGATTAGGCTCGGCCAGGGCACGGACAGTGGTGACCACAAATACGCTCATCAGGCGGTAGGCATTGTCTGGATGGTTGCCCACTGATACCTGCAACACCCGCGTGTCACTGTTGCCGCGCTGCGTCGCCAAGGGTGTGTTGATGACTTCCAGCAATCGGTCCAAGTGCACTTGCTTGATCAACCCAAGCCGGTGCTCAAGCTGCGCCGCCAGTCGCCAGGCCCGGCGCTGGGCGTTCAAGATCAGCGATGCGCGCTTAGAGCCACCGTCGGGACGCTCAAGCCAGAAGCTCGCGTCGAATAACCTAGCGTCTGCTGACTGAAGCCATTGGTTCACGGTCTCAACTTGGGTCTGGTGGTCTTTTTCAAGGGCCAGGAACGCTGGGTAGGCATCGCTGTGCTGGCGCAAATCTTTGTCCATCCACAGCGCCAGCAATGCGTTTTCATAGCGGCGCAGCTGCCGGTCGCCCCCCTTGCGCGGCAGGTCAGGGGACTGGCTCCCCAATACAATCTCGTGCTGGCGCCGCTGCCGGTCCCACTCCAGCAAGGCATCCAGACTCTTTCCGAACGGCAGGCCACGGCTCATGCGCTTGCGGCCCTTTTCGATAAACCCCAGCAACCGCGAGGCCCTGCGACTCGGCAGCGGGGTTCCCGACGCTGACGGCGCGGTGTAATCGAGCGACAACACCGCCCCCCATTCATTCTTCCATTGCTCGTCGAGCAAGGCTTGCGCACTGTGCGCCAGGGCGTCCTCCTGCACCATCACACCCGGCTGCAGCGGGATGTTCGCCTGACGCTTGAGCGGCAGGTAGTGCCAGGACTCACTCAGCAACGACCTCTGCACCCGTTCAGGCAAGTCCTGCTGTGCCTGACGCCAGGAACGAAACTCATGAAACGCACACAGCAACCCCGGCAGGTAAATAACCTGGGGCCCGTCCGCCGCCCCCGTTCGGTAAATGTGCAACGCTCCGGGAATCACCAGCGCACCGACGCTGGCATGGGGCCAGGCCAGCGTCCCCACTTGCACCGTGGCCCAGGCGCCGCCCGCACGCTGCCGCGCTTCGGCGCTGGGGGCGTCCACCAGCTGCTTGACCATCGCGTAGCCAGCTGGGGAGAGTTGAAACACCTGGTGGGCGAGAAAAGCCTGGTCGGCAAACGCGGTCTTGCGCAATTCAGCCCAGCGCTCCCGACGTGAGCGCCAGGAGCCAGGGGCAAGATGCTCCCAGTAACCTTTCATGGCGGCGTTGATCCTGGCTGGCAGATTGAGCTTGCTGACACGGGACAGCGCCTCCCAGGCATTGAAGGGCAATGCGCGCTCGGGATCACCGGCAAGGCTCAGTGCCGTGAAGTGATGGAGGTTGATCGGCACACCGGGGTCACGAAACAGCGCCAGGGTTCGATCCATCAGGTTGTCGACCTGGCGCGCGGGCTGCGGCGGTAGCGGCTCGCGAAACAGCAGGGTGTCCGGGTCCAGGGCAAACGCTTCGCGCAAGGCGTGGCGGATCACCGAGAGGATGCGCGGCGCCCGCCCAGCCAGTTCACCCAACTGTTTTGTGGTGTGTAGATTGCGCGCCTGGGTGGCATGCCATTGATTGATCGTGCGACTGGGCCGGGGCGCGCTATTCAAGCGCCACGCCAACCGCGTGCGAATCGCCGCCAGGCATTCGTCCTGGGTAATGTCAGGGTCGTCGAAATCAAAGGGCGCAGGATCGGATGTTTCGGTGCTCATGGCGGCGTCTTCACGGCTGAAAAAACCGAGCCTAGGTACTCACCGCTTTATCGGTGCGTTACATAAGTGCCAGACGAAAAAAAGCCCGCAGTGTGGGCGGGCGAAAAACCAACGAAGAGCTTTGGGGGTGTGAAGCGAGGTGACGCTAGCTACCGCGATAGGTGGAGTAGCTGTAGGGCGAAATCAGGAGCGGGACATGGTAGTGATCCTGTTCGGCGCTGATGCCAAAGCGCAATACCACCACATCCAGGAAGGCCGGCTCGGGCAGTTGCACGCCACGGGCGCGGTAGTAGTCACCGGCGCTGAATTGCAACTGGTACACACCACTGCGGTAATCATCGCCTTGCAACAAGGGCGCGTCGCAGCGGCCGTCGCTGTTGGTCAGCGTAGTGGCAACCAGCTCAAGCTGCGCGCCTTCGACGCGGTACAGCTCAACCTTGATCGCGCTGCCGGGGCAGCCATGTGCGGCATCCAAAACGTGTGTGGTCAAACGTCCCATGGCGTCTACGCGCCTCCCGTAGTCAGTAGAAGAGTGATCCGCACTTTTTCAGGGCAGCGAAAAAGCCGGCGATGGCTGATTAAGACACTTTTTAAAAAAATTGTACACAATAAAAATCACAAACCTTTGGATCCGCCTACCGCCATAGCTCAGCAGGGCAATTGACCCGTTATCCTTGCTTTTAAAAGACCTTTTGTCCATTAGCTGACCAACCAGGCAAGTTTCTTGCTACACCATTCATCTAGAGCCCTGCAGAAAAAATGCAGAAATGTAGGCTTACAAAGTGCGCGATAAGTTGTATACAATCACTCATCGCTAACACGACGAACAAGAAGGAAGACTGCAGTGAGCGCTGACTACCCACGCGACCTGATCGGTTACGGCAGTAACCCTCCTCACCCCCACTGGCCGGGCAAGGCGCGCATTGCGCTGTCTTTCGTACTCAACTACGAAGAAGGTGGCGAGCGCAATATCCTGCACGGCGACAAAGAGTCCGAAGCCTTCCTCTCGGAAATGGTCTCGGCCCAGCCGCTGCAAGGCGCACGCAACATGAGCATGGAGTCGCTGTACGAATACGGCAGCCGTGCCGGCGTGTGGCGCATCCTCAAGCTGTTTAAAGAATTCGATATCCCGCTGACCATCTTCGCCGTGGCCATGGCCGCCCAGCGTCACCCGGATGTGATCCGTGCAATGGTCGAGGCTGGCCATGAGATCTGCAGTCACGGCTACCGCTGGATCGACTATCAGTACATGGACGAGGCCCAGGAGCGTGAGCACATGCTCGAAGCCATCCGCATCCTCACCGAGCTGACCGGCGAGCGCCCACTGGGCTGGTACACCGGCCGCACCGGCCCGAATACGCGGCGCTTGGTGATGGAGGAAGGCGGTTTCCTCTACGACTGCGACACCTACGACGACGACCTGCCCTACTGGGAACCCAACAATCCCACCGGCAAGCCGCATTTGGTGATCCCCTACACCCTGGACACCAACGATATGCGCTTCACCCAGGTGCAGGGTTTCAACAAGGGCGATGACTTTTTCGAGTACCTCAAGGACGCGTTCGACGTGCTCTACGCCGAAGGCGCTGAGGCGCCGAAGATGCTCTCCATCGGCCTGCACTGCCGCCTGATCGGCCGCCCGGCACGCCTGGCGTCGTTGAAGCGTTTTATCGAATACGTCAAAGGTCACGAACAGGTGTGGTTCACTCGCCGAGTGGACATTGCCCGTCACTGGCATGACACCCACCCTTTCAAGGGAGCCGCCAAATGACTGCGTTCCAGACCCTGAAACCCTCGACCCTGAGCCGCGATGAATTCGTCGCAGCCTTCGCCGATATCTACGAACATTCGCCATGGGTGGCCGAAAAGGCCTTCGACCTGGGCCAGGATCCCTCGATTGATGAAATCGAAACCCTGCACCAGCGTATGAGCGACATCCTGTTGAGCGCCGATCATGCCAGCCAGCTGGCCCTGATCAACGCTCACCCGGACCTGGCCGGCAAAGCTGCCGTCCAGGGCCAACTCACCCAAGCCAGCACTGATGAACAGGCTGGCGCGGGGATTCACCAATGCACGGCCGAAGAGTTTTCTCGCTTCACCGAGCTGAACGATGCCTACAAGGCCAAGTTCAAGTTTCCCTTCATCATGGCGGTAAAAGGCAGCAACCGGCACCAGATCCTGGCCGCGTTCGAAACGCGCATCCACAACTCGGTGGACACCGAGTTCAAGTGTGCACTGGCCGAGATCAACAAGATCGCGTTGTTCCGATTACTGACCCTCTAAACGACCATCCCCAGCCACTCTCTCTAAGGCAGACAAGAAGAATGAAAGCTTACGCCGTACCTTTCGAAAAGTTCGTCAACCTGGCCGACGCCCGCCTGGGCACCAAGATTCTTTCGGTGACCGATGACTGGTTCGCCGACGCCAACCGCCTGTTCCAGCCGACCCCGGCCGTGTGGAAGGAGGGCGTTTTCGATGACAACGGCAAGTGGATGGACGGCTGGGAGTCGCGCCGCAAGCGCTTCGAAGGCTACGACAGCGCTGTGATCCGCCTGGGTGTGCCGGGCAGCATCAAAGGCGTGGACATCGACACTTCATTCTTCACCGGCAACTTCCCGCCGTCGGCTTCCCTGGAAGCTTGCTTCCTGGCTTCGGGCGAGCCGGATGACAACACCCAGTGGGTGGAAGTGCTGTCGGCCGTCGAGCTGCAAGGCAACAGCCACCACTACCACGAGATCAACAACGACCAGGCATTCAGCCACCTGCGTTTCAACATCTACCCGGATGGCGGCGTGGCCCGTCTGCGTGTGTACGGCGTGCCGTTCCGCGACTGGTCCTCGGTGGGCGACAACGAACAGGTCGATCTGGCGGCTGCACTCAACGGTGGTCGCGCCCTGGCCTGCTCCGATGAACACTTCGGCCGCATGAGCAACATCCTCAACCCTGGCCGTGGCATCAACATGGGCGACGGCTGGGAAACCGCGCGTCGTCGTACACCAGGCAATGACTGGGTGATCGTCGCGCTCGGCCATCCGGGCGAGATCGAGAAGATCATCGTCGACACCCTGCACTTCAAGGGCAACTACCCGGACACCTGCTCGATCCAGGGCGCTTTCGTGAAAGGCGGCACCGACAGCCAGATCGAAACCCAATCGCTGTTCTGGCGCGAACTGCTGCCGGCGCAGAAGCTGGAAATGCACGCTGAGCACACGTTTGCCGAGCAGATCAAGGCGCTGGGCCCGATTACCCACATCCGCTTGAATGTGTTCCCGGATGGTGGTGTGAGCCGCCTGCGGGTCCTGGGCAAGGTCGCCAAGTAAGCGGTGAACCCAATCGCGGGCAAGCCCGCTCCCACAGTTTGATTTGTGAATACATTCAAGTGTGGGAGCTGGCTTGCCTGCGATGGCGGCAGAACAAACAACACAAAATTCGGATAAGAAGACAGCCATGCGCACACTCGTGATCGAACCCCTGACCAAAGAAGCCTTCGCCCCTTTCGGAGACGTTATCGAAACCGATGGCAGCGATCACTTCATGATCAACAACGGGTCGACCATGCGCTTCCACAAACTGGCCACGGTGGAAACCGCTACGCCTGAGGACAACGCCATCATCAGCATCTTCCGCGCCGACGCGCAGGACATGCCGCTGACCGTGTGCATGCTGGAACGACACCCGCTGGGCAGCCAGGCTTTCATTCCGCTGCTCGGCAACCCCTTTCTGATCGTGGTCGCGCCACTTGGCGATGAACCTGTATCGGGCTTGGTCCGCGCCTTCGTCACCAACGGCAGGCAGGGCATTAATTACCATCGCGGCGTCTGGCACCACCCGGTGCTGACGATCGAAAAGCGGGATGACTTCCTGGTGGTTGATCGCAGTGGCACAGGCAATAACTGCGATGAGCATTTTTTCAAAGAGGATGAGCGGTTGATCCTCGCCCCCCACCAATAAGAGAAGGTCTGATCACCCGACAACAAGGGTGACAGGCGAGAGGTAAAGACTGTGGAAGCACATTTGATGGAATGGCTGAACCTGAGCGTGCGCTGGGTTCACATGATCACGGGCGTCGCGTGGATCGGCGCTTCTTTCTACTTTGTCTGGCTGGAAAACAACCTCAATCGCGTCAACCCCAAGAGCGGCCTGGCCGGTGACTTGTGGGCGATCCACGGTGGCGGTATCTACCACCTGGAAAAATACAAACTGGCCCCGCCGACCATGCCGGACAACCTGCATTGGTTCAAATGGGAAGCCTATTTCACCTGGATGTCGGGCATTGCGCTGCTGTGCGTGGTGTTCTACTGGAACCCGACCTTGTACCTGCTGGCTCCGGGCAGCAGCCTCAGTGGTCCGGAAGGCGTGTTGCTGGGCATTGGCTCACTGTTCGCTGGCTGGTTCATCTACTCCTTCCTCTGCGACTCGGCCCTGGGCAAGCGCCCTGCGCTGCTCGGTTTCATCCTGTTCGTGCTGTTGATTGCCGCCGCGTACGGCTTCAGCAAAGTGTTCAGTGGCCGTGGCGCCTACCTGCACGTGGGTGCGGTGATCGGCACTATCATGGTCGGTAACGTGTTCCGCATCATCATGCCGGCGCAACGTGCGTTGGTGGCGGCAATCGCGGAGAACCGCACGCCGGACCCGGCACTGCCGGCCAAGGGCTTGCTGCGTTCGCGCCATAACAACTACTTCACCTTGCCGGTGCTGTTCATCATGATCAGCAACCACTTCCCGAGCACCTACGGCAGCCAATACAACTGGCTGATCCTGGCCGGTATCGCGGTGGCGGCGGTGTTGGTACGGCATTATTTCAACACCCGTCACAACAGCCAGAAGTATGCGTGGACCTTGCCGGTGGGCGCGTTGGCGATGATTTGCCTGGCGTACGTCACCGGACCAAAACCGGTGTCGACCGCTCCGGAAGTGGCCAAGGCGCCTGCCGCCATCGAGTACCAGCCATTGCCGGAAACGGCGTTGGGCGGTGGCTTGAAACCTGCTGCGCCTGCCGCACCCGCGGCACCTGCGGCTGAACCGGCACCGGCCCAGGCCACTACGGATTTCGGCCAGGTGCACAGCGTGATCGAGCAGCGTTGCACCGTGTGCCATTCGGCCAAGCCCACCAGCCCGCTGTTCAGCACCGCGCCTGCCGGGGTGATGTTTGATACACCGGCCCAGATCCAGCAACAGGCCGCTCGTATTCAAGCGCAGGCCGTGGCGAGCCAGATCATGCCGTTGGGCAACATCACCCAGATGACCCAGCAGGAACGGGATCTGATTGGCACCTGGATCAATCAGGGAGCCCGTACTAACTAACGATGTCCTGTAGTGAGCGGGCTTGCCCCGCGCTGGGTGGCGAAGCCGCCCCGGTCCGGCCACCGCGTTCTGCCAGCCAGAACTAAGGCGCCGGGTTTTAGGGCGGCTTCGCCCCCCAGCGCGGGGCAAGCCCGCTCACTACAAAAGCTCCCCGCTACACAATTGTTGAAACAACAAAAATAAAAAAGATCCGAGGTGTTGCATGACCGAGTTAGCCGAACCGCAGATTCCTGCCGCGCCCGCCATGGTGCGGCTGCCCCTCTTGCAACTGATTCTGGTAGGCCTGCAACACGTCTTGCTGATGTACGGCGGCGCCGTCGCCGTGCCCCTGATCATTGGCCAGGCCGCCGGCTTGAGCCGTGAAGAAATCGCATTCCTGATTAACGCCGACCTGCTGGTGGCCGGTATCGCCACCATGGTGCAGTCGTTCGGCATCGGCCCAGTGGGCATTCGCATGCCGGTGATGATGGGCGCCAGTTTCGCCGCCGTCGGCAGCATGGTCGCGATGGCCGGCATGCCGGGCATCGGCTTGCAGGGAATCTTCGGCGCGACCATCGCCGCCGGGTTCTTCGGCATGCTCATCGCGCCCTTCATGTCCAAGGTCGTGCGCTTTTTCCCGCCACTGGTGACCGGTACGGTGATCACTGCGATTGGTCTGTCGCTGTTCCCCGTGGCCGTGAACTGGGCCGGCGGCGGCAGTGCCGCCGCCACGTTTGGCTCGCCGATCTACCTGGCAATTGCCGCGCTGGTACTCGCCACCATCCTGCTGATCAACCGCTTCATGCGCGGCTTCTGGGTGAATATCTCGGTGCTGATCGGCATGGGCCTGGGCTACGCTTTGTGCGGTGCGCTCGGCATGGTCGACCTCAGTGGCCTGGCCATGGCGCCGTGGGTGCAGGTGGTGACGCCGTTGCACTTCGGCATGCCCAAGTTCGAGTTGGCGCCGATCCTGTCGATGTGCCTGGTGGTGGTGATCATCTTTGTCGAGTCCACCGGGATGTTCCTCGCCTTGGGCAAGATCACCGGCCAGGATGTCACGCCAAAGATGTTGCGCCGTGGCCTGCTGTGTGATGCCGGCGCGTCGTTCTTCGCCGGTTTTTTCAACACCTTCACCCACTCCTCGTTTGCCCAGAACATCGGCCTGGTGCAGATGACCGGCGTGCGTTGCCGCTCGGTGACGATCATGGCCGGGGTCTTCCTGATTGTGCTGAGCCTGTTGCCCAAGGCCGCCTACCTGGTGGCGTCGATACCACCGGCGGTGCTGGGCGGCGCGGCTATCGCCATGTTTGGCATGGTGGCGGCGACTGGGATCAAGATCCTGCAGGAAGCCGACATCGCCGACCGTCGCAACCAATTGCTGGTGGCGGTGAGTATCGGCATGGGTCTGATCCCCGTGGTGCGCCCGGAGTTCTTCGCGCAGCTACCGCTGTGGATGAGCCCGATTACCCACAGTGGCATCGCCATGGCCACGCTCAGCGCGTTGTCGCTGAATATCCTGT
Source organism: Pseudomonas sp. DWP3-1-3b3 (assembly GCF_049896305.1). Lineage (NCBI taxonomy): Bacteria > Pseudomonadati > Pseudomonadota > Gammaproteobacteria > Pseudomonadales > Pseudomonadaceae > Pseudomonas > Pseudomonas sp. DWP3-1-3b3. Next base: position 382,840 of record NZ_JAFCUA010000003.1, on the reverse strand, counting down.
TCAACATTCTCGGTGGCGCTGAACGCCCTGCCGTTGCCCCTACGCATTGATTCCTTCGTTCAAACAAAAACAATAACGAAACGGGAATAACCACATGCACACCCTTCACCTGGGGCCGGCCACAAGCCGTGCCCCATTCTTGCCCCACGCGCTCTCTAACAGCGCACTTGAGCCCAGGCATAAGAGCCAGTATTCTCCGCGCCCGCTCGAATCGACTCAAAAAAAAACAGCGAATGTAAAAGCTGACTGCAAGGCCAACTTATCCCGGCCTTATGTCTGCGGCCAAAGTGCGCAAAAGTCCTCTGAATTCGACTGCATCCGATGCAGCCGACGGGGATTTTTTGGCTTTTTAAACACCTTGGCGCAGCTCTTGCTAAAAGCACTAAAGCTGACCGAACAGACGATTTTTGCAGCGAACCAAAAGGCGCCACACCAGAGCGCCTGCGTAGAAGAAAAACCATAAAACTTTAACTCGGGAGCAACCGAATGAAACCTATGTTCAAAGGCCTGATGCTGGCGGGATCCCTGCTGGCCGGTGGCCAAGCCGTGGCCGGTGACCTGTTGCAGTGGCAGAACAACAGCCTGACTTATCTGTGGGGCAAGAGCTTTACCGTCAACCCGCAGATCCAACAAACCGTCACGTTCGAACATGCCGATGCCTGGAAGTACGGCGACAACTTTATCTTTGTCGACCGCATCTTTTACAACGGCAAGGAAGACGGCAACGTCGGCCCCAGTACTTATTACGGTGAAATAAGCCCGCGCCTGTCGTTCGGCAAGATCTTTGATAAAGACCTGTCGTTCGGCCCGATCAAAGACGTGCTGCTGGCATTCACTTATGAGTTTGGCGAAGGCGATAACGAGTCGTACTTGCTCGGCCCAGGCTTTGACCTGAACATCCCCGGCTTCGACTACTTCCAGCTGAACTTCTACCAGCGCCAGACCGAAGGCAATCGTCCGGGTGACGGCGTCTGGCAGATTACTCCGGTCTGGTCCTATACCATCCCGGTGGGCAACTCCGACGTGTTGATCGACGGCTTCATGGACTGGGTCACGGACAACGACAAGAACGCCCGTGGCACTTACCACGCCAACCTGCACTTCAACCCGCAGGTCAAATACGACCTGGGTAAAGCGCTGCATTGGGGCGACAAACAGCTGTATGTCGGCTTCGAATACGACTACTGGAAGAACAAGTACGGGATCGAAGATTCGGGCGCGTTCAAGACTAACCAGGACACCGCGAGCTTCCTGGTCAAGTATCACTTCTGACCGTCAGGCCAGGCCGAGGAATTTCGACAATTCCTCGCGCTTGGCCAACGCGTCGCGGCGCCCCAACTCGATCAATTCGCTGCAATACCCCGCCTCGAACAACAAGTAACTCAAGACCCCCGCCCCACTCGTCTTGGTCGCCCCCGGCCCACGCAAGAACAAGCGCAATGCCGCGGGCAATTCCTGACGGTGCCGCGCTGCGATTTCGTCGATCGGCTGGCTGGGCGCAATCACCAGCACTTCTACCGCCGCCACGCCAGGCGCGGCATGGCTGAACTGATTCAAGCGCTCCAGCAACTCGATATCGCTTTCCAGGCTGTCAATGAACGTGCTGTTGAGCATGTGCCCGCCAATCTGTGCCAACGTCGGCTCCTGGCCGGTAAAGGTACGTTGCGTCGCCGGTTCATTGCCGCGCGGGTTGCCGCTGACGCCGACCACCAGCACACGGCTGGCGCCCAGGTGCAACGCCGGACTGATCGGCGCCGACTGCCGCACGGCGCCGTCGCCGAAATATTCCTGGTCGAGTTTGACCGGGGCGAACAGCAAGGGAATCGCGGAGCTGGCCAGCAGGTGTTCAACCGTCAATTGAGTAGGCATGCCGATGCGACGATGGCGCAACCAGGCGTCGATGGTGCCGCCGCCCTGATAGAAGGTCACTGCCTGGCCGGACTCGTAACCGAAGGCCGTCACCGCCACCGCGTGCAGATGCTTGTTGCGGATGGCTTCGTCGATGCCGGCCAGGTGCAGCTTGTCTTTGAGCAGCGCCTTCAGCGGCGTGCTGTTGAGCAGCGCCACCGGCACCTGCGCGCCAAGACCGAGGAGGCTGTGAATAAAGAAGCGGCTCGCCTGGCGAATCACCCCCGGCCAATCACTGCGCAGCACCAAGTGGCTGCGAAAGCCCTGCCAGAAGGCCGTCAGGCGTTGGATCGCGGCCCTGAAGTCCGTGGCGCCACTGGCCAGGCTCACCGCATTGATCGCACCGGCCGACGTGCCGACAATCACCGGAAACGGATTGGGCGCCCCCGGCGGCAACAGCTCGGCAATCGCCGCCAACACCCCCACCTGATACGCCGCTCGCGCCCCGCCGCCGGAAAGAATCAAGCCTGTAACCGGTTCAGCTGGGCGCATTGCGTCACTCCATGTGGGGAAATATCTGTCTTATCAGCGGCGTTTTTCGTACAACTTTGGCTCACCCGGCGGCCGGCTCTTGAAGCGGCGATGGGTCCACAGGTATTGCTCCGGGCATTCACGCACCGAGGCTTCGACCCATTGGTTGATGCGCAGGCAGTCGGCTTCATCGCTTTCGCCAGGGAAGTCAGTGAGCGGCGGGTGGATCACCAGCCGGTAACCGCTGCCATCGGCCAGGCGTTGTTGAGTGAACGGCACCACCAACGCCTTGCCCAGCTTGGCGAACTTGCTGGTGGCCGGCACCGTGGCGGCCTGGATGCCGAACAGCGGCACGAAGAGACTTTGCTTGGCGCCGTAGTCCTGGTCCGGTGCGTACCAGATCGCGCGACCGGCGCGCAGCAGCTTGAGCATGCCGCGCACGTCTTCACGCTCCACGGCCAGGGAATCGAGGTTGTGGCGTTCGCGGCCACGGCGCTGGATGTAGTCGAACAACGGGTTGCCGTGCTCGCGGTACATGCCATCAATGGTGTGCTTCTGCCCCAACAGCGCGGCGCCGATTTCCAGGGTGGTAAAGTGCAGGGCCATGAGGATCACGCCCTTGCCATCCAGTTGGGCCTGCTTGAGGTGTTCCAGGCCTTCGACGTGGGCCAGGCGCGCCAGGCGCTGGCGCGACCACCACCAGCTCATGGCCATTTCAAAGAAGGCGATGCCGGTGGAGGCAAAGTTTTCCTTGAGCAGTTGTTTGCGCTCTTGGGCGGATTTTTCCGGGAAGCACAGTTCCAGGTTGCGCGCAGCAATGCGGCGACGTTCGCCGGCCACGCGGTACATGCCGGCGCCCAGCAGGCGACCAATGGTCAGCAGCGCGCGGTACGGCAGCTGGGTGACCAGCCACAACAGGCCGAGCCCCAGCCATAACAGCCAGAAACGCGGGTGAAAAAATACAGCTCGAAAACGCGGGCGATCCATTACAGATTCCGGTAAAGACAAGGGCCGCGCATTCTACAACGGTTCGACTCGGCTTGCGGCGGGTGAGTGTTCTCGTTATAAGTCTCGACACTTTTCGTGACAAGCCGCTTTTGCCGACCATGAGCCAAACCGAACCGCTAGACCAAGATCCCGTGTTCCAGCTGAAAGGCAGCATGCTCGCCATCACCGTGCTGGAACTCGCCCGTAACGACCTCGACGCCTTGGACCGCCAGCTCGCCGCCAAGGTCGCCCTGGCCCCCAACTTTTTCAACAATGCCCCGCTGGTGCTGGCCCTGGACAAACTGCCCGCCGGCCAGGGCAGCATCGACCTGCCCGGCCTGATGCGTGTATGCCGCTCCCACGGCCTGCGCACCCTGGCGATTCGCGCCAGCCGCATCGAAGACATTGCTGCGGCGATCGCTATTGAACTGCCAGTACTGCCACCGTCCGGTGCGCGCGAGCGTCCACTTGAACCATTGGTCGGTGAAGAGAAGAAAAAACCGGAAAAACCGCCGGAGCCTGCGATCAAGCCTACAAAGATCATCACCTCGCCCGTACGCGGCGGGCAGCAGATTTACGCCCAGGGCGGCGACCTGGTAGTGATCTCCTCGGTCAGCCCAGGGGCGGAACTTCTCGCCGATGGCAACATCCATGTATACGGCCCGATGCGCGGACGTGCCCTCGCCGGCATCAAGGGTGATACCAAGGCCCGTATTTTTTGCCAGCAGTTGACCGCTGAGCTAGTGTCCATCGCAGGCCAGTACAAGGTTTCAGAAGATTTGCGCCGTGATCCGCTGTGGGGGGCTTCGGTGCAGGTCAACCTGTCGGGCGATGTGTTGAACATCATCCGTCTTTAACGGATACTGCCGCATTTTCCAAGCATCTCTAGACTCTGATAGCACAGCGAAACCGGCATTACTTATGTAGGAATTATTTTTTCCTACAAGGCTGTCCGCCTGCAGCGAGTTCCAAGAGATGTTTTTCAGGGACCGAAACGTCCTTCTTCCTTAGGGGTGAAACACCTTGGCCAAGATTCTCGTGGTTACATCCGGCAAGGGTGGTGTGGGTAAGACCACCACCAGCGCCGCTATCGGTACCGGCCTCGCTCTGCGCGGCCACAAGACAGTTATTGTCGACTTCGACGTCGGCTTGCGTAACCTCGACCTGATCATGGGCTGCGAACGCCGCGTGGTATATGACTTCGTCAACGTGGTCAACGGTGAAGCCAACCTGCAACAGGCCCTGATCAAGGACAAGCGCCTTGAGAACCTGTACGTGCTGGCTGCCAGCCAGACCCGCGACAAAGACGCACTGACCAAAGAAGGCGTGGGCAAAGTCCTGGCCGAGCTGAAGGAAACCTTCGAATACGTGGTCTGCGATTCGCCGGCCGGTATCGAAACCGGTGCTCACCTGGCCATGTACTTCGCGGATGAAGCCATCGTCGTGACCAACCCGGAAGTCTCCTCCGTACGTGACTCGGACCGCATGCTGGGCCTGCTGGCCAGCAAATCCAAGCGCGCCGAAGAAGGCCAGGACCCGATCAAGGAGCACTTGCTGCTCACCCGCTACAACCCTGAGCGCGTCAGCAACGGCGAAATGCTCGGCGTTGAAGACGTGAAGGAAATCCTCGCAGTGACCCTGCTGGGCGTGATTCCAGAATCCCAGGCGGTCCTGAAGGCTTCCAACCAGGGTGTTCCGGTGATTCTTGACGACCAGAGCGACGCCGGCCAGGCGTACAGCGATGCCGTCGATCGCCTGCTGGGCAAGACCGTGGAACATCGCTTCCTCGATGTTAAGAAGAAGGGATTCTTCGAGCGTATCTTTGGAGGCAACTAAACAATGAAATTTCTCGACTTCTTTCGCGCCAACAAAAAGCCTACGACCGCGTCGGTAGCGAAAGAGCGTCTACAGATCATCGTGGCGCACGAACGCGGCCAACGCAGCACGCCGGACTACCTGCCAGCCTTGCAGAAGGAACTGGTCGAGGTGATCCGCAAGTACGTCAATATCGGCAACGATGACGTGCATGTCGCCCTGGAAAATGACGGCAGCTGCTCGATTCTGGAACTCAATATCACCCTGCCTGATCGTTGATCGAACAGGCGGCCGCCACGGCGGCTCGTTCACCCTGATCCCTTTTTGGGGGCCGGGTGGGCGAGCCGCCGTTGGCGTTTGTTACGAGGCTGTTTAATGCCGCTGTCCAACATCCATATCCTGCATCAAGACGACGCTGTCCTGGTGGTGAACAAGCCCACCCTGCTGCTCTCGGTGCCTGGCCGCGCCGACGACAACAAGGACTGCCTGATCACCCGCCTGCAGGAAAACGGCTACCCCGAAGCCCGCATCGTGCATCGCCTGGACTGGGAAACCTCAGGCATCATCCTGCTGGCCCGTGACGCCGATACCCACCGCGAACTGTCCCGCCAGTTTCACGACCGTGAAACCGAAAAGGCCTACACCGCCCTGGCCTGGGGCCAACCGGAACTGGACAGTGGCAGCATCGATTTGCCCCTGCGCTACGACCCGCCGACCAAGCCACGGCATGTGGTGGACCACGAATTCGGCAAGCACGCGCTGACCTTCTGGAAGGTGCTGGAGCGTTGTGGGGATTGGTGCCGCGTCGAGCTGACGCCGATTACCGGGCGTTCGCATCAGCTGCGCGTGCACATGCTTTCCATCGGCCACCCCTTGCTGGGTGATGGCCTGTACGCCCATGAGCAAGCCCTGGCTGCCTGGCCGCGCCTGTGCCTGCATGCAAGCATGCTGAGCTTCACCCATCCGCAAAGCGGCGAGCGTTTGCGTTTCGAGTGCCCTGCGCCGTTCTGAAGAATAAATACGGTAAACTCGCGGCATTGTTGTCTGGAGCTATTTATGCGCGAAGCGTTGAATCAAGGCCTGATCGACTTCCTCAAGGCCTCCCCTACTCCTTTTCATGCCACTGCCGCCCTGGCCCAGCGCCTGGAAGCGGCCGGTTACCAGCGTCTCGACGAGCGCGAGACCTGGACCACCGAGGCCAACGGTCGCTATTACGTGACCCGCAACGACTCCTCGATCATCGCCTTCAAGCTCGGCCGCCATTCGCCGCTGCAGGGCGGTATCCGCCTGGTCGGCGCCCACACCGACAGCCCGTGCCTGCGGGTCAAGCCCCAGCCTGAGCTGCAACGCCAGGGTTTCTGGCAACTGGGCGTGGAAGTCTACGGCGGCGCGCTGCTGGCACCGTGGTTCGACCGCGACCTGTCCCTGGCCGGCCGCGTGACCTTCCGCCGCGACGGCAAGGTCGAAAGCCAACTGATCGACTTCAAGCTGCCCATCGCTATCATCCCCAACCTGGCCATTCACCTGAACCGTGAAGCCAACCAGGGCTGGGCGATCAATGCCCAGACCGAGCTGCCGCCGATCCTCGCGCAATTTGCCGGTGACGAGCGCGTGGACTTCCGCGCCGTGCTCACCGAGCAGCTGGCACGGGAACATGGCTTGAACGCCGATGTGGTGCTCGACTACGAGCTGAGCTTCTACGACACCCAAAGCGCTGCGGTCATCGGCCTGAACGGCGACTTCATTGCCGGTGCACGCCTGGACAACCTGCTGTCGTGCTACGCCGGCCTGCAAGCCTTGCTCACCAGCGACAGCGAAGAAACCTGCGTGCTGGTGTGCAACGACCACGAAGAAGTAGGCTCCTGCTCGGCCTGCGGTGCCGATGGCCCGATGCTGGAACAGACCCTGCGTCGCCTGTTGCCGGAAGGGGATGAATTCGTACGCACCATCCAGAAATCCCTGCTCGTGTCTGCGGATAATGCCCACGGCGTGCACCCCAACTACGCTGAAAAGCATGACGCCAACCACGGTCCCAAGCTCAACGCCGGCCCGGTGATCAAGGTCAACAGCAACCAGCGCTACGCCACCAACAGTGAAACCGCCGGGTTCTTCCGCCACCTGTGCATGGCCCAGGAAGTCCCTGTGCAAAGCTTCGTGGTGCGCAGCGACATGGGCTGCGGCTCCACGATCGGCCCGATCACCGCCAGCCACCTCGGCGTGCGCACCGTGGACATCGGCTTGCCGACGTTTGCCATGCACTCCATTCGAGAGCTGTGCGGCAGCCATGACTTGGCGCATCTGGTGAAGGTGCTGGGCGCGTTCTACGCGAGTCACGACCTGCCCTGATGTGACATGGGGTTGATGTGTTTCTGATACACATCAACCCCACTTCCTGCAATCCGACCTAGACTTGTCAGTATTCCCACTCCGACAAGGCCGTCGCACCATGATCTCCATGTCCTCCTTCCACGCCATGCTGGTCCCGATCCTGATCGGCATGATCATGCTCGCCGTGGGCTTCAACTTCCGTGACAAACCTCTCGGCGTGTTTGGCATGTGGATCGGCATGCTGCTGATCCTGGGCACTGTGGTGTACAAGATCCTCGCAAAACTGGCTGAATGACGCTTGCGCTCGTACACTCGGTCAACCCGTCGTTTCCAAGGTTGACCGCCTCGTGCTTTCCCGCCTGTTTGCCCTGCCCTGTTATTGCTTGATCGCCCTGCTGACGCTGCTGCCGCTGACGCCTGCCCATGCCGTGGGCCTGCCCGGCCTGCTCGGCAACACCAACAAGACCCAGCCCCAGGCCGAAGTGCCGCTGGGGCAGTCGTTGGACGAGGTGATCAAGACCCTGGAAAACGACCAGCAACGCACCCAATTGCTGAGCGACCTGAAAAAGCTCCGCGAAGCCACGAAAAAAGCCCAGCCCGCCGCCGAAGAAGGTGTGCTGGGGTTGATCGGCGGCACCCTGGCCAACCTGGAAGCACAGTTTTCCGGGGCCGATAGCCCACTGGGGCGCTGGTCCAATGAAATCGACCAGGCCAAGGAAGAACTCAGTGCGCTGATACTGCCGGCCAACGAATGGCTGCCGATCATTTTCGGTTTTGCCCTGATCCTTGCCGTGTGGAGCCTGCTCGCCGCCGCGCTGATCTGGCTCAGCCACCGCGTGCGCGAACGCTTCGGCCTGCCCGAAGAATTGCCGCAACACCCACGCACCTGGGACATGGTGCGTTTTGCCCTGCGCAAACTCGGCCCGTGGCTGATCGCGCTGGTGATCACGGTGTACCTGAGTTATGCCCTGCCCTCGTCCCTGGGCAAATCCCTGGCGATGGTATTAGCCTACGCGCTGGTGGTGGGCACCTGTTTCTCGGCGATCTGCGTGATTGCGTTTTCGGTACTCGACGGCCCGCACCGCCATCGCGCGTTGTACATTCTGCGTCACCAGGCGTTCCGCCCGCTGTGGTGGATCGGCAGTTTTGCCGCCTTCGGTGAAGCCTTGAGCGACCCGCGGCTGGTGGCAGCACTGGGGCAACACTTGTCCCATACCGCCGCGACCATCGCCAATGTGATGGCGGCGCTGTCCACCGGGGTGTTCATCCTGCGCTTCCGCCGGCCCATCGCCCACCTGATCCGCAATCAGCCACTGTCGCGCCGCCTCACACGCCGCGCCCTCAGCGACACCATCGAAATCATCGGTTCCTTCTGGTACATCCCCGCGCTGCTGTTGGTGGGTATTTCGCTATTCGCTACCTTCGTCTCGGCGGGCGATACCAGCACGGCATTGCGTCAATCGCTGCTGTGTACGGTGCTGCTGGTGCTGTGCATGGTGATCAACGGCCTGGTCCGCCGTCACGCCCTCAAGCCACAACGTGGGCACAAACGCCATGCGCTGTACTCCGAGCGCCTGAAAAGCTTCGTCTACACCCTGGCCCACCTGGTGGTTTGGCTGGTGTTTATCGAGCTGGGCTTGCGGGTGTGGGGGCTGTCGCTGATCCGCTTTACCGAAGGCGATGGCCATGAAGTCAGCGTCAAGCTGTTCGGCCTGGCCGGGACCCTGCTGTTTGCCTGGTTGATCTGGATTCTCAGCGACACGGCGATCCATCACGCGCTCACCCGCTCGCGCAAAGGCCTGGCCAACGCCCGCGCGCAGACCATGATGCCGCTGATCCGCAACGTGCTGTTCGTGACCATCTTCATCATCGCCGCCATTGTCGCCCTGGCGAACATGGGCATGAACGTCACGCCGCTGTTGGCGGGTGCGGGTGTGATCGGTCTGGCCATCGGTTTCGGCGCGCAGTCGCTGGTGGCGGACTTGATCACCGGCCTGTTCATCATCATCGAAGACTCCCTGGCCATCGATGACTACGTGGACGTCGGCGGTCACCTCGGCACCGTCGAAGGCCTGACCATCCGTACCGTGCGCCTGCGCGACATCGACGGCATCGTGCACACCATTCCCTTCAGCGAGATCAAGAGCATCAAAAACTACTCGCGGGAGTTCGGCTACGCGATCTTCCGTGTGGCGATCCCCTACAACATGGAGATCGACGACGCCATCAAGCTGATGCGCGACGTCGGCCAGAAAATGCGCAATGACCCGCTTCAGCGCCGCAATATCTGGTCACCGCTGGAGATTCAAGGCGTGGAGAGTTTCGAGTCGGGCAGCGCGATTCTGCGCGCACGGTTCAAGACCGCGCCGATCAAGCAGTGGGAAGTGTCGCGGGCGTTCAACCTGTCCCTCAAGCGTCATCTGGACGAAGCCGGGCTGGACCTGGCTACGCCGCGCTTGAGTGTGCAGGTGGTGACCGCCGGCACTGTGCAGGAGAAAGATCAACAACAATAAACTCAGGAGAGGTCCTTATGCGTTTAACCGGTCTGACACACCCGTGGATTTTTGGCATGTTGTGCGGGGTCGCCAGCAGTGCCGTGATAGCCGCCAGCAGCGGCCAGGACAGCGCCCGGGAGGAAATCGCCGCGCAGGCGAAAGCCCTTGAGCCGGCACTGCTGGAAACCCGACGCGACATTCACGCCCACCCGGAATTGGGTAACACCGAAACCCGCACCGCCGAGTTGGTCGCAAAACAATTGCGCGACCTGGGCCTTGAGGTAAAAACCGGCGTCGCCCGTACGGGCGTCGTTGCCGTACTGAAAGGCGCCCTGCCCGGCCCCACCGTGGCCCTGCGCGCCGACATGGACGCGCTGCCAGTGAAGGAAGTCGCCGACCTGCCCTTCGCCTCCAAAGCCAAAGGCACCTACCTGGGCAAGGAAGTCGACGTGATGCACGCCTGCGGCCACGACGCCCACGTCGCTATCCTACTGAGTACGGCGAAAATCCTGACCGGCATGCGCGAACGCTTGCCGGGCACCGTGGTGTTCTACTTCCAACCGGCCGAGGAAGGCCCGAGCGATTTCATCCCCGACGGCAAAAACACCTGGGGCGCCAAAATGATGGTGCAGGAAGGCGTGATGAAGGCGCCCAAGCCGGACGCGGTGTTCGGCCTGCACGTGTGGGCCGGTGTGCCCGCCGGTCAGATTGCCTACCGTCCGGGACCGACCCTGGCCAGCTCGGACGATCTGCGCATCAAGATCCTCGGCAAGCAAACCCACGCCGGCCGTCCTTGGGACGGCATCGACCCGATCACCGTGGGCGCGCAGACCATCGTCGGCCTGCAGACCGTGGTCAGCCGCCGCACCGATATCTCGTCATTCCCGTCGGTGGTGAGCATTGGCACCATCAATGGCGGCACGCGCTACAACATCATTCCGGAGTCGGTTGACATGACCGGCACCATTCGTTCCTACGACTATGGCATCCGCCAGAAGCTGCACGCGGACGTGCGCCAAACCGTGGAGAAAATCGCTGAAAGCGGCGGCGCCAAGGCCGAAGTCACCATCATCGAGAAGTACGATCCGACCATCAACAACCCGGCGCTGACCGAGAAGATGCTGCCGAGCCTGCGCTGGGCGGCCCAGGATGACGTGGTGCAGGGCCCGCTGGTGGGCGGCGCCGAAGACTTCTCGTTTTACGCCAAGGAGGCACCGGGGCTGTTTGTGTTCCTGGGGGTGACGCCGAGGGATCAGGACATGAGCAAGGCGGCGCCGAACCACAATCCGGGGTTCTTCGTGGATGAGTCGGCGTTGGTGGTGGGGGTGAGGACGTTGGCGTCGTTGGCGACGGATTACCTATACACCAACTAATCGCCGAGATGGTTTTCTGTGGTGGGCAGGGTTGGCGTGATGAGCGGGCTTGCCCTGTGGTGAGCGGGCTTGCCCCGCGCTGGGCTGCGCAGCAGCCCCTAAAAAGCCGGGAGCGCTTCGCACTCCAGCGCGAGCAAGCTCGCTCACCACAGAAGCCCGCTCACCACAGTAAGCCCACCCGTCTCAGCCCGCGAGCGCAGCCCCATCCATCTTCTGGCGCAAGCTCAACGGACGCATATCGGTCCAGACTTCTTCGATGTAGGCCAGGCATTCTTTCTTCAGGCCGCTCTTGCCCACAATACGCCAGCCTTCCGGCACGGCCTTGTAGTCGGGCCAGATGGAATACTGTTCTTCGTGGTTGACCACTACCTGAAACAGGATGTCGTCGCGGTCAAATACTGAGGTCATTGCTGTTCTCCATCGCTGAAAGACTGGCTGCGCACCACGCGCAGCACTGATATCTGTAGAAACGTACCAAGCGTGCAAAAAATTAGAGGCTGGCGACCGCCGCCGCCAACGCGCGCCCGAAGATGTCCGCCACCTGGTCGACTTCAGCCGCAGTAATTACCAGCGGCGGCAGGAAACGCACCACGCTGCCGTGCCGGCCACCGAGTTCCAGGATCAAGCCGCGCTTGAGGCATTCACGCTGCACCAGTGGCGCCAGTTGGCGGTGCACGGGTGGGTGACCCTGGACATCTAGTGGGCCATTCGGGTCTACCAGTTCCACACCCAGCATCAGCCCACGACCGCGAATATCGCCCAGCTGTGGAAAGTCGCGTTGCAGGATGCGCAGGTGTTCGCCCAAGCGTTCGCCCATAGCGGCAGCGTGACCGGCCAAGTCATGCTCCTTGAGGTAGCGCATCACCGCCGAGCCTGCCGCCATCGCCATTTGGTTGCCACGGAAAGTGCCGGCATGGGCGCCCGGCAGCCAGGTGTCGAGCCAGTCGCGATACACCACCACCGCCAACGGCAGGCTGCCGCCGATGGCCTTGGACATCACCACCACATCCGGAATGATGCCGGCGTGTTCGAAGGCAAACATCTTGCCGGTGCGACCGAAACCGCTCTGAATTTCATCAACGATCAACGCCACGCCCGCCTGCTCGGTGATACGGCGCAGGCCGCGCAGCCAGTCGAGATCCGCCGGAATCACACCGCCCTCGCCCTGCACCACTTCGACGATCACCGCCGCCGGCAATAGCACGCCCGCTTCGGGATCGTTCAGCAGGTTTTCCAGGTAATGCAGGTTGACCCGCACCCCTTCGGCGCCGCCCAGGCCGAACGGGCAACGGTAGTCGTAGGGGTACGGCAAAAACTGCACGCCATTGCCGAGCAAGGCCCCCAAGGGTTTCTTCGGCCCCAGGCTGCCCATCAGGCTCAACGCGCCCTGGCTCATGCCGTGGTAACCGCCCTGGAAGGACAGCACGGTGCTACGGCCAGTGGCAGTGCGTACCAGCTTCAACGCGGCTTCCACCGCATCGGTGCCGGTAGGGCCACAGAACTGGATTTTCGCTTCCCGTGCCAACGCAGGCGGCAACAGACCGAACAGGTCCTGTACGAACTGATCCTTGACCGGCGTCGTCAGGTCCAGGGTGTGCAGGGGCAATTCATCGGCCAGCACTTGCTGGATGGCCTCGATCACCACCGGGTGGTTATGCCCCAGCGCCAACGTACCCGCACCGGCCAGGCAGTCAATGAAACGGCGGCCTTCCACGTCTTCCACGTAGAGGCCCTTGGCGCGTTTGAGTGCCAGGGGAATGCGCCTAGGGTAGCTGCGGGCGTTGGATTCCTGCTGGCGCTGACGGGCGAGCAGCGGGGTTTCGTCGAACTGGTAAAGCGTTTCATGCACCTGGACGTCTTCGATACGGCTGGTAGCGACTGACATTTCTCGATCCCTCAATACGCTGATGATGGTGACCAAACTGCCGATCCGCTGGCGTCTGGCCCAAGGGGCATGCGCACGGATTTCCTGTTCTGGAAACGCACCAGCGTCAGGAGGATTTACTCCTCCGGTCGCGAAAAACCGTCAACCGCACAGCCCCTGGTACTTTTCATTCAACGCATAAAGAATCGCGCAGGTTTCAGCATCCAGAAACCCACGATAATCCCGTGGACGAAAGTGCATCTGAAACGCTCGCGTGCGCTGTTCAAACCCTTGCCGATTCTTCGCCGGCGCATACCCGTAGCGCTGAAACGCCCGCTCCACCTCGACTTCCGACGGCAAACCGAGGCAAAAGCGGCGTTGATACATCGCCTGGGACGCTTCATCAAACCAGGCCCCCACTCCGGCGTCATACAAGCGCCGCCACGGCAGTTGCGGCCCTGGATCGCTCTTGCGGCTGAACGCCACGTCCGAATGCCCGAGAATGTCGGTAGGCCCAATCTGTGGATAACGTCCGAGAATGTCGCGCACCAGGGCAATCAACACGTCGACTTGTTCCTCACCGTAGGCGGGAAAGGTGAACACACCGCCGTCATCCCGTGCCAGGTTGACGATCTCGATACCGACCGAGCGGCTGTTGAGGTTGTCGCGCCCCGCCCAATGACTCACCCCGGCATGCCAGGCGCGCTTGACCTCTTCCACCAACCGAAACACCCGCAACTCTTCGTAGCCTGCGGCGCGGTAGCTGGGGTCGTCAGAGTCGGGCAGCAGGTAGTGCGCACTCACGCCATCCTGGGTCAGGGTGCGCAGGGAGGAGCCAAAAGGTGCCGCGGTGTAATGCAGGATCACCTGCCGCACGGGCTCGCCGTTGCGTTCGTTGAAACCTTTGGCAGGGAAGCTTGTATCGATGACCAACATAAGAACCGTCCTTTTCAATACAGGCCGAGTCGTTCAGCCCGTTCAAGCGCAAAAAATTACCGCCATCCTGAAGGCTTGATCCTCAGGAGGGCGGTAACTATGTGGCACTTGAAAGAAAAGTGATCAGCGCCGCAGCGGCATGCCCAGGTCGACGCGCAGACCATCCGGCTGGCTGTCGAACTTCAGCGAGCAGGAGCAGCGCTGCACGATTGCTTGCACAATCGCCAGGCCCAGGCCGCAGCCTTCGCTGCTGCCATTGCGCCAGAAGCGTTGGGTCAGGTACTGCAGGTCCTCCGGCGAAATCTGCTGGCCGTGGTCACGCACGCGGAACACCACGTTATCCGCCTCGATCAATACGCGCAGTTCCACCCGTGTGTCCGCAGGGGTATGGCGCAGGGCATTGTCCAGCAGATTGCGCAGGGCTGCGACCGCCAGGCCCACCGGCATTTCCACCGGGGTAGCGGACAGATTGTCCGGCAGGATCAGGTCGATACGCGCGTTATCGCCGGCATTGGCATCCTGGATGGCCAGCCGTGCCACGTCCTCGGCACTGGAGTGCATGCCATCATCAAATGACAGGTTGCCCTCCACCCGCGCCAGCAGCAGCAATTGCTCCAGGGTGCGATGCAGGCGGTCGGCGCCTTCCTCGGCGTGGGCCAGGGATTGGTCGCGGGCTGCGCCGTCGGTCATGCGCGCGACTTGCAGGTGGGTCTTGATCGCCGTCAGCGGGCTGCGCAGTTCGTGGGCGGCGTCGCCGGTGAGGCGACGTTCACGCTCGATGGTCTTGGCGATGCGTTGCAACAGTTGGTTCTGGGTGTCGAGCAGCGGCTTGAGCTCGCTGGGCAACGGGTGGATCTGCAAAGGTTCCAGGGAATCGGCACTGCGCCGCATCAGGGCGTCACGCATGCGGTTGAGCGGCAGCAGGCTCTGGCCGATGCCCAACCACAGCAGGCACAGGCAGCCAAGCATTGCCACGCCGACAGGCACCGAAGCGGCCAGCAGGATCGACAGGTTCAACGCCTCACGCTCCACCTGACGGTCGGCGGTGGTGATCAACAGGTCACCACGGGACAGGGTGAAACTGCGCCAATTCACGCCATCGATCACCTGGTCACGAAAGCCACTCTGGCGCGACTCCAGGCCTTCATCCGGCGTGGCATGACTGCGCGCCAGCACTTCGCCACGCAAGGAGCTGACCTGGCACGCCATGCCACCCGGCACGTTGAGTTGTGTTCCATGGAAATGCGCACCGCCGCTCACACTGGCCAGGCCCGGCATCTGCTCGGTCAGCCCCGCCACCATGCGCGCCGACGCCACCAGGCGTTGGTCGAGAGAGAACATCATCTGGTTACGCAGGTCGTTGAGCATCCAGGCGGCCGCCAGCGCCCAGATCAACACAAAAGCGGCGCCCAGCTTGAACGTCAGGCGCAGGCGCAGGCTTTTCACGATGCGTCCTCGCCCCCATCCGCAGGGCCCAGGCGATAGCCGAGGCCGCGCACGGTCTCGACGATGCCATTGCCCAATTTGCGCCGCAGGTGGTGGATATGCACGTTGAGGGCGTTGCTTTCCAATTCGTCATTGAAGCCGTAGACGCTGTCCTTGAGCTGTTCGCTGGACAGCACCCGGCCTTTGTTATGCAACAGGGCCTGCAACAGCGCCTGTTCGCGGCGCGACAGGTCCACCGGCTCGCCGCCCAGGAAGGTTTCGCGGCTGCTGGGGTCGTAGGCCAGGCGGCCATGTTCGATCAGGTTGACGCTGCGCCCCGCCACCCGACGCAGCAGGGTTTGCAGGCGGGCGGCGAGTTCGCGCAGGTCGAAGGGTTTGAGCAGGTAGTCATCGGCGCCGGCTTGCAGACCGTCGACACGGTTGGTTACCGAATCGCGTGCGGTGAGGATCAGCACCGGAATCTCCAGGCCCTGGCTGCGCTGTTGCTGCAACAGCTTGAGGCCGTCCTCGTCCGGCAGGCCGAGGTCGAGCACCATGATGTCGAACGTCGCCGCCCGGAGCATGGCGCGCGCGGCACCGGCCGAGGCCACACGCTCCACGGTAAAACCCTGGGCGGTCAGGCCGGCCACAATGCCGCTGGCGATCAGTTCGTCGTCTTCACAGACCAGTACGTGCATGGTGAACCCTTCATGAAAGATGGGGTGATTAAAAGTGCCGTGGATTAACTGCAGATTATGCCGCTAACCCCCCCACACTCAATCTAGAATAGCCTCGGTTAATCATCGGTTAATCAACGCCACACATTGTGTGCCTACTTGCATCGAACTAAGGCTTGACCATGCGGCATCTGTTTACCTTTCTGCTGGTGTTGTTCGCGGGGTTCGCCCAGGCCGCGCCGGGCAACCCGTTTGAGACCAAATCCGATTTCCTTCCGGTGGGCAAAGCCTTCACCTTTACCTCCGAACGTCTTGAAAGTGGCGAGACCCAGCTGTATTGGCAGATTGCCGACGGTTACTACCTGTACAAGCAACGCATGAAATTCGACGGCCTGGCCGAAAAGCCCGCGTTGCCGCAAGGCGAGGCCCATAGCGATGAATTCTTCGGCGACCAGGAGGTGTATCGCCAGGGCCTGGAGGTGAAGATCCCGGCCGGCGCCACCGGCCAGGTCAAGTTGGGCTGGCAGGGCTGCGCCGATGCGGGCCTGTGCTATCCGCCGCAGTCGATCACCGTGGACCTGGGCGGCAATCCGGCCGTCGCCGCGACCGCCGAAGCCCAGGATCAGAGCCTGGCCAGTGGCCTGCAACAACGTAGCCTAGGTTGGAGTCTGCTGCTGTTCTTCGGCCTCGGCCTGTTGCTGGCATTTGCCCCCTGTTCGCTGCCGATGCTGCCGATCCTCGCCGGTCTGGTAGTCGGCAGTGGCGCCAGCCCACGTCGCGGGTTTGCCTTGGCCAGCAGCTATGTGGTGTGCATGGCGCTGGTGTATGCCGCACTGGGCGTAGTGGCCGCGCTGCTCGGCAGCAACCTCGCCGCGCTGCTGCAAACGCCATGGATCCTCGGCAGTTTCGCCGCGCTGTTCGTCATTCTTGCCCTGCCGATGTTCGGTTTCTTCGAACTGCAACTGCCGGCGTTCCTGCGTGATCGCCTGGACAACGTCAGCCGCCAGCAAAGCGGCGGCAGTCTGGTAGGCGCCGGGATTCTCGGCGCCTTGTCCGGCCTGCTGGTGGGCCCGTGCATGACCGCCCCCCTGGCCGGCGCGCTGTTGTATATCGCCCAGAGCGGCAATGCCTTGCACGGCGGCCTGATCCTGTTCGCCATGGGCATTGGCATCGGCATTCCGCTGTTGCTGCTGGTGACCGTGGGCAACCGCTTCCTGCCCAAGCCGGGCACCTGGATGAACGTACTCAAAGGCGTCTTCGGCTTCCTGTTCCTCGGCACCGCCGTGCTGATGATTCGCCCAGTGGTCGATGAAAGCCTGTGGATCGGCCTGTGGGGCGTACTCGCGTTGGTGATGGCCTACTGCGGCTGGACCCTGGCCCGCGAATACGGCCTGGCGGCCAAAGTGTTTGGCGCCGGTTCCCTGGTACTCGGCCTGTGGGGCGCGGTGCTGGTAGTGGGCGCAGCCGGTGGCAGCGATGACCTGTGGCAACCGTTGAAGGTCTACAGCGGCTCGCGGACCGCCGCCGCACCGAGCGCCCACGACGCCTTCATGACCCTCAGCGACCCCGCCGTGCTGCAAAGCCAGCTCGACAGCGCCAAGGCCCAAGGCCAGTGGGTGCTGGTGGACTACTACGCCGACTGGTGCGTGTCGTGCAAGATCATGGAAAAACAGGTGTTCGGCAAACCCGAGGTGATGGCTGCCCTGAAAGACGTGCGCCTGCTGCGCCTGGACGTCACCGCCGACAACGCCGCCAGCCGCGAGCTGCTCGGCCGCTACAAAGTCCCTGGCCCGCCGAGCTTCGTGTGGATCGGCCCGGACGGTGAAGAACGCCGCGCCCAACGCATCACCGGCGAAGTGGATGCCGCCGCCTTCCTGCAACGCTGGACGCAAACCCGGGACGCCCTCTGAATGCTGACCCTGACCATCGGCACCTTCGCCATCGCCCTGAATCACATCCTGCTGATCAGCGCGCTGATTCTCGCCACCCTGGTGGGCTGGCGTGTGGCCAAGCGTGGCGGTGAAAACCCGGAATCGGTGCTGTTCAGCCTGTTCCTGCTGGGCATGCTGGTGGCCCGCGTCAGCTTTGTGCTGATGTACTGGAGTGACTACAGCCACGCGCCGCTGCAGATGGTCGATCTGCGCGACGGCGGTTTCCTCGCCTGGCCCGGTGTGATCGCGCTGATCCTGGGCGCGCTGCTCTACGGCTGGCGCCGCCCTGCCCTGCGCACGCCGCTGGGTGCCGGGGTGGTCACCGGCCTGGTGTTCTGGGGCCTGACCAGTCTGTCCCTGAGCCTCTACGACAAAGGCTCGCAGCTGCCGGACATCACCCTGCGCAATGCCAATGGCGACGTGGTGCAACTGACCGATTACAAAGGCGGCCCGCTGGTGATCAACCTGTGGGCCACC
Source organism: Pseudomonas sp. DWP3-1-3b3 (assembly GCF_049896305.1). Taxonomy (NCBI): domain Bacteria; kingdom Pseudomonadati; phylum Pseudomonadota; class Gammaproteobacteria; order Pseudomonadales; family Pseudomonadaceae; genus Pseudomonas; species Pseudomonas sp. DWP3-1-3b3. Next base: position 364,153 of record NZ_JAFCUA010000003.1, on the reverse strand, counting down.
TGGTGCCCGCCGTGCCGTCGCGAGATGCCGGTGCTGGAACGTGCCCAGCACCAACGCCCCGACGTGACCTTCCTGTTCGTCAACCAGGCCGAAAGCATGCAGAGCGTCAGCACCTTCCTCGCCACCCAGGGCCTGACCCTCGACAACGTTTTATTCGATGCCAGCGGCCGCCTCGGCCAAGCCGTGGGCTCGATGGCCTTGCCAACGACGCTGTTCTATAGCGCCGAAGGACGCCTGATCAACAGCCACCTCGGCGAACTGTCCCAAGCCAGCCTGGCCCGCGCCATGGAACCTTTCGACACCGCCCCACAAAGGAAACCGACATGCCTCGCCTCCGCCACCTGCTGACCCTGCTGCCGCTGACGCTCGCGGCCACCCTGGCCCAGGCCGAAGACTGGCCGGCGCCCATCAAACAGATCGAGGCCAAGGGCGCCAAGATCCTCGGCAAATTCGACGCCCCCAGCGGCCTCACCGGCTACGCCGCGCAATACCAGAACCGTGGCATGGCCCTGTACCTGACCGCCGACGGCAAAAGCGTGATCGCCGGCAACCTGTACGACGCCCAAGGCAACGACCTGAGCAGCGCGCCGCTGGAAAAACTGGTGTACGCCCCCATGGCCAAGGAAGTCTGGGCCAAGATGGAAAAAAGCAGCTGGATCCAGGACGGCGACGTAAAAGCCCCGCGCATCGTCTACCTGTTCAGCGACCCCAACTGCCCTTACTGCAACATGTTCTGGGAACAGGCGCGTCCGTGGGTAAAGGCCGGCAAAGTGCAGCTGCGCCACATCATGGTTGGCATTATCCGCGAAGACAGCCCAGGCAAATCCGCCGCACTGTTCGCCGCCAAGGACCCGCAAAAGGCTCTGGAAGAACACGAAGCCGCCGGCAAAGGCAGCAAGTTGCAGGCGCTGGACAAGATCCCGGCGAATATCGAGGCCAAGCTTGATAGCAACATGAAGTTGATGGAGGAGCTGGAACTGTCAGCGACGCCGGCAATTTTCTATCTGGATGACAAGGGAGGGTTGCAGCAACAGCAGGGGGCGCCTTCGCCGGAGAAGTTGGGGAAAATCATGGGGCCGAAATAAGTCACTCAAGACGGACCTGATAAGGCCTCCAAAATCGGAGGCCTTATATTTATCTACCTCAATAGACCTTATCAAATCTCCTGCAGGGTTATTCCGGTCACATCAAAGTCATTACCCGGCGCGATCCCCATCTGGAGATTGTCGAGACTGACGCGCGCGCTTGTTGAGTTGGCAGTGAACACACCTTTAAGCAGTTGCCAACTTGTGCCAGGCAGCGTTCGTTGAGTAATTTCGACTCCCTGGGCAACCAGCACAAGAATCGGCTTATTAGGCACGCCACTGTTATCACGGACGTATGCCGAGAACTCGTATTTATGCCCCGCTTCCAACGTCGTGAAGTCCTTGAACAACTTGACACGCTGAGTGTTGACGTTATTTGTGTCGGTATAGCCCCAGTCAAACAAAAAGTATCCGGACGGTGAACCAGGAACAGCCCCTGTATTAAGAACCAAATCTCTCGGATCCGCAGCGCCTGCTCCTTTTTGCCAGCCGTTCCAGCCCCGGTCGGCTGGATCGAAACTGGTGTAATCAAAGAATGGCACCCGGATAATCAACACCCGCGACGGGCACACTATTGCATTGCTCTCAAGCCCACTGCCGTCCGTGACCGCACTGAATGTGAGGGTCATTGAAGACTGATCCTTCGCCTTCTCCAACTCGGACCGCAATACAGCTGCTGCCAGCTCTACTGCTGCCGCTTCTTCACCCGCTGTAATCGTTCGCGCCGCATAAATAACAAAACTGTAGGGAGCACCTGTCTTGTCAATTGCGGTCGCCCGGAGCCAGCACTTCTGTCCTGCTCGCAAGAACCACATCCAATCTATGAAGGAATCGGCATTCCCGGTGAATGTGCGCGTATCCAGAATGGCATTTTGCGTTCTGGGAGGCGTAGCCTGCCGCACGTTTGGCGTTTCCAGGCGCACAGGCAAACTGATGTTCAAGTTCAAAGGCGGTGAGGTCTGCACCTTGCAGGCGGTGGTGACGGTGAAAATGATTTCCACCACTTTACCCATGCTCTCGATCACGGCTTCCGGCGGCAGAGGGAAGATGACCGGCCCCGAACTAATGCCGGGCTTGGATGCCAAAGGCCAGCAAGTACCATCAGGCTTTTTCCAGCAGACGCTGAGGGTGTGCTTGCGGTTATTGCCGACGTAATTTACTTCAACGTGTACGCCATTGCGCCCGTTGTAAGCGGTCAATTGGTCAAGCACCGCTTCCGTCACGGTGGGTTCGATCAGCACCATGGGCTCCTGTTCGATTTTGAAGGTCTGAACAGGAAATTCGTGCGCGCTAGCCAGATCACACTTGTCACAAAAACTCACCGCGAAGTGCAGGTCGAATTCGCTGCAATCCGCCAGCTTTTGCAGCTCAGCCCTGAGGATGGGTGCATCGACTCCATTCGCCTTCCACGGATCTGTAACAGGCGAATCCATCAAAATATCAAAACGGTAGACACTGTCGTCTTCACGCTTACCCGTAATCCACATCCAGCAACATTTCGCACACTGGGCATAGTCCCAGACAGGCACAAAAGCTGTCGCGTCCTTGGGGAACGTAATGAGATCAAGAGTATCGCCCGTTGCCTCTTCGATCTCAGCGTGGAGAAATTGGGGCAGCGACACATTAATTACTTTTTCAGGTGATTGTTGTGATCCATTACTGTTGGGGAATTGCACGGTGTAGGTCAGTGTCATCGCCTTGTTAAAAAAGCACGCAATGACACAGGGCGATAGCTCAATGGTTGCCAGATCCCCATCGTTTGCAATTGGCACGCAGCCAATTGACTTACTCCCATAACCCGGCCCGCTCACATAAAAACAGATTTGGTCGCCTGCATAGGTGTCCAAGCCGGGAGTATCCACGTTCCCATGCAGTTTTGTGAGTTCTGGGTTAAGACACCACTCTTCATTGAAAAATACGGACTGCCGCAGATGCGCAGGCAAAAGATCAAGGCCTTGATCCCCAATAAAAGCAGCGGTGCGGCGATGTTGAATTTGAAGGGCATTTCTCGGAAGAAGCGTCTTCTCATCGGGGTTTGTCACATCGGCTGGCGGCTGCGGCGCCAAGCCACTCGTGATATAGGCGCATTGGAGGGTCATTGATTCATAAAGTGGGACTTGCCGCGCCAGCCAACCACGACGGACAGCGTGAGTGAGTTCGCCCGCAGCGATATCCCCAGCCGTTAATGCATATCCATAAGCCACTGTGTAGAAAACGGGGTTCCCACTAAATTGCTGCGTAACGAGAGTGCAGTAAAACTTATCGCCTTCTTGAGCAAGATAAGGAACCTTCGTTTTGACAATTCCATCCCCTTTGAAATCATGCATGTCAAAGGTAGGCGTGTTTTGGAAAATTTTTTCGTGGAGAAAATAAGGAGCGAACTCTTTACCCTCGCTCGCGGGGTAGAACTCCATCAACACTTCTTTATCCAAAGACGCGGCTGCTTGCCCGTTGACTGTCCCTGTATATGTCATTACGAGCGTGTTCCCCATAGCCGCGGTCATGTAATGCAGAGGGATTTCAGTCTTTCCCGCGCCTGGCTCCGCGCTTGGATACACAATGTCCTCAAACACCGGTCCAGGGGATTCCTTTGTGTAGAACGCGACGGTAATCGGCTTGTCTTCGTCCATCCGCGAATCAAATGTCAGGTATGAACCCTTCATTTTAGAGGTAGCAACCGTTCCGTTTACTTCACTCGAAACCGACGGGCTGTTCACTTCCAGTGCTTTGGGTTTTGCCGGCTTAGGTTTGGGCGCTTTGACAGTGTTTGTGGAAACGTTCGGCGTCGAGCTTTTTTTAGCCATGATAAGAACTCCGTGTTCAGGACTTATTACCCTCGGCCAGACCTGAGGCCGAGGGTCTCCCTCTAGTGAGCTCTTTTGACGACTTCTCGCCTACTGTCAGAATTAACAGTTCTGACGAAAAACCTCATCTACACCGATCAACGGTCGCTTCCCCTCCTGCCATGGCAGTCAGACGATCATCAATAGCTGAAAGTAAAGTTATCGATATACACCCAATCACTGAACCTCAGATGTATGAGCTTTATTAGCTCTCCCGCTCCCGCCTCCATTTCAACCCATTTTGAGTACTCACCACTTGTAACCCCACCGTCTAGCTTGACTTCGTCCAACATTCCTCCAGCGCCACTATGCGCGCTCACCACACCGGGATGATGCAAGCCTCCCACTGCAAACCTGACTTTCCTGCAAGCTGATGTCAGCTGTAACTGAACAAATTGATTGGGGCGGGTCACGTCACCGTTCAAACACATCACAATAGCGTTCCCAGTTATCCATGGTAAATCCCACCAATCATGAATGCCCGACAATCCGGGCCCTTCAAGATGAGTAATCCTCATTGTTTTAATACAAATACTTTCCCCAGCACTGATCAACTTATGTGGAATGTTATCGAAGTCTTCCTTTTCTGCAGGAGCCATTCGCAAAATCAACGATAACGGAGGGAAAACCATTTTATCACTCTCATGTTCGCTGCCATCCGCCGTGACGCTACACGTAATGATCACCCTACTCTCTGGTTTCAGCGCCTCCAATTCGGCGCGTGGTAGGACGGCACTCACTCCGCCCTGCACTTCTTCTTGCGTCACCAACTTGCCTTGGTAAAGGTAGTTCGTATAAACCTCTCCACACACTGTCGTGCCTTCAACCCGTATCCAGATCCGTTGCCCCGCCAAGGCAAACCACCAAGCACGTGAAAACCGTGAATCATATACGAGAACATCCACCTCTTCAGAAAACGTTCTTAGATCCAATATATCAGCGGTGGCTTGCTTTACATACGGAATGGGAAAACGAAAAGGCTTACTGACGGAAAGTTTCAGATCAGCCGAAGTTTGCTGCTTGCAGGCGCTGGTAACCGTATAACTTATCGTTAATGCCTTGCCACTGGCACGAATGACTTCCGCACGATCAATGTGGAAGTCAACATACCTCAGCTTGCTGTCACCCGGTTGAGGCAGCAGTGGTACATCAGTGCCGTCTGGCCGTTCGCAATTCAAATGGACTTCATGGTTGTCAATCATTTGCGGGTAAGCCACACGTGCGGTCACACCGTTTTTGCCGTTGAAAACCGTCAATTCGTTGTCCATAGCTTCGAGGACATCCAGCACTTTCAGTACCAGATTTTCCTGCTCTATTTTGAATCCATGGGGTGGGAATTCAATCGCAGTAGCCCGATTAAATTTGCCATCAAAGCCCACAGCGAAATGCAGTTGGAACTCGCTGCAATCTGCCAGTTTACTCAGCTTAGCCCGTGAGATGGGGGTACTCACGCCTTTCTCCACCCAATCTGCAGTAAGGGATTTATCTACCAATACGTCGAACTGATAGACACTGTCATCCTCAAGCTTGCCACTTACCCACATCCAGCAGCATTGACCCTCGGCTGCGTAGTCAAAGGGAGAAACGCTACCTGTGGCATCACCAACGAATGTACTGAAATCCACCGTTCCCGCCGTTGCCTGTTCAATGTAAGGTTTTGGAAACCCACTGGGTTCGAGCACAGTGGCCGTAAAGGCAGGCGATGGCCATGGGCCGAGACCGTTAAACGAAACGGTATAGCTTGCCGTCACCGGTTTGCCGAAGTTGGCACTGATCGCCGAAGGTGGCACGGGGAACACAAGGCTGGTTTCACCGGGCTGTACGGTGTGGCAAAAAAACGGTGGTGAACCGGCGCCGGGGGTGCCGGATAAATGTGGGCAAACAACAGCCCCGGGGGCCATGCCATCGTAGGCAATCACAAGATGGGCCCCGCTCACGGTGTTGGTTGGGTTGATCAACCAACCGGCGACGCCACAGTCGACCGCTTCGCGTATAGCGGGCGCTAGCAAGTCAGGCGTCGGATCGACGCGCAACAGCACCGTAGAGCGCTGATGGAAATCCTGAGCATTTCTAGGCAGCGGGTTCACATCAGACACCGGTGCATCAGGTTCACAACCGTCCCAGATAACCCCCAAATGGCAGGTACATGACGAGTAATCATCCAAGCGTGCTAGCCAGGCCCGCAACAACTCAAACTCGAACACATGCCCCTCATGCGCTTCCTCTTCAGTCACGACATGATCAAAGGCCACCCATTTGAATAACGGCGGCACGTTTTGCTCATTACCCGCAACAACAATAAACAATCGCGAGCCTGCCCGAATCATCGGCCAGGCCTTGACCCGGATAGTTTCGTCCCCCCTGAACTTGAACATGCTCAACCACCGCGTGCCCCACTCCAACTCGGCATGCGCGAACTCAGGCATTGACTCACGCAGATCGCCTTCGCGGACGTCCTGAATCTCAAGTTCAAGTACCAGTGACTCTTCGCGCTTACCACCCACAACAGCCTCGTACGAGATCAGCACCGTATGCCCGATACAGGTACTGATCCATTGCCAGGGAATGTCGGCTACATTGCCGCTCGCCACATGGATCGGAGGGAATGTTGCACAGCTCTGGCCCTTAATAGCGAAATGGACAATGACCTGGGTGCTTCCTGCGGGAAGCGTCAGTGTCGCAGTCGTACCTTCGGCGGCATCCAGAGGGTAGAGCAGACTATTGTTCGTAGCGTACTGGATGATCGCATAGGGTAATTCAGCTGTGATTGCCTTGGTTGATGGAGCGGGCGCAGCGCTCATAGCCTGAGCTGTGGAGTTTTTTTTAGGGATCGGTTTTTTAGCCACGATAAGACTCCTGTCCAACGTTAGATAACCGTCAAGGCTGGCTTTACCAGCCAAAAGCTTCGGTTATCTAACGCTCGGATCAGAAATCTTGCCTACTGTCAGATCTGACAGTTCTGACAAGTGGCGCGCTTAAAGTCCCTCCAACTCCGCCATCAAATCACTCAACCGATCCACCTTCTCGGCACTGATCTCATTGGCCGCCAGCCCATCGATATACTCAGCCAACTCCGCCACCGTGCTGCACTCGAACATCGCTCGTAGCGGCACATCCCGCTGCAAGGTTTTTTGCACCCGCGAGGCAATCTGCGTGGCCAGCAACGAGTGCCCGCCCAGTTCGAAGAAGTTGTCTTGCACCCCCACCCGCTCGACCTTCAGCACTTCGGCCCAGATCGCGGCCAAGGTGCTTTCCAGTTCGTTGCGCGGCGCCAGGTAGTCCTGGCTGTGCAGCTGGCCGATCTCCAGGGCCGGCAGCGCCTTGCGGTCGAGTTTGCCGTTGGCGTTGAGCGGCAGGCGGTCGAGCCAGAGCCAGTGCAGCGGCACCATGTATTCGGGCAGTTCGGCGCGCAGGCGTTGCTTGATGCGGTCGAGGCGTTCGCTTGAGTTCAGGGCTGCATCCGCCGCCACCAGGTAGCCGACCAGGTGCTTGCCGTTGACGCCTTCCTGCACGCCCACTGCCGCGTCGCGCACTTCCGGTTGTTCATGCAGGCGCGCTTCGATTTCACCCAGTTCGATGCGGTAGCCACGAATCTTCACCTGATGGTCGACACGCCCGACGTACTCCAGCACGCCGTCGCTGCGACGGCGTGCGAGGTCGCCGGTGCGGTACAGGCGTTCGCCTGGAGCGCCGAAGGGGTTGGGCACAAACACCGGCGCGGTGCGCAGCGGGTCGCTGACGTAACCGCGGCCGACGCCCGTACCGGCCACGCACAACTCACCCACCGCGCCTTGCGGCACCAGTTCCAGTGCGCCATCGAGCAGGTACAAGCGGTTGTTGTCGGTCGGCGTACCAATCGGCAGATAGGTGCCACGGGTCGACGCCAGGTCGACGCGATAGAACGCCACATCGTCCGAGCATTCCGCCGGACCATAGGCGTTCACCAGCCCGATCTGCGGATAAAGCAGCAACCACTGATGCGCCAGCTCCGGCGGCATGGCTTCACCGGTCGGCAACATCCAGCGCAAGCCATCCAGGCCGATGCGCTCCTGGGCCAACATGCCTTGGATCAGCGAGGGCACGCTTTCCAGCACGGTAATGCCTTGGGCCTGCACATGTTCCAACAAACCCTGCGGATCATGGGCGATGGCGTTCGGCACGATATCCACCCGTGCGCCAAACAACGGCGCAGCGAGGAACTGCCACACGGAAATATCGAAGCTCTGCGAAGCGGTCTGCGCAATCACATCGGCGTCGCTCAAGGCCAGGTACGGCACCTTGCTCAACTGGTTATTGAGCATGCCGCGCTGTTCCACCATCACGCCCTTGGGCAGGCCGGTGGAGCCCGAGGTGTAGATCACGTAGGCCAGGTTGTCCGGGCCACTGTAGATGCGGGGGTTTTCGCCACGTGCCGGTATCTCTTCCCACACCAGCAACTGGCAGTCGAAACCGTCCAGCAATTCGATGGCCTGCTCGCGGGATGCTTCGGTGCAGACCAGCAATGGCGTGCAACTCAGGTCGATGATGCTGCGCAGGCGTTGGCTGGGCAGGCCTGGGTCCAGCGGCAGGTAGCCGGCACCGGCCTTGAAGCTGCCGATGATCATGCCGAGCAGGTCGAGATTACGTTCGGCCAGCAATGCCACCGGTTGATCCAGGCCGACACCCGCTGCCATCAGCGCATGGCCAAGGCCGTTGCTGCGGCGGTTCAGTTCCTCGTAAGTCCATTGCTGGTCTAGGCAGCTGGCAGCGATGCGCTGCGGGTGCGCGGCGACCTGCTCTTCGAACAGTTCGATGTAGCTGCGCTCCAGCGGGTAAGCATGCTCACTCTGGTTGCAACCCTCCACCAGGAACCCGCGCTCCTGCTCGCCAATCAGCGGCAAGTCGGCCATGTCGCCATGGAAGCCTTGGACCAACGCCAGCAGCAGGCGCTTGAACTCACCGAGCATGCCTTGCACGGTAGTTTCATCGAAGTAGCGCTGGTCGTAGGACAGGTGCAGGCCCAGGTCATCGCCCGGATAGCACACGGCCGTCAGCGGGAAGTTGGTGTGGGTGCGGCCGGAATCCGAGGTGGCATTCAGGCTTTGTGCGTGGTCCAGCACCGAGACTTCCACCGGGGCATTTTCGAACACGAACAGGCTGTCGAACAGCGGCTGGCCCTTGGGCAGTTCGCTGTGTTCCTGGATCGTCACCAGCGGCAGGTATTCGTACTCGCGCAGTTGCATATTGCTGTCGAGCAGGGCGCTCAACCACTGGCGTACGCTGCAACGCTGGTCGTCCTCGGGCAGTTTCACCCGCAGCGCGATGCTGTTGATGAACAGGCCGACGGTGCGCTGCATCTCCGGCATTTCCACCGGGCGCCCGGCCACGGTGACGCCGAACAACACGTCGCGATCACCGCTCAGGCGGCGCAGCACCAGCGCCCATGCCGCCTGGGCAAAGGTGTTGACGGTCAGTTGATGCGCCTGGGCCAGTTCGCGCAGTTGCGCACCGTCGCGGGCATCGAGGCGGGTGTAGCAATCGCCCACCACCATGCCGCCGCTGTGGCCCGCGTGTTCACGCAGGAACGGCCGGTCGCTCGGGATCGGCGTGGTGCGCTCGAAACCTTGCAGGTTCTGCTGCCACCACTGGCGCGCTTCGTTGAGGTTCTGGCGTTGCAGCCAGGCGATGTAGTCGCGATAACGCGGCGGTGTGGCCAGTTGCGCCTCGCGGCCTTCACCCAGGGCCATGTAGAGTTCGAAGAAGTCATTCATCAGCAACGAACGGCACCAGGCATCGATAAGGATGTGGTGGTTGCTCATCATGAACCAGTAGCGCTCGGCACCGACGCGGATCAGGCGCAGGTGGAACGGTGCCTGGTTGAGCAGATCGAAGCCGGCTTCGCGCTCTTGCTTGAGCAGCGTTTGCAGGCGCGGTTCCTGTTCGCTTTCCGGCGCGTTGCTCCAGTCCAGGTATTCAATCGGCGTACTGCCCGGTTTGTGGATCACTTGCAGCATGTCTTCGCCGACATTCCAACAGAACGACGCACGCAGGGCTTCGTGACGGGCGATCACCGCCTGCCAGGCCTGGGCGAAACGCTCCGGGTCCAATGCGCTGTTGATGCGGTAGCGGTCCTGCATGTAATACAGGCCGGTGCCGGGCTCCAGCAGGGTGTGCAGCAGCAGGCCTTCCTGCATCGGGGTCAGCGGGTAGACATCTTCGATGGCGCTGGCAGCGATCGGCAGGCTGTCGAGTTGCGATTGGGTCAGGTGCGCCAGCGGGAAGTCGGACGGCGTGAGGCCACCGGCATCGTCCTGCAGGCAATGCGCGACCAGGCTTTGCAGCTCAGCGAGGTAGGCATCCGCCAGTTCATGGACGCTCTGTTGATCGTGACGCTCGCGGCTGTAGGTCCAGCGCAGCACCAGTTCACCACCATAGACTTGGCTGTCGACGCTCAATTCGTTGGGCAGCGGCGCGTCCGGGTCATGGGCCAGGCCGGCGGGCTCGTCCAGCGGATGGAACAAGGCGTCAGCGCCGAAGCTCTGGTCAAACTGGCCGAGGTAGTTGAAGGTGAGCTGCGCGCTCGGCAGTGCGACCATGGTCTGCTTGCACAGGTCATCGGCCAGGTAGCGCAGCACGCCATAGCCCAGGCCTTTATGTGGCACGGCGCGCAATTGCTCCTTGATCGCCTTGATCGAATCACCCTGGCCGGCTTGTGGGGTCAGGCGCAGCGGGTAAGCACTGGTGAACCAACCGACGCTGCGGGTCAGGTCGATTTCATCAAACAAGGTTTCACGACCGTGGCCTTCTAGTTGGATCAGCGTAGACGCGTGGCCGCTCCAGCGGCACACCACACGGGCCAAGGCGGTCAGCAACAGGTCGTTGACCTGGGTGCGGTAGGCGCTTGGCGCCTGTTGCAGCAACTGGCGGGTGTGTTCGGCATCCAGGCGTACGCTGACGGTGTCGGCGTCGCGGTTGCGCAGCGAGCCTTGTGGACGGGCCACTGGCAATACGGTTTCCGGCCCAGCCAATTGGTCCTGCCAGACGCTCAACTCTTCACGCAGGGATTCACTGCCGGCATAGGCCTGCAAACGCGCAGCCCAATCACGCAAGGCGCTGGTCTTGGACGGCAGACTGACGGACTGGCCTTCGCTGAGTTGGCGGTAGACGTTTTGCAGGTCCTCCAACAACACGCGCCAGGACACGCCATCCACCACCAGGTGATGGATCGCGATCAGCAAGCGTTGCTGCCCCTCGGGTCCGTCCACCAGCAAGGCGCGCAGCAGCGGGCCGTGTTGCAGGTCGAGGCTGCGCTGGGTGTCGGTGAACAGCGCGGTGCAGTGCGCCATGTCACGCACTTGCGCCTGCATCAGCACACCGCCTTGCGGCACGGCCAAATGCTCGGCGTGCCATTGCGCATCGCGCAGGCAGAAGCTCAGGCGCAGGGCGTCGTGGTGTTCCAGCACTGCCAGCAGCGCTTGCTCCAGGCGATGGGGGTCGAGCAGTTGCAGCGGCTTGAGGACCAGCGCCTGGTTCCAGTGCTGACGGCTTGGGATCTCGGTGTCGAAGAACCAATGCTGGATCGGCGTGAGGCCCGAAGGGCCGGTAAGCACGCCTTGCTCTGCGTTGATTTGCTCGGAGCGCGTGGCCACGGCGGCCAGCGTCTGCACGGTCTGGTGCTGGAACAGGTCACGCGGGCTGAAATGAATCCCGGCCTGCCGCGCACGGCTGACCACCTGGATCGACAGGATCGAATCGCCACCCAGCTCAAAGAAGTTATCGTCCAGGCCGACTTGCTGCACGTTCAGCACGGCGCACCAGATGGCGGCCAGGGTGCTTTCCAGTTCGTTACGGGGTGCCACGTACTGCTGGCGGTTCGCCTCGGGGTCCGGTTGCGGCAAGGCGCGGCGATCAAGTTTGCCGTTGGCGGTCAGCGGCATGCTGTCCAGCACGATCAGGTGCGCGGGCACCATGTAGTCCGGCAGTTGCGCCTTGAGATGGGCCTTCAGCGCGTCACGCAGCGCGCCGTGTTCCGCATCGCTGACCAGATACGCCACCAGCTGTTTGCCGCTCGGCGAATCCAGCGCCAACACCACTGCTTCGCGCACGGCAGCGTGTTCGAGCAGGCGGGTTTCGATCTCGCCCAGTTCGATACGGAAACCACGGATTTTCACCTGATGGTCGATCCGTCCCAGGTACTCCACCAGGCCATCGGCGCGTTGGCGCACCAGGTCACCGGTGCGGTACAGGCGCCCACCGTTGCTCGCGAATGGATCGGCGACAAAACGCTCGGCGGTCATGCCCGGACGCTGGTGATAACCCTGGGCCAGGCCGGCGCCGCCGACGTACAACTCGCCGGTCGCGCCTTGTGGCACCAGGGCCAGGTCGGCGTCGAGAATGTACGCCACGCGGTCACCGATGATGCTGCCGATCGGCACGCTGGCGGCGCCCTCCTCCAACTGCTCAGGCGCGAGACTGGCCAACGGCATCACCACGGTTTCAGTCGGGCCATAGGCGTTGAAAAATACCTGCGGCTGGAACGCGGCGCGGATGCGCTGCAAATGTTCGCCGGTCAGGGCTTCGCCGCCGGTGATGCACATGCGCACCGGCAAGGTTTGTTGTTGAGTCGCCAACCACTGCGCCAACTGGCTGCCGTAGCTCGGCGTGAAGCCCAGGATATTGATGCCATGGGTGCGGATCAGCCCGCAGATTTCCTCGGCATCCCACTGGCCCTGCGCCCGCAACACCACCTGCGCACCACTGAGCAGCGGCACCAGCAGGCGCTCGGTGGCGGCGTCAAAGTTGATCGAATAGAAGTGCAGCTCGCAGTCCTCCGCGCGCATGCCAAACCGCTCGATCACCGCCGCGCAATGCATGGCGATTTCCCCGTGGGACACCACCACGCCTTTCGGCTTGCCGGTGGAACCGGAGGTGTAGATCAAGTACGCCTGGTGTTGCGGCAGGCTGATAAACGGCAGCGCATCAGCCGGGTAGTTGGCCAACACCGGCAAATCATCTTCCAAGCACCAGCACGCGACGGTGGCCGGCAACTCGCCGAGGGCTTCGAACATCGCCGCATCGCTGAGCAGCAGGCCGATGCCGCTGTCTTCGATCATGTAGTGCAGGCGGTCCAGCGGGTATTCCGGGTCCAGTGGCACATAGGCGCCGCCGGCCTTGAGAATCGCCAGCAGGCCGATGACCATTTCCAGGGAGCGCGGCAACGCCAGGCCGACGCGCACCTGCGGGCCGACGCCACGTTCGCGCAGCATCCAGGCCAGACGGTTGGCGCGTTCGTCGAGTTCGCGGTAGCTGAGGGTGACGCCGGCGAAGGTCAGCGCCGGCGCATCGCCACGCACTGCGGCCTGTTGGCTGAACAGTTGCTGGATGCACTGATCGAGACGGTGCTCACCTTTTTCAATGCCCAGGCTGTCTTGCAACGCGCGTTGTTCTTCGGCGCTCAGCAACGGCAATTCGCTGAGACGCTGTTGCGGGTTGGCGATCAGCGCTTCCAGCAGGTTGCGCCAATGCTCGGCCATGCGTGCAATGCGCGGCTCATCGAACAGGTCGGTGCTGTAGGTCAGGCAGCAACCCAGCCGATGATCGAGGTCGGTGACTTCCAGGTTGAGGTCGAACTTGGTCGCGCGGGCATCGTTGGCCAGGTACTCCACGGTCATGCCGGCCAGTTGGCGGCTCTGTTGGAACTCCCAGCGCTGCACGTTGCACATCACCTGGAACAGCGGGTTATACGCCGCGCTGCGCGGGGGTTGCAGGGCTTCCACCAAATGGTCGAATGGCAGGTCTTGATGGGACTGGCCCTCGATCACGGTGTGGCGCACCTGCTCGAACAACTCTGCGACATTCATCTGCCCATTGAGCTGGCAACGCAGCACCTGGGTGTTGAGGAATGCACCGATCAGGCCTTCGCTTTCCGGGCGAATGCGGTTGGCCACCGGAGCGCCGATACGCAGGTCGGTCTGGCCGCTGTAGCGGTAGAGCAACACGGCCAGGGTGGCGGTCATGGTCATGAACAGGGTCAGGCCGCGCTCGGCATTGAAAGCACGCACGCGGGCTGCGAGGTCGTCGCTGAGGTCGAAGCGATATAACTCGCCCTGGTGGCTTTGCACCGGTGGGCGTGGACGGTCGCCAGGCAGTTCCAGCAGCGGGTGTTCATTGCCCAATTGTGCGGTCCAGTAATCCAGCTGGCGCTGACGCTCGCCGGATTCCAGCCACTGGCGCTGCCACACGCTGTAGTCGAGGTATTGCACCGGCAGCGGTGCCAGCGGCGAGTCGCGCTCGTCGATAAAGGCTTCGTACAAGGCGCTGAGTTCACGGGCAAAGATGTCCATGGCCCAGCCTTCGGTGACGATGTGGTGCAGGGTCAATACCAGGTAGTGTTGCTGCTCGCCGGCCTTGACCAGGCACGCACGCAGCAGCGGCCCGGTTTCCAGGTTGAACGGCGTGTGTGCCTCATGATCGGCCAGTTGTTGCAGGCGCGGTTGACGTTCGCTTTCGCCCAGCGCGGAGAAATCCTGCCAGTCCATGCGCAAGCCGGTCTGCGGCGAGACCTTCTGATAGGCCACACCGTCGACGCTCGGGAACGTCGTGCGCAGGGTTTCGTGGCGCATGATCAGCGCTTGCAACGCTGCTTCGAAACGCCCCACATCCAGCACGCCGCGCAAACGCGCCATACCGCCGACGTTGTAGGCCGGGCTGTCCGGTTCCATTTGCCACAGGAACCACATGCGCTGCTGGGAATAGGACAACGGCACCGGCTGGCTGCGGTCGACCTTGGTGATGGCAGTCTGTTGGTTGCGCTGGCCTGAAGCCTGGATCAGGCCGACCTGCTCGACAAACGCTCCCAACTCACTGGCTTCAAACAAGGTGCGCAACGGCAGCTCGACGTCACAGGCCTGGCGGGTGCGGGAGATGATCTGCGTGGCCAGCAACGAGTGGCCGCCGAGGGCGAAGAAGTCGTCGCGCAGGCCAATGTTTGGCAGCCCGAGGACTTCGCGCCAGATGCCGGCGATCTGCTGTTGCAGCGGGGTTTCGGGTTCGACATGTTCACGCACTTGCCACACCGGTTCGGGCAACGCGCGGCGGTCCAGCTTACCGCTGGGGCTCAGCGGCATGGCGTCCAGGCGCATCAACAGCGCGGGCACCATGTACTCCGGCAACTCGGCGGCCAACGCGGTTTTCACCTGCTGCTCGTCCAGGCTGCCCTGGGCGGTGAAGTAGCCGATCAACTGCCCGTCACGCACCTGCACCACCGCTTGGGCGATGCCGTCCAGGCCAAGCATGCGTGCTTCGATTTCCTCCGGCTCCACACGGAAGCCGCGCAGCTTGACCTGCTGATCGAGGCGACCGAGGTACTCGATCACGCCGTCGGCATTCCAACGCGCGCGGTCACCGGTGCGATACAGGCGCGCCCCCTGCTGGTCGGCAACAAAACGCTCCGCGGTCAACCCGGCACGTCCGAGATAACCGCGGGCCAGGCCGATGCCGCCGATGCACAGCTCACCCGGCACGCCCAACGGAACAGGGTTGAGCTGTTCATCCAGCACACGGCAGATCACATTGCCCAGCGGCCGGCCAATCGGCGAGCGCTCGCCGTCTTCGGCGCGGCAGTGCCAGTGAGTTACGTTGATCGCGGTTTCGGTCGGGCCATAACGGTTGTGCAATTGCACCGCTGGCAACTGTGCCAATACGCGATTACGCAGCTCGGCGGGCAAGGCTTCACCACCCGAGAACAGACGACGCAGGCTGGTGCATTCGGCCACCAACGGCTCGTCGATAAACAACTGCAACAGCGGCGGCACAAAGTGCAGCGTGGTCACGCCGTGTTCCTGCACCAGCTGCGCAATGCGATGCGGGTCGCGATGCTCACCGGGGCCAGCCAGTACCAGCTGGCATCCGGTGATCAGCGGCCAGAAGCATTCCCACACCGACACGTCAAAACTGATCGGCGCCTTCTGCATCAGCACATCGGTGCTGTTGAGTTGATAGGTAGCCTGCATCCACTGCAAGCGCTCGGCCAACGCGGCATGCGTATTGCCCACGCCTTTGGGCTGGCCGGTGGAACCGGAGGTGTAGATCACGTAGGCAAGGTTATCGCCGTGCAGGTGCAGGCCGGGCGGCTGGGTCGGCCAGCTGTCCAGATGCAGGCTGTCCATGGCGATCACGCACACGCCGTCGCTACTCGGCACTTGGTCCAGCAGCGCGGTCTGGGTCAGCAGCAGGTGTACGCCGCTGTCCTTGAGCATGTAGGCCAGGCGTTCGGCGGGGTAATCCGGGTCGAGCGGCACGTAGGCGCCACCGGCCTTGATGATCGCCAGCAAGCCGATCAGCAGTTGCGGCGACCGCTCGGCGGCGATGGCCACGCACACGTCCGGGCCGACACCTTTGTCCCGCAGGTAATGGGCCAAGCGGTTGGCCTGGGTGTGCAATTGGGCGAAGGTCAGGCTGCCGCCGTCCCAGACCAGCGCAGTGTTGTCCGAGGTCTGCTGGTTGAGCAGTTCCGGCAACCACTGTTGGGCCGGTGCGCAGGGGGCTTCGCTGTACAGCGCCTGTTCGTCGTGCTGCATCAGTCGCAGGTCGCCAATGGCTTGCTCGGGCTGTTCGCAGACGGCGTGCAACAGGTTGATGTAGTGCTCGGCCAGGCGCTGGAGGGTCGCGTTTTCGAACAGTTCATCGGCGTAGTCGAACGACAGGCTCAGGCGCCCGTTGCGGTCTTCTTCGGCGTGCAGTTGCAGGTCGAACTTCGCTTCGCGGCTGTGCCACGGCAACTCGTCGGCGAGCATGCCGGGCAGGCGGCGCAAGGCGCTGAGGTCGCGTTGCTGATGGTTGAACATGACCTGGAACAGACCCTGCTCGCGGGCCTGCGGGAAGGCTTCGAGCAGTTGTTCGAACGGCAGGTCCTGATGGGCCTGGGCACCCAGCGCCGCCTGACGTGTGGCGGCCAATAGCTCGTTGAACGGCAGGCGCCCATCCAGCTCGGCACGTAACACCAGCGTGTTGATGAAGAAGCCGACCAGGCCTTGGGTTTCCTGGCGCGGGCGGTTGGCGTTGGGCACGCCGATGCGGATGTCGCGCTGGCCGCTGTAGCGATGCAGCAGGCTCTGGAACGCTGCCAGCAACAGCATGAACGGCGTGGATTCGTTGGCCTGGGCGGTCTGGCGAATCGCTTCGCTGAGGCTCGCGCCAAGGCGCACGGTGTGGCGTGAGGCACTGTGGCGGTGGTGTGCCGAGCGCGGGTGGTCGGTCGCCAGGCTCAGGGTGGGATGCTCTTCACCCAGCTGCGCTTTCCAGTACGCCAGTTGACGCTGGCCTTCACCTTCGGCCAGCCATTGGCGCTGCCAACTGCCGTAGTCGGCGTATTGCAGGGCCAATGGCGGCAGCTCCAGGGTTTGGCCCTGGGCGGCGGCGGCGTACAGGCGCGAGAATTCATCGATCAAAATGTTCAGCGACCAGCCGTCGGCGATGATGTGGTGCAGCGTCACCAGCAGTTGGTGATCTTCATCGTCCAGGCGCACCAGGGTCACCCACAGCAGCGGGCCTTTTTCCAGGTCGAACTGGGTGCGTGCTTCGTCTTCGCGGATCTGTTGCGCACGGGCTTCGCGCTCGGCAACGGGCAGGGCGCTGAGGTCGATGACTTGCAGGTCGAAATCCACCTTGGCGTCGACACGCTGGAACGCCTGGCCGTCGCGCTCATAGAAACGTGTACGCAGGGCTTCGTGGCGCTGGATCAGTTGCTGGAAGCTGGCACGCACGGCGTCTTCATCCAGCTCTCCGCGCAAGCGCAGGGCGCCGGGGATGGTGTAGGCGCTGCTGTGCGGGTCCAGTTGCCAGGTGATCCACAGGCGGTTCTGTGCCAGGGATTGAGGCAACTCCTCTTGGCGCGACAAGCGGTGAATCGTGCCTTGGGCGACGCCGCCGTCTTGCTGCAACTGCGCGACGTTGGCGGCAAAGCCTTCCAGGGTCGGCGCTTCGAACAGCATGCGCAGGTTCAGCTCCAGGCCGAGGGTTTCGCGCAGGCGTGCGACCACCTGGGTCGCGGTGATGGAGTTGCCGCCGAGCAGGAAGAAATGATCATCGGCAGCAACGCTGGCGACGTGCAGTTGTTCACACCAGATCGCCGCGATCTGCTTGTGCAGCTCGGACTCCAGCGCACCCTCGCCCACCTTCGTTTGCAGGTCGGGGAACTGCGCATAGCTGTCCAGGCTGCCATCCTTGTGGCGCAGCGCACAGGCTGCGCGCTGCACTTTGCCGCTGGAAGTCTTTGGCAAAGCGCCGGGGTTGAGCAGCACCACTACGCTTGGCGCCTCTTGATACGCCTCGGCGACGGCTTGGCGGATCGCCTTGATCAGCGCTTCGGGCGGCAGGATTTTCTGCACGCTGCGGCTGATTTCGGCGGCAATGCCGATGCCTTCCAGGCCCTGTTCATTCACCGCAAAGGCCGCAACCCGGCCTTTGCGCACCACTTCCACTTCGCGCTCGATGGTCTGCTCGATGTCCTGGGGATACAGGTTGTGGCCGCGCACGATCAGCAAGTCCTTGAGGCGCCCGGTGATATACACCTCGCCGTCACGGATGAAACCCAGGTCGCCGGTGCGCAGCCAAGTACGGCCGGCGTGCTGCACGAAGGTCTTGGCGGTGGCTTCGGGGTTGCGCCAGTAGCCGTGGGCGATGCTCGGGCCGGTGGCCCAGAGTTCGCCGACGCTGTTGTCGCCCAGCTCGGTGAGGGTGTGGGGGTCCGCGATCAGCACCGCGTGTTCCGGCTGGCTGGTGCCACAGCTCATGATCGCGCTGCCCTGCCCCGGTTCGGCGCGGTTGGCGGCCAGGGCTTGCTCGTCGACGCGCAGCGCCGGGATGCCATGGCCACGGGTGCCACCGGCGACAAACAGGGTCGCCTCGGCCAGGCCGTAGGAGGCAAAGAAATTGTTCGGGGTGAAACCGCAAGGGGCGAACTTCTCGGCGAAGCGCTCCAGGGTGTCGAGGCGGATCGGTTCGGAACCGGAATAGGCCACGCGCCACCGGCTCAGATCCAGGCGCTCCAGGGCTGAGTCGCTGACCCTTTCGCTGCACAGGCGATAAGCGAAGTCCGGGCCACCGCTGATGGTGCCGCCGTACTCGCTGATCGCTTCCAGCCAGCGCAATGGCCGACCCAGGAAGTAGGCCGGCGACATCAGCACGCACGGCACGCCACTGAAGATCGGTTGCAGCAAGCCGCCGATCAGGCCCATGTCGTGGTACAGCGGCAACCAGCTGACGATCACATCATCCGGGTTCAGGTCGATGCCAAAACCGCGACGGATCAACACTTCGTTGGCCACCAGGTTGCCGTGGCTGACCTGCACGCCTTTAGGCAGCGCAGTGGAACCGGAGGTGTATTGCAGGAAGGCGATATCGTCCGGGTGCAGGTCGGGGGCGACCCAATGGCCGACACTTTCCAAGCTATCGACGCTCAATACCGGCGGCGCGTTTTCGATCTGCGACAAGCCATCGGCGAGGCTGGCGATGGTCAGCAGCAGGCGCGGCTCGGCATCGCTGATGATCGAGAGCAGGCGCTCCTGATGATGACGGCGCGTGGACTCCGGTGGATAGGCCGGCACCGCGATCACCCCCGCGTAGAGGCAACCAAAGAACGCCGCGACGTAATCCGGGCCGCTGGGAAACAACAGCACGGCGCGGTCGCCCAAGTCCGCATTGGCTTGCAAGGCGGCGGCGATGGTGCGGGCGCGCTGGTCCAGGTCGCGGTAACTGAGTACGACGCTGTGCTCGGCGGATTCGGCGAGGAAGCGCAGGGCGACCTGGTCCGGGGTCTGCGCGGCGCGACGTTGAAGGGACTGGACCAGGGTGCGGGGAAGTTCGAAGGCGTCCATCTTGGGGTTCCTGCCTGAAATCGGCTTACGGGAAATTCAACAATTCGG
This sequence comes from Pseudomonas sp. DWP3-1-3b3, assembly GCF_049896305.1. Taxonomy (NCBI): domain Bacteria; kingdom Pseudomonadati; phylum Pseudomonadota; class Gammaproteobacteria; order Pseudomonadales; family Pseudomonadaceae; genus Pseudomonas; species Pseudomonas sp. DWP3-1-3b3. The sequence continues at coordinate 344,323 of NZ_JAFCUA010000003.1, read as the reverse complement.
GGGGGGCTTGCTCAGCCGACGGCGAGTGGCCGTGCCACGCCATTGCGCCAGCGGGCCAGGTGTTCGTCGGCGTAACGCCGCATGCAGCGCAGCACGGCGCTTTCGTGTTGCATGAGGAAGAAGTGGTGGCCGTCGAACATGTCCAGAGAAAAGCCGCTGGCGGCGTCGAGCTGCCAGTCGAGCAACTGGTCGGCGCGCACGCTGTCCTGCTTGCCACCGAACACATGGATCGGCATGCCCAGCGGTGCGCGCTCGCCGTAGGTGAAGCTGCCGCACAGCAGGAAATCGGCGCGCAGGATCGGCAGCATCAACTGCATCAACTCAGGGTTGGCCAGGGCTTCCTCGGCGGTGCCTTGCAGTTCGCGCAGGCGGGCGATCAGTTGTTCGTCAGTTTTTTCGACGGCGTATTCGCTGACGTCGCGACGCGCCGGCCCGGCCGTGCCGGAAGCGAACAGGGCCAGCGGCGGCGGCACATTGCGCGCACGCAACGCATGCGCCAATTCAAAGGCCAGCAGGCCGCCGAGGCTGTGGCCGAACAAGGCGTAAGGGCCGTTCAAGTCGCGGCTGATTTCATCCGCGAGCTGGGCCGCCAACACCTTGATATCGCGCTGCAGCGGCTCGTCCATGCGCATGCCACGCCCCGGCAACTCCAGCGGGCACACCTGCAACCATTCAGGCAGGGCCCGGCGCCAGCGCGCGTAAACCATGGCGCTGGCGCCCGAATAGGGCAGGCAGAACAGGCGCAGTCGGATCGGCGTACTCATCGAGTGACGACTCCAAACTGAAACACGCTGTATGCACGATAGAAACCCATTTCGTCCTCCTGCGGGTGCTGATCCTTGGCCGTTTCGCTAACGGACCTGTCACCCAGAAGAACGGACGGCACCGGCAAATAATTAGTCGCAGGCTACGCGCGAGACGTGGTTCACACCTAACAAGAAAGCATAAGATTAGTTCGCCTTCTCATTTGACAATCATTATCATTAAGCATAATTTGTTGCCCGATGTGTAGGAGGCCTCAGCAAGGACGCCCTCCCCTAACCTCTTTTGCGACAAGGTGATTTCCATGACGGAACAAGTATCCACAGGCAGGTGCGACTCACCGCTTCTCCAGGCATTCGTCGATAATCGGCTGATTCTGGTGAAGATCGCGGCACGCATTACCGGCTGCCGCTCCCGCGCCGAAGACGTAGTGCAGGACGCCTACTTCCGGTTGCAGTCGGCGCCGACGATCACGTCATCGTTCAAGGCGCAATTGAGTTATCTGTTCCAGATCGTGCGCAACCTGGCCATCGATCACTACCGCAAGCAGGCCCTGGAGCTCAAATACTCAGGGACGGAAGAGGAAGGCTTGAATGTGGTTATTCACGGCGCTTCACCGGAAACCTCGCACATCAATTTCAACACCCTGGAAAACATCGCCGACGCCCTGACGGAGCTGCCGCAACGCACCCGCTACGCGTTCGAGATGTACCGCCTGCACGGCGTGCCGCAAAAGGACATCGCCAAGGAACTCGGCGTCTCGCCGACCCTGGTGAACTTCATGATCCGGGATGCGCTGGTGCACTGCCGCAAGGTGTCGGGCAGCCATAGCGATACGTTTGCGCGGCGGGTTTGACAGACCGCTGTAGGAAATGTGGGAGCAAGCCCGCTCCCACAGTCAGGGCACCGCCGTCACATCAATGCGATACGGCTCGAAAATCTTCAGCATCTCGCCATCATCACGCAAACGCTTGAGCAACGCGGCAAACGCCTCCCCCGTGATCGGCGCTTTCGGGCGCAGCAAGGCGTAGTGGTGATAGATCTGATCGATGCGTTCCGAGACCAGGAACTGCCCGGCCATGTCCGCGTTACGCACCATGAAATCACTCAAGTACGAACGCGTCACCAGGGCGATGTCGGCACGCCCGCGTGCGACCATCAGCAAGTTGCTGTCATGGGAATAGGTCAACGTGGCGTTGAAGTGCTCGGCCATGTACTTGGGGTCGGGGTTGAAGTTGGCGAAGGCGTAGTGATAACCGCTGAATACCGCCAGGCGCTTGCCGTTCAAGTCAGCGAAATAAGCCTGGTCGCGGCCGGGCGCACGCTCGGCGACGAAGATTTCGGCATCTTCCAGGCCCATGTCGACGCTGGTGTGGGGAATCTTCTGCCAGCCCCAGGCAGGGTTTTCGAAGATGGCCATATCGACTCGGCCCTGCTCGAAATCGCGGAAACGCCGAGGGATTGAGGTAGGCACTAAGACAAACTGGTAATCGGTTTGCGCGGCGTTCAACGCCTCGACCAGTTGCGGCAGCAACCCGGTATCGGCGCCCTGCTCCGGGCGCACGGTGTAGGGCGGAAAGTGCGCCGCGCCGATGCGCACCAACTGCGCCGCCGACGCCGGCATCCACCACGCGGTGCCCAGTGCCCAAAAGGTAAGTCCTGCAGCCAGCCGCCATGGCGAAAACATCAAGGCACACACCGTTCAAAAACGCTAATGGCGATAAGCTAGGCGTTTTTGTCTGGCGAGACAACTTTCTACCGGCAAATTAATAGCTTGCACCTCAATCGCCTTTCAGAACCATGAGCAGGGCTTCTTCGGCCAATTGCTCAAGCGTCAGGCTGCCCTCGGCGCGAAACCAGGTGGTGGTCCAGGACAGGGCACCGGTCAGGAAACGCCGCGTAATAAATACATCGCCGCGAATGTAGCCAGCGTCCTTGGCCTCGCCGAGCACTTGCAGCCACAGCGCCTCATACACGTCACGCAGGGCCAGCACCTGGGCCTGGCCGTCGGCCGACAGCGAACGCCATTCGTACACCAGCACCGCCATGGCCTCGCCGCTGCCGCCCATGATCGACTGCAATTCGCAGCGGATCAGCGCCAGCACGCGCTCGCGCACGTTAGTGGCTTCCTCAAGGGACGCGCGCATCATCGCGGTGTTGTAGTGGATGGTTTCTTCCATCACTGCGCGCAGGATCTCATCCTTGCTCTTGAAGTGATGAAAGATGCTGCCGGACTGGATGCCCACGGCGCTGGCCAGGTCGCGCACGGTGGTGCGCTCGAAGCCCTTGTTGCGAAACAAGTGGGCCGCGGTCTGCAGCAGCTTGCCCCGAGCGCTGTCGGGGTCGGTCAATTGGCCGCCGTCGACCATGGTGCGCATCACCCGCAGGGCTTTATGCTCATCCATGCCTCTCTCCTCTACTTCCACGGACGTCTTGGCCGGCAATTTAGGCCGTGGCGGCCACCCAAGCAAGCGCTTGGCTAAAACTTGTGACTGGAGTTTACAAACCAAGCGCTTGCTTGGTAGTCTCGCCCACAGCCATTCGAGGAAGGATTTCTCATGAGCAAGACGGTTCGTATCGGCTGCGCCAGCGCCTTCTGGGGCGACACCTGCACCGCCGCCGCCCAACTGGTGCACGGCGGCACGCTGGATTACCTGGTGTTCGACTACCTGGCGGAAGTCACGATGTCGATCCTCGCCGGCGCGCGCATGAAGGATCCCCAGGCGGGTTACGCCTCGGACTTCGTCGACGTGCTCACTCCGTTGCTGGCGGATATCCAGCGCCAGGGCATTCGCGTGATCAGCAACGCTGGCGGCATCCATCCCCAGGCCTGCGCCGTCGCCCTGCAAGCGGCCTGCGATAAAGCCGGTGTCGAACTCAAAATCGCCGTGCTGCTGGGCGATGACCTGCTCCCCCAACTCAAGCAACTGCACGGCATCACCGACATGTTCAACGGCACGCCGTTGCCGCCCGCGTGCGTGTCCGCCAATGCCTACCTCGGTGCGCCGGGCATCGCACAGGCGCTGGCATTGGGTGCGGATATCGTCATCACCGGCCGCGTGGTCGACAGCGCCGTGGTCAGCGCGGCGCTGGTGCATGAATTCGACTGGTCCTGGCAGGATTACGACCGCCTCGCCCAGGCCGCCTTGGCCGGGCATATCATCGAATGCGGCGCGCAGTGCACCGGCGGTAATTTCACCGATTGGCGCGACGTGCCGGACTACGCACACATCGGTTTTCCCATCGTTGAGGTCAGCGCCGACGGGCATTTCACCGTCAGTAAGGTCGATGGCACCGGTGGGTTGATCAGCGAACTCAGCGTCGCCGAACAGTTGCTGTATGAAATCGGTGACCCGCGTGCCTACCGGCTGCCGGATGTAATCTGCGATTTCAGCCAGGTCAAATTGCAGCAGCAGGGCAAAAACTGCGTGCGCCTGCACGGCGCCAAGGGTTTGCCACCCACCGATCAGTACAAAGTCAGCGCGACCTACCCGGACGGCTTCCGCTGCACCGCCAGTTGCCTGATCGCCGGAATCGATGCAGTGGCCAAGGCCGAGCGGGTCAGCCAGGCGATCATCGACAAGACCTCGGAGCTGTTCAGCCAACGCGGCTGGGCGCCGTACACCGAGGTGAACATCGAACTGCTCGGCAGCGAAGCGACCTACGGCGCCCACGCAAGGCGCCAGGACTGCCGCGAAGTGGTGGTGAAACTGGCGGTGCGTCACCCGAGTAAACAGGCGCTGGTGCTGTTCGCCCGAGAGATCGCCCAAGCCGCCACCGGCATGGCGCCGGGCCTGACCGGGATCGTCGGCGGACGACCGAGCGTGTACCCGGTGATCCGGCTGTTTTCATTCCTGATCGATAAACCCGCCTGCGAGCTGCTGATCGACTTCCAGGGCGAACGCCATGCCTGCACCCTGCCGGTTGCCGACGCCCCCGCCCTGCCCGAAGCACCGATTGACCCGCCCAAACCCCAAGGCCGTGCCGACGCCAGCGTGCCGCTGGTAAAACTGGCCGTGGCGCGCTCCGGCGACAAGGGCAACCACAGCAATATCGGCGTGATCGCCCGCGATCCCGAGTATTTGCCATGGATCGCCGAAGCGCTGACCCCGCAAGTGATCGTCGACTGGATGAGCCACGTGCTGGACCCCCTACACGGTCGCGTCGAGCGCTGGTATTTGCCCGGCAGCCACAGCCTCAACTTCCTGCTGGAAAATGCCCTGGGCGGCGGCGGTATCGCCAGCCTGCGCATCGACCCGCAAGGCAAGGCCTTTGCCCAGCAACTGCTGGAAATCCCCATCGCCGTGCCGCAGCACATCGCAGATTCACTCACCTGACAGGAGCGTTGCCGTGGCCTTCGACTCGATCTTCAAAGCCGACCTGTTCCAAGGGCACACCGTGATAGTCACCGGCGGCGGCAGCGGTATTGGCCGCTGCACAGCCCATGAACTGGCGGCCTTGGGTGCCAAGGTGATCCTGGTGGGACGCAAGCCGGAAAAACTGCAAACCGTTGCGATCGAGATTGCCGAAGATGGCGGCAGCGCTGCGTGGCAGGCCTGCGACATTCGCGATGAAGAGGCCGTCAAGGCGCTGGTCAAACACATCATTCATGAGCACGGCCCGATCCACGGCCTGGTCAACAATGCGGGTGGCCAATACCCGTCGCCGCTGGCCGCGATCAATCAAAAAGGCTTCGAAACCGTACTGCGCACCAACCTGGTCGGCGGTTTCTTGGTGGCCCGCGAAGTGTTCAACCAATCCATGAGCAAGCACGGCGGCGCCATCGTCAACATGCTTGCGGATATGTGGGGCGGCATGCCCGGCATGGGCCACTCGGGCGCGGCGCGCGCCGGCATGGATAATTTCACCAAGACCGCCGCCTTCGAATGGGGCTACGCCGGCGTGCGGGTCAACGCCGTGGCGCCGGGCTGGATCGCCTCCAGCGGCATGGACACCTACGAAGGCGCGTTCAAGGCGGTGATCCCGACGCTGCGCGAACACGTGCCGCTCAAGCGTATCGGCACCGAGTCGGAAGTCAGCGCGGCCATCGTGTTCCTGCTCAGCCCCGCCGCCGCGTTTATCAGCGGCAGCACCCTGCGCATCGACGGAGCGGCCAGCCTGGGCAGCCGCGCCTGGCCGCTGCACAAGGCGCAGGCGCCGAGCGAGCCCTTCAATGGCTTTCACCGCGCCTACCTGCCGGATGTACTCAAGGCGGAGCAATAGACCATGCCGGTGATTGAATCCCAGATCGACGCCCACAGCGCCCAGTTCGCGCAAAACCGCGAGGCCATGCTCGCGGCCATCGCCCAGCTTCACCAGTTGGAATCCAACCTGCTCGCCAAGGCTCAGGAAGCCAAGCCCAAGTTCGACAAGCGCGGCCAACTGCTGCCCCGCGAGCGCCTCAACCGGCTGCTGGACCCCGGCGCGCCGTTCCTGGAACTGGCCAGCCTGGCCGGCTACAAGCTGCACGACGACAAGGATGGCAGCGCCGCCGGCGGTGGGCTGATCGCCGGCATCGGCTATGTCAGCGGCGTGCGCATGCTGGTGGTAGCCAACAATAGCGCGATCAAGGGCGGCACCATTTCCCCCACCGGCCTGAAGAAGTCCCTGCGTCTGCAACAGATCGCCCTGGAGAACAAGCTGCCGGTGGTGACCCTGGCCGAAAGCGGCGGCGCCAACCTCAACTACGCCGCCGAGATTTTCGTCGAAGGCGCGCGCAGCTTCGCCAACCAGGCACGTATGTCGGCCATGGGCTTGCCGCAGATCACCGTGGTACACGGCTCGGCCACGGCCGGCGGCGCGTATCAGCCAGGGCTGTCGGATTACGTGGTGGTGGTGCGTGGCCGGGCCAAACTGTTCCTCGCCGGGCCGCCACTGCTAAAGGCCGCGACCGGTGAAGTAGCGACGGATGAGGAGTTGGGCGGCGCCGAGATGCACGCACAAATCGCCGGCACGGCCGAATACCTGGCAGAAAACGATGCAGACGGCGTGCGCATCGCACGGGAGATCGTCGGCCTGTTGCCCTGGAATGATCGGCTGCCAATGACGCCAAAACGCACCTACGCAGAGCCGCTGTATCCCATCGAAGAACTGCTGGGCCTGATCCCCGACGACCCGAAAAAACCCTACGACGTCCGCGAAATTCTCGCGCGCCTGGCCGACGGCTCGCACTTCCTCGAATTCAAAGGCGAGTTCGATGCCCACACCGTCTGCGGCCACCTGCATATCCAAGGCCGCGCCGTCGGTGTGATCGGCAACAACGGCCCCATCACGCCCAAGGGCGCGAGCAAGGCCGCGCAATTTATCCAACTGTGCGACCAGAGCCGCACGCCGCTGCTGTTCCTGCACAACACCACCGGTTTCATGGTGGGCACCGAGTCGGAGCAGCAAGGGGTGATCAAGCACGGTGCGAAGATGATCCAGGCGGTGGCCAATGCACGGGTGCCTAAACTGACGATAGTGGTCGGCGGTTCTTATGGGGCTGGCAACTACGCAATGTGCGGGCGCGGCCTGGACCCGCGCTTTATCTTCGCCTGGCCCAACAGCCGCACGGCGGTGATGGGTGGTGCGCAGGCGGGCAAGGTGCTGCGCATTGTCACCGAGGCCAAGCAATTGAAGGACGGTCTGGTGCCGGATCCCAAGGTGCTCGACATGCTGGAACAGGTCACCGCGCAGAAGCTCGACAGCCAGTCCACCGCGCTCTACGGCAGCGCGAACCTGTGGGATGACGGGCTGATTGATCCACGGGACACGCGGACCTTGCTGGGCTTTCTGCTGGATATCTGCCACGAAGCCGAGGTGCGTGAGTTGCAGGCAAATACCTTCGGTGTAGCGCGTTTTTAGGAGAACCATAAAAATGATCTTTACCCAGGAACACCAGGAACTGCGCCGCACCGTCCGCGCCTTTGTCGACCGCGAGATCAACCCCCATGTCGACGCATGGGAAAAGGCCGGGCGCTTTCCCATCCACGATATTTTCCGCAAGGCTGGCGACCTCGGCCTGCTGGGCATTTCCAAGCCGGAGCAATTCGGCGGCATGGGCCTGGACTACAGCTATTCCATCGTCGCCGCCGAAGAGTTTGGCACCATCCGCTGTGGCGGCATTCCCATGTCCATCGGCGTGCAGACCGACATGTGCACCCCCGCCCTCGCCCGCTTCGGCAGCGATGAACTGCGCGACGAATTCCTGCGCCCGGCCATCAGCGGCGAGCAGGTCGGCTGCATCGGCGTCTCGGAAACCGGCGCCGGCTCCGACGTGGCCGGGCTCAAGACCCACGCGCGCAAGGACGGCGACGACTACGTGATCAACGGCAGCAAAATGTGGATCACCAACTCGCCCAGCGCGGACTTCATTTGCCTGCTGGCCAACACCTCCGACGACAAGCCGCACATCAACAAATCGCTGATCATGGTGCCGATGAACACCCCCGGCATCAGCGTCAGCCCGCCCCTGGAAAAACTCGGCATGCACAGCTCCGAGACCGCTCAGGTGTTCTTCGATAGCGTGCGCGTGCCCCAGCGCAACCGCATCGGCCACGAAGGCGCGGGGTTCATGATGCAGATGCTGCAATTCCAGGAAGAACGCCTGTTTGGCGCGGCCAATATGATCAAGGGCCTGGAGCATTGCATCGACAGCACCATCGAGTACTGCAAGGAGCGCCAGACCTTCGGCAAGGCACTGATCGACAACCAGGTCATCCACTTTCGCCTGGCTGAACTCGCCACCGAAATCGAATGCCTTCGCGCGCTGGTCTACCAGGCCACCGAGCAATACATCAAAGGCCAGGACGTGACGCGCCTGGCCTCCATGGCCAAGCTCAAGGCCGGGCGCCTGGGCCGTGAAGTCAGCGACAGTTGCCTGCAATATTGGGGCGGCATGGGCTTCATGTGGGACAACCCCGTGGCCCGCGCTTACCGCGACGTGCGCCTGGTCTCGATTGGCGGCGGCGCCGACGAAATCATGCTGGGCATCATCTGCAAATTGATGGGCACCTTGCCGGGGAAAAAACCATGAACACCCTGCTGCTCGAACCCCATAACGGCGTACTGCACATCACCCTCAACCGACCGGAATGCCGCAACGCGATGAGCCTGGCAATGGTCAATGAACTGCGCAGCGTGCTGACGCAGTTGGACAGCCAGACCCGAGCCGTGGTGATCAGCGGCGCAGGCGGGCACTTTTGCGCCGGAGCGGATGTGAAGGACCTGGTCACCGCGGGCAATCAACTGCAAGCACTGAATCGGGCATTCGGCAGCTTGCTGCAGACAGTGGAAGCCGTGCCGCAAGTGGTGATCGTGGTGCTGCAAGGCGCGGTGCTGGGCGGCGGTTTTGGCCTGGCGTGCGTGAGCGATATCGCCATCGCCGATCACCAGGCGCAATTCGGCCTGCCGGAAACCAGCCTGGGCTTGTTACCGGCGCAGATTGCACCCTTTGTGGTGAAGCGAATTGGCCTGACCCAGGCACGCCGCTTGGCACTCACCGCCGCGCGCTTTGATGGCGTAGAGGCGGAGCGACTGGGTGTCGTGCACTTTACCGAGCGCGATTCCCAGGCGCTGGCAGAACGATTGGATGAAGTGTTGGGCCAGGTGCTTAAGTGTGCGCCAGGCGCCAATGCACGGACCAAAGCGCTGCTGCTTGCGAGCGTGGATGAGCCGCTGGAGGCGGTGCTGGATCGCGGAGCGCAGTGGTTTGCCGAGGCGGTGAGGAGTGAGGAAGGGATTGAGGGGACGCAGGCGTTTGTGCAGAAGCGAAAACCGAAGTGGTGCAGATGACGCCTTCGCGGGCAAGCCCGCTCCCACATTTTTGACCTCGCACGACGCACAAAAAAGGTCGGCTTTCAGGCCGCCTCGCTTTTGATCTGGCTTTTGATCTGGAGCGCCCCGTCAAACACGCTGGCCGAACGCAGGCTTGAATCCGTGGGTAACCCGGCAGGACGCCGGGTTAGCCGTCCTGGGCCAAGGATGGCCCATGACGGCGGCCCACGGATTCAAGCCGGAGTGAGGGCACACCGAGCCTAGGCGAGGTGCCGAGTGTTGGGGCGAGGACCTTTTGGTTACTTTTGGGTCCTTCCAAAAGTGACCCGCTGTAAGAGCGGAACCGCCAGCAGCCGTTACCGCAGAAATGGATATGTACCCGAGGACCGCAGCAATGCCGCAGCTAACAAAAATCCTGATCGCCAACCGCGGCGAAATCGCCTGCCGTCTCCAGCGCACCGCCCAGGCCTTGGGCTATCGCACCGTGGCCATCTACAGCGACGCCGACGCCCAGGCCCTGCATGTACAGATGGCTGACGAAGCCGTGTACATCGGTCCGGCCCCTGTCCAACAGTACTATCTCAATATCGCAGCGATTCTGGAGGCAGCGCGCAAAACCGGCGCCGACGCCATCCACCCCGGTTACGGCTTCCTCTCCGAAAACCCCGACTTCGCCCGCGCCTGCCAACACGCCGGCCTCACCTTCATCGGCCCCAGCGTTGAGGCCATCGAACTGATGGGCAGCAAACGCCTGTCCAAACTCGCCATGCTCGACGCCGGCGTACCCTGCATCGCCGGCTACCAAGGCAACGCCCAGGACGACGCCACCCTGCAACAGGAAGCCGACCGCATCGGCTACCCGCTGATGATCAAAGCCAGCGCCGGCGGCGGCGGTCGCGGCATGCGCCTCGTCCACCAATCGAAAGACCTGCTGGACAACCTGCACACCGCCCGTTCGGAAGCCAAAAACGCCTTCGGCAGCGACGAACTGATCCTCGAACACGCCCTGGTCGACCCGCGCCACGTCGAAATCCAGCTGTTTGGCGACAGCCACGGCCACCTCATTTACCTCGGCGAGCGCGACTGTTCGATCCAGCGCCGCCATCAAAAGGTCATCGAAGAAGCCCCCTGCCCTGTCATGACGCCCGAGCTGCGCCAAGCCATGGGCGAAGCCGCGCTGAAGGCTGGACGTGCGGTGAACTACGTCGGCGCCGGCACCGTGGAATTCCTGCTCGACCGCCACGGCCGTTTCTACTTCCTGGAAATGAACACGCGCCTGCAAGTGGAACACCCAGTGACCGAACTGATCACCGGCCTCGACCTGGTGGACTGGCAGCTGCAGATCGCCGCCGGCCAGCCGCTGCCCCTGACACAGGCCGACGTCACCCTCAGCGGCCATGCCATGGAAGTGCGCCTGTACGCCGAAGACCCGGCCCAGGGCTTCCTGCCGCAAACTGGCGATGTAGTGCGCTGGGAGCCAGCCACTGGCGTGCGTATCGACCATGGCGTGATCGAAGGCCAACGCATCAGCCCGTTCTATGACCCGATGCTGGGCAAGCTCATCGCCCATGGCGCCACCCGCGAAGAGGCGCGTCGCAAATTGCTCCGGGCGGTGGAAGACACGGTGTTGCTGGGCGTCGCGACCAATCAGCCGCTGCTGGTGAGTTTGCTCAAGCATCCGGACTTTGTTGGCGGCGATTTCAGTACCGGGTTTATCGCTGAGCACTTTAGCGATATCCCAACCCTGACGCCGTCACCCGAACAACTCGCCCTGGCCGCCGCGCTGTTTTACCAGCACAGCGCCAACCAGCATCCCCAAGGCCTGGCGGGGTGGCGCAACAACGCCAGCGCGCCTTGTATTTATCGCTTGGAGGTCAACGGAGACATCCACACCGTCAGTGCCGAACCCCTGCAACTCACCACCGACGGCCGCCACGCCACCCTGGTATTCAACGGTATCCGCCGCCGCACCGCCTATCACCTTGACGGCAACCAACTGTGGCTACCCGGTCTCAGGGTGATCGACTGCACCCAGCAAGTCGCCAGCCGCCAGGCCGACGCCAGCAGCGGCACAGTCAAGGCGCCGATGGACGGCGCAATCGTCGATGTGCGGGTCAGCGCCGGCGACAGTGTGACCAAAGGCCAACTGCTGCTGGTGCTCGAAGCCATGAAAATGGAGCATCCGCTGACAGCCGGTATCGACGGCGTGATCAAAGGCGTGCAAGTGATTGCCGGTGATCAGGTGCGCAATCGTCAGGTTCTGCTGGAGATCGTCTGACCCCTAGGCGGAACTACAGGGCCGGGCTACGCTCTATCCCCAACAGAAAGGGAAGAGTACGGGAACCTGCACGATGCCTCATTGGCTGATTATTGACCTTGAAGCCACAACGGATGAAGGCGGCTGGCCCGTGACGGAGATGGAAGTCATCGAGATCGGCGCGAGCCTGGTCAACCGCCAGGGCCGCGAGCTGGACCACTTCCAGCGCTTTGTGCGGCCGCTGCGCCGGCCTTTGCTGACGCCCTTTTGCCGCCAACTGACCCACATCACCCAGGCCAACATCGATGGTGCGGCGCCGATCACCGAGGTGTGGCCGCTGTTCGAACGCTGGCTGAGCCAGCATCAGCCGCGCCTGGAAGGCTGGGCCAGCTGGGGCGACTATGATCGCCGGCAACTGGAACTGGAATGGCAACGCCATGGCCTGGCCAGCGCCCTCGCCACCACGCCCCATGTGAACCTCAAGCAGCGCTTCGCCAAGGCCCGGCGCCTGGACAAGCCCCTGGGACTCAATGGCGCCCTGCAATTGGCGGGGATGCAGTTCCATGGCCAGCAACATCGGGCGCTGGAGGATGCACGCAATACGGCGCGCCTGCTGCCGCTGATATTGCCGGTCTAGGCAGCTTCCCTGCCCTTGGGCATACTGGCCGACCTTTCCAGACCCTTTTCCGAGGAATCGCCCATGTTTAAAGTCAACGAGTACTTCGACGGCACCGTCAAGTCGATCGCTTTCGGCACCGCAGAAGGTCCGGCGACCATCGGCGTCATGGCCCCCGGCGAATACGAGTTCGGCACCGCCCAGCGTGAAATCATGCACGTGGTGTCCGGCGCCCTGACCGTCAAACTGCCGGATGCCAGCGAGTGGGAAACCTTCGCCGCCGGCAGCCAGTTCAACGTGCCGGCCAACAGCAAATTCCAGCTGAAGGTTGCCGTGGACACCGCTTACCTGTGCGAATACCGCGGCTAAGGGTTTCCCGGAAGCAAAAAAATGCCCGTCTCGCAGGAGACGGGCATTTTTTATGCGTGAAGAAAACTATTCCAGGATCGTCACCGGCATCCCGACTTCCAACTGCCCAATGCCATCGTTGACCAGGTTCTGGCCGAAAATCGCGCCGTCTTCTGTCTTGCGGTAAGCCTCCAGCGTGGCGAAGGGTTCGCGGTCAACGCTGCGCTCGCCGGTCTGCGGGTCAATGGTGGTGAGGATACAGCGCGAACACGGCTTGACCGCGCGGAACTCCACGTCGCCGATACGCAGGCGTTTCCAGCCGTCTTCGGCGAAGGCTGCGCTGCCTTCGATGACCAGGTTGGGACGAAAACGCAGCATTTCCATGGGGCGGCCGATGCGTTGGGAAAGATCGTCCAGCGACGCCTGGCCGATCACCAGCAGCGGGTAACCGTCGGCAAACGCGACCTGGTCATCGTCCTTGCCGTAACCGGCCTGGGTGGTGCGGGCGCGTTCGACGGGGATCTGTACCAGGCGCGTCGGCTTGCCGATGAAATCGCTGACCCAGGCCGCCGCCGCGTCGCCCGCGTCGGGCACGCGCAAGGTGTCACGCCAGATGGTCACGCCACGCAACTCGGCGTCGTTGCCGGGCAGCGCCACGTCCAGCGGCGTGTAGCCCGGCGAGCTCAGGGTGAGGCCGCCGCTGCTGTTCCACAGTGCCGACAGTTGGCTCATCTTCGCCACGGCACGCTGCGTGAGGAAACGCCCACTGCCTTCATCCACCAGCATCCAGCGTCGGTCCCCGTCCACCCCGAGCTTATCCAGGCCGACCTGTTGCAGGGTTTCGGCCTTGCCGGACTTCAAGGGGTAACGGTACAACGCGCTGAGACGAAGCATGGGCCTGCATTCCTGAGGGGCAAAGCCATCACCCTAAGGTCAAGCGGGCACTTCGTCCAGCATCAGACGCTGACGCACCACATCCACCAGCTTGTCGGGCTGGAATTTGGACAGGAAGTTGTCGCAGCCGACCTTCTTCACCATCGAGTCGTTGAAGCTGCCCGACAACGACGTGTGCAGCACCACATACAGGCCACGCAGGCGCGGATCGTTGCGGATCTCGGTGGTGAGGCGGTAGCCGTCCATCTCGGGCATTTCAGCGTCGGTGAAGATCATCAGCAGCTTGTCGGTCATCACCTGGCCGCTGTCGGCCCAGGCCTTGAGCATGTTCAGTGCCTTGAGGCCGTCGCTGGCGATGTGCATCTTCACGCCCAGTTGACCGAGGGTGTCGCGCAGTTGCGAGAGGGCCACGTTGGAGTCGTCCACCAGCAGCACTTCGCGGCCACGGGCGCGCTCCAGCACCGGATCTTCGAGTTTTTCCCGGGAGACCTTGGCGTTGTACGGCACGATCTCGGCCAGGACTTTTTCCACGTCGATGATTTCCACCAACTGGTCGTCGACCTTGCTGATGGCCGTGAGGTAATGCTGGCGACCGGCGCTGGTCGGCGGCGGCAGGATGGCTTCCCAGTTCATGTTGACGATGCGGTCCACGCCACCCACCAGGAACGCCTGCACCGAGCGGTTGTACTCGGTGACGATAATGGTGCTGTTGGGGCCCGGCACCAGCGGGCGCATGCCGATGGCCTGGGACAGGTCGATCACCGGCAAGGTCTGGCCCCGCAGGTTGACCACGCCACACACGAACGGATGGCGCTGCGGCATCAAGGTCAGCTTGGGCAGTTGCAGCACTTCCTGCACCTTGAACACGTTGATCGCGAACAGCTGACGCCCGAACAGGCGGAACATGAGGATCTCCAGGCGATTCTCACCCACCAGTTGCGTGCGTTGATCTACCGTGTCGAGAATGCCGGCCATTAAAAGCTCCTGATGCGCTAAGGGATTGTGCAGCTCACTTAAGGCTTGTTATCGGCGGCAAGCGCCAGACCTTGACCCGTGTAAAATGCCACGTAAATTCATTGATGTCACACTGACATCATGGTTTACTGCGCTGGCCTCTCCAGAGAGGGGTAGAGCGACGTTGCGCGACATTCAATTCGACGCAAGGTTCCGCCATGTAAGGGATTCCCCTACGCACAATCAGGCCCAACCTGATATTCGCAATATCTAATAGCCATTAATGTGACGCCATTCTCAATGCATGAATGGAGTCAGGCTTTTGTTTGCCATCCCAAGCCCTCGGCCCACGGGCCTTCCAGACATTCAACTGTCGGCAATTGAAGGTGTGCAATTGACCCCGTTCATGAGGGCCGCGCACAGCCGTCGCCATCACTCTAATAAGCTTCCTACTGATAATTCAGAAGCAACCTACAGATACCAGTCATATTTCAGCGCTACTTTTAAGCCATTCACCCGGTGCGACATCTCATCACCCGACCTTA
This sequence comes from Pseudomonas sp. DWP3-1-3b3, assembly GCF_049896305.1. NCBI lineage: Bacteria > Pseudomonadati > Pseudomonadota > Gammaproteobacteria > Pseudomonadales > Pseudomonadaceae > Pseudomonas > Pseudomonas sp. DWP3-1-3b3. The sequence continues at coordinate 329,193 of NZ_JAFCUA010000003.1, read as the reverse complement.
TGTTGTGGAGACTTGCATGATGAACAGCGCAAATGAATGGCAGACCACACTTCCTGAATTCTTGCTTGAAGCGGAAACCCTGCTGGCCAAGTCGGAAGAGTGCCTGAGCCATCTGCACCTGATCCGCGACGACAGCGATGCTATCGAGTGCATGAAATCCAGCCTGACCAAACTGGCCGAGAAGGCTGACAGCCTGGCCCTGCAGGCGATCAGCGAGTTTTCCCGGCATATCCAGTACCTGATTGCCAATGCTGTAAGCCCGATGCAATTGCATGATCAGGCGCTGGATGCCTTGCACGCGTGCCTGACGCTACTCGCGTGGCAGCTTGAACTGATCGACACCCGCACCGGCGAACTGGGTATGGATGAGAGTGAGCAAGCAACATTGATCGCCACTGTCACGCTGCAGATTCCGCAAAAAGACTTCAGCTATAAACCGCAGCAACGTGTGCACCACGCGTCTTGAGCGAATATCGAGTCGCGTTTAAACCTGAAGTTATCTGAAAACGACACGGCCCATTAATCCAGTGGAATTGAATTGCGCAGACAAAGATATCAATTAGCCATTAACGGTAATAACGATACAACCAAACAGCAATAATATAACTCCCCTACTCCATGAACTCTGGGAATACCGCCCGGAGCATTTGCGCGGCTAATAACTCAGTCGGACACAGCACCAGGCGACCAACGGTAATAGTGGTGGTACTATGCCCCGCTCGAAGTGACTCAACTTCATCATGCATAAAAACGATTCGATAACGCATTCCAAACAAAGCCCTGTCAGCCGCCGTGACCGGACTTCCCGCAGCGAACCTTCATTGGCTCCATCCGCTATGTACGCCAACCTCAAGACACTCATCGCAAGGTCCGCGTCCCGCAGTAATGCACGCCGTCTGATCCTCGCCCTGTGCCTTGGCTCGCTGCTGCTGAGCCTGTGGGCCTACAGTTTTTCCGCCGCCCTGCCGCTGCTGGTGCTGCTGAACCTGGCCACGCTGGTGGTGGTTGGCCTGCAACAGTGGCACTCGCGCAAATCCATCAAGTTCCAACCCCAGGAACTGGCCGATCGCCTGCTGCAAGTGCAGGAAAACGAACGCCACCGCCTGAGCCGCGAGCTGCATGACGATATCGGCCAGTTGCTCACCGCCGCCAAGCTGCAAAGCGAATGGCTCAAGCGCCGCCTGCCCGAAGACCTGCAAAGCCAGTGCACAGTGCTGTGCAACACCCTCAATGAAACCCTGGCCAAGGTGCGTGACGTCTCGGCCATCCTCAACCCGCGCCAACTGGCCAGCCTGGGCCTGGAAGCCAGCCTGCGCGCGCACCTGCTCAAGACCCTGGAAAACACCCCCATTCACTGGAGCCTGGAATGCCAGCAGCGGCTTACCGGTATCCCGGAAGAAATGGCCGTTGCGGCCTTTCGCATCACCCAGGAAGCGGTGACCAACATGCTACGCCACGCCCAGGCGCGCAATCTGTTGGTACGCCTGCAACGCCTGCCCGAGGGCCTGTCGCTGAGTATCTGCGATGACGGCCAGGGTTTTTCGCCGGCCATCAACCCGGGCCTGGAAGGCCAACGGGGCATGGCCGGCATGTCAGAGCGGATTGATCAGCTTGGCGGTTCGTTATCCGTCAACAGCCAACCAGGCAAAGGGACACGGATCGACGCGCTTTTCCCCTGGGCGCCACGCGCCCTCGAACGGGCCAGTTCCCCTAAGGTTCTCGAGTGACCTGCACATTACTCCTGGTGGATGACCATGCACTGATCCGGGCCGGCGTACGCGCGCTGGTCCAGGACATTCCCGGCTACACGGTGGTCGGTGAGGCCAGCGATGGCGCACAGTTGCTGGAGCAGTTCAGCGCCCTGCTGCCCGATATCGTGCTGTTGGACCTGTCGATGAAACACACCGGCGGCCTGGATGCCCTGCAGCAACTCAAGCGCGCCTATCCCAAGAGTCGCGTGCTGATCCTGTCGATGCACACCGACCCGGAACTGATCATGTGCGCGCTGGAATCCGGCGCCCATGGCTACCTGCTCAAGGACACCACCGCCAACGAGCTGGAACACGCGCTGCTGGCCCTGCGCAACAACGAGCGCTACCTGAGCCCGGCGATTGCCCACACCGTGATCAATCAGGCGCTGGTACGCAGCCAGGGCCCCACTACCCCGGCCGGTCACAGCCACAACCTTACGGCGCGGCAGCTGGAGATCCTGCGGTTGATTGTGCGCGGCAAGTCCACTCGGGAAATCGCCCACGGCCTGGGCCTTAGCATCAAGACCGTGGAAGCTCACCGCTCGCAGATCATGAAACGCCTGCAGATTTTCGACGTGGCCGGCCTGGTGTTATTCGCGGTGCGCGAGCAGATCATCAGCCTGGACGACTAACGGCGAATCCACCGGCAGGTGCACGCGCAAGGCCTTGGGCAGGGCCTCGAAGTGCAGGTCATCACCCTCCAGCGGTTCGCCATCCAGGTTGATGTACAGGCCCTGTGCGACCTTGATATTCACCCACGGCAGGCGCGCCCGGACGAACATGGTGTCCAGGCCCCAGCCGTTGTTCATCAACTCACGCAAGGTACCGACCACCTCCTGGGGCGCGGGCAGGATGCTGACATCCAGCAAGCCATCATCGGCCATGGCGCCTGGGCATAGCTCATGGCCGCCGCCTGCTTGGCGACCGTTGCCGATGCCCAGGGCGAGCAGCTCGCCTTTCCAGTGGAAATCGGGGCCATCGAGTTCGGCGTAGGCTGCCTTTAACTCGCTGAAACGGGTCAGGCCGGTGAACAGGTAGGCGGCGCCGCCGAGGACTTTCTTCAAATCTTCGGAGGTGTTGGCGGTGACTTGGCTGCCGAAACCGCCGGTGGCCATGTTGAGGAAGATTTGCCCGCCGACCTGGCCGAGGTCGATGGCCCTTGGCGGTACATCCAGCAGCGCCAGCGCCTGGGCGGGTTCGAGCGGCACGCCGGCGGCCTTGGCGAAGTCGTTGGCGGTGCCCAGTGGCATCAGCACCAGGCTGGCGTCGGTCTTGGCCTGGGCCATGGCTTCGGCGACGTCGCGCAAGGTGCCGTCGCCGCCGCCGGCGATGATGTGGGTGTAGCCGTCTGCCAGGGCTTCGTTGACCAGGCGTTGGGCGTCGCCGCCTTCCCATGTGACCCGCACCGCCAACTCGCCGCCCTGCTTGCGTCGGGCCTGCACGGCAGAGCGTACGTCCTCGTTGAGGGCTTGCTTGCCGTGGAGGATCAACAGGGCTTTGGGGGTGGTCATTGCGGGAATCTCCTGATTCAAGGGTGCTTGGAGGATGTGGACCTTGGGCGGGGAGAAAAAAGCCATTGGGGTTGGAAATTATTTGTTGGTCTATGCGGGGGCATATCCGTTTCTGCGGTAACGGCTGCTATTGGTTCCGCTCTTACAGCGGGTCACTTTTGGAAAAGAGCCCCAAAAGTAACCAAAAGGGCTCTTGCCCCAACACTCGGCACCTCGCCTAGGCTCGGTGTGCCCGTAATCCGACAGTGATTTGGGGGGTCGCCTCAGATCAAAAACAAAGCCAGAGCCAGAGCCAGAGCCAAAGCCAGAGCCAGAACTGAATCGGATCTGCTTTTCTGTGGGAGCTGGCTTGCCTGCGATGGCATCAACTCGGTGTGCCTGATATACCGAGGTGTCTACATCGCAGGCAAGCCAGCTCCCACATTTGACCGAGTTCGACCACACAATACCGGTCGGCTCTAAGGCCGCCGCGCTTTTGCTTTTGATCTGGGGCGCCCCGTCAAACACGCTGGCCGAACGCAGGCTTTGGAGCGTGGGTAACCCGGCAGGACGCCGGGTTAGCCGCGCTGGGCCAAGGATGGCCCATCGCGGCGGCCCACGCTCCAAAGCCGGAGTGAGGGCACACCGAGCCTGAGCGAGGTGCCGAGTGTTGGGGCGAAGCGTTTTTGGTTACTTTTTGCGCTTTTCAAAAAGTGACCCGCTGTAAGAGCGGAACCATAAGCAGCCGTTACCGCAGCAACGGATATGTACTCAAACCCCAATCAACTCTTATGCAACTTACTCATCAGTTGCGCCTCAGCCTGCGTCAACCCACACGACTGAGTAAGCTCATCCACCGTAGCCCCCATCCCCACCAACTTGGCGGCCTGGACAAACGAAAGACTCGAAGGATCCCGCTGCTCAATCTGCGCGAGTTTGTCAGGCAACGGCGCAAGAATCGCGCGCAATTCATGCACCTCGTCCCCGACTTTCACCGCACTCTGCTGAAAGTGATCAACCCGCTTGACCAGCTCCAGCACCCGCCGATCACGCAGAGCATCACGCTCAGCCTGCTGCAACAACAGTTCACGCTGCTGACGCACATAGCGCAACAGAAATGCCAAAGTCCCGGCCCACAGCAGGGCCAGGACAATCACCGCGGCCTCAAGGAACAATCAGATGCTCTCCAGTTCCGACCATTCTTCTTCGCTCATCATCTTGTCCAGCTCAACCAGAATCAGCAGCTCGCCGTTCTTGTTGCACACGCCCTGGATGAACTTGGCGGACTCTTCGTTACCCACGTTCGGCGCGGTTTCCACTTCCGATTGGCGCAGGTAGACCACTTCGGCCACGCTGTCGACCATGATCCCGACCACTTGCTTGTCGGCCTCGATGATCACGATACGCGTGTTGTCATTGACTTCAGTCGGCACCAGGCCGAAACGCTGGCGGGTGTCGATCACCGTCACCACGTTGCCGCGCAGGTTGATGATGCCCAGCACGTAGCTCGGCGCACCCGGCACCGGGGCGATCTCGGTGTAGCGCAGCACTTCCTGCACGCGCATCACGTTAATGCCGTAGGACTCGTTGTCCAGTTTGAAGGTCACCCATTGCAGGATCGGATCATCCAAACCTTGTGCGGACGCTGACTTGTTCATACCCCTGACCCCTTCAAATGCCGCATGACACGGCGTGTGTGCTTCACTGACCGCATTCGCATGCGGCCCTTATTGTTCAATCAACTGTGTTTGTTCAGTGGCATCGACTTGACGGCACCGCTGGCGATCAACTCGGCCAGTTGGGCGACGTCGAGCAACGCGCACATGTGTTCGATCACGGTGCCCGCCAGCCAAGGCCGTTGGCCGCGGTGGCTGCGCCATTTGATTTCGTTCGGGTCCAGGCGCAACGAGCGGCTGACTTGATGCACCGCCAGCCCCCACTCGTAGCCCTGCACCGAGATCACGTATTGCAGGCCCTGGCGGAAGTCGTCGCGGTAGCGGTCGGGCATGACCCAGCGCGCGGTGTCCAGCACTTTGAGGTTGCCGGCCTGGCTGGGCAGGATGCCGAGGAACCACTCCGGTTGCCCGAACAACGGCGTCAGCTCCTGGCCTTCCAGCGAATAGATCGAGCCCAGGCACACCAGCGGCACCGCCAGGGTCAAGCCGGCGACGTCGAACAGCAGGCATTCGAACGGTTCGGCAGCCCAGCTCGGTCGACCATCACCGGTCACCGGCGGCGGCGTGATGCTCGGCGGCAAATGCACTTCCACCACGGGCTCGACCACGACAGGAGCAGGGGCAACCACCACAGGCGCGACCACTGCCGGTGTAATCGGCACCACAACCTGCGCATCACGGGCTTGTTCTTCCAGCACCGCCAACTGGAATTCATCCAGCGCGGCTTCGGGTTCAACAGCCGGTTCCAGCACCAGGATCGGTTCCGGCAGTTCCTCGGCGGTCGCATCCTGCAGCAGGGCATCCAGGTAGGATTCCAGCGCCAGTTGCGGCCGGGTCTTGAGTTCGACAGGACGGTTCATCACGCCACCTGCGCCACAAGCTGTTGCGACAACAGGTGCTTGAGCAGCGCCCGGTAGGCAAGTACGCCACGGCTCTTGCCGTCGAACTGCGACGGTGCAAGGCCTGCGCGGCTGGCGTCACGCAGGCGTGTGTCCACCGGGATGTAGCCGTTCCAGATGGTGTCCGGGTAGGCATCGCGCAGCACGCGCAGGGTGCCAAGGGACGCTTGGGTGCGGCGGTCGAACAGGGTCGGCACGATGCTGAACGGCAGCGCTTGTTTGCGCGAACGGTTGATCATCGCCAGGGTGCTGACCATGCGCTCCAGGCCTTTGACGGCCAGGTGTTCTGTCTGCACCGGGATCACCAACTGCTGGCTCGCCGCCAAGGCGTTGACCATCAACACGCCCAGCAACGGCGGGCTATCGATGATTGCGTAGTCGAAGTCCTGCCACAGTTGCGCCAGGGTCTTGGCGATCACCAGGCCCAACCCGCTCTGCCCCGGCGACTGACGCTCAAGGGTGGCCAGAGCGGTGCTGGACGGCAGCAGGGAAATGCTTTCGTTGCTGGTAGGCAGCAGCAGTTGCCCCGGCAGATCAGCCGGTACGCTGCCCTTGTGCAGGAACAGGTCGTAGTTGCTGTGCTCCAGCGCGTCCGGGTCGTAGCCGAAATAGCTGGTCATGGAGCCGTGCGGGTCCAAGTCCACCACGACCACGCGCTTGCCCGCCTCGGCCAGCAAGCCGGCTAAGGCGATGGACGTGGTGGTCTTGCCGACCCCACCTTTTTGATTGGCAACTGCCCAGACTCTCATTCGGTTGGTTCCTCCCGGCAGGCACAGGCGCGACCGAGACATTGCATAAGGTTATTGAGCCGGCGACGGAGAATTGACGGCGCTCTGACGAACCGGCGGTTTTACAGGGGGCGGTGCAGTTTGTGTGCCAGCCCGCTTCAAGGCGGCATCCGGTGTTGCATTGGCGGTGCCGGTGCCGGTCAGGCTGCGGCGCACATCCAGGTTGCGCGACACCACCAACACCACCCGGCGGTTCTTTGCGCGGCCCTCTACCGTGGCGTTATTGGCCACCGGCTGGAACTCGCCATAGCCTACCGACGCCAGGCGACCTGGGTTCACGCCCTGCATCGCCAGCATGCGCACGATGCTCGCGGCACGCGCTGACGACAGTTCCCAGTTGGTCGGGTACTGCGCCGTGCTGATCGGAAAATTGTCGGTAAAGCCTTCGACGTGGATCGGGTTCTCGAACGGCCGCAGAATCGCCGCCACCTTGTCGATAATGGTGAACGCCTGGTCGCTGGGCATCGCATCGGCACTGGCGAACAGCAGGCTGGAATTGAGCTCGATCTCCACCCACAACTCGTTGCCGCGCACGGTCATCTGGTTGGAGCTGATCAGGTCGCCAAACGCCGCGCTGATGTCATCGGCGATGCTTTTCAGCGGATCGCTGGTGCCGCCCACGCCAGCAGCGGTTTCATCGCTGTCGTTGACCAGCGGCTTGGCCGGGGTCACGGTCTTGGGCCGCTCTTCACCGATGGGAATCGGCTTGAGCGAGCGGTCGGCGTCGTTGAACACGCCGATCAGCGCCTGGGAAATGACCTTGTACTTGCCTTCGTTGATCGACGAGATGGAGTACATCACCACGAAAAACGCGAACAGCAAGGTGATGAAGTCCGCGTAGGACACCAGCCACCGCTCGTGGTTGACGTGTTCTTCAGGCTCTCGACGGCGACGGCTCACAATGAATACCTCCCATCAATCCATGAAGCCCTGGAGCTTCAATTCGATGGAGCGCGGGTTCTCACCCTCGGCAATCGACAAAATGCCTTCGAGCAACATCTCGCGGTAACGCGACTGGCGCATGGCAATCGACTTGAGTTTGCTCGCCACCGGCAACAACACCAGGTTGGCACTGGCCACGCCGTAGATGGTGGCGACAAACGCCACGGCAATGCCGCTGCCCAGCTGCGAAGGGTCGGCCAGGTTGCCCATCACGTGGATCAGGCCCATCACCGCACCGATGATGCCGATGGTCGGCGCGTAGCCGCCCATGCTTTCGTAGACTTTGGCGGCGTTGATGTCACGGCTTTCCTGGGTGTAGAAATCCACCTCCAGGATGCTGCGGATCGCTTCCGGTTCAGCACCATCGACCAGCAATTGCAGGCCTTTGCGCGCGTAGCTGTCGGGTTCTGCATCGGCCACGCCTTCCAGGCCCAGCAGGCCTTCCTTGCGGGCGGTGAGGCTCCAGTTGACCACGCGGTCAATGCCACCCGGCAAGTCGACACGCGGCGGGAAAATGATCCAGATAAGGATCTGCATGGCGCGCTTGAAGGAGCTCATGGGCGACTGCAACAACGCGGCGCCCACAGTGCCGCCGATCACGATCAACGCGGCCGGACCGTTGGCCAGGGCGCCGAGGTGACCGCCTTCGAGGTAGTTGCCGCCAATGATCGCGACAAACGCCATGATGATACCGATCAGGCTCAAGACATCCATTAGAGGCAGGCCTCCACCAGATGCTTGCCGATGTCGTCCAGACTGTAAACGGCGTCGGCCAGGTCCGCCTTGACGATGGCCATGGGCATGCCATAGATCACACAGCTGGCTTCGTCCTGGGCCCAGATGGCGCTGCCGCCCTGCTTGAGCAAGCGCGCGCCTTCACGGCCGTCGGCGCCCATGCCGGTGAGCACCACCGCCAGAACTTTGTCGCCGTAGGACTTGGCCGCCGAGCCGAAGGTGATGTCCACACACGGCTTGTAGTTCAGGCGCTCATCGCCCGGCAGGATTTTGATCGCGCCACGGCCGTCCACCATCATCTGCTTGCCACCCGGCGCCAGCAACGCCAGGCCCGGACGCAGGATGTCGCCATCCTCGGCTTCCTTGACGCTGATGCGGCACAGCTTGTCCAGGCGCTCGGCGAACGCTTTGGTGAACGCAGCGGGCATGTGCTGGATCAACACGATCGGCGCCGGGAAGTTGGCCGGCAGTTGAGTCAATACGCGTTGCAGGGCCACCGGACCGCCGGTGGAGGTGCCGATAGCCACCAGCTTGTAGGCTTTGCGTTTTGGCGCAGGCGAGTGGGCAGCCGCAGGCGCAGCGGCGCGAACCGGTGCCACGGCAGGCCGTGCAACCGGCGCAGGCGCTGGGCGAGCAAACGATGACGTCGGCGCAGCCGGTGCCGCAACCGGTGCAGGCGTCGGCGCGGGCGCGCTGAACAAGCTGCGACGGTTGCTGCGCGAAATGCTGTGCACTTTCTCGCACAGCAGTTGCTTGACCTTCTCGGGGTTGCGCGAGATGTCTTCGAAATTCTTCGGCAGGAAGTCCACCGCGCCAGCGTCCAGCGCATCCAGGGTGACCCGGGCGCCTTCGTGCGTCAGCGAGGAGAACATCAATACCGGTGTCGGGCAGCGTTGCATGATGTGCCGGACTGCGGTGATGCCATCCATCATCGGCATCTCGTAGTCCATGGTGATCACGTCCGGTTTCAACGCAATGGCTTGATCAATCGCCTCTTTGCCGTTGGTGGCCGTGCCGACCACCTGGATCGTTGGATCGGCGGAAAGAATTTCCGAGACGCGGCGGCGGAAGAAACCCGAATCGTCCACCACCAGGACCTTGACTGCCATAAACACTCCGTTAGGCGGGGCGGGCAATACCGCCCTGCCCCACCAGAATCAAATACGCCGAGCGGCGTAACGCTTGAGCATGCTCGGAACATCGAGAATCAGCGCGATCCGACCGTCACCGGTGATGGTCGCACCCGACATGCCCGGGGTTCCCTGCAGCATTTTGCCCAAAGGCTTGATGACCACTTCTTCCTGGCCCACCAGTTGATCGACCACAAAGCCGATGCGCTGGGTGCCCACGGAGAGAATCACCACATGGCCTTCGCGCTGCTCTTCATGCTTGGCCGATGCCACCAGCCAACGCTTGAGGTAGAACAGGGGCAACGCCTTGTCGCGCACGATCACCACTTCCTGGCCGTCCACCACGTTGGTGCGCGACAGGTCGAGGTGGAAGATCTCGTTGACGTTGACCAGCGGGAAGGCGAACGCCTGGTTGCCGAGCATCACCATCAGGGTCGGCATGATCGCCAAGGTCAACGGCACCTTGATGACGATCTTCGAGCCCTGGCCCTTGGTCGAGTAAATGTTGATCGAGCCGTTGAGCTGGCTGATCTTGGTCTTCACCACGTCCATGCCGACGCCACGGCCGGACACGTCGGAAATCTCGGTCTTGGTCGAGAAGCCCGGGGCGAAGATCAGGTTGTAGCACTCGGTGTCGGTCAGGCGGTCGGCGGCGTCCTTGTCCATCACGCCACGCTTGACCGCGATATTGCGCAAAATCGCCGGGTCCATGCCTTTGCCGTCGTCAGTGATCGACAGCAGGATATGGTCGCCTTCTTGCTCCGCCGCCAGGATCACTTTGCCGTTACGGGACTTGCCCGAGGCTTCGCGTTCTTCCGGGGTTTCCACGCCGTGGTCGACAGCGTTGCGCACCAAGTGGACCAGCGGGTCGGCCAAGGCCTCGACCAGGTTCTTGTCGAGGTCGGTTTCTTCACCCACCAATTCCAGGTTGATCTCTTTCTTCAACTGGCGCGCAAGGTCGCGAACCAGGCGTGGGAAGCGGCCGAAGACTTTCTTGATCGGCTGCATCCGCGTTTTCATCACCGCGGTTTGCAGGTCGGCGGTGACCACGTCGAGGTTCGACACGGCCTTTTGCATGGCTTCATCGCCGCTGCTCAGGCCCAGGCGCACCAGGCGGTTACGTACCAGTACCAGTTCGCCGACCATGTTCATGATGTCGTCCAGGCGTGCGGTATCAACCCGCACGGTGGTTTCGGCTTCACTGGCAGGCTTCTCGGCAACCGGAGCGGCGGCGGCGCGTGCCGGAGCAGGCGCCGCTACAGGCGCAGGCTTGGCGGCCGGAGCCGGCGCTGCGGCTTTGGCGGCAACCGGTGCAGCCGTGGCCACCGCAGCGGCCGGAGCCACTTCACTGAACTTGCCCTTGCCGTGCAATTCATCCAGCAGCGATTCGAACTCGTGATCGGAGATCAAACCATCGCCAGCCGGTGCTGCACTCGCAGCGGCAGGCGCTGCGGCCGTGGCAGCGACTTCCGGCAAGGCGTCGGCCACGAAGGTGCCCTTGCCGTGCAGTTGGTCGAGCAACGCTTCGAATTCGTCGTCGGTAATGTCGGTGTTGGCTTTAGCAGCAGGCGCCTCGGGCGCAGCGGCAGGTGCCACAGCGTCGGCCGCGAACTGGCCTTTGCCGTGCAACTGGTCGAGCAGGGATTCGAACTCAGCGTCGGTGATGTCTTCGCTGGTTGGCGCAGCCACAGGCGCCTTTGGCGCTTCTGCCTCGGCCTTCACGGCACTGAGGGAGTTGAGCAGCTGTTCGAACTCGCTGTCGGTCACATCCGGTTCGGCTTCGGCCACAGGCTCGGGCGCCGCCTCGACCACAGGCGCAGCCGAGGTGTCGGCTGGTTCCGCCAGGCGCGCCAGGGCGGCCAGCAGCTCCGGGGTGGCAGCGGTGATCGGTGCACGGTCGCGCACCTCGCTGAACATGCCGTTGACCGCATCCAGTGCTTCGAGAATCACGTCCATCAATTCCGAATCAACGTGACGCTCACCCTTGCGCAGGATGTCGAACACGTTCTCGGCGATGTGGCAGCACTCCACCAGCTCATGGAGCTGGAGGAAGCCGGCGCCCCCTTTTACAGTGTGAAAACCGCGAAAAATTGCATTGAGCAGGTTCGCATCATCCGGTCGGCTTTCCAGCTCGACCAGTTGCTCGGACAACTGCTCTAAAATTTCGCCGGCCTCTACAAGGAAATCCTGAAGGATTTCTTCATCGGCGCCGAAGCTCATGTGGGTGCTCCTTAGAAGCCTAAACTGGATAACAGGTCATCGACATCATCTTGACCCGATACAACGTCTTCACGTTTATCGGCATGAATCTGCGGACCTTCACCCTTGGCGAGATGTTTTTGTGGATCTTTTTCCGAGAGGATCGCTTCACGGTCATGTTCAATGCCGGCAAAACGGTCTACCTGGCCTGCCATCAGCACTAATTTGAGCAAGTTGCTTTCCACTTCGGTGACCAACTGGGTCACACGCTTGATCACCTGACCGGTGAGGTCCTGGTAATCCTGGGCGAGCAGAATGTCGTTGAGGTTGCTGGAAACCGTGCGGTTTTCCTGCTCACTGCGTGACAAGAACCCTTCGACCCGACGCGCCAATTCACGAAACTCTTCAGCGCCCACTTCGCGGCGCATGAAACGGCCCCAGTCGTTGCTCAGGGCCTGGGCTTCGTTGGCCATGCCGTTGACCAGGGGCGTGGCGTTTTCCACCAGGTCCATGGTGCGGTTGGCCGCCGCCTCAGTCAGCCTGACCACATAGGACAGGCGTTCGGTGGCATCGGTGATCTGCGAGATTTCCTCGGCCTGGGGCATATGCGGGTCAATCTGGAAATTGACGATCGCACTGTGCAGCTCGCGTGTGAGCTTGCCCACTTCCTGGTACAGGCCGCGGTCACGGGTCTGGTTGAGCTCATGGATTAACTGCACCGCGTCGCCGAACTGGCCTTTTTCAAGGCTGTCGACCAACTGGTGAGCATGCTTTTTCAGGGTCGACTCGAAGTCTCCCTGTGACGTTTCTTTATGCTCCATAGCTCCCCCGCGATGGCATTAGCCGTGGATGCGTTCGAAGATTTTCTCGATCTTCTCTTTCAAGGCCAATGCAGTGAATGGCTTGACCACGTAACCGTTTACCCCGGCTTGGGCAGCTTCGATGATCTGCTCACGCTTGGCTTCGGCGGTCACCATCAGCACAGGCAGGCTGCGCAGTTTTTCGTCGGCGCGCACGTGGCGCAGCAAGTCGATACCGGTCATGCCAGGCATGTTCCAGTCCGTTACCAGAAAGTCGATGCTCCCGCTGTTGAGGATCGGAATCGCCGTAATGCCGTCATCCGCCTCGACCGTGTTAGTGAACCCAAGGTCACGCAACAGGTTTTTTATGATCCGCCGCATCGTTGAGAAGTCATCAACGATGAGGATTTTCATGTTCTTGTCCAATTCGACCTCCAAGCAGTCTTAAACGCGCCCAGCACCTGGACGCGCCATTTCAATCAACAGGCATTACACAAAAAGGACTGCCGGGGCACCACGGGTCGAACCCGCAAAGGCTGGTTGCCCTCGCGGTCTCGTCTGCAGTGTCCCCACACTGCCTGTCAGCGCGCTCGCCACTCTCCCAAACGCCCCCGCAAGCGGGCTGCGCACTGGCTGTGCAACTGGCTGACCCGCGACTCGCTGACCCCCAGGACCTCACCGATTTCCTTGAGGTTCAGCTCTTCGTCGTAGTACAGCGCCAACACCAGCCGCTCACGCTCCGGCAAATTGGCAATCGCGTCCGCCAACGCCCCCTGGAAACGCTCATCTTCCAGGTCACGCGATGGCTCCATATGAGCGCTCGCGCCGTCCTCGTGCAGCCCTTCGTGTTCGCCGTCCTGCAACAGGTCGTCGAAACTGAACAGGCGGCTGCCCAAGGTATCGTTCAAAATCCCGTAGTAATCGTCGAGACTCAATTGGAGTTCGGCCGCAACTTCGTGATCTTTAGCGTCGCGACCGGTTTTTGCTTCAATTGCGCGAATTGCGTCACTGACCATGCGCGTATTGCGATGCACCGAACGCGGCGCCCAGTCACCTTTACGCACTTCATCGAGCATCGCGCCACGGATACGGATACCCGCATACGTCTCGAAACTCGCACCCTTGCTCGCGTCGTACTTGGTCGACACTTCGAGCAGGCCAATCATGCCCGCCTGGATCAGGTCTTCGACCTGGACGCTGGCGGGCAGGCGTGCCAGCAAGTGATAGGCAATGCGCTTGACCAAGGGCGCGTAGCGCTCGATCAACTCGCCCTGACTGTCACGGGCAGACTTCTTGTACGCGTTGTAGCCAGTCGCTGTCATAGCACGGGTCCTGCGCTCGTCTGATGCACCAATCGCTCGACGAAAAACTCCAGATGCCCACGCGGGTTGGCGGGCAACGGCCAGGTATCGACCTTCTGGGCAATAGCCTTGAACGCCAATGCGCATTTGGAACGAGGGAACGCTTCGTAGACTGCACGCTGCTTTTGCACAGCCTTGCGCACACACTCGTCGTAGGGAACTGCGCCGACGTATTGTAAGGCGACATCGAGGAAGCGATCCGTGACCTTGGTCAACTTGGCGAACAGGTTGCGCCCTTCCTGCGGGCTCTGGGCCATGTTGGCCAGGACGCGGAAGCGGTTCATGCCGTAGTCACGGTTAAGCAGTTTGATCAGGGCGTAGGCGTCGGTGATCGAGGTGGGTTCATCGCAGACCACCAGCAACACTTCCTGCGCGGCGCGCACGAAGCTGACCACGGACTCGCCGATCCCGGCGGCGGTGTCGATCACCAGCACGTCGAGGTTGTCGCCGATATCACTGAACGCCTGGATCAGGCCGGCATGCTGCGCCGGGCTCAAGTGCACCATGCTCTGGGTGCCGGAGGCGGCCGGCACGATGCGGATGCCACCGGGCCCCTGCAGCAGCACATCGCGCAGCTCACAGCGACCTTCGATCACATCGGCAAGCGTGTGTTTGGGCGTCAGCCCCAGCAGAACGTCGACGTTCGCCAGCCCCAGGTCAGCATCCAGCAGCATGACGCGACGGCCAAGCTCTGCCAGGGCCAGGGACAAATTCACTGACACGTTAGTTTTCCCGACGCCACCTTTGCCGCCGGTCACCGCGATCACCTGTACGGGATGCATGCTGCCCATTTTATTTCTTTACCTTGTCTTGCTTAGACGCAGGCTACATGGCTTGGCCGCGTGAATCGCTTGCAGACCATCGATGTAGATACATTTCACGGTGTTCATCCTGCCTCAACCCACCCGTTTTGCCGGGTTGTGGTAGAGGTCGGCGAACATATCGGCCATCGCTTCCTCGCTAGGCTCTTCTTGCATTTGCACGCTGACTGCACGGCTGACCAACTGATGACGGCGCGGCAGATGCAGATCATCCGGGATCCGCGGCCCGTCGGTCAGGTAGGCGACCGGCAATTCATGACTGATGGCCAGGCTCAGCACCTCGCCCAGGCTCGCGGTTTCATCGAGCTTGGTGAGGATGCAACCGGCCAGGCCGCAGCGTTTGTAGCTGTGGTATGCAGCGGTAAGAACCTGTTTCTGGCTGGTGGTTGCAAGCACCAGGTAATTTTTCGACTTGATGCCACGCCCGGCCAGGCTTTCCAGCTGCATGCGCAACGCCGGGTCGCTGGCTTGCAGGCCGGCGGTGTCGATCAACACCACGCGTTTGCGCAGCAGCGGGTCGAGAGCGTTGGCCAGGGACTGGCCCGGGTCTACATGGGTCACCGACACATTGAGAATGCGGCCCAGGGTCTTGAGCTGTTCCTGGGCACCAATACGGTAGCTGTCCATGCTCACCAGCGCGATATTCTGCGCGCCGTATTTGAGTACGTAGCGGGCCGCGAGCTTGGCCAGGGTGGTGGTCTTGCCCATGCCGGCAGGGCCGACCATGGCAATCACACCGCCTTCTTCCAAGGGTTCGATTTCCGGGGTGACGATCATCCGCGCCAGGTGGGCCAGCAACATGCGCCAGGCCTGGCGAGGTTCTTCGATTTCGGTGGTCAGCGCCAGCAGGTCGCGGGACAACGGGCCAGACAGGCCGATGCGTTGCAGGCGACGCCACAGGTTGGCCTGTTGCGGCTTGCTGCCTTGCAGCTGGTTCCAGGCCAGCGAGCCCAACTGCACTTCCAGCAGTTCCCGCAGGCCGTTGAGCTCAAAGCGCATCGAGTCAAACACCCGCTGGTCAACCGCAGGCGCCGGAGCAGGCGCAGCAGGACGCGGCGGTTCTTTGAAGGTCGGCTCGACCAGCGGCTCGGCAGCGGTCAGCGGCAAGCCGGCGAACAACTGGCGATTGGTGGTGGCATCGCTGTCGCCGCGCATGCTCAGTTCAGCCTGGGCCGAAACAATGCGCGAAGCGGTCTTGCGCAGCTCGTCTTCGAGCTCCATGTTCGGCACACGCGGCGCCAAGGCCTGGGGGGTGTAGTCCAGGGCAGCCGTCAGCTCGACACCGCCGGCAATACGACGGTTTCCGATAATCGCGGCGTCGGCGCCCAACTCATCACGCACCAGTTTCATGGCCTGACGCATATCGGCGGCGAAAAAACGCTTCACTTGCATAACCCACTACCCTCAGCCGTTGGGCCCTACTGTCGCGACGATAGTCACTTGCTTGTTGTCAGGAATTTCCTGATAAGCCAAAACGTGCAAATTCGGTACTGCCAGGCGTCCAAACCGCGACAACATCGCCCGGACGGGGCCTGCCACCAGCAGGATCACCGGTTGGCCCTGCATTTCCTGGCGCTGTGCGGCGTCGATCAACGAGCGCTGCAGCTTCTCAGCCATGCTTGGCTCCAGCAGAACGCCCTCTTCCTGGCCTTGTCCTGCCTTCTGAATACTATTGAGCAATATTTGTTCCAACCTGGGTTCCAAGGTGATCACAGGCAGCTCGGAGTCAAGCCCTACAATGCTTTGGACGATTGCACGCGACAATCCGACGCGCACCGCGGCCACCAGGGCGGCAGTATCTTGACTCTTGGCGGCATTGTTGGCGATGGCCTCGGCAATGCTGCGGATGTCGCGGACCGGCACCTGTTCGGCCAGCAGCGCCTGCAACACCTTGAGCAATTGCGACAGCGACAGAATGCCCGGCACCAGTTCTTCGGCCAGTTTTGGCGACGCTTTGCCCAGCAAACCCATCAATTGCTGGACTTCCTCATGGCCGATCAACTCATGGGAGTGCTTGTACAGGATCTGGTTGAGGTGCGTTGCGACCACGGTGCTGGCGTCCACCACTGTGTAGCCGAGGGATTGTGCCTGGCTGCGCTGGCTGATTTCGATCCATACCGCGTCCAGGCCAAAAGCCGGATCTTTGGCGGTGATGCCGTTGAGGCTGCCGAACACCTGCCCTGGGTTGATCGCCAGTTCGCGGTCCGGGTAAATCTCGGCTTCCGCCAGGATTACGCCCATCAGGGTCAGGCGGTAGGCACTCGGCGCCAGGTCAAGGTTGTCGCGGATGTGCACGGTGGGCATCAAGAAGCCCAGGTCCTGGGACAGTTTTTTGCGCACGCCCTTGATCCGCGCGAGCAGTTGGCCGCCCTGGTTGCGGTCCACCAGTGGGATCAGGCGGTAGCCGACTTCCAGGCCGATCATGTCGATCGGGGTAACATCATCCCAGCCAAGCTCCTTGGTTTCCTGGGCGCGGGCCGGGGATGGCAGCAATTCCTGCTGGCGGGCGATTTCCTGCTGGGCAATCACTTTGACCTGGTTCTGCTTCTTCCAGAACAGGTACGCAGCACCGCCGGCCAGGGCCGCCATGCTCAAGAACGACACGTGCGGCATGCCCGGCACGATACCCATGATCGCCATGATGCCCGCCGCCACGGCCAGCGCCTTGGGCGAAGCGAACATCTGCCGGCTGATCTGCTTGCCCATGTCTTCGGAGCCCGAAGCACGGGTCACCATGATGGCCGCCGCTGTTGATAATAACAGTGATGGCAATTGCGCCACTAAACCGTCACCAATGGTCAGCAAGGCGTAGACCTTGCCCGCATCGCCGAAGGTCATGCCGTGCTGGAAGATACCCACGGCCATGCCGCCGATGAGGTTGATGAACAGGATCAAAAGGCCGGCGATGGCGTCACCGCGCACGAATTTGCTGGCACCGTCCATGGAACCGTAGAACTCGGCTTCCTGGGCCACTTCCAGGCGGCGCGATTTGGCTTGGTTCTGGTCGATCAGGCCGGCGTTGAGGTCGGCGTCGATGGCCATTTGTTTGCCGGGCATCGCGTCGAGGGTAAACCGCGCGCTCACCTCGGAAATCCGCCCGGCGCCCTTGGTCACCACCACGAAGTTGATGATCATCAGGATCGCGAACACCACGATACCGACCACGTAGTTACCGCCGATCACCACCTCACCGAAGGCCTGGATCACCTTACCGGCAGCAGCATGGCCGTCCTGGCCGTGGAGCATGACCACACGCGTCGACGCCACGTTCAGCGCCAGGCGCAGCAGGGTCGCCACCAGCAGAATGGTCGGGAATACCGCAAAATCCAATGGCCGCAGGGCGTATACGCACACCAGCAGTACCACGACGGACAGGGCAATGTTGAAGGTAAAGAACACGTCCAGCAGGAACGGCGGCATCGGCAACATCATCATTGCCAGCATCACCAGCAACAACAACGGCACACCCAGATTGCCTCGCGAGAGGTCAGTCAGGGTGCTGCGGGCGTTGCCGAGCATTTGAGAGCGATCCACCACCGGTATTCCTCGTGTCCTTTGAAGCAAAGTTTTGACGCAATTGGGCGTCTTGCAGGCGGTATTGCAAGAAGCCTTCCAACTTTTGCTTTGGCCCTTCGATGACCTCCCAAGCGATCAAGGCAGCCGGCTGTAAATCAATTCAACTGTGGGAGCGGGCTTGCTCGCTCCCACATTTTGGATTTGTGTTCACCGGCCGCTACCGAGGAAATTTCCGACAAGGTTTTGGGGTTGCCCCTAGGAAAGCCGCTCTCTAGTCTCCGTACACCGCTGCAAACGCAGTGGACGGGCGTCGCGGCCCGGATTTTCAAAGAGCAAAAGCACTATCGCCCGCTTTCAGTTAACGCTTTTTTAGCGTCTACTGTGCGGCGCTATTGCGGCTGTGCGCGGGATACCTTCGGGTATGCCGGGTTGCTCCTAGACCGGTCCGCGAACCTGCGCACAGCTGTCACCCCATCGCGTCGCGGCGATCAGTGGCAGCTCCACTTTTAAGGAGCCTCATAATGATCAAACCCACCCCAAATCCCCCCATCAGTCTGTTTACCGTCGTAGACACTCTCAAAACCGAAGACCTGCTGGTCAACCTCACCGAAACCCTCGCCTCGGCCGACGCGCTGATGAGTGATTTTGCGTTTGAATTGGAAGGGCCAAAACGCGAAGGCGCGCTGGGTATTGCACAGTTGATTGGGCTGGCAAAGCTGCTGGCTGACAGAGTGTTGGCGGACAGCGAGCACTTGATGGCCTGAGGACGGATCGTTCCTGCACTACCCTGCGGGAACGATCATCAAGCTCATACGACGCGGACGTTCTCGGCCTGAGCGCCTTTGGCCCCCTGCGTTACGTCGAACTCCACTTTTTGGTTCTCTTCAAGCGTCCTGAAACCGTCGCCCTTGATGGCGGAAAAGTGGACAAAAATATCGCCGCCCCCGTCTTGAGTAATAAACCCAAACCCCTTCTCCGCGTTAAACCACTTCACCGTACCTGTTGCCATTGCCGTTCTCCTGACTTACGGGATAACGCGAACGTCGGATGCATAGACCGCATCGCGCCCATGGACTCTCTTGACCTCAACCCGCAGGCCCACGGCAAGCCGAATACCTCGCGAACCGATGAAATTCACTCGCACGTCGTCTTCACCGTTTTCCAGGGCAATCAAGCCCATCCCGGATTTCTGGTCGTAATATTTGACAGCGCCTCTGACCGCCTTCAAAACCACTCTCCCTGCATCTCATCTACAGCTTTCGCGCAGTGCTTTAAGCAATGGAACCGCGAGAACGCCCCTCTGGCTACTGTCAAAGTTGACAGGTATACAGGCATTCACGACGAGTGGTAGGGAGTGAGAAATCAGGAATCGCGGCGCAAATCCGGTGGAATCGGCAGATCCTTGAGTGGATCCGGACGCTTGCCCTTGCCCGCGCGGTACTGGCGAATCTGATAGACATACGCCAACACCTGAGCCACGGCCAGGTAGAGCCCGGCGGGGATTTCCTGGTCCAGGTCGGTGGAATAGAAGATCGACCGCGCCAGTTCCGGCGATTCCAGCAGCAGGATGTCATTGGCCACGGCGATTTCGCGGATCTTCAGCGCGGTAAAGTCACTGCCCTTGGCCAGCAGCATTGGCGCGCCGCCCTTCTCTGGGTCGTACTTGAGCGCCACGGCGTAGTGGGTCGGGTTGGTGATGACCACGTCGGCGTCGGGCACTGCGCCCATCATTTTGCGCTGGGACATTTCCCGTTGCAGCTGGCGAATACGCTGTTTCACCTCTGGGCGGCCTTCCTGGTCCTTGTGCTCGTCGCGCACCTCCTGCTTGGTCATCAGCAGTTTCTTGTGGCTCTCCCACAACTGGATCGGCGCATCCACCGCGGCAATGATGATCAGCCCGGCAGCCATCCACAACGCACTCCAGCCCACCACCTGCACGCTGTGGATGATCGCCGACTCCAGCGGTTCATGGGCGATGCGCAGCAGGTCGTCGATGTCGGACGACAACACCATCAACGCCACAAACAGGATCAGGATGAATTTGGCCAGGGCCTTGAGCAGCTCCACCAAGGCCTTGGCGGAAAACATGCGCTTGAGCCCGGCGGCGGGGTTCATGCGGCTGAACTTGGGCGCCAGGCTGCCGGCGGCGAACAGCCAGCCACCGAGGGCGACCGGGCCGATCAGCGCAGCCAGCAGCAAAGTGATCAAAATCGGCTGCACCGCAAGGATCGCGATCTTGCCCGAGTGCAGCAGGTACTGGCCCATGGCATCGGGGTTGAGCAGTACTTCACGGGGCAAGGTGAAGTTGTGCTTCATCAGCTCCATCAAGTCCAGCGCCAAACCGCCGCCGTAGATCAGCAAGGCGCCGGCACCGGCCATCATGGTGGCAACGGTGTTCAGCTCTTTGGAGCGCGCAATCTCGCCCTTTTCCCTGGAGTCCTTTTTGCGTTTCTCCGTGGGGTCTTCTGTTTTGTCCTGACCACTCTCGCTCTCGGCCATGGCTCAGCGCGCCCGTGCCAGATCACGTAAAAACTGCAAGGCGTCGGTCGCCAGCGGTTGATACTGATTGAGAATGTCGGCCAGGCCGATCCAGAAAATCCCCATGCCCAAGACCAGGGTCAACGGGAAACCAATCGAGAAGATGTTCAGCTGCGGCGCCGCACGGGTCATCACGCCGAACGCGATGTTGACCACCAGCAACGCGGTAATCGCCGGCAACACCAGCAACAGCGACGCGCCGAAGACCCAGCCCAGGCGCCCGACGATTTCCCAGAAATGATTGACCACCAGCCCCGAGCCCACCGGCAAAGTAGTGAAGCTTTCAGTCATCACCTCAAACGCCACCAAGTGGCCGTTCATCGCCAGGAACAACAAGGTCACCAGCATGGTCAGGAATTGCCCGATCACCGCCGCCGACACACCGTTGGTAGGGTCGACCATGGAGGCGAAGCCCATGCCCATCTGGATCGAGATGATCTGGCCGGCCACCACGAAGGCCTGGAAAAACAGCGTGAGGGAAAACCCCATCAGCGCGCCGATCAGGATCTGTTCGGCAATCAGCAGCAAGGCGCTGAGGTCAATGGCATTGACCGGCGGCATCGGCGGCAAACCCGGCACGATCACCACGGTAATCGCCACTGCGAAGTACAGGCGCACGCGACGTGGTACGAGGGTGGTGCCGAACACCGGCATGGCCATCAACATCGCCGTCACGCGAAACAGCGGCAGGATGAAGGACGCCACCCAGGTGCTGATCTGGGTGTCGGTCAATGCCAGCAACGACTGCATCCGGTCAGCCGATCAACTGCGGAATACTGCCGTACAACTGCAGTATGTATTCCATGAAGGTCTGTACCAGCCACGGGCCAGCCACGATCAGGGTGACCAACATCACCAGCAAACGCGGCAAAAAGCTCAAGGTCTGTTCGTTGATCTGGGTCGCGGCCTGGAACATCGCCACCAGCAGGCCCACCAACAGGCTGGGCACCACCAGCACGGCGACCATCACGGTGGTCAGCCATAGCGCTTCGCGGAACAGGTCGACAGCTACTTCTGGCGTCATCGCGCTATACCCCGCCGAAACTGCCGGCCAACGTGCCGATAATCAGCGCCCAGCCGTCCACCAGCACGAACAACATGATCTTGAACGGCAACGAGATGATCAGCGGCGACAGCATCATCATACCCATGGCCATCAGCACGCTCGCCACCACCAGGTCGATGATCAGGAACGGGATGAAGATCATGAAGCCGATCTGGAACGCGGTTTTCAATTCGGAGGTGACAAATGCCGGCACCAGGATGGTCAGCGGCGCCTGGTCCGGGGTGGCAATGTCGGTGCGCTTGGACAGACGCATAAACAGCTCAAGGTCGCTGGAGCGGGTTTGCGACAGCATGAAGTCCTTGATCGGGCCCTGGGCCTTGTCGATCGCGTCCTGGGCGGTCATTTTCTCCGCCAGGTAGGGTTGCAGGGCTTGTTGGTTCACCTTGTCGAACACCGGCGCCATGATGAACAGCGTCAGGAACAAGGCCATGCCGGTGAGGATCTGGTTCGACGGCGTCTGCTGCAGGCCCAGGGCCTGGCGCAGGATCGAGAACACGATGATGATCCGCGTGAAGCTGGTCATCAGCATGACAAACGCCGGGATAAAGCTCAGCGCGGTCATGATCAGCAGGATCTGCAGGCTGACCGAATACTCCTGCGCGCCGGCCGCGTTGGTGCCCAGCGTGATCGCCGGGATCGACAGCGGATCGGCGCCAAACGCCAATGGCGCCGCCAGCAACAGCATGAGCGTCAATAAAACGCGCATTACTTCTTATCCTTCTGATCCTTGCCCAGCAACTCCATCAGGCGCTGGGCGAATTCTGGCGTGGCGGACTGGCTCTGATCCACGCTCACCGGGGTCTTGAGCACGTGCAGCGGGGTGATGCGACCGGGCGTGATGCCCAGCAGGATCTGCTCCTCGCCCACTTGCACCAGTACCAGCCGATCACGCGGGCCGAGGGCGCGGGAACCGATCATCTCGATTACCTGGCCGTTGCCCGGCCCCACGCGCTGCACGCGGCGCAGCAGCCAGGCCAGTGCGAAGATCAAACCCACCACCAGCAACAGGCCCAGCACCAACTGGGTCAATTGCCCGCCGATGCCGCTGCTCACCACCGGCGTTGCGGCTGCGGTGGCTTGCGCAACCGGCTCAGCCGCCAGGGCGCTCAATGGCAGCGCCAGAAACAGTCCCGCCATCGAATACTTCATCTCAGCGCAACTTCTTGATGCGTTCGCTCGGGCTGATCACGTCGGTCAGGCGGATGCCGAACTTCTCGTTGACCACCACCACTTCGCCGTGGGCAATCAGGGTGCCATTGACCAGCACGTCCAGCGGCTCGCCGGCCAGGCGGTCCAGCTCGATCACCGAACCCTGGTTGAGTTGCAGCAGGTTGCGGATGTTGATTTCGGTGCTGCCGACTTCCATGGAGATCGACACCGGAATGTCGAGGATCACATCCAGGTTCGGGCCATCGAGGGTCACCGGGTCGTTGTTCTTCGGCACGCTGCCGAATTCTTCCATCGGCAGGCGGTTGCCGGCCGGCGCGGTGGCGGCATCAGCGGCCAGCAGCGCATCGATATCGTCTTGGCCGACATCGCCGGTTTCTTCCAGGGCAGCCGCCCATTCGTCAGCCAGGGCCTGGTCTTCGGCGGAAGTGTTTTCGTGTTCGGTAGCCATTACATGTCCTCGGCGGAGCAGAAATTAGTGTTGATCAGCGACGATTGATCGGTTCAACCACTTGAAGAGCCAAGTTGCCCTTGTGGGAACCGAGCTTGACCTTGAATGACGGCACGCCGTTGGCGCGCATGATCATTTCATCCGGCAATTCGACGGGGATGATGTCCCCCGGCTGCATGTGCAAAATATCGCGCAGGCGCAACTGGCGACGGGCCACGGTGGCGCTCAGTGGCACGTCGACATCCAGCAAGTCTTCGCGCAGGGCCTTGACCCAGCGCTCGTCCTGGTCGTCCAGGTCGGACTGGAAGCCAGCGTCGAGCATCTCGCGCACCGGCTCGATCATCGAGTACGGCATGGTCACGTGCAGGTCGCCGCCACCGCCATCGAGTTCGATGTGGAAGGTCGACACCACAATGGCTTCGCTGGGGCCGACGATGTTGGCCATGGCCGGGTTCACTTCCGAGTTGATGTACTCGAAATTGACTTCCATGATCGCCTGCCAGGCTTCCTTCAAGTCGATGAACGCCTGTTCCAGCACCATGCGCACCACCCGCAATTCGGTCGGGGTGAACTCACGGCCTTCGATCTTGGCGTGACGGCCGTCGCCGCCAAAGAAGTTGTCCACCAGCTTGAACACCAGCTTGGCATCCAGGATGAACAGCGCGGTGCCGCGCAGCGGCTTGATCTTGACCAGGTTGAGGCTGGTGGGCACGTACAGCGAGTGCACGTATTCACCGAACTTCATCACCTGCACGCCGCCCACCGCCACGTCCGCCGAGCGGCGCAGCATATTGAACATGCTGATGCGGGTGTAGCGGGCGAAACGTTCGTTGATCATCTCCAGGGTCGGCATGCGTCCACGGACGATGCGATCCTGGCTGGTGAGGTCATAACTTTTGACGCTGCCGGGCTCGGCAGCCATTTCGGTCTGTACCAGACCATCGTCGACGCCATGCAGCAGCGCGTCGATCTCATCCTGGGACAGCAGGTCTTGCACGGCCATGTCGTGATCCTACTGCAATACGAAGTTAGTGAAGAGCGCCTGCTCGACCACGACTTTGCCGAGTTCCTTCTGGGCCACTTCCTGCACGCTGGCGGTGACCTTCTGGCGCAGCATTTCCTGGCCCACCGGGGTGGCAAGTGTGTCGAAGCTCTGGCTGGAGAACAGCATCACCAGGTTGTTACGGATCACCGGCATGTGCACCTTGAGGGCGTCCAGGTCCGAGGCATTACGCGCCAGCAAGGTGATGCTCACCTGCAGGTAGCGTTGGCGGCCGTTCTGGTTGAAGTTGGCGACAAAGGCCGGAAGCATCGGCTCGAAGATTGCCGGTTGCTTGACGTTACTGGCGGTTTCGGCGGCAGGTGCCGGCTTGCTGGCACTGCTGTGCATGATGTACCAGGTGCCGCCGACCGAGGCGCCGATGGCCAGGAGCAGGCCCAGGACTATCAACAGGATAAGCTTGAGCTTACCTTTGCCTGCGGGTGCTTTTGCTGCGTCGTCGCTCTTCGCCATGCCAATAATCCGTCACTATTCGGGGATTCATAGATCTACGGAAAGGCAAGAGCAAGTGTTATGCCAGAGTTGTCTGGTGGATTTGGAAGTGCGTGCCGATATCTGCCACGCAACAGATCCCCTGTGGGAGCGGGCTTGCTCGCGAATGCGGTTTATCAGTAACAGATATGCTGACTGATCCACCGCATTCGCGAGCAAGCCCGCTCCCACATTTGGGCCTGCGCAACGTTCAAATCAGGCGTAGTAGTCGACGGCGCTGGTACCGATCACGGTTGAGGTGACCGGCGCCACGGCTTCAGCCACATCAATGTGATTACCACTGTCGCCGTTATCCCCGCCACGCCCACCGCTGCGGCTCACGCCACCGGTCTGGGCCTGTTGCTGCTGTTGCTCCTGGCCACGGGACTGGTCAGAGACGTTGACGTCCACCTGCCCCATGCCCTGCTGAGCGAACATCTCCCGCAAACGGCCGGACTGGCTTTCCAATGCTTCACGCACCACCGGGTGGGCGCTCATGAAGTTGACCTGGGCTTGCTGGTCGGCGGTCATGTTGACCTTGATATCCAAGCGACCGAGCTCGGCTGGCTGCAACTGGATCTCCGCCGACTTAAGGTTGGCGCTGGAGAGGTACATCACGCGGTTGACGATTTCGTCGGTCCAGCCGCTCTGGTGCATGGCCAATGGCGCATTGGTCACCGGCGGCAAAGCGTTGGCGGTTTTTGGCGTGGCGGCCTGGGTCAATGCCGCCAGGCGGTTGGCGAAGTCATCGACACGGGTGTCGCTGCTGGCGTTCTTCAGGTCTTTGAGGCCGTCTTCGATCAGCCCGCCGAAGGCCTTGTCGCCGCCCGTGTCAGTGCTGTCCTTGGTGGCTTGCTGGTCGACCATATTGGCCAGGCCGGCGGCAAAGTTCTGTGCGGCGGTGGGTTGATCCTGGGTCGGGGCCGGGGCGGTTTTGGCCTGGGCCTGGCTGCTGGCCGAGACGTGACCGCCCTGCTCCATCGCCAGGCGCACGGCGGGCATGGCGTCCAAAGGATCGGCCTCCGGATCGAAGACTGGCTTGGCTTCTTCGGTCGCCGCTACCGGTGCCGCGACCACCGGCTGGGCCTTGTCATCCTTGGCCGTGGTGACAGGCGCCGGGGTTTCCACCGGCACTGGCACAGCTACCGGAGTGACGGTGGCAATCAGGGCCGGGTCGACCACCGGGTCAGCCGGAGGCTGCTGCACCAGGGTCGGGTCGGTTGGCGCCTCGTCATCTTTGCTGGCGCTGTCGTCGGTCTTGGCCGGCGGGGTGGCAGGCAAGGGTTTGCCGCTATCGGCAACGGCTGGCGTGCTAGCGGCAGGTTTGTCGCTGCTTGCCACTGGCTTGGCGCTGGCATCGGAGGACTTGCCAGCGGTGGGCTTGGGCGAGTTGTCGTCGGACTTGACCGTGGGTTTGGAAGCCTGGTTGGCGAACACTTGAGCGAAGCCAGGGCCCTTGTCCCGTGGGTCCGCAGCCACTGCCGGTGGGTTGGCGGCGGGCGCTTGAGGCTTGGCCGCGGGGGCAGCCTGAAGGAGCGAATTGGGGGCGACTGGCATAGGTAAAGGTCTCCACTGCATGGGGGTCGGGGATGCAGTATTGGGAGGTAGAGCAAGAGTTGGGCCAGGTATGAGTTGGGGTTGGTTTTATTGAGTACATATCCGTTATTTGGGTAACGGCCGGTATTGGTTCCGCTCTTACAGCGGCTCACTTTTGAAAAGCGCAGAAGTAAGCAAAACGCTCTTGCCCCAACACTCGGCACCTCGCTCACGCTCGGTGTGCCCGTAATCCGACAGTGATTTGGGGGGCCGCCTAAGATCAAAATCAAAAACAGAGCCAGAGCCAGAGCTGAGTTAGATCTGCTTTCTGTGGGAGCTGGCTTGCCTGCGATGGCATCAACTCGGTATGCCTGATGTACAGAGTCGCCTGCATCGCAGGCAAGCCAGCTCCCACATTTGACCGAGTTAGACCAAACAATACCGGTCGGCTCTAAGGCCGCCGCGCTTTTGATTTTGATCTTAGGCGCCCCGTCAAACACGCTGGCCGAACGCAGGCTTTGGAGCGTGGGTAACCCGGCAGGACGCCGGGTTAGCCGCGCTGGGCCAAGGATGGCCCATCGCGGCGGCCCACGCTCCAAAGCCGGAGTGAGGGCACACCGAGCCTAGGCGAGGTGCCGAGTGTTGGGGCGAAGACCTTTTGCTTACTTTTGGGTCTTTCCAAAAGTGAGCCGCCGTAAGGGCGGAACCCTAAGCAGCCGTTACCGCAGCAACGGATATGTACTCAACAAATCATCAAATCTGAAACCGCTGCCGCTCCGACTCATACAACGGCTTAACCAACGCAAACTCCCGATCAATCTGATCCACCAACTCCCCCAGATCCCCAACCGCAGGCCCAACAGACTCAGCCTCCAACCGCTGACACAACTGCGCCAACCGCACCGCCCCAAGGTTCCCACTGCTCCCCTTGAAACTATGCGCAATCCGCCCCAACGCCTTCGCATCATCCCTAGCCTTGCGCAACGCCTCGACGCGCTTCTGGGAATCATCAAGAAAGGTATCCAGCAACTTCGGATACTCGCCTTCCATGACTTCCTGCAAACCCGACAGCACCTGCGGGTCCAGATGTAGATCAACCACTTGCTCGCTCCTTGATCAAGAATCGGCGGATTATGCCAGAGCCCCCCAGCAAAACTCCACGCACACACTGCGCCCGCCATCCGACCAGCCTACATGGCTGCTCAACTGACGGACCAGGCTCAAGCCCCGGCCAGACAGACGGTCGATATCCAGCGGCCGCGCCAGCACCTGGTCCACATCAAACCCCGGACCGCTGTCTTCGATACGCAGGGTCATCCTCCCGCCCGCCTCAGTCGGCACCACCTGCACATGCACCCGGATATACCCGCTGTCGAGTTGCGCCAGGCGGTCATTACGCTGGCGGTAATACTCGGCAAATCCCAGGGCATCACGCTTTAGCCGCGAATCCAGCCCCAGCACCCCATGCTCAAGGGCATTGGAATACAACTCGGCCATCACGCTGTACAACGCCCCGCTCTGCTCGCGCAGACCATGGATTTCCAGCAACAGTTGCAGCAGATACGGCAACGGGTTGTAGCGTTTCAAGGTTTCGGCGCGGAACTCGAAACTCACCGACCAATCCAGCGGGCACGACTGCCCGCTGTCCGCATACAACGGCCCGGAGGCACGCAGTGGCTGGCCAGGCTGCAAGGTGATTTCCACCAGGCTCACGTCATCGCGCACTTCACTGCGAAACGCTGCCAGGGCCTGTTCGATCTCTTCAAACAAACGATCAGGCTCGCGATTGGCGGCAAACACCTGCTGCAAACGTTCGGCGCCGAACAGTTGGTCGTTGGCATCGGCGGTATCCAGCACCCCATCGGACAACAGGAACACCCGGTCGCCCAGGGCCATCGGCCAGACTTCAGTACGATCATCAAAGGCTTCGGCCGACAGCACCCCCAACGGCAAATGCCGCGATTCCAGCGGCGTGCGTTTGCCGGTGGCGATTTCATGCACGTAGCCTTCGGGCATGCCGCCGTTCCATACCTCCACGACTCGCCGCTGCGTGCTCAGGCACAACAGGGTGGCGCAGCAGAACATGTCCACCGGCAGGATGCGCTTGAGCTTGGCGTTCATCTCGCGCAGGGTCTGTGCCAGGCCGTAGCCCTTGGCCGTCATGCCGTAGAACACTTCAGCCAGGGGCATGGCCCCCACCGCCGCCGGCAGGCCATGGCCGGTGAAGTCACCAAGCAGCACGTGCATATCGCCGGACGGCGTATAGGCGGCCAGTAGCAAGTCACCGTTAAACAGCGCATAGGGCGATTGCAGGTAACGGATATTCGGCGCGGCATTGATGCAGCCCGAATGCGCGACCTTATCGAACACCGCCTTGGCCACCCGCTGCTCATGCAGAAGATAGTCGTGATGCTTGGCGATCAGGTCGCGCTGTTGCAGGACCGTGGCCTGCAACCGGCGCAGGCGGTCCATGGCGTTGATCTTCGCCGCGAGAATCAGCTGGTTGTAGGGTTTGGGCAGGAAGTCATCGCCGCCGGCATCCAGGCACTGGGCCAGGGCTTCGCTCTCGCGCAGGGAGGTGAGAAAAATCAGCGGCACCAGCTCTTCACCTGCCAACTGCTTGATCCGGCGTGCCGCTTCAAAGCCGTCCATCACCGGCATCAGCGCGTCCATCAACACCAGTTGCGGTCGCTCACGGGTAAACACTTCGACTGCCTCAGCGCCGTTAGTGGCCGTGAGCACCTGATGCCCCTGGCGCCGGATGATGGTCGACAGCAACAGCAGGTCGGCGGCGCTGTCTTCGGCGATCAGGATCGTCAGCGGTTCGATGATCGGGGCCAGGGCGCTCAACTGATGTCGAACAGTTTGTCGAAGTTGGAGATGGCGAGGATCTTGCGCACGTCGGAGTTGCTGTTGATCACCTGAACTTCAGCATTATCGCCACCGGCATGGTCGCGCAACAGCAGGAGCATGCCCAGCGCGGAACTGTCCATGTAGGTGGCCTCTTTCAGGTCGACGACGTACAACTCAGGCACTTTATAGAAACGCTCGTAGGCATCACGAAACGCCTGATGGCTGCCGAAATCAAACCGGCCCTTGACCGCTATCGTCAACTTCGTCCCGTCCAGGGATACTTCTGACTCGACTGACATGCGACTGCTTCCTTGTCATTGGCAATGACACAAGGTTTAGCAGGAGAAGGAGATGTGGGCAACTTTCAATAGACGTCTTTGCGCGGCATGCGCTGAGACAGCTCGTCGAGCAACTTCTGCTCGCGCTTATCTTCCAGCGCCCGCGCTTCGTCGATATAGCGCTGCACCAGTTTGCGCAGGCCTTCAACCCGGGCAAACGCCGCTTGCCAGCTTTCGCGGGCTTTATCGAGGTTGTTCTGGTGCCAGGCCAGGCTTTGGCGCTGCTGGCCAACGGCCGTTTCCAGTTGATTGAGAAAGCCCTGGTAGCCCATCAGCCACTGGCCCGAGACACCTTTGGAGCCCCGCTCGATCCACTGCTGCTGGTACTCGCCACGAAAGCGCTCGAGGTCGCCCAGCTTGCTTTCCGCCAAGCGCACCTGGCCCTGGAAGTAACCCAGGCGCTGCACGGCGGTTTTCTCGGCCTTTTCGGCCATGTCCACCACCGGTGCCAGGCGCGCGGCGCGGCTGTTGGCCATGGCTTAGCCGCCCGGCGCCGGGGCGAAGATCGACTGCAGGTGCGCTTCGCTTTCGCCCATGCTGATCTTGTCGTTGAGGCCCTGGCGCAGGTAGGTCACCAACTGCGGTTGCAGGGCAATGGCCAGGTCGGTGTCGCGATCGCCGCCCGCCACGTAGGCGCCGACGCTGATCAGGTCACGGCTCTGTTGGTAGCGCGACCACAACTGCTTGAACTGTTGCGCACGGATCATGTGTTCCGGCGTCACCACGGCCGGCATCACCCGGCTGATGGACGCTTCGATATCGATGGCCGGGTAGTGACCCTCTTCAGCCAAGCGCCGCGACAGCACGATGTGACCGTCGAGCACGCCCCGCGCCGAGTCGGCAATCGGGTCTTGCTGGTCATCGCCTTCGGACAGCACCGTGTAGAACGCGGTGATCGAGCCGCCCCCGGCTTCGGCGTTACCGGCACGCTCCACCAGTTTGGGTAGCTTGGCGAACACCGACGGCGGATAGCCCTTCGTGGCCGGCGGTTCGCCGATGGCCAGGGCGATTTCCCGCTGGGCCTGGGCGAATCGGGTCAGCGAGTCCATCAGCAACAAGACATTCTTGCCCTTGTCACGGAAATATTCGGCGATGCGCGTGCAGTACATGGCGGCGCGCAGGCGCATCAACGGCGCATCGTCCGCCGGGGACGCGACGACGACCGAGCGCTTGAGGCCCTCTTCACCGAGGCTGTGCTCGATGAATTCCTTTACCTCGCGGCCCCGTTCGCCGATCAGCCCGACCACGATGATGTCGGCCTCGGTAAAGCGCGTCATCATGCCCAGCAGTACTGATTTACCTACGCCGGTACCGGCAAACAGGCCCAGACGCTGGCCACGGCCGACCGTCAATAATCCGTTGATGCTGCGAATGCCCACGTCCAGCGGCACGCTGATGGGGTTACGGTTGAGCGGGTTGATGGTGGGGCCGTCCATCGGCACCCAGTCTTCGGCCTTCATGCCGCCTTTGCCATCCAACGCGCGACCAGCGCCGTCAAGTACACGGCCGAGCATGCTCATGCCCATCGGCAGGCGGCCGGTGTCGGCCAAGGGCACCACGCGAGCGCCGGGAGCAATGCCCGCCAAACTGCCCACAGGCATCAGGAAAATCTTGCTGCCGGAAAAGCCCATCACTTCGGCTTCGACCTGCACCGGGTGGTAGCTGTCGTCGTTGATCACCATGCAGCGGCTGCCCATGGCGGCGCGCAGGCCTTCGGCTTCGAGGGTCAGGCCGACCATGCGCAGCAGGCGCCCTTCAAGGATCGGCTGGCCAGGCAACTCGGCGGCTTCGGCATAACCGCTCAAGCGCTTGGCGAAGCTGGTGCGATCAAGGCGCATCGGGGGCGTCCAGGTCCACGCTCAGATCAGGCTCGGCAGGGTTCAACACCTGCTCATGGGCCTGATCCAACAGCTTGGCCATGATCTGGCTGATGCGGGTTTCCACCGTGGCATCGATGCGACTGTGTTCGGTCTCGACGCGGCAACCACCGGGTTGCAGCGACGCGTCCTCGACAATGCGCCAGGTTTCTTCATGGCGCTCGCGCAGGGCTTTGACCTGTTCGAAATCCTGCGGATTGATGTACAGCCGCACATTACCGACGCCCAGGGGCAGCAGCTTGAGGGCTTCGCGCATCACGCTTTCGATATGACTGGAGTCCAGCACCAGCTCGCGCTGAATCACCTGGCGGGCGATGTGCTGCACCAGCTCGACCATGGCTTTTTCGATCTGCGCATCCTGCTCGGCGATAGGATCGAACAGCCCGCCCATCAAGCGTTCCAGGCTGGCCAGTTTGACGCTCAGCGCCTCCTCGGCTTCCTGGCGGACCTTGAGGGTGGTGCTGCGAAAACCATCTTTTTCACCTGCCGCGAAGCCCTCGTTGTAGGCCTCCTGGCGGATGGCTTCCAACTCTTCCAGGGTCAGTGGCTGGACTTCATCCAGCGGCACTTCTTCCATTTCCGCCGGTGGCTCTTCAACCGGTTCAGGCTCGGGCTCGGGCACATGCGGATCGAAGCTGGGCAACGACCAGATGTCGAACCCACCGACGTCCCGTGCGCGAATCAGATCGCTGGGCGCCTCATCTTTGTTCGACATGAGAGGCGCCTTAGATCATTTCTTCGCCGCCCTTCCCGCCGAGAACGATTTCTCCGGCTTCGGCCATACGGCGGGCAATGGTGAGGATTTCTTTCTGCGCGGTTTCCACGTCGCTGACGCGTACCGGGCCTTTGGCTTCCAGGTCGTCGCGCAACAGTTCCGAGGCGCGCTTGGACATGTTCTTGAAGATCTTTTCCTTGACGCCTTCGTCCGATCCCTTGAGGGCCAGCACCAACACATCGGAGGACACTTCGCGCAGCAACGCCTGGATGCCACGGTCGTCGACATCGGAAAGGTTGTTGAACACGAACATGAGGTCTTCGATCTGGCCGGACAGGGTGTCGTCGATCTCGCGGATCGAGTCCATCAACTGGCCTTCGACCGAGCTGTCCAGGAAGTTCATGATGTCGGCCGCACGCTTGATACCGCCCAGGGTGGTACGCGAGGCATTCGAGTTGCCGGAGAACTGCTTCTCCAGAATCGTGTTGAGTTCTTTCAGGGCCGCCGGCTGCACGGTGTTCAGCGACGACACACGCAGGATGATGTCCAGGCGCACTTTATGGTCGAAGTGGCCGAGCACTTCACCGGCCTGGTCCGGGTCGAGGTAGGCCACCACGATCGCCTGGATCTGCGGGTGCTCGTAGCGGATCACGTCGGCCACGGCGCGCGGCTCCATCCATTTCAGGCTGTCGAGGCCGCTGGTGTTGCCACCGAGCAGGATGCGGTCGATCAGGCCGTTGGCCTTGTCTTCGCCCAGGGCCGAGGTGAGCATCTTGCGGATATAGCTGTCGGAGCCGACACCCAGGCTGGTCTGGTCGCCGACGATCTCGACGAACTCGCTCATCACCTGCTCGACTTGCTCGCGGTGCACATTGCGCATCTGCGCCATGGCCACGCCGACACGCTGAACCTCTTTGGGGCCCATGTGGCGCAGCACTTGGGCGGCGTCGGTTTCACCGAGGGACAGCAGCAGGACTGCGGCTTTGTCGACCTTGGTGAGCTTGGCAACAGCGGCTCGATTATCACTCATCTGCGTTGATCCACTCTTTCACGACCTGGGCCACACGGCCCGGGTCTTCTGCCACCAGACTCTTGATTGCGTTCAGCTGAGCGTCGTAACCCTCGCTCGGGCTTGGCAACAGGATGCTTTGCGGGCCGCCGAGGCTGACGCGGTCGTTGGCCAGTTCGCCGTCGAGGCCGCCCATGCCACCCAATTCCACGTCGCCACCGGCCAGGGCCAGCTGTTTCTTGCCGTTGCCGGTGATGTTGTTGAGCACCGGACGCAGCACACCGAACACCAGCACCAGGATGAACAACACACCCAGCACTTGCTTGACGATGTCCCAGAACCACGGCTGCGAGTAGAACGACGGTTCAGCGATCACTTCGCCACGCTCGGCGGAGAACGGCATGTTGATCACGCTGACACTGTCACCCCGGCTGGCGTCAAAACCCACGGCGTCCTGCACCAGGCGAGTGAAGCGCGCCAATTCGTCGGCGGTCCAGGGGGCACGGGTAACGGCGCCATCGGCGGCATTGACCTTGACTTGGTCATCCACCACCACCGACACCGACAGGCGATTGACGCGGCCCTGTTGCTGCTTGGTGTGGCTGATGGAACGGTCGAGCTCGAAGTTCTTGGTGGACTGGTTACGTTTGTCCGCCGGGTACGGGGCGAGCATCGGCTGGCCGGTGGCCGGGTCCATGATCTGCTGGCCGTTGGCGTCCAACAATGGCTGGCCTGGCTGGATCGCGCCAGCGCTGGCAGTAGCGCCACCGGTAGTTTGCGGCGCAGAAGCCGGGGCTGGCGGCTGGTTGCTCAGGGCACCCGGTACACCTTGCGGCGGACCATTGGCGGCGGTGCGTTGTTCGCTGGTGGACTGTTCGCTGCGCAAAGCAGGCTGGTCCGGGTTGAACTGCTCGGAGGTCGACTCGACGGCGCTGAAATCCACATCGGCCGACACTTCAGCCTTGTAGCGGTCGTTGCCCAGCACCGGTTGCAGGATGTTGTGCACCCGCTGGGTGAGCATGCTTTCGACGCGGCGGCTGTAGTCAAACTGCTTGCCGGCTTGAGTCAGCGCGGAGTTTTCGCCCTGGTCGGAGAGCAGGTTGCCCTTCTGGTCGACCACAGTGATCTGGGATTTGCTCAGTTCTGGCACGCTGGTGGCGACCAGGTTGACGATCGCCAGGACCTGGCCAGGCTCCAGGGAGCGGCCGGCAAACAGCTCAACCAAGACCGAAGCACTTGGTTTGCGCTCGTCGCGCACAAATACCGAGCTTTTCGGAATGGCCAGGTGCACGCGGGCGCCCTTGACGTTGTTCAGGCTGGAGATGGTGCGCGCCAGTTCGCCTTCCAGGCCACGACGGTAGCGGGTGGCTTCCATGAACTGGGAAGTCCCCAGGCCCTGGTCCTTGTCGAGGATCTCGAAACCGATGTTGCTGTCGGACGGAGTCACGCCGGCGGCGGCGAGTTTCATGCGCGCACGGGCCACATCGTCGGCCTTGACCAGCAGGGCACCGGAGTTGGGCTCCACGGTGTAGGCGATGTCGGCGGCGGCCAGGGTTTCCATGATCTGCTTGGAGTCCATGCCCGCCAGGCTGCCGTACAGCGGCCGGTAATCAGGTTGCTGCGACCACAACACCACGGCAAAACCAATCGCCACGCTCGCTGCCAGGCCGACCATCAGGCCCACCTGACGCAGCATGGTCATTTCGGAGAGGTTTTCCAGGAACGACAGGCCAAACAGCGGCGGCTTGCCGTCTGCCTTGGCGGGTGCGTTGTCCACGACTGCTTCTGCCATGACTTAAATCTCGTCCTTAAACCGGCATCTGCATGATGTCTTGGTAGGCCTGAACCAGCTTGTTACGCACTTGGGTCAGGGCCTGGAAGGAAACGCTGGCTTTTTGCGAGGCGACCATCACATCGGTGAGGTCCACACCGCTTTTGCCAATTTCAAAGGCGTTGGCCAACTGGCTCGAGGCTTGCTGGGTGTCACTGACTTTGTTGATGGCCTGGCCGAGCATATCGGCGAAGCTGCTTTGGCCCAATTCCGGCGCTGGCGCGACGGATTTCGGTTGAGCCATGGCATCCATTTGCATGGAGCGCATATCCAACATCAACCGATTGAACTCAATACCCTGGCTCATGAACTTCTCTCTCCGACAACCCGCATGTTTTTTGACGCTACGCCGCAATTACTAAGGGAGGTAGCAACAAGGGTGCCAGCTCTGTACCAACTCGTAAGAAAAGGCGACAAACCTTGTCGACCTTGTTACCGGTTATGTGGCGAACAGATACGCTTCCACATCCATCCCGGCATCACGCATCTGCGCCAGCTTGTAGCGCAAGGTGCGCGGGCTGATACCCAGACGTTCGGCAGCCTCTTTGCGACGGCCGCGCTCGGAGCGCAGGGTGTCGATGATCATCTGGAATTCACGGCGACGCAGGTCATCGCCCAAGGCGCCAGCGGTCTCGGTTTCGACCACCACGGGCGCCGGCGCCAGGGTCGGCAGCGGTGCGACACCACTGCCCATGGCCAGGCAGAAATCCTGGGGCTGGATCAACCCGCCCTGTTGCAGGATCAACGCGCGCTGGATCGCGTTATCCAGTTCACGCACGTTGCCCGGCCATGGGTAGGCGATCAGGCAGGCTTGGGCCTCGGCCGACAGGCGCGCCTGGGCATGCTTCATTTTTTTGACGTGGTTGTTCAGCAGGCGCTCGGCCAGCGGAATGATGTCTGCCGGGCGTTCGCGCAATGGGCGCCAGGCCAGCGGGAATACCGAGAGCCGGTAGAACAAGTCTTCACGGAAACGCCCCGCCGCCACTTCGCCCGCCAGGTCGCGGTTGGTGGTGGCGACTACACGGATATCCAACTGGATCGGCTTACGCGCGCCGACGCGCTCAACCTCACGCTCCTGCAGCACCCGCAGCAACTTGGCTTGCAGGCCCAGGGGCATTTCCGAAATCTCATCGAGCAGGATGGTGCCGCCGTCAGCCTGCTCGAACTTGCCTGCCTGGGCTGCGATGGCGCCGGTGAACGAACCCTTTTCGTGACCGAACAGCGTCGCCTCGAGCATGTTGTCAGGGATCGCCGCGCAGTTGATCGCGATAAACGGCTGCTTGGCGCGGGTCGATTGCTGATGGATGTAACGTGCCAGCACCTCTTTGCCCGTGCCGGACTCGCCGGAAATCAACACAGTGGAATCGCTGCGCGCCACGCGGGCCGCCAGCTCCAGCAATTGTGCACTGGCCGGCTCAAAGGCAATCGGGCCTTCGCCTTCGTTGGCCGAGATCACACCCAAGGCATGCCGCGCGACGAGTTCGATCAAGGCTTTAGGCTCGAAGGGTTTGACCAGGTAATCCGCCGCGCCCTGGCGCATGGCGTCGACCGCACGCTCGACGGCGCCGTGGGCGGTCATCAGCAGCACCGGCAACTGCGGCTGACGCGCCCGCAGCAGACCGAGCAATTGATGACCGTCCATGCCCGGCATATTCACATCACTGACCACCAGGCTGAAGGACTCCTGCTCCACCGCCTCCAAGGCGTCCTCGGCAGAACCGACCGCCCGGTAGTCATGGCCCGCCAACAGCAGCGTGTCAGCCAATGCTTCACGCAGGGCGCGATCGTCTTCCACCAACAGAACCTTGATAGCCATAACTACTCCGCGCTTGCCGCGCTGGAAAACAGCGGCAAGGTCATCAATGCACAGGTGCCACGCCCAACGCGGGAATGCAGCTGCAATTCTCCCTGATGAGCACGTGCCACTGCCTTGACCACGGTCAGGCCCAGGCCCGTACCGTTGGTCTTGGTGGTGAAAAACGGTTCGCCTAGGCGCTGCAACACAGCAGGCTCGATACCACTTCCGTTGTCGCTGATGCACAGGCGCAGGTTTTGCCCACGGTTGTACAGGTGCACCTTGAGCCGTGCGCCGGGGCCGCTGGCCTGGGTGGCGTTTTCGATCAGGTTGAGCAGCGACCCCACCAGCGTGTCGCGGTTGCACAGCAACTCACCGAGATGGCTGTCGCACTGCCAGCGCACCTGGACGTCCTGAATATGGGTGGCGGCCGCTGCTTGCAGGGCCTGCATCAACGCGGACGGCGTGATGCGGTCGGTGAGCGGCAATT
The DNA here is from genome assembly GCF_049896305.1 of Pseudomonas sp. DWP3-1-3b3. Lineage (NCBI taxonomy): Bacteria > Pseudomonadati > Pseudomonadota > Gammaproteobacteria > Pseudomonadales > Pseudomonadaceae > Pseudomonas > Pseudomonas sp. DWP3-1-3b3. The sequence continues at coordinate 291,888 of NZ_JAFCUA010000003.1, read as the reverse complement.
CGCCACGGGCAAACACCAGCATGTCACGCACCTGGTGCTCCAACTCATGCAGACGCTCCTTGAGGCGACCGGCAAAACGTTGATGGGTGGCGGCGGGCAATTGCTCATCAGTCAAATGACTGGCGTAGATCAGGGCAGCCGACAGCGGCGTGCGGATCTGATGCGCCAAAGAAGCGACCATGCGCCCCAGGGACGACAAACGCTCATGCCGCGCCAACTGGTCTTGCAGGTGACGGGTTTCAGTCAGGTCGTTGAGCAGCACCAGTTGACCCGGCTCCGCGTCCAGGGAACGGGTGGCGATGGACAAACGGCGGCCGTCTTTCAGGGAAATTTCGTGACCGTCATCTTCACGCGGCGCAAAGCAGCGGGTGATGACATGCCGCCACAGCTCGCCTTCCAGCGGCAGCCCAAGCATGTCGCAGGCCGCCGGGTTGGCTTCGCGCACACGGCCTTCTTCGTCGATGACGATCACACCGCCGGGCAGCAGTGACAGCAGGTTTTGCAGACGGTTGGCCAGGCGCTCTTTCTCGGCCAGCTCTTCCATGCGCTGTGCGCTGACCACCGCCAACTCGCCTTTAAGCTCGGACACCCGAGCTTCAAGCAGGCTGTAGGAATCGGTCAATTGGCTGGACATCTGGTTGAACAGCGAAAAGGCCTGTTCCAGGCCCTGGCGACTTTGCTGTTCTACAGAAGGAACCAGCCCCGCAATGGCAGGACTGGAAGAGTGTTGGGCGGCGTGGGGCATCATGCTCTCTCGCTTGGCTGACCGTCAGTTAAACGGAACGTTGCGAGGGCTGTAGCAATACCCGTGCCTAAAAAAATAGGCTTAGTTTTCAGTCAGTTGAAAAACAGGCGTCAATCATCCGCCTGTTCATCACCTTCTTTGCGGCTCATACCGTACTTGCGCATCTTCTCCACCAGAGTGGTTCGACGGATGCGCAGGCGTTCGGCGGCACGGGCGACGATGCCGTTGGCGTCGTCCAGAGCCTGCTGGATCAGGCCTTGTTCCAGGTTGCCGAGGTAGTCCTTCAAGTCCAGGCCTTCGGGCGGCAGCATGGCAGTGGAACCGAAGTCCGGGGTATGGCCGTTGATGGCTACCCGTTCTTCCATATCGCTGCGCAGGCTGTCGACCAGCTGCTCGTCTTCATCGTCGACGTAGCGGAATTTCTTCGGCAGCTCGACCACACCGATCACGCCGTAGGGGTGCATGATCGCCATGCGCTCCACCAGGTTGGCCAGCTCGCGCACGTTGCCCGGCCAGCCGTGGCGGCACAGGGACATGATCGCGGCAGAGTTGAAACGGATAGAGCCGCGCTTTTCGTGCTCCATGCGCGAGATCAGTTCGTTCATCAGCAGCGGGATGTCTTCCACGCGCTCGCGCAGCGGGGCCATCTCGATCGGGAATACGTTGAGGCGGTAGTACAGGTCTTCACGGAAGCTGCCGACCTCGATCATGCTTTCGAGGTTCTTGTGGGTGGCCGCGATGATGCGCACGTCGACGCTCTGCGTCTTGTTGCTGCCCACGCGCTCGAAGGTACGCTCCTGCAGCACACGCAGCAGCTTGACCTGCATCGGCAGCGGCATGTCGCCGATTTCGTCGAGGAACAGCGTGCCGCCGTTGGCCAACTCGAAACGCCCGGCACGGCTGGTGATCGCGCCGGTAAAGGCGCCCTTCTCATGGCCGAACAGTTCGCTTTCAAGCAGCTCTGCCGGGATCGCCCCGCAATTGACCGGCACAAATGGCCCGTCGCGGCGCTTGGAATGATAGTGCAGGTTGCGCGCGACCACTTCCTTGCCGGTGCCGGACTCGCCGAGGATCAGCACGCTGGCGTCGGTGTCGGCCACTTGCTGCATCATCTGGCGCACGTGCTGGATGGCACGGCTAGTGCCGACCAGGCTGCGGAACAGGTTGGGTTCGCGATGGCGACCGCGCTCGCGGGCCTGGTCGTACATCTCGCGGTAGACCTGGGCACGGTGCAGGGAATCGAGCAGTTTGCTGTAGCTGGGCGGCATTTCCAGGGTGGAAAGCACCCGGCGGCGCTGGTCTTCGGGTAGGTCGACGGAAGAAATATCGCCCATCAGCAACACGGGAAGGAACTCATCCCAGGTTGACAGTGTCTTTAACAAGCCCAAAACAGCGCCAGGAGCGTTTACCGTCCCGATCAGCACACAAATGACTTCACGGCTCGATGACAATGAGCTGACCGCCTGCTGCCAATCATGGCTGCCGCAGGGCAGATTTTCTTCGCCAAGAAAATTCAAAATCACCGCTAAATCGCGGCGGCGGACGCTATCGTCATCAATCAGCAGAATTTTGGTTTCACGCCACATGCAATAGCAACTTCCCTAGTTAACTCAAATGCCCTCGAGTCGGGGCAATCTAGATGGCTGTAGGTTTTTTCTGCCTGCAGCCGTCTGAATTCTGAAAACAGCACTAGTTAAGTCAAAAAATCGCGCGCAGTCAAATTTATGACGCGCGTTCGGATTAACTGAGCCAGTTCAGCCGAACAGATGGTAAACCTTTGACGCATTTTTCGCTTGGTTGATCTGCGACATCTCTTCGAAAATCGCCTGGCGTTCGCCAGTCGTCACCTCAAGCAACTGCTGATAAACCGCCAGCAGGCTTTCAAGCTTTTCGCGCAACGCATCCTCATCGACCGGCGCTTCACTGAGCACCTGCTCGATGACGTCGCGACAGCCCATGTCCAGTTCGCCAATGGCGTCCCAGTTACGGTCCGCCAGCGCGCCCATCAGCGCCTCACGGGTTTCATCAATGCGTTGCAATGCTTGACTCATGACGTATTCCTCAAGGCCTTCAGGCCTTTTTCTGCTGCGCCTTATTCGGTGACAGCCGGCGCTGCGATGGCATCCCAGCCCTCTTTTACGGTAATCAGCAAACGCGCCACTTCGTCGATCATGTCGGCATCGTTGTGCAGGTTTGCTTCCATCAGACGGTTGGTCATGTACGCATACAGACTTTCCAACTGCTGGACGTAAGCCGGGTTATCACTCTTTTCCGCATCCAGGCCGTCACGCAGGCCGATCACGATGTCGATTGCCTTGCCGAGCATCAGGCCCTTGGTCGCGATGTCGCCGCGCGCCAACGCGCCTTTGGCCTGGGCCATGCGGTCGAGGCCGCCTTCCATCAGCATCTGCACCAGACGATGAGGGCTGGCTTCGGAGATCTGAGCATGGGAATTGACCTTCTGGTATTGGCGAAGGGCTCTCATGGGATTCATGTTTCTACCTCGTGACAGGCGACAGCGAAAAGGGTTTCAGTAACCAATATGTCGACTGGGTCGCAAAAAGCTTTAGCGCCAGTCGTCCTCCGATACAAAAAGGCCAGGCAGGTTGCCTGGCCTTTTGCGTCAGTTGGAATCAACTGTTGGTTTTAGGGTTGTTCAAGGCGTTGAGCGTGGTCATGACGCTGGTGCTTTGTTGGCGCAATTGGGCGACCAGGGTATCCATGGCGTTGTACTTGTCGGACAGGCTCTTGGTCAGCAGGTCCATGCGTTCGTTCAAGGTTTCCTGCTGCTTGCCCAGGTCTTTCAGGCTGTCAGACAGCGAGGTGGAACGCGTGGCCAAAACACCCGTGGTCGCCTTGGCGAAGTCATCGGTCGCGCTTTTCATGCGCGCCAACATGCCGTTCTTGCCGGTAAACATGCTGTTGATGTCGGCCGCGTTGGTTTTAACCGCTGCATCCCACTTCTTGTCATCCATGGTCAGCAACCCGGTCGTGGAGCTGGTGCTCACGCCGAATTGAGCCAAGGACTTGAAAGTGCCAGTGCCGGAGATCGTATTGAATTCATTTCGGATCGCAGCCTGCAGCGAACGCATGGTCGAGTCGCCCGTGAGCGCCGCCGCGGTGGTGCTACCGTCCAGGTTCTTGGTGATCTTGGTTTCGGCGTTCATCGCCGTGATCAAGGCGTTGTAGCTATCGATGAAGCCCTTGACGCCGGATTTCAAAGCGGTGTTGTTGGTGCTGACCGTGATCAGCGTTGCGGTGCGTTCCGCTGTAGGGCTGGTGTCGCCAACCGTCTTGGTCGGGGAAACCGACACCAACTTGATATTCACGCCACTGAGCGCGCCTTCGATATTGTTCGTCTTGGAAACCGACGCAACGCCATCGATGCTGTACAGCGCATCCTTTGGAGGATCAACAACCGTGGAACCTACATCCAGCCCGGAAGTACCCGACAACGTCAAATCCGAACCTGTACCCATGGTGGTTGAGGTGAGGATCAGCCGCGAACCATTGGAGTCAGTCTGAATGTTGGCACTCAGGCCAGAGGTACCGAACTGGGTGTTGATCGAATCGCGCACCTGCTGCAAGGTCGCGCCGGCCGGGATATTGACGTCGTAGTTCTTGCCCGACTGACTGATGGTCAGGGTCGTTGGCTTGTCGGTAGCGTTGACCACCGTCGACGTGCCGCCGGCGAAGTTCTTGGTTGACAGCTTGGACGCCTGGGCCAGCTGGCTGACGATCAGCCGGAAACTGCCGTTCGACGCCGTGTTGCTCGCCGTCATCGTGGCGACCTTTTCATCCGACGATGAGCCGGTCAAGCCCGTGAAGCTGGAGCTGGCGGTCATGTTGTCCAGCGCGCCGCGGAAGGCGTCCAGCGCCGCCTGAATCTTGCCGATCGAAGACAGCGTGGTGGTCGCCTTCTGGGACGCGGTATTGATCTGCGTCTGCTTGGGCACCTTTTCGGCGTCCACCAAGGACTTCACGATCGCTTGCGTATCGATATTCGAACCGATACCACTTACCGTTGAACCCGCCATCTTCGTTTCTCCTGTTCGGTGGCTGCCGTTATCTTGACTGGTTATGCCTCAAGACAAGACAGCAACAAGTTTCATGCCAGCTCACGCCTTGTCGTCAAACAACACGTTGCTTGCGCTGGATAGGCTTTGTGCCAGCTTCAATGCCGTTTCCGACGGAATCTGGCGGATCACTTCACCGCTGTCGGTGGCGATGACCTTGACCACCACGCGATGGGTGGAATCATCAATGGAAAAATCCAGTTTGCGCTGGGCCGCTTGTACGAATTCGCGAATATCAGTAACTGCTTTTTCCAGGTCAGCTCGCTCAGGCTCTTTACCTGTTGCAGCGACTTCCTGGACTTTCGGGATGCTTTTGTCAGTCACTGCCTGGGTAGGCGGGTTCTGCGATGCAACCGGCGGATAAGACTGGTTCAGCTTTACACTCATGTCCATGTCCAATCTCCTCTAAACCGAAAAAACGGAAGGGCACGTAGACGCGCCCTTCCGTTAGTTACCAAGCGCTGGGATTACTGAAGCAGCTTCAGTACAGCGGATGGCAGCTGGTTAGCCTGCGACAGGATCGCGGTGGAAGCCGATTGCAGGGTCTGTTGCTTGGTCAGTTCGGCGGTTTCGGAAGCGAAGTCGACGTCCTGAACGGTGGAACGTGCAGCGGTGGAGTTCTTCTGAATGTTCTGCAGGTTGTCTGCAGTGGTAGTCAGACGGTTCTGGGTAGCACCCAGGCCCGAACGCACGCTGTCGATGGTGCCGATGGCCTTGTCGATAACGGACAGGGCGTTTTGCGCGTTGTTGGCGTCGGTCACGTCGGTTTGAGCAACAGCAGTCTTGGTGGAAGACTTCTGAGCAGCGCCGAACAGGTCAGTTACCGAAGTACCGGTAGCGCCGTTTGCCAGGGAGTAGCCTTTGGACGAGTCCAGGGAGATCTGGCCAGTGGCAATGATCACGCCAGCAGCAGCGGCAGCCAGAGGAGTAGCGGCAGCAGCGTATTTGCCAGCGCCATCTTTCACGTTAACGCTGATAGCGTCGCCGCCAGCTGCGTCGGTGGTGAACTTGATGTTCTCGCCCGAATCGGATTTGACTTCCAGGGTGCCCTTGGCTTCGTCGTAGTTAACGCTGACGCCCAGTTTGGCAGCGTTGGACTTCAGTTGGTCAGCCAGGTCAGCGGTGCTGGTTACGCCGACGAATTTAACGCTGGCACTGCCGACACCGATGGTGAAGTTAGCTGGAACACCTGGAACAGCTGGAACAACCGGAGGACCTGGCTGAGCAGGAGTACCCTTGGTTTTAGCTTCGTCAACCGAGAACTTGACTTCGGTGCTGGCGGTAGCGCTCAGGCCACCGATAGCGCCGTTCAGGCCGGCAGCGATAGTCTTGGCGGAGTCACCAGCAGCGATAGCAACGTTTGCCGACTGACCGTTACCGGTGATGGCGATCGAACCAACCGCTACGCCAGTGGCGTTAGGGGTTTGAGCGGCGGATTTGATCTGCTGCGAACCAATGTTGTTGGCTGCAACGTTTTCCAGGCTCAGGTTGATGGTTTCGTTGGCGTTGGCGCCAACCTGGATAGCTTTGGTACCGTACGAACCGTCCAGCAGCTTCTGGCCACCGAAAGTAGTGGTTTGCGAGATACGGGTCAGTTCCGAAGTCAGAGCCTGGTATTCGTCGTTGTTCGACTTACGGTCGTCAGGGCTGAGCGAGCCAGTAGCGGAAGACAGAGCCAGGGTACGCATTTTTTGCAGGATGTCGGTCGAAGCCTGCATCGCGCCTTCAGCGGTCTGAGCGATCGAGATACCGTCGTTCACGTTTTTGACTGCTTGGCCCAGGCCGTTGATTTGGCTGGTCAGGCGGTTAGCGATCTGCAGGCCGGCAGCGTCGTCTTTAGCGCTGTTGATACGCAGGCCGGAAGACAGGCGCTGCATAGAAGTGGCCAGGGCGCCGCCAGCTTTGTTCAGGTTGCTCTGAGTAGTGATCGAAGCAATGTTGGTGTTTACTGTTAAAGCCATGACGAAATCCTCGTTGGATGGATACTGCGGCTTCCGGCCCTGGCAACCGCCGGGTGTGGCCTGAGAACCTACGTAATAGTTATCGTCGTGGTAGCCGGTTGCTTGAGGATTTTTTTTGATTTTTTTACTGGCGCCGTGCCACCCCTTGCAATTCAAGGGTTTACGCGGGCGCGAAACCCCGTTTTCATTGGGTTTTCTGGCGCCAAATAAAAAACGCCGAAACTCTTTCGAGCCTCGGCGTTTTTTTGTTGAAGCTATCAAGGCCTCAAGGGCGATAGAGAATCGCCGAGCCCCACGACAGGCCTACACCAAAACCGCTGATGGCGACGCGCTTCCAGGTGGCGTCCATCACGTGCTTTTCCAGCAGCAGCGGAATGCTCGACGACACGGTATTGCCGGTCTCGACCATGTCCTTGATGAACTTGTCCACCGGCGCATCTTCAAAGCGACGCGCCACGGCGTCGACAATCGCCGCACTGCCCTGGTGAATGCAGAACGCGTCAATCTCGTCAGCCTTCAGGTCCGACTCATTGAGCAGCTCATGCAAGTGCGCCGGCACTTTGAGCAGTGCGAAGTTGAACACCTGACGACCGTTCATGAAGAACACGCCATCACTGACCTTCAGGTGCGGCGCACCGGAACCGTCGGTGCCGAACTTCGACTTGCCCAGCAGCCACGGCGCATCTTCGCCCATCCAGGTAGCTGTGGCGGCATCGCCGAACAGCATGGTGGTGTTACGGTCTTGCGGGTCGACAATTTTCGAATACGGATCGGCGGTGATCAACAGGCCGTTTTTCAGGCCGGCGGCTTCCATGAAGCCCTTCATCGCGTAGATGCCGTAGACGTAGCCGGAGCAGCCCAGGGAAATATCGAAGGCCGCGACGTGAGTCGGCAGACCGAGCTTGTCCTGGACGATGGCCGCCGTGTGCGGCAAGCCCTCTTCATCGCCGTTCTGAGTGACGACGATCAGCGCGTCAATCGACTCGCGTTTCAAATCCGGGTTGTTGGCAAACAAAGCGTTGACCGCCTCGACACACAGATCAGAGGTTTCCTGCGCGGCTTCCTTGCGCGGCAGGAACGCCGAACCGATCTTGCCAATGATGAATTCTTCATCCTTGGCGAATTTGGCACCCTGGGCGTAGTTATCGATCCCGTCTGCCGGCACGTAACTGGCGATGCTTTTTATGCCAATCATTGTGGCTTCCCAATACTAAATAGCTGGAGAACACCCCTGGGCCACGCCCGGAGTGCTGACAATAAAGGGGATAACCCCATAAAAATCTCGCTGAAAGCCGCCTCGCAAGGACCCTGTGACGACTTATCCTTTTCACACGATACAGTGAAGATGCGCTTTATGACTCACAGGTCACTCAATTTTGTGTGCTTTGTGCAAAACCTTCAAACAATTAAATCCCAGAAACGACAACGGCCCGCCCTGTTTCCAGAGCGGGCCGCTTGACGTAAAGGTACTTACATCTTGTTGAACAGGCTCAACTGCGAGATTTTCACGAAGGCCAACTGCGACGCTTCCAGCATGGTTTGCTGCAGGGTCAGGTTGATCGCCGCTTCACCCATGTCGATGTTCGCCAGGGCGCTCATGGTGGATTTGTTGGCCAGGCCGACACTTTCGTTTTCGCTGGACTGCACGGTGAGCGCATTCTGCCGCGCACCGATGGAGCCGCGCACGTTGTCCACCTGGTCCGCCGAGCTGGTCAGGTTGCTGACAGCGGCGTTGAGTGCATCCTGCAGCTTCACCCGTGCGCCTGGAATACCATCGGCCGGTTGTTCCAGGGCCTTGCGCAATTGGCTCAAGGTGTCGAGCGCACTCTGGGTCTTCTGGGTGCTGGCGCCGACCGCAAACTGATCACCTACATTAGGTGTGCCACTGAGGCCAAAGGTCACACCGGCCACTGTGATCGAGCTCGGCGTGGTGGTGGTGTCGATGACGCCCGAATCAATCGGCTTGCTGTTGGCGTTGTAGGGCTGTGCAAACACCTGGAAGGCCGACGAATCAGTGTCGCTGAACTTGACCAGCACACCGCTGTTGGCCGGAAAGGTGCTGGCATATTTAGCGGGATTGCTGACTGTGGCATTGGTCAACTGCGTCGACGAGGTGTTGCTTGCCGTGCGGGACACGTTAAAGGTGTCCGGCTTGGCGGCCAGGGTGAACTCGCGACCTTTGACCATGGCATCGGCATCAGGGCCAGTGGCCTTGTCCGTGAGATCGACGGTGATATCGAACTTGACCCCGCGCACGTTGATACTGGCACTGCCTTCCTTGGTGGAGTCGAACGTGCCATTACCCGGGAGCTGCGAGGTAATGTCGTTGTTGTCCTTGTCAGTCACCACGTACTGGGTGCTGCTGGTGAACGTTACCTTGTACGGCTGACCGTCGGCGAACGACTTGTTGTAGTCGACGCTCGATGTCACCAGACCGGCCGAGATGGCGACTTTATGGTCATCCACTTGCGACGGTGTGGTTGCCGGTGGCACGGGTGCGGGCGTGGTGTACTTGGACTGGGTGCGGCTGTTGTTGGCCGCGCCTTCCAGAATGGTCTTGCCGGTGTCGCCCGTTCGCACGGTCAACGTCTCGGACACCTGCAGGCTCAACTCGTTTTCGTCGCCCTGATAGTTGTAGGTGCCATCAATGTTGCGCGAGTACGGCGGCGTATCGGTCTTGGAGCCGGAGAACAGATAGTTGCCCGCCGCATCCTTGCTGTTGAGCAAGCCCAGCAGTTGGTCTTCAAGGGCACCCACTTCGACCGAGATGGATTTTCGGTCGGCATCACTGGTCACGCCACCGGCCTTCAACGCCAATTGGCTGGCGGCCTGGATCGTTGCATTGATCGCCGTCAGCACGCTTTCTTCGTTGGTCAGCGAGCTGTTGATGTTGGAGATATTGCCGCTGAACTGCGCCAACATGTCTTTCTGCTGCTGCAGCATCAGCAAACGCTGCGCCGCCACCGGGTCATCCCCTGCGGTTTGCACGCGCACGCCGGAACTCGCCTGCTGCTGAGCCTGCACCACGCCGGCATAGTTGTTCTGGTACTTGGCGGCACTGGTGTCGAAATACTGCTGTGTAGAAATGCGCATCGTCCCAGACTCCCTTAAAGACTATTGATCAGCGTGCTGAAGGTTTCTTGCGCAGCCTTGATGATCTGCGACGACGCTGTGTAGTACTGCTGGAACTTGATCATGTCGCCCGCTTCCTCATCCAGGTTGACCTGGGACACGGAGTTGCGCGCATTTTTGTTGGCCGTGAGCAACGCGTTGGTGGCGGTCGTGTCCGTGGTGGCCGCTGCGGCCTTGGCGCCGACCGTCGACACCAACTTGCTGTTGGCCCCGACCAGGCTGGTACCGCCGGTGCCATCGGCGGCGACGCCTACGGTGGCCTTGGTTTGCAGGTTCAGCAGCTCCTGCGCATTGCGGTTGTCGGACTTGCCGCTGGCGTTAAACGAAAAGGTGGTGCTGTCGCCAGCGGTGGGCGAGCCGGCCACCGAGGTGTCAAAGCTGAAGCTCTTGGCCGGTACCACCAGGGCGCCGCTGGCATCGCGCATCGGTACGTTGATGCTGATCTTGTTGGACTGCCCCGGAATAATGGTACCGGTGCCGATCGGATCGCCCTTGGCGTCGTTGATCGTATAGGACTGAGTGCCGTCGGCGGCTGGCTTGCCAAATACCATCTTCACCGGCATCGAGTTTTCAATGCCGATGCGCAGTTGCGCGGTATTGGCGCCGCCCTGGAGATCCAGCGGCACGGTCAGGGTCGGCGGCGTGAAGGTGCCGGTGCCCTGGTTGGTTTTGCTGGCCTCGCCTTTGAGCGGTGCAGCGAAGGCAATCTTGCTCGGGTCGGTGAGGACCGTGCCGATGTCCTTCGCGCCGCTGGCGGTCGGGCTGACCTTGAAGCTGTCACCGGCCGACATCGGGCCATTTTTAAGCTCAAGGGTAAAGCCGTCGATCACCGAAGGCGGTGTGGCGGAGATATCAAAGGTGCCCATGGCTTTGCCATCGGAGCGCTGCACCGTCACTTTATTGAGATTGGTCGGGTCGCTGAAGGTAACCTTGTAATCGTAGTTGGTGAGCTTGCTGGTGTCCTTGATCGTCACACCCAGGCTACCGGCGCCCTGGTTGCCTTGACCGGCCACACTGCGCAACGCCACTGCTGCTGCGCTATTGATGTCCTTGAACATCGACGCGCCGAACTCGCCATTCAGGTCGATGCCCTGCCCCAGTTGGCTGTTGATCGTATCGGCGGTGACGATGGCGATACGTCCCAGGTCGTTGATGGCCGGCATCAACACGTCACTGCGATAGCGCATCAGGCCGCCGATGCTGCCACCACTGATCACATTGCCGATATCCACCGCCGTGTTACCCGGCATGTTCATCTGAATGGTGTACTGGGTCGGATCGTCCTTGCCAGGCACGGCAGAAATCGAGTTGGACTGATCGCCCAGCACCAGGGATTGACCGGTGCCGGTGCTAACGCTGAATACACCGTTTTTCTCAGTGGCGGTCACGCCGATCAGCTCATTGAGCGAGCGCACCGCCTCGGCACGCGCATCCAGCAGGTTGGCCGGCGTGGTATTCGACGCGCCCTGAACCTGGTTGATCTGCTTGTTGAGGGACGCAATCGACGAGGTCAATTGGTTGACCTGGTCAGCCATGGAGGTCAGCTGGCTGTTGATGGTTTCTTTCTGCTGGCTCAATTGGTTGGAGATCGAGTTGAACCGGTTGCTCAAGGTCTGCGCGCTGGTGAGCAGAATCTGCCGTGCCGATGTGTCGCTCGGGTTGGCCGAGGCGGTCTGAGCCGCGGCGAAGAAGGCGCTGAGCACAGACGACATGCCGGTGGTCTTGTCCGACAGCGTCTTGTCCACAGCACTGACCTGATCCAGATACGCCTTGGCATCGCTGTTCAGCGAGGTGCTGTTCTGGTACGCCGCGTCGAGGAACTCGTTATACACCCGGCGCACATCGGCCAGGGTGGTGCCACTGCCAATGAACACACCACCGAACTGGTTCGCCGCGTTGGCATTCTGGGTAGTCTGCTGCCGTGAGTAACCCGCGGTGTTGGCGTTGGCAATGTTATTACTCAAGACCGACAACGATCCTTGAGCGGAATTGAGCCCTGACATCCCGATACTGAGCAAACTCATGGTTCAGACCTTATAAATGTGTGGTTGCGCCAGCGGCAGCGTAATTCTGGTAACTGTCCATCGTTTTGGCGATCTGCGAAATCTTGCTGGCATAGGCCGGGTCGGTTGCGTAACCGGCCTTTTGCAACTCGCGAACAAACTGTTCCGGGTTGTCGGCCGACTTCACAACTTCTTTATAGCGATCATTGCTTTGCAGCAACGTCACCAGGTCGTGGAAGCTGTCCTGGTAAGAGTCGTAGGAACGGAACTGCGCCGTTTCCTTGACCATCGCGCCATCGCGGAACTCGCTGGTGATCGCGCGAGCCTGGCCGCCCTGCCAACTCTGGCCGGCCTTGATGCCGAACAGGTTGTGGCTGCTGCTGCCGTCTTCGGCGCGCATCACCGATTTACCCCAACCGGTTTCCAGGGCGGCCTGGGCCACCAGGTACTTCGGATCGACACCAATCCGCGCGGCGGCCGCCTTGGCCATCGGCAACATGGTGGCGACAAATTCATCCTGTGAACTGAAGGCTTTCTTCGCCGGCGCCAACGGTGGCTGGGCCACGGCGCGGCCGTAGACCTGCATGCGCCCGCTCGGCACGGCGAAGGTACGCGCCGCACTGTTGACGACGTTATCGTCAGCGGCGCTGTTGCGCAGTGGCGCGGCCTTGGCTTCGCCGGTCACCTGGGTGCTCGGCACGATGCCAGCCAACAGGCGATCGGTCAGCTTGCTCGGCAAGGCGATGCGCCGCTGGTTCATCAATTCCATGTCATTGCTGTGGGCCGCCGGGGCACCCGCCTGTGGCTCAGCCACGCGGTAAGCCCACAGCGGACGCTGGCCGTTGGAGCGACCCAACGGACCATCGGCCTGGGTGCCGGCCGCAATCTCTGTCGGCACATCCATTTTCTTCACAGGCTCAGCCGCCGCCGGGCCTTGCAAGGTGGCGGCCTGGGCCTCCACCGGCTTGTTCTTCTGCATCTGGCGCATCAGCACGTCAGCCAGGCCGATACCACCGCCTTCGCGGGACATCGAGACCGCCAGTTGCTGGTCATACATTTCCTGGTACTGCTTGGCGGCCGGCGTGTTCATCGGGTTGTCCTTGCCCAACGCCTCGGTGGCCGAACGCATGGACTTGAGCATCTCGCTCAAGAACAACGACTCGAACTCCTGCGCCACTTTGCGCATGTTGCCTTCGCTGTTCTTGTCGGCGCCGACCTTGAGCTGGTTAAGCCGGTTCAAGTCGGAGTAGGACCCCGAGTCCGCCGTGCTGCTGATGCCGCTCTTGCGCATATCCATGGCCATGGCCTCAGATCACAATCAGGTCGGCTTGTAAGGCGCCGGCCTGCTTCAGTGCTTCGAGGATCGCCATCAAGTCGCCGGGCGCTGCGCCCACCTGGTTCACCGCGCGGACAATCTCATCCAGGGTGGTGCCGGGGCCGAACTTGAACATCGGCTTGGCTTCTTGCTGGGCATTCACACGCGAACGCGGCACCACCGCCGTCTGGCCGTTGGACAACGGCCCAGGCTGGCTGACGATCGGGTCTTCGGTGATGGTCACGGTCAGGCTGCCGTGGGTCACGGCCGCTGGCGAAACCTTGACGTTCTGGCCGATCACGATGGTGCCGGTCCGCGAGTTGATGATGACTTTGGCCACGGCCTGGCCTGGGTCCACCTCTAAGTTTTCCAGGATCGACAGGTAGTCCACACGCTGGCTTGGGTCCAGCGGCGCGGTCACACGGATAGAGCCGCCGTCGATGGCCTGGGCCACGCCTGGGCCGAGCATATCGTTGATCTTGTCGACCACGCGCTTGGCGGTGGTGAAGTCAGAGCGGTTGAGGTTCAAGGTCAGGCTGTTGCCTTGGTTGAAGCCGCTTGGCACGGTGCGTTCAACCGTGGCGCCACCTGGGATCCGACCGGCTGACGGCACGTTGACGGTGATCTTCGAACCATCGCGACCTTCGGCGTCAAACCCGCCCACCACCAGGTTGCCCTGGGCGATGGCGTACACGTTGCCGTCGATACCCTTGAGCGGCGTCATCAGCAAGGTGCCGCCGCGCAGGCTCTTCGAGTTACCGATCGACGACACGGTGATGTCCACTACCTGGCCCGGCTTGGAGAACGCCGGCAAGTCAGCACTGATCGACACCGCCGCGACGTTTTTCAGCTGCACGTTGCCCGACCCCGCCGGCACCTTGATACCGAACTGCGAGAGCATGTTGTTAAAGGTCTGCAGGGTGAACGGGGTCTGGGTGGTCTGGTCACCCGTACCGTTGAGCCCCACTACCAGGCCGTAGCCGATCAACTGGTTGGAACGCACGCCGGAGATGCTGGCGATGTCCTTCAGCCGTTCGGCCTGGGCGACAGCGCTCAAGGAAAGCAGGAGTGCGGCCGCCATCAGCTGTTTGAGTTTCAAAGTGGCCACCTAGAAAGGGAACAGCGGGCTAAGGAAGAAACGGTCGAACCAGCCCGGCTGACTCGCATCAGCAAACGAACCTGTACCCGAGTAGGTAATGCGCGCGTCGGCGATTCGCGTCGACGGCACGGTGTTGTCAGTGGAGATGTCATCGGCGCGGACCATGCCGGCAATGCGCACCAGCTCGTCACCGGTATTAAGGGTCATCCACTTTTCACCGCGCACGGCGATGATGCCGTTGGGCAATACATCGGCCACGGTCACCGTGATCGAACCGGTCAGGCTGTTGCCCTGCCCTGCCGCGCTCTTGCCGTTGGTGGCACGATCGCCGCTGTAACCCACATCCAGACTCAGGTCGCCGCTGCCCAATGGGTTGTTGGTGTTGGGCACACCGCCGAACAACGACGTCAGGCCGATGCCGGCCTTGCTGGTCTTGCCGATCTGCGAGTTGGCATTCTTGCTGGCCTGGGTCTTCTCGTTCAGGGTGATGGTGATGATGTCACCGACCCGGAACGCCTTGCGGTCGCTGTACAGGTTCTGTTCGAAACCGGCTTGGTAGATCGAGCCATTGTTGGCGGCCGCCGGCAACGGCGTGCGTGGCAACACCGGCGCGTAGTACGGGTCATTGGGTTTTGGCGTCGGGGCGACACAGCCCGCGAGCACGGCAATCCCACTCAATGCCAGAACAGAAACATAGCGATTCATGACCCTTACCTCACGGTGTTGCAGGCGCCCTCATGAGCGCCCCATAGACTTGATTACAGATTCTGCGTTACGAACGAAAGCATCTGGTCGGCGGTGGAGATCACCTTGGAGTTCATCTCGTAGGCGCGCTGGGTGGTGATCATGTTGACCATCTCCTCAACGGTGCTCACGTTGGAGGTTTCCAGGGTGCTTTGCAGCGTGGTGCCGAAACCGTTCAGGCCAGGGGTGCCGATTTGCGGCGCGCCGCTGGAGGCGGTTTCCAGGAACAGGTTGTTGCCCATTGCTTGCAGGCCGGCCGGGTTGATGAAGTCGGCGGTCTGCAGGTTGCCGATCACTTGCGACGCGGGGTTGCCGGCCACGGTGATGGACACGGTGCCGTCGTTGCCGACGGTGAAGGTCTTGGCGTCGGCGGGAACGACCACGGCCGGCTCCAGGGCAAAACCGTTGGCGGTGACGATCTGGCCGTTGGAGTCCAGGTGGAAAGTACCGTCACGGGTGTAGGAAGTGGTGCCATCCGGTTGCAGGATCTGGAAGAAACCACGGCCGTTGATGGCCATGTCCAGCGGCTGGCCGGTCTGTTGCAGGTTACCGGCGCTGAAGTTCTTCTGGGTGCCAACGATCTGCACACCGGTACCCAATTGCAGGCCGGACGGCAGTTCGCTGTCCTGGGTCGACTGGGCGCCTGGCTGCTTCTTGATCTGATAGAGCAAGTCCTGGAACTCGGCACGGTCACGTTTGAAACCCGTGGTCGACACGTTGGCCAAGTTGTTGGAAATGGTGGTCAGGTTGGTGTCCTGGGCGGACAAACCGGTTTTGGCAACCCATAGAGCCGGAAGCATGCTGTTCTCCTTTGCGCGCCTGTTTGTTGGCGCTACATCACAAATTAATTAGTGGGCTGCAATCAGCTCATCTGCATGACGCGAGTCATGGCCTGGTCGTCTTCCTTGGCGCTGTTCATCATCTTGATGTGCAGCTCGAACTGCTTGGAAAGCGCCAGCACAGCGGTCATTTCTTCCACCGCATTGACGTTGCTCGCCTGCAGGAAGCCCGAGGTCAGCGTGACCGTCGCGTCAGCCTGGGCCGGCTGGCCATCCTTGGTGTGGATGGTGCCGTCGAGGCCTTTATTCATGTTCTTCAGGTCCGGCTGGACCAGCTTGATGCGGTCCACTTCCGCCATCACGCGCGGGCCTTCACCCATGGCGCGAATGCTGATGGTGCCATCAGCCCCCACTTCGATCTTCTGCTGCGGCGGCACGGCAATCGGGCCACCGTTGCCCATGATCGGCATGCCGTTGCCGGCGCGCAGCACACCCAATGCATCGACGTTCATGCTCGCGCTGCGCACGTAGGCTTCGCTGCCGTCCGGGGTCTGCACGGCCATCCAGCCATTGCCGCTGACGGCAACGTCCAGGTCACGGCCCGTCTCGATCATCGCGCCAGGCGTGAAGTCGGTGGCTGGACGCTCGGTCATGGCAAACGCGCGCGCCGGAAAGCTGTCACCGAACACCGGCATCGAACGCGCCTGCTCCAGGTCACGTTGGAAACCATTGGTGGAAATGTTCGCCAGGTTGTTGGCATGGGCCTTCTGCGCCAGAGCATTCTGGCTGGCGCCGGTCATTGCCACATAAAGGTACTTGTCCACGCTCTTTCCTCTTTCTGACGGACGCTTGCCGCCCACCGCTGTACTGATGAGGCTTAAGCAATTTGCGAACCAACTTTTGAAAAGAGGATGAAGTGCAGGTGGGACGGGGGTTTGCGGGCGGGCGTCAAGAAATGACGCCCCCTCGATAGTCGAAAAAACGGCGGACTACTGCCGCCTGCGGCAAGCGCAGGTTACTTGTCGGCCTTGATCACTTCGTAATCGCGCAGCTTATTGGCGATGGTGGTGTGAGACACCCCCAGGCGCTTGCCCAACTGTCGGCTGCTGGGATGCTCGGCGTACAAGGCTTCCAACACCGCCTTCTCGAATCGACCAACGATGTCTTCCAGGCCGCCCTCCAAGGAAAAATCGCCAAGCGGCTGACGCACGCCATAATCCGGCAGCCGAATATGTTCGGCCTTGACCGTCCCTCCGTCACACAACGACACCGCCTGGAACAGCACGTTTTCCAACTGCCGTACGTTGCCCGGCCAGTGGTAGTGGCTCAGGCGGTCCATGGCGGCCGGCGCCAGCTTGGGCAACGGGCAGCCGATCTGGCGACTGGCCTGATCGAGAAAGTGCTCAACCAGCGGCGCAAGCCCGTCGAGACATTCACGTAGCGGTGGAATATGCAGGGACAGCACGTTGAGACGGTGATAGAGGTCCTGACGGAATTCGCCACGGGCGCACAGCTCGGACAAGTCCACCTGGGTCGCGCAGATCACCCGCACGTCCAAGTACACCTCTTCATCGCTGCCTACGCGGCGGAAGCAACCGTCCTGCAAAAAGCGCAGCAATTTCACCTGCAAGCGCGCGCTCATCTCCCCGACGCCATCGAGAAACAATGTACCGCCCGCCGTCAGTTCCAACAGTCCCAACTTGCCTTCGGCCCGTGCACCTTCGAACGCGCCAGGGCCGTAGCCGAAGAGCTCGGTCTCGGCCATCGACTCGGGCAGGCCCGCGCAGTTAAGCGCCATCAACGGCGATTGCCCACGCGGGCTGGCCAGGTGACATGCACGCGCCAACAGCTCTTTACCGGTGCCGGTTTCGCCTTCTATTAATAGATGCGCATCCAGCGGCGCCATGCGCCGGGCTTCGCGCACCACGGCGGCCATGACTTTGGAGCTTTGGAAAATGCTGTCAAAGCCACGCAGTTCCTGCTTGCGCACGTTATAGATGCGCTCACCAACGCGGTCGGCGCGGTGCAGGGTCAGCACAGCGCCGGCCATGGCCTCGCTGTCGTCATGTTCGGAGGATTGCAGCGGCGCGATGTCCGCCAGGAACACGTCACCCTTGACCTTGACCCGCAGGCCGTTGATCCGCGATTTGCTGGCGCGCACCAGTTCCGGCAAGTCGAAGTCCTCGGCATACCGCGACAACGGAATGCCTGGCACCTCATCCACCCGCACTCCGAGCAGCTGTGCCGCCGCGCGGTTGGCGGCGACGATCGAGCCGCCCATGTCGATCGACAGCACCGGAAACTCCAGCGCGCCAAGCAACGCATTGAGCTCCATATGCCGGCGCTCGCTGGGCATCAACCCTACCCTTTTGACGCCAAATACCCCGGCAATCGCCTCGAACTGCGGGCGCAATGCCTGGAACTGCATGTTCACCAGGTTCGGGCAAAACAGGTAGATGGCATTGCCATGCTCACCGCCCACCTCGCCCTTGGCGACGTTGACGCCGTATTCCACCAGCAGGTTGAGAATGTCCCGCAGGATGCCGATGCGGTTCTGGCAATGCACTTTGATACGCATGAAGAGGCCCGAAAAGTGGGGAGGCGCCGCGTCTTTTTGTCGCTGGGCGCAGATAGTCGTCAAGATTATGTGACAGCTTGCGGGCTTTTCCCAGCCCAAGACAACGGCCACCCTCATAAGCGTAACGAATACTTTACGGAAACTGGTAAGTTTTCCTACGTAAAGGCGTTTTAAACAGATGGAATCTGGCCGCGCACGGGTTATCAATAAGCGCATCGCAGGACATAACAAGAACGAATGCCTAGCAGGAGAGCCGTATGAAGCAGACGCAGTACGTGGCCCGCGAGCCCGATGCGCAAGGTTTTATCCACTACTCGCAGGAAGAACATGCGGTGTGGAACACCCTGATCACTCGCCAGTTGAAAGTGATCGAGGGGCGCGCCTGCCAGGAATACCTGGACGGCATCGACAAGCTCGGCCTGCCCCATGACCGCATTCCGCAACTGGGCGAAATCAACAAAGTGCTGGCCGAGACCACCGGCTGGCAGGTCGCCCGCGTGCCGGCGCTGATCCCCTTCCAGACATTTTTCGAGTTACTCGCCAACAAGCAGTTTCCTGTGGCGACGTTTATCCGCACCCGCGAAGAACTCGACTATCTGCAAGAACCGGATATTTTTCACGAGATCTTCGGCCACTGCCCATTGCTGACCAACCCCTGGTTCGCCGAATTCACCCACACCTACGGCAAGCTCGGCCTGGCGGCCACCAAGGAGCAACGCGTGTACCTGGCGCGCCTCTACTGGATGACCATCGAATTCGGCCTGGTGGACACGCCCGAAGGTCGACGCATCTACGGTGGCGGCATTCTGTCGTCGCCCAAGGAGACGGTGTACAGCCTGTCGTCCGAGCCCGAGCATCAAGTGTTCGACCCGCTGGAGGCGATGCGCACGCCGTATCGCATCGACATCCTGCAACCGTTGTACTTCGTGCTGCCAGACCTCAAGCGCCTGTTCGAAGTCGCGCAGGAGGACATCATGGGCATGGTGGAACGTGGCATGCAGCTGGGTCTGCACGCACCGAAGTTTCCACCCAAGCCCAAGGCGGCTTGAACCTTACATCTTGAGGCCAGGTGAGTCTGTTCCCTGGCCGCGCGTTGCTTTAGGGTAACGCTACTGATCTTCATACCTTCGAATTCAGGACACCCTCATGACCACCTTGAACCAAGCCCACTGCGAAGCCTGCCGTGCCGATGCCCCGCAAGTCAGCGACGAAGAACTGCCGGTGCTGCTCAAGCAGATCCCTGACTGGAACATCGAAGTCCGCGACGGCGTGATGCAACTGGAAAAGGTTTTCCTGTTCAAGAACTTCAAATTCGCCCTGGCCTTCACCAACGCCATGGGTGACATCTCCGAAGCCGAAGGCCATCACCCAGGCCTGCTCACCGAGTGGGGCAAGGTCACCGTGACCTGGTGGAGCCATTCCATCAAAGGCCTGCACCGCAACGACTTCATCATGGCCGCGCGCACCGACGAAGTGGCCAAGGAAGCCGAGGGCCGCAAGTAATGCATTTCGATGCCATTGGCCGCGTGCCCGGCGACCCGATCCTCGGGCTGATGGACCTGTACGCCCAGGACAGCAACCCGAACAAATTCGATCTGGGCGTGGGCGTCTACAAGGATGACCAGGGCCTCACCCCAATTCCGCACTCGGTGAAGCTGGCCGAACAGCGCCTGGTGGACACGCAAACCACCAAGACCTACATCGGCGGCCACGGCAATGCGGCGTTCGGCAGGCTGATCAGTGAGCTGGTGCTCGGCGCGGACTCGGCGGTGATCCGCGAGCGCCGCGCCGGCGCCACCCAGACACCGGGCGGCACCGGGGCCCTGCGCCTGAGCGCCGACTTTATCGCGCACAACCTGCCCGGTCGCGGCGTCTGGTTGAGCAACCCGACCTGGCCGATCCACGAAACCATCTTTGCCAAGGCCGGGATCCCGGTCAGCCATTACCCCTACGTGGGTGCGGACAATCGCCTGGACGTGGCGGCCATGCTGGCGACCCTGTCCAGCGTACCCAAGGGCGACGTGGTGCTGTTGCATGCCTGCTGCCATAACCCGACCGGTTTCGACCTGTCCCAGGACGACTGGCGCCAGGTGCTGCAGATCGTGCGCGAGCGCCAGTTGCTGCCGCTGATCGACTTCGCCTACCAAGGCTTCGGCGATGGTTTGGAGCAGGACGCCTGGGCCGTGCGGTTGTTTGCAGCCGAGCTGCCGGAAGTGCTGATCACCAGTTCATGCTCGAAGAACTTCGGCCTGTACAGCGACCGCGTCGGCGCGTTGATCGTGTGTGCGGCGGATGCCGAAAAGCTCACGGATGTGCGCAGCCAGTTGGCCAACACGGCGCGCAACCTGTGGTCGACGCCGCCGGACCATGGTGCTGCGGTAGTGGCGACCATCCTGGGGGATACCGAGCTGAAAAAGCGCTGGAGCGACGAGGTCGAAGGCATGCGCTCACGGATCGCACACCTGCGTTCGGGCTTGGTGGAGGCGTTGGCGCCACACGGCCTGTCGGAGCGGTTTGCGCATATCGGAGCGCAGCGTGGGATGTTTTCCTATACCGGCTTGAGTGCCGAGCAGGTGAAGCAACTGCGCGAAAAGCACAGCGTGTATATGGTGAGTTCGGGTCGGGCCAACGTGGCGGGCATTGATGCGACACGCCTGACGCTGCTGGCTCAAGCCATTGCCGATGTCTCCAACTGAAGAAACCGAATCAAAACTGTGGGAGCGGGCTTGCTCGCGAAAGCGGTGTGTCATCCGACACATCAGGTGACTGACCTACCGCATTCGCGAGCAAGCCCGCTCCCACATTTTCGACCGAGTCAGGCTCTAGCCCGCTACCATCTCTGCCTTGAGCTGCGCCTCTTTCGCCTGCGCATCCGCCAACCGATACAACTCGATGCTCCCATCCCAGTGTTCGATCAACGCCGTGCACGACTCCACCCAATCCCCGCAGTTGAGGTAATCCACCTCGCCCACCTTGCGAATCTCCGCATGGTGGATATGACCGCACACCACGCCATGCAACTCGCGCTTGGTCACCTCGTGGGCGATAGCTTCTTCAAAATCGCTGATGAAGTTCACGGCCGTCTTGACCTTGTGCTTGAGGTACGCCGACAGCGACCAATAGCCATAACCGTAGCGCGCGCGCCAGTGGTTCAGCCAGCGGTTCAGCGTGAGGGTGAACTCGTAGGCCGAGTCACCAAGGAACGCCAGCCAGCGGTGGTAACGGGTGATCACGTCGAACTGATCGCCGTGGATCACCAGCAGATGCCGGCCGTCGGCAGTCACGTGTATGGCTTCGTCGACCAGCTGGATATTGCCCAGGATCAGCTTGGAATAGCGACGCAGGAATTCGTCGTGGTTGCCGGTGACGTAGATCACCTCGGTACCGCGCTTGGCCATGGTCAACAGGCGACGGATCACGTTGGTGTGGGCCTGGGGCCAATACATGCCGCCGCGCAGTTTCCAGCCGTCGATAATGTCACCGACCAGGTAGACCTTGTCGGCCTGGTAGCCCTTGAGGAACTGCGACAAATGTTCGGCCTGGCAATCCCGGGTGCCCAGGTGCACATCGGAAATCCACAGGGTACGAACCCGTTGCTTGCGGCTGGGCTTGGCGAACTCGGCACTGGTCATGGGCATCCCTCGACGGTGTTTTCGCGAGCTTGCGCCCTGGCGATTAATAGCCCATGACAACTGTGCGTCAGTCTGATGACAGCGCTCAGGGCCCGCAAAGCGTTGTAGACTGCCCGCTTGCCGCCCAGGAGACCGCAATGGGACCCACCCTCACCCTACGCCACTACGTCGAAGCGCCCCTCGCCCACAGCCATGACCATGCGCAGTTGGTGTTCGGCCTGTCCGGGCACCTGGACCTGGAAGTGGACGGCCGTGGCAGCCAGGTGCGCGAAAGCAGCGTGATGGTGCTGCCCTTCTCTGCCCACCATGCGTGCGGCAGTCGCGATGGCAGTCGTTGCCTGGTGCTGGATGTGCCGACCGAGCACTGGGTGCTGCAATCGCTGGGCGAGCATGCCGATGCCAGTCGCCGCCTGCTCGACCAGCCCGCGCGGCTGACCCTGGACTCGCGGCAAAGCCAACTGGTGCAATGGCTGGCACACAGCCCGGTACATGACCCATTGATCGTGCAGCAAGGCGCGGTGCTGTTGCTGGCCAGCCTCAATCATCCGCTGGCCCCACCGCAGCCGGGCCGACGCCTGCCGTACGCAGCCTTCAATCAACATATCGAGCGACACCTTGCGCATCCGTTGCAGGTGGCTGACCTGGCGCGTATCGCTGATTTGTCAGTGGCGCGCCTGCACGCACGGTTCATGGCCGAATGCGGGCAAACACCGATGGACTACATCCGTAGCCGTCGCCTGCACATGGCCTTGGACCTGTTGCGTCAAACACCTCTGCCCATCGGTGAAATCGCCGATCGCGTCGGTTACGCCTCGCAAAGTGCCTTCGCCGCCGCCATGCTGCGGGAATTTGGCGCCTCGCCGGGTGCTTTACGGCGTAAGCCGTAGGAAGAGTCTCGCGATAAACATCGCGAGCCGGACGACAGACACCGATGCGGGCCACCCACTAGACTGCGTTTCTGTCACACCAAGACTCAAGGATCGCAATGACTCCCCGCTCAGCCCTCGGCGCCCTGCACGTCGGCGCATTGATGTTTGGCCTCACCGGCGTATTCGGCAAACTGGCGGCCGCCTCCCCGGCCATCATCGTTTTTGGTCGCGCCGTGTTTGCCGTGGTGGCGCTGGCGGTATTCGCACGGTTCGCCAGCAGCACCGCCTGGAAAACCCTGGAACTGCGCGACTGGCGCCGACTGCTGGTCAGCGGCGTATTGCTGGCGGCGCACTGGGTGACCTTCTTTATTGCCGTGAAAGTCGCCGGCGTAGCGGTTGCGACCTTGGGCTTCACCGCATTTCCAGCTTTTACCGTGATCCTCGAGGGGCTGATTTTCCGCGAGCGCATCCGCGCCAACGAAGTGGTCCTGGTCGTGCTGGTCAGCGTCGGCCTGGTGTTGGTTACCCCGGACTTCAATCTCGCCAGCGAAGCCACCGGCGGGCTGCTCTGGGGCATCGCCTCGGGGTTGCTGTTTTCCCTGCTGTCACTGAATAACCGCGCCAGTTCCGGACGCATCCCGGCGGTGCAGGCAGCGCTGTGCCAGAACGTAGTGGTCGCCGTGTGCCTGTTGCCCGTGGCGGCGCCCGGTCTGACAGAGGTGAGCGCAATCGACTGGTTGTGGATCGGTTTGCTCGGCGTGTTCTGCACCGGCCTGGCCCATAGCCTATTTGTTGCCAGCCTCGCGGTGATCAAGGCGCGTACCGCTTCGGTGGTGTTCGCCATGGAGCCGGTCTACGGCATCACCGCAGCCTGGCTGCTGTTTGCCGAAACCCCGACGCTGCGCATGCTCCTGGGCGGTGTGTTGATCATCATCGCGATCGTGCTGTCAGGGTTGATGGGCGGTGCCAGCCAGGCCAAGCAGCCCGCGGCGACGGCCTGATCTATACTTTGAATATCCGCAACAGTCCGCAGTCGTTCAACGGATAACCGACAGCTCGACGACAGCCTGGGTGTGTTCTGAAGTTGCTGCACGCGAGTGGTCACAACCTCAACGCGATGCGGGAGCTTTACCATGGAAATGCTCATCAATTTGTTAGTGCAGATCATCAGCGGGGCCGTCGGCGGCAACATCGCCGGCATGACCAAACAGAGCCTCGGGACCGGGCTCAATACCCTGATCGGCGGTGTCGGCGGGCTGGTGCTCGGCCAAGTCGTCGCGGCACTCACGGGCACCTCGGGCGGCGAAGCCCTGGATGTGGCGGCAGTGGGCAGCAACATTGTCGGCGGAGGTGTCGGCGGGCTGGTACTGACGTGGGTGATTGGCTTTATCAAGCAAAAGATGGCGGCCAAATAACCACCGTGTCACCGCCCCACGGGGCGGTGACTTTCACTGGGTGCGGTCGTTATGCCCCAGGTCGCGCTGCGGGTCGATCTGGTCACGTACGCGCTGCTTGAGTACCTTGGCCTCGGGAAAACCGCCGTCGACCTTGCGCTCCCAGATCTGCACGCCATCACAGGTGATGCGAAATGCGCCACCAGTGGCCGGTTCCAGCGCCACTTTGCCCAGGTCATCCGCAAACGTACTCAACAGTTACTGCGCCAACCACGCGGCGCGCAGTAGCCACTGGCACTGGGTGCAATAGGTGATGACGATCTCGGGTTTGATCGAAGACATGATTTGAGAGGCTCCAGGCGTAACGGGCTCAGCGGATCGAGTGGCTATAATAGCGGCCTTTATCGCCCAGCCTCGAGATTCATGATGCGCCGCCTGCTGTCCTGCCTGTTTCTGTGCCTGCTCCCCCTTATCGCCGACGCCATTGAACCGCCACGCCCGAAGATCGGCCTGGTGCTGTCCGGCGGCGCCGCCCGTGGGTTGGCACATATCGGTGTGCTCAAGGCGCTGGAAGAGCAAGGCATCCAGATCGATGCGATAGCCGGTACCAGCATGGGCGCGGTGATCGGCGGGCTGTACGCGTCGGGCTACAAGATCGACGAGTTGGAAAAACTGGCGCTGAGTATCGACTGGCAACAGGCACTGTCCGACGCACCGCCGCGGGAAGACGTGCCGTTCCGGCGCAAGCAGGATGACCGGGATTTCCTGGTCAAGCAGAAACTCAGCTTTCGCGACGACGGCAGCCTGGGCCTGCCACTGGGCGTGATCCAGGGCCAGAACCTGGCGCTGCTGCTGGAAAGCATGTTCGCCCATAGCAGCAACACGCGTAACTTCGACAAGCTGCCGATCCCCTTCCGCGCGGTGGCGACCGATATCACCACCGGCGAGAAAGTGGTATTCCGCAAGGGTCACCTGCCCCAGGTGATCCGCGCCAGCATGTCGATCCCGGCGGTGTTCGCGCCGGTTGAGCTGGATGGCCGACTGCTGGTGGACGGCGGCATGACCGATAACATCCCGCTGGATGTGGCGCGGGAAATGGGCGTGGATATCGCCATTGTCGTCGACATCGGCACCCCGCTGCGCTCGCGCAAGCAACTGGCGACTGTGGTGGACGTGCTCAACCAATCGATCACCCTGATGACCCGGCGCAACTCCGAAGAACAACTCAAGGACCTGCACCCCAAGGATGTGCTGATCCAGCCACCCCTCGCCGCCTATGGCGTGACCGACTTCGGCCGCGCCAAGGACATGATCGATGCCGGCTATCGCGCCACCCGCGCCCTCGATGCCCGGCTGGCCCACCTGCGCCCCGCCGAGCCGATCGACCCACAACTGGTGGCCGCCCGCACACCCGGCGAACGCACGCCGGTGATCACTGCCATCAACGTGGAGAACGACTCGAAAGTCAGCGACGACGTGATCCGCTACTACATCCGCCAACCCTTGGGCGAGCCGCTCAACCTGGGGCGCCTGCAAACCGACATGGGCACCTTGTACGGCCTGGATTACTTCGAGCAGGTGCAATACCGCGTGGTGAAAAAGGGCCAGGACAACACCCTGGTGATCAGCGCGCGCGGCAAACGCAGCGGCACCGACTACCTGCGCCTGGGCTTGAACCTGTCGGATGACATGCGCGGCGACAGCGCGTTCAACCTCGGCGCCAGCTACCGCATGAACGGCATCAACCGCCTCGGCGCCGAATGGCTGACGCGGGTGCAGATTGGGGATCGACAAGAGCTGTACAGTGAGTTCTACCAGCCAATGGACACGGGTTCGCGTTACTTTGTCGCGCCGTACATCAGCGCCCAGGCCCAGAACGTCGAGCTGATCCTGGACAACGACCCCATCTCCGAATATCGCCTGGAACGCTACGGTTTCGGCTTGAACGTCGGACGGCAGATCGGCAACAGCGGCGAAATCCGCTTCGGCGTCGGCGAAGCCTGGGGCAAGGCGGACGTGCGCATCGGCGACCGGGATCTGCCCAGCGTGAGTTTCAGCGAAGGCTTCTATGAACTGAAGTACTCCTTCGACTCCCTGGACAACGTGTACTTCCCCCATACCGGCGAAGACATCGGCCTGGCCTACCGCGAATTCGAACCGGGACTGGGCTCGGACCAGCGTTACCGCCAGTGGGAGTTCAAGCTCGACAAGGCCATGAGCCACGGCCCGGACACCCTGGTGCTGGGCGGGCGTTACGGGCGCACCCTGGATGATTCGGACGTGGTGATTTCCAGCTTCCTGCTGGGTGGTGCGCGGCAGCTGTCGGGCTTCCGCCAGGATGCAATCTCGGGGCAGAACATCAGCCTGATGCGCGCGGTGTACTACCGCAGGCTCACACCGCGTTCGTACCTGCCGCTGGATTTCCCGCTGTACCTGGGCGCGTCACTGGAACGCGGCCGCGCGTGGAACAACGACAATGAGTTCGACAGTGGGTATATCAACGCGGCGAGTATTTTCCTGGGGTTTGATACACCGTTGGGGCCGCTGAACTTCAGCTATGGGTTCAATGATGATAATCAGAAGGCGGTGTATCTGAACCTGGGGCAGACGTTCTAAAAAGGTCGTTCGCAAAACTAATGTGGGAGCTGGCTTGCCTGCGATGCAGGCACCTCGATTTTTTCAGATGCTCCGAGGTGATGCTATCGCAGGCAAGCCAGCTCCCACATTTTCGACCTGCAGCGTATGCAAGGTCAGGATTTTTCCAAGTTAGCCAGGATGTGTGCATGCACACGCATGCACACGCTCAAGTCGGCTTCGTCCACGCCTACAAACAGCTCATGGCGCAGGGCGGTGGCTATGGTTTCGATCTGTTCGATCAACGGGCGGGCGGTGTCACACAACAAGATGCGCTTGGCACGACGGTCTTCTACCACGGCCTGGCGTTGCACCAGGCCCTGGCCTTCCAGGCTGTCCAGCAGCCGGGCCAATGTCGGCCCTTCTACACCCACACTCTGCGCGAGCTCACGCTGGGTGGGGGCCTCTTCAAAACGGGCCAGGTGCAGCAGCACCAGCCAGCGTGCCTGTGACAGGCCAAGCCCAGCCAGACGGCGATCCAGCTCGGCGCGCCAACCACGGGACATTTGCGCCAATTGCATGCCAAATCGGTGTTGATCGGTTAACGGCATAAAAAACTCATGTTTTAGACTGAAAATAAAGTGTGGCTAATTATTAGTCAGCTAAGCATGAGCTTTGCCCGTAGGCAAGAGTTGCTATGTACTGATTCGTTACATTGTCGTAATTGGCGCACTAAATTTCGAATTCAGACTGCAAAGCCGCCCGCACGCAGTACAAAACACCTTCAGGAACGCGCCCGGTGAACAGCGGGGCAATCTCCGCCACAGGTGGCAATTCGCCCTCTCCGTCCAAGAATGCATCCTGGATTTCGCCGAGCAGATCCTCGGGTAAATCAAGGGCTTGCTCCAGCGATAACTGCTGCTTGCCGATGGATTCAGCGAGCAAGGTGTAGACGTTCTTTTCAGAGCATTGCAACTGGCCGGCGATCTGGATCGGAGTCATGCCGGCGCGTGCCAGGCTGATCAGTTCGTGGCGGATATCGGCGACTTCCTTCGGCGCTTCGGCCTGGCCGCCGAGTACTTCAAGGAAGGCCTGACCGTAACGCTCCAGCTTGCGCTCGCCCACACCACTGACCCGCGCCATCTCGGCCATGCTGGTGGGTTGCTCGCGCAGCATCTCCAGCAGGGTGGAGTCGGGGAAAATAACGTACGGCGGCACGCTGTGTTCCTGCGCCAGTTTGCGGCGCAGGGTGCGCAAGGCTTCCCACTGCTCGCGTTCTTCGCCACGAACAAGCTGGCTGGCCTGGCTGGTGCTGGTCTTGGCGGTGGTCTGCGGCTTGAGGTCACGGCGCAGCTCCAGGCTGACCTCGCCCTTGAGCAACGGCCGGCAGCTGTCATTCAGGCGCAGGCCGCCATAGCCTTCGATGTCGATGTCCACCAGGCCGCGCGCCACCATCTGCCGGAACAGCGAGCGCCACTCGCCTTCGGCGCGGGCCTTGCCGACACCATAGACCGAGAGTTTTTCGTGGCCGAAGCTGCGCACCTTCTCGTTGTCCTTGCCCAGCAACACATCCACCAAGTGACCGACGCCATAACGCTGGCCGGTGCGATAGATGGCGGACAAACCCTGGCGCGCCGGCTCAGTGGCGTCCCAGGTCTGCACGCCGTCGACGCAGTTGTCGCAATGGCCGCACGGCTCGGGCATGTCTTCATCGAAATAGGCCAGCAAGGTCTGGCGACGGCAGCGGGTTTCTTCGCACAGCGAGAGCATGGCGTCGAGTTTGTGCTGCTCCAGGCGCTTGTGGCGCTCGTCACCTTCGGAGTTCTGCAGCATCTGCTTGAGCATCACCACGTCTTGCAGGCCGTAGACCATCCACGCATCCGCCGGCAAACCGTCACGGCCGGCGCGCCCGGTTTCCTGGTAGTAGGCCTCGAGGGATTTGGGCAGGTCCATGTGCGCAACGAAGCGCACGTTGGATTTGTCGATGCCCATGCCGAACGCGATAGTGGCCACCATGATCAGGCCTTCCTCGTTGAGGAAGCGCTTCTGGTGCGCTGAACGTGTTTCGTTGGGCAGCCCGGCGTGATACGGCAGCGCTGGGTAGCCTTGTTCACAGAGAAACGCGGCCACCTCATCAACCTTCTTGCGCGACAGGCAATACACGATGCCCGCATCGCTGCGCCGCTCGGAGAGGAACGCCAGCAGCTGTTTGCGCGGCTGCTCCTTGGGCACGATACGGTAGAAAATATTCGGTCGGTCAAAGCTCGAGAGGAAGCGCTCGGCGTTCTGCAGGTGCAGGCGCTCGACGATTTCTTCGCGGGTACGCTTGTCGGCGGTGGCGGTCAGGGCGATGCGCGGCACATCGGGGAACAGCTCAGCCAATTGGCCCAGCTGCAAATATTCGCGACGAAAGTCATGGCCCCATTGCGACACGCAGTGAGCTTCATCAATCGCGAACAGGGCGATTTCCAGGCTCTGCAAAAAAGCCAGCATGCGCGGCTGCACCAGACGCTCGGGGGCCAGGTACAGCATCTTCACTTCACCGCGCTTGATCCGTGCCGCCAGGTCGCGCTGCTGCTCGGCACTGAGGGTGGAGTTCAACGAAGCGGCGGCGACGCCGAGTTCTTCAAGGGTGGCCACCTGGTCGTCCATCAGGGCGATCAGCGGCGACACCACCACGGCCAGGCCATTGCGCAACAGCGCAGGCACCTGGAAGCACAACGATTTACCACCGCCAGTAGGCATCAGGACCAGTGCGTCACCGCCACTGGCCACGCGCTCAATGATCGCACCCTGGCGGCCACGAAAACTGTCGTAGCCGAAGATGTCCTTGAGGACGCGTTGTGCCTGCTCGAGCATGTAAAACTCCAAAATAGTGCCGAAATCCCTCTGTACAGGCTGGCCGAAAAAAACCGCTTTCACGGGAAATAATCCGTAAGCGAAGTTTTCGCGCACTGGCGCTTGGCCTGCAAGGGCATCACAAAACGCGGCAGTATACCCGAGCGCTACCCGGCAAAGGGCGCCACTGACGAACAGCGAGCGCTATCTAAAACCTGGCAAATATGCAGTGCGGCTGGCCTGGGCGCTCAAGAAAGCCTAGAATTCAGCATCGTTTATTCCCAAGGTAGTCCTTCAATGTCCTTCGCTGAGCAACTAACCCGCCTGCAAGCCTTCCTCGACGCCGATGAGCTGCATGACGAGGCGCTGGACTACGTGGCCGCCCACGGCTACCTGACCGCCCTGTCGATCTGCTCCGACGTCGTCCCCGACCGTGAATGGATCGATGCACTGTTCGCCGAAGAGCCGCACTACACCGACGCGGCCCAACGCGAAGAAATCGAATCCACCCTGCTGGCCCTCAAGGCCCACATCGGTCGCCAACTGGCTTCCGACGAAGAGTTCGAGCTGCCGTGCGAACTGGACTTGGGCGAAGAGCCGGATGACTCCGACCTGCGCGGCTGGTGCATCGGCTTCATGGAAGGCGTTTTCCTGCGCGAAGCCGCGTGGTTCGAAACCGCCGAGGAAGAAGTCAGCGAAATGCTGCTGCCGATCATGGTCGGTTCCGGTCTGTTCGACGACCAGCCTGAATTCGCCGACATCGCCGCCGACGCCAACCTGATGGACGACATGATCGTTCAGATCCCGGAAGCCCTGACCGCGCTGTACCTGCTGTGCAACGCACCTGACGAAAAACCGGCGATCCTCAAGCCACGTCACCACTGAGTCGCTTGCCCGTGACACCCATGGGCAATCGTCCTCTGCTCCTGCGCTACCTGCTGCTGGCCATCGGCTGGCTCAGTGTGGCGTTGGGGGTAATCGGAATTTTCCTGCCGGTATTGCCGACGACCCCCTTCCTGCTGCTCGCTGCCGCCTGCTTCGCCCGAAGCTCCCCGCGTTTCTACCATTGGCTGGTGCAACACCCACGCCTGGGACCGTGGATCCGTGATTACCTGGATGGCAATGGCATTCCTCTCAAAGCCAAGGTCTACGCCATCGGCTTGATGTGGCTGAGCATCGGCGTGTCCTGTTACCTGGTGCCACTGCCGTGGGCGCGGGGTTTCATGCTGACCAGTGCGGTGCTGGTGACTATTTACATTCTGCGCCAGAAAACCCTGCCACCCCGTTAGGCCGCGACATCACGTCGCGCTCAGACCTTGGTCGACACTGACTAACCCCAAGCATTCTGCGAGACTGTCCAACCGGGCCTGGAATGCCCGGGTGTTCTTATGCGCGGAGTTACCATGACGTTGTCCAGCGGGCTGATCGCCGCCGTTGCCCTGGCCTATATGGCCATTATGTTTGCCATCGCCTTCTACGGTGATCGCCGCCGTGCGCCGCTACCTCCGCGTATGCGTGCCTGGGTGTACAGCCTGTCGCTGGCCGTTTATTGCACCAGTTGGACATTCTTTGGTGCTGTAGGCCAGGCTGCCGAACAGTTGTGGGCGTTTTTACCGATCTACCTGGGACCGGTGTTGTTGCTGGTGTTGGCACCTTGGGTGCTGCAGAAGATGATCCTGATCAGCAAGCAGGAAAACATCACCTCCATCGCCGACTTTATTGCGGCACGCTACGGCAAATCCCAATCCCTGGCCGTGGTGGTTGCACTGATCTGCCTGGTCGGCGTGCTGCCTTATATCGCGCTGCAACTCAAAGGCATCGTGCTGGGCGTCAATCTGCTGATCGGCGCTGGCGCCGACACCACGGGCACCCGAGCTCAGGATACGGCGTTGATCGTGTCGCTGGTGCTGGCGCTGTTCACCATTGTGTTTGGTACGCGCAACCTCGATGCCACGGAACACCACCGGGGCATGGTGCTGGCGATTGCCTTCGAATCTCTGGTCAAACTGTTCGCGTTTCTGGCGGTCGGCGCGTTTGTGACCTACGGGCTGTACGACGGTTTCGGTGATCTGTTCAGCCAAGCCATGCTCGCGCCCCGCCTGGATGAATACTGGAAAGAGACCGTCAACTGGCCCTCCATGGTGGTGCAGACCGGCGTGGCCATGATGGCGATCATCTGCCTGCCCCGGCAGTTCCATGTCACGGTGGTAGAGAACATCGATCCCCAGGACCTGCGCCTGGCCAAGTGGGTGTTTCCTGCGTACCTGGTGCTGGCCGCATTGTTCGTGATTCCTATCGCCCTCGGCGGCAAGATGCTGCTGCCCAGCTCGGTGTTGCCGGACTCCTACGTGATCAGCCTGCCCATGGCCGAAGCCCATCCGGCACTGGCCGTGCTGGCCTTTATCGGCGGCGCGTCGGCGGCAACCGGCATGGTGATCGTGGCGAGCATCGCCCTGTCGACCATGGTCTCCAACGACATGCTGCTGCCCTGGCTGCTGCGTCGCTCCAGCGCCGAGCGGCCGTTCGAAGTGTTCCGCCACTGGATGCTCTCGGTACGCCGCGTAAGCATCGTGATCATTCTGTTGCTGGCCTACGTCAGCTATCGCCTATTGGGCTCCACCGCGAGCCTGGCGACCATCGGCCAGATCGCCTTTGCCGCCGTGACGCAACTGGCTCCCGCCATGCTCGGTGCGTTGTATTGGAAACAAGCCAACCGACGCGGGGTATTCGCCGGGCTGGCAGCCGGTACTTTCCTGTGGTTCTACACCTTGGTCCTACCGGTGACGGCGAAAAGCCTGGGCTGGTCCCTCAGCCTTTTCCCAGGCCTGACATGGATGCATTCCCACCCGCTAGGCCTGTCTGTCACCTCATTGACTTTGGGTACCGTGTTTTCCCTGGCCGGCAACTTCACGCTGTTTGTGTGGGTGTCGATGCTGTCGCGCACGCGGGTGTCCGAACACTGGCAAGCCGGGCGTTTTATCGGCCAGGAAATCAGCCAACGTGCCAGCGCCCGTTCGATGCTGTCGGTGCAGATCAGCGACTTGCTCAGCCTGGCAGCGCGCTTTGTCGGTGAAGAACGCGCCCAGCAGAGCTTTATCCGCTTCGCCTATCGCCAGGGCAAAGGCTTCAACCCCAACCAGAATGCCGACAACGATTGGATCGCCCACACCGAGCGATTATTGGCCGGCGTACTGGGCGCCTCTTCGACACGTGCAGTGGTAAAAGCCGCCATCGAAGGTCGGGAAATGCAGTTGGAGGATGTAGTCCGCATCGCTGACGAAGCGTCGGAGGTGCTGCAGTTCAACCGCGCATTGCTGCAAGGGGCCATCGAGAACATCACCCAGGGCATCAGCGTGGTCGACCAGTCCCTCAAGCTGGTGGCCTGGAACCGTCGCTATCTGGAGCTGTTCAACTACCCGGACGGTCTGATCAGTGTTGGCCGCCCGATTGCTGACATCATCCGCTACAACGCCGAACGCGGGCTGTGCGGGCCGGGCGAGGCCGAAGTGCACGTGGCGCGACGCCTGCACTGGATGCGCCAAGGCCGTGCACACACATCCGAACGTTTATTCCCCAATGGGCGGGTGATCGAGCTGATCGGCAACCCGATGCCGGGCGGCGGTTTTGTCATGAGTTTCACTGACATTACCGCATTCCGTGAAGCCGAGCAGGCGCTCACCGAGGCCAACGAAGGCCTGGAACAACGGGTGACCGAGCGCACCCATGAACTGTCCCAACTCAATGTGGCACTCACCGACGCCAAGGGCGTGGCCGAATCCGCCAGCCAGTCGAAGACCCGCTTCCTGGCGGCGGTCAGCCATGACTTGATGCAACCATTGAATGCCGCACGCCTGTTTTCCGCCGCCCTCTCCCACCAGAACGACGGCCTCTCCACCGAAGCCCGGCAACTGGTGCAACACCTGGACAGCTCGTTGCGTTCTGCCGAAGACCTGATCAGCGACCTGCTGGATATCTCGCGCCTGGAAAACGGCAAGATCAATCCGCAGCGCCAGCCCTTTGCACTCAACGAACTGTTCGACACGTTGGGCGCAGAGTTCAAGGCGCTGGCCAACGAGCAAGGTTTGCGTTTCCGCCTGCGCGGCAGTCGCTTGCGCGTCGACAGCGATATCAAGTTGCTGCGGCGCATCCTGCAGAATTTTCTCACCAACGCATTCCGTTATGCCGACGGCCCGGTGCTGCTCGGCGTACGCCGACGCAAGGGCGAGCTGTGCCTGGAAGTGTGGGACCGTGGCCCCGGTATCCCGCTGGATAAACAGAAGGTGATCTTCGAAGAGTTCAAGCGCCTGGACAGCCACCAGACCCGCGCGGAGAAAGGCTTGGGACTGGGCCTGGCAATCGCCGATGGCTTGTGCCGCGTACTCGGCCATCGGTTGAGCGTACGCTCGTGGCCAGGCAAAGGCAGCGTATTCAGCGTGCGCGTGCCGTTGGCACGCAACCAGGCCAGCCCGCAGGTCAAGACGCCACAGGAAACCGGCCTGCCGTTGAGCGGCGCACAGGTGCTGTGTGTGGATAACGAAGAGAGCATCCTGATCGGCATGCGCAGCCTGTTGACCCGCTGGGGCTGCGAGGTGTGGACCGCCACCGACCAGGCGCAATGCGCGGCGTTGCTTGCCGACGGCGTGCGTCCGCAGTTGGCCCTGGTGGATTATCACCTGGACCATGGCGAAACCGGGACTGAGCTGATGGGGTGGCTGCGCGCACAATTGGCCGAGCCGATTCCCGGCGTGGTGATCAGCGCCGACGGCCGCCCGGAGATGGTGGCCGAAGTGC
The DNA here is from genome assembly GCF_049896305.1 of Pseudomonas sp. DWP3-1-3b3. Lineage (NCBI taxonomy): Bacteria > Pseudomonadati > Pseudomonadota > Gammaproteobacteria > Pseudomonadales > Pseudomonadaceae > Pseudomonas > Pseudomonas sp. DWP3-1-3b3. The sequence continues at coordinate 257,358 of NZ_JAFCUA010000003.1, read as the reverse complement.
ATGCGGCGGGGTTGGATTACCTGGCCAAGCCGGTGAAGCCAGCGGCGTTGCGGGCATTGTTAAGCCGACATCTTCCCTTGTAACTCAGTTACTCGGGTAGGTGCGCGACACCGTCTGAATCCGTCATCGCCCGCTCGAGCAGATCCGCCGGCAGGCTTTTACTCGCCCGCGCCCCCAGTAACCTCAATTGCTCGGTGCGGCTGACCAGATTTCCGCGTCCATCTGTCAGCTTGTTTCGCGCCGCACTGTAAGCCTTATCTAACTGCTGCAAACGGTTACCCACTTCATCCAGGTCCTGGATAAACAGCACGAACTTGTCGTACAGCCAACCGGCGCGCTCGGCGATTTCCCGAGCATTCTGGCTCTGGCGTTCCTGTTTCCACAGGCTGTCGATCACGCGCAGAGTCGCGAGCAAGGTGGTTGGGCTGACAATCACGATATGACGGTCGAACGCTTCCTGGAACAGGTTGGGCTCAGCCTGCAACGCAGCGGAAAATGCCGCTTCGATCGGCACGAACAGCAACACGAAATCCAGGCTGTGCAGGCCTTCCAGGCGTTTGTAATCCTTGCCGGCCAAGCCTTTGACATGGTTGCGCAGCGACAGTACGTGCTGTTTCAGGGCCGCCTGGCCGATCACTTCATCGTCTGCCGCCACATACTGTTGATAAGCGGTAAGGCTGACCTTGGAGTCCACCACCACCTGCTTGTCGCCGGGCAACATGATCAGCACGTCGGGCTGGAAACGCTCGCCATCCGGGCCTTTGAGGCTGACTTGAGTCTGGTACTCACGGCCCTTCTCCAGCCCGGCATGCTCCAGCACCCGCTCAAGGATCAGCTCACCCCAGTTGCCTTGGGTTTTCTGGCCCTTGAGCGCGCGGGTCAGGTTGGTGGCTTCGTCCGACAGACGCAGGTTCAACTGCTGTAGGCGCTCCAGCTCCTTGGCCAGAGAAAAACGCTCACGCGCCTCGTTCTGATAGCTTTCTTCCACGCGTTTTTCGAAGGACTGGATGCGCTCTTTCAGCGGGTCGAGCAATTGACCCAGGCGCTCCTGGCTGGTTTCGGCGAAGCGCTGTTCACGCTCGTCGAAGATCTTGCCGGCCAACTCGGCGAACTGCGCACGCAGTTCATCACGCGAGCCTTGCAGGTCGGTGAGGCGTTGTTGATGACTGTCCTGTTGTTCACGCAGTTCGGCGCGCAGAGCGGCCGACAAGGCATCGAGGCGGCGTAGCTCGACTTCCTTGGCGCTGCGGTCGAGGTTCCAGGCATGGGCGGCGTCGCGGGCATTGTCGCGGTCGATCTGCAGCAACTCGACTTCGCGACGCACAGCGGCCAGGTCAGCTTGCTTGGCGGCGTTGGCCTGGCTCAAGTCGCTGATCTCGTCGCGGCTGGCATCCAACTGAGCGGCCAGACCTTCCTGGGCCAGCTGTGCAGTGGCCAGGCGCTCTTCGAGCAGTTCCCAGCCGGTCATGCGTGCGCTCAGGCGTCGCTGGAGCTGCCAGCACACGGCCAGTAACGGCACGGCAGCGCCGGCCAGGCCCAAGGCAATACTGGTCCAGTCAAAAACCATAGACATGTCTGCCATCACCGAAAAAAACCAAGGTTAGCGGAGCACAGGGCCTGAGGACAGCTCAGTCTTCGACCTGGCCCAATTCGCGCTGGGCGCGGCGGTCACCGGCGCGGGCGGCCAGGCGTAGCAGGTCGTGGCCGATGCGGCGGTCGCGGGCATTCCCGCATTCGCGGCACATCAGTTGGCCCAGGCGGCTTTGCGCGGCAACCACACCTTCACGGGCCGGCTGCTTGAGCAAACGCCCGGCGAAGTGCTTTACATTGGTGTTGTGACCCAGGCGCGGACTGTCGAGCAACCACAAGGCAACTTTCAACGAGAAGCGCTTGGGGACGGTAACAGTTTGAGGGGTGTCGGTAACAGAAGGTGATACTGAGCGAAACTTCATAAAGCACTGTGGGACAGAACGGAAGGCGCGCCACTCTACTCTTTTTTTCGTACAGGTAAAGCTGAAAAAACTCGGCACGCCCGTTCTAGAGCAAGCGCTCGGGACAATCCACAGAAGCTGTGGATAACTCAGTGGACAACCCCCCTTTAACTCGCGCAAAGCCCCATGGAATGGGGGCCGCAGTCAAACTGACGATTTTTTCACCAATAAAAAAAAGCCAGATTTTTCATTGACTTAAATTTCCATTACAGGCAAATGGCAGCCTCGCAGTGCAGTTGACAGCGCGGTTACACACGACGCAACTAATGTGCACAAGTACCCATTCGATGGTTATATCCCCGGCTTTTTTTGAAGCGACGCGCTGAAAAAATGTTACCGCGAGGGCAAAGCGGGGACTTTTCAAATCTTTCCCGGCTCGCCACACTCCCCCACCTACATCGCAACGGTGGGTGGGTTGATGAAAGGGATTCTGTTATTCGCCGTGTTGCTGCTGGCCATCTGCGCCGTTTCCTTGGGGATCAATGCCGCACTGCCGTCACCGGATGGGGCGCTGTTCGCCATCGCGATCCTGCTGTCGGCGGCGTTCACGGCCGTGAGCCTGTGCATCGAACTGGGTGAAGGCCGGATAAACGACATGGGCGACGTGATGAAGGTGGTAGAAACCGGTCAATCCCTACGCCTGACACTTGCCGCCTACGGGCTGGGCTGCTCCCTGGCGGCAGCGACCACCGTACTGGTCTATCGCGGCCTGTTGGGCGGCTGATGAAAGTTTTTCGGCTAAAACACTTCCCTTACCTGTTTCAATCCGTTACTATCCGCGGCGTTAGTACCAAGCTGAAAGTCAATTCTGGTCGAAAAACTCCCCTGTCCAACACGGGATCGACCACCTCGATGGTTTCCAGGTATCACTTGCGACGACACGGCCTTTGAACAAGCAAAGGGTGTCGCTAAGTTTCCATACTCTGACCGAACCAACCTGCAAATTGATCAGGATCTTCACCCCGGGCCCAGAACCTTTGCCCCTGTTGTGTTGCCTGCCCTCCTAAGTACCTACCTGCCAGCCCAAGCGCGCCTGAACTAATAGCGCTTCAAACTGGCTGCGTTGTTCCAGTCGGGTTCTTCGTTTGATCAATAGTGATCAACGTCACTGGAACGTTTTAATACGGCACGGTTCTTATCCGTGTCATTTGTAGGAACACCAATAATTATGAACGCTCAAATCCATACTCAGGATGCCATTCGCACCCTCACCAACGCTTTTGCTCCAATGAACTGCCTGATCATGGCCACTCGCAAAGGCTGCTTCAGCTTCACCCTGGTCAACGAACACGGCATCGCTCGTCACAGCGAACGCCTGTACCCCGATCAATACTCCAGCGCAGAACCGCTGCAGGCCGTGATCGAGCGTACCCGTCAGGCACTGACTGCCTGATCGACCCGAGTCGCTGAAACACAAAAACCCTGCTTAAAAAGCAGGGTTTTTTATTGCCCGGAATTTGCCTATTGAGCTTTTGCACTAAGTTCGAATAGATATAAACATTATAACTAAATGAAGAAGATGTTTTAAAAACAGTCCTTTACATCACAAATATGACACTACACTTCAACTCAAGCGGCATGATCCGCTTCCGGCGAGCCTGAGATCCGATCCACTGCTGCCAAGCCCCCACCTTCTCAGGCTTCGTCGACCACTTTCACGGATTGAGGCGTGTATGGGTATCGCTGCCAGCGAATTGTGTCGTTATGTGATCCGGCCGACCTTGATGTACCTCGGCCGCCATAACCCGACGGCCGAGTCCTTGCTGCTGGGCATTGCCGCCAGCCAGTCGGAACTCGGTTCCGCGCTGCACGACCGCCGTGGGCATGGCCTGTACAGCATCACCGAACCACGCCACCGCGCCTTGTGGGATAACTACCTGGCGCTGGACCCCGAGCGCGCCAGCCTGGTACGCGGGCTCGCGAGCCAGCACGCGTTCCTCAGCGCCCCGCAATTGGAGCTCACCGTCAACCTGCGTTACGCCACCGCCATTGCCTGGTTGCTGGTCGAACAACACACCCCCGCACTGCCTCCGCCCGGTGACGTACTGGCCATGGCGCGTATCTGGAAAGAAATTTTTCATCCACAAGGAAGGCTGCGCGATTTCACTCAAGCCTGGCAAACCTGTGTTTCACCCATGAATCAGGTGGTTTGCTGACCGGGCAATTTGCAAGATTCGCCAAAAACCCTGGAATTTGGTCGGATTGTCCTACAAAACCGCTCTATCTCCTACATTACAGCCTATAGCGCGATCTTAAAATTATTGTTACTTTCCGCAGCGGTGATCACCACGGAGTTCTAATAATGAAAAAAGTAATGCTCAAGACCACACTTAGCCTCGCCGTTGCCATGGCATCCTCCCACCTGTTCGCAAGCGGTTTCGCACTGAACGAACAGAGCGTCAGCGGGATGGGTACGGGTTTCGCAGGTCGCTCTTCTTCTGCCGATGATGCAAGCACTGTTTACGGTAACCCTGCCGGTATGTCTCGCCTGAGTGGCCAGCAAATCACCGGTGGTGTCGCTGCGATTGATGCTTCGACCGATATCAAAGATGCAAGCGGCCGCCCAAGCGGCTCCAACAAAGGTGACATGGTTCCGTTCACCGCGGTGCCATTTGGTTTCTACACCAACAAACTCAATGACCAGTGGGCTATCGGCTTCGGCGTTTATGCTCCGTTCGGCCTGGTGACCGACTACGAAAGCGGCTTCCAGGGCCGTGGGTTCGGCAGCAAGAGCGAAGTGAAGGTCATGACCTTCCAGCCAACTGTCAGCTATGCGTTCAACGACCGGGTATCCATTGGCTTTGGTCCGACGATCAACCGTATTTCCGGTGTGCTCGAGTCGGATAAAACACTGGTGATTGGCGCCCCGTTCGGCGACACCAACGTCAAGATCAAGGGTGACGATACTGCGCTGGGCTTCAATTTTGGCGTATTGGTCCAAGCGACCGACACCACCCGCGTCGGCCTGACCTACCACTCGAAGGTCAAGTACAAGCTGGAAGGACACACTACCGTCAGCGGCCCGGCCCAAACTCAAACGGCCCTGCGTAACAACCGTTACGATGCCTCCTTGAAAATCGACACCCCAGAATCCTATGACCTGTCGGTGACGCAAGACCTGACTGACGCATGGAAACTGTACGGCGGTGCGACCTGGACACGCTGGAGCCGCCTGAAAGAAATCACCGTCAAAAACGAAGGCGTGACTGCCGTAAACGGTGGTGGCTTGGCCCCAAGCCGAATCAGCAACATCACCGAAGAGCAAAACTGGCATGACACCTGGGCTTACGCCGTGGGTACTTCGTACCAGTTGACCAAGCAGGTAGTGCTGCGTACCGGCCTGACCTTCGACCAGTCGCCAACCAACAACAAAGATCGCTCGCCCCGTATTCCTACCGGCGACCGTACGATCTTCAGCGTGGGTCTTGGCTACAAAGTGATGGATAACATGACCGTCGACCTGGCTTACTCCTACCTCAAGGAAGAAGACATCAAGGTCAACAACACCTCCCTTCCGTCGAACTACCAAGCCAAATACCAAAACAGCGCCAACGGTTTCGGCCTGGGCATGACTTACACCTTCTGATCCAGACCGGTGTAAAAAAGCCCCGCTCTCCTGCAAAGGAGGCGGGGCTTTTTAATGGCGGGCGATCAAGGCTTGGACGCTATCGCCTCCTCCACTGCCTTGATGATGTCCGGACTGTCCGGCTTGGTAAGGCTGGAAAAATTGGCAATCACCTTGCCCTGCCGATCCACCACGTACTTGTAGAAATTCCACTTCGGCGGCGCGTCGGTCTGCTGCGCCAACACCTTGAACAGGTGTACCGCATCCGGCCCTTTGACCTTCTGAGGCTCGGTCATGGTGAAGGTCACGCCGTAATTCACGTAGCAGACCTTGGCAGTTTCTTCGCCGGTCTTGGCTTCCTGCTTGAAGTCATCTGACGGCACGCCGATCACTTCCAGCCCTTCGCCCTTGTAGCGCTGGTACAAGGCTTCGAGGCTTTTGAATTGTGGGGCGAACCCGCAAAAGCTGGCCGTGTTGACGATAACCAGAGGCTTGCCTGCAAAGCGCTGGCACAGGTCGATGGATTCCTTGGCGCGCAGCTTCGGCAATTGGCCTTCCAACAGCGGCGGGCAACTGGCGGCCATGGCGGCAGTGCCAATGGCCATCAGGACGGGTACAGCGAGCCAGCGCATCTGCATGTCGTGTGTCCTTGAAATTATTCAGACCACGAACTTAACAGATCGACATGCCCAGTTGCATCAATGCCAGCCCGCCGTTTTGCCAGCCCCACCAGGCCAGCAACATCAAAATCAACACTGCGGCGAGTATCAACCCGCGTACCGCTATGCTCATGCCGCCTCCATCTGTGCCTGCAATCGCGCCACTGGCCGCTCGCGTACCGGCCAATTCAGGGCCGCGGCGAGCAGGCTCAACAGGATCGCCACCTGCCAGATCAAATCGTAGTTGCCGGTTCGATCATAGACCACCCCGCCCAACCAGCCGCCCAGGAACGAACCGAGCTGGTGGAAAAGGAACACGATCCCACCGAGCATGGAGAGGTTTCGTACACCAAACAACGTTGCGACGGTACCGTTGGTCAGCGGCACGGTGGACAGCCACAGGAAGCCCATCGCCATACCGAACAGGTAGGCCGTGACTTCGGTGACCGGCGCCCACAGAAACAGCACGATCACCACCGCGCGCAGCAGGTACAACCCGGTCAGCAAGCGCGGTTTGGACATGCGCCCACCGAGCCAGCCGGCGGTGTAGGTGCCGAAGATATTGAACAGGCCAATCAGCGCCAGCACCGTGGTGCCAACGGTGGCCGGCAAGTGCTGGTCCACCAGGTAGGCCGGCAAATGCACGCCGATAAACACCACCTGGAAACCGCAGACAAAAAAGCCGAAGGCCAACAGCCAGAAACCGGAATGGGAACAGGCTTCCTTCAAGGCTTCGCGCAAGGTTTGCTGACCGGCCAGCACCGGCAATGGACGATCCTTGAGCATGGCGACCAGCGGCAGAATCAGTGCCACCATCAGCCCCAGCGCCAACAATGCTGCGGACCAGCCCAACCAACTGATCAAACCCAGGGTGCCCGGCACCATGGCGAACTGACCGAACGAACCTGCAGCACTCGCGATGCCCATGGCCATGCTGCGTTTTTCCGGCGCCACGGCCCGGCCCACCACGCCGAGAATCACCGAGAACGACGTGCCGGACAGGCCGATACCAATCAGCAGGCCCGCACTGAGGGACAGCGACCACGCCGAATCGGACATACCCATCAACACCAGGCCCGCCGCGTACAGGACGCCGCCGACAAACACCGCTTTAGTCGCACCAAAACGGTCGGCCAGGGCGCCGGTGAACGGCTGCGCCAGACCCCAGATCAGGTTTTGCAAGGCGATGGCAAAGGCAAAGGTCTCACGGCCCCAGCCGAATTCGCTGCTCATCGGCGCCAGGAACAGGCCAAAACCGTGCCGCACGCCCAACGACAACGCCAGGATCAGCGCACTCCCTACAAGAATCCAGCCACTGGTGCGCCACATCGAGGTCATTTCTTATTCTCCGCTCGCGGGTATATACCCGCTTGTATTCGAACCAACCCGCGCTCAGGCGAGTTCGTCCAGCAAGGCCAACAAGGTTTCGCGTTTTTCCGCGCCGAGTTGATCGATCAATTTCTGCTGCGCCGCTTCCCAGGCGGGTAATGCCGCGGCCAGTCGTGCTTCACCGTCCTCGGTCAACATTACAAGGCGGTTGCGCAGGTCATCGCCTTCCACCAACCGCACCAGGCCCTCGCCTTCCAGCACCCGCAAGTTACGCCCCAACGTGCTGCGATCCAGGCCCATGGCTTCCGCCAGGCTGGAAATGCTCGGCTGATCGAGGCGCTGCAGGTTACACAGCAAAGAATACTGGGCGACGTTGATCCCGAAGCCATCAAGAGCGCCGTCGTAATGCCTGCTGACGCCACGGGCGGCACGTCGCAGGTTGGTACACAAACATTGGGAGGCAAGCATGGAAGGTGTATATACCCGCGATTGAGGGAATGCAAGAAAGTGTTACAGCGCCAGGCCAACCAGAACCGCGACTTCCAGCAGCTCCAGCAAGGCGCCAGCGGTATCACCCGTGGTGCCGCCCAGGCGGTTGACCATCAAATGGCGCAGCCCGATAAAGCAGATCGCAGCGAGCAATACAGCCTTCCCACCGCTGAAGCCACCGATGAGAATGCAGGCCAAACCGCTGAGGATCAGTACCTGTTGGCCGACGATTCTCGGTAAATGATCCGACAATGCCTGACCCAATCCACCAGCACGCACATAGCGCGTGGTGAGAAACAGCGCCAGCATCGAGGCGCGGCCGATCAGCGGCGCCAGGATCATTGCGGCGCCGTTGCGCTGCTCGATCAAGGCCACCAACGCGGTGAACTTGAGCAGCAGCACCAACCCGAGCGTGACCACGGCAATCGGACCGCTGCGGGGGTCCTTCATGATCGTCAGCGTGCGCTCGCGGTCGCCAAAACCGCCGAGCCAGGCATCGGCGCTGTCCGCCAAGCCGTCCAAGTGCAGACCACCACTGAGCAACACCCAGGCCGTCAGCAACAATGCGGCATGCAGCAGCAACGGGGCGCCCATCAATACCGAATTCAAGCCCCACAACAGCACGCCGAACAACAACCCCACCAACGGATAAAACAGCAGTGAGCGTCCCAACTCCTGAGGCTGCGGCATACCCGGCAGACGAATCGGCAGGCTGCTGAGAAACTGCAGGGCGATCCAGAAGGGCAGCATGTCTACACCCCTTCCGTCAGTGTGCCGTCAGCATCAACGTGCAGGCTGAACAACCCGCCATGGCCCACTTCGACATTCAACAGTTGCTCCCTTGGCAGTCCACGCGCTCGCGCCAATAACAGACGCATCACACCGCCATGACTGATCAACAGCACACGCTCACCGGCATAGGCCTGATGCAAGCGTGCGACAGCGCCCAGGACCCGGTCGGAAAAGGCGCTGACAGGCTCCCCTTCCGGTGGCGTAAAGCTGTAGGGGTCAGCCCAGAACAACCCCAGTCCTTCGGCGTCGGTCTCCATCAAGGCCGCTGCACTGTGCCCTTCCCAGGCACCGAAGTGCAGCTCTTGCAGATCTTTTTCCAGGCTCACCGGCAGCTTGAGTTGAGCCCCCAACTCCTCGGCAAACCGCGCGCAGCGTTGCAGCGGCGAGCTGACCAGACGGTCCCACGGCCCCTGCGCCACCACGGCCGCACGCATCTGCTCCCAGCCCTTGACGGTGAGCGCATCGTCCAGGCTGCCGCGCAGGCCGCCGCCCAGCTCGGTTTCACCGTGACGCAGCAGGTCCAGGCGCAAGGTCATGCCGGGCGGTCTGCCACGGCAGCTTCGGCGAAAGTTGCCATCTGCCCGTGCAACGCACAAGCCAGGCGCAACAGCGGAACCGCCAACGCCGCGCCGCTACCTTCGCCCAAGCGCAGGCCCAGTTCCAGCAGCGGCTGTGCGTCGAGGCTTTGCAACACATGGCGATGACCCGGCTCGGCGCCACGATGGCCGAACACCAGCCATTCACGGCAGGCCGGGTTCAAGCGTGTCGCGACCAGCGCCGCGACGCTGCAAATAAAGCCATCCACCAATACCACGATGCCTTCCTGGGCGCAGGCCAGGTACGCGCCCACCAGCGCGGCAATTTCAAAGCCGCCCAGATTGAACATCGTCTGCAACGCATCACCACGCTGGCCGGCGTGCAGCGTCAGGGCGCGCTCGATCACGGCCACTTTGTGGCTGACGCCCTGGGCATTCAACCCAGTCCCCGGCCCAGTGAGGTCACTGACCGCGCAATCGAGCAAGGCACACGCCAGCGCACTGGCGGCGGTGGTATTGCCGATGCCCATCTCGCCGCCGATAAACAGCTGCGCCCCACCTGCCAACGCACGCCGCGCACTGTCGCGACCGGCTTGCAAGGCGAGCTGCCCCTGGGTCTCGGTCATCGCCGGGCCGTTGACGAAATTGGCGGTGCCCGCGCCGATATTCAGGTGACGCACACCGGGCAGGTCCAGGGACGGCGTGACCGTGCCGAGGTCGACCACTTCCAACTGCGCGCCCAACTGCCGCGCCAACACACTGATGGCCGCGCCACCGCTGACAAAGTTGTGCAGCATCTGCCCGGTCACTGCCTGGGGAAACGCCGAAACACCTTCCGCGACCACGCCATGGTCACCGGCAAAGATGGCGATCCAAACGTGATCCACCAACGGTTTGACCTGCCCCTGCAAGCCCGCCAATTGCACCGCCAGCGCCTCCAACTGCCCGAGGGAGCCGGCCGGCTTGGTCAATTGCTGCTGGCGAGCCAGGGCGTGTTCGTACGCTTGAGCGTCAATCGCCTTACAAGGGTTGAGCCACCAGGTGTCAGTCATAACGCAGTACCTTTCAAAGTCAGGGGCAGGCCGGCAACCGTCAGGACAACACGCTGACAGCGCTCGGCCAAGGCTTGATGCAGCCAACCGGCTTCATCCACATAGCGGCGAGTCAATTCGCCCAGCGGCACGACACCCAGACCGGTCTCGTTGCTGACAAAAATGATTTCACCCGGCAGCGTGGCCAGGGTTTCCAGCAGTTGATCGCGTTCAGCGGCCAGACGATTCGGGTCTTCGAGCATCAGCAGATTAGTCAGCCACAGGGTCAGGCAATCCACCAGCAAACACTGCGCAGGCGCCGCGTTTTCACGCAGCACGCGAGACAGTTCGACAGGTTCTTCGATCAGGCCCCAATGCTCGGGTCGACGCTGGCGATGCAGCGCGACGCGCTCATTCATCTCACCATCCAACGGCTGGCTGGTGGCGATGTAAGTGACGAGCAAACCACTGTCGCTGGCAAGCTTTTCGGCGAGACGACTTTTGCCGGAACGGGCGCCACCGAGGATCAGTTGGAGCATGGGATCGCACCTTGATCTGGCTGAAATGTATCGGCGCTCAGGCCGCCTTCGCGGGCAAGCCCGCTCCCACACTGAGACCGCATACTCACAGTCAAACCCCACACAGCTTGCGTAACAAATCGGTATCCAAATGGTTTTCCACCAGGTCCGCCAGACGCTCGATATCACGCTCACGCAACCCGTGATAATCCACTGCTTGCACGTCCTGCAAACCTGCCCAGCGCAGCAAGGCACTACACGCCGCCGGGTTTTCGAACAACCCGTGCAGATAAGTACCAAGGATCTGTCCATCAGCGCTTTGAGCACCGTCCGTGCGACCGTCATCCAGCAACACCGCAGCGTTAAGCAATGCTTCGCCGGACGTCACACCCGCATGAATCTCATAACCACTGACCTCGGCATCCTCCAGCACCAAACGCCCACGCACATTACGCAACTGCTTCTCTTCTTCGAGCGTGGTGCTGAACGCCAGCAACCCCAGGCCATCGCTGGATCCGCCAGCCCCTTCCAGGCCCAACGGGTCATGCACCTGCTCACCGAGCATCTGCAGGCCACCGCAAATACCCAGCACCTTGCCGCCATAGCGCAAGTGCCGCGCCACGGCGGTATCCCAGCCGTTGGCACGCAAGTACGCCAAGTCACTGCGCACGCTTTTCGAGCCAGGGAGGATGATCAGGTCGGCGCCAGGGATCGACTGGCCCGGCCCGATGAACTGCAGATCCACTTGGGGATGCAGGCGCAGTGGGTCGAAATCCGTGTGGTTGCTGATGCGCGGCAATACCGGCACCACCACCTTGAGTACCTGGGCCGCCTTGTCGATCTGGCGCCTGTCGATGCCGTCTTCGGCCTCCAGGTGCAGGTCCATCACATAGGGCAACACGCCGACCACCGGTTTGCCGGTGCGCGCTTCCAGCCAGTCCAGGCCGGGTTGCAGCAACGCGATGTCACCGCGAAAACGGTTGATGATGAAGCCTTTGACCCGCGCCTGTTCCGTGGGCGACAGCAGTTCCAGGGTGCCGACCAGATGGGCAAACACGCCGCCACGATTGATATCGGCGATCAGCAACACCGGGCAATCCACCGCCTCGGCGAAGCCCATGTTGGCGATGTCATTGACGCGCAGGTTGATCTCCGCCGGGGAGCCCGCGCCTTCCACCATCACCACCGAGTAGGCCTGGCTCAACCGGGCGTGGGAGGCCAGCACCGCCTGCATCGCGATGGCTTTGTAGTCGTGATAGGCCACCGCGTTCATGCTGGTGACGGCGCGGCCGTGGATGATGACTTGGGAGCCGGTGTCACTGTTGGGCTTGAGCAGCACCGGGTTCATGTCGGTGTGCGGCGCCAGGTAGGCGGCCTGGGCCTGCACGGCCTGGGCGCGGCCGATCTCGCCGCCTTCGGCGGTCACGGCGCTGTTGAGCGCCATGTTCTGCGGCTTGAACGGCGCCACCGCCACGCCCTGACGGACCAACCAGCGGCACAGCGCGGTCACCAAGGTACTTTTGCCGGCGTCGGAGGTGGTGCCTTGCACCATCAGCGTACTCATGTGGCGTCCTTATAGACGACCAGGGCTTGGTCCAGGCGCAGCCAGTCAGCTTCGGTATCGGGTAGGCCAAAGCGCAGGCTGCTGTCGTGGACAAACAGCCGCAGCAGGATGCCGCGCTGGGCCATGAATTCGTGCATGCGTTCGGCGTGGGGCGTGATCAGCCATTGAAACAACGCGCAGCCGCCCTGGGGCTGGAAGCCGTGGCGCTCCAGCAAGGCGAACAACCGCTGGCCGGCCTCGATGCACCGCGTGCGTTGCCGCGCATGCCCGGCCGTGTCGCGCAGGCATACCTGGCCCAACACCCGCGTCGGCCCGCTGACCGCCCAAGGGCCGACCTGTTCGGCCAGCAACTTGAGCAGTTTGCGCTCGGCCAACACAAAACCCAGCCGCACCCCGGCCAGGCCGAAGAACTTGCCGAACGAACGCAACACGATCAGGCCAACCTGATGGGCCTGGCCCGCCAGGCTCAGTTGCGGGGTGACGTCCATGAAGGCTTCGTCTACCACCAGCCAGCCGCCGCGCTGGGCCAGCCGCGAGTGCCAGTCCAGCAAGCGCTGCGGGGTCAGGCTCAGGCCGGTGGGATTGTTGGGGTTGACCACCACCAACACATCGAGACCATCGAGAAAGAAGTCGACTTCCTGCTCCTGCACTTCGCGCACCACGTAGCCGGCGCGACGCCAGGCTTCGGCGTGTTCGGCATAACACGGCGACAGCACACCGACTTTGCCCGCGCGGCGCAGGCGTGGCAGCAACTGGATGGCCGCCTGGGAACCGGGCACCGGTAACAGGTGCGCAGCGCCGTAGTATTCGCTGGCGGCCTGCTCCAGGCCATCGTCGGTTTCTGGCAGGCGCGCCCAGGCCCGCAGCGGGATCTCGGGGATCGGCCACGGCCAGGGCGCGAGGCCGCTGGACAAGTCGAGCCAATCGGCCTCGGCAATCCCGTACTGAATCGCCGCCTTACGCAGCCGGCCACCGTGCTCAAGCATAAAATTGCGCCCCCGCGCATAGGATCAGCAGCCACAACCATACGCCGCGCTGCACCAGTTGCCAGCCTCGGTCGATGGAATCGGCATCCGCCGGAGGGCCTTCGCCCAGTTGCGGACGCTGGTGCACTTCGCCGTGATAGATCGCGGCGCCGCCCAACTCCACGCCCAGCGCACCGGCACCGGCCGCCATGACCGGGCCCGCGTTGGGGCTGTCCCAGGTCGGGCCTTGGGTGCGCCAGCATTTGAGCGCCAGGCGCGTCTTGCCCAGTACGGCGTAAGTCAACGCCACCAGGCGTGCAGGAATGTAGTTCAGCACATCATCGATCTTTGCCGCTGCCCAGCCGAAGCGCTCGAAACGTTCGTTGCGATAGCCCCACATGGCGTCGAGGGTGTTGCTCAGGCGATAAAGCACCACGCCTGGCACACCCGCGACGACAAACCAGAAAATCGCAGCAAACACCGCATCGCTGCCGTTTTCCAGCACCGACTCGGTAGCGGCGCGGGCGACTTCGGTGCGGTCCAGCTCACTGGTCTGACGGCTCACCAGGTAGCTCACGCGCTTGCGTGCTTCCTCAAGGTCATCACTGCGCAAGGCTTGGGCCACCGGGATCACATGCTCACCGAGACTGCGCATGCCAAGGGCGCAATACAGCGCCAGGATCTCCAATACCCAGCCGATGTAAGGTGCCCAGGATAACGCCGTGGCCAGCAGGGTCAGCGGCACCACGGCGATAAACCACGCGGTCACGCCATGGCTGCGCCAGCCGCGGCCACCGGTATTGAAACGTTGCTCGATGCGCCCGGCGAAATTGCCGAACGCCACCAGCGGATGCCAGCGCCTGGGTTCGCCCAGCAGCGCATCCAGCGCGACTGCAGCGACACACAGCAAGGCCACACTCATTGACTCACTCCCCACCCATTCTCATACAACATGTCACTCAGCGGCCGAGGCTCGGTCCAGCCCTCGAGTTGCAACATCGGTGCCGGGTAAAACTCGGCCACCGGCCCCAGGCACAGCACCGCCAAGGGTTTCGCGCCGAGCGGTAAACCCAACAGATCGGCCAGGGCCTGGGGCTCGAACAGCGAGACCCAGCCCATGCCCAGGCCTTCGACGCGGGCGGCCAGCCACAGGTTCTGGATCGCGCAGGACAGCGAGGCCATGTCCATCTCCGGCAAGGTACGGCGGCCAAAGATGTGCCGCTCGCGATCATCCATCAACGCCGCCACCAGCACTTCGGCGCAGTCGTGAATGCCTTCGACCTTGAGCTTCATGAACTCGTCGGAACGCTCGCCCAGGGCTTCGGCGGTGCGTACACGCTCTTCTTCCACCAACTGTTGAATCTGACCACGCAACTGACGGTCGCTGATGCGGATAAAACGCCAGGGCTGCATCAGGCCGACACTGGGTGCCTGGTGCGCGGCCTGGAGCAGGCGATGAAGCAATTCGGGGGCGACGGTGCCGCCGCTGAAATGGCGCATGTCACGGCGTTCGGCGATGGCACGGTAGACGGCGTCGCGGTCGGCCTGGGGGAAGGCGTTGTCGCTCATAGTGCTGGATCGGGCGCGAACAATGCGGCCACCGCCTGGGGATTCGAGGGGAAATAGAAGTGTACGTAGGACGCCGTCATCCGCCCCTGCCGATAAACCGCCTCGGCACCGCGTCCACCATTGGGGCTCAGGCCACGGGCAATCGGCTGCCATTCGGTGGTGGTCAGCGAGTGGTGATAGGTATGGCCGCGCAGTGTGCCTTCGGGCAGTTCGACATTTTGCAGCGCCAGGGCCGCGAGTTTCTTCTGCATCACCGCATCGCCTTGCAGCAGGCCGACCAGTTCGGCGCGAGTGCCGTCGACATCGGTCAGCGAGTCCAGCAGGTAGAGCATGCCGCCGCATTCGGCGAGCAGCGGTTTGCCGGCGGCATGATGAGCACGGATGGCGTCGAGCATCGGGGTATTTTGCGACAGCGCCTGGTGGTGCAGTTCCGGGTAACCACCGGGCAGGTAGAGACTGTCGGCGTCCGGCAATTGGCGATCGTGGATCGGCGAGAAGAACTTCAGCTCAGCGCCCATTGCCCGCAACAGGTCAAGGCTGGCGCCGTAGGTGAACGCGAAGGCTTCGTCGCGGGCCACGGCGATGCGCACGCCGTTAAGCAGTGGCTCGGCGTCGATCACTTCAGGCGCGGCAAAGGTGACCGGCGGCGGCAAGGCGACTTCGCAACTGCTACCCAGCGCTTGGGCGGCTGCATCGAGACGTACATCGAGGTCATTCAGTTCGCTCGCCTGCACCAAACCCAGGTGACGGCTAGGCAGCTCGATACCGGTCTCGCGAGATAATGCGCCGTACCAACGCAGGCCTTCGGTGAGGCTGCCTTCAAGCAATTGCGCATGGCGCAGGGTGCCGACGCGGTTAGCCAGCACGCCAGCGAACGGCAAGTCCGGCTGATAACGCGCCAGGCCCAGGGCCAACGCGCCAAAGGTCTGGGCCATGGCGGTGCCGTCGATCACGCCAAGCACCGGCACACCAAAGTGTCGCGCCAGGTCGGCGCTGGACGGCGTGCCGTCGAACAGACCCATCACGCCTTCGATCAAGATCAGGTCCGCCTCCCCCGCCGCCTCCCACAGCAAGCGGCGACTTTCCTGCTCGCCCACCATCCACATGTCCAATTGATACACCGGCGCACCGCTGGCGCGTTCGTGGATCATCGGGTCGAGGAAGTCCGGGCCGCATTTGAACACGCGCACCTTGCGCCCCAGGTTGCGGTGCAAGCGGGCCAATGCGGCGGTGACGGTGGTTTTGCCCTGGCCGGACGCCGGTGCGGCGATCAAGACGGCCGGGCAATGACGGGGCTGATTCAAAGTTCGACGCCCTTCTGTGCCTTGATACCGGCCTGGAACGCGTGCTTGAGCATGCCCATTTCGGTGACGGTGTCGCCCATTTCGATCAGTTCAGGCTTGGCGCCACGGCCGGTAACCACCACGTGTTGCATCGGCGGGCGGGCTTGCAGGTCGCTGAGCACCTGGTCCAGGTCGAGGTAGCCATGCTTGAGGGCGATGTTCAGCTCATCCAGTACGACCAGGCCGATGGACGGGTCCTGCAGCAACTCGCGGGAAACCGCCCAGGCGGCTTCGGCAGCGGCGATGTCGCGCTGGCGGTCCTGGGTTTCCCAGGTGAAGCCTTCGCCCATGACGTGGAAACGCACTTGCTCGGGGAAACGGCGGAAGAACAACTCTTCACCCGTACTGTTGCGCCCCTTGATGAACTGCACCACACCGCACTGCATGCCGTGGCCCATGGCCCGGGCCAGCATGCCGAACGCGGAGCTGCTCTTGCCTTTGCCGTTGCCGGTCAGCACCAGCAGCAGGCCGCACTCGTTGGGGGAATTGGCGATGCGTTCATCGATCACGGCTTTTTTGCGCAGCATGCGCGCCAGATGGCGTTCGTCGCGGTCGGGGGAATCGGTCATGGCAGCTCTCCGTTGGGGCTGGACAAAAACGGCGGGCAGGAAAAAGAAAAAACAGACAGCCAAGCATCGCCCACCGTGATGCTGTTGGATGTTGCAGGCCGGTCTCCGGGCTCATGAGTGGCGCGCGCCTTATAGAGGCGCAGACCGACGCTGCGCCTTCCCATATCGCGAGCGATACAGTGGCAAAAGGCAGCGTCTTGACTCATTTACCGTTGCGGGGGCAGCGCCGGAATCGCGGCGGCACTGTGTACAAGTGCGCTCACTCACCGGCTTCCCTGTTTCACTCGGTCGACCCATGGGTCACAGAGCACCTGGAACAAGCGGCGAAGGTTAGTGGGTTGGGGGTGGAGCGTCAATTAAACCCACCACAAAACCAATGTGGGAGCGGGCTTGCTCGCGAATGCGGTGTGTCAGTCAGCACATTAGCAAACTGACAGACCGCATTCGCGAGCAAGCCCGCTCCCACAAGTGGCTCTTTGCCAATTCAGGGATTACGCGCCAGATTTCCCGGCAACACGCGCTTGGCACTCAGGTAGGCATTCTGCCAATACGCCTTGGACAAGGTGTCGAGCTTCACCGTACCGCCGGTTTGCGGTGCATGCACAAAGCGGCCTTCACCGACGTAGATCCCGGCGTGGCTGACCTGTGAACCGCCGCCTGTAGCGAAGAACAACAAGTCGCCGGTCTGCAGATTCTGCTCGCTGACATCCTGGGCGCGCATCACGATCAGTTCGCGGGTGGTGCGCGGCAGGGAGATGCCGGCAGCATCGCGGAAGACAAACCCGATCAGGCCGCTGCAATCAAACCCGGAGTCCGGTGTGTTGCCGCCCCAACGATAAGGCGTGCCGACCAGGCCCAGCGCGCGGAAGAGCACATCTTCGGCCGCAGGCGAGAAATTCTGGGTGGAGTAGTTGAACACCGGCTTGGGCTTGACGGCCACAGGCGCGGGCGGCGGGCGGCTTGCGCAGGCGCTGAGCAGCGCGGCGCAAAGAATAAGGATCAGGCGGGCCGAGGTCGACATGGGCAGAACAATCCTGGTCTGGATGCGGCTTTCGCTGCCGAACGCTGAAAACCAGAACGCGCAAGCAAAGCTCGCGCGAACGGATTACAACAATGTCCAGGGATTCTAGCGCTTACACGTCAAACTTCAAGTATCACTTTAAGTTTACTTGCTAGCGGTTACCGTCGTCGGGGCCATGGCGAGTGCGCGCTTGGCTTCGATGAAGGTTTTGCTCCAGTAGCTGTCACCCAGGTTATCGACCCGGACACCGCCACTGCGACGGCTGCTGGAGTGGATAAACTGGTTATCGCCCAGGTAGATACCGGCATGACTTACACGGCCACGACCCGCTGTACTGAAGAAAAGCAGATCACCGGGCTTGAGGTTGTTGCGCGCGACCAACGGTGCATCCACGTTGATCATTTCGCGGGTGGAGCGTGGCAGGTTCATGCCAGCTTCTTCGCGAAACAGGTAGCCGATGAAACCGCTGCAGTCGAAACCGGCTTCAGAGGTGCCACCGAAACGGTAACGGGTACCGATCAGGGACATGCCGCGTTCGAGGATGCTGTCGGCCAGAACGGGCAGCTGGTAAGGCTTGCTGCCATTGAAATTGGCCAGTTCTTTTTCCGTTGCCAGCTCTTCTTCATAAACAGAAGCAGACTGTGCAGCAACGAATTTTGCCTGATTTTGAATCTGTGGTTTTTGCTGTTCTGCCACCTGTTGAGGGTGGGAGGCGCAACCAAACAACAGGGTAACGAGTGCGAGGGGCACGAGGGGTGCGAAGCGATTTAGCATGGGCACGACCGTGGCTGATATGTAAAGAAGACGAGACTATGCCCTCTATCACATCGATTTGCAAATTCAATCGTGATCTATGTGACTTCTTGTTTGGACTATGACATCTAAGCCCTTAACACCCTATATCTGCCTTTTGCGTAGCCAAACCGGCTCAAACGCAGGTTTTCTGGCGCCTGGAATTTGCCGAAAGCCGCGAAAACAGCGGGCCGGCTACCAGCCGAGGGTTTCTTTCAAGAAGGGAATGGTCAGCTTGCGCTGGGCCTGCAAGGAGGCTTGGTCGAGCTGTTCAAGCAGATCGAACAACGCGCTCATGCTGCGCGTGCCGCGGGTGAGGATGAAATGCCCCACTTCGTCGGTGAGGTGCAGGCCGCGACGGGATGCACGCAATTGCAAGGCACGCAATTTGTCTTCATCGGAGAGTGGGCGCATCTGGAAGATCAGCGCCAGGGTCATGCGCGACTTGAGGTCGGCCAGCTTGATCGGTAACTCACGTGGCGAGGTGGACGCGGCAATCAGCAGGCGCCGACCGCTGTCACGCAAGCGGTTGAACAGATGGAACAGCGCCTCTTCCCACTCCGCCTTGCCGGCGATGGCTTGCAGATCGTCCAGGCACACCAGCTCGTACTGCTCAAGATGGTCGAAGATACCGATACCGCGATCCATCAACTCCGCCAGGGGCAGGTAAACCGCCGGCTCGCCCATCTGCTCGAACCGCAGGCACGCGGCCTGCAACAGGTGGGTACGCCCTACGCCGTGCTTGCCCCACAGATAGATCAGGCTTTCGGTCCACCCGGCGTCGGCTTCGCAGAGCCGCTCGACATAGCCGAGTGCAGCGGCATTGGCGCCTGGGTAGTAGTTGATAAAGGTGGCGTCGTCACGCAGACGCACACCCAAGGGCAGCTGAATCGGTTTCATGCTGACTGAACGGCTCCAAACGAACCGTTAGTGGCCTCTGTGTAAAGTTTGCAAAGTTTATACCCGTGACGCCGGGCGCACAATGCAACAGACCCCAAGCAAAATCAAAGGTTTGCGTTAACTTGTTGGATTTACGCAGATTGTTTGACGCACCGGCTCCAGAAACAACAAACCCGACCTGGGCCGGGTTTGTGGCAGAGTGATTACAGATCGGGGTCTTCAACCCCCGTGTACACCTCCGAATCCTTATACAAATCGTGTACATGGCGCACCAGCACCATGATCACCGCCGCCACCGGCAGCGCGAGCAGAATGCCAGTGAAGCCGAACAACTCACCGCCCGCCAGGATCGCAAAGATCACCGCCACAGGGTGCAAGCCGATCCGATCACCCACCAGCAACGGCGTCAGCACCATGCCTTCCAACGCCTGGCCGACCATAAACACCGCCACGATCCCCAGCATCGGGTACAGGTCACCGCCAAACTGGAACAACCCCGCCACCAACGCCGCGCCGATACCAATCACAAAGCCCATATAAGGCACGATGGCGGCAAGACCGGCGATCAGGCCGATCAACAGGCCCAGTTCCAGGCCGATGGCCATCAGGCCAGCGGCGTAGATAATCCCCAGTGCCAACATCACCAGCAATTGGCCGCGCACAAAGGCGCCAAGCACTTCATGACACTCCTCGGCCAGAGAGACAATGCGCTCTTCGCGATTGCGCGGCAGCAGGCTGCGAATCTTGGCCATCATGATGTCCCAGTCGCGCAGCAGGTAGAACGCCACCACCGGGATCAGCACCAGGTTGGTCAACCAGCCAATCAACGCCAGGCTGGAGGCCGTCGCCTGGCTGAGGACCACACCGACGATATCGGTGGTCTGGCCCATATGCTCGCTGATAGCCGCCTTGACCTTGTCGAACTTCCAGAAACCATCCGCCAACCCCAACTTGGCCTGGGCCCACGGCATCGCCGTGTGTTGCAGCCAGTCGAGCATCTGCGGCGCCAGCTCATACAGGCGGAACAGTTGCTTGGCCAGCATCGGCACCAGCACCAGCACCAGCGCCGTGATGATCAGGGTAAACAGGGCGAATACCGCCACCACGCCCCAGGTGCGCGACAACCCGGCCTTCTCCAGGCGATCCACCACCGGATCGAACAGATAGGCCAGCAGCAACGCGACCAGGAACGGCGTCAGGATCGAATGCAGCAGGAACACAAAAACGCACAGCAGGACAATCCCGCCAAGCCACACCCAACGACGCGTATCCGCCATAAACCACTCCACCTATATAAAGAAGAAAACTGCTACCAACGAAAACGCAGTTGCGCCTGAGGCTCGGGCGCGACCGCTGGCTGCGTGCCATCCACTACGGGTTGCTGAACCGGCGCTTCACCCGCAGGAACCTCCTGCAACTTGGCCAGGCTCAACTGGGTACGTAATTGATCGGCACTGCCATTGACGCGGTACACGATGCGATTGCCGTCCACGAGTTGTGGCTGAGCGCCAAAAGGTTCAAGCAGATGACCGAGTGCGGCGTAACGCTCCAGGGTCATGCCCTGTACTTCCAGCAGTTGTTCGGTGCTCACGCCGGGTTTGACCGCAAAGCGTGGCGCGAGCTTTTGGCTGACCGCCAGCATCACCGCGTCGGCCACAGCGCCGGTGTCGGCCCCTTGCGCGGTGCCCTGCTCGCTCTTGTCGCCCAGCCACAAACGCCATTTGGCTTGCCATTGGCTGCCTTCCTGGCGCGCATGCACGGCCAGCAAGGCGTCGGCGCCATAACGCTCGGAGGCGGCGCGCAGCGGTGTGGCGTCAGCACTTTCCAGGTTCGGTGCGGTGGCGACCACCTGCTCATCCAGGTCACCCAGGGGCAAGCGCAGCGGCAAGCCCCGGTGTTGCGCGGCACGGCGCAACGCCTGGGCGACGGTCTGGCCATCGCCCACCAGGCTGCTGCCTTCGGTGGAGTCGTTCAGCCACCAACCAAGGATCGACGGCCGATTGCTGCCCCAGATCGACAAGCCAGCTTCACGCAAGACGCGATCAGTGCTCACCGGGTCGAAATCCACTTGCAGGCTTTCCGGCGGGCCGGCGTCGTAGCCATATTGGCTGATGATTTGTTGCGGATCTTTACGAACGGCCGCCAGGCCCGGGCCATCGGCAGCCTTGGCGTCGCCGGTCAGGCGAATCACCAGGGTCTGCACGGCGCGCTGGGTCGCCTGGTCACGCTCTTGGGGCGACTGGCTGCTGACGGGTTCGAGTACTTGATAAAGGCCATTGAGGGTTTCGGCATGACTCGCCAGGCTGACCAACGACAAGAAGCCTACAAAGAAGAATTTACACAGACGCATGGAAGATTCCCGAACGACAAATTTAGCGGCTGGAACAGACCGCGTGAACTCGGTTTGCCAAGGCTGTGACCACGGCGACCGGTAAAACATTCACAGGGTCTTGGTAAGTTTTCGTACTGTCACAACGCTAGCGCCGTAAAGGCTATACCTTAATACGCGCCAAAGCAGACCCGATTAGCATTTTTTTAACACCATATGCCCCTGCCCGTCGGCCCGAGGATGGCCGCTGCCCCTCAAGCCTGATAAAATCGCGCGCCTTCGCAGACCGTCAACGGCGTGGCCTTTATAAAAGCCCCCGCCCGCTCGGTCGTTACCCCTGAATCCCCCCTAAAGGCCTGGATCATGAGCAAGCAACCCTCCCTGAGCTACAAGGACGCCGGTGTAGACATCGACGCCGGTGAAGCATTGGTCGAACGCATCAAGAGCGTCGCCAAGCGCACTGCGCGCCCCGAAGTCATGGGCGGCCTGGGCGGTTTTGGCGCCCTCTGCGAAATCCCGGCCGGCTACAAGCAGCCTGTACTGGTTTCCGGCACCGACGGTGTGGGCACCAAGCTGCGCCTGGCACTGAACCTGAACAAGCACGACACCATCGGCATCGACCTGGTTGCCATGTGCGTCAACGACCTGGTGGTGTGCGGCGCCGAGCCGCTGTTCTTCCTGGACTACTACGCCACCGGCAAGCTGAACGTGGACACCGCTGCACAAGTGGTCACCGGTATCGGCGCTGGCTGCGAACTGTCGGGTTGCTCCCTGGTCGGCGGCGAAACCGCTGAAATGCCAGGCATGTACGAAGGCGAAGACTACGACCTGGCCGGCTTCTGCGTCGGCGTCGTAGAAAAAGCCGAAATCATCGACGGCTCCAAGGTTGCCGCCGGTGACGCCCTCTTGGCCCTGCCATCCTCCGGCCCGCACTCCAACGGTTACTCGCTGATCCGCAAGATCATCGAAGTGTCCGGCGCCGAGATCGAGAACACCCAACTCGATGGCAAGCCGCTGACCGATCTGCTGATGGCCCCGACCCGCATCTACGTCAAGCCTCTGCTCAAGCTGATCAAGGACACTGGCGCCGTCAAGGCCATGGCCCACATCACCGGTGGCGGCCTGCTGGACAACATCCCGCGCGTCCTGCCAAAAGGCGCCCAGGCCATCGTCGACGTGGCCAGCTGGCAGCGCCCTGCGGTATTCGACTGGCTGCAAGAGAAAGGCAACGTCGACGAAACCGAGATGCACCGCGTGCTGAACTGCGGCGTGGGCATGGTCATCTGCGTGGCGCAAGAGCACGTTGAAACCGCGCTGAACGTACTGCGTGAAGCCGGCGAGCAGCCTTGGGTCATCGGCCAGATCGCCACTGCTCCAGAAGGCGCAGCCCAGGTCGAACTGAAGAACCTCAAGGCTCACTGATGCCTCAGACCTGTGATGTCGTGGTGCTGCTCTCCGGCACCGGCAGTAACTTGCAGGCCCTGATCGACAGCACGCGCACCGGCGACAGCCCGGTGCGTATCGCTGCGGTGATCTCCAACCGCAGCGACGCCTACGGCCTGCAACGCGCCAGGGATGCGGGTATCGATACCCGCTCGCTGGATCACAAGGCTTTCGAAGGTCGCGAGGCCTTCGACAGCGCCTTGATCGAACTGATCGACGCCTTCAACCCCAAACTCGTTGTACTCGCCGGCTTCATGCGCATCCTCAGCGCTGATTTCGTGCGACATTACGAAGGGCGCCTGCTCAATATCCACCCTTCCCTGCTGCCCAAATACAAGGGCATGCACACGCACCAGCGTGCCCTCGATGCCGGCGACAGCGAGCATGGCTGCAGCGTGCACTTTGTCACCGAGGAACTCGATGGCGGGCCTCTGGTCGTACAGGCAGTGGTTCCGGTAGAGTCTGACGACTCGGCGCAGACGCTTGCGCAACGGGTTCACACCCAGGAACACAGGATTTACCCGCTGGCGGTTCGCTGGTTTGCCGAGGGGCGGTTGATTCTTGGTGACCAGGGTGCATTATTGGACGGTCAGTTACTCGCGGCCAGCGGCCACTTGATTCGAACCTAGGAGATTTTATGCGTCGCGCCTTGCTCTTCGCTTTTGCGCTGTTCGCCTTGCCAGCCGTGCAAGCAGCAGACCTTCACCCTTTCTCCGTAAGCTACACCGCCGACTGGAAACAGCTGCCCATGAGTGGTTCGGCTGAACGCAGCCTGGCCAAGAATGGCGACGGCACCTGGACCTTAAATTTCAAGGCTTCCATGATGATCGCCAGCCTCACCGAAACCAGCGTGATCCAATTCGACAAGGACACCCTGCAACCGAAGAGCTACACCTTCGAGCGCGGTGGCCTGGGCAAGGCGAAGAAGATCAACCTGGACTTCGACCAGACCGCCAAGAAAGTCACCGGCTTTGAAAACAAGGACGCGGTCAACGTGCCCCTGCAAAGCGGCATGCTCGACAAGTCGACCTACCAGTTGGCCCTGCAGCGCGATGTGGCGGCCGGCAAGAAGAGCATGAGCTACAACGTGGTGGAAGGCACTGACGTCGACACCTACGACTTCCGCGTGATCGGCCCGGAAAAGGTCCAGACCAAGGTAGGCTCCATCGACGCGATCAAGGTCGAGCGCGTGCGTGACCCGACTCAGAGCAAGCGCATCACCCAGATGTGGTTTGCCAAGGACCAGGGCGGCATCCTGGTTGCCTTGCGTCAGGTGGAAACCGACGGCAAGGAATACAACATCATGCTGCAGGACGGTACTGTTGACGGTAAGGCTGTCAAAGGTAGCTGATCGGTAGCGGGAACAAAGAGCCTCGCGAATGCGGGGCTTTTTTTCGTCTGGAGGTTTTGTGTTGAAGCGTCTACCGCTATCGCAGGCAAGCCAGCTCCCACATTTGGAATGCATTTCAAAATGTGGGAGCTGGCTTGCCTGCGATAGCGGCGGTCCAGTCAATACGCGGCTGAAGCCTTACGCCAACATGAAACTTTTGTCATAAAACTCAGCGCTCTGCGGCGCAATGTCTCGGTTTACGCGGCCTGCAGCACTGTTGCATTTGCTGCAATGAATTGTTGCGCGAAAAGTCGGTTTACTTAGCAAGCTAACAAATCATATAACAAAGGCCTGCGACGACTTGCCGCAGATCCACCAGAGATTGGAGCAAGCAGATGACTGTAAAAGTAACTGAACGCGACGACGAACATATGTCCCACGAAGCACTGGGCCATGGGATTCACATCTGGGATGTACACCAACAAGACCTGTTGGTCGGCATGTTTCACAACGAGAGCGACGCTCATAATTATAAAAACGAGCTTGAGTCGCTTGAGATGAAACGTCAGGCAGAAAGCTCCTGAGTATTCGCAAGGCTCAGGTACAAGGCCCACGCAGCCTGGATACCTGAAAACACAAAACCCGCCTCTTGAGCGGGTTTTGCATTTATGGGGCCGCTTCGCAGCCCAACGCGAGCAAGCTCGCTCGCCACAATGTTGTTTCTACAGCCTTACCACATCAGATCATCCGGGATCTGGTACGCCGCGTACGGGTCATCCTCGTCCGGCACCTGGCTTTCCGTCAGGATATTGAGCTGCACGATACGCTCCGGTGCTCGCTCCTGGATCTTCAGCGCCGCTTCGCGCGGGATTACCTCGTAGCTGCCGCCGTGATGCACGATAGCCAGGGAGCCGTTGCTCAGCTTGTTGCGCATCAGCGTGTTGACCGACAGGCGCTTGACCTTCTTGTCATCCACGAAGTTGTAGTAGTCCTCGGTGGTCAGCTTGGGCAGGCGCGACGTCTCGATCAGTTGCTTGACCTGGGCGGTACGGGCCTTGGCCTCGGCTTTTTCCTGCTGCTGGCGGTTCAGCTCCTGGTCGCGCTTGACCTTCTCGGCGTGCGCCTCGGCCGCCAGGCGGGCCTGGGTGTCATCCGCCTCGATCTGGCCTTTGTGGACCAGGCGCTGCTGCTTCTGTTTCTCTTTGCCGACCTGCTTGGCCTGCTTTTGGTTGACCAGACCTGCTTTGAGCAACTGGTCGCGAAGGGAAAGGCTCATGGTGCTTACTCACTTAGGCAACTGCTCAACCGCAGCTGGACACATTCTTTTCCTGACGTTTGGCTTCGCCCCACAGGGCGTCCATCGTTTCGAGGGTGCAATCTTCTATGGATTGGTGCGTATCGCGCAATGCCTGTTCGATAAATCGGAAGCGTCGTTCGAACTTGGCATTGGCGCCACGCAGCGCGGTTTCCGGGTCGACCTTGAGGTGACGGGCCAGGTTGACCGCCGCGAACAACAGGTCACCGACCTCATCGGCAATCGCCGCAGAATCGTTGTCGGCCATGGCTTCGAGCACTTCATCCAGCTCTTCGCGCACGTTATCCACCACCGGCAGGGCCGACGGCCAGTCGAAGCCGACCTGGCTGGCGCGCTTCTGCAATTTGGCGGCGCGGGACAGGGACGGCAGCGCCGTGGGCACGTCATCCAGTAGGGAGAGTTGCTCCGGCGCGTCGGATTTTTCCGCACGCTCCTCGGCCTTGATCTGTTCCCAGCGTTCCTTGACCTGCTCTTCACTGAGCTGCGGGATATCCAGCGGTGCATACAGATCGCCCGTGGGGAACACGTGGGGATGACGACGGATCAGCTTGCGCGTGATGCTGTCGATCACCCCGGCGAATTCGAAGCGCCCTTCTTCCCGCGCCAGTTGGCTGTAATACACCACCTGGAACAACAGGTCGCCCAACTCGCCTTGCAGGTGATCGAAGTCGCCGCGCTCGATGGCGTCGGCCACTTCGTAGGCTTCTTCCAGGGTGTGCGGGACGATGGTCGCGTAGGTTTGCTTGATGTCCCACGGGCACCCGTATTGCGGGTCCCGCAGGCGGTTCATCAGGTGCAGCAGGTCTTCAAGCGAATACATCATGGTGTACGGTTACGCCGCGTCTCGATGATATTCGGCAACTGGGAAATCCGCCCCAGCAACCGCCCCAGTGCGTCCAGCCCCGGAATCTCGATGGTCAGGGACATCAACGCAGTGTTGTCCTCTTTGTTCGAGCGGGTGTTGACCGCCAGCACGTTGATCCGCTCATTGAGCAATACTTGCGACACATCCCGCAGCAAGCCGGAACGGTCGTATGCACGAATAATGATGTCCACCGGGTAGGTGAGCACCGGCACCGGGCCCCAGCTGACCTGGATGATCCGCTCCGGCTCACGCCCGCCCAGTTGCAGCACCGAGGCGCAGTCCTGGCGGTGAATGCTCACGCCACGGCCCTGGGTGATATAGCCGACGATGGCGTCACCCGGCAACGGCTGGCAGCAG
Source organism: Pseudomonas sp. DWP3-1-3b3 (assembly GCF_049896305.1). NCBI lineage: Bacteria > Pseudomonadati > Pseudomonadota > Gammaproteobacteria > Pseudomonadales > Pseudomonadaceae > Pseudomonas > Pseudomonas sp. DWP3-1-3b3. The sequence continues at coordinate 230,086 of NZ_JAFCUA010000003.1, read as the reverse complement.
CCGGCGATTTGGGTCATCAGGTTGCCCACGCCCTGGATCTGGATATCGCCGCGTTTGCCGGGCTTGTAGCCGGTGGCCTTGCGTGGGATCAGTTCTAGCTGTTCGCTGCCGCGTTCCGGCTCGACCAGTTGTTGCGCCAGGTTGACTAGTTGGGCCAGGCGCAAATCGCCAGCACCGAGGGCGGCGAACATGTCTTCGGCAATCTTCATGTTGGCTTTTTCGGCCAACTTGTCGAAGTCCACCTGAGGCAGACCGAGGCGCCCCAGTTCGCGCTCAAGCAAGGTTTTACCGGCGGCGACGTTCTGGTCGCGCGCCTGCAATTTGAACCAGTGGACGATCTTCGCCCGTGCCCGCGACGTGGTGATGTAGCCCAGGTTCGGGTTCAGCCAGTCGCGGCTCGGTGTGCCGTGCTTGCTGGTGATGATCTCGACCTGTTCACCGGTCTGCAGGCTGTAGTTGAGCGGCACGATGCGCCCATTGATCTTGGCGCCCCGGCAGTTGTGGCCGATCTCGGTGTGCACGCGGTAGGCGAAGTCCAGCGGCGTGGCGCCCTTGGGCAAATCGATGGCGTGGCCGTCCGGGGTGAAGATGTAGACCCGGTCCGGCTCGATATCCACGCGCAGCTGTTCGGCCAGGCCGCCGATGTCGCCGAGCTCTTCGTGCCATTCCAGCACTTGGCGCAGCCAGGAGATTTTCTCTTCGTACTGGTTGGAACCGGCCTTGACGTCGGTGCCCTTGTAGCGCCAGTGCGCACACACGCCCAGCTCGGCCTCTTCGTGCATGGCGTGGGTTCGGATCTGCACTTCCAGCACCTTGCCCTCGGGGCCGATCACCGCGGTGTGCAGCGAGCGATAGCCGTTCTCCTTGGGGTTGGCGATGTAGTCGTCAAACTCCTTGGGAATGTGCCGCCACAGCGTGTGGACGATGCCGAGCGCGGTGTAGCAGTCGCGCATTTCCGGCACCAGCACGCGCACCGCACGCACGTCATAGATCTGACTGAACGCCAGGCCCTTGCGCTGCATTTTGCGCCAGATGGAATAGATGTGCTTGGCGCGGCCGCTGATGTCGGCTTCGACGCCGGTAGCCTGCAACTCGGAACGCAACTGGTTCATCACGTCGGCGATGAAGCGCTCACGGTCCAGCCGCCGCTCGTGCAGCAGCGTGGCAATCTGTTTGTATTGATCGGGTTCGAGGTAGCGGAAGGACAAGTCCTCCAGCTCCCACTTGATATGGCCGATACCCAGGCGGTGGGCCAGCGGCGCATAGATATCGAAGACTTCGCGGGCGACGCGGTTACGTTTTTCGTCGTCGGCGGTCTTCACCGCACGGATCGCGCAGGTGCGCTCGGCCAGCTTGATCAGGGCGACACGCACGTCGTCGACCATCGCCACCAGCATCTTGCGCAGGTTCTCGACCTGGCCCTGGGTGCCCAGCACCATGGACTGACGTGGGCTGAGGCTGGCGCTGATCGCGGCCATACGCAGCACGCCGTCGATCAACTTGGCCACCACGGCGCCGAAACGCTGGCTGACGGTGGGCAACTGAATATGCCCTTCACGCACGCCGCGATACAGAACGGCGGCAATCAATGAATCCTGGTCCAGCTTGAGATCGGCGAGGATCTCGGCGATTTCCAACCCGGTGCGAAAGCTCGAAGTGCCTTCGGCCCACAGGTTCTTGGCCGCATTGTCTTGCTGCTCAGACTCGCGAGCGAACTCGCAGGCTGCTTTCAAGGCTTCACGGTCCAGTGCCGGGTCGACACTGATGGCATGATCCAGCCATGCCTCGAGATTGATACTGCCGTCGGTGTTGATCGGCTGGTGTGCTCTCACCTGTACCATCTTGCTTACCTTCCCTACGACGCACCTTCGATGCGCCAGAATTCATCGCCGACCTTCTACTGCTCCCTGGCAGATCACAGGCCCTGGAGACGACAGGCCGGTCGGATTAAACGGGCATCCTAGCCCGCTTCAAATAACGCCATGGCCTCGACATGCGCGGTTTGCGGAAACATGTCGAGGATCCCGGCACGTTTTAGCCGGTAGCCTTGCTTGACCAACTCAACCGTGTCCCGCGCCAGCGTGGCCGGGTTGCAGGACACATAAACCAGACGCTTGGCTCCCAGGGTCGCGAGCTTGCGCACAACCTCCAGGGCACCATCACGGGGTGGGTCCAAGAGTACCGCAGAAAAGCCCTGTTTGGCCCATTCCGCGTCAGTCAAAGGCTGGGACAAATCGGCCTGAAAAAACTGGGCATTATGCAAATCGTTGCTGTCGGCGTTGACGGCCGCGCGGTCCACCATGGTCTGCACGCCTTCCACCGCCACCACTTCACGCACTTGGCGCGCCAGTGGCAGGGCGAAGTTGCCCAGGCCGCAAAACAGGTCCAGCACCCGTTCGTCGGGTTGTGGCGCCAGCCATTCCAGGGCCTGCGCGACCATCGCTTCGTTGACCCCGGCGTTGACCTGCACAAAGTCGCCAGGTCGGTAGGCCAGCTCCAGATCCCACTGTTCCAATCGAAAACCCAAGACCGAATCGACTTCGACCGGCTCAGGTTGACCCTCGCCATGCAGCCACAATTGAGCTTCATGGAAGGCACAAAATTCTTTCAACACCTGCAGGTCCGCTTCCGACAGCGGCGCCATGTGCCGCAGCAACACGGCGATGGACGTACCGCTGAACAACTCCACGTGCCCCAGGGCCTGCGGTTTGCTCAGGCGACGCAGCATGTTCGGCAGGCGCTGCATGATCGGTTGCAAGGCCTGTACCAGCACCGGGCAATCGTCGATGGCAACAATGTCCTGGCTGGCCACGGCGCGAAAACCCACTTCCAGCTGTTTGGCCTTGGCATCCCAGCGCACGGCCACGCGGGCGCGGCGACGGTAACCGAATTCCGGACCGCTCAAAGGCGCAGCCCACTCTTGCGGTTCGACACCCGCCACGCGGGACAGTTGCTCGGCGAGCATGCGCTGTTTCAGGGCAAGCTGTTCGGTATGGGGCAAGTGCTGCACGCTGCAACCGCCGCAGCGACCGACATGGGCGCACGGCGCCGGGCGGCGCAATTCGCTGGCCTTGAACACGCGCTCGGTGCGCGCCTCGACAATCTTGCCGTGGGCGCCCAACACTCGCGCTTCGACTTCTTCGCCGGCCAGCGCGCCGTTCACAAACCAGGTACGGCCTTCAAAGAACACGATGCCACGGCCGTCGTTGGCCAGGCGCTCGATGGTCAGGCGCTGTTTCTTGCCTACAGGAATCTGCGGGGCCCGGCTGCCGCCCGTCGGTTGGAAGCGCAGGCCTCTCTCGTGCTTGGCCATCAGTTGGGTTCGTCGAAGATGCCGGTCGACAGGTAGCGGTCGCCTCGGTCACAGATGATCGCAACGATCACCGCGTTTTCCACTTCTTTAGACAAACGCAACATGCCGGCCACCGCGCCACCGGACGACACGCCGCAGAAGATACCTTCTTCACGGGCCAGGCGGCGGGTGGTGTCTTCGGCTTCGCGCTGGGCCATGTCGATGATGCGGTCTACGCGGGTCGCATTGTAGATCTTCGGCAGATACTCTTCGGGCCAGCGGCGGATACCGGGAATGGCCGAGCCTTCCATCGGTTGCAGGCCGACGATCTGGATCGCCGGGTTCTGCTCCTTCAGGTAGCGCGAGTTGCCCATGATGGTGCCGGTGGTGCCCATGGAGCTGACGAAATGGGTGATGGTGCCCCCCGTCTGGCGCCAGATTTCCGGGCCGGTGGTGGTGTAGTGCGCCTCGGGGTTGTCGCCGTTGGCGAACTGGTCCAGCACCAGGCCACGGCCTTCGGCGGCCATGCGCTCGGCCAGGTCCCGTGCACCTTCCATGCCTTCTTCCTGGGTGACCAGGATCAGCTGGGCGCCGTAGGCGGTCATTGCCGCCTTGCGTTCGGCGCTGCCGTTGTCGGGCATGATCAGGATCATCTTGTAACCCTTGATCGCGGCGGCCATGGCCAGGGCGATCCCGGTGTTACCCGAGGTGGCTTCGATCAGGGTGTCGCCGGGCTTGATCTGCCCGCGCAGCTCGGCGCGGGTGATCATCGACAACGCCGGGCGGTCCTTCACGGAGCCGGCCGGATTGTTCCCTTCGAGCTTGAGCAACAGGGTATTGCTGGTTTCACCCGCCATGCGTTGCAAGCGGACCAGGGGCGTGTTGCCGACGCAATCGGCGATTGTAGGGTACTGCAAGGTCATGGCGTATTCGCAATCCAGACTGCGGGGGCGAACATCATACCGGGAAAGGCCGGCGGGCCATATCACGCAAAGTGCGGTGCTTATGGCTTAAAGGAATAAGACGCCGAATGTTTACCGTTCGCCATGGTTGCGGTTGAACACATCAAGCCCCATCGCCGCAATCTGGCCATCGATCAACGCATCGAAGGGTTTGAGCAAGGCTTCGAACGAAGCGGGCGACTCCAAGACCTCCAGCGCCTGCACAATCGCTTCCACTGTCGACAGCGCGCCGGGGCCAGGTGCCTTGCGCAGCCGATAGCGGGACACTGCGCCTTCGGCCAATGCCACCCTGGGTAGCGCTGCCAACAACGGATTGAGGTGCAAGAGTTTGCGCGCCTTGCGCCAAGTGCCGTCAGGGACCACCAGCAACAGCGGTTGATCTTCTGGCGCATAGGCTTTAAGTGGCTGGGTGTCGTCAGCCGGAAACAGCAGCCGTGCCTGGTAACCGGGCACGTTCAACAACGTCGGCAAGTCTTCAAACACCTCCCCTACTACCAACTGCGCATTGTTCAACCCCAACGCCGCCAACCGTGCGGTATTCAGCGCATGGTTGACCTCGCTCGGGTGCTGCAACAGCAACACGCGGGTCCGGCTGTCGAGGTTGGGGATCAGCGCGCACAGGCAGTGGGCGACAGGCCTGAGGCAACGGGAACATTGGGGTCTGGACATGATTTATCAGGCCTGGTTGAGCTGGGCTTTGAGCAAGTCGCGGAAGGTCTGGATCAGCGGTTCGCGGCTGCGACCTCGACGCATGATCATCGAGAAGGGTGCCTGGTAGCCGAAGGTCGCCGGCAGCAAGACGCGCAAATCGCCCTTGTCGGCCCAGGCCTGGGCGTAGTGTTCGGGCAAATAACCGATGTAGGCGCCGGACAGTACCAAGATCAACTGCGCCTCCATACTCTCCACGGTGGCTGCGCTGTGTTTGAAGCCGTGCCTTGCCAATTCGGCCTGGCTCCAGTAGCCGCGACCGACCATGCGTTGCTGCGTGATCACCTGCTCGGGAATGCGCCGTTCATTGAACAAAGGATGCCGCGTGCTGCAATACAACCAGTGCTGCTCGCGGTACAGCGGCATGTAGATCAGCCCGCTCATGCGGTTGGAAAACGCGCCGATGGCCAAGTCCAGGCGGTTGTCCTGCACGCCCAGTTGCAGTTCATAAGGGCTCATCACCGACAGATGCAAGTGCACCGCCGGGTGTTCCAGGCTGTAGGCGCCGATCACTTCGGCGAAGGGTAACGCTTTGTCGCTGACCGTGGAGTCCAGTACACCCAGCTTCAGCGTGCCGCGCAATTCGCCCTTCAACGCGGCGGCGTATTGCTCGAAGCCTTCCAGCTCGCCCAGCAGACGCAAGGTCTCTTGATGAAACAATTCGCCTTTGCTGGTGAGGCTGAAACCACCCCGCCCGCGATGACACAGCACCAGGCCCAACGCCGCTTCCAGCTGGCTCATGTACGTACTGATGGCCGAGGTGGACAGGTTGAGTTCGTGCTGGGCGTTGGCGAACCCCTGGTGCCGCACGACGCTGACGAAGATGCGCAGGAGTTTCAGGTCGGGCAAGGCGTTGGCCATGGTCGGCTCCGGGTGTGGGTCGTTGCAGTCTACCTGTGCGCATTAGTTTAGAAAAATCTGAACTAAGTATTTGCCCCTGCCGATTCTTTCGTTTCCACGTATTTCGCAGAATCGGCCCTTAACAAACAAAACAACGATGAGGCACTCCCGTGGACAAGATTTTCCACCAACCACTGGGCGGCAACGAAATGCCGCGCTTTGCCGGCATCGCCACCATGATGCGTCTTCCCCACCTGCAAACGGCCAAGGGCCTGGATGCCGCCTTTGTCGGCGTGCCGCTGGACATCGGCACATCGCTGCGCGCCGGCACCCGCTTCGGGCCGCGTGAAATCCGCGCCGAATCCGTGATGATCCGCCCGTACAACATGGCCACCGGCGCCGCACCGTTCGATTCGCTGTCGGTGGCCGACATCGGCGACGTGGCGATCAACACCTTCAACCTGCTCGACGCCGTGCGCATCATCGAAGAAGCCTACGACGAGATCCTCGAACACGACGTGATCCCGATGACCCTGGGCGGTGACCACACCATCACCCTGCCGATCCTGCGGGCGATCCATAAGAAACACGGCAAGGTCGGGCTGGTGCACATCGATGCCCACGCTGACGTCAACGACCATATGTTCGGCGAGAAAATCGCCCACGGCACCACCTTCCGCCGCGCGGTAGAAGAGGGTTTGCTCGATTGCGACCGCGTGGTGCAGATCGGCCTGCGCGCCCAGGGCTACACCGCCGAAGACTTCAACTGGAGCCGCAAACAGGGCTTCCGCGTGGTCCAGGCCGAAGAATGCTGGCACCACTCCCTCGCGCCCTTGATGGCCGAAGTGCGTGAAAAAGTCGGCGGCGGTCCGGTGTACCTGAGCTTTGACATCGACGGCATCGACCCGGCCTGGGCGCCGGGCACTGGCACCCCGGAAATCGGCGGGCTGACCACCATCCAGGCCATCGAGATCATCCGTGGCTGCCAGGGTCTCGACCTGATTGGTTGCGACCTGGTAGAAGTTTCGCCGCCCTACGACACTACCGGCAACACTTCGCTGCTGGGTGCCAACCTGCTGTACGAGATGCTCTGCGTACTGCCTGGCGTGGCACATCGCTGATGAGCGCCCAAAAAGTACAGCAAGCCGCCGCCGACCTGGTGGCGGCCTTCGCCCGCAATGACCGCGCCGCCTACTTCGGCGCGTTCACGGCGGACGCCAGCTTCGTGTTCTACACCCTGCCCCAGCCACTGCTCAGTCGCGATGCCTACCAGGCGTTGTGGGACAGCTGGCGCCGGGACGAGGGGTTCGAGGTGCTGTCCTGCGCCTCGAGCAACGCCTTTGTCAGCCTGCAAGGTGACGTGGCGATTTTCATGCATGACGTGGCCACCGAGCTGCGCATGAACGGGGAGCAATTTTTTAGCCAGGAACGCGAGACCATTGTCTTCAAACGGCAAGAATCTCGCACAGAACAAAAACAAGGCCTGTGGCTGGCCTGTCACGAACATTTGTCCGCTATGCCGGAAGGGCTGCCGCCCCCTTAGCCAATGTGATCGGAGCAGATCATGAATAATAAAAACAACGATAAAAGTATTCGCAAGATAGAAACCAGCGGGGTCGAGCAGATCCCGGACCACGAACGTACCGCTGGCCCCAAGGATCTGTTCCGACTGATCTTCGGCGGCGCCAATACCTTTGCCACCGCCGTGCTGGGTTCTTTTCCCGTGCTGTTCGGCCTGTCGTTCCAGGCCGGTGTCTGGGCGATTCTGCTGGGCGTGCTGGTGGGTGCGCTGATCCTGGCGCCCATGGGCCTGTTCGGGCCGATCAATGGCACCAACAACGCCGTGTCTTCCGGTGCGCACTTTGGCGTGCACGGGCGGATTGTCGGCTCGTTTCTATCGCTGCTGACGGCGATTGCCTTCTTCTCATTGTCGGTGTGGAGTTCAGGTGATGCGCTGGTGGGTGGTGCGAAACGTCTGATTGGCTTGCCGGAAACCGACCTGAGCCTGGGCCTGGCCTACGGCGTGTTCGCGATTCTGGTACTGACCGTGTGCATCTACGGCTTTCGCTTCATGCTGTGGGTCAATCGCATTGCGGTATGGGCGGCGAGCCTGCTGTTCCTGCTGGGGATCTTCGCGTTTGCGCCGGCCTTCGACAGCCACTTCGCCGGCACCGTGGCCCTGGGCCAGACCGGCTTCTGGGCGGCCTTTATCGGCGCCGCGCTGGTGGCCATGAGCAATCCGATTTCGTTCGGCGCGTTCCTGGGTGACTGGTCGCGTTACATCCCGCGTGAGACGCCGAAAATACGCATCATGCTGGCAGTGGTCGTGGCGCAAATCGCCACCTTGATCCCCTTCCTGTTCGGCCTGGCCACCGCGACCATCGTGGCGATCAAGGCACCGGACTATATTGCGGCCAACAACTATGTCGGCGGTTTGCTGGCCGTGGCGCCGAGCTGGTTCTTCCTGCCGGTGTGCCTGATCGCGGTGATCGGCGGCATGTCCACCGGCACGACGTCGCTGTACGGCACCGGGTTGGACATGTCCAGCGTATTCCCGCGCCTGCTGTCGCGGGTCAAGGCCACGTTGCTGATTGGGGTGATGTCGATTGCCTTCATCTTTATCGGACGTTTCGCCGCCAACCTGGTGCAAAGCGTGTCGACCTTCGCCGTGCTGATCATCACCTGCACCACGCCGTGGATGGTGATGATGATCATCGGCCTGATCGTGCGTCGCGGCTTCTATTGCCCGGATGACCTGCAGGTGTTCACGCGTGGTGAAACCGGCGGCCGCTACTGGTTCAGCCATGGCTGGAACTGGCGCGGGCTGGGGGCCTGGATCCCGAGTGCGCTGGTGGGCCTGTGCTTCGTCAACCTGCCGGGGCAGTTTGTCGGGCCGCTGGGCAATCTGGCGGATGGCATTGATATCAGCCTGCCGGTGACGCTGGGGCTGGCCTCGGTGGTGTACCTGACCTTGCTTCGTGTGTTCCCGGAACCGGCGGCTGTTTATGGGCCGGCCGTTGTGGCGAGGGAGCTTGCTCCCGCTGGGCTGCGTAGCGGCCCCAAAAAAGCCGGCTCCAGCTTCGCTGTCGAACGGGAGCAAGCTCCCTCGCCACAACAAGCGTCCTCACCACAGCAAGCCTCTTCATCACAATAAAAAGATAATCGGAGAATCGCCGTCATGGCTTTGGATTTATTCGTCGTACTCATCTACGCCGCCGGCATGCTCGTGCTCGGCTACTACGGCATGCGCCGCGCCAAGACCCACGAAGACTACCTGGTGGCCGGGCGCAACCTGGGCCCGTCGTTGTACATGGGCACCATGGCCGCCACGGTGTTGGGCGGGGCGTCCACCGTCGGCACCGTGCGCCTGGGCTACGTACACGGCATCTCCGGCTTCTGGCTGTGTGCCGCGCTGGGCATGGGCATCATTGCGCTGAACCTGTTCCTGGCCAAGCCGCTGTTGAAGCTGAAGATCTTCACCGTGACCCAGGTGCTGGAAAAACGCTACAACCCCATGGCCCGCCAGGCCAGCGCCGTGATCATGCTGGCCTACGCACTGATGATCGGCGTGACCTCGATCCTGGCCATCGGCACCGTGCTGCAAGTGCTGTTCGGCCTGCCGTTCTGGATCTCGGTGCTGCTTGGCGGTGGCGTGGTAGTGGTGTACTCGACCATCGGCGGCATGTGGTCGCTGACACTCACTGACATCGTGCAGTTCGTGATCAAGACCGTCGGCCTGATGTTCATCCTGCTGCCGATCTGCCTGTACCGCGTCGGCGGCTGGGACGAACTGGTGGCCAAGCTGCCCGCGTCGAGTTTCAGCTTCACCGCGATCGGTTGGGACACGATCATCACCTACTTCATGATCTACTTCTTCGGCATCCTGATCGGCCAGGACATCTGGCAGCGGGTGTTCACTGCCCGCGACGAAAAGGTCGCCAAGTACGCAGGCACGTTCGCCGGGTTCTACTGCATCCTCTATGGCCTGGCCTGTGCATTGATCGGCATGGCCGCGCATGTGCTGATCCCGGACCTGGATAACGTCAACAACGCCTTTGCCGCTATCGTGAAAGTGTCGCTGCCGGACGGCATCCGTGGCCTGGTGATTGCCGCAGCACTGGCGGCAATGATGTCCACCGCCAGCGCCGGCCTGCTCGCCGCCTCCACCGTCCTGACCGAAGACCTGCTGCCGCGCCTGCGTGGCGGCAAACAGTCGAGCCTGGCCATCAACCGCCTGTTCACGATGCTGACCGGCATTGCCGTGCTGGGTATCGCCCTGGTGGTGAGCGATGTGATCAGCGCACTGACCTTGGCCTACAACCTGTTGGTGGGCGGCATGTTGATCCCGCTGATCGGCGCGATCTTCTGGAAACGCGCCACCACCTCAGGCGCCATCACCTCCATGACCCTGGGCTTCGTGACGGCACTGGTGTTCATGATCAAGGACGGGTTGGATGCAAACACGCCGATCTACTACAGCCTGGCGATCGGGCTGGTGAGTTTTGTAGTGGTGAGTTTGCTGTCGCGCCGGCCAGCGGGTGTGGCGGCCAACGCGGTTTGAGATACAACTGGATTTAGAGCGGTTTCTTCAGCGGGCGCGACGTCGGATGTCGTGCCCGTTTTTTTCATTCAACAGCAAGATCTTGATTTGCCTGGATGATTTCCTGGACCAGGGAGGCCCATAGCAATCCCTGTGTGGTGCCGCCGGCGTAGGTTCCTCCTGCTGCAATTCGGTGGTAGGCGGACCAATGCACTATCGACAGCCCATCCGAGGTGCCGGGTCTGGCGCATTCGATAACTTGCAGTTCGCCACTTTCGATTGCCTTGCGATAGGACCTCGGAAAGTGCCGAGAGACAGCAGCCAGGCATGCCGCCAATATCTGCTCCTTGCGCTCTGCTGTCGAATCGGGCGGAACCTGTCCACCTGAAATGAGAATGCAGTCCCCGTCCAAACGGCAATTCATGACACCGATTGGCAAATCGTACTGCAACTTGAGTCCGCGCATTCCAGCACCTTCATTATCAGCAGCGCGCAGCTTGAAAAACCAACCAATGATCGAAACGACTTCAAACTCCTCTACTCCCATGGCAGTCACGACAAAGTGTTGTCTGCTTAACTCAGCAATTTGGTCCGGATTCAGATGCCCAGGCATGAACTGAACCCCGGCGTTCAGTAAAAGCGCCTCTATCTCATCCTTCAAATGGACAAACTCCAGATCGTAGCCCGACACTTCAATAGCCCGACCAATGCCTGGAACTCCATACCGCTCAAAAAACTGTCGTTGACTGATCTCTGTGAGTTCGCATCCCAATTTGCCACTCGGCCAAGGCCTGTTTTCGATATCGGACTGCTCTCTTATCGCTGCCTCTACTCCAAGGGCGCCGTCCCTGTAAGCACGTACGATCCGAGCCCGAGCGAATCGCGCCAACGCTGGATTATCAGCCAGTAGTTTTTCAAACAACTCAATGCCAGCACGATTGCATTCAACGGCCAAATGCTGATTGGCGGGAAGCAGATAATCGTTATGCAGTGGCTTTGCGCTCGTCTCCGTGGCAGACAGGTGGCGCATGTTCACAGGCTTGTGACTGGCGCCATCGCTCCTCTGGTTGCCTCCATATATCGTCACTTGATAATTCGCCAGGCGGAGCATTACCGCCTGGAACAGGCCATTGATCCCTCGACCAATGATCGACACACGCGCTGCACCAGCGCCTGCGGGCCGAGGAGGAATCGCCAAGGAGTGTGAAAGTTTGCGCCTGACCAGGCCGCGCACAGCCATCAGGCTCAACTGAACTGAAACAGCGTAGTCAAGGTCGCAGTGGCAGGACTCGCTGGTTGATGCTTGCGTTGTCAGCGTGGCAGGTCTGTACCAGGTGGAGACATCACAGCCGAGTGTTTGTGTACGTAGGCGGAACGCCTCCAATGTCGCAGGCCCATAGTCCACTACAAGCTGGATATCTTCAGCCGCTGCCAGGGCATGCAAAGCATCGTCACTCAACACATCCGGCTTGGCGACGCAGACCAGCCGAGCGTGTGTGTGCAGGGATCGGATGAGGGATGAATCAATGCGATGAGTGGACTCATCGTTCAGGGATAAGCACAGGGCGACAGCAGAAGCGCCGTCCAATATCTCGGACCAGTCCACGACAAATGACACTCGACTATCGGGAGATGCATGCCCGAAAGTGTCCAGTGCTCGATCCTGGCGGACTAATACCTTGATCCGAACATCGGGATCTCGATCAAGTAACAAATTGATCAGTTCCTTTCCCACATTGCCGTATCCCAGTACACGCACATCATGAGGGATGGAACCATCCGCCAGTGTCAGCCAACGTAGGAGATAGGCAGCCACATGCGGCGCGTTCACCCCGGACGTGTTGAATACTTGAATACCATTAGATTCACATAGGTCCAGTCGTATCTTATCCAGACTTGTACCTCTGCGGATCAAACAGAGTTCTCCAAAGGGGTGAGAGGCACGCCATTGATGGATGAGGTCCGCATCGATGGCTTGGTCGCCGACGATGATCGTAGTTGGCCGTAAGAGCCCGAGCTGTATGAGCAGAGCCTGCTTGGTCAATGCAGGGGGAAGAAACACGACGTTTCTGGGGGCGTCGGCCTTCCAGCTTTTCGACACTGGTGCAATATGTAGAACACTTTCGATTGTGGTGATGAGTGACGCGGCGACCGGAGGAACTGAAGAGAGCAACATAGCTTTGTCTCCAACAATTCTGGTTTATTGACCCCTTGAGAAGAGGAGCCCAACAACGTTGGGGCGCCACGAATGGGCGCTTGGGTTTCAACCTATGCGCCTCTTAAGAATTAAATAAGCCGGCCGTTTCTGACTGACTAGTAATCCAATTCTGACAATTGAACGCCAAAGCCTGACTGACAAGCTCCCTGCGTTTGCTTACTCAGAAAAGGACGAACCGGGAAAAGGTTACGGATGACAAAATAAGAAGAAGGCTCTGAGAATGAGGCATGCCTCGTCAGACAGTTGCGGACACTACGAAATGTACGGCGAATACAGCCTGATTACAGGGAACCGAACACGCCCTGAAGAACGACCCGAGGTGTCAGCGCCCGCGCGATTGGATCGCGTGAGCGCTTCCAGGACTTACCTGCGACGTGGGCGACGCTGCTCGTCATCGGTGCGAATCGGCACGGGTTGCAGCGGAGGCTCGATCAAGCCCAGTGCAACACCCAGATCATGGAGCCAGTTTTGAATTTTCTCTTTCATGGTTGCCCCCTTTGAGGGTAATGCTGGTAGGCGCAAGTTCTGTCGCCTTTTCCTACAGTGATAGTAGCCCTAAGTCCTACGTAATGCTTGAACGAAACCACAACGAACTATTACTGAATTCATCAAAATCCTGACGGATCGCTCAAGCAATGGCGCGCGTGTCGTGCAGGACCGCAGTCTTGCTGGCTTGCTGCAGATCGATCCATGCGTTGAGGTTAGCGCCGAGCATACCCTTTCGCCACATCAGCCAGGTGGTCGCAGTGGCAGAAGGCCCTTTCAACGGATGAACGGACACGCTGTCTTTGCCTGGCAGGCTCTCCAGCATGGATTCGGACATCAACGCCACCCCGGACCCGGCGATCACGCACGCCAGCATGCCCTGATAAGACTCAATCTCAATCGCCCGGCCCATGGCCACCCGCTCATGGGAAAACCAGGTTTCCAGGCGGGTGCGATAGGCGCAGCTGCGACGGAAGGTGAACACCGAACGCCCCGCCACATCCTGCGGCCCCTGTACCGGCGGATGGTCGGCCTCGCAGATCAGCACCAGGCGTTCTTCGCACAGAGGCACACCGTCCAGGGAAGCGATGGTGATGGGGCCGTCCACAAATGCCGCATCCAGCCGGCCGGTGATCAACCCTTCGAGCAGCTCTCCGCTGGGTGCCGATTGCACCTGAAGGTTCACCATCGGGTAGGCCTTGTGATAGCCCGCCAGCAGTTTCGGCAAGTGCACCGCCGCTGTGCTGTACATGCTGCCCACCACAAAATCGCCGGCCGGTTGCCCGCCTTGCACCGCGCCGTGGGCTTCGTCGTGCAGGGCCAGCAGTCGGGTGCTGTAGTCCAGCAACACCTTGCCGGCCGGTGACAGCTGCAAGCGCTGGCGCTCACGCACGAACAGCTCTACGCCGAGCTGCTCCTCCATTTGCTTGAGGCGCGTCGACAGGTTCGACGGCACCCGATGCAAGCGGTCCGCCGCGCGCGTGATGGAGCCCTCTTCCGCCACCGCCTGGAAAATGCGCAATTGACTGAACTCCATACCTTTCTCCAAAACTGAACAAGTTACTCACTATTATTCATTTTTGCAGAAAGTCAATCCACTTTAGCCTGAGGGTATTCGTTTACTCGCAGGAATACTGATCATGTCTCCTTTAGTCCGCTTACTCGCCAGCTTTGTCGCCCTGATGATGGCGATGGGGATTGGCCGTTTCGCCCTCACCCCACAAATGCCCCATCTGCTCAGTGAAGGGCAGATCGACCTGACCGGCGCCGGCCTGATTGCCGCCGCCAACTACCTGGGCTACTTCGTCGGCGCGGTGGACTCGATCTTCGCGCGCAGCCACCATCATGTCCGTGGGCGTTTACATGGCGGGTTGTGGCTGTGCGTGCTGTTGACCTTGGCGTCGTACTGGGCCCATGGGTTCTGGCCGCACCTGTTGCTGCGCTTTGGCACCGGTGTCGCGAGTGCCTGGGCCCTGGTGATGATCACCAGCCTGAGCCAGCCGCTGGCGATTGCCGCCGGGCGTCCGCGCCTGGGTGCCTTGGTTTTTGCCGGGCCGGGGCTGGGGATCTTGTTGACCGGTTTGTTGGCGCTGGGCTCCAACCTGATGGGGCAAAACTCGGGCACTTTGTGGCTGGTGTATGGCGTGGTGGCCCTGGTGATGTTGCTGGCCATCTTGCCTTTCCTGCCCAAGCCCTCCGCCAGCGGCGCGCCCGTCTCCGGGCACGTCGAAGCCGGCAGCAACGGCAGCATCGTGCATTTGTGCTGGATCTACGTGTTGTATGGCCTTGGCTACATCATCCCGGCAACGTTTTTGTCGCAGATGGCCAGCGCGCAATTCAAGGGCGCGTGGCAAGCCGATCTGTTCTGGCCATGCTTCGGCCTGGCCGCCGCCATTGGCGTAGTGGTGGCGACCCTGCGCCGCAAGGACCCAGACACCACTCGCCGCTGGCTGATGACCACATTGTGGCTGCAAGCGGCCGGGGTGTTTGCCTGCTTGCTGGGCAATGGCTGGGGCCTGGCACTGGGGGTGTTGCTGTGCGGCGGGCCATTCCTGGCTTGCATGCAGTTGGTGATGGCCCGCCTGCGGGACGTCGCGCCCCACGGCTACCAGCGCAGCACCGGACTGCTCACCGCCAGTTTCGCCATCGGCCAATTGAGCGGGCCGTTGCTGGCCTCGGTCAGCAGCCACCTGAGTGGTGGGCTGCAACCGGCATTGGTGGTGGCCGGCGCTGGCTTGCTGTTGGCAGGCTCGATCCTGGTCAACCGGCAACCAGCGGCGCAGGCACACGCCCCTGTTCACGCCGCGCCAACACCAGGAAAAACAGCCCACCCAGGAAGCAGCCGGTAAACCAGGCAAAGTTGGCCATGCCCTGCAACGCCGGGGTAAAGGTGATCGCGACGCCCACCAGCGTCGCGGGCACCAGCGCCTTGACTGCCGTCCAGTTCACACCGCCGTCGAAGTAGTAGCGCCCGCTCGGGCTGTCATCGAACAACGCGTCCACGTCGATCTGCTGTTTTTTGATCAGGTAGAAATCCACCAGCAGGATGCCAAACAGTGGCCCGATAAAGGCCGCGAGAATATCCAGGGTGTAGTGGATCATCAGCGGGTTATTGAACAGGTTCCACGGTGTGATGAAGATCGACGCCACGGCGGCGATCATCCCACCCGCGCGCCAGCTGATCTTGCTCGGCGCAACGTTGGCGAAGTCAAAGGCTGGGGACACGAAGTTGGCGACGATATTGATGCCGATGGTCGCGGTGACAAAAGCAAACGCCCCCAGCAACACCGCCATGCTGTTATCGATGCGCGAAACCGTGGCGATCGGGTCATGCAACATTTCGCCAAACACCGGCAAGGTACTCGAGACGATCACCACGGTGACCAGGGAAAACGCCAGGAAATTCACCGGCAGGCCCCAGAAGTTACCGCGTCGCACGTCCTGCATGCTGCGGCAGTAGCGGCTGAAATCACCGAAGTTCAGGGTCGGCCCGGAAAAGTACGACACCACCAACGCCGTCGCCACGATCACCTGGCCGAAGGCCTGCCAGCCCGACAGCGATTTTTCCGCCAGGGTGAAGCTAATGTTCGACCAGCCCGCCTTCCACACGATCCAACCCGCCAGGGCGAACATCACCGCGTAGACCACCGGCCCGGCCCAATCGATAAAACGCCGGATGGATTCCATGCCGGCCCAGAACACCGCCGCTTGCAACAGCCACAGACTGAGGAAACCAAACCAACCAAGGTAGGACAAGCCCGCAAAATGCGGCTCCGCGTACACCGCCATCTGTGGGAAGAAGCGCAGCACCACGATGATCAAGGCGCTCGACGCCAGGTATGTCTGAATCCCATACCAGGCCACCGCGATCAAGCCGCGAATCACCGCAGGAATGTTCGCGCCAAACACGCCAAATGCCAGGCGACAGATCACGGGGTAAGGCACCGCAGCCTGCTGGCTCGGTTTGGCTACCAGGTTGGCGATTACTTGCACGATGCAGATACCGGCGAGCAAGGCGATCAGCACCTGCCAACTGGCGAGGCCCAGGGCGAAGAGGCTGGCAGCGAACACATAACCGCCGACGCTGTGCACGTCGCTCATCCAGAAGGCAAAAATGTTGTACCAGTTCCACTTTTGCGGCAGCGGGCCCAGGTCCTGGTTATACAGGCGTGGGCTGTAGCCTTTGGGCAATTGTTCGGTCATCGCGGGGCTCCTCGAAATACCGGCCTGCACTTCCGTCACGGGGATGCATACGGGAGGCGGCATGGTTTGTATACGAGGCATTCAGCAGAATGCGTGCCAATTGAACCCAATCCCTCTGGAACGGCGTTCCAAAGGGAGGGGACCAGGCTTGGATGCAGGGCATGCGCTCAGCAACGGTGCACAAAAATCCTGTACACAATCAGCGCTGCACTCGATGTGCACACAGATAACCTGCCGTGCAGCAGACTGCAGTCAGGAAGGTGCCCCACGCCATGTCCATGACCGCCAACTGCGCAGACCAACCTTGCAGCGTGGCCCAATTGCTCAGGTCATAGGTGCCGTAGGCGACCAGGCCCAGCAAGGCACCCAGCCGTGCAGCGCGCTGCCAGCTTGCGCTGGGCAAGACCACGAACACCACGCAACCGAGCGCGTAAAGGAGATAGAAGAGTGTGGCGGGCAACAGGCGAGGTTGGTCCAGCATCAGTGGACCCAGCAGGGATTTGTAGGTGGGGCCCATGAGGACACCGAGCCAGAGGCCGTCCAGGATCAGGAAGGCGAGCAACGTGCCGAAGTAGGCGAACAGCGATTTCTTGCTCATTGATGCAACCTCTGTAGACGCCGACGGGCGTCTACAGAAGAGCAAAGCGGGGTCAGCTTAGTTCAATGCGATCCGCGTGGATCACGATCTGACCCTGCTTGTACAACGCACCAATGGCCTTCTTGAAGTTGCCCTTGCTCACACCGAACAAGTTGCTGATCACGGCCGGATCGCTCTTGTCGCTGACCGGCAAGCTGCCGTTGTTTTCACGCAACTTGGCGAGGATCTTCGAGTTGAGGCTGGAGGCCGCTTCCTGGCCAACCGGCTGCAGGCTCAGGCTGATGTTGCCATCGGCGCGGATCTCTTTGATAAAGCCTTTTTCTTCTTTACCGGGGCGCAGGAACTTGAACACTTCGTTCTTGTGGATCAGGCCCCAGTGTTTGTTGTTGATGATCGCCTTGAAGCCCATGTCAGTGGCTTCGGCCACCAGCAGGTCGACTTCCTGGCCCACCTGGTAGTTGGCCGGCGTCTTATCCAGGTAGCGATCCAGGCGCGCAGTGGCGGTGATGCGCTTGGTGTGCTTGTCGAGGTAGACGTGCACCACGCAATATTCGCCTGCGGTCATCTGGCGTTTTTCTTCCGAATACGGCAGCAACAGGTCCTTGGGCAGGCCCCAGTCGAGGAACACGCCAATGCTGTTGACTTCTACCACTTTCAAACTGGCGAACTCACCCACTTGAACTTTGGGCTTTTCAGTGGTGGCGATAAGTTTGTCATCGCTGTCCAGGTAAATGAAAACGTTAAGCCAGTCTTCATCTTCACTGGGAATATCTTTGGGGATATACCGATTAGGCAAGAGGATTTCGCCATCTTGCGCACCGTCCAGGTACAAACCAAAGTTAGTGTGTTTAACCACTTGCAAGCTGTTGTAGCGCCCGACCAAAGCCATTTTCAATACCCTCATTACGTGGGCGGCATTCTACCCGAGTTGCGCTCGCCACGCGCGCGTGCCTGAAAAATCGCGGGTTGCCGTGGCGCTGCCCCGCTCGTCTGATCAATCGGCCCATTTTTTCCAGGCAGCCGGTCGCGGACAGCTGCATGGTTTCGAGTTAAAACAGTAAGTTAGGGGATTATTTCAGCGATCAACTTCGGCTATTTCCCACCGCCCCACTTATTCCCGGGGGATATTTGCCAAGCAATTGTCAAGTATTTCCTGTACGATGCCTGGCCAAGTTAATTTTCTACAGGTTAGTGGCCGCCATGCGCGTAAAAGCATCCAACAGCAAAGCAAAGCCAGCTCCCGCCGTTGAAACCAGCGAATCGATCAACAGCCAGATTGCTGCCTTCCTCAAGTCCGGCGGCGAAATCCAGCAGATTGCCAAGGGCGTGAGCGGCCAGACTTTCGGCCCGTCCAAGCAGATCAGCCTGGGTAAGAAGTAATACCGCGCAACACACCTGGTCCCTAAGCGTCTTGCCATCAAGGCGCTAGGACTAGAGCCCGAAAGACCCTCTGCAATACCTTCAATAACACGCTAATCGACGAACGGGTCTCACCGCCTGGCATTCGCCGGTATGCTTGCACACGTCTAGCACGGGCATCTGCCCGATTTTCTCCGTCACTGCTCCTCGCTTTTCATGGAGTGAAGCATGTTCAAACCCTGCATATTCCTGGTCGGTGCCCTGATTGCCAGCCCTCTCGCCGAAGCCCAGATCTTCCAGCGTGAACTGGGTGACTTCGACTTGAAATTGGGCACGACGCCCAGTCGCAGCATGGCCCAGGGCCTGGTCAAGCCGACGTCTCCCGGCAGCGATTCGTTCCATGGCGGGCTGGACCTGAGCCACGACAGCGGCCTGTACTTCGGCCAGTTTTCCCCGAACATGGGCCTGTCCTCGTCCAGCACCCTCGAAGTCGATTCCTACATGGGCTTCAAGCATCCCTTCGACCAGACCCTGGGCTACGAAGTGGGCCTGATCCACTACAGCTACCCCAAGCTCAGCCCCCTCGACAGCCAGGAGTTCTACGGAGGCCTGAACCTATTGGGCAATCGCTTTGGCGCCTCTTTCAGCAACGACCCGGATCGCCAGGACAGCACCCTGTTTGCTGACCTCGGCGGCACCCAGCCGTTCGGCATTGGCGTCAGCATGAAGTACACCACTCATCAGTTGGGCACGCCGGTTTCAGTGGAGGGCGGCTCCATCCGTACCTTCAGCGACTGGTCGGTGCAATTCTCCCGGCAGTGGATGGGCGTGGACTTGAACCTGATCTACAGCGACTCCAGCCTCAGCGGCGGGGATTGCTCGGCCTATTCCGGACACAACTCGCAATGCGATGGGCTGTTGACGCTGAAGGCCGCACGGTCGTTTTATTGAGGGGCTGAACTGTCGCACCCGGCGCGGGTTCACATGTGATAACCCACTCTGCGAAGGACCCGCCCATGCTGCGTCGGCTCAAACTACTGGTGGTACTGCTGACCCTGAGCCTAGTGCTCGCCGGTTGCAATCGCGTGGGCCTGGCCTATCGCAACCTCGACGTGATCATCCCCTGGACCCTCAACGACTACCTGGACATGAATGCCGGGCAGAAGAGTTGGTTCAACGACAAGCTCAAGGAACACCTGGCCTGGCACTGCACCACCCAACTGCCGGGTTACCTAGATTGGCTGGACCGCCTGCAACGGATGGCCGACGACAACCAGGTCACCGACGCCGCGCTCCAGGCCCGGACCACCGAGGCCAAACAAGCCATCGACGACGTCGCCCGTGAGATCACGCCCTCCGCCATCGAACTGCTCCAAGGCCTGGACGATCAGCAGGTCAAGGAAATGAGCGACGCCCTGGCCAAGGACCTGCGCAAACGCCAGGACGAGTACCTCAAACCGCCCCTGGCCCAGCAGATCAAGGAGCGCGCCGAGCGCATGAACAAGCGCCTGGACGCCTGGATCGGCCCGCTCAGTGCCAGCCAGCAGAACCGCGTGACCGCCTGGTCCATTGCACTGGGCGAGCAGAACCAGGAATGGATCGGCAACCGCGCCCGCTGGCAGGCGCAGTTTATCGACGCCGTGCAACAGCGCAAAAACGCCGACTTCCCACAAAAAATGCAGCAGTTGCTAGTGGACCGCGAAAGCCTGTGGACCCCGCAATACCGCAGCGCCTACGCACAGACGGAAGCTGCGGCCCGCAGCCTGATTGTCGACGTAATGGCCGAAAGCACCGTGCAGCAACGGCAGAAGCTCACCCAGAAGATCGACAAGGTGCGTAGCGATTTCCAGGCGCTCAAATGCTTGAAAAGTGCGCAGTCCTAGCGGGGGGCCAAGGTTCCCAACCAGGCCACCAGCGCCAGGATCAGCACCACCGCCCCAAACTCCAGGGTGATGCTGCGACGCAAGGCTTTACGCGCTGCTCGGTGGTCACCTGCCGCCAGGGAGCGCTGCAACAACGGCGTCAGGTGTGAGCGATTAATCGCCGCCAGCCCCAACATCAATCCAAACAAGCCCAACTTCAAGCACAACAGGATCGCGTAGACGCCGCCCGTAATGCCATTCAGGTTCGGCCCGACCACAAACAGATAATTCGCCACGCCCGTGCCAATCAGCACCGCAACGAAGACCGCGCCGACACGCTCGAAGCCTGCCAAGGCATGTGCCAACACTGGCACCGCCTGCTCAGATGTACTCCTCAACATCAGCCCGAACGCCGCCAATGCCCCGACCCAGCCCGCCGCCGCCAGCAGATGCGCACTGTCGCTGAGAAGATGCCACAGCCCCAAAGAGCCTTCATGCATCACCCCATGCCCGGTCCAGGCCAGCGTCACCAACGCGATACCGCCGAACCAGGTGGCCAACCGGGTATTGAGTGCAACCAGAACCAGTGCCGCAATCCGCAGCCACCACGTACAGCCCAATTCGGTGTGCCAGAGCATCATCTGCAGGTGCGTCCACAGCGTTGGCCAATCCTCGGCACCGCTCATGGACTGAGTCATGGACAGCAACGACGCCACCGACAGCAGCAAACCCAGTGCCGCCAATGCCCGTAGCTGAGGCTTCAGATTCAGCAACCGACTATCTGCATACAGGCCGAACAGCCCCAGTCCAAACAGCAGCATCAAGTCCAGATACAGGGCGAAGCGCAGTAACACCGGGACCAGTTCACTCATGGCTGGACGATGAACACCACATTGCCAAGGATCGGGTGGGTATCGGAAGACACCGCACGCCAATCCACCCGATAGGTGCCCGCCGTCAGCGTGGAGGCCGGCTTGATCAGCATCACTTTGGGATCAGCACTGGCGGCGACACTGGCCTTTACCGGCATTGGCGAATTGGGCATGCCGGGCATATCGGTCATGGTCAGCTTGGCGCCGGAAAACTGCGTCAGCAGGTTTTCCGAGAAGCGCAGTTCAATCACTGCGGGTGCAGCACCCTGGGCACCGGATGCCGGGCTGGAAGACAGCAGCGTGGGATGGGCTGAAGCCGCCACGCTGGTGCACAACACAACGCCCGCCAGGGCGGTTTTCAACATCGACATGCAAGGCTCCAAGCCGCTCATGGCGGCGAGTTATAGGAAGAGTAAAAACATCAGAACCACAAGCGCAAACCCACGACCCAGCGCAGTTGCCGCGTGTCTTCGCCTTCATCCCTGGCGTATTGCGCGGTCTGGCCGTAGCTGCGATTCCAGGTCACGCCCACATAGGGCGCAAATTCGCGGCGCACTTCGTAACGCAGCCTCAGGCCCAACTCGCTGTCCGACAGGCCCGAACCGACGCCGCGCTGCGGATCGTTGCGCCCATAGAAGTTGAGTTCGGCGGTGGGCTGCAGGATCAGCCGGTTGGTCAGCAGGATGTCGTAGTCGCCCTCCAGCCGCGCAGCAGTGCGCCCGGCTTGACCGACAAACAACGTGGCTTCGGCTTCAAAGTTGTACAGCGCCATGCCCTGCGCGCCGAAGGCTGCCCAGGTCTGGCCGTTACCGGGTTTGAAGTCCTGGCGCACACCGCCGACAAAGTCCCACCAAGGACTGATGGCATGCCCCCACAACGCCTGGACTTCAGCGCTTTCGGTGCGACCGGCACTGCGCTCGCCTTCGCTGCGCAACCACAGGCGATCGATATCACCACCGACCCAGCCCTTGATATCCCAGTTCAACGCGCCGTCGCCCTCGCCGTCTTGCCATTCCAACTGGTTAATCAGCAGCAGGGAATGGATGCCACTGTCGTGAACCACATGCCCGCCGGGCGCGTTGTAGACCGCAGCGCGATCGGCGTCCGTCAATACGGGGATCGGTGTGCGGCTCTCAGTGAGCGCCGGTATCGCCGGGCTCATGCCCTGGAATTCATCGGCCTGTGCCAGCGGAACAAACGCCAACGCGATTAAGCCGGATAAGACACGACGGCTCATGCTCGTTTCCTTATTCATGCACGCGTACCTCACGGAACATGCCCATTTCCATGTGGTACAGCAGGTGGCAGTGATAGGCCCAACGCCCCAGCGCGTCGGCAGTCACCCGGTAGCTGCGCCGTGAGCCCGGCGGCATGTCGATGGTGTGCTTGCGCACCTGGAACTGGCCGTTTTCGTCCTCCAGGTCACTCCACAGGCCGTGCAGGTGAATGGGGTGACTCATCATCGTGTCGTTCACCAATACCAGCCGGACGCGCTCGCCGTAGGTCAGTTGCAAGGGTTCGGCATCGGAGAACTTCACGCCATTGAATGACCAGGCGAATTTCTCCATATGCCCAGTGAGGTGCAGTTCGATGGTGCGACTGGGATCGCGTCCGTCAGGGTCTTCGAAGGCGCTGCGCAGGTCGGCGTAAGTCAGGACACGCCGGCCGTTGTTGCGCAGGCCGATGCCGGGATCGGCGAGCTTGGGCATCGGGCTCATGGCTTGCATATCCACCAGCGGGTTGTTTTGCTCGCTGGCAGGATGGGCCTGCATCGACATGGCACTGTGATCCATGCCGGCCATGTCCGGCATGTCCTCCATGACGCCGTGGCCCATGCCACCCATGCCCATATCCTCCATGGTGATCCAGGGGCGCGGGTCCAGTGCCGGTACGGTGGCCATCGCCCCGGTGTGTCGGGCAAGCGTGCCGCGGGCATAACCACTGCGGTCCATCGACTGGGCAAACAGTGTGTAAGCCTCGGCCGTCGGCTCGACCAGCACATCGAAGGTCTCTGCCACGGCGATACGGAACTCGTCGACACTCACCGGCTGCACTGGCTGGCCATCGGCGGCAATCACGGTCATCTTCAGCCCCGGAATGCGCACATCGAAGTAGCTCATTGCCGAGCCGTTGATAAAGCGCAACCGGATCGTCTCGCCCGCCTTGAATACGCCGGTCCAGTTGCGCTCCGGCGGTTGGCCGTTGAGCAGGTAGGTGTAGGTTTCGCCGCTGACGTCGGCCAGGTCCGTGGGGTTCATCTTCATTCGCGCCCACATCAGGCGGTCGGCCACCGTGGCCGACCCGCCTTGCTTGCCCACATCCCGCACGAAGTCACCCACGGTCGGCTTGTGCAGGTTGTAGTAGTCGGACTGTTTCTTGAGGGTTTTCATCAAGGCGACAGGGTCTTCGTCGGTCCAGTCCGACAGCATCACCACGTAGTCGCGCTGATAGGTGTACGGCTCGGGCTCCCTCGGGTCGATCACCAGCGGGCCATACACGCCCTGCTGCTCCTGGAATCCGGAATGGCTGTGGTACCAGTACGTGCCGTGCTGCTTGACCGTGAATTGGTAGACAAACACGCCACCCGCCTCGATGCCCTTGAAGCTCAAGCCCGGAACGCCGTCCATGTTGGACGGCAGGAGAATGCCGTGCCAATGGATCGACGTCGGTTCGGCCAGGCGGTTGTTCACGCGCAAGGTCACGGTGTCGCCTTCACGCCAGCGCAGCAGCGGGCCGGGTAGGCTGCCATTGATGGCCAACGCCGTGCGTATACGGCCAGTGAGGTTGACCGGGCTCTGGTCGATGAACAGATCAAATTCGGTGCCGGCCAGCACCGTGGGCTGGCCGGGACTGGTCAAGGCCCAGACCGGGCTGCGCCAGAGACCGAGCCCGCCCAGCAAGCCGCCGGCAGCCAGGCCTTTGACGAAGGTACGTCGGGTAGTGTTGGAGTGCATGCCGATTCAAATCCATGAGTTGAATGGCAGCAGAGTAGGCAGGGCCGGCTGTCAGCCAGCTTAGCGACAGATTACCGATCTGACAGTTTCGCCCCGGCGTTGCGACAGCGCCGGGGCGTGAGAGGGATCAGGCGATCTGGGCCTTGGAGGCCACCTCGGCGAAGGTCGCCGGGTCCAGAGCGTCGGGCTGCTCATCCAGCACCTGACGCGGGTGATCATTGCCAGGGATCGAACTGTCGATCAGCGCCAGCAATTGCGCGCCCAACGGGGTCAGGATGAAATTCTCGCCATTGCCGCCCTCGTCTTCGGGGCGCGACTCGATAAAACCGCGCTTGAACAGCAGCGCTTCGTAGTCCGCGGCGGTCTTTTTGAGCGCGTCCAGATTGCCGGTGGACTCGCCCGCCGTGGCCTTCTCGGCCGCTTCCTGCTCGGCGTATTTGCGCGGGGCGAAGCTGCCCTCGCCGTTCTGCACTTCATGCAGCAGACGTTCGATCAGATCCCAGTTGTAAGTCGTCATCCTGATTCCTCCTGCGGGCGGGTGGAAAGTAGCCCGTTAAAGGTGTGACCGGCCACGTCACTGGCCGTTCAGCCCAGCAGACGAGCGTCATTGGCGTGAACTTTCCAGGTGCCCGCGACCTCCACTGAGTATCCCTGCCAAGGAGGTCCACCCATGAAAACCCTGATGAACCTGGCCATCGCCGCCACCTTGTTGACCGCCCTGCCCGCCTGGGCCTGTACCCCCGACGAGGCCACGGCCAAGCGCGAGCAACTGGCCCAGGAAGTGGCCAAGCTGACCGAGCAGAACCCGACCAAGGCCAAGGAGATGAACGACGAGCTGCAGAAGATGGACCTGGACACCGAAAGCGCGGAGTTCCCTGACAAGTGCCAGCTGATCGATGCTCGTCTGAAGGAACTCAAGGAAGCCTCCGCCAAGGCCAAAAATTGATGGCATAAAAAAACCGGACAATCGTCCGGTTTTTTTACATCACCCGCGCCTTATTCGGCAGCCGGGGCTTCAGGCTTGCGGCGTTTGAGCGGCGCCATACCGTCCTTGCTGACGAGCGACAGGTTGTCGGTCTTCGGCCGGTTGGCGATCTTGCGCTTGGTCGGCGACTTGGCACCGGTTTTCTTCTTGTCGCCCTTGGCGTCGGTCTTTTTCTTCTTCACGCCAACGGCCTTGCCCGACGCCTTGACCTTCTTCGGCCCGGTGTAGGTGCCTTTGACTTCCTTGATAGTGCGGCGCTCGAACGACTGCTTGAGGTAGCGCTCGATGCTCGACATCAGGTTCCAGTCGCCGTGGCAGATCAGCGAGATGGCCAGGCCGTCATTGCCGGCACGCCCGGTACGGCCGATACGGTGCACGTATTCGTCGCCACTGCGGGGCATGTCGAAGTTGATCACCAGGTCCAGGCCGTCCACGTCCAAGCCACGGGCGGCGACGTCGGTGGCGACCAGGATCTTCACGCCACCGGCCTTGAGGCGATCGATGGCCAGCTTGCGGTCCTTTTGGTCTTTCTCGCCGTGCAGCACGAACGCCTTGTATTCCTGGGCTACCAGGCGGCCGTAGATGCGGTCGGCGGCGGCGCGGGTATTGGTGAACACGATGGCTTTCTGATAGGTCTCGTTGGCCAACAGCCAGTTGAGGATCTGCTCTTTGTGCACATTGTGGTCGGCGGTGACGATCTGCTGGCGCGTGGTCGCATTCAGGTCGCTGACGTTGTTGACCTGCAGGTGTTCAGGGTTGTTCAGCACCTTGGCGACCATGTCGCGCAGGGTCGAACCACCGGTGGTGGCGGAGAACAGCATGGTCTGCTGGCGGTTGACGCACTCGGCTACCAGGCGCTGCACGTCGTCGGCAAAGCCCATGTCGAGCATGCGGTCCGCTTCGTCCAATACCAGCACTTCGACTTCCTTGAGGTCGAGGTTGCCAGCATTGAGCTGCTCGATCATGCGGCCTGGGGTGCCGATCAGGATGTCCGGCACCTTGCGCAGCATCGCCGCCTGGACCTTGAAGTCTTCACCTCCGGTGATGATGCCGGACTTGATGAAGGTGAACTGCGAGAAGCGTTCGACTTCTTTCAGAGTCTGCTGGGCCAACTCGCGGGTCGGCAGCAGGATCAGGGTCTTGATGCTGACGCGAACCTTGGCCGGGCCGATCAGGCGGTTCAGCACAGGCAGGACGAAAGCGGCGGTCTTGCCGCTACCGGTTTGAGCTGTCACCCGCAGGTCACGCCCTTCGAGCGCGAGCGGGATGGCCGCTGCTTGCACAGGCGTAGGCTCGACAAATTTAAGCTCGGCCACGGCTTTGAGCAGGCGTTCGTGCAGGGCGAATTGGGAAAACACGGGTGCTACCTCGAAGAAATACAAAAAATCAGCTGCATAGGTTACCGGTTTCGCGCGTCCAAACCGAGTTTCTTTACGCGAACGGTGCTAATCGGCTGCTTTTTTGTCAGTGCATTTGTCCATGACATCAACTTTGTTGCACTTAAATGCTCTAATCGCCCCGTGTTGTCTTATAGAAGAATCGGTCTCATCCATGGATATCAAACAGCTCTGGCTCAACGTCCAAGACCTCTGGGGCGCCCTCGAGGAACATCCGCTGCTGCATGCCAGCCTCGGCTTGCTGGTGTTGCTGGTGGTGGCGCTGTTGCTCGGACGAGTGGCACGTTACCTCATCCTCCACGCCGTCAAGCTGCTCGGCCGGCAACCGGCCCTGCACTGGCTCAACGACCTGCGGCACAACAAGGTCTTCCATCGCCTGGCACAGATGACGCCGTCCTTGGTGATCCAGTTCGGCCTGTACCTGGTGCCGGACCTGAGCAAGACCGCCATCCTGTTCATCGGCAATGTGGCCCTGGCGATTACCATCCTGTTCCTGGTGCTGGCCGTCAGCGCCCTGCTCAACGCCCTGCTGGACATCTACGCCCGCACCGAACACGCACGCACCCGCTCGATCAAGGGCTACGTGCAGTTGGCGAAGATGGTGCTGTTCGTGTTTGGCGCGATCATCATCGTCGCCACCCTGATCGATCGTTCGCCGCTTTTGCTGCTGTCAGGGCTGGGCGCCATGTCGGCGGTTATCCTGTTGGTGTACAAGGACACGCTGCTGTCGTTCGTCGCCAGCGTGCAGTTGACCAGCAACGACATGCTGCGGGTCGGTGACTGGATCGAGATGCCCCAGGTCGGCGCCGATGGCGACGTGGTGGACATCACTCTGCACACGGTCAAGGTGCAGAACTTCGACAAGACCATCGTCTCCATCCCCACTTGGCGCCTGATGTCCGAATCGTTCAAGAACTGGCGCGGCATGCAGGCCTCCGGCGGGCGCCGTATCAAGCGCAGCCTGTTCATCGACGCCAGCGGCGTGCGCTTCCTGCGTGACGACGAAGAACTGCGCATGACCCAGGTGCACCTGCTCACCGACTACATCGGACGCAAACAGGCCGAACTCAAGGCCTGGAACGAAGCCCAGGGCCACAGCGCGCAACTCTCGGCCAACCGCCGTCGCATGACCAACCTCGGCACCTTCCGCGCCTATGCCCTGGCCTACCTGAAAAGCCACCCGGACATCCAGCCGAACATGACCTGCATGGTGCGCCAGATGCAAACCACCGCCCAAGGCGTGCCGCTGGAGATCTACTGCTTTACCCGCACCACGGCGTGGGCGGACTACGAGCGGATCCAGGGGGATATTTTTGATTACCTGCTGGCGGTGCTGCCGGAGTTTGGCTTGAGCCTGTATCAGCAGCCGAGTGGGAATGACTTGCGTGCGGGGGTGTTGCCGGCCTTGCTCGGCGCCAGTCATTTACCCACGCTGGAAAACAAATCTGCCTGACGCCACCACAACCCACTGTGGGAGCGGGCTTGCTCGCGAATGCGGTGTTTCAGCTAGCAAATCGGGAGCTGATACACCGCTTTCGCGAGCAAGCCCGCTCCCACAGGTGGATCAACGCAGGATCGGCTGCTGGCGCACACCCAACCGACTGATCCACACCGCCCCCAGAATCACCAACCCACCCAACGCCAACCGCCCCAGCGGCTCATGCTGGTTCCAGATCAGCAAGTTCAACAGCAACCCCACCGGCACATGCAGGTTGTTCATCACCGCCAACGTGCCGCCATGCACCAGGCAGGCGCCCTTGTTCCACCAGTACATGCCCAGCGCCGTACTGACCAACCCGAGGAACACCAGCACACCCCATTGCAGCGGTGCATCGGGCAGGTAGTTGGCCTTGCCAAACATCAGGAACGCCGGTAACACCACCAGCAATGCGCCCACGTAGAAGAAACCAAAGCGGCGGTAATGCGGCTGGTCGCTTGGGTAGCGTTTGACCAGGTGCTTGTACATCACCTGCCCGGCGGCGTAGGTGAAGTTGGCCAGTTGCAGCAGCAGAAAGCCTCCCAGAAAGTGCGCAGTGATCTGGTCGAAACGGATCACCGCCGCGCCCGCCACCGCCACCAGCGCGGCAATCAACGCCCAGGGGTTGAAGCGCCGGTTAAGCGCATCCTCGATAAGCGTCACGTGCAACGGCGTGAGGATGGTGAACAACAACACTTCCGGCACCGTGAGCACGCGAAAGCTCAGGTACAGGCACACGTACGTCACACCGAACTGTAACGCGCCGATCACCAGCAGGCCGCGCATGAAGCCCGGTTCAACCGAGCGCCAGCGCGTCAGCGGGATGAATACCAAGCCGGCCAGCAGCACGCGCACTAGGACGGCGAAGTAGCTGTCGACGTGTCCGGCGAGGTATTCGCCGATCAAGCTGAAGGAAAATGCCTGAATCAGGGTGACAACCAGTAAGTAGCCCATGCGCGCCTCGTTTCGAATGGGCGGGACATTAAAGGTTTTCGGCGGTTGACGAAACTCGGGGCAAAAAAAACCCGACCTCGCTAAAGCGGCAGTCGGGCAGGAGCACTCAGGAGCAAAAGTGCAAAGGGAGGTCTGTTACGCGTACTTGAAGGGCTTGCGTGGAGCTAGATAACCATCGTGGGATTATCTGGCGATTAACGGATCAGGCGACCTGGGCCAACAGCGCCTTGGCGTGGTTGATGCCCTTCTCTTGGAAGTCACCGCTCAAGTTCACTCCTTCGGCGTGAATGAAGGTGACGTCATGAATCCCGATAAAGGCCATGACCTGGCGCAGATAGGGTTCCTGGTGATCGGAGCTCGCGCCGGTATGGATGCCGCCGCGCGCAGTGAGCACGATGGCGCGTTTGCCGGTCAGCAGCCCCTGTGGCCCGGTGGCGGTGTACTTGAAGGTCACACCGGCGCGCAACACGTGGTCCAGCCAGGCTTTGAGGGTGCTGGGAATGGCGAAGTTGTACATCGGCGCGGCCATCACCAGCACGTCTGCCGCAAGCAATTCGTTGGTCAATTCGTCGGAGCGATCCAGGGACGCCTGCTCGCTGTCGTTGCGTTGATCCGCTGGCTTCATCCAGCCGCCGAGCAGGTTGGCGTCCAGGTGTGGAACCGGGTTAAGCGCCACATCGCGCATGGTGATCTGGTCCGCCGGGTGGGCGGCCTGCCATTGGCTGACGAATTGCTGGGTCAGTTGGCGAGAAATCGAATCCTGCTGGCGGGCGCTGCTTTCGATGATCAGAACATTGGACATGGCTTTGTAGGCTCCATCGGAAATTGCTGTAAGGCGATGGAGTGGAGATTAAACAGAGCCAATTCGATAAAAAAGCGCAAAAAACTGCTATAACCCATCTATAAATTTGTTTATAAGCGGAGCATGCTCCGCTGCTGGGTTACTTCGGTGCGCAAGCCAGGGCGATGCGCATCTTGATAATGGCGCGGTTGAACTTGACCGTGGTGTTGGTGCTTTTGCCCGCCGGCACCGTGACCGTTCTGCGGCGCGGCGATTCCGGGCCGTTGGTGAAGGTTACCGAGCAGACCGCGTCTTGAGTGCCGTAGTTATTGAGTTGAATCGAGCTGATATCGCCGTCCACGTCGGAGGCGGTGTAGTCGATGCTGACGCCGTCGATCTTTTTCGTCACATCGATGGGATAGGCAAACGCACTCAACGGCAGCAGCACCAGCAACACACAACAGAATTTTCTCATTCGGCAGTCTCCAATAAGGACTGTCAGCTTAGGACAAGAGGAACCCATCTTGAAAGCGCCCCGCGTTACCCTCGATCAATGGCGCACGCTGCAAGCCGTGGTCGACCATGGCGGCTTCGCCCAGGCGGCCGAAGCGCTGCACCGTTCGCAGTCCTCGGTGAGCTACACCGTGGCCCGCATGCAAGACCAGCTTGGCGTGCCGCTGCTGCGCATCGACGGGCGCAAAGCCGTGCTCACTGACGCGGGTGAAGTGCTGTTGCGCCGCTCCCGACAGTTGGTGAAAAACGCCAGCCAGTTGGAAGACCTCGCTCACCACATGGAACAAGGCTGGGAAGCGGAGGTGCGCCTGGTAGTGGACGCGGCCTATCCGAACGCACGCCTGGTACGCGCGCTCACCGCATTTATGCCGCAGAGCCGGGGTTGTCGTGTGCGACTGCGTGAGGAAGTGCTGTCGGGCGTCGAGGAGCTGTTGCTCGATGGCATGGCCGACCTGGCCATCAGCGGCTTCATCATCCCCGGCTACCTGGGCACGGAAATGAGCGATGTGGAATTCATTGCCGTGGCCCATCCGGACCACTCATTGCACCGCCTGAACCGCGAGCTGAGCTTCCAGGACCTGGAAAGCCAGATGCAGGTGGTGATTCGCGACTCCGGCCGCCAGCAACCACGGGATGTGGGTTGGCTTGGCGCCGAACAGCGCTGGACCGTCGGCAGCCTGGCTACCGCTGCGACGTTTGTCAGCAGCGGCCTGGGCTTTGCCTGGTTACCCCGCCACCTGATCGAACGCGAAATGAAGGAAGGCCTGCTCAAGCAGCTACCCTTGGAAAAGGGTGGAAGCCGCAACCCGACCTTCTACCTGTATTCGAACAAGGACAAACCCTTGGGGCCGGCGACGCAGATCCTCGTGGAACTGCTGCGCACCTTTGACACAGCCCCCTTGGACGCGCCTTTCGCCGCCCCGCAGCAAGCCTGAAACGGAGTTCACGCATGGCCTGGTTCGACCACGAAGGATGCAGCCTGCACTACGAGGAATACGGCCACGGCACGCCGTTGATCCTGATCCACGGCCTGGGCTCCAGCAGCCAGGATTGGGAACTGCAGATTCCGGTGCTGGCCAGGCATTACCGCCTGATCGTGGTCGATGTGCGCGGCCACGGCCGCTCGGACAAACCGCGCGAGCGCTACAGCATCCAGGGCTTCACCTTTGATTTGCTGGCGCTGATCGACCACTTGGACCTGCCACCCGCCCATGTGGTCGGCCTGTCCATGGGCGGCATGATTGCCTTCCAGTTGGCGGTGGACGAACCC
The DNA here is from genome assembly GCF_049896305.1 of Pseudomonas sp. DWP3-1-3b3. Taxonomy (NCBI): domain Bacteria; kingdom Pseudomonadati; phylum Pseudomonadota; class Gammaproteobacteria; order Pseudomonadales; family Pseudomonadaceae; genus Pseudomonas; species Pseudomonas sp. DWP3-1-3b3. Next base: position 198,316 of record NZ_JAFCUA010000003.1, on the reverse strand, counting down.
GCGCAGGTCAAGAGCCTGTGCATCGTCAACAGCGCACCGCAGGTGAAGGTGCGCAGTGCCGATGATTACTGGCAATGGGCCAAACGCTGGAGCCTGGCGCGTGTGCTCAGCCTGGCCACCATCGGCAAGGCATTGGGCGACCGTCTGTTCCCAAAACCGCATCAGGCCGACCTGCGCCGCAAGATGGCCGAACGCTGGGCAAAAAACGACAAACGTGCTTATCTCGCCAGCTTCGATGCCATTGTGGGCTGGGGCGTGCAGGAACGACTTTCCAGAATCACCTGTCCAACCCTGGTCATCAGCGCCGACCACGACTACACCCCCGTGGCGCAAAAAGAAAACTATGTAAAACTGCTGCCCGATGCGCGACTGGTGGTGATCGAGGATTCCCGCCATGCCACGCCCTTGGACCAACCCGAAGTCTTTAACGCAACCTTGCTCGATTTTCTAAAGACAGTCGAAACCACTACCCAGGATCACTGACCCATGTTGAAAAAAATCGCCTTCTTCGCCGGTTCTGTTCTGTTTGCCGCCAACCTGATGGCCGCCGAGCCCGTCAAGGCGCCCCACGTATTGATCACTACCACCAATGGCGACATCGAGATCGAACTGGATCCGGTCAAGGCGCCAATCAGCACCAAGAACTTCCTGGCCTATGTCGACAAGGGCTTCTACACCAACACGATTTTCCACCGCGTGATCCCAGGCTTCATGGTCCAGGGCGGCGGGTTTACTCAGTCGATGTCGCAAAAGCCAACTGAAGCGCCGATCAAGAACGAAGCCAACAATGGCCTGCATAACGTACGTGGCACCCTGTCCATGGCACGCACCAGTGACCCGGATTCGGCCACCAGCCAGTTCTTCATCAACGTGGCCGACAATGCCTTCCTCGACCCAGGCCGTGATCGCGGTTACGCCGTATTCGCCAAAGTGGTCAAGGGCATGGACGTGGTTGATGTGATCGTCAACTCGCAGACCACCACCAAGCAGGGCATGCAGAACGTGCCAATCGATCCTGTGTACATCAAGTCGGCCAAGCGCATCGACTGAGGTCACAGGTAGCTCCGCGCGCCGCCCAAAAGGCCGCGCGCGCATTTGAAAGGAGAGCCCGCCCTGCGGGCGTCAACCCTAATGCTCTATCGTCGTTTTGAACAACTGATCGATATTTTCCGCGACGCCCCCAGCGAAGCCCCGCCCGACAAAGTCTTGCCCTTCTACCTCTACTACCTGCGCCAGGTGTGGCCGCATTTCGCCGCCTTGCTGGTGGTGGGCCTGATCGGTGCGTTGATCGAAGTCGCACTGTTCAGCTACCTGAGCCGCATCATCGACCTGGCCCAGGGCACGCCGCCGGCCAACTTCTTCCAACTGCACAGCACCGAGCTGATCTGGATGGCCGTGGTCGCCCTGCTGTTGCGCCCGATCTTCGGCGCCCTGCATGACCTGCTGGTGCACCAGACCATCAGCCCCGGCATGACCAGCCTGATCCGCTGGCAGAACCACAGTTACGTGCTCAAGCAGAGCCTGAATTTCTTCCAGAACGACTTCGCCGGGCGTATTGCCCAGCGCATCATGCAGACTGGCAACTCCCTGCGCGACTCTGCGGTGGCGGCAGTGGATGCGATCTGGCACGTGGCGATCTACGCCATCAGCTCCCTGGTGCTGTTTGCCGAAGCTGATTGGCGCCTGATGATTCCGCTGGTGAGCTGGATTCTTTGCTACAGCCTGGCGCTACGCTACTTCGTGCCACGGGTGAAGGAGCGCTCGGTGATTTCCTCCGAAGCGCGTTCCAAATTGATGGGCCGCATCGTCGACGGCTACACCAACATCACCACCTTGAAGCTGTTCGCCCATACCCGCTATGAGCAGGAATACGCCAAGGAAGCGATCATCGAGCAAACCGAAAAAACCCAGCTGGCCAGCCGCGTCGTGACCAGCATGGACATCGTGATCACCACTATGAACGGCCTGCTGATCGTCACCACCACCGGCCTGGCCCTGTGGTTGTGGACGCAGTCGCTGATCTCGGTGGGCGCGATTGCCCTGGCCACCGGTTTGGTGATCCGTATCGTCAACATGTCCGGCTGGATCATGTGGGTGGTCAACGGCATTTTCGAGAACATCGGCCAAGTACAGGACGGCCTGAAAACCATCGCCCAGCCACTCGCCGTGATCGACCGCGAGAATGCCCCACGCCTCAGCGTGCCACGGGGCGAAGTGCGCTTCGAACAGGTGGATTTCCACTACGGCAAGAAGAGCGGGATCATTGGCGGCCTGAACCTTGAGATCAAGGCTGGCGAAAAGATCGGGTTGATCGGCCCATCGGGTGCCGGCAAGTCGACCTTGGTCAACCTGCTTCTGCGCCTGTACGACCTGCAAGGCGGACGCATCCTGATCGATGGCCAGAACATTGCCGAGGTCGCCCAGGAATCCCTGCGCGAACAGATCGGCATGATCACCCAGGACACGTCGCTGCTGCACCGTTCGATCCGCGACAACCTGCTGTACGGCAAGCCCGACGCCACCGACGAAGAACTCTGGGCCGCCGTGCACAAGGCGCGCGCCGATGAGTTCATTCCGTTGCTGTCGGACTCCGAAGGCCGTACCGGGCTGGATGCGCATGTCGGTGAGCGCGGAGTGAAGCTTTCCGGCGGGCAGCGCCAGCGTATCGCCATTGCCCGCGTGCTGCTCAAGGACGCGCCGATCCTGATCATGGACGAAGCCACCTCCGCGTTGGATTCGGAAGTGGAAGCGGCGATCCAGGAGAGCCTGGAAACCCTGATGCAGGGCAAGACGGTGATTGCGATCGCGCACCGGTTGTCGACCATTGCACGGATGGATCGCCTGGTGGTGCTGGAGAAAGGCCAGATCGCCGAAAGTGGCAGTCACGCCGAGCTGCTTGCCCATGGCGGGCTGTATGCGCGGTTGTGGCAGCACCAGACGGGCGGGTTCGTCGGTATCGATTGAACCCTCGCGCCTACACTTTTGCCGTGATCCTGCTGTAATCAGTGCAGTGCCCAGAAGGGCGCTGAAGTAAATCTGCAGGGAGCATCACTGATTTACGGATCCGGTAGAGCGATCTATCAAGGACGGGTTACATGTCTTTGTTCAAGCGTTCAATCACAGAGGGGTTAGGCACGTTTTGGTTGGTGTTGGGCGGTTGCGGGAGTGCGGTGCTGGCCGCAGCGTTCCCCGCAGTCGGGATCGGATTGTTGGGCGTGTCCCTGGCATTCGGGCTCACGGTGCTGACCATGGCGTTCGCCATCGGGCATATCAGCGGTTGTCACCTCAACCCGGCCGTGTCGGTGGGGCTGGTGGTAGGCGGACGGTTCCCGGCCCGGGAACTGCCGGCGTACATCGTGGCGCAGGTGGTCGGCGGTACGATCGCCGCTGCGCTGCTGTATTTCATTGCCAGCGGCAAACCGGGATTCGAACTGGCGTCGGGCCTGGCGGCCAACGGCTATGGCGAGCATTCGCCCGGCGGGTATTCGATGGCGGCAGGGTTTGTCAGTGAGCTGGTGATGACCGCCATGTTCGTGGTAATCATCCTCGGCGCCACCGACCGCCGCGCCCCGCCGGGCCTCGCGCCCATCGCCATCGGCCTGGCGCTGACACTCATCCACCTGATCTCCATTCCCGTGACCAACACCTCGGTCAACCCGGCCCGCAGTACCGGCCCGGCCCTGATCGTCGGCGGGTGGGCGATCCAGCAGTTGTGGATGTTCTGGCTCGCGCCGATTCTTGGTGCGGTGATGGGTGGGGTTACCTATCGATGGCTTGGCAAGGAGGCGCCGGGCTGAGGCAAGCTGGGTTCAGCCCTGCCGATAAGGCAGGGCTGCCCTCGCCTCCTGCGCATACGCCATAATCCCCACCCGCTCGCGCTCCAGAAAATCCTCCACCGCACTCTTCAAGCCCGGATGGCGCAGGTAGTGCCATGACCGGGTAATCACCGGCTCAAACCCACGGATCAACTTGTGCTCGCCCTGTGCCCCCGCATCGAAACGTTGCAGGCCATGAGCGATGGCGTAATCCATACCCTGGTAAAAACAGGTCTCGAAATGCAGGCGGTCGAACTCTGCCAGGCAACCCCAGTAGCGGCCGTAGAAGCTGTCGCCGCCGATCAGGCTGAAGGCCATGGCCACCGGGCGTGTGCCTTGTTTGGCCAGGACCACGCGAATCGCCTCGGGCATGCGCTCGGCCAACAGGCTGAAGAACGCGCGGGTCAGGTAGGGTGATTGGCGGCGGATCGCGTAGGTGTTGGCGTAGCAGGCGTAGACAAAATCCCACTGGGCTTCGCTCAGTTCATGGCCTTGCAGCCACTCGAAGTCGATGCCCTGCCCTGCCACTTGCTCGCGCTCTTTGCGCATCTGTTTGCGCTTGCGTGAACTCAAGGCATCAAGAAAATCCTGGAAATCGCGGTAACCCCGGTTCTGCCAGTGAAACTGACAGCCCAGGCGCTGCAGCCAGCCCGGCTGCCCGGCCAGCGCCTCGTCGGCCAATTCGTCGGTGAAGTTTATGTGGGCACTCGAGAGCCCTTCAATTTCCAAATAACCCGGCAGGCTTTTCAGCAGTTCGAAACCCTCCTCCGCACTCGCCGCCAACAGGCGCGGCCCGCTGACCGGGCTGAACGGCACGGCGGTCAGCAACTTAGGGTAATACTCAATGCCTGCCCGCTCGCAGGCGTCCGCCCAACCGTGATCAAACACGTACTCGCCGTAGGAATGCCACTTGCGGTAACTGGGCAGTGCCGCCACCAGCCGATCACCTTCCCAATGCAGCAAATGCTCCGGTTGCCAGCCCGATTGCGGGCCCAGGCTGGCGCTGTCTTCCAATGCGCTCAGGAAGGCGTGCCGCACGAACGGCTGGGCCTGTGGCACCAGCGCATCCCAGGCTTGCGGGGCTATCTCGGACAGGCTGTCCAGGCGTTGCAACGGCATCGGCATCCTCACTACTTCAGGGCGTGAAAGCCTGGCGAGTATCGCTGATTGCCGGCCTCGGCACACCCCCGTTTCGCGTGACAAGGCTCTAAACCAATAGTTCCGAACATGAAAAATTTGTCATCTAGATGACATCACTTCGCCACTGCTCCGTCATAAACGATCGTGATACTGACGCCTGTTTTTAGAGCGCCTGGTTCTAGCAGGTGGTTATTTTTCCGTCCGTCATCGGTCGGTTGTGTCCTGGATGGTTTGCCATCCCTCCTCACTTTCGGAGATTGATATGCGTCTTGCTTCCACTAAAACTGCGGCGGTCCTGTGCGGCGGCCTGTTACTGGCCCTGAGCGTTCCGGCCAGCGCTGCAGTCGACGCTAAATTGCTCGACATGCTCAAGGCCAACGGCCAGATCACCAATGCTCAGTACAGCGAACTGCAAGCTGAACTGGCACGGGACCAGAAAGAGCAGCAGATCGCACGGCAAGCTCAACAAGAGACCAACGAACAGATCGCGGCCACCGCGAAGAAAACCAATGAGCTGAGCAGCTTCGACCAGAAGCTGGCCTGGGCGGCCAAGACTCAACTCAAGGGTGACGTGCGCTTCCGCCACGAAACCATCAAGATCGACGGCACCCCCAACAACGGCGGCAAAGACAAGGATCGTGAGCGCATCCGTGCTCGTCTGGGCGCCTACACCGAGATCAACTCACAGGTCGACACTGGCATCCGTATCGCCACCGGCAGCAGCGACGACGCCCGCTCCACCAACCAGGACCTGGACGGCTACTTCAACAAGAAGTCGATCTGGCTGGACCTTGGCTACATCGACTACCACCCGACTCAAATCAAGAACCTGCACGTGATCGGCGGCAAAATGCTGCAACCGTGGGTCAGCATGGGCGACGTGATCTGGGATAGCGATATCAACCCAGAAGGCCTGGCCGTCACCTACAAATACCCACTGGGCAGCAGCGCCGAGCTGTTCGGCAGCCTGGGTAACTACAACCTCAAGGACAACGTCAACGGCGACGGCGTGCAATTTCGCAACGACCTGCGCATGACGGCAGGCCAGTTGGGTTCGCGCTTCTCGCTGACCGATAACCTGAAACTGACCGTGGGCGGCAGCGTCTACGCGTTCCAGAACGATGAAGACAGCCGTTGCCCGACCGCTGGCTCCTTCCAATGCCTGACCCCGGCCGAAACCATCGCGAACACCACCGCCGGCAATGCCAGCGAGTACCGTTTGTATGAAGGCTTCAGCCAAATCGACATCGGTGGCCTGGCTGTTCCGCTGTCGTTCTATGGCCAGTACGTGCAAAACACCAAAGCCACAGACAAAGATCAGGACACTGCCTGGTTGCTCGGTGCCAAGTCCAAGGTCTTTGGCTTCAACCTGGACTACAACTACCGCGACGTACAACGTTACGCAGTGGTCGGCGCGCTCACCGACTCGGACTTCGCCGGCGGCTTCACCGGTGCACGCGGCCACAAGTTCAAGGTCGGTTACGACATCGACAAGAACTTCGCGGTCGGCGCCACTTACTTCCTGACCAAAGCGGACTACGCCAGCGCCCCAGGCTACCGCGATGCGAACGCCAATACCCTGCAGCTGGACGCAGAAGCCAAGTTCTAAATCTAAGTGTTATAAGCCTTGGGCCAGGACGGCCCGAGGTCGCTGCAACAGTCTTGCGTGGGTGGATCGGTCCCCATCATCCGTCCGATCCATCCACGCGAGCCTGCTTATTCCCCGCCTTTGTGATCCTTGAGTCGTTCTTCAGCCAACCGCTGCGCCAAGGCCTCCACACCCTCTACCGGCTCATCCGGCATTATCTTCAGCGTCGCCTGCATCAGGCGCATCTGGCGGATAAACCGGCGGCAGTTCGGGCAGAACATCAAGTGATGACGCACCAGCAGACGCTCGCGAAAGGTCAATTGCCCATCGAGATAGTCACTGGAACGTGCCACTTGTTCTTTACAGGTCAACATTCGCCCGTTTCCTCAAAATGCTCCACCGTGGCGAAGACTTTAAGCCGTGCTCGATGCAACAGCACACGGACATTGGAGAGCGACAGCGTCAGAAGATTACAGATCTCTTCCAACTCCAAGCCCTGGCGCTCACGCAGCACCAGCACGCTGCTCTGCAACTCAGACAAACTCAGCAACGTATGCTCCAGGCATTTACGCAGTTCATCCTCGGTCAGCAGGGCTTCCGGAGTGTCCTGGTGCCAGGCGTAGGGGGCGACGGCCCAGTGGCCATCGTCGGGGGAGAAACGGTCATCGCCAATCGTGCCATGGGGCGAAGGCAGGTCGTCGAGCAACACTTCGCGACGATTCTGCTTATAGCGCCCCTTGGCGGCGTTGGCGGTGATGGTCAGCAGCCAAGTCTTGAGGCTGGAACGCCCTTCGAACTTGGCCAGGTTGCGCACCACCGACAGCCAGGCGTCTTGCACGACTTCGTCGGCGTGACGCTGGCCGACAATGGCATAAGCCACCGCCCGCATGGCGCTCTGGTAGGTGGTGACCAATTCCTTGTAGGCCCGCTGCTCACCCTTGAGCAGGCGTTCAAGCAGGTGCGCGTCGTCCGCTGCTGCCATTCAAGACCTCGACTGTCTTAGCGTTTGCGCAGGATCACGCTGCCGATCGAATAGCCCGCGCCAAACGAGCTGAGTACCGCCACGGAGCCCTTGGTCAAATCATCCTGGTATTTGTGGAATGCAATGACAGAGCCCGCCGAGCTGGTATTGGCGTAAGTATCGAGGATCACCGGCGCTTCTTCCACCGAGGCTTCGCGGCCCAGCAGTTTCTTCACGATCAGGTGGTTCATGCTCAGGTTGGCCTGATGCAGCCAGAAGCGCTTCACATCGGCCACGTTCAGCTGGTTTTCTTGCAAATGCACGCCGATCAGCTCGGCCACCATCGGGCACACATCGCGGAATACCTTGCGGCCTTCCTGCACGAACAGCTTGTCGGGCGCGCCGATGCCTTCTTCCGCCGTGCGGTTGAGAAAGCCGAAGTTGTTGCGGATGTTATTCGAGAACTTGGTCAGCAGCTTGGTGCTCACCACGTCGAACTGGTGCTCGGAGGTCGCCAGGTCGGCGCGCTCCAGGACCACGGCAGTGGCCGCGTCGCCAAAGATGAAGTGGCTGTCACGGTCGCGGAAATTCAGGTGGCCGGTGCAGACTTCCGGGTTGACCATCAGAATCGCCCGCGCCTGGCCCAGTTGGATGCTGTTGGCGGCGTTCTGGATGCCGAAGGTGGCCGAGGAACACGCCACGTTCATGTCAAAACCAAACCCCTCGATGCCCAGAGCTTCCTGGACTTCAATGGCGATGGCCGGGTAGGCGCGCTGCAGGTTCGAACAGGCGACAATGACACCGTCGATGTCAGCGGCGGTCTTACCGGCGCGTTGCAGGGCTTGTTCGGCAGCACCGATGGCCATCTGGCAGAGCACCGACCACTCGTCGTTGCTGCGCTCGGGCAGGCGTGGAGCCATGCGCTGCGGGTCGAGGATGCCGTCCTTGTCCATCACGAAACGGCTCTTGATACCCGAGGCTTTTTCGATGAAGGCTGCACTGGATTCAGTCAGCGCCTGCACTTCACCGCGCTCGATGGCGGCAGCGTTATCGCTGTTGAACTGTTGCACGTAAGCATTGAAAGACTGCACCAGCTCTTCGTTGGAGATGCTGTTGGCCGGGGTGTACAGGCCAGTGCCGCTGATGACGACGTTATGCACGGTCGTTCCTCTAAATCTGTCAGGCAGAAGATATTGGTACCGTCGTACCAAACTATAAGTAGTTCGATCCCGCCCAGCGGACATCAAACTGGCATCGCTTTATTCCTTCGCGTCGTGGCTGCAACTGTCAACCTGTAACGACGATTCCGGCATTTATAGGCGCGAAGTTTGCCACAACCCTCGGAATTTGGCGCTATCTGCGGACAACACCGTTTTCCCTTGGAATGCATTCGAATGTGGGAGCGGGCTTGCCCGCGAAAGCGGTGTATCAGCCAAAGCTGTATTGATTGATGTATCGCCTTCGCGGGCAAGCCCGCTCCCACAGGGGATTTGTGTTGGGTCTCAGGGCTCTACCTGGCTCCATTGCTTGCTCAAGCGCTTGTCGGAAATCGGTACTTTGGTGCCCAGTTGCTGGCCGAACAACGACACGCGATATTCCTCCAGCCACCAGCGATAGAGCTCCAGCTGAGGGTCGCGCTTGCCTTCCTGGGCATGTTTTTTCAGACGGTTTTCGTACTGCGCCCACAAACCGGCCAGTTCGCCGCTCCACACCCGATCCTTTTGCACCTGGCTTGGCAGTTTCTCCAGGCGCAACTCGATGGCCTTGAGGTAACGCGGCAATTCCTTGAACCACTGCGCCGGGGTTTCCCGCACAAAACCCGGGTACACCAAGTTGCTCAGCTGCTGCTTGACGTCGTTCAGGGCCACGGCCTGGGCCAGGTCGATCTTGCCTTTGAAACGTTTCTGCAGGCCGTGCCACAGTTTCAGCACATCGAGGGTCAAGCACGCCAGGCGCTCGGCGTGTTCGGTCCAACTGCCGCGCTTGCGCTCGGCCAAGGCGGCAAGGGCAGCACCATCGCGCGGCAGGCTGGCTTCGCCTTCGAGTACGCAGGTGTCGAGGCTGGCCAGCAGGATGTCTTCCACCAGCGCATCGATGCGCCCCAACTCGCGGTACATCAGGCCCAGCTCGGTGAGGCCCGGCAATTTGCCACGCAGGAATTTCGCCGGTTCCGCCAGTTGTTGCATCAGCAGGCGCTGCAAGGCGCGGCGATGCTGGAACTCCGCCTCGGCAGCCGTGGAGAAGCGTCCTTCCTTGACCGTACCGTTTTCTTCCACCAACGCCGGATACACCGTCATCGACAGCCCGGCGATCTTCTGTTGGGTCTTTTCCGCCACCGCGGCAAACACCTTGGCTTCCACCGGCTGTTGGCTTTTCGCGGTTTGCGGCACGGCCAGCGCGGCCTGGCTGGCCTCGGCAAAACGTGCCGTCAGTTCGGCCAGGTCGCGGCCTTCGCCGAGGAACTTGCCTTGGCCATCGACCACCTCCAGGTTCATCTTCAGGTGGCTTTCCACCTGCTGCGCGGCTTCGGCCCAGGCTTCATCGCTGACCCGCGCCCCGGTCATACGCAATAACTCACGGCCCAGCGCCTGAGGCAACGAGCCCTGGCCGAACTCGATGCGTTGCAGCGCGGCCTTGACGAAGTCCGGCACCGGCACGAAGTTCTTGCGCAGCGCCTTGGGCAGGTTGCGCACCAGGGCGATGCACTTGGCTTCGATCACCCCCGGCACCAGCCACTCCAGGCGCTCCGGCGGCAAGGCCGGTAGCAGCGGTGCCGGCACGCGCAGGGTCACACCGTCACGCGGGTGATTGGGTTCGAAGTGGTAACTCAGCGCCAGTTCCAGGTCGCCCAGGTGCAGGGTGTCCGGATAATGCGCGGCGGTGACTTCACTGGCTTCGCGGGCCAGCACGTCTTCTTCGCGCATGATCAGCAGTTGCGGGTCTTTCTGGCTGTTGATTTTGTACCAGCTGTCGAAGGTCGCGGTTTGGTGGATCTCCGCCGGCAGCCGCGCGTCGTAGAAGGCGAACAGGGTTTCTTCGTCCGCCAGGATGTCGCGACGGCGCGCCTTGGCTTCCAGCTCATCGAGTTGCTCCAGCAGTTGCTGGTTGGCCGTGAGGCACTTGGCCCGCGACTGGATCTCGCCACGCACCAGGCCTTCGCGGATAAACAACTCGCGGGACACCACCGGGTCAATCGGCCCGTAATGCACCGGGCGACGCCCGACCACAATCAACCCGAACAGGGTGATCTGCTCAAAGGCCACCACCTGGCCGCGCTTCTTCTCCCAATGGGGTTCGAAGTGATTTTTCTTGATCAAATGCCCGGCCAGCGGTTCGATCCAGTCGGCGTCGATCTTGGCGACCATGCGCGCATACAGCTTGGTGGTTTCCACCAGCTCGGCGGTCATCAGCCATTGCGGGCGCTTCTTGCCGATGCCCGACGACGGGTGGATCCAGAAGCGCCGCTGACGCGCGCCGAGGTAATCGCCGTCTTCGGTTTTCTGGCCGATCTGGCTGAGCAGGCCGGACAGCACCGCCTTGTGCAGTTTCGGGAAATCCGCCGGCTCTTTATTGACGGTCAACTGCATGTCGCGGCAGATCAGGCTCAACTGGCGATGGGAGTCGCGCCACTCGCGCAAGCGCAGGTAGTTGAGGAAGTTCTTGCGGCACCAGTTGCGCAGCGGGCTGGCGGTCAGTTCCTGGCGCTGCTCTTCAAAGCCGCGCCATAGATTGACGAGCCCGGCGAAATCCGAATCCGGATCCTTCCATTGCGCATGCGCCTGGTCGGCAGCCTGCTGACGCTCCGGCGGGCGCTCGCGCGGGTCCTGGATCGACATGGCGCTGGCGACGATCAGTACTTCCTGCAAGCTGCCGAGCTTGGCGGCTTCCAGCAGCATGCGGCCCATGCGCGGGTCCACCGGCAGGCGCGCCAACTGACGGCCCAATGGCGTGAGCTGGCTGTTGCGGTCCACCGCCGAGAGTTCTTGCAGCAAGTTGAAACCGTCGCTGATGGCCTTGCCGTCCGGCGGCTCGATAAACGGGAAATCGGTGATCTCGCCGAGGCGCAGGTGCAGCATCTGCAGGATCACAGCCGCGAGGTTGGTGCGCAGGATCTCCGGGTCGGTAAATTCCGGACGCCCGATGAAATCCTCTTCGCTGTACAAACGGATGCAGATGCCCGGCTCGACCCGGCCGCAACGGCCTTTACGCTGGTTGGCGCTGGCCTGGGAGATCGCCTCGATCGGCAGGCGCTGCACCTTGGCGCGGTAGCTGTAGCGGCTGATACGCGCGGTGCCGCTGTCGATCACATAACGAATGCCCGGCACCGTCAGCGAGGTTTCCGCGACGTTGGTCGCCAGCACCACGCGCCGGCCGGGATGGGACTGGAAGATCCGCTGCTGTTCGGCCGGCGACAGGCGCGCATACAGCGGCAGGATCTCGGTGTGCTTGAGCTGGGCCTTGCGCAGCATGTCGGCGGCGTCGCGAATCTCGCGCTCGCCGGGCAGGAACACCAGCACATCGCCAGGGCTGCGCCTTTCGCTGCGCTCATAGGCGGCGATTTCATCAAGGGTGGCAAGGATCGCCTGGTCAACGGTCAAGTCGTCCTCGACGCGGTTGCCCTCCTCGTCCTGTTCCAGGGTCAGCGGGCGATACCAGGTGTCCACCGGGAACGTACGTCCCGACACTTCGACAATCGGCGCGTCATCGAAATGCTTGGAAAACCGTTCCAGGTCGATGGTTGCCGAGGTGATGATGACTTTCAGGTCCGGACGACGCGGCAGCAGGGTCTTCAGGTAGCCCAGCAGGAAGTCGATGTTCAGGCTGCGTTCGTGGGCTTCGTCGACGATGATCGTGTCGTAGCGTTCCAGGTAGCGATCGTTCTGGGTTTCCGCCAGCAGGATGCCGTCGGTCATCAGCTTGATCAGGGTATTGGAATCGCTCTGGTCTTCAAAACGCACCTGATAGCCGACCAACGCGCCCAACGGCGTGGCCAACTCCTCGGCCACCCGGCTGGCAACGCTGCGCGCCGCAATCCGGCGTGGCTGGGTGTGACCGATCAGGCCGAACTGGCCGCGACCGATTTCCAGGCAGATCTTCGGCAACTGGGTGGTCTTACCCGAGCCGGTCTCACCGGCGATGATCAGCACCTGGTGCTTGTTCAGCGCCTCTTTGATCTCATCACGCTTGGCCGCAATCGGCAGGCTGTCGTCGTAGCGGATCACCGGCAGGCTGGCACGTCGCGCCGTGACCTGGGCGCAGGACGCCTGCATGCGCGCGACCCACTGCGCCAGCTTTTCCTCGTCGGGCTTCTTGCGTAGCTCAAGCAATTGCCGCCGCAAGCGGTGGCGGTCGGCGAGCATGGCGTGATCGAGGGTCTTGAGCAGTTGGTCGATGGTGGGCGCTTGGTCGGTCATCAGGGTGGCAAAGGTCTTCTGGGTGAGGCAGGGCGCGCCTGCATAACGGTGGACGGAAAAACGAGGGGCGATTGTCGCAGATTTCTACATTTCTGGAGATGTTCAGTCAGTGACGGGACGCGTCGCACCTGCGAGTGAGCACCTTTCTTACAGAAGAAAGTCGCTCACCCGACCACTTTTACAGTGCAAATCCGATGGATTGAGTGGCGTATCCAAGGCCAAATCAATCTGCCAGAAACCCTGGCAGATCGCTGTATCGTTCATGAAACCGGAGCTTTTATGCCTATCGATTCGACAAACAGCCAACCTTATCTACCCAGCTACTCTGCATCCATGCAGGCCCAACCGCGCTCGGCAGCGTCGGAACCACCGCCCAACTATGAGTTCCCGCCCGCCTACACAGAAAAGCCGTCATCCAACGCAGCCCCGCAGAGCGCGTCGACACCGCCCACCAATTTGACGGCCAACCGAATCTCGAATTTCCACACGACCAGCCAGGCAGTACGCGGCATGAATTTCATGAGCGGCCTGTGACGCAATAAGTAGTGGAACCACTCGGCACATTAGAAACAACAGCCCCCCCCAAGCTCATCGCACGAGGTATGTATGCCCATCAACTCCAACAACCACGCGTACAGCGGCAATACCCACAGTTATGCCGACAAATATCAGTCCATCGCACCTGAGAACAACGCATCCCAAGGCTCCTGGCTTAAACCCTCCGGGAGCCAGTCATCCGCGCCACTGCTCGATCAACAACCCACTTCAGCACTGAGCCCAAACAGACAAAAGAAACTCGAAACGCTCAAAAAAAACAAAGACAAGCTGGAAAACCTGCCCGCCACGTTCCCGACACCCGCGCTTCCCGCGTCAAGCTTTCAACCTGCGATCAATTTGACTCAAAAACGCATTGATCAACTTTCGAACCCGCCAAAAACCAGCAACCCGATCGCAAAGTTCAATAACGCCCGCGAAGTCAAACAAACCGATAACGCGCTTAACAAAGAAATGGCATCCCTATACAAACAAGCTCGCGACGTGCAAACCAACGGTACCAATCCCACCGACAAGAACCGAGCGTCCAACGTGACGGATGAACTGACAGTGATGGGCCGAGACCAATCCTGGCTGAAGGATGTCCGCAAGGAAAACCGTAAAGGAAACAGCTGACGCTACCAAGGCTGCCTGGCCTGAGCGGCGCTTTAAGGTTTAGTTAAAAGCGTTTACTGGTTCTCCTCCCACCGACGCCGGTAAGGAAACACATCGATGACCTTGCCGGCGCGAATCGCCTCCTGCAGCCCTTTCCAGTAATCGGCGTTGTACAACTCGCCATGCAGCTCATCGAACAACTTGCGCTGGCCAGCATCCGCAAACAGGAACGGCGGGAACTCCTCGGGGAATACATCCAGCGGTCCAATCGAGTACCAGGGCTCGGAAGCCATTTCATCTTCGGGGGTACGCGGCGCGGGGATGTGGCGAAAGTTGGCCTCGGTGAGAAAGCAGATCTCATCGTAGTCGTAGAACACCACGCGGCCGTGGCGGGTGACGCCGAAGTTCTTCAGCAGCATGTCGCCGGGGAAGATATTCGCGGCCGCCAGTTGCTTGATCGCCAGGCCGTAGTCTTCCAGGGCTTCGCGCACTTGGGCGGGGTTGGCGTTGTCGAGGTAGAGGTTGAGCGGGGTCATGCGTCGCTCGGTCCAGCAGTGGCGGATCAGCACGCTGTCGCCTTCGACTTCGACGGTGCCGGCGGCGACTTCCAGCAGTTCGGCCAGGCATTCGGGCTCGAATTTGCTCAGGGGAAAACGGAAGTCGGCGAACTCCTGGGTGTCAGCCATGCGCCCGACCCGGTCGACGCTTTTGACCAGCCGGTACTTCTCGATCACGGTGGCGCGGTTGACGTTTTTCGACGGTGAAAAGCGGTCCTTGATGATCTTGAACACCGTGTTGAAACCCGGCAGCGTGAACACGCTCATGACCATGCCACGCACGCCGGGAGCCATGATGAATTGATCGTCGGTGGTCGCCAGGTGGTTGATCAAGGCGCGGTAGAACTCTGACTTGCCGTGCTTGTAGAAACCGATCGAGGTATACAGCTCAGCGATGTGTTTGCCCGGCAGGATGCGCTTGAGAAAACCGATGAATTCCGCTGGCACCGGCACATCCACCATGAAGTAGGAGCGGGTGAACGAGAAGATGATCGACACATCGGCTTCGTCGGTGATCAGTGCGTCGATCTGGATGCCTTGCCCTTCACGGTGCAGCAGTGGGATCACCAGTGGCCATTGTTCGTCACGGGTGTAGATACGCCCTACAAGGTAGGCGCCTTTATTGCGGTAGAGCACCGAGGAAAACAGCTCGACCTTGAGGTCCGGGTCCTTGCACACCCAGTCCGGCAGGTTTTCCCGCAGTTGGGTCTCGAGGCGGCGCAGGTCGCCGGCCAGGTCGGCGTAAGGCTCGTTGAAACGGTAGTCGGCAAAGATCGGCGCGAGCATTTCCGGGATTTTCCCGGCAGGCGTGTAGGTACGCGTCTGCGCGGCCCGTGCCCGGCGCAGGCTGGGCCGGGTGGTGTGGATGAACATGCAGCCGTCGCTGATCAGGTCGTGGCTGAACAGACCGCAGAAGATCGAGTTGTACCAGGTCTCGGACAGCTCATCGTCGAAACGCAGGTCGATCAGGCCGATGTAGGCGCTTTTCACCACGGGCCACTGGTCGACATCGAGTAATGCGCCGTCATCAAAGCTGCTGCGCAAACGCGCAATCACTTCGCCGACCTTTTCTTCATAGAGGTTGATGCGCGCCGCCGACGCTGCCTGCCCCTGCTGCCACTGGGCCTTTTCAAAACGCTCGCGGGCGCCATCGGTGATCTGGCGGAAGTGCTCACGGTAATCGTCGAAGCCATCGAGGATCATCCGGGCGACAGCGAGGGCGGATTGCGACATGCGGGAAACCTCTACGGGCATCTGGAAGCCCTGAGCTTAGCCAGTGTACGAGAACAGGAGAAGGGTCATTTCTTGCACTTCCTTGTACAACTTCGTTCATTTCGTACATTTATTTTCAATTTTTTTAATTCGACCATCCGGTCAATAAACGCACCCAAAAGTCGCACTGCGCTTTTCCTGCACGCCTGCAAAGGCGGGGCTTGGCAGGTCGATGCCGAAAAACGTCGCGTAACGCCGGACGCGATCTCCGCTCGGCGCTTGGATCCAACTAAGGGAAACCCTGATTACCACACTGATGGCACTTTGATATATAGCGCGCCCTCTCCCACCCTAACAAGGTCCAAAGACCGATCCGGGAACAGGTTCTAATCGCCCAAGGAGCATTGAGATGTCATTGAGGAACATGAGGATCGGTCTGCGTGCCAGTCTGAGTTTTGGGGTTTTGGCCAGCTTGCTGGTGATCGTCGGGATGTTTGGGCTGGGCCAGATGGCCAAGTTGCGGCAGAGTGCACTGATCATCGAAGAATCGTGGATGCCGAGCATCGAGAACATCCACGACAGCGCGGCCTTCGTGGCCAGTATCCGCCTGGAGGCGTTGCGCCTGGCAACCACCGACGAATCGCGGATCCGCGACAACAGCAAAGCCCTGATCACCCGCCAGCGCACCGAGCTGCAAACCTTGCTTGACCATCACAAAACCCTGCTCAGCGGCGATGAAGAGCGCGAAATGCTCAAGCAGCTCGAAGGTAACGTGAATGCCTACCTGACCCTCGTCGCACAGATCGTTGCCCTGGTGGACAAAGACCAGCAACAGGACGCCATCGATCTGCTCAACAGCCGCCTGGCGCCACAGGGCGTGATCCTCAACAAAAGCCTGGAGGACATGATCACCTTCAACCAGAGCGGTGTGGAGACCGCCGTGGACTCCGCCGCGCAGACTTATTCCAGCGCGCAGTGGATCGTCGGTTCGATCATCGTGTTCGCGCTGATCGCCACCTTGCTGCTGGCCTGGCTGCTGACCCGCAGCATCACCGCTCCCCTCGGCCAGGCCCTGATCGTGGCACGCACCATTGCCGGCGGCGACTTGAGCCAGCCGATCGCCGTCAGCGGCAAGGACGAACCGGCGCAATTGCTCACGGCGTTGGCCACCATGCAGGCGCAGTTGCAAGGCACCATCCGGGGCATCAGCGAGTCGGCGCAGCAGCTGGCTTCTGCGGCCGAAGAGATGAGTTCGGTGATGGAACAAAGCACCCGAGGGCTGCAAGCGCAGAACGACGAGATCGAACAGGCCGCCACCGCCGTGACCGAAATGAGCGCGGCCGTGGACGAAGTGGCGGGCAATGCGGTGTCCAGCGCCGAGGCGTCCCAGGCCTCCGACGAGGACAGCAAGCACGGCCACTACCAGATCAGCGAAACCATCAGCTCGATCCAGAACCTGGTGGACGAAGTACTCGGTGCTTCAAACAAAGCCGAAGGCCTGGCGGTACAGGCCCAGGACATCAGCAAGGTGCTGGAAGTGATCCGTGGCATTGCCGGGCAGACCAACCTGCTGGCGCTCAACGCCGCCATTGAAGCCGCCCGTGCGGGCGAAGCCGGCCGTGGTTTTGCCGTTGTCGCCGATGAAGTGCGCTCCCTGGCACAGCGCACCCAGGATTCCACTGAAGAAATCGAGCAGATGATCACCGGTATCCAGCAGGGCACCCAAGATACCGTCGAAGCCTTGAACAGCAGCGCCGAGCATGCCGGCCAGACCCTGCAACGGGCCAACAGTGCCGGCACTGCCCTGGAGAAAATCACCGCAGCCATCTCACAAATCAGTCAGCGCAACCTGGTGATCGCCAGCGCCGCCGAACAGCAGGCGCTGGTAGCGCGCGATGTGGACCGCAGCCTGGTGAACATCCGTGACCTGTCGACCCAAACGGCCGCCGGCGCCACCCAGACGTCGGCGGCCAGTCAGGAATTGTCGCGCCTGGCGGTGGACCTGAATGGGCTGGTGACGCGGTTTGTCCTGTAATCATTGGAAATGTCATGCAACACTCGCGGGCTTATTGAGGTAGGAGTGTTGCGTGAGACCTGTCGATAGCCTGTATTTGCTGGGGCTTGCTGCCATTTGGGGGGCGAGTTTCCTGTTCATGCGCATCATCGCGCCGGAGATCGGCACGGTGCCGACGGCGTTCTTCCGTGTGTCGATCGCCGCCGCCGGGTTGCTGGTGATTTTGGCGATGATGCGGGTGAACTGGGATTTCCAGGGCAAGTTCAAGACGGTGTTGCTATTGGGCGTGATCAACTCCGGGATCCCGGCGACCATGTACTCGGTGGCGGCCCAGGTGTTGCCGGCGGGTTACTCGGCGATCTTCAACGCCACCACACCGTTGATGGGCGTGTTGATTGGCGGGCTGTTCTTCAGCGAACGCCTGACGCCGTCAAAAATTGCCGGCGTGTGCCTAGGCTTGTTCGGTGTGGGTGTACTGACCCGCGCCGGGCCCGTGGCGTTTGACCTGGAATTGTTGATGGGCGCGCTGGCCTGCTTGCTGGCGACCACCTGCTATGGCTTCGCCGGATTCCTCGCGCGACGCTGGCTGGATCAGCGCGGCGGCTTGGACAGTCGCCTGTCGGCCCTGGGCAGCATGCTCGGTGCAACGCTGTTCCTGTTGCCGTTCTTCGCCTACAGCGCGATCAGCCAGCCGCCCGCGAGTTGGGGTGGGTGGCAGGTATGGTTGTCGTTGCTGGGCTTGGGGCTGGTATGTACGGCGTTTGCCTACATTCTTTATTTCCGCCTGCTGACGTCCATCGGGCCGGTGAAGTCGATGACCGTGACCTTCATGATCCCGCCGTTCGGCGTACTGTGGGGCGCGTTGTTGCTGGATGAGCCGTTGTCGATGGCGCACCTGTATGGCGGGGTGTTGATTGCCGGGGCGTTGTGGCTGGTGTTGCGGCCGAAAAAAACCCTGTAGGCGCCCGCTAGTGGACGCCTACAGGGGAGTTGTATCAGGCTTTACGGAAAACGAAGGCCAAGCCGATGATGATCAACCCCATCCCCAGCAGGCTCAACATCGCGAGCCGGTTACCGAAGATCAGGTAATCCATCACCGCCGTCACCGCTGGCACCAGGTAAAACAGACTGGTGACATTCACCAGGTTACCCCGGGCGATCAGGCGGTACAGCAACAAGGTGGCCAGCAACGACACCACCACCCCCATCCACAGCACCGGCAGGTAGAAACCGCTGGCGTGCTCGAAGTGGAACGGTTGGAACGGCACGAACACCGAACACAGCAGCAAGCCTGCCAGGTACTGCACCGGCAACGTGCCCAGGGGGTTGTCCGTGATGCGCTTCTGCATGATCGAGCCGAAGGTCATGCTGGCCAGCGCCAATAACCCGAACAGCATCCCCGCCAACGACATGCCGGACAAACCGATACCCTGGTAGACCACCATGATCAGCCCCGCCAACCCCAGCGCCAGGCCAAACAGCCGACTCAGCGAACGCTGGCGCTCCATCAACACTACGGTGAGGATCGGCTGCACACCCATGAGGGTCGCCATCACGCCGGGGGTGACGTTGAGGTCCAGGGCCAGCAGATAGAAAATCTGATAAGCCCCCAGCAGCACCCACCCGGTTGCCGCCGCGTACAACATGGGCTTGCCGGGACGCGGCAGTTTCAACTTGAGGATCGGTATCAGGATCACCAAGCCCACAAGGGCGATGGCAAAGCGGATCAACAGAAACGCAAAGGGTGACGCATGGGCCAGGCCCCATTTGGAGAAGATCGCCCCGCTGCTCCACAGCAATACAAACAGGCTCGTCGAGGCCGCCGCGGCCACGGATTGTTTCGAAAGAACAGACATGGATACCACCTGTCATCAGGCAAAAAAGCCAATTCAGCAGACGCTGAAACTCAGTAGGTTTTTTCAGGCGGGCAGACGGGAACAGCCATCAGCTGGTCAGCCCGAAATGCCAACACCCGGCGGTGATACGACTGCGTACACCGGCGTGCTACGGACAGGTGGGGGGTAGTGACTGATCTGCGCAGGCTGCTTGTCCCCGCACGGTACGACCGCAGCGTTGACCGCTGAATCGACTACCGCTGTGCGCTGGCGAGCTGGCATGGGCTGATCTTGTGTGAAGGGATAAAGAGGCTCGGACTATAACCAGCCGGTGACAGGTTTTGCAATCACCCTGAATGGAGGAGTTTTCATGTGGGCCCTGTAGGACGGGTCGCTATAATGCCGCCCAGATTTTTCCAAGGATTCCCCATGATCGCATTGCCCTGGCTGTACCTGGCGCTTCTTTCCATCGGCTATCTGCTGGCCTTGATCTACGGACAACTGGGGGTGCTGGCGGGGGTGTCCGTCGCCCTGTTGCTGATCGCCGGTTACGCCGTACGCCAGCAGCGCACGCCCTGGGCGCGCTACCTGGGTCACGGGTTGTTTATCGTCTTGGCCCTGAGCCTGGCGATGCACTGGTTGCCCGGTTTCTACAATGGGCGTGGCATTGCTCCGCAACGGCTCACCGACGATGCCGTGCCTTTCTCGATGTACCTGAACCAGGACAAACCGCTGATCGGCTTCTGGCTGTTGCTGGCCTGCCCGTGGATCGTGGCGCGGCGTTCGCTGCGCCTGTCGATCTGCGTGACCGCCCTGGCCTTGACGCTCACCGCCATCGCGGCCTTGGGCGGTGCCGCCTTGCTGGGGATGATCACCTGGGCGCCGAAATGGCCGGAACAGGCCTGGCTGTGGGTGCTGAATAACCTGCTGCTGGTGACCCTGGTGGAAGAAGCGCTGTTCCGGGGTTATGTCCAGGGCGGCTTGAGCCGGCGCTTCAAACACTTGCCCTATGGCGAAAACCTCGCACTGCTGCTGGCCTCGCTATTGTTCGGCCTGGTGCACCTCGGCGCGGGCTGGCACTGGGTGTTGCTGGCGAGCATCGCCGGAGTGGGGTATGGCCTGGCGTATCGCTTTGGGGGCCTGGGTGCGGCAGTGGCCACGCACTTTGGTTTGAATCTGCTTCACTTCGGCTTGTTTACCTACCCGATGCTCGCCGGTTGATTGTTGCAAAAATAAGTTAAATAAACCGCCGTTCTTGCCGATACCCCTGAAAGCCTTGCGGATTGAACAATCATGCGTAATAACCAACCCGTTACCCAGCGCGAACGTACCTTCCCCGCTCAGCAACGGTTGATCTCCACCACAGATGCCAAAGGCGTGATCACCTACTGCAACGACGCCTTCGTCGAAATCAGTGGGTTCTCCCGTGACGAACTGGTGCGTGCCCCGCACAATCTGGTCCGTCACCCGGACGTTCCGGCGGCGGTGTTCGCGCACATGTGGTCCACGCTCAAACAAGGCTTGCCATGGATGGGCATCGTCAAGAACCGCTGCAAGACTGGAGATCATTACTGGGTCAACGCCTATGTAACGCCGGTTTTCGAAGGCAACCAGGTGGTCGGCTACGAATCGGTGCGCATCAAGCCCACCGCCGAGCAGATCCGCCGGGCCGAAGCGCTTTACCACCGCATCAACCAAGGCAAGTCAGCGATCCCTCAGCGGGACAAGTGGCTGCCGGTGCTGCAGGACTGGCTGCCGTTTATCCTGGTGAGCCAGTTGAGCTTCATGATCGGCGCGTCCCTCAACTCCCACTGGGGCTTTGCCCTGGCGGCGGGGCTGTCGGTGCCGCTGGGCCTGCTGGGCCTGAGCTGGCAACAGCGCGGCCTCAAGCGCTTGCTGCGCCTGGCCGAACAGACCACCTCCGACCCGCTGATCGCGCAGATGTACACCGACAGCCGTGGCGCCCAGGCGCGTCTGGAAATGTCGATCCTCAGCCAGGAAGCCCGTCTGAAGACCTGTCTTACTCGCTTGCAGGACACCGCCGAACACCTGAACGACCAGGCCGCACAATCCAACACCCTGGCGCATAACAGCTCCAGCGGTTTGGAGCGCCAGCGCGTCGAAACTGAGCAGGTGGCGACCGCCGTCAACCAGATGGCAGCCACCACCCAGGAAGTCGCCAGCCACGTGCAGCGCACCGCCGATGCGACCCAGGAGGCTAACCGCCTGACCGGTCGCGGCCGCGATATCGCCGGGGAAACCCGCGAGGCGATTCAGCGCCTGTCCGTAGCAGTGGGTGAGACCGGCGTGACCGTGACCCAACTGGCCAAGGACAGTGATGAGATCGGCGGCGTGGTCGACGTGATCAAAGGCATTGCCGACCAGACCAACCTGCTGGCACTGAACGCGGCCATTGAAGCGGCACGTGCCGGCGAGATGGGTCGTGGTTTTGCGGTGGTCGCGGACGAAGTCCGTCAATTGGCGCAACGCACGGCTGAATCCACCGGGCAGATCCACGCCCTGATCGCCAAGCTGCAACAGACTGCCGCCGCCGCCGTGCAAACCATGGATGCCGGGCACCGCCAGGCTGAAGAAGGTGTGGCGCGGGTGATGGAAGCGGATCAGGCGTTGGTGGGGATCAGTGAAGCGGTGGCGCACATCACCGACATGACCACGCAGATCGCGGCGGCAACTGAAGAGCAAAGCTCGGTGGCCGAAGAGATCAGCCGTAACATCAGCACCATTGCATTGCTGGCGGATCAGACGTCGGAGCAGGCGTTGAATTCGGCGCAGTTGAGTGAAGAATTGACTCACACAGCCAATACCCAGTACTCCCTGGTCGAGCGTTTTAACCGGTAGACCACTGTGGCGAGGGAGCTTGCTCCCGCTGGGCTGCGCAGCGGCCCCAAAATTTTGGGAGCGCTTCGCACTGGAGCGCCAGCCCGGTCCAGCGGGAGCAAGCTCCCTCGCCACAGGTTTCACTCAAGGCTCATAAGAAAACTGGAAACTTTCACCGCCGCAGCCTCTAGATGCTGCTCATGACTAAAGCCCGACGCCTTCAACGGCTTCAAGTCATGATCCCCCGCCACCAGCCACATCACCTCGATGCTGGGCGACAACGCATACCCCTCAACCGCAGCCCGATTGCCCAAAGCATCCCGCTCTCCCTGCACGATCAACGTCGGCGTCTTCAACCCAGCCAAATGCTCCGTCCGCGGTTTCTCCGGTTTACCCACCGCATAGAACGGATAACCCAGGCACACCAACCCGTCCGCGCCCAGTTCATCCGCCAACAAACTGGCCATGCGCCCGCCCATGGACTTGCCGCCAATCGCCAGCTTCCCAGCGACATGACGTCGCACCTCGGCCACCACTTCGCGCCAGGTTTCCAGCAGTTTCGGCGCCGGGTTCGGTGGGCGCTTGCCGCCGTCGACACGGCGCTGGGCCATGTAGGGAAACTCGAAGCGCAACACGTTGACGCCATGCCCGGCAAGGCGTGCAGCCATGTCGTTCATGAAGGATGAGTCCATCGGTGCACCGGCGCCGTGGGCCAGGATCAGCGTCACAGGTGTACCACCTGCAACGTCCGCCGCGACATCCCACATCCAGCCGCGTTCCCGCACACACTGCGCCCATTGATCCCCGTCAATACTGGCCTTGTGCTCTTTGCCCATGCTTGCCTCGCTTTTTAGTCTGCCTATAACTCCAGCCCAAGTGCCGCATTGGCTTGGGTTGAACCGTGGATGGGGAACCATGAACACTACATTAAGTACCGCCTATAACTACAAGGTGGTCCGCCAATTCGCCATTATGACGGTGGTGTGGGGCATCGTCGGCATGGGGCTCGGGGTTTTTCTCGCCGCCCAATTGGTCTGGCCTGCACTCAACTTCGACTTGCCGTGGACCAGCTTCGGCCGCCTGCGCCCGTTGCACACCAACGCGGTGATCTTCGCCTTTGGCGGCTGCGCGCTGTTCGCCAGCTCCTTCTATTCGGTGCAACGCACCTGCCAGACCCAGCTGTTCGCGCCGAAGATCGCCGCGTTCTGCTTCTGGGGCTGGCAGTTGGTCATCCTGTTGGCTGCCATCTCCTTGCCACTGGGCTACACCAGCTCCAAGGAATACGCCGAGCTGGAATGGCCGATCGACATCCTCATCACCATCGTCTGGGTGGCCTACGCCATCGTGTTCTTCGGCACGGTGATGAAGCGCAACACCAAGCACATCTACGTCGGTAACTGGTTCTTCGGTGCGTTCATCATCACCGTGGCCATCCTGCATATCGTCAACAACCTGGAAATCCCGGTCAGCCTGACCAAGTCCTACTCCCTCTACGGCGGTGCGACGGATGCCATGGTGCAGTGGTGGTATGGGCATAACGCGGTAGGCTTTTTCCTCACCGCCGGCTTCCTGGGGATGATGTACTACTTCGTGCCCAAGCAAGCCGAACGTCCGGTGTATTCCTATCGCTTGTCCATCGTGCACTTCTGGGCGCTGATCACCCTGTACATCTGGGCCGGCCCCCACCACTTGCACTACACCGCGCTGCCGGACTGGGCACAGTCCCTGGGCATGGTGATGTCGCTGGTGCTGCTGGCGCCGAGCTGGGGCGGCATGATCAACGGCATGATGACCTTGTCGGGCGCCTGGCATAAGTTGCGCAGCGACCCGATCCTGCGCTTCCTCGTCGTCTCCCTGGCCTTCTACGGCATGTCGACGTTCGAAGGCCCGATGATGGCGATCAAGACCGTCAACGCCCTCTCCCACTACACCGACTGGACCATCGGCCA
Source organism: Pseudomonas sp. DWP3-1-3b3 (assembly GCF_049896305.1). Lineage (NCBI taxonomy): Bacteria > Pseudomonadati > Pseudomonadota > Gammaproteobacteria > Pseudomonadales > Pseudomonadaceae > Pseudomonas > Pseudomonas sp. DWP3-1-3b3. The sequence continues at coordinate 173,844 of NZ_JAFCUA010000003.1, read as the reverse complement.
CGTACACGCCGGGGCGCTGGGTTGGGTGGCGATGATCTCCATCGGCGCGCTGTACCACATGATCCCGAAAGTCTTCGGTCGCGAGCAGATGTACAGCCTCGGCCTGATCAACGCGCACTTCTGGCTGGCCACCATCGGCACCGTGCTCTACATCGCCTCGATGTGGGTCAACGGCATCGCCCAGGGCCTGATGTGGCGTGCGGTCAACGAAGACGGCACCTTGACCTACTCCTTCGTCGAAACCCTGGTGGCCAGCCACCCTGGCTTCATCGTGCGGCTGGTGGGCGGTGCAGTGTTCCTCTGCGGCATGTTCCTGATGGCTTACAACACCTGGCGCACCGTGCGTTCGGCGCAGCCCGTCGAAGCCGCCACCACTGCGCAGCTGGCCTGAGGAGTCTGTGATGAAACACGAAACGATTGAAAAGAACGTCGGCCTGCTGATGCTGCTCATGGTACTGGCCGTGAGCATCGGCGGCCTGACCCAGATCGTCCCGCTGTTCTTCCAGGACGTCACCAACAAGCCGGTGGAGGGCATGAAGCCCTACACCGCACTGCAACTGGAAGGCCGTGACATCTACATCCGCGAAGGCTGCGTACAGTGCCACTCGCAGATGATCCGCCCGTTCCGCGCCGAGACCGAACGCTACGGCCACTACTCGGTCGCCGGCGAAAGCGTCTGGGATCACCCGTTCCTGTGGGGCTCCAAGCGTACCGGGCCGGACCTGGCACGCGTCGGCGCGCGCTACTCGGACGACTGGCATCGCGCGCACTTGTACAACCCGCGCAACGTAGTGCCCGAGTCGAAAATGCCGGCCTACCCGTGGCTGGTCACCGCCGCCGTCGACAGCAGCCACACCGAGACCAAGTTGAAGGTGATGCGCACCCTCGGCGTGCCGTACACCGACGACGACATCAGTGGCGCCGTCGCCAGCCTCAAAGGCAAGACCGAGATGGACGCGCTGGTTGCGTACCTGCAAGTGCTCGGCACTGCCATCAAGAGCAAGAGGTGAGCCATGGGATTTGAATTCGATGCGGGCACCATCCGCGGCCTCGGCACGCTGGTGGTCGCCATCGCCTTTATCGGCCTGTCGCTGTGGGTGTTCAACAACCGGCGCAATGCGGAATTCGAGCAGGCACGCCTGCTGCCCTTCGCCGATGAACCTTCTCCATCCGACGCTCAAGAAGAGCCTGCAATAAGGAGCACTCGGCCATGACCCTATTCTGGAGTACATGGATCTGCGTACTGACCCTGGGCAGCCTGATCGGCCTGACCTGGCTGTTGATCGGCACCCGCAAGGGCGAGACCAAGGGCAGCGTCGACCAGACCATGGGCCACGCCTTCGACGGGATCGAGGAATACGACAACCCGCTGCCCCAGTGGTGGTTCATGCTGTTCGCCGGCACCCTGGTGTTTGCGGTCGGCTACCTGATCCTCTATCCGGGCCTGGGCAACTGGAAAGGCGTGTTGCCGGGCTATGAAGACGGCTGGACCCAGACCAAGGAATGGGACAAGGAAATGGCCAAGGCCGACGCCAAGTTCGGGCCGATCTTCGCCAAATTCTCGGCCATGCCCGTGGAAGAAGTGGCCAAGGACCCGCAAGCGCTGAAAATGGGCGGCCGCCTGTTCGCCTCCAACTGCGCGGTGTGCCACGGCTCGGATGCCAAGGGCGCGTTTGGTTTCCCGAACCTGGCGGACAATATCTGGCGTTGGGGCGGCTCGGCCGAAGCGATCAAGACCACCATCCTGAATGGCCGCCACGCGGCGATGCCGGCCTGGGGTGACATGCTTGGCGATGAAGGGGTGAAAAACGTCGCGGCCTATGTTCGTCACGACGTGGCCAAGCTGCCTCTGCCGGCCGACAACAGCGCCGACCTGGCCGCCGGCAAAGCGGCGTTCAACACCACTTGTGTCGCCTGCCACGGTCCGGAAGGCCACGGCATGGAAGCCATGGGTGCGCCTGACCTGACCAAGCCGGCCGGCTACATCTACGGCACCAGCCTCGCGCAGTTGCAGCAGACCATCCGCCACGGCCGCCAAGGCCAGATGCCGGCGCAGGAAGTGCTGCAAGGCAACGACAAGGTGCACCTGTTGGCCGCTTATGTTTACAGCCTGTCCCACAACGCTGATGGCGCAACGCCAGAAAGCCAGCCTGAGTAACCGCTGAGCGCTGCCCCAATCTGGGGCAGCCGCTCTACCTGGCTAGCGACCAAGTGTCGCACCCTTCCAAAGCACAACTTTCCCCTCCTCACTTTCGGGTCTACGCTTGTTCCCACAGCGGACCAATCCTGGCGTACGCGACGGCATTCGTTGCGACCCCAAAATTTTCCTGTCCACTCGATCAGCTTTCGATTTCGGATTTTGTCCTTACGCCAAACATGGAAAGGGCGCAGAATCTGGCGTGGAACGCATTGATACAGGTCAGCCATTGCGTTGCAATGGCCCCTCGCTTTCTACATACTTGCGGCCGATTTTACCTATAAAAAAACCTAAACCGTGGAACCTTAGAATGAGCACAGCAATCAGTCCGACTGCTTATAACTATAAGGTAGTCCGCCAGTTCGCCATCATGACGGTGGTCTGGGGGATCCTTGGCATGGGGCTCGGGGTGTTCATCGCCTCGCAACTGGTTTGGCCGGAATTGAATTTCGGTTTGCCATGGACGACCTTTGGCCGCCTGCGCCCGCTGCACACCAACCTGGTGATCTTCGCCTTCGGTGGCTGTGCATTGTTTGCCACCTCCTACTATGTCGTGCAGCGAACCTGCCAGACGCGACTGATCTCCGACAGCCTCGCGGCCTTCACCTTCTGGGGTTGGCAAGCCGTCATCGTGAGCGCCATCGTCACCCTGCCGCTGGGTTACACCACCACCAAGGAATACGCCGAGCTGGAATGGCCGATCGCCATTTTGCTCGCCATCGTGTGGGTGACCTACGCCGTGGTGTTCTTCGGCACCATCGTCAAGCGCAGGACCAAGCACATCTACGTGGGCAACTGGTTCTACGGCGCCTTCATCCTGGTGACGGCGATGCTGCACATCGTCAACCACGCCTCGTTGCCGGTGAGCCTGTTCAAGTCCTACTCGGCCTACGCCGGGGCCACGGATGCAATGATCCAGTGGTGGTACGGCCACAACGCCGTGGGTTTCTTCCTGACCACCGGTTTCCTGGGGATGATGTACTACTTCGTGCCCAAACAGGCCGAACGTCCTATTTACTCGTACCGTTTGTCCATCGTGCACTTCTGGGCGCTGATCACCCTGTACATCTGGGCCGGTCCGCACCACTTGCACTACACCGCGCTGCCGGATTGGGCGCAGTCGCTGGGCATGGCGATGTCGATCATCCTGCTGGCCCCGAGCTGGGGCGGCATGATCAACGGCATGATGACCCTGTCGGGCGCGTGGCATAAATTGCGCACTGACCCGATCCTGCGCTTTCTGGTGGTGTCGCTGGCGTTCTACGGCATGTCGACCTTCGAAGGGCCGATGATGGCGATCAAGACCGTCAACTCGCTGTCCCACTACACCGACTGGACCATCGGCCACGTACACGCCGGCGCCCTCGGTTGGGTGGCGATGATCTCCATCGGCGCGCTGTACCACATGATCCCCAAACTGTTCGGCCGTGCGCAGATGCACAGCGTCGCGCTGATCAACACCCACTTCTGGCTGGCCACTATTGGCACCGTGCTCTACATCGCCTCGATGTGGGTCAACGGCATCACCCAGGGCCTGATGTGGCGGGCGATCAACGATGACGGCACCCTCACCTACTCCTTCGTCGAAGCGCTGCAAGCCAGCCACCCGGGCTACATCGTCCGCGCCCTGGGCGGTGCGTTCTTTGCCGCCGGCATGCTGTTCATGGCCTACAACGTCTGGCGCACCGTGCGTGCCTCCGACCCTGCAGAAGCCGAAGCCGCCGCCAAGATCGCCGTTGTGGGAGCCCACTGATGAAGCATGAAGTAGTCGAGAAGAATATCGGCCTGCTGGCCTTCTTCATGGTCATCGCCGTGAGTATCGGCGGCCTGACCCAGATCGTTCCGCTGTTTTTCCAGGACGTGACCAACAAGCCGGTCGAAGGCATGAAGCCGCGCACCGCCCTTGAACTGGAAGGCCGCGACGTCTACATCGCCAATGGCTGTGTCGGCTGCCACTCGCAGATGATCCGCCCGTTCCGCGCCGAAACCGAACGCTATGGCCACTACTCGGTCGCCGGCGAAAGCGTGTGGGACCACCCGTTCCTGTGGGGTTCCAAGCGCACCGGCCCGGACCTGGCCCGTGTCGGCGGTCGTTACTCCGATGACTGGCAACGTGCGCACTTGTACAACCCGCGCAACGTAGTGCCTGAGTCGAAAATGCCGGCGTACCCGTTCCTCGTGGAAAACAAGCTCGACGGCAAGGACACCGCGAAGAAGATGGAAGTCTTGCGCACCCTGGGCGTGCCCTACACCGACGAAGACATTGCCGGTGCAGCCGCAGCCGTGAAGGGCAAGACCGAAATGGACGCATTGGTGGCCTACCTGCAAGGCCTGGGCACCATCATCAAAAGCAAACGGTGATTCTTCATGGATATCGGGATGATTCGTGGCCTGGGCACCGTTGTGGTGATGGTGGCCTTTATCGGCCTGGCGTTGTGGGTGTTCAGCCCCAAGCGCAAGTCGGAGTTTGAAGACGCGACCTTGCTGCCCTTTGCGGATGATCCCGAAGCCATCAAGCACGTCGAGCAAGCTTCTAGGAGTAACAAAGAATGACTACGTTCTGGAGTCTGTACGTCACAGTCCTCAGTCTGGGTACCATCTTCGCCCTGACCTGGCTGCTGCTGTCGACCCGCAAGGGCCAGCGCGCCGAGCAAACCGACGAGACCGTTGGCCACTCGTTCGACGGCATCGAGGAGTACGACAACCCGCTGCCGAAATGGTGGTTCATGCTGTTCGTCGGTACCATCATCTTCGCCCTCGGCTACCTGGCGCTGTACCCCGGCCTGGGCAACTGGAAAGGCCTGCTGCCGGGCTACAACTACCTCGACACCGAAAAGCAAACCCCGTTCGCCAACGGCCAGACCGGCTGGACCGGCGTACACGAATGGGAAAAGGAAATGGCCAAGTCGGACGCCAAGTTCGGTCCGATCTTCGCCAAATTCGCGTCGATGCCGATTGAAGAAGTGGCCAAGGACCCGCAAGCCTTGAAAATGGGCGGCCGCCTGTTCGCCTCCAACTGCTCGGTGTGCCACGGCTCTGACGCCAAAGGCGCCTATGGCTTCCCCAACCTGACCGACGCCGATTGGCGCTGGGGTGGCGAGCCGGCCACCATCAAGGAAACCATCATGAAAGGCCGCCATGCCGTGATGCCGGCCTGGCTGGATATCCTCAAGGAACAAGGTGTCAGCGATGTCGCCGCGTTCGTGGTGACCAACCTCGACGGCCGCAAGCTGCCCGAAGGCGTGAAAGCCGATGTGGCCAACGGCGAGAAACTCTTCGCCGCCAACTGCGTGGCCTGCCACGGTCCGGCCGGTAAAGGCACCCCAGCCATGGGTGCGCCTGACCTGACCCACCCCGGTGCATTCATCTACGGTTCGAGCTTCGCCCAACTGCAGCAGACCATCCGTTGGGGACGCCAGGGCCAGATGCCGGCGCAGGAACAACTGCAAGGCAATGACAAGGTGCACTTGCTGGCGGCGTATGTGTACAGCTTGTCCCATGGGGATAAGAAGGCTGAGGAGCAGTAAAAAATAGCAATTAAAACGGCTCCCTCAGCAAACACTGACCGGGCCGTTTTAATTGCGCTGCATAGCGGTAGGCGATAAGTTTTAAGCCCTACCGATTCAAAGGGGGTCGTTCATGAGTGACAGTGACAGGATACTTCAGCAAAACGATCAGGAAGATATAGTCGACATGTTGCGCATGCCCGAAGACAGCATCGACTTCGATCCTGAGCGCGTAACCATCGTCAATCGGCCGCCGCACAATGAGTTCTGCAATGATGAAGGAACGTGTGCAGCTTCTAAATGAAGCAACGGTTTTGTGGCAAGCCCTAGTGCCAGTTAATGAAAAGAAAGACGATCACACTCTTGTGGTGAGCGGGCTTGCGCCGCTCACCACAACTGCCAAAACCGGCCATACTTCCCAAGTCAATTGATCCAGATCACTTACACCATCAATTGATTTCCCCCAACGCGACCAAAGGTCGCACCCTTTGCACAGCATCGGGGGCGTATCATTAGGCCACTGCAAGACCCCTAATTTGACCCCGGTTGGCACGTACTGGCCGAGGCAAATCTCCACCGCCGTGGGATGCAATGATGAGCGACCAAATACCGGTACATGACGTTACCCCGCCTGCCAAAACTGTCGACCTCTACGCCTCGCGAGAGAAGATCTACACCCGCGCCTTCACTGGCCTGTTCCGCAATCTGCGCATGCTCGGCGGTGCCGGTCTGTTCCTGCTCTACTTCGGCACGGTGTGGCTGAACTGGGGCGGCCACCAGGCCGTGTGGTGGAACCTGCCGGAGCGTAAATTCTTTATTTTCGGCGCGACTTTCTGGCCCCAGGATTTCATCCTGCTATCGGGCATTCTTATCGTCGCGGCATTTGGCCTGTTCTTTATCACTGTGTACGCCGGGCGTGTGTGGTGCGGTTATACCTGCCCGCAAAGCGTGTGGACGTGGATCTTCATGTGGTGCGAAAAGGTCACCGAAGGCGACCGCAACCAGCGCATCAAGCTCGACAAAGCGCCAATGGGCATCAACAAGTTCCTGCGCAAATTCAGCAAGCACAGCCTGTGGCTGCTGATCGGTTTTGTCACCGGCATGACCTTTGTCGGCTATTTCTCGCCGATTCGCGAACTGGTGTTCGACTTCTTCACCGGCCAAGCCGATGGCTGGTCATATTTCTGGGTAGGTTTCTTTACCCTCGCCACCTACGGCAACGCCGGCTGGCTGCGCGAACAGGTGTGCATCTACATGTGCCCGTACGCGCGTTTCCAGAGCGTGATGTTCGACAAGGACACCCTGATCGTTTCCTACGACCCACGCCGCGGTGAACTGCGTGGCCCGCGCAAAAAGGGCGTCGACTACAAGGCCCAAGGCCTCGGCGATTGCATCGACTGCACGATGTGCGTGCAGGTGTGCCCGACCGGTATCGACATCCGCGACGGCCTGCAGATCGAGTGCATCGGCTGCGCCGCGTGCATCGACGCCTGCGACAACATCATGGACAAGATGGAGTACCCACGCGGCCTGATCAGCTACACCACCGAGCACAACCTGTCGGGCCAGAAAACCCACAAGCTGCGCCCGCGCCTGATTGGTTATGCATTGGTGTTGCTGGCAATGATCAGCCTGTTGGTGGCCGCGTTCTTCATGCGCTCGCTGGTGGGTTTCGACGTGAGCAAGGACCGCGTGCTGTACCGCGAAAACGCCGAAGGCCGCATCGAAAACGTCTACAGCCTGAAGATCATGAACAAGGACCAGCGCGACCACACCTACGTGCTCGACGCCGCAGGCTTGCCCGACCTCAAGCTGCAAGGCCGCCGCGAAATCAGGGTGGCCGCCGGCGATATCGTCAGCATGCCGGTCGAGCTGTCGAGTGCGCCGGAACAGTTGCCGTCGAGCACCAACGAGGTGAAATTCATCCTCACCGATGCCGATGACGCCAGCGTCCATATTGAAGCCAAGAGCCGATTCATCGGCCCACAAGTTCGTTAGAAGAGAGCAGAACCATGTCCGTAGCCACTGCCGCAAGCCCCTGGTACAAGCACCTCTGGCCCTGGATCATCATTGGGATCCTGGCCTGTTCGGTGACCTTGACCCTGTCCATGGTGACCATCGCGGTGAACAACCCGGACAACCTGGTCAACGACAACTACTACGAGGCCGGCAAAGGCATCAACCGCTCCCTGGACCGCGAACTGCTGGCTCAGACCCTGCAACTGCGCGCCAAGGTGCACCTGGATGAGCTGACCGGTGAAGTCGAAGTGAACCTCACCGGCAACAGCAACCCGACCACCCTGGAATTGAACCTGATTTCCCCGACGCAGCCGGAGAAGGATCGCAAGATCAACCTGGCCCGCAGCGACAGCGAACCCGGCCGCTACATCGGCCAGGTCACCGACAAGGTCGAAGGCCGTCGCTTCGTCGAATTGCTCGGCGTCGAAGGCGACCACACCTGGCGCATGTTCGAAGAAGAACAGGTCAGCCACGACAAGGACTTGCTGCTGGGCGATGAACCGTTGCAGGGTGCTGAAGACCTGAAAAAATAGCAGCGCCATGACCAGCCCAATCCCCTGCTACCACTGCGCCCTGCCCGTTCCGCCGGGCAGCCGCTTCACCGCAGTGATCCTCGGCGAACGCCGCGAGCTCTGTTGCCCAGGCTGCCAGGCAGTGGCCGAAGCCATTGTGGCCGGCGGCCTGGAAAGCTATTACCAGCACCGTAGCGAAGCCTCGGCCAACCCCGAGGCATTGCCGGTGCAACTGGTGGACGAGCTGGCGCTGTATGACCGCGCCGACGTGCAAAAACCTTTTGTGCGCCACGAAGGCGAACTGGCCGAAGCCACCCTGTTGATGGAAGGCATCAGCTGCGCCGCCTGCGGCTGGTTGATCGAAAAACACCTGCGCAGCCTGCCCGCCGTGGCCGAGGCGCGGCTGAACCTGTCCAACCATCGCCTGCAAGTGCGTTGGGCCGACGGACAACTGCCGCTAAGCCAACTGCTCAGCGAATTGCGTCATATCGGTTACGCCGCTCACCCCTATCAGCCGGACCGCGCCGCCGAGCAATTGGCCAGCGAAAACCGCCTGGCCCTGCGCCAGCTGGGCGTGGCCGGGCTGCTGTGGTTCCAGGCGATGATGGCAACCATGGCCACCTGGCCGGAATTCAATATCGACCTGAGCCCGGAGCTGCACGTGATCCTGCGCTGGGTGGCGATGTTTCTGACAACACCCATCGTGTTCTACAGCTGCGCTCCGTTTTTCAAAGGCGCCATGCGCGACCTGCGCACGCGTCACCTGACCATGGACGTTTCGGTGTCGTTGGCCATCGGCGGTGCCTACTTGGCGGGGATCTGGACCGCGATCACCGGCGTGGGCGAATTGTATTTCGACGCGGTGGGCATGTTTGCGCTGTTCCTGCTGGCCGGTCGCTACCTGGAGCGCCGCGCCCGCGAACGCACGGCGGCCGCCACTGCGCAATTGGTGAACCTGTTGCCCGCCTCGTGCCTGCGGCTCAAGGCCGATGGCCAGAGTGAACGCATCCTGCTCCCTGAACTGGCGCTGGGCGACCGCGTATTGGTCCACCCTGGCGCCGTGCTGCCAGCAGATGGCGTGATCCTCGAGGGGCAATCGAGCATCGATGAGTCCCTGCTGACTGGCGAATACCTGCCGCAACCCCGCCAGGCCGGCGACGCGGTCACCGCAGGCACCCTCAACGTCGAGGGCGCGCTGACCGTCGAAGTGCGCGCCTTGGGCCACGACACGCGCTTGTCCGCCATCGTGCGCCTGCTGGAGCGGGCCCAGGCCGAGAAACCGCGCCTGGCGCAGATCGCCGACCGTGCCGCGCAGTGGTTTCTGTTGTGCTCGCTGATCGCCGCCGCGTTGATCGGCCTGTTGTGGTGGGAGCTGGATGCATCGAGAGCGTTCTGGATTGTGCTGGCGATGCTGGTGGCGACCTGCCCCTGCGCGCTGTCCCTCGCCACCCCCACCGCCCTCACCGCCGCCACCGGCACCTTGCACAAACTCGGCCTGTTGCTGACGCGCGGCCATGTGCTGGAAGGCTTGAACCAGATCGACACGGTGATTTTCGACAAGACCGGCACCCTCACCGAAGGGCGCCTGGCATTAAGAGCCATCCGCCCACTGGGCAGCTTGAGCACGGACCTGTGCCTGAGCCTCGCCGCCGCCCTGGAAAACCGCTCCGAACACCCGATTGCCCGCGCTTTTGGCCGTGCGCCATTGGCCGCCGATGAAGTCATCAGCTCGCCTGGGCTGGGCCTTGAAGGGCGTGTCGGCGAGCGCGTATTGCGCATTGGCCAACCGGGTTTTGTCTGTGAACTCAGTGGTTGCGCGATTCCTGCCGCGCCGGAGGTTTCTGGCCAATGGCTGCTCCTGGGCGACCGCGAAGGCGCGCTGGCCTGGTTCGTCCTCGACGACCGCCTGCGCAGCGACGCGCCGGCCTTGCTCGCTGCGTGCAAGGCGCGTGGCTGGCGCACGTTGTTGCTGTCCGGCGACAGTTCGCCGATGGTCGCCAGCGTCGCCGCCGAACTGGGCATCGACGAAGCCCACGGCGGCTTGCGCCCTGATGACAAGCTGCACGTGCTGCAACAACTGCACAAGGAAGGCCGCAAGGTGCTGATGCTCGGCGACGGAGTCAACGATGTGCCAGTACTCGCCGCCGCCGATATCAGCGTGGCCATGGGCACCGCTACCGACCTGGCCAAGACCAGCGCCGACGCGGTGCTGCTGTCCAACCGCCTGGACGCCCTGGTACAAGCCTTTACCCTGGCGCGGCGCACCCGTCGGGTGATCATTGAAAACCTGCTGTGGGCCGGGCTGTACAATGGCCTTATGCTGCCGTTTGCCGCCCTGGGTTGGATCACCCCGATCTGGGCCGCAGTGGGCATGTCCCTCAGTTCGTTGACCGTGGTGCTCAATGCCCTGCGCCTGACTCGCCTGCCGAGCGCGCCAACGGCCCGAGCCCCCTCAGTAACCCGCCCGCTGCCGGTGTGAGCCGCACGGCCATGGAGTGCAGATGCCAGCTTTATACGTGATGATTCCGGCGGCGCTGCTGTTAGTGGGCGTGGCCATCTACATCTTCTTCTGGGCGGTGGACAGCGGCCAGTACGACGACCTCGACGGCCCGGCCCATAGCGTGCTGTTCGACGACCAGGACCCCAACCACCTGGCCGGCGTCGAAGAGGCCAACCACGCCGAACAACCGCCGAAAGACCCGCCCCATGCTTGAACTGGCGCCACTGCTGGTCTCCGCGCTGATCCTCGGCCTGCTTGGCGGTGGCCATTGCCTGGGCATGTGCGGCGGGCTGATGGGTGCGCTGACCCTGGCGATCCCCAAGGAACAGCGCGGCCGCAGGTTTCAACTGCTGCTGGCGTACAACCTGGGGCGCATCTTCAGCTATGCCGCTGCGGGCGTGTTGATCGGCCTGGCCGGCTGGGCAGTGGCCAACAGCCCGGCGGCGATGTTCATGCGCGTACTGGCCGGGTTGCTGTTGATCAGCATGGGCCTGTACCTGGCTGGCTGGTGGAGCGGCCTGACCCGAATCGAAAGCCTCGGGCGCGGCCTGTGGCGCTATATACAGCCAGTCGCCAACCGTTTGCTGCCGGTGTCCAGCGTGCCGCGCGCCTTGCTGCTGGGCGCGCTGTGGGGCTGGTTGCCGTGCGGATTGGTCTACAGCACCCTGCTTTGGGCGGCGAGCCAGGGCAATGCGCTGGACAGCGGGTTGCTGATGCTGGCGTTCGGGCTGGGAACCTGGCCGGTGTTGCTGGCGACGGGGTTGGCCGCCGAGCGGGTGACGGCGTTATTGCGTAAACGCAGCGTGCGGATGACTGGTGGCTTGCTGGTCATACTCTTCGGTATATGGACGTTGCCCGGTCCGCACCAGCACTGGCTAATGGGCCACTAAATCGCCATGTGGCATAGCGCCGCTCCCCGTTGATGCAAATCAAGATGCCATCCCCGCCACGCCCCTAGACTCGGCCCACTAGCCTATCCGGGGGAACGCCCGCATGCTCGACGCCATTCGTTGGGACACCGATCTGATTCACCGCTACGACCTGGCGGGACCGCGCTACACGTCCTACCCCACCGCCGTACAATTTGACAGCCAGGTCGGCACCTTCGACCTGCTCCACGCCCTGCGCGACAGCCGCAAAGCCGTGCGACCGTTGTCGCTGTATGTGCATGTGCCGTTCTGCGCGAACATCTGCTACTACTGCGCCTGCAACAAGGTCATTACCAAGGACCGTGGCCGCGCCCAGGCCTACCTGCAACGCCTGGAGCAAGAGATCCAACTGGTGGCCTGCCATCTCGACCCGAAACAGCGGGTTGAGCAACTGCATTTTGGCGGCGGCACCCCGACCTTTCTCAGCCACGATGAACTGCGCCAGGTCATGGGCTGCCTACGCCAGCACTTCAATTTGCTGGATGACGACTCCGGCGACTACGGCATCGAGATCGACCCCCGCGAAGCGGACTGGGCCACCATGGGCCTGCTGCGTGAGCTCGGCTTCAACCGCGTGAGCATCGGCCTGCAAGACCTCGACCCCGACGTGCAACGGGCGGTGAATCGCCTGCAGAGCCTGGAGGAAACCCGCGCGGTGATCGATGCAGCGCGCACCCTGCAATTTCGCTCGATCAATATCGACCTGATCTACGGCCTGCCCAAGCAAACGCCGATCAACTTCGCACGCACCGTAGAAGAGGTGATCAGGCTGCAACCGGACCGCCTGTCGGTGTTCAACTACGCGCATCTGCCGGAGCGTTTCATGCCCCAGCGGCGCATCAACACGGATGAACTCCCCTCCCCCGCGTCAAAGCTCTTGATGCTGCAAACCACCATCGAGCAACTGACCCAGGCCGGTTACCGCTACATCGGCATGGACCACTTTGCCCTGCCCGACGACGAGTTGGCCATCGCCCAGGAAGAAGGCACCCTGCAACGCAACTTCCAGGGCTACACCACCCACGGTCATTGCGATTTGATCGGGCTCGGCGTGTCGGCGATCAGCCAGATCGGTGACCTGTACTGCCAGAACAGCAGCGACCTCAACGGCTACCAGAACACCCTGGCCGGCGCGCAGTTGGCCACCAGTCGCGGCCTGGTCTGCACCACGGACGATCGGCTGCGGCGGGAAGTGATTCAGCAGTTGATCTGCAATTTCAGCCTGGCATTCGAGACGATCGAGCAGGCCTTCAACATGGATTTTCGCGGGTATTTCGACGACATCTGGCCGCAACTGACGGCGATGGCGGAGGATGGCCTGATCGAACTCGACGCCCAGGGCATTCGTGTATTGCCGGCCGGGCGATTGCTGGTGCGTTCGGTGTGCATGGTGTTCGATGCCTACCTGGAGCACCAGAACAGGCAACGATTTTCACGGGTGATCTGAACCGACGTTACTTCGACGCCAGCCCCATGGCTTGCATCTGCGCCTCAGGTGACTCGTCTTTCAAGGCCTTGGCCAGTTGCGTCTGAGCGGTAGCGAGACCGCCCTGCAAAGCAGACACCGTGGCTTGCAAGTTACCCACCTTGATCTGGCGCTGCTCGGGCGTCATCGAAGAGTCGGCCATGGCGGCGGAAATCTCGGCCATCTTATCGGCGATCTGCTTTTTCAACTCGCGGATCATCTTCAGTATCTGTTTGATGTTGTCTTTCAGATTACTGTCGTCGATGTCCTGATTGGGATTACTGTTGGCCTTGGAGGCCTGGAACGCAGCACTGGAAATGGTCACCATTACGCCTTCGACCACTTTGGTATCCGGGCTTGCGGTCTTTTCCTCGACCTCTGCAGCCGGCTTCGCGTCCGGCACGGTCGGTACACGAATGGCAGGGTTGTAGGCAGCGATAACAGACATGAGCGGTGGCTCCGACGTGTAGAGATGCCCTTGTATCGACCCCGACACAAAAACCTTTATACCGCTGCCGGTTTTTTGTACAGGCTGGCCTCACGGCCCCCCAGTGCGTTACCCTTACGTCTTATGTGTGTTTTCCCACAAGGATTTAAGAAATGTCCGAGCCAGTCAAACTGCGCGCTCACAGCCAGGCTCATTGCAAGGATTGCAGCCTGGCCCCCCTCTGCTTGCCACTTTCGTTGAATTTGGAAGACATGGATGCGCTGGACGACATCGTTAAACGTGGCCGCCCGCTGAAAAAAGGCGAGTTTCTGTTCCGCCAGGGCGACAAGTTCGATTCCGTTTATGCAGTACGTTCGGGTGCGTTGAAGACGTTCAGCCTGAGCGACAGCGGCGAAGAGCAGATCACTGGTTTCCACTTGCCCAGCGAACTGGTGGGCTTGTCGGGCATGGACACCGAGATTCACCCGGTGTCGGCGCAGGCGCTGGAAACGACATCCGTTTGCGAAATCCCCTTCGAACGCCTGGACGAACTGGCCATCCAACTGCCACAACTGCGCCGCCAGTTGATGCGTGTGATGAGCCGCGAGATCCGTGACGACCAGCAAATGATGCTGCTGCTGTCGAAGAAAACCGCCGACGAGCGCATCGCCACCTTCCTGGTCAACCTGTCGGCGCGGTTCCGGGCCCGTGGTTTCTCGGCCAACCAGTTCCGCCTGAGCATGTCGCGCAATGAAATCGGCAACTACCTGGGCCTTGCGGTGGAAACCGTGTCCCGCGTGTTTACCCGCTTCCAGCAGAACGAGCTGATCGCCGCCGAAGGTAAAGAAGTGCATATCCTCGACCCGATCCAGCTGTGTGCGCTGGCCGGTGGCTCGCTGGAAGGTTGATGCAGACACTTGCGGCCGCGCCAACCGGCGAGGCCGCAGGTATACTTCGAGTCCGTTTCCAGCCCCAGGACTCTTCGACGATGACCTTTGATTCGTTCGACATCAAATCCCTGATCCGCCCCGTCATCGACTTCCCCAAGCCTGGGGTGATCTTCCGTGACATCACGCCGTTGTTCCAATCGCCCCGCGCCCTGCGCCTGGTGGCAGACAGCTTTGCCCATCGTTATGTCGAGGCCGAATTCACCCATATCGGCGCGATGGACGCGAGGGGCTTCCTGATTGGTTCGATCATCGCCTACCAACTGAACAAGCCCCTGATCCTGTTCCGCAAACAAGGCAAGCTGCCAGCTGACGTGCTGGCCGAGGGTTACCAGACCGAGTACGGCGAGGCCTTCCTGGAAGTGCATGCCGACAGCCTGTGCGAGGGCGATTCGGTGCTGATGTTCGATGATTTGATCGCAACCGGCGGCACCCTGATCGCAGCGGCGAACCTGGTGCGGCGCATGGGGGCGACGATCTTCGAAGCGGCGGCGATTATTGATCTGCCGGAGCTGGGCGGTTCGCAGCGCCTGGAAGACATGGGCATCCCGACGTTTTGCCTGACGCAGTTCGCACTGACCGAACAGTGATCAAAGCCCCATCTGCTTGCTGATGATTTCATTCATCACTTCACGGGTGCCACCACCGATGGACAGGATGCGGTTGTCACGATACAGCCGCTCCACCAGGGCGCCGCGCATGTAACCCTGGCCCCCGAGGATTTGCACGGCGTCATAGGTGACACGGTCGGCGGTGTCGGTGGCGAGGTTCTTGGCCATGGAAATCTCTTTGATCACGCTGATGCCCGCGGCCATCTTGACCGCCTGGCGGTAAGTGAATTCCCGTGAAACCTCCACAGCGGTGGCCATCTCCGCCAGGCGATGCTTGATCACCTGGAATTTGCCGATGGGTTTGCCGAAGGCTTCGCGCTGCGCAGCCCATTCGAGGCTTTCCTCCAGCGCCATCTGCGCCGTCATGTTGGCCATCAATGCCAGGGCCAGGCGCTCGCTTTGGAAGTTGCCCATGATGCAGGCAAAGCCCATGTTTTCAGCGCCGATCAGGTTGCCGACGGGCACGCGGCAATCGTCGAAGAACAACTCAGCGGTGTCCGACGCCCACCAGCCCATTTTCTTCAGGGGTTGGCCGACAGTAAAACCGGGGGTGTCTTTTTCGATCAACAGCAGGCTGATGCCGGCAAAGCCCGGCCCGCCCGTGCGCACGGCCACGGTGTAGAAGTCGGCGCGGCTGCCGCTGGTGATGAAGGTCTTGCTGCCGCTGACGCGGTAATGCTCGCCGTCACGAATGGCGCTGGTTTGCAGGCTGGCCACATCCGAACCGCCACCCGGCTCGGTGACCGCCAGGGCGATGATCTTCTCGCCCGACAGTACTTGCGGGGCGACACGCTGGCGAATCTCTGGACGCGCCCATTTGACGATAGGCGGCAGGCCGATATCCAACGACCCCAACCCCGCCACGACGCCACCGGAGCCGCAACGCATCAGCTCTTCGCTGGCCGCCACCTTGGCGAACAGATCGCCTTCATGGCTGCCACCCAGCGTTTCCGGATAGCCGATGCCAAGAATCCCCGCCGCACCCGCCTTGAGGTACAGCTCACGGGAAAAGCTCTCCGCCTCCTCCCACTGTTCGATGCCCGGCAGCAGCTCGCGCTCGACGAAGCGACGCACGCTGTCGCGGACCAATTGGTGGCTGGGGTCGAAGTAGTCCTGATAGGCAGACATCGGCAAGCTCCACGGTGAGGTGGAGCGAAATTACCAAGCGCTTGCTTGGTTATCAAGCCATCCGTCAGAGGGCGATAGGTTTGCGGCCTGCAAAGGAATGCGCCAGCGTCCCGCCATCCACCAACTCCAACTCGCCGCCCAACGGCACGCCGTGGGCGATACGCGAGGTGATCAGGCCTTTGTTGGTCAGCAATTGCGCGATGTAGTGCGCGGTCGCCTCACCTTCCACCGTCGGGTTGGTGGCCAGGATCACTTCGGTAAAAGTGCCCTGCTCTTCAATGCGCGCCACCAACTGCGGAATGCCGATGGCTTCCGGGCCCAGGCCGTCCAGCGGCGACAGGTGGCCCTTGAGCACGAAGTAGCGACCGCGATAGCCGGTCTGCTCCACCGCGTACACATCCATCGGCCCTTCGACAACACACAGCAGCGTATCGTCGCGGCGCGGGTCGGCGCACTGCGGGCAGAGTTCTTCTTCAGTGAGGGTGCGGCACTGGCGGCAGTGGCCGACACCGGTCATGGCCTGGCTCAAGGCCTGGGCCAACCGGGCGCCGCCGCTGCGATCACGCTCCAGCAGTTGCAGCGCCATACGCTGGGCGGTTTTCTGGCCGACACCCGGCAAAATGCGCAGGGCGTCGATCAGTTGGCGAATCAGGGGGCTGAAGCTCATGGGCGAAGGGTCCGACAAAACAACGAGACGCGGTTTATACCCGCGCCCCGGATAAGCGTCAAATGCGCACGACCAACTTGCCGAAGTTGCGCCCTTCCAACAGACCGATAAAGGCTTCGGGCGCCTGCTCCAGGCCCTCGACCACATCCTCACGGAACTTGATCTTGCCGTCACGCACCCACGGCGCCATCGCGCTGAGGAATTCGGGCTGGCGATCACCGTAGTCATCGAACACGATAAAGCCCTGGATACGCACGCGCTTGGTCAGCAAGGTCCGTTGCAGCGCCGGCAGCCGGTCCGGGCCGCTGGGGGGTTGGTGGGCGTTGTAGCCGGCGATGAGCCCACACAGTGGAATCCGGGCCTTGGGATTGAGCAAGGGCACCACGGCGTCGAACACCTTGCCGCCGACGTTCTCGAAATAGATGTCCACACCCTTGAAGCAGGCCTGGGCCAATTCATCGGCGAAGTGTTCGCTTTTGTGGTCGATGCAGGCATCGAAGCCCAACTCATCCACCACGTAGCGGCACTTGTCTGCGCCTCCGGCGATGCCGACCACGCGCAAGCCCTTGAGCTTGGCCACCTGCCCCACCACCGAGCCCACCGCGCCAGACGCCGCGGCGACGACCAGGGTTTCCCCGGTTTTGGGCTGGCCGATGTCCATCAGGCCCATGTAGGCGGTCATGCCCGGCATGCCCAGCACTCCGAGGGCCATGGACGGGCTGGCCAGGCCCTTGGGCACCGGCATCAGATTACGGCCATCGGAAATGCTGTGGCTCTGCCAACCGGTCGAGCCGACCACCAGGTCGCCCACTTCAAATTTCGGATTACGCGACTGCTCGATACGGCTGACAGCCCCGCCGGTCATCACTTCATCGATTTCTACCGGCGCGGCGTAGGACGGTGCGTCGCTCATGCGCCCGCGCATATAAGGGTCCAGGGACAGGTACAACGTCTTCAGCAGGACCTGGCCGTCGGCCAACTCCGGCAAATTCACGCGTTCCAGGCGGAAGTTTTCCGGAGTCGGTGCGCCCTGAGGGCGTGAGACCAGGACAATGCGCTGGTTCAGGGTCGGTTCTTGAGGCATGAAGGGGCTCCTTTATCGAATCCATCGGTATAGGGTGCAGACCATGCGTGCCGTGCCAGGGTTCGATCAGATTTGGCACAAACAAAAATGCCAGGCACGAGGCCTGGCATTGGAGTCTAGCTAACGCTACCGGATCAGAACGGCAGCTTCATGCCCGGTGGCAATTGCATGCCAGCGGTCACGCCACCCATTTTTTCCTGGCTGTTGGCTTCGATCTTGCGCACGGCGTCGTTGACGGCCGCGGCGAACAAGGCTTCGAGCATTTCCAGGTCATCTTCACCGACGCCAGGCAATACGCTTGGGTCGATGCTCACACGCTTGATGTCGTGACGACCGGTCATCACCACGCTGACCATATCGCCACCGGCTTTACCGGTGACTTCGGCGTTGGCCAGTTCTTCCTGCATCTTGGCCATCTTTTCCTGCATCTGCTGTGCCTGCTTCATCAGGCCGGCCATGCCACCTTTCATCATGGGAATCACCTCAAAGTACGTGGATCAAGTTAGTAGCCCGGTTTATGACGCCTGGGGCACCGGGGCTTCGACAGGTTCAATAGTATCGTGACGGACGACCGCACCGAACTGTTGCATCATTTGCTGGATGAGCGGATCACCATGGATCGAGTCCTCGGCCTCACGCTGGCGGTTGATACGCCGGCGGGTCGCGGCCTGGGCCGGGGTTTCCTGCTCGGGCTTGATCAGCTCGATGGCAATGGTCAGCGTGCGCTCATGGTACTGGTTCAGTGCGTCATTCAGGCGACGTTGCTGGGTCGCGTTGAACAGGGCGCTGTGGGCCGGGTCCAGGTGCAACAGCCAGTGATCGCCGTCGATGGAAATCAGCGTGCAGTTGGCGGCGATGCTACCGGTCATGCCGGAAATCGGCAGCTTCGGAAATAATTCCAGCCATTGCAGGGCCAGGCCGGTGGCCGGCGCGGCAGCGGGTTCCGCCTCGGGCTCGGGGGCCGGTTCGGCGGTGTGTTCGCTGGCTAGGTCGTCCAGGTAGCTGTAGGCCGAATCCATGTCCGGCTCGATGTAGTCTTCGTCCAGCGGCGGTTCGTCGTCGAGGTCGATGCCCGGCGTGGCGGCTTCCACCTGGGCCACGGTCGGCTCGGGAACCGGCGCGGACACCCATTCCGGGGCGTCCGGCACCACACTGTCCGGGGTCGGCGTGGGCATAGGGGTCAGCTCGGGCTGCTCGCCGGTGGTTTCCAGCAAAGGCTCCACGGCGGGCGCTTGCTCGGCTTCGACTTCAGCTTCAACCGGATCATTCCAGGGCAGGTCGACGACCGGCTCAGGCTCGATAACCGGTTCCGGCTCGACCACCAGCGCAGCGACCACAGGCTCAGGCTCGGGCACCGGCGCGACTGGCGCAGGCGCAGCCACCACTGGCGCGACCACCGCCGCGCCAGCCACTGGTTTGGCGGAATCAACTGTGGCCTGGCTGATCCCCACTGGCTTTAGCGGCTGTCTCGGCGCATCGGCCGAATCGGCGGGCCGGAACGCCAGCATCCGCAGCAGCACCATTTCAAAGCCGCCACGCGGGTCGGGCGCCAGGGGCAGGTCACGGCGGCCGATCAGGCCCATTTGGTAATAGAACTGCACATCTTCGGCCGGCAATGCCTGGGCCAGGGCCAACACGCGGTCACGGTCGCCATGGCCGTTGTCGACACCCTCAGGCAGGGCCTGGGCGATGGCGACACGGTGCAGCACATTGAGGATCTCCGAGAGCACACCGTTCCAGTCCGGGCCTTGCTCCGACAGGTGACGCACGGCTTCGAGCAACGCCTTGGCGTCGCCTTCGATCAACGCGTGCAGCACATCGAAAACCTGACCGTGGTCGAGGGTGCCGAGCATGGCGCGCACATCGGCAGCCATGACCTTGCCTTCACCAAAGGCGATGGCCTGGTCGGTGAGGCTCATGGCGTCACGCATCGAGCCATCGGCGGCGCGGCCAAGCAGCCACAGCGCGTCGTCTTCGAACGGTACGTTCTCGACGCCCAGCACGTGGGTCAAATGCTCGACCACGCGCTCGGGGGTCATGTTTTTCAGGGAGAACTGCAGGCACCGCGACAGAATCGTTGCAGGAAGTTTCTGCGGGTCGGTGGTGGCCAGGATGAATTTGACGTAGGGCGGCGGCTCTTCCAGGGTTTTCAACAGGGCGTTGAAGGAATGGCTGGAGAGCATGTGCACTTCGTCGATCAGGTAGACCTTGAAGCGGCCGCGACTCGGCGCGTACTGGACGTTGTCGAGCAGCTCGCGGGTGTCTTCGACCTTGGTGCGGCTTGCGGCGTCGATCTCGATCAGGTCGACAAAGCGCCCTTCGTCGATTTCCTTGCACACCGAGCAGGTGCCGCATGGCGTGGAAGTGATACCGGTTTCACAGTTCAGGCATTTGGCGATGATGCGCGCAATGGTGGTCTTGCCCACCCCTCGCGTACCGGTGAACAGGTACGCGTGGTGCAGCCGCTGGCTGTCCAAGGCATTGATCAGAGCCTTGAGCACATGGGTCTGGCCGACCATTTCGCGGAACGAGCGCGGACGCCATTTACGTGCAAGAACCTGATAACTCATCGAAAACCGTCGCAACTGGGAAACAGAAGCCGGTAATGCTAGCGGAGCAAGGGGGAAATTGCATCCGGCACGCTTGCCTAATCTGACTAAGCTCTTGTGACTGGCCCCAAAAAGGCCTGAACCCGGAGAGCTTATGCGCGCAGTCCTGGGCGTTTTATGGATGATTGCCACGGCCAGCCTTGCAGCGCCCGCACCGCTGCGTTTCTCGGTTTCCGACAGTTGGGCGATGCCCATGGTGCAGCTGGAGGACGGCCGGCCTACCCAGGGCATTTTGTATGACGTGATGTTAAGCCTGGCCACTCAGGTCGGCCGCCCGGCACAATTCCACGTGCTGGCCCGGGCGCGCATCTCCAGCGCCATGGAACACGGCGATATCGATGTGCGCTGTTATGTCACCCAGGCCTGGGTCGACGACCAGTCCGGCGACTACACCTGGAGCATTCCGCTGATGGTGCAGCGCAACCTGTTGGTCAGCACGCACATTCCGCCGCAGCCGATACACATCGACCAACTCGCGCCGCAAGCCATCGGCACCGTGCTCAATTACCGCTACGCCACCCTCGACCCGCTGTTTGCCGGCGGCCAACTCAGCCGCGACGATGCGCGCAGCGAAGAACAGGTGCTGCACAAACTGGTGGCCGGGCGTTTCAAGTTCGCAGTGATCAATGAATGGATCCTCGACCGCTTCAACCAGCGGATGCCGGTGGGCAAACGCCTGCACAAGGTGGCGGTGATCGATGAACAGAGCCTTGGCTGCACCGTGCGCAATGACCCGAACGTGCCGGTGCAGTTGATCCTGCGCACCTTGTTGCGGATGAAGATGTCGGGCGAGATCGACCAGATCATCCAGCTCTACACCGGTGAGACTCCTGACAGGAACTGACAGCACCGCCTTATAGACTCGGCTCCCTCACAACACGCCCTTCCAAGGAGCCAACATGCACACCGTCGCCCATTACTTTTTGCTCTACGTCGACAGCCCGGCCACCAGCGCCAACTTCTATAGCCGCCTGCTGGACAAGCCGCCGGTGGAGCTCAACCCGACCTTCGCCCTGTTCATTCTCGACAATGGCGTGAAGCTGGGGCTGTGGTCGCGCCATACCGTGGAACCCGCCGCGCAGCTCACGGGCGGTGGCGGTGAAGTGGGGATGTCCCTGGCCGACAAGGCCGCCGTGGATGCCCTGCACGATCTGTGGGTAGAGCGCGGCGCGACGATCATCCAGTCACCGACCACCCTGGATTTCGGCTACACCTTCGTCGCCGAGGACCTCGACGGCCACCGGCTGCGCGCGTTTTGCCTGAGCGAGTGACCGCCAGCGCCCTTCCAGGCTGATGGCGGCTACGCTGGCCAGCACGATCACACCGCCCAGCACCACTTGCAGGGCGATGTGCTCGCCCAGCAGTGTTGCCGCCATCGTCATGGCCACGGGCGGGATCAGGTACATCGCCACCGAGGCGCGGCTGACCTCAACATGTTTCAGCACATAACCCCAGGCCAGGTACGCCAGGGCACTCGGAAAGATCCCGAGCACCAGCACCGCGAGGTTTTCCGGCAACGGCGCCTGCATTACGGCGGCGGGCAGACCTGGCAGGTTCACACAGAGCATCAGCGTGCCGGCCCACACCATGTAGCACGCCATGGTCAGCGGGCTGTAGCGATGGGCGTAGTGTTTCTGGATGGCGAAGTACAGGCTCCACGACACCGCCGCCAGCAGGATCAACAGGCCACGCGGGTCGATATCGCCCAGGCCGTGATCGCCCCAGATCACCACCAGCACACCCAGCAGGCCGAGCAACACACAGCTCCAGCGCCAGAGGCTGACCCGTTCCTTCAAACAGAAAAACGCGATCAGCACGCTGAACAGCGGCGCCGATTGCGCCAACACGCTGGACGCCGCCGCCGTGACGAATTGCTGTCCGTAATTGAGGCTGGTGTGATGCAGGAACACCCCGAAAAAACTCAACACCAACAGCCACGGCAGATCCCGCAGGCGCGGCCGGCCAATGCCCATCACCAGCGCCACACTGGCCATGAACACCGAAGCGATCAAGAACCGCAGCAGCGCCAGCTGGCCAGGGCTGTAGCTGTGCAGCCCCATGTGCACGCCAATCGGCGAATAGGCCCAACAGAGGATGACGCTGGCGATGACTAGCGTAAGCTTCAGGGGTGACGGGGTGTTCATCGACGGCATCCGAAAACTGAGAAGGAATGCCGTCAGTCTTGGCCCGCACAAGGCGTAGGACAATTAAGCGTTTCTGACTTCTGAAATCACTGGAACTGAGCAATGGAACTGGCCCAACTGAAAATGGTGCGAGCCGTGGCGCAAACCGGCAGCGTGGCCCAGGCCGCCGTGCAACTGCATTGTGTGCCGTCCAACATCACCACGCGCATCAAGCAACTGGAAAGCGAGTTGGGCACGCCGCTGTTCATCCGCGCGGGCCGTGGGTTGGCGATCAGTGCGGCGGGGGAGATTTTCCTCGAATACTGCGAACGCATCCTCGCCCTGGTGGACGAATCCAAACGCGCCGTGGACGCCAACGCCATTCCCCGTGGCACCCTGCGCATCGGCGCGGTGGAGTCCAGCGCCAGTGGCCGCCTGCCGCCGCTGTTGGCGGAGTATCACCGGCGCTACCCGGATGTCAGCCTGGAATTGGTGACCGGCGCCTGGGGCGAACTGCTCGATGACCTGCAACACCATCGCCTGGATGTGGCGCTGGTGGCCGCCGGCAACAAACGCGCAAAGCTCGACCACAGCGTGGTCTACAGCGAGCGCCTGGTGCTGATCGCCAGCGCCTCCAGCGAACCGATCCGCAGCGCCGAAGACCTGGCTGGCCGCACCTTGCTGGTGTGGCCACCGGGCTGCCCCTATCGGGCGGCGTTGGAGAACTGGGTCAAGCCCCACGCCTTCAAGCCGACCATTGCCAGCTATGCCAGTTGGGGCACGATCATTGGTTGCGTGAGTGCCGGGATCGGCGTGGCGCTGGCGCCGGAAGGCATCCTGGCCCGCTATGAGCAGGCCAATCAGCTGGCGTCGTACCGGTTCGATGAACTGCAGGCGGTGGACAACCTGCTGTTCTGGCACAAGGACACCCAGCGGCATCTGGCGCGGGATGCATTTGCTGGGTTGTTGCGTGAAACCTTCGGCTGATCAGCTTTTGGGGGCCGCCAAACGCGCGTACTGGTCCTGGCTGATCCAGCCAGTAAACGAGCGGTCATCGGCATTGATGAACTCGACCTGGGCCCAGCCATCCTTGAAGGCCAGCACACCGACCACGTCATTCTTGACAATGTAGGGGCGCTTGGCGGCCTTGGCACTCGGGCTCTTCAACAGGTAGGCCTTGTCGGCGGACACCTTCACCAGGCCGATCCATTTCGTGCTGGCGGTCTGGGTCAAGTCCAGACCGGTAGCAATCTCCGGCATCAGCACATTAAGGCAGCCGGGGTGCTGACGGCCTTCCGCCACGGTCAGGGTCACGCCGTCGGATGAAGGCGCCACGCTGCCGGGATAAGCCTCATCGAGCCAAGTGGTCAGCGCGGCGGGCTTGCCTTGCAGGTAGAACGCGCAGCTGCGGGTCACGCCCTCGCCCATCGCTTCCGAGTAATAACCTTCCACCTGGTGCTCAGGCGTCACCGCCAGCATCAGCCCTTCGTACTTGCCAGAATGCAACACAGGCGAACCGGCAAATGCGGGGACAACGGCGCACAACGACAACACACCTACTGCTAGAAAACGCATCATCTTATTTTTTCCCTTCAAGTTTCTCGTAGGCTTTTTGCATAAGGACGTCATAGTTGCCGTAGTCCTCGCCGTTATAGTTACGCGCCATGCCGGTGAAATCTTTGCTTTTCATGGCTTTCATCAATGCCGGGCTCTTGCTGCAGAAACCGAGGAACGCCTTTAGTTGGTTGCCGGCATTCACTTTTAATGCCGCCGAGAATTCAAACACCGTCTTGTAACCACAGGACGCGTAGTTGAAGCCCATGATCTGAAACATGCCCCAGGACGCCGACATCAACGCGGCTTCCTGATCCAGCGCAAAGGCGGTGGCCATGGTTTCCCAGGCCTTGGCCTGGTCCTTGTTATTGGCCTGCCACTGCGGCCCGGCCTTTTTCTTGTAGGGGTAGGACAGCAGCGGATGCGCCTGGTCGTAGATGTGCTTGGTGTACTTGCGAAACAGGTGCCCTTCAAACGCGATCACCGGCAGCTTGGCCGGCCCGAACCCCGAACGCCCGCCGGACTCCACGGTGGCGAACGCCTTGATGATATTCACCGAAATACCGCCGCCCAACTGGGTGGCGGCATTCTGGAAATCGCTTTCGCTGAGGGTCATGCCCCCGTCGCACGTGGCCTGGAGCATCAACTGGCGGTTGCGCTTCTCGGCCTCGATCATCGCGCGCATGCGGTCCAGGTACACATTGACCGTGGCCTGTACCGCATCGCCCTGGTTGTTGCCGAACACATTCAGGAAAGTCGGGATGCGCATGCTCGGAAACGCCTTCACCGGCACCTTCACCGCCTCTTCGATCAGGCTGTTGAAGGTTTTACCGGTCGGGTCGATCACTCCATCGGGGTGCGCATATTTGAGATGACGGAACTGGTACTGGCTGATGCACTGCACCAACTGGCCATCGCACTTACCGTTTTCGGTCAGCGGAAAACCCAGTTTTGGAATGATCAGATTGAATAAATATTGGATGCACTGCACATCGGCGGGCAAGTTGCGGGCTTTACCGGGCGCACCTACCGAGGCACTGATAAGACGGGGCAACCCTTGCAGGCTTTTCATCAAAGACATCCTTGTTAGTTAAAGAAGTGATGGCACTTCAATATCAACTCCCCACCTTGTCATACTCTGAAACAAGTGGCTGGCGGAAACTAACAAGGTGGTTTTAGGTTGTCCAGAGCGACCGCTGAAAGTTGTGAAACAGCCGAATTAAATAAATCAGTAACCGTGGAATTCGCGGGTTTTCTGATAGGTGTGGAAATCAATCCACTCAACCACGTCGTAAGGCAGGTACAGCTGCACCCGAGCCCGTGAAATGGCGATGTACACCGCACACAGTCGCTGGTCGAACGCATAGGCGTCCTTGAACTTCACGTTGGTCAACAACTCTGGCGTCAGTAACACGCGGTCGAACTCCATGCCGCCCGCCTCCTCCGCCAACATCAGCAGGCAGTGTTTGCCGGGGACGCCGCTGAGGCGGTTCAAACGCGTGATATCAGCGACGTTGAAGCCTTTTTCCAGCTCGCTCTCGACCCACAGGAACGACTCGTCGTACTGGCTGGCATCGCGCACCTGTTGCCAGTCATCCATGTCGCTGAAGTACGCATGGGGGCCGTTGTCGTTGTGCTCGTTGCTGTAGAACTCCGGCTTGAACAGCGCGATGACGCTGATCATGAAGCGCTGCAGATCCTGTTGCGCGGCACTGTCGAAGAAGCCAAATGGGCAGTTGGCCTGTTGCAACTGGATGGCCCATTTCATGGTGTCCCAAGGGGACGCGGTCAACACCACGCAGCCTTCGGGCGGCACGAAGCCCTGAGGGTAATGCTCAATGCCGACGTCGGCATCCCGTGCGCCTTCGAAGGGCGTCTTGCCCTTCTGCGAGTGCACGCTGATCAGCGGGTTGACCAGGCGCTCGACGTTGCGGCCCGAACGCACCGAGTAATTGATATCGGTGTGCCGGACTTCACGCTTGCGCCTGACCATTACACCGCTGGCCAATTGGTACTCATCGCCAAGGGTGATCAGCACTTGGCGGCCACGCTCGATAATCTGCAACAACGAAGGCGGAATGTCCTGGCTTTCATCGATCAGCACATGGGTGTAGCGCGGCGGCACTACGCATCCATCGAGGCTTGCGCGTTTTACCAGCAACAGCGCTGCAAAGGCCGTCTGACCGGCCCATTGCGGGTTGGCTTGAACGTACGTCCACAACCGGCTGGAGTACTCCAGCAACGCCTGGGCATCCACACTGGACAGAGGCTGTTTGAAATGCGGCAAATGCCTTGCCGACAGACTGTGATGGTTGGAGTGGCAATAGCTGTCGAGCACCTTCAGGCAGATATCGAGCGTGGCCGCGCCATCGTGTCCGCGCCAGCCATGGATATTCAGGGTCTGCGACACTTCGTGTTTGCCGGGCAACCGGGCCGGCGTGGCCTGCGCGGCGGGGCGCTGCCCTTGCAAGAGTGCCTTGGCGAAGGCGGCAAAGGTCGAACCGGTCTTACTGTCCTTGGCCAGCCCCATGCGTTCACGCAAAGTCGCGAGTTTTGCCCCCGTGCGGGCCAGTATCAGGGTCTGGGCCGGCCGCAGGCACTCCATCAAAGCGCCGAGCAGGTGGCTCTTGCCAATGCCGGCGTAGCCTTGAACATGCAGGTCTTCATTGAGGTTGGCGCGGAAGGTCCGCACCAGCTTGTCCTGGGCCGGGCTGAGCCAGCGCTCGCGGTGCCGGGGCGTGACCATCTGCTGGCTGAACGGGTCGTTACTGCGCAAATGGCGGACCTTGTAGCCGATATCCCATTTACCCGTAGGCAGAAGGTAATCCCGCGTGGCGACTTCTTCAGCCGAAAGCAAGCGCAGATTGACGGTTTTAAGGGCATTGAAGCCGAAGTACAGCTTGCGCGGATCGAACAGCCGCTGGGCTTCGGACAACAACGTGGCGGCGCCCTCTGCCTGGGAATCCACCGACCAATCGAGCAACTTGGCCAAGATGCGCTCGGCAGCCGCACACGTCAGGTCCTTTTGCGCCGCCTGGGCCAGGTTCTGGATCACCAGCACGGCGGCCAGCTCGGGGTTCGTCAGGCCGACCAGGGCCTTGGCAGCGTCCGCGCCGAGCAGGGCCGTGCAGGTTTCCTCCGTGACAGGCAGGAAGACGGGGCTGGATAAATCAAAGTGTTCCGGTTGCATAACGCCTCGCCGCCAGGGAATCAGGCATTGCCCTGACCGCCCAGTTCAAACCGATACTCCCCCAGGGAGCCCGACATTCCGCCGCAATGAGGACCCGCGTCAGCCGTAGCGGCCATCGCGCTGACCTGCTGCTGGAGTTCGAAAACCGCCATATCCAGTAGCCGGCGCAGGTCTTCGGCGCTCTGTGCGGCCACATTCAATTGCAGCGTGTAGGCACCTGTAAGGGGCGGCGCTGCTGGATCGGCGGGCGGTGCGGGCTCGTTGGCCACCTCCCCCGTCCGGATCATTTCCGCCTGGCTGAGGATTTCCGCGTGCTCGTCGTCCATAAGGTCCAGCACCCGCGACAATTCCAGGGTCTGTTCAGGATGGGATTGAATGCGGTCCTTGATCTCCAGGCGCCGCATCTGCCACTCCCGCAGCTTTTCGCGCGTGAGGTCGTCGACTTTTTCCACGTGTGTTGTCTCCGGATGCCAGGCACTGGAGTATGCCGCCATGGACTGCTCGATGGCAGATGGCTTGGACGCATTTTTTGAATTGAATTTAAGGAGGTGTTGCAAGGAAGAGCGTTATGGAGGCAACCCCACCAGCCACACCCCGGCACACAATGTTCCCGCTGTGGCTGCTGCCTTCCGGCTCTGACCAGGTTCACGGGTAATCGTTGCGGGGGGACCGATGGGGTCACCATAACGACGCCTGCCTCTCGGCAAGCGGGGCCATTGTACCGATCTCATCGGAAGTTACAACCGTTGGGGGTGGATTAAAAATATGAAGGGGCTCAAGCACTTGTGCCCCTACAGAATCACCGCCTCATCGGCCCTGCCGCCCTCCTCCTGAATCACCAGATGAATGAAGTGCAATTTGGCAATCACCGCCGGTGGCAGCACAAAGGGATAGAAATCCGGCTGGCCCATGCTGCGCGACAGTTCATTGAGCATGCCGGCCAACTCGATCCAGGCGTTGACGAACGACAGGAACGCCGCGCCGCCAGGGTGTTCGGGGTCGTAGAGGGTGGTGAGTGGGAATGGCTGGTAATCCAGGTCCATCTCGCGGGCGCTCATGCCAAAGCCGAGGGCGGTGTCGACGGCGTCCATCATGTGCAGGTAATGCGCCCAGGTTTCGGCCCAGTCTTCCCAAGGGTGCATGGTGGCGTAGGCGCTGACGCAGGTTTGCTGCCAGTCCGGGCGTGGGCCGTTCTGGTAGTGCTGGTCGAGGGCCTCGGCGTAACTGGCGCGTTCGTCGCCGAACAGCTGGCGAAACGGTTCAAGCCAATGGGTATTGGCGATCAGCCGGTCCCAATAGTAATGGCCGACTTCATGGCGAAAGTGCCCGAGCAGGGTGCGGTAGGGTTCGCGCATTTGTACGCGGACTTTTTCGCGGTGGGCGTCGTCGGCTTCCTTTATATCGAGTGTGATCAGGCCGTTCGAGTGGCCGGTCATGGGGGCATTGCCCTCCAGGTCGATACCCACGAAGTCGAAGGCCAGGCCGGTGTCTTCGTCGACGCTTTTGGGCACCACTTGCAGACCCAGGCTGATGAGTTGCGCCACCAGGCGGCGCTTGGCGGTTTCGACTTTGCGCCAGCGTTCGGGGTTTTCCGGCACCGACAAGTCAGGAATGGTGCGGTTCAGGCTGCACGCCACGCACAGCGGCGCGGTGCTGTGGGCAGGGATCAGCCAGTTGCAGGCGGCCGGCGTGTCGAGGTTGGCGCAGCGGCGGAAGGCACCGGCGTCGAGGTTGCCGTCCTGTAGCCAAGTGCCTTCGACCGGGCCGGGTTGCAGGGAGGCGAGTCGACTTTGTTGGGGTTGATAGCCCAGCAGCGCCTGGCAGGCCAGGCACTGGCTGTTGCGAAAGAACAACGATTGGCCGCAGCGGCACTGCCACACCTTGCTGTCGCGGGAGGTGCCGGCTACGAAGGGTGCAGCGATGCGCGAACTGAGTTGCTCAAAGTAGCGGAACATGGCGATCTCTCCCTGGGTGACTGAGACTAGATCATTTGTTCTTCTGGATCGTTCCACATTGTTGTATGAGCGGGCTTATTGTGGCGAGCGGGCTTGTCCCGCGTTGGGCTGCGAAGCAGCCCCAATAATGACCACGAGGTGGTTCAGATAGACCGAAGTGCCTGGATTTAGGGCTGCTTCGTAGCCCAGCGCGGGGCAAGCCCGCTCACTACAAAAGCCAGCCCATCACAAAACGCTATCAGACCGTGATGTTGTGCTTGGCGAGGAAGGCGACGAAAGCCTCTTCGTCCAATACCTTCAGGCCCAGCTCGCTGGCCTTGGCCAGTTTGGAACCCGCACCCGGCCCCGCTACCACACAATGGGTTTTCGCCGAGACGGAACCCGCCACCTTGGCGCCGAGGCTTTCGAGCTTTTCCTTGGCCACGTCGCGGCTCATCAGCTCCAGGGAGCCAGTGAGTACCCAGGTGTGGCCCGCTTCGGGCAAGCCTTCGACGACTTTCTTCTCACTGTCCCAATGCATGCCGAAGTCCTTGAGCTGTTGCTCGATGGCCAGGGCGCGGCGGGCATTCTCGGCGTTGTCGAAGAACTCGCGCACGGCCTTGGCCTGCTTCTCGGGCAGGGCCTGGCGCATGTCGAGCCAGTCGGCCTTGATCACGCCTTCGAGGGTGACGAACTTGTCCGCCAGCTTCTGCGCAGCACCGGGGCCGACGCTCGGTACGTGCAGCTT
The DNA here is from genome assembly GCF_049896305.1 of Pseudomonas sp. DWP3-1-3b3. NCBI lineage: Bacteria > Pseudomonadati > Pseudomonadota > Gammaproteobacteria > Pseudomonadales > Pseudomonadaceae > Pseudomonas > Pseudomonas sp. DWP3-1-3b3. The sequence continues at coordinate 143,694 of NZ_JAFCUA010000003.1, read as the reverse complement.
GTCGAGCAACCCGCCCAAGGTGGTGCTGGCGGAGAATTCGGCACTCAGGTCGCCCTCATCCTGCAATTGCAGGCCACACTCTTGCGGCGACAGCAGCGCGCCGATCACGTCCTGGTTATGGCTGTCTTCAAAGAAACTATGAATCTCATGCGCCACTTCCAGGCCCACGTCCGGCAAGTACGTGAGCACTTCGGGCAAGGCCTTCTGCACGCGCTCCAGGGAGGCCAGGGAGCGCGCCAGCACCTTGGCGGTCTCCTCGCCTACATCGGGAATGCCGAGGGCGTAGATGAAACGCGCGAGGGTCGGAGACTTGCTGTTTTCGATGGCGGTGATCAGCTTCTTGCTGGAAATGTCGGCAAAGCCTTCCAGGTCAATGATCTGCTCGTACTTGAGCTTGTAGAGGTCGGCCGGCGAGCCGATGAGCTTTTCATCCACCAGTTGCTCGATGGTCTTGTCGCCCAGGCCGTCGATGTCCATGGCGCGGCGCGAGACGAAGTGGATGATCGCCTGCTTGAGCTGCGCGCCACAGGCCAGACGCCCGACGCAGCGGTACACCGCGCCTTCGCTGACGGTTTCCTTGCCCTTGCTGCGCTTGACCAGTTGCGTGCGTTCCACGTGGGAACCACACACCGGGCAGCGCTCGGGGATCGGCACCGCACGCGCGTTTTCCGGGCGACGCTCAAGCACCACCGAGACCACCTGCGGGATCACATCCCCCGCGCGGCGGATGATCACGGTATCGCCGATCATCACGCCCAGGCGCGCCACTTCATCCATGTTGTGCAAGGTGGCATTGGACACGGTGACACCCGCGACCTTGACCGGTTTGAGCCGTGCCACTGGCGTGACGGCGCCCGTGCGGCCGACCTGGAACTCCACGTCGAGCAATTCGGTCAGCTCTTCCAGGGCCGGGAATTTATGCGCAATGGCCCAGCGCGGTTCGCGAGCACGGAAGCCCAGCTCACGCTGGGAAGCGATGCTGTTGACCTTGAACACCACGCCGTCGATCTCATACGGCAGGCTGTTACGGCGTTCGCCTATATCGCGGTAGTAGTCCAGGCAATCCTGGATGCCCTTGGCCAGCTTCAGCTCATGGCTGATGGGCATGCCCCATTTCTGCAACTGTTGCAGGTTGCCGATGTGGGTGTCGCTGATATCGGTGGTCACACCGTAGCAGCAGAACTCCAAGGGTCGGCTGGCGGTGATCTTCGAATCCAACTGGCGCAGGCTACCGGCCGCGGCGTTGCGCGGGTTGGCGAAAGTCTTGCCGCCGACTTCCAGTTGCGAGGCGTTGAGCCGCTCGAAACCGGCCTTGGACATGAACACTTCACCCCGCACTTCCAGGGTCGCCGGCCAGCCGCTGCCGTGCAGTTTCAACGGGATATTGCGCACGGTGCGTACGTTGACGCTGATGTCTTCGCCGGTGGTGCCGTCGCCACGGGTGGCGCCGCGCACCAGCTCACCGTCCTGATACAGCAGGCTGACCGCCAGGCCATCCAGCTTAGGTTCACAGCTGTATTCCACGACCGCGCCACCGCCGAACAGATCACCGGCCGGCAGGTCGAGGCCTTCGGTGACCCGGCGATCGAATTCCAACATGGTGGTTTCATCAAACGCGTTGCCGAGGCTGAGCATGGGGATCTCATGCTTGACCTGGGTGAACGCCGACAACGCCGCACTGCCGACCCGTTGCGTCGGGGAGTCGCGCGTGACCAGGTCCGGGTGCTCGGCTTCCAGGGCCTTGAGCTCATGGAACAGCCGGTCGTACTCGGCATCCGGAATGCTCGGCTCGTCGAGGACGTGGTAGCGGTAGTTGTGCTGATCCAGTTCAGCGCGCAGTTCGAGGATGCGGGTGTGGGCGGCGGTCATGGGTGTTCTCTCAGAAAGCAAAAGAGCAGCCGAAGCTGCTCAATATGTTAGTGCGCTTATTCTATCCGACAACGCCGAGGAGCAATCCTCAGCGTTTTTGTGTCAGGGCGCGACGCTCGAACTCGACGATGCGCTGACGGTAATGCTCGATGGTCTGGGCGGTCAGGACGCTGCGTTGGTCGTCCTTGAGTTCGCCGTTCAGCTCCTGGGACAGCTTGCGGGCTGCGGCGACCATCACGTCGAACGCCTGTTTCGGGTGACGCGGGCCTGGCAGGCCGAGGAAGAAGCTCACCGCCGGGGTGCTGAACAGGTCGATATCGTCCAGATCGAAGGTGCCCGGCTTGACCGCGTTGGCCATGGAGAACAGCACTTCGCCGTTACCGGCCATGCTTTCGTGACGGTGGAAGATATCCATCTCGCCGAAACGCAGGCCGCTTTCCAGAATATTTTGCAACAAAGCCGGGCCCTTGAAGCCGGCGGCATCGCGGCAGATCACGCTGATCACCAGCACTTCTTCGGCGGCAGGCTGGTCGTTCACGGATTGGCGCGGGGCATTCTTGCCAGCGTTTTCATCCGGGAAATCATCGTCGCGGCTGCTGAAGCTCGGGCCGTCATCGACGTCCAGGTCCAGGTCGGCCTGGCGCGGCTCGGCCACCACCGGCGCGGCGCGCTTGCCACGCTTGGAAGACGGCTCGCGGGCTTCACGCACCGGCGCGCTCATCGACGGCAAGTCGTGCTCGTCCAGTTGCGGTTCTTTATGGGTATCCAGCACACGGGGCGGCCCCAGCAGCTCGGCGCTGCCGTCGTCGTCAGGCAAGTTGGACAGGTTGCGGTCCAGACGGAATTTGAGCTTGCCCTTGCCACCGCGCATGCGGCGCCAGCCATCAAAAAGAATACCGGCAATGACAATAATGCCGATGACGATCAGCCACTCGCGCAGACCGATTTCCATGTAATCCCGTGCCTCTAATAAAAAATGCTGAAAAATAAGGGGTTTAGCAACGTGCAAACCGCTTTAAAACGTGGCGCCAACTCTATGTTCTGACTGACGTTTTGCCCACGCATACGAAAATTTGACATTAAACTAGCACGACCAAAGATAACTTTACACCGTCTGTCAAAATGCCTTGAACAAATATGTCCATTTGCCACTTTCGCCAGACCGGTAAAGCGTCTTACCGCGCACTATAAAAATTCTGTCCCGGCATGGATCAAGACTCCACCATCGCCATCGCTTCTTCCACATCCACCGCAACCAAACGCGAACAGCCCGGTTCGTGCATCGTCACCCCCATCAATTGATCCGCCATCTCCATGGCGATCTTGTTGTGGGTGATATAGATGAACTGCACGGTCTGGGACATCTCTTTAACCAACCGTGCGTACCGTCCAACGTTAGCGTCATCCAGCGGGGCGTCAACTTCGTCCAGCATGCAGAACGGCGCCGGGTTCAACTTGAAGATGGCAAATACCAGGGCCAACGCGGTCAGGGCTTTTTCGCCGCCGGACAACAAATGGATGGTGCTGTTCTTCTTGCCCGGAGGCCGCGCCATGATCGTTACCCCTGTATCGAGTAGATCTTCGCCCGTCAGTTCCAAGTAAGCGCTGCCACCGCCGAAAACTTTTGGGAATAAGGCCTGTAAACCGCCATTAATCTGATCAAAGGTATCTTTGAAGCGGTTGCGGGTTTCCTTGTCGATCTTGCGGATCACGTTTTCCAGGGTGTCCAGGGCTTCGACCAGGTCGGCGTCCTGGGCATCCAGATAACGTTTACGCTCGGATTGTTGCTGGTACTCGTCGATGGCCGCCAAGTTGATCGCGCCCAGGCGTTGAATACGCGCAGCAATCCGCTCAAGTTCTTCTTCGGCGTCTTTCTCGTTGGCCTGGGCGGTCAGGGTATTGAGCACGCCGTGCAGGTCGTAGCCGTCTTCCAGCAACTGGTCTTGCAGGGTCTTGCGGCGCACGGTCAGGGCTTGCCATTCCATGCGCTGCTGTTCGAGTTGGCCGCGGATCAGCTGGGATTGCTGCTCGGCCTGGGTCCGGCGCTTTTCGGCGTCGCGCAGTTCGCGGTCGGCGTCTTCCAGGGCGATCTGCGCGGTCTTGAGCTCTTCATCGACGGTCATGCGCTTGTCGAGCAATTCTTCGAGCTTGAGGCGCAGCTCTTCCAGCGGCGCTTCGCCCTCTTCCAGGTTGAGGCTCAGTTGTTCGCGCTTTTCGGTGAGGCGTTCGGACTGCATCTCCAGGCGTTCAAGGGCCTGGGCGGTGGACGCGTGCTGGGCCTTGAGCGAGCCCAGGCGCACCGCCAATTGGTGGGCATGGTCTTTGTGCTGACGGGCTTCCTGGCGCACGCGGTCGAGGCGTTCGCGCAGGCTGTCACGCTGGGCCAGCAGCAATTCGCGCTGCTCGGTGTCCAGCGCCATGCTGTCGAGGGCCTCCTGCAATTGCAGGCGCGCTTCGCCAATCTGTTCGTGTTCCAGGGCGCGTTGCTCGCCCATCTCCGCCACTTCCTCATCAAGACGGGTGCGACGCAGAGTGAGTTGTTCGACCTTGGCTTTGCTCGCGGAAAGCTGGGCTTTCAGTTCGCCTTGCTGGCGCGCTTCGTCCTGCAACAAGCGGCGCAGGTGTTCGCGGCCGGTCTCTTGCTGGCGCTGGGTGGCGCGCAGGGTTTGCAGTTCGGTTTCCAGGCTTTCGAGGGTGGCTTCGCGTTCTTCGCGTTCGGCGATCAGGTTGACGATTTCCTGGCCACGGGCCAATACGCCGCTTTCGGCTTCACTGGCGCGACGTACACGCAGGAAATGCCGGCCGACCCAGTAGCCGTCGCGGCTGATCAGGCTTTCACCGGCGCCAAGTTGGCCGCGTTGCGCCAAGGCCTGCTCCAGTGATTCGACCGGTTTGACCTGGCCCAACCAGGGCGACAGATCAATCGCAGCCTCTACTTTATCCAACAGACTGCCCGGCACCCGCGTGCCGTCGGCGGCCGGGCTGAGCAAACGCAAATCGCCCTGGGCAAAACCGGCCAGGTCGAACCCGCCAAAATCATCCACCAGCACGGCTTGCAGGTCGGCGCCAAGCACGGTTTCTACCGCCAGTTCCCAGCCCGCTTCCACTTTCAAGCCTTCGGCCAATCGTGGGCGCTCGGCCAGATGCTGATCACGCAGCCATTCGGCAGTGCCGGTGCCCGGATCCAAAGCGGCTTGCTGCAAAGCTTCCAAGGATGCCAATCGACCATTGAGCCGCTGCAAATCACCCTGGGCCTGCTGCTGCGCCTGGGTCGCCTGTTGCAGTTGCTGACGCAATTGCTCCAGGCGCTCCACTTGTTGTTCTTCGCTGGCTTCCAGCTCTTCCAGCGTCATTTCGCTTTCGGCCAGTTGCTCGCTCAGTTCCATGATCGCCGCGTCTTCCGGGTCGGCGGACAGCAATGCGCGTTCTTCCTGCATCCGGCGCTGGCGCTCGGCCAGACGCTCCATGCTGGTTTCCAGTTGCTGGATGCGCGACTGCTGCACCTCGGCCTGACGGCGTGGCTCGGCAGATTGCAGGTTGAACGTGTCCCACTGCTCCTGCCAGCCATGCATGGTGGTTTCGGATTCTTCCAGGGCGGCAGCGGCTTCTTCCGCGGCGGCGCTGGTGATTTCCTGCTCGGGGGTGAGCATGTCCAGCTCTTCGCCGAGGGTCAGCAGCAAGGTGCGGTCGTGACCCAGGTGCGATTCGGTTTCCAGGCGTGCGCGTTCGGCTTCCTTCAAGTCATCCTGCAATTGGCGCAGGCGTTGCTGGCCGTGCTGGATGCTCTGCTCGACGCGGGCAATGTCGCCGCCCACCGAATAGAAGCGGCCCTGCACCAGATTGAAGCGCTCGGACAGGTCATGGTGACCGTCACGCAGGCGTTCGATGCTGGCGTCGGCGTTGCGCTGCTCGGCCACCAGGGCTTCAAAGCTGATTTCCTGGGTGCCGATGATTGCTTCGCGCTGGCCGACCTGGTCATTCAGCGCCTGCCAGCGCAGGGCCGAGAGTTGTGCCTTGAGCTGGCGTTCTTCACCCTTGTATTCCTGATACTTCTCGGCGGCCTGGGCCTGGCGGTGCAGGCGCTCCAACTGACGCTCCAGCTCTTCGCGCAGGTCGGTCAGGCGGGCGAGGTTTTCATGGGTGCGGCGGATACGGTTTTCGGTCTCGCGGCGGCGCTCCTTGTACTTGGAGATGCCGGCCGCTTCCTCGATGAAGTTGCGCAGGTCTTCGGGCTTGGCTTCGATCAGCTTGGAGATCATGCCCTGCTCGATGATCGAGTAGCTGCGCGGGCCCAGGCCTGTGCCGAGGAAGATATCGGTGATGTCACGGCGCCGGCACTTGGTGCCATTGAGGAAGTAGCTGTTCTGGCTGTCGCGGGTCACTTTGCGGCGAATGGAAATTTCCGCATAGGCCGCGTACTCACCAATCAAGGTGCCGTCAGAGTTATCGAACACCAGTTCGATGCTGGCCTGGCTCACCGGCTTGCGGCTGGTGGAGCCGTTGAAGATGACGTCGGTCATCGACTCGCCACGCAGGTTCTTGGCCGAGCTCTCGCCCATCACCCAACGGACGGCGTCGATAATGTTCGACTTGCCGCAACCATTGGGCCCGACCACCGCCGCCATGTTACTGGGGAAGTTCACCGTGGTCGGGTCGACGAAGGATTTGAACCCCGCCAGTTTGATGCACTTGAGCCGCACGCTTAGGCGTCCGCCAACGCAGCGATGACCAGCGAGCAACTGCGCTCGCCGTAGGCCGACAGCACTTGGCGGATCTGCGGCAGGTCACGGGCCAGTACGGCGGCGAGCAGTTGCTCGAACAGCGCCAGGTACTCGCTCATGGACGCCTTGCGTTGATCCAGCGCTAGGTAGTAGGCGCGGTTCATCGCCGGTTGCAGGTTCTCGACGGTTTCCTGCAGGTACGGGTTGTTGGCGAAGGGGTACGCGGCGCGCATCACATTGAAGCTTTCTTCGACGAAGGCGCGGATGTCCTGGCGCTCGAAGCTGGCGATCAGGCGCTGCTGGATCTGCATGAACGGCGCCATGTCGGCCTGGGTCTGCCAGCCCTGGGCCACCGCGTTGCCGAGCAGGATGTACAGCTCGCCCATCAAGGTGCACAGGCTCTGCACCTTGTGCGCCGTGAGTTCGGTGACGTGGGCGCCACGACGCGGCAGGATCGCGATCAGGTGGCGGCGTTCGAGGATCAGCAAGGCTTCGCGCACGGAACCACGGCTGACATTGAGTGCCAGCGTGACCTTTTGCTCCTGGATCCGCTCCCCAGGCTTGAGATCGCCGCGAATGATGCGTTCGGCGAGGTGGTGAGCAATTTGCTCGGCGAGACTGTCCGGCGCCTTGAACGTCATGTTTTCCCTTCAAAATCTTCTATCGGTACAAGCGCGGCAGTGTAGCGCATTGGCTGGCTGATGGCGCTACGCCCACCCTGCAGAATTTGGCACGGAATAAGCAGCGATGAACACCCACAAGCCCCCAAAAACGCCGGTTCCAGAAGACTGGACCATAATTGAAAGTGTTGCGACTGCATTTTCTTGACCTTCTGGTCAGAAAATCGTTGACCGAAAAGTCAGACATGACTAGATTCGGCGCAAAGCGGTTAACAACAATAATGAGTCTGCGAGGCCTTCCGTGATCCAGTTTTTACTTAACCAGGAACTCCGTAGCGAGCACGCCCTGGACCCCAACCTGACGGTGCTCAACTATCTGCGTGAGCATCTGGGCAAATCCGGCACCAAGGAAGGCTGCGCCAGCGGCGATTGCGGTGCGTGCACCGTGGTGATCGGTGAGTTGCATACGGATGCTCAAGGCGCCGAGCAGATCCGCTATCGCAGTCTCAATTCGTGCCTGACCTTTGTGTCGTCGTTGCACGGCAAACAACTGATCAGCGTCGAAGACCTCAAACACCAGGGCCAACTGCACAGCGTGCAACAAGCCATGGTCGAGTGCCACGGCTCGCAATGCGGCTTTTGCACCCCCGGCTTCGTGATGTCGTTGTTCGCCCTGCAAAAGAACAGCGACGCGCCCGACAGCCAAAAAGCCCACGAAGCCCTGGCCGGCAACCTGTGCCGCTGCACCGGTTATCGCCCCATCCTTGCCGCTGCCGAACAGGCCTGCTGCAACAAACCCCAGGATCAGTTCGACAGCCGCCAGGCCGAGACCATCGCTCGCCTCAAAGCCATCGCACCAACACAGACCGGCGAACTCAACAGCGGCGACAAACGCTGCCTGGTGCCGCTGACCGTCGCCGACCTGGCCGACCTTTATGACGCCTACCCGCAAGCCCGCTTGTTGGCGGGCGGCACCGACCTGGCGCTGGAAGTCACCCAGTTCCACCGCACGCTGCCGGTGATGATCTACGTCGGCAACATTGAAGAAATGAAGCGCATCGACAACTTCGACGACCGCCTGGAAATCGGCGCCGCCACCGCCCTCTCCGACTGCTACATCGCGCTGCACCACGAATACCCGGATTTCGGCGAACTGCTGCACCGCTTCGCCTCCTTGCAGATCCGTAACCAGGGCACCCTGGGCGGCAACATCGGCAACGCCTCGCCGATCGGTGATTCGCCGCCACTGCTGATCGCCTTGGGCGCGCAGATCGTCTTGTGCAAAGGCGAAACCCGCCGCACCTTGGCGCTGGAAGATTACTTCATCGACTACCGCGTCACCGCGCGCCAGGACAGCGAGTTCATCGAGAAAATCATCGTGCCCAAAGGCCACACGCTGTTCCGCGCCTACAAGGTCTCCAAGCGCCTGGACGATGATATTTCCGCCGTCTGCGCCGCGTTCAACCTGAAGATCGAAAACGGTGTGATCAACGAGGCCCGCGTGGCGTTCGGCGGCATGGCTGCCACGCCAAAACGCGCCAAAAGCTGCGAGGCTGCGTTGGTGGGTGCTACCTGGAATTCCGCCACCGTGGAAAAAGCCTGCGCCGCCCTGGCCGTGGATTTCACGCCCCTGTCGGACTTCCGCGCCAGCAAGGAATACCGCCTGCTCAGCGCGCAGAATTTGCTGCGCAAATACTTCATCGAGCTGCAAACGCCGCACATCGAGACTCGGGTGACCGCTTATGTCTAACCATCACGCCGTCGTTAAAACCCAGGCCGAACTCGCCGAGCTGTTCGCCCAGGACCTGACCTCCGGGGTCGGTCGCAGCGTCAAGCATGACAGCGCCGCCAAGCACGTCTCCGGTGAAGCGCAGTACATCGATGACCGCCTGGAATTCCCCAACCAACTGCACCTGTATGCGCGCATGTCCGACCGTGCCCACGCCCGCATCCTCAGCATCGACACCGCGCCCTGCTATGTCTTTGAAGGCGTGCGCATTGTCATCACCCATGAAGACGTGCCGGGGCTGAAAGACATCGGCCCGTTGATGCCAGGCGATCCATTGCTGGCCATCGACACCGTGCAGTTCGTCGGCCAGGTCGTGCTGGCGGTTGCCGCCCGCGACCTGGAAACCGCGCGCAAGGCCGCCATGGCCGCGGTGATCGAATACGAAGACCTGGAGCCGGTGCTGGACGTGGTCGAGGCCTTCCGCAAGAAGCATTTCGTGCTCGACAGCCACACCCACCAGCGCGGCGATTCAGCCGGCGCCTTGGCCACGGCGAAAAACCGTATCCAGGGCACCCTGCATATCGGCGGCCAGGAACACTTCTACCTGGAAACCCAGATCTCTTCGGTGATGCCCACCGAAGACGGCGGCATGATTGTCTATTGCTCCACGCAGAACCCCACCGAAGTGCAGAAACTGGTGGCCGAAGTGCTGGACGTGTCGATGAATAAAATCGTCGTCGACATGCGCCGCATGGGCGGTGGTTTCGGCGGCAAGGAAACCCAGGCCGCCAGCCCCGCATGCCTGTGTGCGGTCGTCGCGCGCCTCACCGGCCAGCCGACCAAGATGCGCCTGCCGCGCGTCGAAGACATGCTGATGACCGGCAAGCGCCACCCCTTCTACATCGAATACGACGTGGGCTTTGACGACACGGGGCGCCTGCACGGGATCAACCTGGAACTGGCCGGCAACTGCGGTTGCTCGCCGGACCTGTCGAACTCGATTGTCGACCGCGCGATGTTCCACTCCGACAACTCGTATTACCTGGGCGATGCCACGGTCAACGGCCATCGCTGCAAGACCAACACCGCGTCCAACACCGCCTATCGCGGTTTCGGTGGCCCACAAGGCATGGTCGCCATCGAGGAAGTGATGGACGCCATCGCCCGCCATCTGGCGCTCGACCCGCTGGCGGTGCGCAAGGTCAATTACTACGGCAAGACCGAGCGCAACGTCACCCACTACTACCAGACCGTCGAGCACAACATGCTCGAAGAGATGACCGCCGAACTAGAAGCCAGCAGCCAATACGCCGAACGCCGCGAAGCGATCCGCCTGTACAACGCCCACAGCCCGATCCTGAAAAAAGGCCTGGCGTTGACCCCGGTGAAGTTCGGCATTTCGTTTACCGCCAGCTTCCTCAACCAGGCCGGTGCGCTGATCCATATCTACACCGATGGCAGCATCCACCTGAACCATGGCGGCACCGAGATGGGCCAGGGTTTGAACACCAAGGTCGCGCAGGTGGTGGCCGAAGTGTTCCAGGTCGAAATCGACCGCGTGCAGATCACCGCCACCAACACCGACAAGGTGCCCAACACCTCACCGACCGCCGCTTCCAGCGGTGCCGACTTGAACGGCAAGGCTGCGCAGAACGCTGCCGAAACCATCAAGCAGCGCCTGGTGGAATTCGCCGCGCGCAAGTACGACGTGAGCGAAGCGGACGTGGAATTCCACAACGGCCATGTGCGCGTGCGGGATCAGATCCTCACCTTTGAGGCGCTGATCCAGCAGGCCTATTTCGCCCAGGTTTCGCTCTCCAGTACCGGCTTCTACAAGACCCCGAAAATCTTCTACGACCGTAGCCAGTCGCGCGGTCGGCCGTTCTACTACTTTGCGTTCGGCGCAGCCTGCTGCGAAGTGATCGTCGACACCCTGACCGGCGAATACAAGATGCTGCGCACCGACATCCTCCACGACGTCGGCGCCTCGCTGAACCCGGCCATCGACATCGGCCAGGTCGAAGGCGGCTTTATCCAAGGCATGGGCTGGCTGACCATGGAAGAGCTGGTGTGGAACAACAAGGGCAAGCTGATGACCAACGGCCCGGCCAGCTACAAGATCCCGGCCGTGGCGGATATGCCGCTGGACCTGCGAGTGAAGCTGGTGGAAAACCGCAAGAACCCGGAAGACACGGTGTTCCATTCCAAAGCCGTGGGCGAGCCACCTTTCATGCTCGGCATTGCGTCGTGGTGCGCGATCAAGGATGCGGTGGCGAGTTTGGGTGACTACCGCCATCAGCCCAAGATTGATGCGCCGGCGACACCGGAGCGGGTGTTGTGGGGGTGTGAGCAGATGCGCAAGTTGACGGCGGCGAAGGCTGTCGAAACCGAAAACGAGTTGGCCTCACTCTGAGCCGAGGTGACTATGAACAACTGGATCAGCGCCCTCGCCGACCTGCAAAACCGGGGTGAACCCTGCGTATTGGTGACCATCATCGAAGAGCTCGGCTCCACGCCGCGCAACGCCGGTTCGAAGATGGTGATCAGCGCCGCGCAGACCTTCGACACCATTGGCGGCGGGCACCTGGAATACAAGGCGATGCAGATCGCCCGCGACATGCTCGTACGCGGTCAGCAGAACACCCATCTGGAGCGCTTCAGCCTGGGCGCCAGCCTGGGCCAGTGCTGCGGTGGCGTGACCGTGCTGCTGTTCGAACCCATGGGCCAGGTGCAGGCGCAGATCGCGGTGTTTGGCGCCGGCCACGTCGGCCGTGCGCTGGTGCCGTTGCTGGCTAGCTTGCCGTGCCGGGTGCGCTGGATCGATTCGCGGGATCAGGAGTTTCCGGAACATATCCCACAGGGCGTGCGTAAAATCGTCAGCGAAGAGCCAGTCGACGAAATTGCCGACCTGCCAGTGGGCAGTTACTGCATCGTCATGACCCATAATCACGCGCTGGACCTGGAACTCACCGCCGCCCTGCTCAAGCGCAATGACTTCGCCTACTTCGGCCTGATCGGTTCGAAGACCAAGCGAGTCAAGTTCGAACACCGGCTGCGTGATCGCGGTTTCGATACCGCGCAGTTGCAACGCATGCGCTGCCCCATGGGCCTCACCGAGGTGAAGGGCAAGTTGCCGGTGGAAATCGCCATCTCCATCGCCGGCGAAATCATCGCCACCTATAACGCCAATTTCGGCCAGCACACCGCCAGCGCCGAACCTATTGCCAAACTGCTGCCGGCTTCACGTCGCAGCCAAGCCCTTTGAATTGAGATCACCATGCCTTTGACTCGCAAAGCCTACCGTGCCGCCCTTCTGCACAGCATCGCCGACCCTGCTGAAGTGGGGATCGAAGCCTCCTACGACTATTTCGAAGACGGCCTGCTGGTGATCGAAAACGGTCAGATCAGTGCCCTTGGCCATGCCAGCGATTTGCTGCCAACCCTGCCTGCCGACATCGAAATCACCCATTACCAGGACGCGCTGATCACGCCCGGCCTGATCGACACCCACATCCACCTGCCGCAAACCGGCATGGTCGGCGCCTATGGCGAGCAGTTGCTGGACTGGCTCAACACCTACACCTTCCCGTGCGAAAGCCAGTTCGCCGACAAGGCCCACGCCGAAGAAGTCGCGGATATTTTCATCAAGGAACTGCTGCGCAACGGCACCACCACCGCGCTGGTGTTTGGCAGTGTGCATCCGCAGTCGGTGAATGCGTTCTTCGAGGCTGCCGAGAAGCTCGACCTGCGCATGATCGCCGGCAAGGTGATGATGGACCGCAATGCGCCGGACTACCTGACCGACACCGCTGAATCCGGCTACCAGGAAAGCAAGGCGCTGATCGAACGCTGGCACGGCAAGGGCCGCCTGCACTACGCGGTCACCCCACGTTTTGCACCGACCAGTACACCCGAACAACTGGCGCTGGCGGGCCAGCTGTTGGGGGAATACCCGGACCTGTACATGCAGACTCACATCAGTGAGAACAAGCAGGAAGTCGAGTGGGTGAAGGAACTGTTCCCGGAGCGCAACGGCTATCTGGATGTGTACGACCACTACAAACTACTGGGCGAGCGCTCGGTGTTTGCCCATGGCGTGCACCTGTGTGATGACGAGTGTGCACGTTTGGCGCAGACCGGTTCGGCGGTCGCGTTTTGCCCGACCTCGAACTTCTTCCTCGGCAGCGGTTTGTTCAACCTGCCGATGGCCGAGAAACACAAACTGAATGTGGGCTTGGGCACGGACGTGGGCGGCGGCACCAGTTTCTCGCTGCTGCAAACCCTGAACGAAGCCTACAAGGTCATGCAATTGCAGGGTGCGCGCTTGAGCCCGTTCAAGTCGCTGTACCTGGCAACATTGGGTGGTGCGCGTGCATTGCGTTTGGAAGACAAGATCGGCACGTTGCAACCGGGCACCGATGCGGACTTCCTGGTACTGGACTACAACGCCACGCCGCTGCTGAGCTATCGCTTGAAGCAGGCGAAGAACATTGCCGAGACGTTATTTGTGCTGATGACGCTGGGGGATGACCGGACGGTGTTGCAGACCTATGCAGCCGGGCAGCTGGTGCACCAGCGCTAATCCCGGAAACAAAAAATCCCCGGTTCATTACACATGAACCGGGGATTTTTTTGACTGTTACAACTTGATCGAAGAACGACCCGGCTTCTTGGTCTGCAACAAATGCGAAAACACCGCATGCAGATCATCCGACGCGCTCTCTTCATCGAGGTTGAGCTTGCTGTCGATATGGTCCATGTGATGCATCATCAGGTTCACCGCCAACGCCGCGTCCCGCGCTTCGATCGCATCGATCAATTGGGTGTGCTCGTCGTAGGAACAGTGCGAGCGGTTGCCGCTTTCGTACTGGGCGATGATCAATGAGGTCTGGGACACCAGGCTGCGCTGGAAGCTGATCAGCGGCGCGTTCTTCGCCGCTTCGGCCAGCTTGAGGTGGAATTCGCCGGAGAGGCGGATACCGGCGCCACGATCGCCACGGGAGAAGCTGTCGCGCTCGTCGTTGACCATCTGGCGCAGCTCGGCCAGTTGTTCGGCCGTGGCGTGCTGGACGGCCAGTTCAGTGATCGCCCGCTCCACCAGACGCCGCGCAAGGAACACCTGGCGGGCTTCCTCGACGCTCGGGCTGGCCACCACCGCACCGCGATTGGGTCGCAGCAGTACCACGCCTTCATGGGCCAGGCGCGACAGGGCGCGGCGAATGATGGTGCGGCTCACGCCAAAGATTTCGCCCAGTGCCTCTTCACTCAATTTGGTGCCGGGTGCCAGGCGTTGTTCGAGGATCGCCTCGAAGATATGCGCGTAGACGATATCGTCCTGGGTTCCGCTGCGACCGGCCTTGCCGGCTCGCGGTTGTTTCTTGAGAGGTTGCAACTGTTCGTTCATGGGCACTCGGGTTTGGAGAACGGCGGCGAATTAACGGTAATACGTCAACAGCGGGTCGCTGGCAAGTATCACCTAAAAACAGGGCACATTGTACACAACCGGATGCGCCAACACACTGTACGGCTGTTTGCGCCGTCGGCTGTATTGCAATGAGTCGTTACGTTTGAGTTTAGGCTTGAATCCGTGCCGACAACGGCAAAAATCCAGGTAAAAGGAACACCTCTCCATGAACGACGCCACCCAAGCGCCTTTGCGCCCGCTGGCTGACACTTCTCCCTCGGCCATTGTCGCCGGCTTCATCGCCATGATGACCGGCTACACCAGCTCCCTGGTCCTGATGTTCCAGGCCGGGCAAGCCGCCGGTTTGACCACGGCGCAGATTTCTTCATGGATCTGGGCGATTTCCATCGGCATGGCGGTGTGCAGCATCGGCTTGTCCCTGCGCTATCGCACGCCGATCACCATTGCCTGGTCGACGCCGGGCGCGGCACTGCTGATCACCAGCCTGGGCGGCGTGAGTTATGGCGAGGCCATCGGTGCCTACATCACCTGTGCGGTGCTGGTGACGATCTGCGGGCTGACCGGCAGCTTTGAAAAACTGGTCAAGCGCATTCCGGCGTCACTGGCGGCGGCCTTGCTGGCGGGGATTCTGTTCAAGATCGGCAGCGAGATCTTCGTCGCCGCGCAGCATCGCACCGGGCTGGTACTGGGGATGTTCTTCACTTACCTGGTGATCAAGCGCCTGTCGCCACGCTATGCGGTGCTGGCGGCGCTGGTAATCGGCACCGTATTGTCGGGGTTGATGGGGCTGCTGGACTTCAGTGGTTTTCACCTGGAAGTGGCGACGCCGGTGTGGACCACGCCGCACTTCTCACTGGCCGCAACCATCAGCATCGGCATCCCGCTGTTCGTGGTGGCGATGACATCCCAGAACATGCCGGGCGTCGCGGTGCTCAGGGCCGACGGTTACAACGTGCCCGCCTCGCCCCTGATCACCGCGACCGGCCTGGCCTCCCTGGTGTTGTCGCCGTTCGGCTCCCACGGTATCAACCTGGCGGCGATCAGCGCGGCCATCTGCACCGGGCCCCATGCTCATGAAGACCGTAACAAACGCTACACCGCCGCCGTGTGGTGCGGAGTGTTCTACGGGATTGCCGGGGTGTTCGGCGCGACCTTGGCGGCGTTGTTCGCAGCCTTGCCCAAGGAACTGGTGCTGTCGATTGCGGCGTTGGCGCTGTTTGGCTCGATCATCAATGGCTTGAGCATCGCCATGAATGAGCCGAAGGAACGGGAAGCGGCGCTGATCACCTTTATGGTCACGGCGTCCGGCTTGACGCTGTTTTCCATCGGGTCGGCGTTCTGGGGGATTGTGGCGGGGGTGTTGACGTTGCTGATTCTGAACTGGCGCAAGGCATAAAAAAACGGCGACCCTGAGGTCGCCGTTTTTTTTAGTATCACTTAGCCGCGTTGATCGGCTTTTCCGGATACCACACGTCCAGCAGTGGGCTGACTTCAGCGCTTTTCAGTTCGCTGCGGCCTTTGAGCCAGCTTTCAACCGCTACGCGCTGCTCTTCGTTGACCGAGCCACGCTTCTGCAGGCAAACCAGACCGAAGTCATCGCCGCCAACATAGCCCAGACCATTGGCTTCCATGGCTTCTTTGATGAATGCTTCGAGGAAAGCGTCGGTAGCTTCTTCACTCAGGTCTTCTTTGAAGTCCAGGTTCAGTTCGAAACCCAGCTCTTGAAATTCATCAACGCACAGTTTTTTGCGCAGACGCTGGGAACGGTTAGTCGCCATTGGAACAATCCTCATAAGTAATAACGGGCGGCACTTTAGCAGTTTAAGGCGGCGATTGCCCGACTCTCTGGGACAGGCGGCAATTTGCCTGCAAAAAAAACGCAGAATACCAGCTATGGTTCAGCTACAAGTGGCTCCACCTTGGGGCATAATGCCGACACTTTCATGACCATTGAGGGATTTTTCTTATTTACCCCTCGCCTTTTTCACCCTCCTCAGCAGTAGGGTTTTACTTCTTATGATCAAATCTTTGCGTTCTGTGTTTTTTGCCGGTCTTATTCTGCCACTGGCCTTTTCCGTCTCCGCTGCCCCCGTCAACAACACCCTGCCGCCGAATGTTCAACAGGCGCTGGCCAAAGCCAAACTGCAAAACACCGCGCTGTCCCTGGTGATGATCCCCCTGAACGGCCCGGGCACGCCGACCGTGTTCAACGCCGACGTCTCCGTGAACCCGGCCTCGACCATGAAACTGGTCACCACCTACGCGGCCCTGGAAATGCTCGGCCCCAACCACCAGTGGAAAACCGAGTTCTACACCGACGGCACCCTCAGCGGTGGCGTGTTGCACGGCAACCTCTACCTCAAGGGCGGCGGCGACCCCAAGCTGAACATGGAAAAACTCTGGCTGCTGATGCGCGACCTGCGCGCCAACGGCGTACAGCAAGTCACCGGCGACCTGGTGCTGGACCGTGGCTTCTTCAACCAGCCGCTGTTGCCGGAGTTCAATGACGATGGCAATGACGAGAACAAACCGTTCCTGGTCAAGCCGGACGCGCTGCTGGTCAACCTCAAGGCCCTGCGTTTTGTAACGCGCAATGACTCCGGCCGCGTACTGGTGTCGGTCGAACCGCCGATTGCCAGCATCCGCATCGACAACCAGGTCAAGGTCTCCAACGCCAAGCAGTGCACCGGTGATGTGCGCTACAACCCGGTCACCGCCGCCGATGGCAGCGTGACGGTCACGGTCAGCGGCCAATTGGCCGATGGCTGCAGCTCGCAGACTTATCTGTCATTGCTCGACCACGCCACCTACACCGCGGGCGCCGTGCGCGCGATCTGGCAGGAACTGGGTGGCACCATCCAGGGCCGTGATATCCAGGCGCCAGTGCCCAAGGATGCCAAGGTACTGGCCCGGGCCTTCTCGCCGGACCTGGCGGAAATCATCCGCGACATCAACAAATACAGTAACAACACCATGGCCCAGCAGCTGTTCCTGAGCCTGGGCGCGCAGTTCCGCAACGACGCCGACGGCGACGATGCCAAGGCAGCCCAACGTGTGGTGCGCCAGTGGCTGGCGAAGAAAGGCATCACCGCGCCGCACCTGGTGATGGAAAACGGTTCCGGCCTGTCACGTGCCGAACGCGTCAGCGCCCGCGAAATGGCGGCTATGCTGCAAGCCGCGTGGAAGAGCCCTTACGCTGCGGAATACATCAGCTCGATGCCGATCGCCGGCACCGACGGCACCATGCGCAAGCGCCTGAAGACCACGGCCATGCGCGGCGAAGCCCACGTCAAGACCGGTACTTTGAACACCGTGCGTGCCATCGCCGGGTTCAGCCGCGACAACAACGGCAATACCTGGGCCGTGGTGGCGATCCTCAACGATCCGAAACCATGGGGCGCTTCGTCGGTGCTGGATCAGGTGTTGCTGGATTTGTATCGTCAGCCGAAGGTGGTGGCGGCAGCTCCGGTACTCTGATTTATTGAACGGGACCGCTGCGCGCTCCAGCGGGAGCAAGCTCCCTCGCCACAACTTCCACCCGGTCCCTGCCCGCCTGCTTGGCCACATACACGGCCGAGTCGGCGCGTAGCAGCAACCCGTCAATGCCTTCATCCACCCGCCAGCTGGCCACGCCAAAGCTGGCGGTGACGATGCCCACCGGCTCCATCGGCGCACTGCGCAGCGACGTCCACAATTCCATCGCCAGGCTGTAGGCCTGTTCGCCATCGGTGTGCGGGCACAGCACCATGAACTCCTCGCCACCCAGGCGACAGAACACATCGGTGCGGCGCAGGCGCTGGCTGATGCGTTTGCACAACTCCTGCAGCACCCCATCGCCGACAGCGTGTCCGTGCTGGTCATTGATGCGTTTGAAGTGATCGATATCCAGCATGATCACCGACAAGTTGCCCGACGTGCGGTTGAGCCTCACCATCTCGGCCTTGAGGCGATCCTGGAAATAGCGACGGTTATGGATGCCGGTCAAAGAGTCGGTGATGGACAGCGCACGCAGTTCTTCTTCCACCCGCTTCAGATCGGAAATATCCGACACGTAGCCATGCCACAACGTACCGCCTGCGGGTAACTCTTCCGGGGTCGCCTCGCCCCGAATCCAACGCAGGCCGCGTTGCGGCAACAGCACGCGGTATTCCTCGCGCCAATGGCTCAACTGCAACGCTGACAAGCGGATCGAAGCACGCACCCGCTCCGCATCCAGCGGGTGGATGCGCTCGAAGACCTGCTTCGCATCCTGCTGCAACACATTCGGTTCGATTTCATAGATGTCGCGCATGCCGTCGCTGGCGTAGATGAATTTCCAGTTGTCCTGGGGTTCCAGGGTGAACTGGAAGATCCCGCCGGGCACATGGGCGCTGAGTTTCTTGAGCAGGCGGTCGCGGGCCGCCAAGGCCTCGTAGGCGCGTTTCTGTTCGGTAATGTCCAGGTAGATCGCCAGGTGGCCGATCCACAAACCATGGTCGTCCAGCAACACCGTGGCCAGCATGTTCACAGTCAACTGGGTGCCGTTTTCGCGGATCAAAGTCCATTCGCGGGCTTCGTGCAGCGTGTCCGGGCTCTCTACCAGCATCGCCTGGCTGGCGGGAATACGCTTGCCCAACGCCACACTCAGGCTGGCCGCGCGCGCCTCCAGCTCAGGCGCCAGGTGCAGGCTTTCCAAGGTGTGCGTACCCACTACGTGATCGGCCTTGAAGCCCAACATCTGCTCGGCGCCGGCGTTGAAGGTATTGATCACGCCGCGCAGGTCGGTGGCAATGATCGCCACCTGGGTCGCGGCATTCAGCACACTGCGCAATTGGCCGTGGGCGCCACGCAATTCCTGTTCACGCAGGCGCAACTGGGCAGTGCGTTGTTCCACCAGCTTCACGGCGCGCTGGCGTTGGCTGACCAGCACATAAAGCAAGGCACTGAGCAGCAGGCTGAGCAGGCCGCCCATGGTCAGGATGGTGTTCAGCGAGGAATGGTTGGCCTGGTCGAACACCTGGCTGGGGCGCAGTTTCAGGGCGTACACATGGTCACCCAGCGTGAGGCGGCGCGCGCCGACCAACTCGCTGCTGCCTACCTCATTGCTGGACTCGAAGAGCACGCGTTTCTGCAGATCGGACGTGTCGATGATCTGCATCACCAGGTTGTCACGGTCCGGCTTGGGCAAGCCGTCGGCTACCAGCTGGCGCATGCTGATCACGGCCATTACATAGCCGTAGGGCTCGTTCTGCGACTGATCCGAGGTGGGCAGGTGACTCACCGGCGCGACCAGTAAAACCCCGGTGGCATAGGCCGGCTCCACCCCCACCAATTGCATGGGCTGGGACACCGCCAGCTTGCCGGTCTTCTGCGCGCGCTCAAGGGTTGAACGCCGCAGGGGCTGGGCCAGAAGGTCAAAACCGAGGGGGGCGCCCAGCAAGCTTTGGGTCTGGCTGTACAGCACCGGCACGTATTCGTCGCGCTCGGGCGCCGGGGCCAGTTCGCCAGCCGAATTCAATTCACGGATGAAAAAGGGTGCACCGCGTTGGCTGGACACCTCTTGTTCGAACTGGCTGCGCTGTTCGCGATACACCCGTGGCGCCCAGGAGTAAGCACGGGCGCGCAACAACAAGGGCTGGGCAAAACCGTCGAATTCTTCGCGGGACACATCATCGGAATTAACGAAGAAGCGCCGCAGGCTGTTCAGCCGTTGCTCCTGGTCTTCGAAACGTTCCTGCAGGCGGGTGTAGCGCTCATTGACCAGCAATTGAAAGCGCTGGCGCACCTGTTGCTGATAGAGGTCGGCAGCCGCCCAGGCGACAACCGCGGTCAAGGCAAACCCTGCCAGTAACACCACCAATGCCACCAGCCAAGCCGACGCCTGCTCACTGATAAAGCCTAGGATTTTCGGGCGAACGGCTTGCAACGGCATAGGCAACACTCACAACGCCAGCGTGCGGGGGGTGTCACTTTGGCTAGGCCTTAAGTTATAGCCATCGGCCCTGGGTTTGACCAGCGTAAAAAAGCCGCAAGCCCGGAATAATCCAGGCTTGCGGCTTTTTGGTGCAGCAATCAGCGTGCGGTGATTTTCCACGCCCGGTGGATCTTGGCATTGCGCGCAAAATCCGGGTCGATGGTCTTGTCGCTGATCTCCTCGACCGCATAGCGTTCGCTGAGGTTGTCCTCCAGCGCGAACTTGCGGAAGTTGTTCGAGAAATACAGCACGCCGCCCGGTGCCAGGCGCGCCATGGCCAGGTCGAGCAACTGCACGTGGTCGCGCTGTACGTCGAAGATGCCTTCCATGCGCTTGGAGTTGGAGAAGGTCGGCGGATCGATGAAGATCAGGTCGAACTCATCGCGGCTGGCCTCCAGCCACGCCATCACGTCACCCTGCTCCAGACGGTTCTTGTCGGAGAAACCGTTGAGGGAGAAGTTGCGACGCGCCCAGTCCAGGTAGGTCTTGGACAGGTCGACACTGGTGGTGCTGCGCGCGCCGCCCTTGGCCGCGTGCACACTGGCGGTGGCGGTGTAGCAGTACAGGTTGAGGAAGCGCTTGCCGGCCGCTTCTTTCTGGATGCGCATGCGCATGGGGCGGTGGTCGAGGAACAGGCCGGTGTCCAGGTAGTCGGTGAGGTTGACCAGCAACTTCACGCCGCCTTCGCTGACTTCGGTGAACTTGCCCTGGGCGCTCTGGCGCTCGTACTGCTTGGTGCCGCTCTGACGCTCACGACGCTTGACCACCACGCGGCTCTTGTCGATGTTCAGCGCCTGGGGAATCGCGGCCAGGGCATCGAACATACGCGCGGAGGCTTTTTCCGGGTCGATGGATTTCGGCGCGGCGTATTCCTGCACGTGGACCCAATCGTGGTACAGGTCGATGGCCATGGAGTATTCCGGCATGTCGGCGTCGTACACACGGTAGCAATCCACGCCTTCACGCTTGGCCCACTTGCCCAGCAGCTTGAGGTTCTTCTGCAGGCGGTTGGCGAACATCTGCCCGCCTTCGCTCAGGCGCGCCTGCTCAACCACGGGGGCCGGAGCAGGTTTGATCGGGTTGCCGTTCTTGTTGTACTGGCGCTCTTGCGGCTCGGCCGGGGCTTGATCGTAAGCGGCTTGCTCACGTTCGGCCTGGCGCTGTTCCGGGGTGCGACGCTCGCCGGTGACGAACTGGTCTGGATTGACCTTGATCAGCAGCAGCTTGCACGGCAACGCGCCGTTCCAGAACGAATACTGTTTGTGGCTGCGGATGCCCATGCGCTTGCCCAGGTCCGGCGCGCCGGTGAACACCGCCGCTTCCCAGCCCATGCACGCCTGGCGCAGGCGCTCGCCGAGGTTCTGGTAGAGGTACAACAGGCTGGCTTCGTCACCCAGACGCTCGCCGTACGGCGGGTTGCAGATGACCAGGCCTTTCTGGTTCTGGTCCGGACGCGGTTCGAAGGTGCCGACTTCGCCCTGGTACACCTTGATCCAATGGCTCAGGCCTGCGCGTTCGATGTTGTTGCGTGCGGGTTGGATCAGGCGGGGATCGGCTTCGTAGCCTCGGATCCACAGGGGCGGCTTGTTCATGCCGATGGCGGCGCGTTCGGCAGCCTCTGCGTGCAGCTTCTTCCACAGCGCCGGGACGTGGCCCAGCCAGGTGGTGAAGCCCCACAGTTCACGATTCAGGTTGGGCGCCATGTCGGCGGCGATCATCGCGCCTTCCACCAGGAAGGTGCCCACGCCGCACATCGGGTCGCTCAGCGCGCCGCCTTCAGCAGCAATGCGTGGCCAGCCGGCACGGATCAGGATCGCGGCGGCCAGGTTTTCCTTCAACGGTGCCGCGCCTTGCTGCAGGCGGTAACCGCGCTGGTGCAGGCTGTGGCCGGACAAGTCGAGGGACAGGATGGCTTCGCCACGGTCCAGGCGCAGGTGGATGCGCAGGTCCGGGTTGATCTTGTCGATGGACGGGCGTTCGCCGGTCGGCGTGCGCAGCTTGTCGACGATCGCGTCCTTGACCTTCAGCGCGCCGAAGTGGGTGTTGTCGATACCCGAGCCGTGGCCGCTGAATTCAACGGCCAGGGTACCGTCCGGCACCATGTGGTCGGCCCACTCGATATCCAGCACGCCGTGGTAGAGGTCTTCGGCGTCCTTCATCGGGAAGCGCTTGAGCACCAACAATACGCGGTTGGCCAGGCGCGACCAGAGGCACAGGCGGTAGGCGGTTTCCATGTCGGCCATGCCGCGCACGGCCGAGGTGTGCTCGCGGGCTTCCTCAAGGCCAAGCCCGACGGCTTCCTCGATCAGCAGGCCTTCGAGGCCCTTGGGGCAGGTGAGGAAGAGTTCAAAACGGTCCGACATGGGGCATTCCAGGCTTTTCAGCAATAAATGAACGGGCGACGCATCGCCGGCTCGGTTTTCAATCAAGCACTTTTCTTGAAGAGTGCTCGCGTGGCACGAATGTGCCGTCCCACCCCGTCCGACAGGCGTTTGGGCCTTTATTGACGGGGCAGATAAACAATTAGCTGTAACAAAAAGAAATATTCCGACCCTTCGTCGAATAATAACCGACTGCAACGGGCGGGCATTCTCACTAAAGGATTAAACCCATCCTCTATGCAGGGTGCATCATAGCTGGCTTTGCCCCACAAATGGGACGAAAAGCCATCCCAGCTTATGGCTATAGCATCGTTATCGTTACGTGCTTATGACAAAACGATCATTGAATCCATGTGACCTATTGGTTAGAACTCAACACAGGTTGGCGCCGTAACGACGCCGACACATAGGCTCGCCACGCCGGCAGCGAGCCCACCAACGGCAGAAAAACTCTGCCCGGCCCCAAGCGGGGCCGAAGGATATCAAGACAGTCAACAAGTGAGGGAAACACCCTATGAGAAGACTTAAGCGTGATCCGTTGGAAAGAGCATTTTTACGCGGATATCAATATGGCGTTCATGGCAAATCCCGTGAGCTTTGCCCATTTACTCTACCGTCGGTACGCCAAGCCTGGATCAACGGCTGGCGAGAAGGACGCGGCGACAACTGGGACGGTATGACTGGCACTGCGGGAATCCACAGACTCAACGAACTTCACGCCGTCGGCTAATCAAGGGCAACTAATTCCGACATCACCACCGATGAAGATTTAACGACTTAACCACGCACGCCCCATCCGGGCGGCGGGCTTCGGCCCAGGGGGCTCCTTGATGGAGCCCTTTTTAATGGGTGCAGTTCAGGCTTTTGGCAGTGCTGCGATAGCGTCCACCGACTGGCGGATCAGCGCCGGGCCCTTGTAGATAAAGCCGGAGTACAACTGCACCAGACTGGCACCCGCAGCGATCTTCTCGGCCGCGTGCTTGCCTTCGGTGATGCCTCCTGCGGCGATGATCGGCAAGCGCCCAGCCAGCTCGGCGGCCAGAACCTTGACGATATGGGTGCTCTGCTCGCGTACTGGCGCACCCGAAAGACCGCCCGCCTCATCACCATGGGCCAGGCCTTCGACACCGACGCGGCTGAGGGTGGTGTTGGTCGCGATCACCGCGTCCATGCCCGCGTCCACCAGGGCCTGGGCGACCAGTACGGTTTCTTCGTCACTCATGTCCGGGGCAATCTTGATCGCCAGCGGCACGCGCTTGCCATGGCGCACGGCCAGGTCTTCCTGGCGCTGGCGCAGGGCTTCCAGCAGTTGCTTGAGGGAATCACCGAACTGCAGGCTGCGCAGGCCCGGGGTGTTGGGCGAACTGACGTTGACCGTGACATAGCTGGCGTGGGCGTAGACCTTGTCCAGGCAGATCAGGTAATCGTCGACGGCACGCTCGACCGGCGTATCGAAGTTCTTGCCGATATTGATACCGAGAATGCCCTTGTACTTCGCCGCCTGAACCCGCGACAGCAGATGATCAACGCCCAGATTGTTGAAGCCCATGCGGTTGATGATCGCCTCGGCTTCCGGCAGGCGGAAGATGCGCGGCTTGGGGTTGCCCGGCTGTGGACGTGGGGTGACGGTGCCGATTTCGACAAAACCGAAACCCAACTGCGCAAAGCCATCGATGGCCGCACCGTTTTTATCCAGGCCAGCCGCCAGGCCGACCGGGTTGGGAAAATCGAGCCCCATCACCGAGACCGGCATTTTTGCCGGAGCCTTGCATACCAGGCCATTGAGCCCCAGGCGGCCACCGGCACCAATCAGGTCCAGGGACAGATCGTGGGAAGTTTCCGGGGAAAGTTTGAACAACAGCTGGCGGGCCAGGGTATACATGGGCGGGCTAGACTCGGAGGCGGCGAAAGGTGACGGCGATTATAGCCGGGGTGACAGGTAAGGCGCGAGGCGTGAACCCCAATCGTCAGTAACGATGCGCGACCAACTGCTCGTAATACGCCCAGATTTTCTGCGCATACTGCAGGCGCAATGCCTCACGCTCGGGCCCGGCGCCTGTCCCCACATTGTACGAACCCACTGCCGTCCAGTTGTACCCAAAGCGCTGGATGAACTCGGCCAGTATCGAAGCCCCCACCTCAACCGACAGGCATGGCTCGTTGATCAAGCGATCCTCGGTGATGCCCTGCTTGAGCAAGCGTGGCAGATGAATGCTGTTGATCTGCATCAGGCCGATGTCCCGGGTGCCATTACGGTTGGCATGATTCATCGCTTGCGCGCGGTTACCCGACTCCACGACGGCGATCGCCTGCAACAACTCCGGCTCGATATTGTAGTGACTGGCGGCCTCCTCCCAGCAGTAGGCCAACGCTTGATGACTGACCATCAGCGCACCCAGCACCCAGCCCTTGCTCCAGAACCTAGCCACGTTTCAACAAACCCTGGCTGACGTGCCCGCAGGCGGCACACACCTGTTGCGCACGCCCCGACACAGCGCGCACCGGACAGGTAAACCGATACCCCCGGCCGTAGATCGTCTTGATAAACCCCTTGTCGGCACCGAGGTACTTGCGCAGCGAGTAGATGCAGCGTGTCAACGACTCCTCGGCAACCTCTCCCTGCGGCCAGCCCAGTTCCAGCAAGCGATCCTTGGTCATCAAGGCACCGTCAGACACCAACAACAGCCGCAACACCTGGCACTCCTTGGGTGGTAATTGTACATCCGAACCCTCACCGGTCAGGCGACCGTGGTGATGCAGGGTCCAGCGTGCGAACACCAGGGAAGTCGCTGTCCCTCCATCATCCCTGACGGCCATGCGTACCTCGGCATCCGACTGCTGACATTGAAGCCCTCATTTCAATCACTGACTCATGCACCCATGTCACGACTATAAAAACCTGGCTCACGACTCACGCTAGGAAAAAGCCCATACATCCAGCGGCTTTTGAAAACATGCTGTAAGACGTTTCGCTACCCCTCTTCCACAGGCAGCCACGCTTGATACACCTCATGCAACTCAACCCCCAGCCGGTCCTCCAACTGCACCAGCTCGCCCAAGGCCAGCAGTTGCCCGTTCACCCGGACTTCCACGCTGTGGATGATCTCCGGTGCCAACGGCAGCACCTTTCCGGGTGCAAAGGCCGCCAGCCGCCTGCGGCTGATCAGTTGTTCCTGCAGAAGAATTTCCAGATGCATGGGTTAACACCTTGTTTACGGTGAGACATCGCGCTGCGGTCGCACAAACGCACGCTGGACACGCTCGTATTGCGCCGCAGTCATAGGCGGTGGCCCTCCCGCCTCTTCCTGCCCCTTCAATTCACTAGCCACCGCCCTGGCCTGGATCACAAACAGCCGTACTTGGGCTGCACGACCTGCCGCGCGTCCTTCTGATTCCCGTTGAAACGCACCCAGCCATAAGCGCCTGCCCTGAGGCACTCGGACCACGCTGTTGATGCCGATCCGCCCCACCGCCGCATTTTTTTCACGCTGCCCCGGCTCACTCATCTGGCGCCCTTCGTCCACCTCCAGGCGCATCTCAATCTGGTTGCCCTCGCCAAAACGCGGCAGCACGCTGACCTGGGTGCCATAACGCATCGGTTTCCAGTCAGCGCGATCATCTCCGCGGGGCGGCATATAAAATGTGTGATTGTCCTGAAACACCGCCGGCACATTCTCCTGGGTGAGGATCACCGGCAACGTCACCACCTTCGCCCGTCGACGGCGCTCCAATGCACCTACCTTCGCCATAAGCTGGCTATCGTCCAGGGGAGCCAAGACGCGCGTCGTCGACGCCTTCGGTTCTTCGTCCGAATCCAGGCCCAACTTCTTCAGTTCATCGCGCTCAACATCCACCAGCCACAGCGAAACCTCGATCGCTCGCTTGGGCACGTCGAGCTCCGCCACCAGTTTCTGGATGAAGCTCACCTGGGCCGGCTTGCCCTTGATCAACAGGCTGTTGCTGTCCGGGTAAGCGATCACGCCCAGGCTCTTGTCCGAGAGCAAGCCCTTTTGCTCGCTGGCCAACAAGGTCTCGATCATCGACGCCATCCCCGGCATGGTGACCGGGTTGTCGCGCGTGCCGTACTGTCGATCCACCACATCGGTGTTGAGCACCTGGACGACGGCAAAAGACTGAGCGCCCACCCGCAACTCCGCCCGTTGCCGGTCCATCAACTGAGCCAGACGCAGCACCTGGTCGATGTAATTCGGTGGGCCGGAGACAGAGAACGTGCGAGCTCCGCTTTCGCGCAACGGATAGCGTGACTCATCGAGACCGGAGCGCCGCATGAGGCTACGCAGCCTGTCGACGGAGATATGCCGCAAGGTCACCGCAGAGCTTTTGGCTTCACCCGCGTCATAGACATACAACGCTTGCCCGTCGCTGTACCAGATCAACCCTTGTTCAACTGCAAGCGCCTCCAGGGCCTGTTGTGGCGCATCAAAATCCAGTGCTGCGCTGAGGCGTTTGCGTGCAACTTCGCGACTGACAACGATGGGCAGCCCAAGTGGCACCGACAGCGCAGTGAACACGGTCTGCAGGCTTTCGTCCTGCGCTTGGTAAAGCTCGCCCCAGGCCAGCGTACTGATCAGTAGCAGCACGACAAACAACAGTCGGCGGTGTAGCCAGAGGAGAGGCATCGTTGCTGGGACTTCGGCGTACACCGTGGGTTTTCCTGGGCGGGCTGGCAGTGGGAGAGTCGCCATACTGAGAGCCCACCCGCTTTCAATCTTGATGGAAAGTTGATGACGCTCCAGGCCCAACCAGCCGTGGCATGTGCCTTGCTATGAAGTCTGTATCAGAGCACGCACCAACGGCGGAGCGGGCTTACGGACAAAGGCGTCGTTACCCGCGTTGGCTTACATCGCCATCTGAGGGAACGACGCTTTTTTTTGAAAGAAAAGGTAGGTGTTGATGAACGATTCGGTTGGCAACAGCCCGATGAACGACCCGCTGGCCTGGGTCAACGGCAGTGATGCCCCGGAAAAGAGCAGCCTCGACCTGGGCTTCATGGCCTTGAGCGACTGCGCCTCGCTGGTGGTGGCGGCCACCCAGGGCTTCGCGCAACCCTATGGCCTGACCTTGAACCTCAAGCGCCAATCGTCCTGGGCCAACCTGCGCGACAAACTGGTCAGCGGCGAACTCGACGCCGCCCACAGCCTGTACGGGCTGATCTACGCCGTGCACCTGGGTATCGGCGGCGTCGCACCCACTGACATGGCTGTGCTGATGGGGCTCAACCAGAACGGCCAGAGCATCAACCTGTCCCACGGCTTGCAACAACAGGGGGTGATCACTCCTGAGGCACTGGACCGCCACGTGCACCAAAGCCGAACAAAACTGACCTTCGCTCAGACGTTTCCCACAGGCACCCATGCCATGTGGCTGTATTACTGGCTGGCGAGCCAAGGCATTCACCCCTTGCAGGATGTGGACAGCGTGGTGGTCCCGCCGCCGCAAATGGTGGCGCACCTGCAAGCCGGGCGCATCGACGGGTTTTGCGTGGGCGAGCCCTGGTGCGCCAGCGCGGTCAAGCAAAACCAAGGATTTACCCTGGCAACCACCCAGGCGATCTGGCCGGATCATCCGGAAAAGGTCCTCGGCTGCACCCAGGCGTTCGTCGACCAGTATCCAAACACGGCACGCGTGCTGGTGAGGGCGATCCTGGAGGCCAGTCGGTTTATCGAAGAAAGCAGCGAAAACCGCCGCTCCACCGCGCAATTACTCAGTGGCCGCGACTACCTCGATGCCCCGCTCGACTGCATCGAGCCGCGCCTGCTGGGGACTTATGACGACGGCCTGGGCAATCAGTGGCAGGATCCCCACGCGCTGCGCTTTTTTGCCGACGGTAAAGTGAACCTGCCCTACCTCTCTGACGGCATGTGGTTCATGACCCAGTTCCGGCGCTGGGGCCTGCTGCGCGAAGACCCCGACTACCTCGGCGTCGCGCGCCAGGTGCAACAACTGGCGCTGTATCGCCAGGCCGCCGATGGGCTGGGTATCGCCACAAACGACCAGGACATGCGCAGCAGCCAGCTGATCGACGGCAAAGTCTGGGACGGTTCCGACCCCGCCGGCTATGCCCGCAGCTTCCGCCTGCATGCGCTGGCCGACACCAACCACCGCCAAGCCTTGCGCTGACAGGAGGACCTCCATGCTGCGAATCCTGCTGATCAACGACACGCCGCGTAAAGTCGGCCGACTGAGGACGGCACTGATCGAAGCCGGCTTTGATGTCATCGATGAGTCCGGCCTGACCATTGACCTGCCCGCGCGCGTCGAAACGGTGCGCCCGGACGTCATCCTGATCGATACCGAGTCACCGGG
Organism: Pseudomonas sp. DWP3-1-3b3; assembly: GCF_049896305.1. Taxonomy (NCBI): domain Bacteria; kingdom Pseudomonadati; phylum Pseudomonadota; class Gammaproteobacteria; order Pseudomonadales; family Pseudomonadaceae; genus Pseudomonas; species Pseudomonas sp. DWP3-1-3b3. Next base: position 114,669 of record NZ_JAFCUA010000003.1, on the reverse strand, counting down.
CCGCGATGTGATGGAGCAAGTGGTGCTGGTCAGTCGCGACCAACCCCGGCCCATTGTGATGTTCACCGACGAACACGACCCGAACGTGATGCGCCAGGCGATCAAGTCCGGCGTCAGCGCCTACATCGTCGAAGGTATCCAGGCCCAGCGCCTGCAGCCGATCCTTGATGTCGCCATGGCCCGTTTCGAAAGCGACCAGGCCTTGCGCGCGCAGCTTCAAGCCCGCGACCAGCAGTTGGCCGAGCGCAAGCGCATCGAGCTGGCCAAGGGCATGCTGATGAAAATGAAAGACTGCAACGAGGAAGAGGCCTACACCCTGATGCGCCGCCAGGCCATGAGCCGCCAGCAGAAGCTGATCCAGGTGGCGGAGCAGATTATCGCCATGAGCGAACTGCTCGGCTGATTTGGCGCAGCTCTTGCTAAGCATTCATCACAGGTAGCCAACGGCGGTTGCCCCTCCCCGACAAAGACGTCGCACACCCGGTTTGCCCTCGCGAACCCGGTGGCGGCGTTTTTTCGTTTTGGCCTTCTTGCAAGACTCCCAACCGTTGAGGTGCGTGATGAAATCAAGCTTCTGGAAATCCGGGCACACCCCGACCCTGTTTGCCGCGTTCCTGTATTTCGACCTGAGCTTCATGGTCTGGTACCTGCTCGGCCCCTTGGCGATACAGATTGCCGCCGACCTGCACCTGACCACTCAGCAGCGTGGCCTGATGGTGGCGACGCCGATCCTCGCCGGTGCGATTCTGCGCTTTTTGATGGGCATGCTGGCAGACAAGCTGTCGCCCAAGACGGCCGGGCTGATTGGTCAGGTGATTGTGATCTGCGCCTTGTTCGGCGCCTGGAAACTCGGAATCCATAGCTACGAACAGGCGCTGTTGCTGGGCGTGTTCCTCGGCATGGCCGGTGCCTCGTTTGCCGTTGCGCTGCCCCTGGCCTCCCAATGGTATCCGGCGGAACACCAGGGCAAAGCCATGGGCATCGCGGGTGCAGGCAACTCCGGCACGGTGTTCGCCGCGTTGCTGGCGCCGGTTTTGGCGGCCGCGTTTGGCTGGAGCAACGTGTTCGGTTTCGCGCTGATCCCTCTGGTGCTGACCCTGATTGTCTTTGCCTGGCTGGCGCGCAATGCCCCGGAACGCCCGAAGGCCAAGTCCATGGCCGACTACTTCAAGGCGCTGGGTGACCGGGACAGCTGGTGGTTCATGTTTTTCTACAGCGTGACCTTTGGCGGCTTTATCGGCCTGGCGAGCGCCCTGCCCGGCTATTTCAATGACCAATACGGCCTGAGCCCGGTGACCGCTGGCTACTACACCGCCGCCTGCGTGTTCGGCGGTAGCCTGATGCGCCCATTGGGCGGCGCGTTGGCGGACCGTTTCGGCGGGATTCGTACCCTGCTGGGCATGTACAGCGTGGCGGCGATCTGCATCGCGGCGGTGGGTTTCAATCTGCCGAGTTCCTACGCAGCACTGGCGCTTTTCGTCTGCACCATGCTGGGCCTTGGCGCAGGCAATGGTGCGGTGTTCCAACTGGTGCCGCAGCGTTTCCGCCGTGAAATCGGCGTGATGACCGGCCTGATCGGCATGGCCGGCGGTATCGGCGGCTTTGCCCTGGCAGCCGGCATGGGCGCGATCAAACAAAGCACCGGCAGCTATCAGATGGCGTTGTGGTTGTTCGCCAGCCTGGGCGTGCTGGCCTGGTTCGGCCTGCATGGCGTGAAGCGTCGCTGGAGAACCACCTGGGGCTCGGCGGCCGTGACGGCTGCGCGGGTCTGATGAGCCTGCAACTGAGCATCGCCCAGGCCAGTGCCATCGGCCCACGGGCGGAAAACCAGGACGCGCTACGGGTGGTCACGCCCGTGGCCGAACTGGCGGCGAGCAAGGGCTACCTGTGCGCCATCGCCGACGGCGTGAGCCAGTGCGCCGACGGCGGCCTGGCCGCGCGTTCGACCTTGCAGGCGCTGGCCCTGGATTACTACGCCACGCCGCAAACCTGGGGCGTGGCCCAGGCTCTGGAGCGTTTGCTGCTGGCACAGAATCGCTGGCTGCAAGCCAATGGCGGTGGTCTACCGCTGCTGACCACCCTGAGCGCGCTGGTGTTCCGCGGCCAGCGCTTTACCCTGGCGCATGTCGGCGATTGCCGCGCGTATCGTTGGCTTGACGGCCAATTGCAGCGCATCACCGAGGATCACGTGTGGGAGCAACCGGGCATGCAGCATGTGCTCAAGCGCGCCCTTGGCCTGGATCAACACCTGGTGGTGGATTTTCTCGACGGTCAGTTGCGTGAAGGCGAATGTTTCCTGCTGCTCAGTGATGGTGTGTGGGCCACCCTGGGCGATCAGAGTATCCAGGCAATTCTGCGCGAACAGACGGACATGCAATTGGCCGTCAACACCCTGGTGACTGCCGCGCACCTGGCTGGCAGCCAGGACAATGCCAGCGCGTTGCTTATCCGGATCGACACCCTCGGCGCCGCCACCCTCGGCGACGCGCTGGTGCAGTTGCAGCAATGGCCACTGCCGCCCTTGTTGAAAGCCGGGCAACACTTTGAAGGCTGGCAGGTTGAAAGCGTGTTGGCACAAAGCCGGCAGTCACTGCTTTACCGGGTGCGCGATGCCCAGCAGCAACCCTGGCTGCTGAAAACCCTGCCGCTGAGCCGCGACGATGATCATGATGCCGGCCAGGCCTTGCTGTCGGAGGAATGGTTTCTGCGCCGGGTTGCGGGGCGGGCGTTTCCTGAAGTGCATGCCGGCAACGGGCGCCAGCATTTGTACTACGTGATGCGTGAGTATTCCGGCCAAACCCTGGCAGAACTATTCCAGCAGCAAGGCCCCTTGCCCTTGGCGCAATGGCAGTCGATTGCCGAGCGTTTGCTGCGCGCTGTGGGCATGCTGCATCGACGGCAGATCCTGCATCGTGATATCAAGCCGGAAAACCTGCTGCTGGGAGACGACGGCGAATTGCGGGTGTTGGATTTCGGCCTGGCGTATTGCCCTGGCCTGTCGGAAGACAGCGACCATGCGTTGCCGGGCACACCTAGCTTTATTGCACCTGAAGCCTTCAATGGCGACCGTCCTACGGCCCAACAGGATTTATACAGCGTTGGCGTAACCTTGTATTACCTGCTGACCGGACATTACCCCTACGGCGAAATCGAGGCTTTCCAACGGCCCCGGTTCACTCAACCTGTCAGCGCCAGCCGCTACCGCCCGGACCTGCCGGATTGGCTGCCCCTCAGCCTGGAGCGGGCCGTGGCGGCCCAACCCGCCCATCGCTATGAAACCGCCGAAGAGTGGTTGCGCGTGCTGGAGCAGGCTGACCGCCAGGAACTGAGCATCCGCCCCAAGCCATTACTGGAGCGTGAACCCTTGAAGGTCTGGCGCACCCTGGCGCTGCTCTCGCTGCTGATCAATCTGGTGCTGTTGTACTCACTCTTTCACCGCTGACGTCATCCCTGGACGAGGAACACCTTATGAATGCAAAAGTCTGGCTGGTAGGCGCGGGTCCGGGTGACCCGGAGCTGTTGACCCTCAAGGCGGTACGCGCCCTGCGTGAGGCCGATGTGGTGCTGATCGATGACTTGGTCAACCCGGCCGTGCTGGAACATTGCGTTGAAGCGCGGGTGATTACCGTGGGTAAACGCGGTGGCTGCCGGTCGACCCCGCAGGATTTCATCCACCGCCTGATGCTGCGTTATGCGCGCCAAGGCAAGTGTGTGGTGCGCCTCAAAGGCGGAGACCCGTGCATTTTCGGACGCGGCGGTGAAGAGGCGATGTGGCTGTGTGAACGGGGCGTTGAGGTGGAGTTGGTCAACGGCATTACCGCAGGCCTGGCAGGCGCGACGAATTGCGCGGTGCCACTGACCTTGCGCGGGGTGAGTCGCGGCGTGACGCTGGTCACGGCGCATACCCAGGACGACAGCAGCTTGAATTGGCGGGCCCTGGCAGAAAGCGGGACCACCCTGGTGGTGTACATGGGCGTGGCGAAGCTGGAGGAAATCCGCCAGCAACTGCTGGACGGTGGAATGGCGGCGGATATGCCGGTGGCGATGATCGAGAATGCATCGCTGCCCCTGCAAAGGGAATGTCGCAGCGAGCTGTGGCGTCTGTACGAAGATGCGCAGGCATTTGCCTTGAAGAGCCCGGCTATCCTGGTGATCGGCCGTGTTGCAGCCCCAGGCCAGGTCGCTAGACTCGCCCAAGCCGCCAGCGCCTGAGGCAAATTGCAGGCGAAAAAAAGCCCGGCCTAAGCCGGGCTTTTTTCTACCACTCAGTCATTACTGAGCTTGAGCTTCAACCGACGCTTCTACGCGACGGTTAACAGCACGACCAGCTTCAGTTGCGTTGTCAGCAACTGGGCGGGATTCGCCGTAACCTACTGCGGTGATACGGCTAGGAGCAACGCCGTCTTTAACCAGGACTTGCTTAACAGCGTCAGCACGACGCTGGGACAGCTTCTGGTTGTAAGCGTCTGGACCTACGGAGTCAGTGTGACCAGCAACTTCTACGTTGGTAGCTGGGTACTGAGCCATGAAGTCGGCCAGGTTTTTCACGTCGCCGTAGCTGTTAGGCTTAACAACCGACTTGTCGAAGTCGAACTTAACGTCCAGCTCAACACGTACAACCTGAGCAACTGGAGCTTCTGGCTCTGGAGTTGGCTCTGGAGCTGGTGCTGGGGTAGGAGCTGGAGCAGCTGCGCCAGCGTTACCGCCGAAGTTCACGCCCAGGCCGACCAGTGCGGAGTAGTCCCACTTGCCGTTGTCCAGACCGTAGTCAGCTTCAACACCGGCACGAGCGTACAGGTTGTTGGTGAAGTAGTACTTCACGCCAGTACCAACGGTAGCGAAGGTAGTCTGGTCGCGACCGCTGTGGCCGTCAGCTTGAACGTTGGTACGGCTCTGGTGGCCGAAACCGCCTTCTACGTACGGACGCAGGCTGTCTACGCCAGCTTGACCGAAGTGATACTGGGCAACCAGGCTGCCGGTATCGCCTTTGATCTTCTGGTTACCAGTACCGTCGTTCGAACGGGTGTGGTTGGTTTTGTCGTAGGACAGGTTCAAGGACAGGTCGTCGGTCAGGAAGTAACCGATGCGAGCGCCAGGATTGAAGCCGTCTTCGATGTGCTTGACGCTATCGTTGTACTGCTTCTTGTAGAACAGCTCGCCTTCAACTGCGCCTTGGCCTTGTGCCAGAACGCCGAAAGAAGTAGCGGCAATAAGAGAACCAATGGCCAAGCCCAAGGTGTTTTTCAGTTTCATCCGTTAAATCCCCATCTGGTGATTGTAAAGCAGTCCCACAAACCGGGGGACAACTCGGCGACAAGTCTAACAGAACTTGCCTACACGTAAGAGATATTTGCCACGCACTAAGTTTCAGTCTCGCCCGCAAATTTCTCACGTAATTTATCAAGAGCACGTTTGTAACGCATTTTTGTAGCACTCAAACCCATGTGCATGATGTCAGCGATTTCCTGAAATTCCAGCTCTGCGACAAATCGTAGCACCAGAATTTCCCGGTCAATCGGGTTCACATACACCAACCAGCGATCAAGTCCGCCCTTCTCCTCGGGTGCCGGCGCCTTCTCTTCAGACGCCTCCTCGAGGGGGTCCAGACTCAACGCGTCCATCAAGCGACGCTTTCGCCGTTCCTTACGATACTGCGTGATGCACTCGTTGTACGTGATGCTGTATAGCCATGTCTTGAACTTCGATTTGCCCTCGAAGTTCTTCAGGCCGTACAGCACCTTGAGCATCACTTCCTGACAGACATCATCCGCATCTCTATCGTTCCCTAAATACCTTGAACAAACGTTGAACAGAGTGCGTTGATATCTGCGCATCAATTCTTCGTACGCGCGAGTTACGTGAAACAGCTCCGTGTGCGCGCGCGCGACCAACTCCTCATCAGAGAGCTCACGGGGGTCATAGCGCGTGGACAGCGTTTGGGCTTTATTCAAAACAAGTCGTGCCGACAGTCAGGTCAATGTCCGCTACAGCCCGGTCAGCCGGGTTTGCGGCGGCGTACATTAGCAGGGTTTGCCGGATTAGCGGCTACTGACCTGCTGCTCAAGAAGAATCCGATTGGACAACGACACCAGGTCGCCGTCATCGGTCAGCACCGTCGTCTTGACTGTGCCGATCTCCTCGATTTGCCCTTCGACCTCGCCCACACGCACCTGTTGCCCAACCTGATACAACTCACGCACATAGATTCCCGCAAGAATCTGACCGGCAATTTCCCGGCTTCCCAAGCCCATGGCCAGCGCAACGGCCAGACCAACGGTAATCAAAACGATCACAATCACGTGGTTGAGCAGGTCAGTCTTGACCTCCAACTGGCTGATCGCGACCGAAATACTGATGATAATGACCAAGCCCTGGGCGATCCGCCCCAGGCCCGCAGCATAGTCCAGCCCCACGCCTTCGGCGGCACCGCGCACCAGCCCATTGGCCAGTTGCGCCAGCAAAACGCCTACCAGCAGCACCAGCGCGCCGCCGAAAACCTTCGGCAAATACAGCGCCAGCATGTCGAGCGTAGCTGAAACTCGCTCAAGTCCAAGGGATTGAGCCGCAGAAACCAGGAAAATCAGCAAAACGAACCAATAAACGATCTTGCCGATCAAGGTGGAGATCGGCACTTGCAGCCCGGCGCGACCCAGCAGCTTGGTCAGGCCGGTGCCGGCCATCAGGCGATCGAGGCCCAGTTTTGCGAGCAATTTGGACAACAGGGTGTCGAGCAGCTTGGCCACGACAAAGCCCAGCAGTACCAGCACCAAGGCACCAAACAGGTTGGGAATGAAATTCGCCACCTTGGTCCACAATGCGGTCATCGCGGTGACCAGGCTCTGGGTCCAGAGATCAAGTTCCATATTCAATCAGCCTTATCAGCAGTGCGAGCAAGAGGTTTACGACGGGAAACCGGCGATACGTGGGCCGAACCGTTGTTCAGGGCCATCATCAACGCCGGCAGCCAGCGGCCGAGCAGACCGAACAGGTCACCCGCACCCACCTGGCGGTTGGCAGTTTTCAACACGCGGCCCAGGCAGGCATCGTCGTCGCGGTTGGACGGCGAGGCATTGAGCATGTCACGCAAAGACTGTTCGAACGGATCGTGCATAAAGACCTCTCGCAAGTGATTTAAAAGACGAGGGTAAAATTCTTGGGGTCACATAGGACCCTTCCTACGTTCAGGTCATATTCAGCTCAAACCCAGCGCAATCGTCGAAAAAGCCACCATTGTCCGAGTGCCACCGAGACCATCAACAGGCATGCCACCATGAATCCATAGGGGCTGGCGGAGAACGGAATCCCGCCCACATTGATCCCCAGCAGACCGGTGAGAAAACTCATCGGCAGGAAGATTCCGGTGATGATCCCGAAGCGGTACATGGTGCGGTTCATGCGCACGCTCAAACGTCGGTCTTCGGCCTCCAGCACAAGCCCCACGCGCTCCCGGGTCAATTCGAGTTCTTCCAGGTAGCGGGTCAGGCTGTTGTTCAATTCGTTCCAGTAGTCGGCATCGTCATCGCAGAACCACGGCAATTTGATCCGCGTGAGCTGGGCAAAAATATCCCGCTGTGGGGCGAGGAATCGCTTCAGCCCGGCCGCTCGTCGGCGGATCTGCAGAATGCTGCCGTGTTCCGGGGTATACCGTTCGTCGGTATCGAGTTTTTCTTCTTCGACGTCGACGATTTCAGACAGATCGGAGACCAGATCCTGCACTTTATGGGTCAGGTACTGCGCCATATAAAGGATGAGTTCCGACGCGGTTTTCGGCCCTTTGCCGTCTGCCAACTGCACCAACAGCTCGTCAGTGGCGCGCAAGGGGCGCAGGCGCAAGGAAATCACACGGCTGGCAGCCGCGAAGATGCGCACCGAAACCATGTCTTCCGGCTCCGCACCGGGGTTGAGATTGACCCCGCGCAGGAACAGCAGCAATTCCGAGTCCGGCAGCGGCAACAGGCGCGGACGGGTGTTTTCTTCCAGCAACAGGTCACAGGCAAACTCGCTTAAGCCGCTGGATTTGCGCAGCCAGGTCTGGGTTTGCGGGTGGCTGCGATCCCAATGCAGCCACAGGCTCTCCTGGGGCTGCAGTTGCAAGTCGTCGAGTTCAGTCCGGGCAATCGAACGCGCACCGCCTTTACCGTCCAGCACCAGGGCATGCACCAGGCCCCATTGCGCGTTTTCTTCCTCGAACATCCTTACTCCTGTTTTATTCGGGCATTTTCAGCGGGCTGGGGGAAACGATCACGCCATTGTTATCGGCGTAGATGTATTCACCCGGACGAAAGGTCACACCCGCGAAAGTAACGACCACGTTCAGGTCGCCAATACCGCGCTTGTCAGTCTTCATCGGATGGCTGGCCAAGGCCTGTACACCCAGATCGGTCTGGGCAATGACGTCAACATCACGGATGCATCCGTAGATCACCAGCCCTTCCCAACCGTTTTTTGCCGCTTTCTCGGCGATCATGTCGCCCAGCAGCGCGCGACGCAGGGAGCCGCCACCGTCGACCACCAGCACCTTGCCGGCACCCGGCTGATCGGCTTGATCCTTGACCAGGGAGTTATCTTCGAAGCATTTGACGGTGACGATCTCGCCGCCGAAGGAGTCCCGGCCGCCGAAGTTGCTGAACATCGGTTCGAGCACCTGCACCAGGTCCGGGTAGGCGTCGCACAGATCGGGGGTCACGTAATGGTTCATTGAAAAATTCCTTTCCGTCAAAGAGGTGTCTTTCGAAAGAAGCGCCAGCCAGAGCAGGTGCGAAACATCCCATTCGCCTCGCCGCAACGCAATAGCCACTGCGCGACTGAATATGACCAGAAGCGTTTAACGCGTCATATCTTAGCCGCAACCACACATGAGCGAAACGCCCTTGGCAGAGCGTTGCCTCAAACCGTGGCCAACACCTCGGCCTGCGCGCCTGGCAAGGGTGTGAGCGGATCTTTCAGCCACTGCACCACCAACGGCCACACTTCGGCCTGGGCGGCTTTGCTCACCAGCATTTCCACATGCCCGAAATCCCCGGTAAAGCCTTGCTGACGGCCCAGGCACAGGTACTGACGGTGCTCCGAGCCGATTTGCTCGAACAGCTTGCGGCAGGCCCAGTCGGGGTCTTGATGATCCCCGGCCGCACTGACGGCCAACAGCGGCACATCGACTTCAGCCAGGCCTTTCCACCAATCGTTCTTGCCCTCGCCGAAGCGGCCAAACAGGCCATTCCAGCGCATGGCTTCGATCATCACGCCCGCCGGTTCGTCCTCGGGGCCACGCTTCAGGCGCGAGCCGGATACTTCGCCAAAACGCTTCAACAGCAGGCGGCCGGTCCACTCCACGGGTGGCAGTTTCAACGGCCAATGGGTGCGACTGACCTGACAACCAAACAGCGCCACCGACGCCACGGCCGGCGCACCCAGGTGCTGCCCACCCAGGGCCGCCGCCAAGCTGGTGCCGCCGAGAGAATGGCCGATCCAGTGAGGAATCTGCCCGCTTTGCTCACGCACGAATGCACCGATGGCCGGCAAGTCATAACGCGCATAGTCCGCGACGCGGTTGCGGGCGTAGTCATGATTGCGCTTGGACAGGCCATGGCCACGCATTTCCGGGATCCAGACATCAAACCCCTCGCGCGCCAGATAAGCACCCAGCCCGATGCCTTTTGGCGAATACCAGAAGCGTCGGTTGGAAAAACTGCCATGCAACAAAATAACCGGGATGCCCCGGTTTTCCGGGACATCGGCCAGGCCCAAACGGGTAACCGCCAGCTCGACGGTGCCGTCGGGGCTGTTACCGGGTTTGAGGCGATACACGTCTTCACTCAGGTCGCCACGACGTTCAGCGCTGATCAGGGCGACGGGAAACAGGTTGCTGCTGCTTTGCATAATGCTCTTGCACAAAAAAGGGCGGCGTCCGCGAGGATTCCCGCCCTGTACAGATAAGAATGCCGGTCACCCATGGCGGGTGACCGGCACTTTTGACGTGACGATCTTAGGCGGACGCTTGGCCTTCCGCCAGGAAGAACCAGGTTTCCAGCACGGAATCGGGGTTCAGCGAGACGCTTTCGATGCCCTGTTCCATCAGCCACTTGGCCAGGTCTGGGTGGTCGGAAGGGCCTTGGCCGCAGATACCGATGTACTTGCCGGCCTTGTTGCAGGCCTGGATGGCGTTGGCCAGCAGCTTCTTGACCGCAGGATTTCGCTCGTCGAACAGGTGCGCGATGATCCCGGAGTCACGGTCCAGGCCCAGGGTCAGCTGGGTCAGGTCGTTGGAACCGATGGAGAAACCGTCGAAGAACTCCAGGAATTCTTCGGCCAGGATGGCGTTGGACGGCAATTCGCACATCATGATCACGCGCAGGCCGTTCTCACCACGGGACAGGCCGTTCTCAGCCAGCAAGTCCACCACCTGGCTCGCTTCGCCCAGGGTGCGCACGAACGGCACCATGATCTCGACGTTGGTCAGGCCCATCTCGTTGCGTACGCGCTTGAGGGCGCGGCATTCGAGTTCGAAGCAGTCACGGAACGCTTCGCTGATGTAACGCGAGGCGCCACGGAAGCCCAGCATCGGGTTTTCTTCTTCCGGCTCGTAGAGCTTGCCGCCGATCAGGTTGGCGTATTCGTTGGACTTGAAGTCCGACAGGCGCACGATGACCTTTTTCGGGTAGAACGCCGCCGCCAGGGTACTGATGCCTTCCACCAGCTTCTCGACGTAGAAGCCCACCGGGTCGTTGTAGCCGGCGATGCGCTTGTCGACACTTTCCTTGATGTCCAGCGGCAGGCCGTCGTAGTTCAACAGAGCCTTGGGGTGCACGCCGATCATGCGGTTGATGATGAATTCCAGGCGGGCCAGGCCCACACCGGCGTTCGGCAATTGCGCGAAGTCAAAGGCGCGGTCCGGGTTACCGACGTTCATCATGATCTTGAACGGCAGGTCCGGCATGGCGTCGATGGAGTTCTGCTTGATATCGAAGCCCAGCTCGCCTTCAAAGATGAAACCGGTGTCGCCTTCGGCGCAGGAAACAGTCACGCCTTGGCCGTCTTTCAACAGCTGGGTCGCGTTGCCGCAGCCCACGACCGCAGGAATCCCCAGTTCACGGGCGATGATCGCCGCGTGGCAGGTACGCCCGCCACGGTTGGTGACGATGGCGCTGGCGCGCTTCATCACCGGTTCCCAGTCCGGGTCGGTCATGTCGGAGACCAGTACATCGCCTGGCTGGACTTTGTCCATCTCGGACACGTCCTTGATGATCCGCACCTTGCCGGCGCCGATGCGCTGACCGATGGCACGGCCTTCCACCAGTACGGTGCCGGTTTCTTTGAGCAGGTAGCGTTCCATGACATTGGCCGAGGTGCGGCTTTTCACGGTTTCCGGACGGGCCTGCACGATGTACAGCTTGCCGTCGTCACCGTCCTTGGCCCACTCGATGTCCATCGGGCACTTGTAGTGCTTTTCGATGATCATCGCTTGCTTGGCCAGTTCGCTGACTTCAGCGTCGGTCAGGCAGAAACGCGCGCGTTCGGCCTTGTCGACTTCAACGGTTTTCACCGAGCGACCGGCCTTGGCCTCGTCGCCATAGATCATTTTGATAGCTTTGCTGCCCAGGTTGCGGCGCAGAATGGCCGGGCGGCCGGCTTCAAGGGTGTGCTTGTGTACGTAGAATTCGTCAGGGTTGACCGCGCCTTGTACGACGGTTTCGCCCAGGCCGTAGGCGCCGGTGATAAACACCACGTCACGGAAGCCCGATTCGGTATCGAGGGTGAACATCACGCCGGCAGTGCCGGTTTCCGAACGCACCATGCGCTGCACACCGGCAGACAGGGCCACCAGCTTGTGGTCGAAACCTTGGTGCACACGATAGGAAATGGCGCGATCGTTGAACAGCGAGGCGAACACTTCCTTGGCCGCGCGGATCACGTTTTCCACGCCGCGGATGTTCAGGAAGGTTTCTTGCTGGCCGGCGAAAGAGGCGTCCGGCAAGTCTTCAGCGGTGGCTGAAGAGCGCACGGCAACGGCGACGTCCGGGTTACCGGCCGACAGCGCGGCAAAGGCGGTGCGGATTTCTTCGTTGAGCTTCTCGGGGAACTCGGCTTCCATGATCCATTGGCGGATCTGGGCACCGGTCTTGGCCAGGGCATTGACGTCGTCGACGTCCAGGGCGTCCAGCGCGGCGTGGATCTGAGCGTTGAGGCCGCTCAGTTCGAGGAAATCGCGGTAAGCCTGGGCCGTGGTGGCGAAACCACCGGGCACCGAGACACCAGCGCCTGCAAGATTACTGATCATCTCGCCGAGGGATGCGTTCTTGCCCCCCACGTGCTCTACATCATGGACGCCGAGCTTATCGAGGGAAACTACGTACTCTACCAAGGTGATCTCTCCACTAACTGTGTTGGAAAAGCTCAGGACGCCGGCTGCTCAGTAGGAGCAATCGCCAGCGCTTGTGGCCTGGACCTGGAAAATAAGTGAGAATGCGGCCCACTGCGGGACGGCAAAATCGCGCCTATCATATCCAAGATTCGCCATCAGCTTAAGGCCCAGGGCTCAAATGAAACGATCTGCTTTCTTTATCTCCGACGGCACCGGCATCACAGCCGAAACATTGGGTCAAAGCCTGCTCGCGCAGTTCGAAAACATTACCTTCGCCAAATTCACGCGGCCATACATCGACAGCGTGGATAAAGCGCGGGCCATGGTACAACAAATCAATCTGGCGGCCGAAAAAGACGGTTTTCGTCCGATCATTTTCGACACCATCGTCAATCAAGACATTCGTGAGATTCTCGCAACGTCGAATGGTTTCATGATCGACATTTTCTCGACGTTCCTGGCGCCTCTGGAACAAGAGCTGAGTGAACATTCGTCGTACTCGGTAGGAAAGTCCCATTCCATTGGCCACAACTCCAACTATATGGAGCGCATCGAAGCGGTGAACTTCGCCCTCGACAACGATGACGGCGCCCGCACCCACTACTACGACAAGGCCGACCTGATCCTGGTGGGCGTATCCCGCTGCGGCAAAACGCCCACCTGTCTGTACATGGCCATGCAATTCGGCATCCGCGCGGCCAACTACCCGCTGACCGAGGACGACATGGAGCACCTGACGCTGCCAGCCGCCCTGCGCGCGCATTCGCATAAACTGTTCGGGTTGACCATCGATCCGGATCGGCTGACGGCGATCCGCAATGAACGCAAGCCCAACAGCCGCTATTCCAGCTATGCGCAGTGCGAGTTCGAAGTGCGCGAAGTAGAAAATCTGTTCCGTCGCGAGAATATTGCGCACATCAATTCCACGCATTTTTCGGTGGAAGAGATTTCAGCGAAGATTCTGGTAGAGAAAGGCGTGGAGCGCAGGTTCAAGTAATGGTGGCGCCTGGGCTGGCCTCTTCGCGGGCAAGCCCGCTCCCACAGTTGACCGAGTTCCAACTCTGGAATGCAATCAATGTGGGAGCTGGCTTGCCTGCGAAGAACGATAACGCGGTGGACCTGCCTACAGCTGAAACCTTCCTCCCCCCTGCCCCAGCGCCGTCGCCAACGCATCAAACCCCGCCCGCAACAACTGATCATCCCCCGACGTGTTGCAGATACTCGCCCGAATAAATTGCGGCACCGCCGTTTGCCCCACCGCAAACGCTTCGGCGGTGGCGATCAGGTAATTATTCTGCTTGAGCTCCGCCTCGATTTCCGACGCCCGCCATGGCTCCGGCACTTCGATCCAGAAATGCGGGCTATTGAGATGGGTGCGATATTCCAGACCGGCCAGCAGGTCGCGGACCAAGGCCTTACGCCGGCTGATCTCGTTGATCTGTTGGCGCAACAGGTACTCCGCCGTGCCGTTTTCGATCCACTGGGTAGCAAGCTCCAGGGTGACGGGCGTAGCCATCCAGCAAGTCGAACGCAGCGCCGCCGAAATACGGCTGACCAACGCCGGTGGCGCATGCACATAACCCACACGCAGCCCGGCCGACACGGCTTTGCTCAGGCTGCTGATCAAAATCGTACGCTCGGGGGCGAAATGGCTGAGGGGCGGCGGCCGGTCTTCGACCAGTACGCCGTGGGCTTCGTCCTCAAGAATCAGCAGGTTGTGCTCACGACAGACTTTGACCAAGGCTTCGCGGCGCGCCACCGAAAGCACCGCTGTGGTCGGGTTCTGGATCGTTGGCGTGCAGTACAGCGCTGAAACCCGGTGATTTCGACAGACTTCGTCCAGCGCGCTCGGTAGCACGCCCTCTTCGTCCATCTCCAGGCCGATCAACCGGATACCCAGCATCCGCGCGGCGGTAATCAGGCCCGGATAGGTCAGTTGCTCGGTGACCACCGTATCGCCGGCCCGTAACAGCGCCATCATCGAACACAGCAAGCCGTGCTGGCCGCCATTGACGCAGATGACCTGCTCGGGAATCGGGTGAAAGTCACGCTGCACCAGCCATTGCGCGCCCGCTTCACGGTAACGCGGCAGGCCGGCGTCCGGGGTGTAGGCGCTGATGTCCTGGAGGAATTTGGCGTTGGTCGACAGGGTCTGGAAGCTCTGGGCCAGGAACACGGTTTCCTGACCGGGGATGTGCATATTGCGGCTCATGTCGAAGTACTGGCGCGGTTCTTCGCTGAAGTTGCGAAAACCTTCATCGCGCTGGCGCTCCATCCCACGCTTGCGCACGAACGTGCCGTCACCGACTCGCGCCACCACCAGCCCCAGGCGCTCCAGTTCGCCGTAGGCCCGGCTGATGGTGCCGATCGTCACACCCAGGTTGTCGGAAAGCACCCGATGGGGCGGCAGTTTTCGTCCTGGTTCAATCAAGCCTTCGAGGATGCCCCGTTCCATGACATCGGACAGGCGCTTGTACTTCACGCCCTGACCGTTGGACAACCCTTCACGCATAATTGACACCATGTCAATATTTGTTTTGACAGCCATCTTTCGCCCTAATAGTGTGCTTTTACGGGTTCAATCGCCGAATTTTACAACTCATTACAAGCTCAATATAGAGTTCAATTCCGGCTCAGGGAAGCAATAAACGATGCCAATGTCCGCCGTTCTCGAAAACACCGCCAAGACCAAAACCCAAAAACAGTGGCTGGCCGGGCTGATCACCAGCGTGATGTTCCTGATCGTGTGCCTGAGTTGGGGCACCACGTGGCTGGGGATCAAGATTGCCGTGGAGAGCGTGCCGCCACTGACGTCCGCCGGCCTGCGCTTCCTGATCGCCTTCCCGCTGTTCCTGTGTTTTGCCATGGTGCGCCGCGAGCCGATCCTGTTTCCCCGTGAGAGCCGCTGGTTCTTCGTATTCGTGACCCTGTCCTACTTCAGCGTGCCCTACTACCTGCTCAACTACGGTGAGATGCATGTCTCGTCCGGCCTGACCGCGCTGCTGTTCAGCTGCATGCCGGTGTTCATCCTGATTTTCTCCGCGCTGTTCCTGCGTGAGCGCATCTACTTTTCCCAGGTGGTTGGCATCGGCATCGGTTTCGGCAGCCTCTACATGATCATCAAGAGCCAGGGCCTGCACCTGGACCACGCGGAGTTCTTCGGCGTGCTGGCGATCCTCACCGCCGCGGTCATGCATGCCCTGTGCTATGTGATTACCAAGCAGAAAGGCAGCGCCATCAGTGTGATCACCTACAACACCCTGCCCATCGGCATCGCCGGGCTGATGCTGTTCGTCGCCGGGCTGTGGTTTGAAACGCCGACTTTCGAGGCCATCACCCTGCGCTCCTGGGGCGCGCTGTTCTACCTGGGCCTGGTGGCTTCGGTGGGCGGATTCATCGTGTACTTCATGCTGCTCAAGCGCTTGAGCCCGATCATCCTGTCGTTCGTGTTCATCATCTTTCCGGTGTTCGCGGTGATCATCGGCGCCTGGTACGAAGGCGTGTCGATTTCCCGCGACCTGATGCTGTACTCGGCCATCCTGCTGGCCGGTTTTGCGATTACCAAGTTGCCGGTTGAAAAACTCCTGGCCAAGAAAAATTGACCCTTGCCCTGCCCCATCAACTTCAGCCACGCGAGAGAAACATGGACGTCCTCCGCCCCACAGCCCTGGAACAGATCTACGCCCACGCCAGCCGCAGCTACCCCGAGGAATGCTGTGGTTTTGTCTTCGCCGACGGCAGCGTGTACCTGGGCAGCAATATCCAGAATGAACTGCACCACAAGAACCCCGAGATGTACCCGCGCAGCGCGGCCAACGGCTACACCTTCTCGGTGGCCGACACCCTGCTGATGAACAAGGCGTTTCGCAGCGACAACCCGGTGGTGGTGATCTACCACTCTCATCCGGATGTGGGTGCCTATTTCAGCGATGAAGACCAGGACAAGGCGCTGTTCATGGGCGAGCCGATCTACCCCGTCAGCTACCTGGTGGTCGACGTTCGCCAGGGCCAGCCCCATGGTTCCAAGCTGTTTGCCTGGGATGGCAAGCATTTCGCCCTTCAACCCTTCAACGACCTGCACACGGAGTTGTCCATGAACGCTGTCTCTTTCCCCGACATTCTGGTTCGCGTGGCCAAGCTGCCGGAATCGACCCTCGAGGGCACCGGATCGACATTGCGCGAAGTCATTGAAAACCTCTGCAGCAGTCACCCCCAGTTACGCCCGCACCTGTTTCACGAGAAGAACAACCAGCTCAAGGAGCACTTCCTGTTTACCGCCGAGGAAGAGCTGGTTGGCGCGGATGACCCACTGCCCGAGAAAGCCAGAATCGAGGTGCTGCTGGCCACGTCCGGCGGCATGGACGTCGACGCGCTGAGCAACGAAGAAGTACAACGCTACGTGCGCCACATCACCCTGCCGGGCGTGGGTCGCGAAGGTCAGTTGAACCTCAAGAAAGCCAAGGTGCTGATCATCGGCACGGGTGGCCTGGGCTCGCCGATCAGCCTGTATCTGGCCGCTGCCGGGGTCGGCACCCTGGGGCTGGTGGACTTCGATGTGGTCGAAAGCAGCAACCTGCAACGCCAGATCGTCCACGGCAACAGTACGTTGGGCATGCCCAAAGTCGAATCTGCCAAGCAGCGCCTGCAAGACCTCAACCGCCATATCCAGATCAATGCCCACGACACAGCGCTGAACGCCGACAACGCCCTGGAACTGGTGGGCGCCTACGACCTGGTGATCGACGGCACCGACAATTTCGACACCCGCTACCTGGTCAACGACGCTTGCGTGCAACTGGGCAAGCCGTTGGTGTACGGCGCGATCTACCGCTTCGACGGGCAGATCAGCGTGCTCAACTACAAAGGCGGGCCGTGCTACCGCTGCCTGTTCCCCAGCGCGCCACCCGCAGAACTGGCGCCCAATTGCAGCGCCGGTGGCGTGATCGGCGTACTGCCCGGTGTGGTCGGGATGATCCAGGCCACCGAGGCGATCAAACTATTGATCGGCATTGGTGAACCGTTATCCGGCCGTCTGATGCGCTTCGATGCGCTGGCGATGAAGTTCAGCGAAATCCGCTTCAAGCGCCGCGCCGACTGCCCGTGCTGCTCCGAAGCGCGGCACAGTGAAACCCAGGCCCCCGCAGTTTGCGCCGATGCCGTGCCGAGCCAACCCTCGCTGGCCGAAGAGCGCTACATCAAGCCGCAGGTACTCAAGCAAGTGCTCGAACACCCCAGCAGCGCAGACGTGTTGCTGGATGTGCGCGACGCCAGCGAACTGGAAGTGTGCAAATTGCCGGGCGTGGTGCATATCCCCCTGGCCGAACTGGACGGCCACCTCGACCGCCTCAGCCGGGACAACACCCACTACCTGATCTGCTACGCCGGCACCCGCGCGGAGCAAGCCGCCAGTACCTTGCTGGCCGCCGGTTTCGCCAACACCAAAGTCCTGCAGGGTGGCATGAAGCATTGGGTTCGCGACGTCGAACCCGATATGCCGTTGTATTGAGCCGGGGGCTGAATGATGTTGCATAACTCCATCCTCGACGTGATCGGCCAAACGCCGATCGTGCGCCTGGCGCAGTTTTCCGAAGACCTCGGTATCGAGGTCTACGCCAAGCTCGAATCCCTCAACCCCGGCGGCAGCCACAAGGCACGCATCGCCCTGGGCATGATCCTCGACGCCGAGCGCCGGGGCGTGCTGATCCGTGATTCCGGGCAAACCATCATCGAACCCAGCGGCGGCAACACCGGCATCGGCCTGGTGATGGCGGGCAATGTGCTGGGCTACAAAGTGGTGCTGGTGATCCCCGACAACTACAGCCCCGAAAAACAGAAGCTGCTGCGTTTATATGGGGCCAAGGTGGTGCTGTCGGACAGCCGCCTGGGCAACAATTCCCACGGCGAAAAGTGCATGGAACTGCAGTTGGAAAACCCCAGCTACGTGATGCTCAACCAGCAGCGCAACGGCGCCAACCCGCAGACCCATCGCGACACCACCGCACCGGAAATCCTGCGTGCCTTCGGTGAGCAACGCGCCGACTACTTTGTCAGCGGCATCGGCACCGGGGGGCATATCACCGGCATCGGTGAAACCCTCAAAGCCGCTTGGCCGCAGCTGCGCGTCATGGGCGTGGAGCCGGAAGAATGCGACCTGCTGAAAAACCAGCACGCACCGCATCACATCCAGGGCCTGTCGATCGGCCTGATCCCGAGCATTCTCAACCTGGACGTGATCGACGGCATGCTCAAGGTCTCGCGCCAGGACTGCATCGACATGATGAAACGCATCATGCGCACCGACGCTATCAGCCTGGGCCTGTCGTCCGCTGCCAACATGGTGGCCATCGCCAAGCTCGCCCCTGAACTACCGCCCGAAACGGTGGTGCTGACCATGGTCTACGACAATGCCGACAGCTACCTGCCCAGTTTCGAATAAACGGGTTTCCAGCCAACCAGAATACGGGGGTGCCTCCATGGGCGGTTTTATCGACATGCAACAGTTGCACGATGAGTTGCTCACCCACCTCGTCAAGACCCTCACGCCCGCCCAGCTGAAACAGCTGGAACCGCACCTGGCCACGCTGATCCAGAATGCGGCGCAAGCGGTGGCCGAGGACCTGATCGCCTACGCCTACCGTGATCCGGCCTCACGTGGGCGCGGCGAGTTGATCCTGGAATCCTACGCTTCGTTCAAGGCGGTGCTGTATTACCGCCTGGCGCACCTGGTATGGCATTTCCCGGACCAGACCAACGGCGTGTTTTCGCGCATTGCCCTCAAGCTGAGCAACCAGGGCAAGGTGCTTTCCGGTGCAGAGATTCACCCCGCCGCACGCATCGGCCGACGCTTCGTGCTGGACCACGGCTACGGCACGGTGATCGGCGAAACCTGCGAAATCGGCAACGACTGCTACATCCTCTGCGGCGTGACCTTGGGCGCCCGTGGCATCGCCAACAACCCCGAGGGCAAGCGCCATCCACGCCTGGGCAATAACGTCGAGGTCGGCTCCGGGGCCCGCGTGCTGGGCTATGTGCTGATTGGCGATAACGTGTTTATCAGCCCGTCCTGCGTAATCACCCAGGACGTTCCCGCCGGCACCAAGGTCAAGGTGGTGAACCAGATCCAGCTTCAAAAAAACGATGAATCGGACCACAGCAACTACCTCGGCGCCTTTGCCCTGGATGAGCGATTGCACGTGGTAGGTGAGATCAACGCCAGCCATAAGGTGACCGTGCTGGACGCCGATTTCCATCCCTTGCCAGGGCTGATGCTGGAGCCCACGGTCAAGGAGCGCCACCACCTGCAATTTCGCTTGCATCGCGTCGAGTCGGGCAGCCATTTGCCACGCTTGCCGCTTAACCTGAAAGTCTGCGGCCCGGAATTTGAAATCACCCTGCTCTCGCCCCCTGGCTTGAGTGCAATGGTGCGTTCCCTGCTGCAAGCCAGCCCACTGATCGTCGGAGGTTGAACATGTCCGTGCACACCATGGAAACCCTGGCGCTGTTCGACAGCGCGCCCTACCAGAACGCCTTCAGCGCCCGGGTGATTGCCGTCAGCGAACACGGCATTGCCCTGGAGCACACCTTGTTCTACCCCACGGGCGGCGGACAGCCAGGCGACACGGGACACCTCACACTCGCGGACGGTACGCGGGTCGACGTGACCGGCACGGTGCGCGACCCGGTGCTTCGCTCGATCATCTGGCATCAGGTGGAACACTGCCCCGCGCAGCTGACGGCCGGGGTACAGGTGGATGCCGGCCTCGACTGGGAGCGGCGCTACCAGCACATGAAAATGCACACCTGCCTGCACCTGCTGTGTTCGATCATCGATGCACCGGTGACCGGATGCAGCATCAGTGCGGACAAGGGCCGGCTGGATTTTGACCTGCCTGAAATGACCCTCGACAAAGACAGCATCACCCGCGACCTCAATGCGCTGATCGAACAGGCTCACCCGGTGAAAACCCTGTCGATGCCGGCTACCGAATATTCGACTCTGCTACAGATCACCCGAACACAGGCAGTGGCCCCGCCGGTGATTCAGGGATCGGTGAGGGTGATTGAAATCGCAGGGATCGATATCCAGCCGTGCGGGGGCACCCATGTGATCAACACCGAAGAAATCGGCCGGGTGTTTTGCGAGAAGATCGAGAAGAAGAGCAAGCATAACCGCAGGGTGATCCTGCGATTCGAGTGAAGGCGATCCAATGTGGGAGCCAGCTCCCACATTGACCGCGTCGTCTGCTAGATCACGAACAGATCCACAAACCGGTTGACCGGTGTGGCTTCAAGCCGTGCCTGGTCCTTGCACAGCGCAAAAATCTTGGCACTGCGCTGCCCGGTAAACCGTGTGGCCAGGTTGGCCTTGAACTTGTCTTCCAGCAACGGAATGCCCTCCACACGGCGCCGGCGATGGCCAATCGGGTACTCCACCGCCACCTGCTCGGTGCTGCTGCCATCCTTGAAGAACACCTGCACCGCATTGGCGATGGAGCGTTTGTCAGCCTCCAGGTATTCGCGGCTGTAGCGTGGGTCTTCGACGATGACCATTTTGTCGCGCAACTGATCGATGATCGGGTGGGCGGCGTGGAATTCATCTTCGTACTGCTCGGCCACCAGATTGCCGAATGCCAACGGCACGGCGGTCATGTATTGCAGGCAATGGTCGCGGTCGGCGGCGTTGGCCAATTGGCCGACTTTGGAAATGATGCGGATCGCTGATTCATGGGTAGTGATCACAATGCGCTCGATTTCCTGCAGGCGGTCTTTCACCAGCGGATGCAAGATCACCGCGGCTTCACAGGCCGTTTGCGCATGGAACTCGGCCGGAAAGCTGATCTTGAACAGCACGTTTTCCATCACGTAGGTGCCGTAGGACTGGGACAGGCTGAACGCGCGTTTGTCCTCCGGCTTGAGCGCCAGGTCCTTGTTGGTGTGGCTGAACAGCACGTCGTAGAAACCCCACTGCGGCGCGCTCAAGACACCTGGAATGCCCATCTCGCCACGCAAGGCGATGTCCGCCAGGCGCACGCCGCGACTCGATGCGTCCCCCGCCGCCCAGGATTTGCGCGAACCGGCATTCGGTGCATGCCGGTAAGTGCGCAACGCCTGCCCATCGACAAACGCATGGGACAGCGCCGCCAGCAACTGCTCACGGTTGGCACCCATCAGCTTGGCGGTGACCGCCGTGGAGGCGACTTTGACCAGCAGCACATGGTCGAGCCCTACCCGGTTGAAGGAGTTTTCCAGGGCAATCACGCCCTGGATTTCGTGGGCCATGATCATCGCTTCCAACACCGCGCGCACGGTCAACGGCGCATCGCCATTGGCCACGCGTTTCTGCGAAAGGTGATCGGCCACGGCGAGGATGCCGCCGAGATTGTCCGAGGGGTGGCCCCATTCGGCAGCAAGCCAGGTGTCGTTATAGTCCAGCCAACGCACGATGCAACCGATGTCCCACGCGGCCTTGACCGGGTCCAAACGAAACGACGTGCCCGGCACCCGCGCGCCAAACGGCACCACCGTGCCCTCGACAATCGGCCCCAGGTGCTTGGTGCACTCGGGAAAGCGCAGGGCCAGCAGGCCACAGCCCAAGGTGTCCATCAGGCAGTTGCGGGCGGTGTCCAAAGCATCCCGGGAGTCGATCCGGTAGTTGAGGACATAGTCAGCAATATCCTGCAGGACCTGATCGTAGTCCGGGCGGTTGTTCTGGTCGACGTTGGCGCTCATGGCAGTACTCCAAAAAGGGGTTGGGGTCAGTCCTCGGGCTCACGGTTGTCGGGGGCAGATCTTGACTGTCTGCCTTTAAAAGGAATCACCTGGCACGCGCACGAAACCCTCCATCAGCACCCGTGCACTGCGGCTCATGATGGCTTTTTTCACCACCCATTCGCCGTCGACCTGGCTGGCTTCAGCGCCGACGCGCAAGGTGCCGGACGGATGTCCGAACCGCACCGCATTGCGCTCCACGCCACCCGCCGCCAGGTTGACCAAGGTCCCGGAAATCGCCGCCGCCGTGCCAATCGCCACCGCGGCGGTGCCCATCATCGCGTGGTGCAACTTGCCCATGGACAGTGCGCGCACCAGCAGGTCCACATCACCGGCCTTGATCGCCTTGCCACTCGACGCCACGTAGTCCAAAGGCTTGGCCACAAACGCCACCTTCGGCGTGTGCTGGCGCTGGGCGGCTTCGTCCAGGTGCTTGATCAGGCCCATGCGCAACGCGCCATAGGCCCGTACGGTTTCAAACATGGCCAGGGCCTTGGGGTCGCTGTTGATCGCGCCTTGCAGCTCGGTGCCGGTGTAGCCGAGGTCTTCGGCGTTGATGAAGATGGTCGGGATGCCGGCGTTGATCAGCGTGGCCTTGAAGGTGCCGACGCCGGGCACTTCCAGGTCGTCGACCAGGTTGCCGGTGGGGAACATCGAACCACCGCCGCCCTCTTCTTCTGCCGCCGGGTCCATGAATTCCAACTGCACTTCGGCGGCCGGGAAGGTCACGCCGTCCAGTTCGAAATCACCGGTTTCCTGTACTGCGCCATCGGTGATGGGCACGTGGGCAATGATGGTCTTGCCGATATTGGCCTGCCACACCCGCACCACGGCCACACCGTTGTGGGGAACGCGAGCCGGGTCGACCAGGCCGGCACTGATGGCAAACGAACCGACCGCCGCCGACAGGTTGCCGCAGTTGCCACTCCAATCCACGAACGGCTTGTCGATGGAAACCTGGCCAAACAGGTAGTCCACGTCATGCTCGGCGCGGTTACTTTTGGCCAGGATCACCGTCTTGCTGGTGCTGGAAGTGGCGCCGCCCATGCCGTCGATCTGTTTGTCGTAGGGGTCGGGACTGCCGATCACCCGTAACAGCAAGGCGTCGCGCGCAGCGCCCGGCACCTGCGCCGACTGGGGCAGGTCCTTGAGGCTGAAAAACACGCCTTTGCTGGTGCCGCCACGCATGTAGGTGGCGGGGATCTTGATTTGCGCTACGTGTGCCATGTTTACCTCTCAGGCCGTCGCCGCCGATTCCAGGAAGTCCTGGGCGAAACGTTGCAACACGCCGCCCGCCTCGTAGATCGACACTTCTTCGGCGGTGTCCAGGCGGCAGGTCACCGGCACTTCGACACGCTCGCCATTCTTGCGGTTGATCACCAGCGTCAACTGCGCACGCGGGGTGCGCGCACCGACCACGTCATAGGTTTCGCTGCCGTCGATCTTCAGGGTGTTGCGGTCGGTGCCCGGCAGGAACTCCAGGGGCAACACGCCCATGCCCACCAGGTTGGTGCGATGGATGCGCTCGAACCCTTCGGCGGCAATCGCCTCCACCCCGGCCAGGCGCACGCCCTTGGCCGCCCAGTCGCGGGATGAGCCCTGGCCGTAGTCGGCGCCGGCAATGATGATCAGCGGCTGCTTGCGTTCCATGTAGGTCTCGATGGCTTCCCACATCCGCGTGACCTGGCCTTCCGGCTCGATCCGCGCCAGGGAACCCTGCTTGACCTTGCCGTTTTCAACCACCATTTCGTTGAACAGTTTCGGGTTGGCAAAGGTCGCGCGCTGCGCCGTTAAGTGGTCGCCACGGTGAGTCGCGTAGGAGTTGAAGTCGACCTCCGGCAGGCCCATTTTCGCCAGGTATTCGCCGGCGGCGCTGTCGAGCATGATCGCGTTGGACGGCGACAGGTGGTCGGTGGTGATGTTGTCCGGCAGCACCGCCAGCGGGCGCATGCCCTTGAGCGGCCGCGCCCCGGCCAGCGCGCCTTCCCAGTAAGGCGGGCGGCGGATATAGGTGCTTTGTGGGCGCCAGTCATACAGCGGTGCGACTTTCGGGCCGGTGTCTTCGTGGATGGCGAACATCGGGATATACACCGCGCGGAACTGCTCCGGCTTGACCGAGGCCTTGACCACCGCGTCGATCTCTTCGTCGCTCGGCCAGATGTCCTGCAGGCGGATTTCCTTGCCGTTGGCGTCCAGGCCAAGCACGTCTTTTTCGATGTCGAAACGGATGGTGCCGGCAATCGCGTAGGCCACTACCAGCGGCGGCGACGCCAGGAAGGCTTGCTTGGCGTACGGGTGGATACGCCCATCGAAGTTGCGGTTGCCCGACAGCACGGCGGTGGCGTACAGGTCGCGGTCGATGATTTCCTGCTGGATCACCGGGTCGAGCGCCCCGGACATGCCGTTGCAAGTGGTGCAGGCAAATGCAACCACGCCAAAGCCGAGTTTTTCCAGCTCATGGCCCAGGCCCGCTTCCTCCAGGTACATGGCCACGGTTTTCGAGCCGGGCGCCAGGGAGGATTTGACCCAAGGTTTACGCGTCAGCCCCAGTTGGTTGGCGTTGCGTGCGAGCAGGCCTGCGGCAATCACGTTGCGTGGGTTACTGGTGTTGGTGCAACTGGTGATGGCCGCGATGATCACCGCGCCGTCGGGCATTTGCCCCGGCACTTCGTCCCACTGGCCGGAGATGCCCTTGGACGCCAGGTCGCTGGTGGCAACGCGGGCATGCGGGTTGCTCGGGCCGGCCATGTTGCGCACGACGCTGGACAGGTCGAAGGTGAGGCCGCGCTCGTATCGCGCGCCTTTCAGGTCATCTGCCCACAGGCCGGTGTGGCGGGCGTATTGCTCAACCAGGGTGACTTGTTCGTCTTCACGGCCAGTGAGTTTCAGGTAAGCGATAGTTTGCTGGTCGATATAGAACATCGCCGCCGTGGCGCCGTATTCCGGGGCCATGTTGGAGATGGTCGCGCGGTCGCCGAGGGTCAGTGCCGAAGCGCCTTCGCCGAAGAACTCCAGCCAGGCGCCGACCACTTTCTGTTTACGCAGGAACTCGGTCAGCGCCAGCACCATGTCGGTGGCAGTGATGCCCGGCAGCAGCTTGCCGGTGAGTTCCACGCCAACGCTTTCCGGCAGGCGCATCCAGGAGGCGCGGCCGAGCATTACGCTCTCGGCTTCCAGGCCGCCGACGCCAATGGCGATCACGCCCAGGGCGTCCACGTGCGGCGTGTGGCTGTCGGTGCCGACACAGGTGTCCGGGAACGCCACGCCGTCACGCACCTGGATCACCGGGGACATTTTCTCCAGGTTGATCTGGTGCATGATGCCGTTGCCCGGCGGGATCACATCGACGTTCTTGAAAGCCTTTTTGGTCCACTCGATAAAGTGGAAGCGGTCTTCATTGCGACGGTCTTCGATGGCACGGTTTTTCTCGAACGCGTCCGGGTCGAAGCCACCGGCTTCGACGGCCAGGGAGTGGTCGACGATCAGTTGGGTCGGCACCACCGGGTTCACCTGGGCCGGGTCGCCGCCTTGCTGGGCGATGGCATCACGCAGGCCGGCGAGGTCGACCAGCGCGGTCTGGCCGAGAATGTCATGGCACACCACGCGCGCCGGGAACCACGGGAAATCGAGGTCGCGCTTGCGTTCGATCAACTGGCTGAGGGACGCGTTGAGGGTGGCCGGGTCGCAGCGACGCACCAGGTTTTCCGCGAGCACGCGGGAGGTGTAAGGCAAGGTGGCGTAGGCGCCGGGGGTGATTGCTTCGACGGCCGCGCGGGCGTCGAAGTAGTCCAGGCGGCTGCCGGGGAGCGGTTTGCGAAATTCAGTGTTCATCGTCAGGACTCGGTCACGGTGGTTAGGCGGCACGAACCTGCGGCATTGGTCTGGATGAACACGGTCCCTGTGGGAGCTGGGCTTGCCCGCGATAGCGATGTAACTGTCGACACCTGTGTTGAATGTCAGCCAGTCATCGCGGGCAAGCCCGGCTCCCACATTGACCCGGTTTCAACCATGAAAACCGGTGCCTCAGGTGCACACCATTCAGCGACGTTCGATTGGCACGAACTTGCGCTGCTCTACGCCGGTGTATTCGGCGCTTGGACGGATGATGCGGTTGTTGGCGCGCTGCTCAAATACATGCGCGGCCCAGCCAGTCAGGCGCGAGCACACGAAGATCGGCGTGAACAGCTTGGTCGGGATGCCCATGAAGTGGTACGCCGAGGCATGGTAGAAGTCAGCGTTGGGGAACAGTTTCTTCTGCTCCCACATCGTCTTGTCGATGGCTTCGGAGACCGGGAACAGCACCGTGTCGCCTACTTCGTCAGCGAGTTTTTTCGACCAGCCCTTGATCACTTCATTACGCGGGTCGCTGTCTTTGTAGATCGCGTGGCCGAAGCCCATGATCTTGTCTTTGCGCGCCAGCATGCCGAGGGTGCCTTCGACCGCTTCTTCAGCGGACGAGAAGCGCTCGATCATCTCCATCGCTGCTTCGTTGGCACCGCCATGCAACGGGCCGCGCAGCGAACCGATGGCGGCGGTGACGCAGGAATACAGGTCGGACAGGGTCGAAGCACACACCCGCGCCGTGAAGGTCGAGGCGTTGAATTCGTGTTCCGCGTAGAGGATCAACGAAACGTTCATGACCTTGACGTGCAACTCGCTCGGCTTCTTGCCATGCAGCAAATGCAGGAAGTGGCCGCCAATGGAGGGTTCATCGGTCACGCAATCGATGCGCTTGCCGTCGTGGCTGAAGCGATACCAGTAGCACATGATCGCCGGGAAGGCGGCCAGCAGGCGGTCGGTGACGTCGCGTTGCACGCTGAAGTCTTGCTCGGGCTCGATATTGCCCAGGAACGAACAACCGGTGCGCATCACGTCCATCGGGTGGGCGTCGGCGGGGATGCGTTCCAGCACTTCTTTCAGCGCTTGCGGCAGGTCGCGCAGCTTGCTCAGCTTGGCGCTGTAGGCAGCCAGTTCGGTCTTGGTCGGCAATTCGCCGTACAGCAGCAGGTAGGCGACTTCTTCAAACTGTGCATCGGCGGCCAGTTCGCGCACGTCATAGCCACGATAGGTCAGGCCGGCGCCCGCTTGGCCCACGGTGGACAATGCGGTCTGCCCGGCCACCTGGCCACGCAGGCCGGCACCACTCAGTACTTTTGCTTCAGCCATGTCGGTTCTCCAATCTTGAATTTATTAGGGAGGCTGTTCTTTACTTCTTGGCTGCGAACAGCGCGTCGAGCTTCTGCTCGAAGGTGTGGTAGTCGATGCGATCGTAGAGCTCCATGCGGGTTTGCATGGTGTCGATCACGTTCTGTTGGGTGCCGTCGCGACGGATCGCGGTGTAGACGTTTTCGGCGGCCTTGTTCATGGCGCGGAAGGCCGAGAGCGGGTACAGCACGATGGAAACATCGGCCGATTTCAATTGTTCGGTGGTGTACAGCGGCGTGGCGCCGAACTCAGTGATGTTGGCCAGGATCGGGGCCTTCACACGGGAGGCGAACAGCTTGTACATCTCAAGTTCGGTGATGGCTTCCGGGAACACCATGTCGGCGCCGGCTTCGATGCAGGCGGCGGCACGTTCCAGGGCGGACTCCAGACCTTCCACCGCCAGGGCATCGGTGCGCGCCATGATCACGAAGCTGTCATCGGTGCGCGCATCCACGGCGGCCTTGATGCGGTCGACCATTTCCTGCTGGGACACGATTTCCTTGTTCGGACGGTGACCGCAGCGCTTGGCGCCGACCTGGTCTTCGATATGGATCGCCGCCGCGCCGAACTTGATCATCGACTTGACCGTGCGCGCCACGTTGAACGCCGAGGAGCCGAAACCGGTGTCCACATCCACCAGCAGCGGCAGGTCGCAGACATCAGTGATGCGGCGCACGTCAGTCAACACGTCATCCAGTCCAGTAATCCCCAGGTCCGGCACGCCGAGGGAACCGGCAGCCACACCGCCGCCCGACAGGTAGATCGCCTTGAAACCGGCGCGCTTGGCCAGCAGCGCGTGGTTGGCATTGATCGCACCGACCACCTGCAAAGGCTGCTCGCTGGCGACCGCGTCACGGAAACGCTGGCCGGGAGTCGTCTTATTATTGGAACTCATCATTCACCTCGTGATTGGGCAGTGCCGTCGGGGAAGTGACGGGCAATGTTGCGTTTGGATGCGCCGATATGCCGGCGCATCAACAGTTCGGCCAGTTCACCGTCGCGATCGGCAATCGCGTCAAGGATGCGGTGGTGCTCGGCAAAGGCCTGGCGTGGACGATTGGGGGTGGCAGAGAACTGGATGCGGTACATGCGCACCAGCTGGTACAGCTCGCCGCAGAGCATTTGGGTCAGGGTGCGGTTGCCGGCGCCTTGAATGATCCGGTAATGAAAATCGAAGTCGCCCTCCTGCTGGTAATAACCCAGGCCGGCCTGGAAGGCTTCGTCGCGTTCATGGGTGTGCAACACCTGGCGCAGCTCTTCGATTTCCGCGTCGGTCATGCGCTCGGCGGCCAGGCGACAGGCCATGCCTTCGAGGGACTCACGGATTTCATAGAGCTCGATCAGCTCGGCATGGCTCAACGAGACCACCCGCGCACCGACATGCGGCACGCGCACCAGCAGGCGCTGGCCTTCCAGCCGATGAATCGCCTCGCGCAGTGGGCCACGGCTGATGCCATAGGTGCGCGCCAGTTCCGGCTCGGAGATCTTGCTGCCGGGGGCGATCTCGCCCTTGACGATGGCGGCCTGGATACGCCGGAAGACGTTCTCGGACATGGTCTGGGAATCGTCTTGCGCCACCACTGGGGATTCCAGCTGATCCAGCATATTGTCGACACCTTTAAAAGCAATGCCGCAAAAACTAGCCAATCAGCCCTGGATAGTCAAAGAATAAATCCATATTGTCGACAATCGTCTAATAACCGCTGCTGCACCCTTGCAGGGCATGGCCGCCTGCCAGCGCTGGCGCCAAAAAAGCATCATGTTAGAATGCCCGGCACTTTTGCCTGACATCGCGAGATGAAACGGCGCACGAGGGAGCTTGCGCAGTAATGCCAGTCGCCTTGAATTGAACATCGCACTGCACCGCCTCGGGATTTATGAGACTCAAGCCCTTCCTTCTATTGATTTGCCTGTTATCCGCACCGGGCCTTGGCGTCGCCGCCGAGAAGACCGTGTACGGCCTCAACGAATACGCCCAATTGGCCGGTATCGACCTGGAAGTCGCCGCCAAACTGGACACCGGTGCCAAGACCGCCTCCCTCAGTGCCCGTGATATCAAGCGCTTCAAGCGCAACGGCGAATCCTGGGTGCGCTTCTACCTGGCCATCGACACCGCCCATTCCCACCCCATCGAACGCCCCCTGGCCCGCGTCAGCAAGATCAAACGCCGCGCCGGTGACTACGACCCCGATGAGGACAAGAACTACACCGCCCGTCCGGTGATTGCCCTGGATATCTGCATGGGCACCGCTTTACGCAGCATCGAAGTGAACTTGACTGACCGTAGCGCATTCCAATACCCGCTGCTGATCGGCTCCGAAGCGCTGAAACGCTTTGATGCGCTGGTCGACCCCAGTCTTAAATACGCAGCAGGCAAACCCGCCTGCGCCGCCGACGCTCATACCGCCGAGTAAACCGAATGCGCTCTCTGACCCTGCACCTGAAAATCCTGATCGCCATCCTGGTGGTGCTGGGTATTTCGGTCACCGCCTACCAGATCTTTGTGCTGGGGATCCCCGTCACCGAGGACGCCACCGACGACTTGTGGAACATCGACGCCAAGGTCGAGTTCGTCGCCAACCCGAAAGACCCGGTGAAGATCCAGATGTTCGTGCCGCCCCTGAGCCGCGACTTCGTCAGCCTCAACGAGAGCTTTATCTCGAACAACTACGGCGTGAGCGTCAACCGCACCGACGGCAACCGCAAGGTGACCTGGTCGGCACGCCGTGCCAAGGGTAACCAGACCCTGTATTACCGCCTGGTCCTCACCAAGCGTTACAGCGGCGAAAAGGTCAAGGTCAAGGGCCCGACCTTCCGCGACAGCATTGCCGTGGAAGGCCCGGAGAAAATCGCCGCCGAAGCCTTGCTGGCGCCGATCCGCCAGCACTCGGCCGACGTCGAGACCTTTATCAGCGAAGCCATCAAGCGCACCAACAACCTCAATGACGACAATGTGAAGCTGCTGCTGGCGGGCGATCCGTCCACGCCGCACAAGGCCAAGATCGTCGAGTTGCTGCTGTCCATCGCCCATGTGCCGGTGGAGAAGGTCCACACCATCCGCCTGGTGGCCGACCAGCCGCAAACCCCGGAACTGTGGCTGCGCAGTTTCAACGGCAATGACTGGTTGTACTTCAACCCGGAAACCGGCGAACAAGGTTTGCCCACCGACCGCCTGTTGTGGTGGACCGGTGATGAAAACCTGATCACCGTCGACGGCGGCAAGAAGGCCATGGTGACCTTCAGCCTGAACAACAGCGAGATGAACGCGATCCGCCTGGCCAAGCTGACGGACGAGAACACCGACGCCAACTTCCTCGAATACTCGCTGTACGGCCTGCCGCTGCAAACCCAGCAGACGTTCATGATCATGGTGATGATCCCGATTGGCGTACTGGTGATCCTGATCCTGCGCAACCTGATCGGCCTGCAGACCCTGGGCACGTTCACGCCGGTGCTGATCGCCCTGGCGTTCCGCGAGACGCAACTGGGCTTCGGGATTGTGCTGTTCACGATCATCACGGCGCTGGGGCTGTCCCTCAGGTCGTACCTGGAACACTTGAAATTGCAGATGCTGCCGAGGCTGTCGGTGGTGCTGACCTTCGTGGTGGTGCTGATCGCGGCGATCAGCCTGTTCAGCCATAAGCTGGGGCTGGAGCGTGGGTTGTCGGTGGCGCTGTTCCCGATGGTGATCTTGACCATGACCATCGAACGCCTGTCGATCACTTGGGAAGAGCGCGGCGCCAACCATGCGCTGAAAGTGGCGATTGGTACGCTGTTCGCCGCATCGCTGGCCCACATCATCATGAGCGTGCCGGAGCTGATCTACTTCGTGTTCACCTTCCCGGCGATCCTGCTGATCCTGGTGGGCTTCATGCTGGCCATGGGTCGTTATCGCGGCTACCGCCTGACCGAGCTGGTGCGTTTCAAGGCTTTCCTCAAGAAGGCTGACCAGTAATGTTCGGCTTCTGGAAGACCTGGAAAGCCCTGGAAGCGCGGGGGATCATGGGCATCAACCGGCGTAATGCCGACTACGTGCTCAAGTACAACAAGCGCAGCCTGTACCCGATCGTGGATGACAAGATCATCACCAAGGAGCGCGCCCTGGCCGCCGGTATTCATGTGCCGGAGATGTACGGGGTGATTTCCACCGAGAAGGAAATCGACAAGCTCGACGACATCATCGGCGGGCGCAGCGATTTCGTGATCAAACCGGCCCAGGGCGCCGGCGGTGACGGCATCCTGGTGGTGGCGGACCGCTTTGAAGGACGCTATCGCACGGTGTCCGGCAAGATCATCAGCCATGAAGAGATCGAGCATCAGATTTCCAGCATCCTCACCGGCCTGTATTCCCTGGGCGGCCACCGCGACCGTGCGTTGATCGAATACCGCGTAGTGCCTGACCAGATCTTCAAGAGCATCAGCTATGAAGGCGTGCCGGACATTCGCATCATCGTGTTGATGGGCTATCCGGTCATGGCCATGCTGCGCTTGCCGACCCGACAGTCGGGCGGCAAGGCCAACCTGCACCAGGGCGCCATCGGCGTGGGCGTGGACCTGGCGACCGGCCTGACCCTGCGTGGCACCTGGCTGAACAACATCATCACCAAACACCCTGACACCACCAACGCGGTGGACGGCGTGCAACTGCCCAATTGGGACGGCTTCATGAAGCTCGCGGCCGGTTGCTACGAGCTGTGCGGGCTGGGTTACATCGGCGTGGACATGGTGCTGGACCAGGAGAAAGGCCCGCTGATTCTTGAGTTGAATGCGCGGCCGGGGCTGAATATCCAGATTGCCAACGACTGCGGCTTGACCCTGCGTACGCATGCGGTGGAAGCGCGACTGGAAGCACTGAAAGCCGCTGGCGTGACGGAAACGCCGGAGGAGCGGGTGAAGTTTGTGCAGGAAATGTTTGGGCATATTCCGCCCGTCGAAGGTTAACGCGACTTTTCATCGCCCTATCCCCGACATCCCCTCTAGGAGCAAATCCTACAGGGGACTACAATCCCCTCCCCCGCGCCAATGGCTGATCCACCCCGCATGTCGACCTGCTCTGTATACCCACTGCCTTACCAGGCCAACCCCGCTGCGTATTTTGCGGCGATCCGCCATGCGCCTGGCGCGGTGCTGCTGGACAGCGGCCGACCGGCAGCCGAGCGCGGGCGTTATGACCTGCTGAGTGCCTGGCCACAAGCGACATTGACGGTATCGCCCGACGAAAGCGGTGTTGATTTCCTGCAACGCTTGCGGGAAAACCTTACGCAGTTGGGCAAGGCGGATCTGCCTGCTGGCTATGCGCTGCCGTTCGCGGGCGGGCTGATCGGTTACCTGAGCTATGACTTTGGTCGCCATCTTGAGCACATGCCGCACCTTGCCGCAGACGATTTGCACCTGCCAGACGCGCGGTTCGGGTTATATGCCTGGGCATTGATCAGTGACCATCAGGCGCAGACCAGCCAACTTGTATTTCATCCGGCCCTGGCCGAGAGCGAACAGCAGCGCTTGATCACTCTGTTCGGCCAGCCGGTAGCCAGCAACGCGGCGACCTTCAAGCTTGACGGCCCCATGGCTGCGGACCTCACCGCCGAGGCCTATCGCCAGGCCATCGTGCGCATCCAGGACTACATCCAGGCCGGCGACTGCTACCAGGTCAACTTTGCCCAGCGCTTCCGCGCGTCGTGTGCGGGCGATCCCTGGGTTGCCTACTGCGCCCTGCGCGAAGCCTGCCCGACGCCATTCTCCGGGTTCCAGAGCCTGCCGGACGATGGCGCGGTGCTGAGCCTGTCGCCCGAGCGCTTCGTGCATATCAGCGAGCGCCGCGTCGAAACCCGGCCGATCAAAGGCACCCGCCCCCGCGGCCTGACACCCGAAGAAGACGCCGCCAACGCCGCCGAACTGCTGGCCAGCCCCAAGGACCGCGCCGAGAACCTGATGATCGTCGACCTGCTGCGCAACGACCTCGGCCGCACGTGCCGCACCGGCTCGGTGAGCGTGCCGGAGCTGTTCAGCCTGGAAAGCTACCCCAACGTGCACCACCTGGTGAGCAGCGTCATCGGCGAACTGGCCGATGGCAAAGACGCCCTCGACCTGATCGCCGGCAGCTTCCCCGGCGGTTCCATCACGGGCGCACCGAAGATCCGCGCGATGCAGATCATCGACGAACTGGAGCCGACGCGACGCGGGTTGTACTGCGGGTCGCTGGTGTATCTGGACGTGCGGGGCGAGATGGACAGCTCCATCGCCATTCGCAGTCTGTTGGTCAAGGATGGGCAGGTGTGCTGCTGGGGCGGCGGCGGGATTGTGGCGGATTCACAGTGGGAGGCGGAGTATCAGGAATCGCTGACGAAGGTGCGGGTGTTGTTACAAACACTGGAGGGGTTGTAGCGCCTGGGCCGACCCCATCGCGGGCAAGCCCGGCTCCCACAATTGATCGGGTTCACACCGCCCAAAGGTGGGAGCTGGCTTGCCTGCGAAGAGGCCATCCGCCGCACTGAAAAGCTTACAGGCTCAACGCCCGATTCGACGCCTTGATGAACTCTTTCTTCAAGTCCTCAAAGGTATGCACCGCCGGGAACTGCGGGAACTCGCGAATCACATTCTCCGGCGCATGGAACAGAATCCCACGGTCGGCTTCGCCCAACATGGTGGTGTCGTTGTAGGAATCGCCGGCGGCGATCACCCGGTAGTAGAGGGTCTTGAAGGCCAATACCGACTGGCGCTTCGGATCTTTCTGGCGCAGTTGGTAACTGACCACGCGATCGGTTTCGTCGGTGATCAAGCGGTGGCACAGCAAGGTCGGGAAACCCAGTTGGCGCATGAGCGGCTGGGAGAATTCATAGAAGGTGTCGGACAGGATCACCACCTGGAAGCGCTCGCGCAGCCAGTTGACGAACTCGATGGCGCCGTCCAGCGGCTTGAGGGTCGCGATGACTGCCTGGATGTCGGCGAGCTTGAGCCCGTGTTCGTCGAGGATGCGCAGGCGCTGCTTCATCAGCACGTTGTAGTCGGGAATGTCCCGGGTGGTGGCCCGCAGGGATTCAATACCGGTTTTTTCGGCGAAGGCGATCCAGATTTCCGGAACCAGCACCCCTTCCAGGTCGAGACAGGCAATTTCCACAAGACACTCCCATTGTTGATGTTGTCGGTTGAGCGAGCAAAAGGACTGCCGAACTCTAGCGATTCAAGCTCGCCGCCGCAACGCAGAGCGGATTTTGATACCATCGCTCCCCTATAGAGCGCTCAGCGCCACTGACCTGTAGGAACCGTCCTGATGAACCAAGCCTTCGACGTCGCTGAACTCGCCGCGACTTACGCCAACAAATCTGCCCAGGATATTCTCAAGCTGGCGTTCAGCCAGTTCGGTGATGACCTGTGGATTTCCTTCAGCGGCGCCGAGGACGTGGTGCTGGTGGACATGGCCTGGAAGCTGAACAAGAGCGTCAAGGTGTTCAGCCTCGACACCGGCCGCCTGCACCCGGAGACCTACCGGTTCATCGAGCAGGTGCGCGAGTTCTACAAGATCGACATCGAGCTGATCTCGCCAGACCAGAGCAAGCTGGAACCCTTCGTCAAAGAAAAAGGCCTGTTCAGCTTCTACAAGGACGGCCATGGCGAATGCTGTGGTGTACGCAAGATCGAGCCGCTGCGCCGCAAGCTCTCCGGCGTCAGCGCCTGGGCCACCGGCCAGCGCCGTGACCAGAGCCCCGGCACCCGCAGCCAGGTGGCGGCGCTGGAAATCGACACAGCCTTTTCCACCCCGGAACGCACCCTGTACAAGTTCAACCCGCTGGCGCAGATGACCAGTGAGGAAGTCTGGGGTTACATCCGCATGCTGGAGCTGCCGTACAACAGCCTGCATGAGCGCGGCTTTATCAGCATCGGCTGCGAGCCCTGCACCCGCCCCGTGCTGCCGAACCAGCACGAACGCGAAGGCCGCTGGTGGTGGGAAGAAGCCACGCAGAAGGAATGCGGGCTACACGCAGGGAATATCATCAGCAAGGCGTGACCCTCGATCTGTACACAAGAATGTCACCATTAGTGCCATTCTTGTGTGCACTTATAAAATTCCGCACCGAAAAGTTACATTCTCCCCCGCCTCACTCCCCTCGCTGTTTTGCACACTCTTCATCCAACAAAATAAATAGCTGTTCAAACGGTCAATTTATATCGCTTTTAATTCAGCCAGTTATTTCCTACACCTATAAAAACGAAATTACCTACAGCTTTCATAGATCTAAAACTGGCACGCAAGTGGCTTAAGGTGAAATGCGCTTTGTATACAATAAATACAAAACCTACATACACTTTGCCATCTGCGGCTTGGCTGCCGATGCGCTGGAGCCTGCCGGAATGCGTACAAGCCTCTCGAATAACATCGCACTGGATCTGCCCTCCTCCCTGAAGCCCGAAGCCATCGAGCCCGGTCCGTTGGTGCTCAGCCCACGGCTGCACAACAAGGACCTGGCGCCCACCAAGGTCGAAGGCCGGCGCTGGGGGCGCTACAGCATCTTTGCGCTGTGGACCAATGACGTGCACAACATCGCCAACTACTCCTTCGCCATTGGCTTGTATGCCTTGGGCCTGGGCGGCTGGCAGATTCTGCTGTCCTTAGGGATTGGCGCGGCGCTGGTGTACTTCTTCATGAACCTGTCGGGCTACATGGGCCAGAAGACCGGTGTGCCTTTCCCGGTGATCAGCCGTATCAGCTTCGGCATTCATGGCGCGCAGATTCCGGCGTTAATCCGAGCGGTGATTGCGATTGCCTGGTTCGGTATCCAGACCTACCTGGCTTCGGTAGTTTTTCGCGTGCTTTTGACGGCCATTCATCCGGGTTTTGCCGACTACGACCACAACTCGATTCTCGGCCTGTCGTCCCTCGGCTGGGCCTGTTTTGTGGCGATCTGGCTGGTGCAATTGGTGATCCTGGCCTACGGCATGGAGATGGTGCGGCGCTACGAAGGCTTCGCCGGGCCGGTGATTCTGCTGACGGTGGCGTCGTTGGCCGGGTGGATGTATTTCCAGACCGGCGGCAACATCGCCTGGTCGATCCGCGAACCGCTCAGCGGCGGCGAGATGTGGCGCAATATCTTTGCCGGTGGCGCGCTGTGGCTGGCGATCTACGGCACGCTGATCCTCAACTTCTGCGACTTCGCCCGCTCTTCGCCGTGCCGCAAGACCATCCAGGTCGGCAACTTCTGGGGCCTGCCGGTGAATATCCTGGTGTTTGCCGCGATCACCGTACTGCTGTGCGGTGGGCAATTCCAGCTCAACGGTCGGGTGATCGAAAGCCCCACTGAAATCATCGCGGCTATCCCGAATACCTTCTTCTTGGTGCTGGGCTGCCTGGCGTTTCTGATCGTCACCGTGGCCGTGAACATCATGGCCAACTTCGTCGCACCGGCCTTTGTGCTGAGCAACCTGGCGCCCAAGTACCTGAATTTCCGCCGTGCTGGTTTGATCAGCGCCACCGTGGCGGTGCTGATCCTGCCGTGGAACCTCTACAACAGCCCGTTGGTGATCGTGTATTTCCTTTCCGGCCTGGGCGCCCTGCTGGGGCCGTTGTACGGAGTGATCATGGTCGATTACTGGTTGATCCGTAAAAGCCGGGTGGACGTGTTGCAGCTGTATAGCGAAGACCCGAACGGCGTTTATTACTACAGCCGTGGGGTCAATCTGCGCGCAGTGGCGGCGTTTATTCCCGCAGCCGTGATTGCCATTCTCCTGGCGCTGCTGCCCGGTTTTGCCAGCGTGTCACCGTTTTCCTGGATGTTTGGCGCCGGTATTGCAGGGGTGCTGTACCTGCTGATCGCCAAGCGCCAGCCGTTCTACGCCGATGTCAGCGGCGAAAGCATTGCCGTCGATAACGTCAGTCATTAATCAAAGGACATTCCATGCGTATCCTCGTGGTCAACGTCAACACCACCGAATCCATCACTGAAACCATCGCCCAGCAGGCACGCGCCGTGGCTGCGCCCGGCACTGAGATTGTCGGGCTCACGCCCTACTTCGGCGCGGAGTCGGTGGAGGGCAACTTTGAAAGCTACCTGGCGGCCATCGCGGTGATGGACCGGGTGATGGCCTACGACCAGCCGTTCGACGCGGTGATCCAGGCCGGCTACGGCGAGCACGGCCGTGAAGGCTTGCAGGAACTGCTCAACGTGCCGGTGGTGGACATCACCGAAGCCGCCGCCAGCACCGCAATGTTCCTGGGCCACGCCTACTCGGTGGTGACCACCCTGGACCGCACCGTGCCGTTGATCGAAGACCGCCTGAAACTGGCCGGCCTGTACCAGCGTTGCGCCTCGGTGCGGGCCAGTGGCATGGCGGTGCTGGAGTTGGAAGCGAACCCGCTGGCGGCGATGGAAGCCATCGTGCGCCAGGCCGAACTGGCCATCAGCGACGACAAGGCCGAGGTGATCTGCCTGGGTTGCGGCGGCATGGCCGGGCTGGATGAGCAGATCCGCCAACGCACCGGCGTGCCGGTGGTGGACGGTGTGACCGCCGCCGTGACCATCGCCGAATCGCTGGTGCGGTTGGGGTTGTCGACGTCGAAGATCAGGACTTATGCGACGCCGAGGGCGAAAAAAGTCATCGGTTGGCCGCGCTGAAACGTTGGTTCAACTGCTGCTCGGCAAACTGCTCGATGATGAACTCCACAAACGCGCGGGTCTTGCCGGGCAACAGTTTGTGTTCGGCGTAGTAAATGGAGATGTTGCCGTCGTCGACGTACCAGTCGGGCAGCACCCGCACCAACTTACCGCTCGCCAACCACGGCACGGCAAACGGCATGCTCACCAGGGCAATACCCAGCGCTTGTTCGGCGGCGATACAGGCCGCCTGTGAATCGCTCATGGTCATGCGTGCCTTGAGATTCAACGGGCCATGTTCACTATTGCGCCCGGTGAGTTGCCAGGAACGCACACGACCGGTTTGCGGCGAGCGGATCAGGATGCCATCACTGGACTCCAGGTCTTCGGGCTGCGTGACCGTTGCACGCGCAGCCAGGTAATCAGGTGACGCCACCAACACCCGATGGGCAGGTGCAAGCTTACGTGCCACCACCCCTTGGGGCAGTTCAAAACCGCCACCCAGTGCTGCGTCGAACCCTTGGCCAATCAGGTCCACCTGGCGGTTGTCAAAATGCCAATCGGGGCTGATATCGGGGAACCGTTTCAGAAACTCACCCAGCAGCGGCACGATGTACAAACACCCGACCACCGTGCCCATACTCACTTTCAGGGTTCCAACAGGCCGCCCTTCGGCGCTGGCCAGGTTGGCCACCGCATTCTGGATGGTGGTGAGACTGCCGCTGACCTCTTCCAGAAACAGTTTCCCGGCTTCAGTCAGGGTGAGACGCCGAGTGCTACGCTGGAACAACCTGACCCCCAGGCGCGCCTCCAGCTTGGCGACACTTTTACCGACGGCGGCCGGGGTCAGGCTCAGGTGCCGCGCCGCTTCAGCAAAGCTGCCACCTTCGGCGCTGCGTACAAAGCATTCGATACTGCCAAAGCTTTCCATATCGACCCACTCTAAACTTTTGGTTTACACAGACTATAGCAATCACGGTCTACCGGGAGGGGCTGGCGAGGTCGATACTCGGTTCCAACAACAAGGCATCCCGCCTTGAACAGCTAGGAGATCGACATGACCACACAGAACCTCAGCGGCAAAGTCGCCTTGATTCAAGGCGGTTCTCGCGGCATCGGCGCCGCCATCGTCAAGCGCCTCGCGGCGCAGGGCGCAGCGGTTGCCTTCACCTATGTCAGCTCGGCCGCCAAGGCTGAAGAATTGCAGAACAGCGTGATCAGCGAAGGCGGCAAAGCCCTGGCGATCCACGCCGACAGCGCCGATGCCGGTGCGATCCGCAACGCGGTCAACGCCACGGTCGAAGCCTTTGGCCGCCTGGACATCCTGGTGAACAACGCCGGTGTACTGGCCATCGCGCCGCTGGAAGACTTCAAGCTGGAAGATTTTGACCAGACCCTGGCGATCAACGTACGCAGCGTGTTTATCGCCACCCAGGAAGCGGCCAAGCATATGGGTGAAGGGGGTCGGGTGATCAACATCGGCAGCACCAACGCCGAGCGCATGCCGTTTGGCGGTGGTGGCCCGTATGCCATGAGCAAGGCGGCGCTGGTGGGGCTGACCAAGGGCCTGGCGCGGGACCTGGGGCCTCGGGGTATTACGATCAACAACGTGCAGCCTGGGCCGGTGGATACCGACATGAACCCGGCAAACAGTGATTTTGCCGAGAGTTTGATTGGGTTGATGGCGGTGGGTCGGTATGGGCATGTCGAGGAAATTGCCAGCTTTGTGGCTTACCTCGCAGGGCCGGAAGCGGGCTACATCACTGGTGCAAGCTTGACAATTGATGGTGGCTTCAGCGCTTAACCCAGTGTGTGAGCTGGCTTGCCTGCGATAGCGATCTGAAGATCACCATCGCAGGCAAGCCAGCTCCCACATTTTTTTTACCCCGTTTGTTCAGCGCAGGGGCGGCAGGCCATAGGCCGCCAAATCGAAGTCCGCGAGCTTGCGGATGATCTGGTCGGCATGGTGGTACTTGCTGTCGGCCATGGCTTCGTCCGGCACGGCGATGGCGGTCATGTGTGCAGCCTTGGCGGCGGTGACGCCAAACGGTGAGTCTTCGAACACCAGGCAATCCTCGGGCGCAACGCCCAGGCGGCGAGCGGCGGTGAGGAAGATGTCCGGCGCGGGTTTCGCGGCACCGACTTCCGGGTCGTCAGCGGTGACGATGGTGTCGAACAGGCCAAACCATTCGCGGTGCAGGGTGGTCTTGTGACCAAACGAATTGCGCGACGAACTGGTGCCCACGGCAATCGGGATATTGTGCGCCTTCAAGTGCCGCACCAAGGCTTCAGCGCCGGGCATGCCCAGGGCTTTTGGGAAGCGTTCGCTCATCAGCGGTTCACGGATGGTCAGGAATTCGGCGGGCGTGATCGGCAGGTCCAACGCCTTCACCACGTAGTCAGCCAGATCCTGGGCACCGCGCCCAATGATGTGCTGCTTGATGCCCCAATCGTAGGTGCGGCCATAGCGTTCGGCGATGATCTGCGTGACTTCGGTGTAGATACCTTCAGTGTCCAGCAACAACCCGTCCATATCGAAAATCACAGCCTTGATCGGGACAGCAGTACGTGGTGCATTCATCACAACAGATCCTTGGGGGGAAGGACTAAAAGGATTCAGCACAATAGCGGTCCACCTTGCCTGCAAGCAACCGTCGCGACTCGCTATTGATAATTACTCTCAATTAAATTAACGTCGCGGCGCTCCAGGCTCTGATCTCTTTTCGAGTTTCGCTGTGACCGACAACGCCGCCAGGCTGCAACTCTACCTCGACCATCGCCCCGCCCTGATCAACTACGCCAAGGTTGTGGTGGGCGACCACGCACGCGCCGAAGACGTGGTGCAAGATGCATTCCTGCGCTTTTGCGGCAGCACGGATGACCCGGTCGAACAGCCGCTGGCCTACCTCTACCGGGTCGTGCGCAACCTGGCGCTGGACGCCGTACGCCGCCAGGCCACCGAGAAACGCCAGCAGAAAACGCCTGCACAATGGATGCGTCCTGGCCAGGAGTTGTCGCCGGAACAACGGGTGGTGCACAGTGACGATGCCAGCCGTATCGCCGCGACCCTGGCCAGCCTGCCGGAACAAATGCGCATCGCCGTAGAGATGCATCGCCTCGGCGGCTTCACGTTGCAGCAAACCGCCGATCATCTCAATATTTCGCTTTCCACCGCCCATCGCCTGGTCAAGGACGCCATCGTTCACCTGGCTTCGAGCGTCGCCATCCAGGGCGCGCACAGTAAGGAACGTCCCTATGCATGATGCCCACCCGCCCAGGAATGTCTCGGCACGCAGCCTCGAAGACGCCGGCCAGTGGTTGCTGGACCTGCAAGCCCACCCCGAACGTTTCGAGGAATTCGAC
Organism: Pseudomonas sp. DWP3-1-3b3; assembly: GCF_049896305.1. NCBI lineage: Bacteria > Pseudomonadati > Pseudomonadota > Gammaproteobacteria > Pseudomonadales > Pseudomonadaceae > Pseudomonas > Pseudomonas sp. DWP3-1-3b3. The sequence continues at coordinate 73,389 of NZ_JAFCUA010000003.1, read as the reverse complement.
CGTTGGCTGCACAGTGACGAGGCGCATTTCGAGGCCTGGGCTCAGGTCAATCGCGCCATGGATGCGCTCGATCAGCAGGCGCCCACCACTCATGAACACTGGCCGCGCCCAACGCGCGCTCGCCTGCCGTGGTTGGCCGCTGCGTGTATCAGCGTATTGGCGGTCGGCGCGGCGCTGGTGTTCAACCCCGCTTGGCGCGCGGACTACAGCACCGCCACCGCCGAAACGCGAGAGGTCGTCCTGAGCGACGGCAGCCGCCTGACGCTGGCACCGCAAAGCTCGGTGAACGTGACCGTTGACGGTGCGCAGCGCCAGGTCACGTTGATTCAAGGAGAGGTGTTTTTTGATGTCGTCCATGACGCGCAAAAACCCTTCGAAGTGCGCAGCGACGATGACATGGTGCGCGTATTGGGCACCGCTTTCGACGTAGCCCGCAGCCACAACGGCCTGGCCGTGGAAGTGCGCGACGGCAGCGTGGGCGTGAACAAGCAGTATCGACTCAGCGCCGGACAACGGCTGTGGATCGACCGACAACAAGGCACGGCAACGCAGTCGTCGGTGGCGCCCACAGAAGTGGCGGGCTGGATCAATGGCACGCAATTCTTCGAGAACGTCAGCGTCGCCCAGGTCGTCGAGCAACTGGAGCGCTACCAGCGGGGCTGGATTGTGATCAACGACCCGGCCCTGGCCAGCAAGCGCGTCACCGGCCTCTACGACGTACGCGATACCCGGCGTGCGCTACAGGCGTTGGTCGCGCCGATTGGCGGCGAGGTTCGCGAGTACTCGCCGCTGCTCATGGTCATCAGCCACAAAAAATCGAATGTAGAAAAATAAATACATTGCCCTGAAAAAAACCGCGCAGGTGTTCGTCTTTGTAGCTCCCAGTATTGCGAATGAATCGTAATACCAAACACTAAGGCGACGAAACATGGGTCACCGATCACCTGCACCATTGGCACTGGCCATCCTCTGTGCTGCTATCCACAGCACGATTTTCCAGCCGTCCCAGGCATTGGCCGCAGAGGCTACCGGCACGCCGAGTGATCAGGCGACACGGTTCTTCGATATTCCTGCCCAACCGCTCACCACCGCTTTGAGCGCCTTCGCTCGACAGGCCAACCTGCAACTGGGCCTGGAAGCCGGGCTGGTGGATGGTATGCAAGCCCCCGCCTTGCGCGGCAACTTCACCCAGGAGCAAGCCCTGCAACGCTTGCTCGGCAACGCACCGGTAAACTGGACAATCGACGGCCAACGCAGCCTTATTCTCAGTCGTCGTGATGCCGCCAATGCGGGCGTCAATGACTTTGAAGATGCGGAACTGCTTGGCCCTGTGACCATCAAGGGCGGCGAAACCAGCCGCCTGACCGGTGCTGCCGCGCAGGTCTACACCAAAGCCGGTTCCAGCGTGTTTATCTCCGGCGAGACCATCAACCGCTTCCGTGGCTCCTCCCCCGCCGACATCCTCAAGGGCGTGCCCGGCGTACAGACCGGCGATGCGCGCAATGGCGGCGCGTTGGACGTGAACATCCGCGGTATCCAAGGCCAGAGCCGGGTGCCGGTGACCATCGACGGCAGCCAACAAGCCATCGATGCCTACCGTGGCTACAGCGGCATGCAACAGCGCAGCTATATCGACCCTGACCTGATCAGTGAAATCAGCGTAGACAAGGGCCCCAGCCTTGGCGCCGACGCGGCGGGCGCCATTGGCGGCATGGTCAAAATGAAAACCCTGCAACCCAAGGACATCCTCAAGGACGGCGAAACCTACGGCGTGCGCCTCAAGGGTGACCTGTCGAGCAACAGCGTAGATGCGCCCGGCACCTACAAGGCCACGCCGCACCATGGCAGCAACGGCCTGGACGGTTCCCCGGCCCACTCCGGCAGCGTGGCATTCGCCAGCAGCAGCGAGACGGTGGATTTCGTCGCGGCCTATTCCCAGCGCCAGAGCGGCAACTACTACGCTGGTAAAAAGGGCTTCAAGAAGTACCAAGTGTTTCAGCAGGTGCGCAAATACGACCCCAAGACCCGGAAGTACATCTACGTCACCCAGGAGGCCAACAGCGCAGCCAAGTTCTTCAAGCCCGACAGCGAAGTCTTCAACACCTCGACCGACACCGAGTCGGTGCTGCTCAAAGCCATCATCAAGCCAGCGACGGACCAGAAACTGGAGCTGACCTACCGCTACACCGATGGCCATTACGGCGAAGTGATGCCGTCGCAGGTCATCCGCAATACCAGCGGCAGCGTGCCGCAATGGGACCCGGGCAGCATGCGCATCAACGCCTACACCGCGCGCTACACCTACAAGCCCGAAGACAATCCGTTGGTGGATTTGAGCGCAAACGTCTGGGCCACCAAAGCCCAGAGCGAAGCCTTCAATGGCCTGGTCACGGTCACGCCGCTCTACGGCCATGAAGACGATGCCGACCCGCTCGGCGATACCTACAAGGACGCCCTGCGCAACCGCACCAAAGACAAGCGCTGGGGCGTGGACCTGAGCAACACCTCGCGTTTCGACACCCGCGCAGGCAAGTTCGCCTGGACCTACGGCGGTTCCTACCAGACCGAAGACCTGGGCCCCGATGACAACTCGCCGGTGCTGCTGTCGGACCTGCAAAAGAACCGCTTCATCCGCAGCGGCGAACGTGAGGAAAGCAGCCTGGTGACATCGCTTGAATGGTCACCGATCAAGCGACTGACCTTGACCGCAGGCGGTCGTTACAGCGAGTTCAGCAGCAAGGACCACAACCGCAAGGCCAGCCCGGCCACGTTCGGCCCGGACCGCAAACCGACCAGCTACACCTTCGCGCCGCCCATTGAACGGCAGGACCAGGCGTTCGCACCGTCCTTCGGCGCAAAGCTTAACCTGACCGACAACAGCTTCGTCTACCTCAACTACAACGAAGGTGTGCGCATGCCGAGCCTGTTCGAGTCGACCCTGGGCCTGTTCACGGCCGCCGTGCCGACCGATGGCATCAAGCCCGAGCGCAGCAAGAATTGGGAATTCGGCGCCAGTACGTTGCAAAACAGCGTACTGATTGACGGCGATACCGCCGCGGCCAAACTCGCGTACTTCAACAACGAGATCGAAAACTACATCACCCGAGACTACACCGACATCTTTGCCGGCAACCTGCAGAACGTCGACAGTTTCACGGTCAAGGGCATCGAGTTGCAAACCAGCTACGACATGGGCCGGGTGTTCACTGACATCTCCGCCACCTACTACCTGAATGCCAAGACCTGCGCGCCGGACATCGCGAAGAAACTGCGCGAAGAAGACAACCCCTCCACCCCCAATTGCGTGGACGGCGGCTTCCCCGGTTCCTATACCAACACTCAGAACCCGCCCAAGTATTCAGTGAACACCACGTTGGGCAGCCGCTGGTTCGACAACCGCCTCGTTCTCGGCGGACGCATGGTCTACAACAGCGCGCCCACCGCCAAACTGGACAAGTCCTGGAACAACGGCATCACCACGAACCAGATGTACTACCGCAAGTCAGCGATCTACGACCTGTTTGCCAGTTTCGAAATCGTCAAAGGCACCCAGCTGGATTTCTCGGTACAGAACCTCACCAACGTCTATTACCTGGACCCGCTGGCCCAAAGCTTCATGCCCGCGCCGGGGCGAACGTTGCGTACGGGGCTGACCGTCAAGTTCTGACCTGACCGTTGTATTGAATTGCGGGATGCCCTTGTTCGGCATCCCGTTTTACGTTGATCCCTATTGATGCCCCCATGATTGCCAAGACTGCTCCCGACTACCTCAACCCGCCACGCAAAGCCTTGTGGAGCGTTGCCACGCTGATCACCCTGAGCGTCTACGCCGGCCTTATCGCCTGGTGGTTGCATACGCCCAGCGTAACGGTGGCCGAAGCTGCTCCAGCGGCGATGATGATCGAATTGGCGGCCGCCCCAGTCGCCCAAGCGGTGGAAGAAGACCTGCAAGTGGCACCGGACAAAGTGGTACAGAAACAGCTGAATACGCCGTCGGAAAAACCGCCAAGGGAAGTACCCAGGAAGGTGGTGGCGGCAACCCGGCCGAGTGTCGCAAAAACCGCAACATCGCCGCTCAAGGACACCGCCCAGGGCACCTATTCGTCCGCGCCGGAACACGCCGCCGAGTTCGAGACGGCACCGAAAAAGCAGGATGAACAACCGGCACCTTCAGCCACCACGGCACCGCCCAAGCTGGATACACACCCGGCCGACACCACCGCCGCAAATCAATCCTCAAGAGGCTCCGCCGACCCCGCACAAAAGGTGCAATGGGAAGCCGAGCTGCTGGCCCACCTGGAACGCTACAAACGCTACCCGCAAAACGCCCGCGATCGAGGCGACCGGGGCGTGGCGTATCTGCGCTTTGAAATCGACAGCAACGGCAAGGTACTCAGCGCCAGCATCGTACGCTCCGCCGGTTTTACCGAACTGGACACAGCAACGCTGGACATGATCAACCGCGCCTCCCCGGTGCCACGCCCGCCGGAGGGCAGCAAGACGCGGTTTACCGTGCCGGTGGTGTTTGCGAAGTGAGGGGGTTCATAACACGCAACCGCCTGGTAGATGGCGCGACGCCTATCCGCGCCTGGCACGAACACCTGAACCTGACACAGGAAGAAGTTGCCAGGGCGTTTGGCATCAACACCAGTCAATTGGAGCTATAGAGCGCTACTCTGGAAAATCCGCCCCTTCAGTCACTGAAGCCCACGCATTAAAGTCCTTGCTCAAGGCTTCCACCTTGGTCCGCGCATTGGCCAGCGCTGCCTTGCCCAGCAGCAAACGCAGTGGCGGTTGGTCGGCCTCCACGGCATTGACGATGGCAATCGCCGCACGCATCGGGTCACCCGCTTGTTTGCCGTCGATGCTGCGCAACAACGCCGTGCGCGCGCCAGCGGTGGCGTGGTAATCAGCAATCGCGTGAGGCGCTTCGTTGGCGGAACGCCCAGCCCAGTCGGTGCGGAAACCGCTCGGTTCCACCAACAGCACCTTGATGCCCAGCGGCGCGACCTCCTGGGACAACGACTCGGAAATCGCTTCCACCGCAAACTTGCTGGCGTTGTAGAAGCTCAGTGTCGGGTAGGCCATGATCCCGCCCACAGACGACACATTCACCACGGTACCGGAACGCCGCGCACGCATGCCCGGCAGCGCGGCGCGGGTGACATCGCTGAGGCCCCAGACGTTGATCTCGAACATGCGGCGCACTTCGTCCAGCTCGCTCTCTTCGAACGAACCGAAGTAACCGATGCCAGCATTGTTGACCAGCACATCGATATGCCCGAAGTGATCTTCGGCAGCTTTCACCGCCTCACGAACCTGGGCCGGGTCGGTCACGTCCAACGCCAGCACCAGGGCGTGGTCGGCGTAGTCGGCAACGATGTCCTGCACCTGTTGCGGATCGCGGGCGGTGACGACGGTGGGGTAGCCGAGGCTGAGGGTGTGCAACGCCAGGTAGCGACCGAAACCCGTGGAGCAGCCAGTGATAAACCAGACAGGTTTTGCATTGGATGAAGTCATGAAAGCCAATCCTCTGAATGAACGAACCACCCCAGTATCAGCGCCGCCTCATTCTCCCAGTAGAGGCCGAATCTGCATGCCCCTTCGAGCCAAACTTCACAATGCCCGCAAGCGTTACGTACAGGCTTGAGACAGCTTCACTGGTGAAGAATCAGATTCCCACAATCCCTTCACAGACGCCCCCATGTCCGAAGCCTTCGAAGTCCCCAGCCCCCACGAAAAACACATCGAACACACCACCGAACACGCCCACGGCCGTGGCGACAATTTCGCCAGCCGCATTGCCGTGATGACCGCCCTCATGGCCACCCTCGGCGCCATGCTCAGCTACCAGGCCGGCTCCACCGAAAGCGAAGCGGCGATGGACAAGAACAACGCCGCCATCTTCAAGACCGAAGCCGCCAACCAGTGGAATTACTACCAGGCCAAATCCAGCCGGCAAAACCTCGCGGAACTGGCCACGCACATTCCCGGTGTGGACGCGGTGCATTACAAGGAAGAAATCGAGCGCTACAAGAGCCAGAAGGAGGACGTGCGCAAACAGGCCGAGAAGCTTGAAGCCACGTCAAAGCAATGGGATGAAAAATCAGAGCAGGCGCTGCACCAGCATCATCGCTGGGCCCAGGCGATGACCGCGATCCAGATCGCGATTTCGTTGGCGGCGATTACCTTGCTGACGCGGCGGGAGTGGTTGAAGCGGATGTCGTACACCGCAGGTGGCGCCGCAGTCTTACTGGGGAGCCTTGCCTGGCTACATATCTGACCACGTACCTGTGGCGAGGGAGCTTGCTCCCTCGCCACAGTCTATGCACTACGCAACATCGAATCAGGCTCGATTCGCCGCACGGCTATGATGGAAGTACAGATACGCCAGCCCAATAGGCGCAATGAAAACCGCCATGGCCCAGCAGATCGCCATGGTGAACACCTTGACGGTCAACATCAGAATGGCATTCACAAAGAACACGTTGTTGCCAAAAATGTAATCCATGATGCTTTCGTAAACGAAGCGCGCGTAGGGATAAAGCAGGCTGTTGACCACGCAATAGAGCAGCGCGCCCAGTGTGAACACACCGGTTTTCGAATGGGTCAGCGCGGTATAGATCAGCACGGGAAAAATCAGCCCGAACAGGAAGTTGCGGATGTAGTACTGGGCAGAAAGCCCGCCGAATGTCTTGCGAAGTACCGGGTGCATTTAGATCCCTCTGAATGGCTGTATCGGAAAGGCGGCGACCTTAACAAAGCGTGGAAAGCTTCTCCAGCGTTTCCATAAGCCCTTTGCCATTACACCGCTATATAGTAAAAGGAATAGCGATAAACCCACTTCAAACCGAGGAAAAGCCGGTGTCCGCACAACCCAAAGAAGCCGTGGGCGCCGCCTACAGCATCGACTCCATGCGCTACGCCCAGGCCATGACCTGGCAAGCCATCGAACAACTCGCCCAACGTATCCGCCCCGGCATGCGCGAATCCGAAGCCCGCGACCTGGGCAAGCAAGTCCTCGCCGATCTCGACATGCAGCGCATCTGGCACCCACTGCTGGTGCGCTTTGGCGCCAACACCCTCAAGACCTTCAAACAACGCTCCGACGGCGACCCGGTGCTGGGCGACAACGACATCTTCTTCATCGACATGGGCGCCGTCTGGCAAGGCCACGAAGGCGATGCCGGCGCCACCTTCGCCACCGGCAACGACCCAGACATGCTCGCCTGCGCCAGCGCCGCCAAAGAGCTGTTCGACCGCGTACAAGCCCGCTGGAAAAACGACCAAGTCGTGGGTCTCGAGCTTTACCGCTACGCCGAAGCACAAGCCCAGGCCATGGGCTGGCACCTCAACCTCGACATCAAGGGCCACCGCGTCAGCGACTTCCCCCACGCCATCCACCGCGGCGGCGACCTGGGGGATTTCGAGCACTACCCGAATGCCGGGCTGTGGATCCTCGAAATCCAGATCGCCCATCCGAGCAAACCCTACGGCGCTTTCTACGAAGACCTCCTCGCTTAAGGAACTGCAATGAACCGCTCCACCGAACACCCCGTACTGTTGTTTTCCTACGGCACGCTGCAAGACAAATCCGTACAACTGGCCAACTTCGGCCGCGAACTGACCGGCCAGCAGGATGCGATGCTGGGTTACTCGCAGAGCTGGGTAGAGATCACTGACCCGGACGTGCTGGCGAGCAGTGGCAAGACGCATCATCCGATTGTGGCGCCGAGTACGCAGGCAGACGCCAGGGTTGAGGGGATGGTGTTTCAGATTACGGAGCAGGAATTAGCGGCGGCGGATGCGTATGAAGTGGCGGATTACAAGCGGGTGGAGGTGGGGTTGGCTTCGGGGTTGAGGGCTTGGGTGTATGTGCGGGCTTGAGGCGATTGACGGAATGGGCGACAGAACGTCGCCCTTGTCTAAAGCAATTCAGGATCTAAAAAAAGCCAGCTGATAACCATGCCGATACTCGATATGAGCGCAACTGTTGTCGGAAAGACCATCCAGAACTTGAGATGCGTTGGGATTTTTTGAACGTCCTCAACCCGTACCAAACGTCTCCACTGCAGTACTTTGGGAATTAGAATGATGATAGCCATGGCAACGACGCGTGAGGCCCGTCCTTCGAATGGAGCGAAACGAAGGGTTTTCTTGTGCCCGATGACATAGTCGGTGTGCTCCACATAGCTTTCCGCAGCGTCGAGTTTTTTGAACATGGCGAAGAATGTTAGCGGGATACTGAGTAGCATAAGAACTGATGAGAAGAGACCGAGATGTAAAAGGGCCATTTATTCTTTCCAGGTTTTATAGATAAATGTACCGCCGACTTCGCCCATAACACTCCCGGCTGAACCTAAAGCTAAGGCGCCCGCAGCGCCGCCTACAATTGCACAGGCCAAGGCCCCGGCCCCCGCGGTAGGTATGCCGAAAACAATCGCACAAGCGCCTATGCCGAGAGTGGCACCTGTTGAACCACCTGCGTATGCACCACCAGCGCCGAGCAGGAGCTTGCCCCCTTCAACATATTGCGCTCGTGTGCACTCCTGCTCCCGCTCTATGGTGCACGCCTCTGTAATCTCCAGCGCCGCCGCCCCAACATCCAGTGCAATACCAATATAGGTACCCTTCTTCAAAATCTGTGAAGCCTTGGCGACTCGTTTGACCCTCTCCTCATACCCACGAATTTCTCCGTGGTGCCAGTAACTCTTGCTGGAAATACCCAGCATCTTTTTTATCGATGTTTCGTTTTTCAAACCCGAGCCTAAGCGCGCCATCCCCGAGAGCTGTGTTTCCAACCGTGCAAAAAGCGCTCTGCGTTTAATTAAAAACTCCCCCCGCGCCCCCATGCTGCCCTTCCTCATGTACTTCTTATGCAACTGCTCGACTTCCATGAGGGTCTGCTCGATTTGCGCCAGATGCTTGCTCCATGCGCTGCTGGCACTGCCGATGCCGAGAGAAGCATGGGACATGATGGCCTGCAACTGATCGTAGTTTTTGATCAAAAAACCATCAATGGCGGAATGCGCCAGCAAGTCATGGTTTATGTTTTGCGCCGAGCGCATCAACTGCGCTTCTTCGGCGGTACACGACGCCGTGCGACTATCCCCCATGATCACTAGCTGCCCCGGCAATACCACGGTGTTACGGATGTGATGGTTGAGGATGTCAAACTTTGTTTGAGTATGAAGATTGAGAGAAAGACTGAGCTTGAGCAGTGGGTAAGGCTGTGGCCGCTCATTGATAAATGCATAGGGTCCCTGCATCGCGTGACACTTCCCAGTGAGTGAGGTGCACGACTATAGGAAGGCGTTACAGGTGAGGTAAGACGCGTACTGGGGTGTTTTTAGCGTTTGGGAAATGGACTACTTTAATCAGAGGGCATGCCTACATTTACAAGCTCCATTCAACCAACATTCCCGCCACCCGATTTATGTTGCCTGCCAGATGCGTGCATCAGTTGCACACAGTGCTAGCTTTGGCAGTCGAGGTACTTTCACTTCGCCAAACACTGCCTGATTGAGCTTGATTTTCTCCGTTGCCGTAGGGCTCCACCCACGACCCCGAGTCGCAAATATACCTCTCGCATCAATTACCCCAGCGACCATCTTGTCGCCGAACAGAGAGTCCCTCATTTCTAACGTTTCTCGAAGATAACGCTCCGAATCGGCCACACCATTGCTGTCAAAGCGAAGTACGTAGTAGTTTTCCATGGAGATACTAACGGGCTTGCGGTCCTGCAACTCAACGATAAATTGCGCAAACCTGACCGTGCATCTTGCGAAACGAGGAACGGCAACACCCTTACCCACTGCAACTCCTATCATCGCCGATGCCACCGTTTCTGGCACCGAGTACAGCTGTCCTGAAGGGTCGTAGCAGTAAACACGCAGCGAAAGCCCCATCAACTTTTCCTCCTGCAATAAAGTGAAGATGTCTTAAAGTTGGCTCCTACGAGCGATCACACTTGAATTTCCTGCAACGTGAAATGACATATCGATTGATTGCTAGTCAGCCTGTTTCATCGCTAGGCGATGCAGCGTGGCAGCAGGAAGCTCTAGCTCCCGAGTCCAGTTCACATCTACCCCCCACTTCCCGACCTTAACTCGACCGAACAGCACCAAATCCCGTAGTGGTTCAAGAGCCAGAAAAGTATTTATATGATCGATAAGATCAACAGTAAACCGCTTACCGTCATCCCACTCGATCTCAAGAGCATGCTTGCCAGGAATGGGCTTCACCTTTGAGATGCGATGCTTGCTAGTAATGGAACAGCACCTTTTGTCGGAACTCGCGCCAGCCACAATCGCATTTTCAGCAACTAAAATCATGGGCACGAAGATCGAGGGAATGATTTAGGGCAACGTCCTACAAGCAATCCGGAATGAGCGCCCTCCCATTTCAAAATGCCCGAGACTACAGTCGCCCCGTTGCCCACATGGCGACCGGGTTTGGCGACTCGATGACAGTCAAGACGGAACGCGAACGACGTAATTTTCAAACGTCGTTGTTTCCTACAATTGTCCAATGGAGTCACACATGAACCAATTCATGGCCCTCACCAGCAACGACAGCGCGACCCCTGCTCTTTTTGTCGACACAACCGTCCCACTGGAAATCCTCCTCGACGCCGCGAACTATCGACTCCGTGCCGTGACGCAGGTGCTTGAGAACCTTGCGCTTCGCAGTGAAATCAGTAGTGATGCGGTTGTACTCAGCGACTTTGCCTTGCTGTGCTCGATCCCGCTGCGCGATGGGTGTGATTTGCTGGATGTCATAGGGCGACGCATGGATATGCCAAGCGCGTGATTCGATAAAGGTGAGATTTTCGAACCCCAGAAACTACAAAACCCCTGGTTTCTCTCGAAACCAGGGGTTTTGTTTACATCGAATGTGGCGGTGAAGGAGAGATTCGAACTCTCGATACAATTTCTTGTATACACACTTTCCAGGCGTGCTCCTTAAGCCACTCGGACACTTCACCGTATCTCGTCAAACCAGTTCAGTCTGTCGAGGCGCGCTAATGTAGTCGAAAGCCTTTCTGATGGCAAAGGTTTTTTTCAGAATTTTCATGCGGTTAGCCGGTTATGCCGATCCGCGCCCGGCAAGGGGCGGTGATTGTGCCATTCTCAGGCATCGGCGGGATGGGTCTGGGGCGGCGATTGCGCCCTGCCCCAGGCTTTCCCAACGCCTGTCTTCGGGAAAAGTCTGACTGGGTAGTCAGTCACGGCGCTTTACCGGGGCGGGCGTGGTGGGTAACGTCTGCGCATGCACTGCTATTAACAAGCCTTCTATAACAAATCCTACAAGGAACCGCGTCATGAGTGAGTTGATTGCCTACCACCTCGAAGACGGTATCGCGACCCTGACCTTGAGCAACGGCAAGGTGAATGCCATTTCTCCGGCGGTGGTCAGTGCCTTTAATGAAGCGCTGGATCAGGCCGAGAAGGACCGGGCGGTGGTGGTGATCACCGGCACGCCGGGGATTTTGTCGGGGGGTTATGATTTGAAGGTGATGACCGCCGGCCCTAAAGAGGCGATCGGCCTGGTGACGTCCGGTTCGACCTTGGCGCGTCGTCTGTTGTCGCACCCGTTCCCGGTGATTGTGGCGTGCCCTGGGCATGCGGTGGCCAAGGGTGCGTTCCTGCTGTTGTCGGCGGATTATCGGATTGGTGTGGAAGGCCCGTTCAGCATCGGCCTGAACGAGGTGGCAATTGGCATGACCATGCACCACGCTGGGATCGAGCTGGCGCGGGATCGTCTGCGTAAGTCGGCGTTCCATCGTTCGGTGATCAATGCCGAGATGTTTGACCCGCAAGGCGCATTGCAAGCCGGCTTCCTCGACAAGGTGGTAGCACCGGAGGAATTGCATGCGGCGGCGCTGGAGGCGGCGCGTCAGTTGAAGAAGCTGAACATGAATGCCCACAAGCACACCAAGTTGAAGGTGCGTAAAGAGCTGCTGGAAGCCCTGGACGATGCAATCATTCAGGACCAGGGACATATCCTGAGCTAAGCCCTACGCCTGATACACCAGAGCCCGACCTTGAGTCGGGCTTTTTCTTACAAATAAATCCGAATCATCCTTAGCCGCTCTAGCCTGCCCGTGCCGGTAGATATCGAAACATGCGCTTAAACATCGGCTATCTCCTACCTCTACAGGGGTAATTGCCGAATACAGTGCACATCCGTACACTGCGCCACCTTTTGTCCGGATAGGCCGTGTCGATGCTTTTTTTGCTGCGTATGTTGTTGATGGGCCTGCACTTTATGCTCGCCGGTATACTGGGCGTGCTGGTCGGTCTGTGTCGGCCATTCAATCCGGACAACAGTCGCCTGTGTGCTCGCCTCTACGCGCTCCCGGCCATGTGGATTCTGCGGCTGAACGTGAACACCGATGTGGACTCGCTGCGCAACAAGCCTGGCACCTGCGTGATCATCGCCAATCACCAGTCCAACTATGACCTGTTTGTGTTCGGCAACGTGGTGCCTTACCGCACCGTGTGTATCGCCAAGAAAAGCCTGAAATGGGTGCCGCTGTTCGGCCAGTTGTTCTGGCTGGCGGGCAACGTGCTGATCGACCGAGGCAATGCGCACAAGGCGCGCCGCGCGATGCTCACCACGACGCACACTTTGCAGCACGAAGACACGTCGATCTGGGTGTTCCCCGAAGGCACGCGCAATCTGGGCAAGGGTTTGCTGCCGTTCAAGAAAGGCGCGTTCCATATGGCGATTGCGGCCGGTGTGCCGATTGTGCAGGTGTGCGTCAGCAATTACGTCACTCACATGCAGCTCAATCGCTGGAACAGTGGGGATGTGCTCATACGGTCGTTGCCGCCGATTCCTACCACTGGGATGACTGCGGATGACATCCCGGCGTTGATGCAGGCGTGTCATGCGCAGATGGATGAATGCATCGCGCAGATGGACCGCGAGTTGCGGGCTGTCTGAAGATTGTCGGGGGGCGCTTCGCACCCCAGCGCGAGCAAGCTCGCTCACCACAAAAAAGCTTGCCGCTACGACGGAACGCCATTCAGGCTAAGCTGCCCAACACCTGTCCTCCCAATAAGAAGCGATCAGCACCATGGGTAGAGTTGTTGCGGCCGCCGTTTATAGCGCCGGTAAGAAAGTCACGGATATCACCCTCGATGAAGGCGCGGCCTGGGCCGCCAAACCCGACCACTTTGTGTGGATCGGCCTGGAAGAGCCCGACGCCCAGGAACTGGCCAACCTGCAACGCCAGTTCAACCTGCATGAATTGGCCATCGAAGACGCCCTGGAAAAACACAGCCGCCCCAAGCTGGAAACCTTCGGCGATGCGCTGTTTATCGTCACCTATTCACCGGTGCGCGAGAACGGCAAGCTGGAGTTTATCGAGACGCATATCTTCGCCGGCAATGGCTACATCATCACTGCACGCAACGGTCACTCAGCGTCCTACGGCTTTGTGCGCCAGCGCTGTGAGGCGCGGCCACTGTTGCTGGAGCATGGGGAAGATTTCGTACTCTATGCGCTGCTGGATTTCGTCACCGAGAACTACCAGCCGGTGAGCGAAGCGATCCATGCCGAGATCGATGAGTTGGAGCGTAATGTGCTGTGCAGTTCGTTGAGCGAGCGGGATATCCAGAAGATTCACGGCCTGCGTCGCGACGTGTTGCGGCTCAAGCGTTATGTGGCGCCGATGGTGGAGATCAGCCAGGAGCTGCAGAAGCTCAGCTTTCCGTTTATCGACAAGAACATGCGCCCGTACTTTCGTGATGTGCAGATCCACGTGACGCGGCAGATGGAAGACCTGACCACCCTGCGCGATATCGCCAGCCAGACCATCGAAATCGGTGTGCTGCTGGAGGCATCGCGCCAGAGCGTGGTGCAGCGCAAGTTCGCCGCATGGGCGGCGATCCTCGCGTTCCCCACCGCAGTGGCGGGGATTTACGGGATGAACTTCCAGAACATGCCCGAGCTGCAATGGCACTACGGCTATTTTGCGGTGCTCGGGTTTATTGCGGTGGGTTGCACCAGCCTGTGGGCCAGTTTCAAGCGTTCGGGCTGGCTTTAAACCTGGGCCTCGGGCTTGTGCGCGACGAAACGCATCATCCATTCCGCCACGGTGGCACCGTGGTGGTCGCGCTCAAGGCTGGCCACGCCGTTTGTGTAGACCTTTTCGCCCAACGTCGTCTGAAGAATCTCCAGCAACTCGCGGGAATAGTCGCTGACAAATTCCGGGTGCCCCTGGAAACACAGGACCTGGTCGCCGATGTGGTACGCGGCGAACGGGCAAAAGGCGCTGGAGGCGATGACCGTGGCATTCTCCGGCAGTGTGGTGACCTGGTCCTGGTGGCTGATCAGTAGCGTCAGTTCTTCCACTTCGGGGCTCATCCACGGCGTCTTGGCATCGAGCTTGTAGTCGTGGATGCCCATGCCCCAGCCCTGGCCGGCGCGTTCGGTCTTGCCGCCGAGCAACAGCGCCAGCAGTTGGTGACCGAAGCAGATGCCGAGCAGCTTGTCGCCGCGTTCGTAACGTTCGAGCAGGTAGGTCTTGAGGGTCTGGATCCACGGGTCGGTGCCAAAGGAGTCGGCCTTGCTGCCGGTCACCAGGTAGGCATCGAATACTTCATCGTCCGGCGGGTATTCGCCGTTCACCACGTTGTACACGACAAACTCGGCGGGAATCGGCTGCTTGGCGAACAGGCGCTTGAACATCTGCCCGTACCCTTGGTATTGATCGATCAAGCCTGGACGCAGGATATCGGTTTCCAGGATACAGACGCGTAGCGACATAAAAAATACCTGACACGGTGATGGGAATATTGCACACCCCAGAGCCTGCCTTGAAATACCCCTTCAAGGCAAGCCCCCTTTAATCACCTGAACGTGTCACCTTGCGCCGCTTTTTCGAGCAGTAACGCCGGTGGCGCGAAGCGTTCGCCATATTGCTCGGCCAGGTAGCGGGCGCGGGCAATGAAGTCGTTCAGCCCATATTGGTTGATGAACTGCAACGCGCCGCCGCTCCAGGCCGCAAAACCAATGCCGAAGATCGACCCCACGTTCGCGTCCGCCGTGGACATCAACACGCCCTCCTCCACACAACGCACGGTCTCGATGGCCTGGATGAACAGCAGGCGGTCGCGCACATCCTGGGGCGAGATACGTTGGTCGGGCCGTTCAAAGCGGCTTTTCAGCTCTGGCCACAGGTATTTCTGCCCGCCATTGGGATATTCATAAAAACCGCCCCCCGCCGCCTTGCCCACGCGCTTGTATTCGTTGACCAACAGATCGATGACTGCTGTCGCCGGATGCGTCGGCACAACCTTGCCTTCCGCCTGCAGATCCTTGGCCGTCTGCTGTCGGATATGGCTCATCAGGCTGAGGGACACTTCATCCGACACCGCCAACGGCCCCACCGGCATGCCGGCTTTGCGCGCCTCGGTCTCGATCATCGGCGCGGCCACGCCCTCACCCAGCATGGCGATGCCTTCGTTGGTAAAGGTGCCAAACACTCGCGAAGTGAAGAAGCCACGGCTGTCGTTGACCACAATCGGGGTTTTCTTGATTTGCAGGACGAAATCGAAACCTCGGGCCAGGGTTGCGTCGCTGGTATGCGCGCCCTTGATGATTTCGACCAGGGGCATCTTGTCCACCGGGCTGAAGAAGTGCAGGCCGATGAACTTGGCTTGATCCGGCACCGCCGTGGCCAGGCCGCTGATGGGCAAGGTGGAAGTGTTGGAGGCAATCACGGCGTCGGCGCCGACCACGTTTTGCGCAGCGGCGGAGACCTTGGCCTTGAGTGCGCGGTCTTCGAACACCGCTTCGATGATCAGATCGCAACCGGCCAGGTCGTCATCGCTGGCCGTAGGAAGAATCCGCGCCAAGGTGGTTTCCCGCTGTTCAGCGGTCAGTTGCCCACGGCTGACTTTCTTGTCCAGCAACGCCGCCGAATGCGCCTTGCCCTTCTCCGCAGCCGCCAGGTTGATGTCTTTGAGCACCACTTCAATTCCCGCGCTGGCGCTGACGTAAGCGATGCCTGCGCCCATCATGCCTGCACCGAGCACGCCGACCTTGCGCGTGACATAGGGTGCGAAACCTTGCGGCCGCGAACGGCCTGCGTTGATCTCATTGAGCTGGAACCAGAAGGTGCCGATCATGTTCTTCGCCACCTGCCCCGTCACCAGTTCGGTGAAATAACGGGTTTCGATCAGGTGCGCGGTGTCAAAATCCACTTGGGCGCCTTCGACGGCGGCGCAGAGGATTTTCTCCGGCGCGGGGAAACAGCCCTGGGTCTTACTGCGCAAAATCGAAGGCGCAATCGCCAGCATCTGCGCAACTTTTGGACTCGACGGTGTACCGCCGGGGATCTGGTAGCCCTTGTTATCCCACGGTTGCTTGGCGTCCGGATTGGCCAGGATCCAGGCACGGGACTTGGTCAGCAGCTCATCGCGATCCGCCGCCAGCTCATTCACCAGCCCGGCTTGCAGCGCCTGTTGCGGCCGTACTTTCTTGCCTTCCAGCAGATACGGCAAAGCCTTTTCCAGCCCGAGCATGCGCACCATACGCACCACCCCGCCACCGCCCGGCAGCAGGCCCAAGGTGACTTCCGGCAGGCCAAGCTGCACCGATTTCTCGTCCAGCGCCACGCGGTAATGACACGCCAGGCAAATCTCCCAGCCGCCCCCCAGCGCCGCACCATTGATCGCGGCGACCACGGGTTTGCCGAGGGTTTCCAGGCGACGCAGTTGCCCTTTCAGCACCAGCACGCCGTCATAGAAATCCTTGGCGTGGGCTTTGTCGACCTTGATCAATTCATTGAGGTCGCCGCCGGCAAAAAATGTCTTCTTGGCCGAGGTGATCACCACGCCCGCAAGGTCATCCTTTTCCGCTTCCAGACGCTGCACCGTGGCCGCCATGGCCTCGCGGTAAGCGCCGTTCATGGTGTTGGCGCTCTGGCCGGGCATGTCGAGGGTCAGCACCACGATGCCGTCCTGGCCTTTTTCGTAACGAATGGCTTGGGTCATGACTGATTCCTTGGGCTCAGAGGCGTTCGATAATGGTGGCGATGCCCATGCCACCGCCGACACACAGGGTGGCCAGGCCGTAGCGCTGCTGGCGCACTTCCAGTTCGTCGAGCAAGGTGCCGAGGATGGCGCAACCGGTGGCGCCCAGCGGATGGCCCATGGCGATGGAGCCGCCATTCACGTTGACTCGCGCCGCGTCGATGCCCATGTCCTTGATGAACTTGAGCACCACCGAGGCAAAGGCTTCGTTGACTTCGAACAGGTCGATGTCTTCAACGCGCAACCCGGCCTTGGCCAGGGCCTTGCGCGTCGCGGGCGCGGGGCCGGTGAGCATGATGGTCGGGTCAGTACTGGTGACCGCCGTGGCGACGATACGCGCACGGGGTTGCAGGCCCAGCTCGCGGCCCTTGGCCTCAGAGCCGATCAACATCAACGCCGCACCATCGACGATGCCGGAGCTGTTGCCCGGTGTGTGCACATGCTGAATGCGCTCCACATGGCTGTAGACCCGCAGCGCGGTGGCATCAAAACCCATCTGCCCCATCATTTCGAAGCTGGGCTTGAGCTTGCCCAAGCCTTCCAAGGTCGAGTCGCCGCGAATGAATTCGTCATGGTCCAGCAGCACGATGCCGTTCTGGTCCTGCACCGCGATCAGCGATTTATTGAAGGTACCGTCTGCCCGCGCCCTGGCCGCTTTCTGTTGGGAATGTAGGGCGAAAGTGTCGACGTCTTCACGGGTGAACCCTTCCAGAGTGGCGATCAGGTCCGCGCCGATGCCCTGGGGAGTGAAGTGGCTGTGCATATTGGTCTGCGGATCGAGCACCCACGCGCCACCGTCACTGCCCATGGGCACGCGGGACATGGACTCAACGCCACCGACTACCACCAGGTCTTCGAAGCCGGAACGCACTTTCATCGCACCCAAATTGACGGCTTCCAGGCCCGACGCGCAGAAGCGGTTGATCTGCACACCGGCGACGCTGATGTCCCAGTCCGCCACCAGGGCAGCGGTCTTGGCGATGTCGGCGCCCTGGTCGCCTATCGGCGTTACGCAACCGAGCACGATGTCGTCTACTTGGTGGGTGTCGAGGTCGCTGCGCCGGGCCAGCGCCGTGAGCAGGCCAGCCACCAGGTTCACCGACTTGACGCTGTGCAAGGCACCGTCGGCCTTGCCTTTGCCACGGGGCGTGCGTATCGCATCAAAGATCAAAGCTTGGGTCATGACGTCCTCGAACCGCTGTGCATGTGTGCCTCTACCTTAGGCCCGATTGACACGGTTTCAATGACGGATGCGCTCATTGCTTTTGACCCCCTCGCTCGGACGAACGGTAGTCTCCTAAGCTAAACGCCGGGTTAATCGTTTTAGCTGTCTAGCCAAGGCATTGGCGCCAAGATGGCGATATGCCTCATGCCTTTTTTGGCTGAAATGCTTATTAGCTGATATGAAATGAGTCTAAGCCACGAAGAACGAGGGCTCTAAGGTTGAATCAGTAGGAAGCCACTGCCGGGTTTTGCTGGAGCGGCTGTAAGAAAAGCGACACGTCATCTCGCCATACTGAAATAAAACCGGCACGCATTTGACGCTCAGGAATAACAACAAAAGGCAGTCAGCCATGTTCAAACATTCGAAAGTACGTCAGGCGGGACTCATTCTGTTCGCCACCACACTGATTCTGATCTTGCCCAACTTGACCAAGGTCATTGGGTGACCCCTCAACGCCCACATTCCGTGCCTTCACAGCACCGGGTTTGCAGCTTTTGGCAGCACCTGCCGGGACATTGCGCATAGCGGTCCTGCAGGGGCTGTCTTTTTGCGCGCCGATTTCCGGTATCGTGAGCGCCATCGCCACCTTACACCGGGCCTGCCTCTTGAAATCGATCTTCGCCCTCTTCGCCTTGCTGATCGCGCTTCCCGCTTCGGCAGCACAATTGACCATCGAACTCGACCATACCCACAAGACGTGGCAGACCGCTGATCTGCTCAAGCACCCGCAGGCGCAAACGGTGCAGATTGTCGATGACGTTTCCTACAAGCGCACCATGAGTTATCGCGCAGTGCCCTTGGCCGCGCTCCTACCGGGACTGAAACCTGAAAGCCACTTGCAGGCCGTTGCCCTGGATGGTTTCGCTGCCGAACTCACTGCTGCGCCGCTGCTGGAAACCCACGGATCACGCGCCTGGCTGGCGGTGGAAGATCCTGCCCAGCCATGGCCTGCGCTGGCGGAAGGCAAACCGAGTGCAGGGCCCTTCTACCTGGTGTGGACCGACCCGCAAGCCGGGCACATCAGCCCTGAGCAGTGGCCGTTCCAGATCTCCGGGATCAAACAGTTGAAGACGGTTGCCGAGCGCTTTCCCGCACTGTTGCCGGATCCAAAGCTGGCAGCCAATGACCCGATCAACCAAGGCTTTGCGCTGTTCCAGAAAAATTGCCTGGCTTGCCATCGGCTGAACGGGGCCGGCGATGCGCAGGTAGGGCCGGACTTGAACATTCCGTATAACCCCACCGAGTATTTCGGTGGTGATTTCCTCAAGCGCTATATCCGTGACCCGCAAAGCTTGCGGCATTGGCCGCAGGCGAAGATGCCGGCGTTTGCTGCCAGTGTGTTGCCGGACGGCGAGCTGGATTTGTTGGTGGGGTATTTGAAGCATATGGCGGGGCGTAAGCAGCAGCCTTAATCATCGGGTGAGGAACCCTTGTGGCTGGCGGGCTAGCCACATCAAGCCCGCTCGCCACAAGATCAGGTTATTGCTGCTGGACGGAGATCACCGGCGTCGGCGCCACGAACACCTTGGCATGCATCTGCTCATGCCCACCGCCCCGCCGCATCCCACGCACCGGGCAGGCATCCAGGTAATCCAACCCCACCGCCAGCTTCAAATGCCGCTCCGGCCGTGCGAGCTGGTTGGTCACATCAAAGCTGTACCAGGCGTCATCCAGCCATGCCTCGGCCCAGGCATGGCTGGCCAGGTGCGTGCTGTCCTCCGAGTACAAATACCCCGACACATACCGCGCCGGAATCCCCAGGCTGCGCGCGCACGCCAGGAACGCGTGGGTGTGGTCCTGGCACACGCCCGCACGACCGGCGAAAGCCTGGGCAGCGCAGGTGTCGACTTCGGTGGCGCCTGGCGTGTAGACCATCGCCTGGTTGAGCGCGTGCATCAGGTCGATCAACGCGGTGCGGTCACGGCGTTGGTGGCACTGCTGGTCGGCAAAGCCGCGCAGGGCTTCGTCGGGTTCGGTCAGACGGGTGCACCGCAGGAATGGGAACGCCGATTGGCTCTCATGTTCGGCCTCGCGTAACTCGTCGATGTCCACCTGGCCACGGGCGCCAATGATGATGGCGTCGTGGGGTTCATCCAGGGTCAGCACATGCAGGATGTTGCCGAACGGGTCCACTTGGGCGCGAACCGGACGCGGCAGGTCGAGTTGCCAACTGAGTACGTGCTGGCGTTCGCTGTCGTGGGGCGTCAGGCGCAGGTACTGGATGCTGGCACGTACCTGGTCTTCGTAGTGGTAGGTGGTTTCGTGGCTGATGGAGAGTCTCATGCCGCCTCCAGGTAGGAACTGTAGATGGCGTCGCCCAACTGGCGGACCAAGGGGATAAAGTCGGTCAGCCAGGCGTGCAGGCCTTCCTCGAGGATTTCATCGATGGCGGTGAAGCGCAGGCGCGCGTCCATCTCGGCGGCCAGGCGCTGGGCCGGTCGACCGTTGAGGCCCGGCAGGCTGGCGAGGATCTGGTCGATCTCTTCGCTGCAGGCACGCAGTGAGCGCGGTACATCAGCGCGCAACAGCAGCAACTCCGCCACTTGCCGCGCGCCGGGGGCATCGCGATAGATCTCGGTGTAGGCCTCGAACGACGACAGCGCACGCAACAAGGCGCTCCACTGATAGTAGGCGTGGGCGGTGCCATCGGTGACCGCTTCGGCGCGATCGCCGGCCATCTCATAGCGGGCGTCCAGCAGGCGCAGTGTGTTATCGGCACGCTCGATAAACGTGCCCAGGCGAATGAAGCGGAATGCATCGTTACGCATGATGGTGCCGTAGGTGGCGCCGCGAAACAGATGGGAACGCTCTTTGACCCACTCGCAGAACCGGCTCATGCCATAGCGGCTCAAGCCCTGTTGGGCGATATCGCGAATATCCAGCCAGGTCGCGTTGATGTTTTCCCACATGTCGGCGGTAATTCGCCCACGCACCGCATGGGCGCTGGCCCGCGCAGCGCCGAGACAACTGTAGATGCTGGCGGGGTTGGCAGCATCCAGCGCAAAGAAGTGCAACAAGCGTTCGGCGTGCAGTTCGCCGTGGCGTTCGTGGTAATCCTCCAGGGTGCCGGTGATCAACAGCGGCATGGCCAGTTCGTGTAGGCCATCGCCGCGCCCGTCCTGGGGCATCAGCGACAGCGAATAGCTGACATCGAGCATACGTGCGAGGTTTTCCGCACGTTCCAGGTAGCGCGACATCCAGTACAGGTCCGAGGCAGTTCGACTCAACATGGCATCAGTCCTCCACCACCCAGGTGTCTTTGGTGCCGCCGCCCTGGGACGAGTTGACCACCAGCGAGCCCTCACGCAACGCCACGCGGGTCAAGCCGCCGGGGACCACACGGGTTTCCTTGCCGGATAACACGAACGGGCGCAGGTCGATATGACGCGGCGCAATGCCGTTTTCGACAAAGGTCGGGCAGGTGGATAAACACAGGGTCGGCTGGGCGATATAGGCGTGGGGCTTGGCCTTGATCCGGGCGCGGAAGGCTTCGATTTCCGCCGCAGTGGACGCTGGGCCCACCAGCATGCCGTAGCCGCCGGAGCCTTGGGTTTCTTTCACCACCAGGTCCGGCAGGTTGGCCAGCACGTGGGACAATTCGTCGGGCTTACGGCACTGGAAGGTCGGAACATTCTTCAGGATCGGCTCTTCGTCCAGGTAAAAACGGATCATCTCGGTGACGAAGGGGTACACCGACTTGTCATCCGCCACGCCAGTGCCGATGGCATTGGCCAATACCACATTGCCAGAGCGATAAGCCGCGAGCAGGCCCGGCACACCGAGCATGGATTCGGGGTTGAAGGCCAACGGGTCAAGGAACGCGTCATCCAGACGACGGTAGATCACGTCCACCGCCTTGGGCCCGTCGGTGGTGCGCATGAAGACGCGGTCATCGCGCACGAACAGGTCGGCGCCCTCCACCAGTTCCACGCCCATTTCACGGGCCAGGAACGCATGCTCGAAGAACGCACTGTTGAAGCGACCTGGTGTCAGTACAACCACGCTCGGGTTATCCAGGGGGCTGGAGCTTTTCAAGGTGTCGAGCAGCAAGTTGGGATAGTGATCGATGGGCGCGATTCGCTGGGCGGCGAACAGTTCGGGGAACAAGCGCATCATCATCTTGCGGTCTTCGAGCATGTAGCTGACGCCGCTCGGCGTACGCAGGTTGTCTTCCAGCACGTAGTACGTGCCGTCACCATCGCGTACGAGGTCGACGCCGGAGATGTGGGAATAGAGGTCGCGGTGCAGGTCCAGCCCCTGCATCGCCAACTGGTATTGCTCGTTGGCCAGCACCTGTTCAGCGGGGATGATCCCGGCCTTGATGATGCGCTGTTCGTGATACAGGTCGGCGAGAAACATGTTCAGCGCCTTGACCCGCTGGATACAGCCGCGCTCGACAATCCGCCATTCGCTGGCAGGGATACTGCGCGGGATGGTATCGAAGGGAATCAACCGTTCCGTACCCTGCTCGTCTCCATAGAGCGTGAAGGTGATTCCGGCGCGGTGAAACAGCAAATCGGCTTCGCGCCGCCGCTGGGCCAACAGATCATCGGGGGTGTCGGCCAACCAACGGGCGAACTCACGGTAATGAGGCCGGACCTGGCCTGCCCCATCGTACATTTCATCGTAATAAGTGCGGATCATGCCGAACTCCTTGTCACCCGGGCGCTAGAACCATCGCAAGGCCCGTGCCAGCGGCATAAACACTTAAAAATCAGTGAGTTGAATTACAACCAGAATCCATCCGCACCGTCCTGGTGCGCAGAATGCCCGGTGCATGGCCCGACGCTTCATCGCAATGCGGGCTTTGACTATCAACAGCATAGTCAGAGTTGATTTCACTGCCCGGCCAAGCCTGCGGATAATCGGCCCCATCTGCTGAACAGGACGCGTCCTACAGTTTCAGCGAACCGCTCTTCCCTTTAAGCCACCCTCTTGGGTGGCCTTTTTTTTGGTGCGCAAAAATAGCGCGCAAGTTCCGAATATTTTCCCACGGCACAAACAAAATCGGCCGACCCAAAGGTCAGCCGATACGCTGTGTTTCTCATACTTCAAGCTGCTACATGGGTAACCCACGCACCTCCTGCTTCACGCCCCATCCCTCGATGATCCCGCCCAGCGGCTCGACCACCGCCCCAAAGTCTTGCTCGAAGTCTCCAATGCCGTCGTAGGTAGCGGACATGATCTTGCTCAGCTCCAGGTACCAGGCGCCATCGTCGCGCGCACTGACCTGGGCATTCAGGGATTCCCCACGAAACTCACCCGCAGCCCGGCGCGCACGTTCCTCATCCGGGAAAATGGCGTAGAACTCGATGGGGTGGAAACGCGAGAAGTCGAAACCGCCTTCTTTCATGCGGCGCAGAACGTTGGTGCTGATGTCTTCTTGATAGGCTGTGCTCATGAAAAGTGCTCCTCGAATTGATGGATAGACTTTCCGTGCTTCCCGAAGCCCACGCCTTACTGGCGTGGGAACTACGGCAACAACATCACCGCTGGAAAACAAGCATGTAGCTGACAAGACCAGAACTAGCGATTCATTCGCTGATCTCACTTGCAGAGTAGCGCGAAGCTATCACCTCCACCAGAGGTGCTTGAAGGGTGGACAGGGAATGTTCAGGCGGCGGGAGAGATGTCGAGGATCTGGATACTGTTCTGGTCTTTGAGGATCTTGACCGTAGGCTCGGGCTTGCGGCCCTCAAGGTCATTGAGGTCCAGTTCGGCGGCAACGGGCACCAGCTTGTTGCGGATCATGTGTGCCGCATCTTCGAGGCTGGGCTTCTGCTCGCAGGTGAACTGCTCGACGGACTTCACGCCGTGATCATCAACGAAGGTAATCTGCCACTTTTGCATCGGTGCCTCCTCGATAAAACCCGTGTGTGGGCTTACCTCTATCTGGACCTTGGGGGCTCGGCAAACGTTCCACCCAAGGTAGGAGACACCTGATCAGCTGCGTTTACTTCTCAGCGTGTTCTTTCAACGCTTTCAAGGTGTTGAACGGCGCGTCCACGACAAACTTGTTGGCCAGCCACGAGGGCACGCTGCCGCCTGGCTCGGTGTGAACCTGGTAGGTGACTTCGGTCTGGTTGTCGCCCTTAGGCACCAGTTTCCAGAAACCGTCCACTTGGGCGACACGTACGTAGCCTTTTTCTTCAGGCTTGTAGGTCGGCACGCCTTCCAGCTTACGGGTCAACGTGCCGTCGGCCGCCTTGGTAGTGGTGATGTGCAGGTAGGAATCACGATCAGTCACGGGGAACGGGGCTTTGAATTGGGTGTAGGTCCAGCTCTCGTCGCCTTTTTTGTCGACCAGCTTCTGGGATTTGCACTCGTGGATCCAGGCACAGGCACCGGCTACGTCTTCCTGGAGTGCGACGATTTTGGCTACTGGCGCCTTGATCACGGTCACACCGCGATACGCCTTGTATTTGGAGCCGGCAATTTCGCTCAGGGACACCTTGATACCGTCTTCGTCCTTGGCGACTTGCCAATCCTCAGCCTGGGCAGTGGCAGCAAACAACACCGTAAACCCGCACACCACAGCCATTCGTTTCAGCGAACCCATTGTTGTATTCCTTATTGTCGAAGTTCCGAAAAAAGTTCCGATAGTAAAGCCCATCAAGCCGCCGTCATCTGCTCCCACCAGCCGATCAAGCGGATCGCATCAGCCTGGTCGGTGCCGCAGACCTCGAGATCCGCCTTGAAATCACTGCACACCGCCGGTCGCTCCGGTTGGCCGAAAATCTGGCATAGCAGTTCGACCGACAGGTGCACACAGCGAACGCCCGCCGGTTTGCCCTGTGGCATTCCGGGTAATGGCGAACTGATGGAGGGGGCGATGCAGCATGCGCCACAGCCTTCACGGCAATTCATGACCAGCAGGTCCTCGACGACTCAATGTGGATGGCCGGGCTAGAGTACGCCCTAAAACAGCCGTTTTAAAATGGTCTAACAGGAGTTTTTCGCAGAAAACAAAAGTGACTGACCAGTCTCCGACACATGGTCGGCGGTCGACGTCACCTTTGTGGGAAAAGTTTACTGCTTGAATTCGAATTCCAACGCTGCACCTTCCACTTCGCGCCGTTCTTCATTGCGCAATTGCAGCTTCATTTCATTGCTGAGCAAGCGGCCATTGATCTGGAAGGCGCTGTTGTCGGTGGGCTTCTCGCCGAACATCGGTGGCAGCAGGGGCACACTTTTGGGTTTGGGCATGGTGCCGATAGGCTGCAAGTGCCTGACCATGTCCGACGGCAGCGACAGGTCCAACTGTGCCGGTGGCAATTGCGTCTGCGTCACTTCGCGGGACGCCTTGGACTTACTGGCCGCACGTTTTTTGGCGGCGGCGGTGGTTTTTTTCACCGCTGGCGCTTGTTTAACGGGGGCGGGTTTTTTCGCGGGGGTCTTCTGCTCGGTACTGGCGGCGGGCTTCGTTTCGCTCACAGGGGCTGCCGCCAGCGCTGTGCCGACGTTGCACAGGCTTAACAAGCCAATCACCAAAACCGCGCGAACAATCGAAGTCATATTGCCTACAGCATTAACGGCAGAGGGCCATATGCTCGCTTGTTGTGCGCGGCATGACAAGCACGGTGATTAGCGTGCTATAGGATTTGTCCCCTTTCTGAGCGTCACAGTCCGGCTGCCGTCTCCTGGCACAACTGACTCGCCAGCATCCCCAAGGTCATCAGCGCACGCTCTGCCTCGCGGTTCCACGGCGTACCGCAGTTGAGGCGAATACAGTGGTTGAACTGTTCGGTATTACTGAAAATCAGCCCCGGCGCGATGCTGATGCCCTGTTGCAGTGCGCGCACGTGCAGTTCCTGGGTATTGACCCGTCCGGGCAAACTGACCCACAGGATGAAGCCGCCGGTCGGACGCGTCATCTGTGTGCCTTCCGGAAAATATTGCTGCACCGCCAGCTGGAATGCGCTGAGGTTCTTGCGGTACTCCTGACGGATGTAACGCAGGTGCCGATCGTAGCCACCATTCTCCAGGTACGCGGCGACGCCCATCTGCGTGACGCTGCACGCGGAGTGGGTGCTGAACATCTGCAAGCGCTGGATTTCCTGCTGGTACTTGCCGGCGATCATCCAGCCGATGCGCACGCCGGGGGACAGCGTCTTGGAAAAACTGGAGCAATAGATCACCCGATCCAGGCGGTCATAGGCCTTCAGGGCCTTGGTGCGGCCCAGTTCGAACATCAGCTCGCCGTAGATATCGTCCTCGACAATCTGGATGTCGAAGTCCGACGCCAGACGCAGCAACTGTTTCTGCCGCTCTTCGGGCATGGTGCCGCCCAGCGGGTTACTCAGGCGCGTGGTCAACACCAACGCCTTGATCGACCATTGGTTGGCCGCCAGTTGCAGGGCTTCCAGGCTCATGCCGGTGGACGGGTCGCTGGGGATCTCGATGACTTTAAGGCCCAACAGGTCGGCCAGTTGCAGCAAGCCGTAATAGGTCGGTGACTCTGCGGCAATCAGGTCGCCCGGCCGCGTCAACACGCGCAGAGACATCTGCAAGGCATCGACGCAACCGTGGGTGATCACCACTTCGGAAGGGTCCACCACCACGCCCGCATCGCGCATGCGGATCGCCACCTGGCGGCGCAGCGGTTCGAAACCGGGGCTGAACATATAGCTGAATGCCCGTGGGCTCTGGAAGCGCGTGACCTTGGCCAGTTGCTGATGCAGCGCGCGTACCGGCAAGTAGTCCACGCTCGGCACGGCGGCGCCCAGCGGGAACACGCCTTCGCGGCGCGACTCGCCCAATACCTGCTGGATGATGCTGCTGCGGGTGACCAACCCCGGACGCTCAACCCGTGCAATATCCGGCGTCGGCGCGGTGAGCGCTGGCGTCTGGTGCACGTAATAGCCGGACTGCGGCCGCGCCCGGATCAGCCCCTGGTCTTCCAGGTTGGCGTAGGCCTGCAACACCGTGGCGTGGCTCACGTTCAACTGCGAGCTCATCTTGCGCACCGAAGGCACGCGCTCGCCCGGTTGATAGACACCGCGCCGGATATCCTCAGCCAGTTGCTGGGCGATACGTTGGTAAAGCAACAGATTGGTCATGACGCAGCACTCGATTTCACGGGTATTTTATTTTTGTGTGAAACATACCGGCACAGTTTAGAAGTGTACGGGGACAGTTGCCACAATAGTCGAGCGCGCGTTGGAGTGACAGTAAAAACTGTAAGGGTCTACACCAAACAAATGTGGGAGCGGGCTTGCTCGCGATCGCGGTGAGTCAGTTGACACTTTCGTGACTGACACTCCGTAATCGCAGGCAAGCCCGCTCCCACAGTTAGATCGGTGTCAGGCGTCTAGCGAGCGGCGCCCAATTGACCTTTCTCATCCGAGAACACAATTTCCACGCGACGGTTCTGCGCCCTGCCCCGCTCGGACGCATTGGCCTCCACCGGGTATTGGTCGCCATACCCTTCAACCTGGATGCGTTTTTCGTCGATCCCCAGGTCGACCAGCACATCCGCCACCGATTGCGCGCGGTCACGGGACAGTTTGAGGTTTTCGCGCTCGCCGCCGGTGTTATCGGCATAACCCTCGATGCGCACCACGCGCTTGGGGTTGAGTTGCAGGAACTGTACGATTTTCAGCACCGTGCGGTTGGCCGAGTTTTTCAGCTCTGCTTCACCGGTATCGAACAGCACATCGCCCAGGGTCATCACCAAGCCGCGATCGGTCTGGGTAGTGGCCAGGCTGGCGATCTGCTCTTCCAGCCACTTGCCCTGCTGCTGCACGCTGATCAGCTTGTTTTCCCGCAGGGCCAATTGCAGGCGCTGGCGTTCCAGTTCGAGCTTGGCACCCCGCTCCTGGTTGAGCGCCTGTTCGGTGTGTTCACGGGCGATGGCGCTGTAGCGCTGGCTCAGGTAGGCGTAATGCACCACGTCGGCACCGCTGCCCCAGTAGCTGGACAAGCGGTCGGCACGGGCCAGGGATTCACCGGCGCGGATCACGTCCTTGGGCGCAAAGCGCAGCACGTTGGCGTCTTCCTTGACCTGCTGGAAGTCGTTGCCCGCCTGTTGCAAGGCCTGCTCGCTGTCGGGATGGCTGGCGCAACCGCCCAACACGGCGGTGCCCAACAGCACCGCACAGCTCAAACTACGGATCATCGGGCTCATTGGGCTTCCCCCAACTGCAATTGCTTGCGCAGGCGGGTAATACGGGTGTTGAGCACGTTCAGTTGTTCCTGGCTCTTGCGCGTCAGCACCTTGGCTTCGGCCAGGCGTGCGTCCAGCTCGGATTGCTCGAAACGCATACGGGCGTTTTTGTAGGATTGGTCGGCCATGCTCGACTTGGCCCGAGCGAACTTGGCTTCGGCCAGTTTCAATTCAGGCGATTCATCCGCGTTGGCCCCCACGGCACTGGCTTGCTCCAGGGCTTGCTGGGTGAGGCGCATTTGTTCATTCGGCGCAGGATCGGCTGCACATCCCGCCAGAGCGACAACGGCGAGGGCCGCGAAAAGAGGTCGAAGAGTCACTGAAAATCCCTACTTTGTTGGGGTGCCGACGGGTTGCTGCAATTGCGCTTTCCAGCGCTCCAGATTGCTCTGCAACGCAGCTTGCGCCACACCGGACGCGGGCAATTCTGTCATCTTTTTGGCCAGCTGTCCGCGTAGCCACGGATCATTGCAGGCCGAGTTGTGGGAAATCGCCAGGTACAGGCCCGGCTGGTCGATGGGGATATCGCGGGCCATCAGGTCGTTGCTCATGCCCAGGGTCTGCGCCATGGCCATGCCGGAATAACGCCCGGCCAGCACGTAGTCGACTTCACCCAGCAGCAGTTTCTGGAACGCTGGCGTCAGCGACGGCAGGCGTTGCAGGCTCAGTTGCTCACCGGCGAAGGTTTCGAAGGCCGCGCTCAAACGCGCACGTTCCGACACCGCGCCTTTGTGCCCGTGCAGGTCGGCGGCTGTGGCATAGGCCAGCGCCGAGTCCTTGCGCGTCCACACCAGGTAGTCGAGTTGCACTAAGGCTGGGTGGATGTAATCGAGGGTTTCCAGCTCACCCAGGTTCAGCGGTGCGTCAGCGAGGATGTCCATGCGCCCGCTGCGCACTTCCTCCAGGGCCAGGGAGCGCTTGCCACCGTAGAGCAGGTCGATTTTCAAGCCGAGGTCCTTGCCCACTTGTTGCAACACATCGGCGGTGGCGCCGATCAGGTGCGTGGGGTCTTGCGGGTCGCGCCAGAGCAATGGCGGCGCATCCGGGCTGCCAGTGATCACCAGGCGATCGCATTTGCCGGCGGCCAGCGACAGCGTCGGCAGCAATGTGAGGCCCAGCAGTACCGCCCAAGGGCGCAATTCCATGGCGTGTGTCTCCAAGTCAAAAAAAAGCCCGGTCACAAGGACCGGGCTCTTTATAAGTGAAGCCGCTGGTTTAGACCAGCTTCTCCAGCTCAGGTACAGCTTCGAACAAGTCCGCCACCAGGCCGTAATCAGCCACCTGGAAGATCGGTGCTTCTTCGTCCTTGTTGATCGCAACGATCACTTTGGAGTCTTTCATACCGGCCAAGTGCTGGATCGCGCCGGAGATACCGACGGCGATGTACAGCTGTGGCGCAACGATCTTGCCGGTCTGGCCGACCTGCATGTCGTTGGGTACGAAACCTGCGTCGACAGCCGCGCGGGAAGCGCCGACCGCAGCGCCCAGCTTGTCGGCCAGGGCGTACAGGTGCTTGAAGTTGTCACCGTTCTGCATGCCACGCCCGCCGGACACGACGATCTTGGCAGCGGTCAGCTCAGGACGATCCGACTTGGCCAGCTCTTCGCCTACGAAGCTGGAAGTGCCAGCGTCGTGGGCAGCCGCGACGGCTTCAACGGCAGCCGAACCACCTTCGGCGGCAACCGGGTCGAAACCGGTGGCACGCACGGTGATGACTTTGACCGAAGCGTTGGACTGTACGGTAGCGATGGCGTTACCGGCGTAGATCGGGCGCTTGAACGTGTCGGCGCTTTCAACCGAGATGATCTCGGAGATCTGGTCAACGTCCAGCTGCGCGGCAACGCGTGGCAGGATGTTTTTGCCGTTGGAGGTAGCAGCAGCCAGGATATGGCTGTAGCCAGCGCCAAGCTCAGCAACGAGCGGAGCCACGTTTTCCGGCAACTGATGAGCGTACGCGGCGTTATCGGCCAGCAGCACTTTGCTCACACCTGCGATTTTCGCAGCGGCCTCAGCCACGGCGCCAGCGCCCTGACCTGCAACCAGCACGTGGATATCACCACCGATTTTCGCAGCGGCAGCCACGGTGTTCAGGGTGGCCGGGGCCACTACCTTGTTGTCGTGTTCAGCGATTACCAAGATAGTCATGATCAGATTACCTTCGCTTCGTTTTTCAGTTTCTCGACCAGTTCGGCCACCGACTTGACCTTGATGCCCGCGCTGCGTGCAGCCGGTGCTTCAACCTTGACGGTCTTGTTGGTGGAGGCGGTGGAAACGCCCAAAGCTTCAGGAGTGACCGACTCAAGCGGCTTCTTCTTGGCTTTCATGATGTTTGGCAGGGACGCATAACGCGGCTCGTTCAAACGCAGGTCGGTGGTGACGATGGCCGGCAGTTTCAGGGAAACGGTCTGCGCGCCGCCGTCGATTTCACGGGTTACCGCCACGCTGTCGCCGCTCACTTCGACTTTGGAAGCGAAGGTGCCCTGGCCGTAACCGGTCAGTGCAGCCAGCATCTGGCCAGTCTGGTTGTTGTCGCTGTCGATGGCCTGTTTGCCGAGGATCACCAGTTGAGGCTGTTCCTTGTCGACAACGGCTTTGAGCAGCTTGGCCACGGCCAGGGAGGTCAGGTCTTCAGCGGACTCGACCAGGATAGCGCGGTCGGCACCCAGTGCCAGGGCGGTACGCAGCTGCTCTTGAGCAGTGGTAGGGCCGATGGAAACCACGACGATTTCAGTTGCCACGCCTTTCTCTTTCAGGCGGACGGCTTCTTCCACAGCGATTTCGCAGAAAGGGTTCATCGACATCTTGACGTTAGCAAGGTCGACGCCGGAATTGTCCGCCTTGACGCGAACTTTCACGTTGTAATCGACAACGCGTTTGACAGCTACAAGAACCTTCATGGATTCCTCGTTACTCTCCGGTGAAAAGAAAGTCGCCTAGGCGAACCTGGCGGTTGATGCTCATCGGCACACAAGGGCACCTCCAAAAACGCAGGCGGTGACCTTGCTCACGGGAAATGATGACCGTTCGTCAGTGGTGACTGAGAGGTCATTCTTTATCGCAGCGTGTAAACTGCGCGCCAGTGTCTGGACGCGCGCCACCTGTCTTGCTTTTGGACGTGCTCTTGAAACCTGCAGTCTGCCTACGGTTAGCGCAAAACCGACCGTATATTGACCGGAACACCTATTCTGGTCAATACGGCAAAATAGCCAGTCATAAGCCGCACCACTTTGATTTACCTAGCCTGCGGGCAATTCAAACAAACGTTTGTATTGGACGCTGGCAGTGGTGTAGATATAATGCGCCACCTAGAGAGAAAGGTGGGTCTTGCCGTTGCCGCAAGACGACACCGAACCTCCACCCATTAGAAAAAAAAGCCTGTTGAGCCTTGAGTAGGAGATAGCCTGTGGAACGCGAATACATGGAATTCGACGTGGTCATCGTCGGCGCTGGCCCGGCGGGACTGTCTGCCGCCTGCCGACTGAAGCAGAAGGCCGCCGAAGCCGGTAAGGAAATCAGCGTCTGCGTGGTCGAGAAAGGCTCCGAAGTCGGCGCACATATCCTCTCCGGTGCCGTGTTCGAACCACGCGCCCTGAACGAACTGTTCCCGGACTGGAAAGAACTCGGCGCCCCGCTCAACACCCCGGTGGTGCGCGACGACATCTATGTACTGCGCAGCCCCGAAGCCTCCACCAAGGTGCCTGACTTCTTTGTGCCCAAGACCATGCACAACGAAGGCAACTACATCATCTCCCTGGGCAACCTGTGCCGCTGGCTGGCCCAGCAGGCCGAGAACCTGGGCGTGGAAGTCTACCCAGGCTTCGCCGCCCAGGAAGCGCTGTTCGACGAAAACGGCGTGGTGCGCGGGATCATCACCGGCGACCTCGGCGTCGACCGTGAAGGCAATCCGAAAGAAGGCGTCTACACCCCCGGCATCGAACTGCGCGGCAAGTACACGCTGTTCGCCGAAGGTTGCCGTGGCCACATCGGCAAGCAACTGATCCAGCGCTTCAACCTGGACAGCGACGCCGACGCCCAGCACTACGGCATCGGCCTGAAGGAAATCTGGGAAATCGACCCGGCCAAGCACCAACCTGGCCTGGTGGTGCATACCGCCGGTTGGCCGCTGGACATCATGAGCGCCGAAAACACCGGCGGCTCGTTCCTCTATCATCTGGAAAACAACCAGGTGGTCGTCGGCCTGATCGTCGACCTGTCCTACAGCAACACCTTCCTGTCGCCGTTCGATGAGTTCCAGCGCCTCAAGCACCACCCGGTGCTGGCCCAGTACCTGGAAGGCGGTAAGCGCATCAGCTATGGCGCCCGCGCCATCTGCAAAGGCGGCCTGAACTCGCTGCCGAAGATGGTCTTCAAAGGTGGCGCATTGATCGGTTGCGACCTCGGCACCCTGAACTTCGCCAAGATCAAAGGCAGCCACACCGCGATGAAGTCCGGCATGCTCGCCGCCGACGCCGTGGCCGACCGCCTGTTCGCCGACTCCGAAGGCGGTGATGAACTGAGCGCTTACGTCGACAGCTTCAAATCCAGCTGGCTCTATGAAGAACTGTTCGCCAGCCGTAACTTCGGCCCGGCGATGCACAAGTTCGGCCCGATCATCGGCGCCGGCTTCAACTGGTTCGACCAGAACATCCTGGGCGGCAAAATGCCGTTCACCCTGCACGACACCAAGCCGGACTACGCCTGCCTCAAGCTGGCCAAGGACAGCAAGAAAATCGACTACCCGAAACCCGACGGCAAGCTGAGCTTCGACAAGCTGAGCTCGGTGTTCCTCTCCAGCACCAACCATGAAGAAGAGCAACCGTGCCACCTGAAGCTGAAAGACCCGAGCATCCCGATCGGCACCAACCTGCCGCTCTACGATGAACCGGCGCAGCGCTACTGCCCGGCCGGCGTGTATGAAGTGATCACCAAGGAAGACGGTGAGAAGCGCTTCCAGATCAACGCCCAGAACTGCGTGCACTGCAAGACCTGTGACATCAAGGACCCTTCGCAGAACATCACCTGGGTCACGCCGGAAGGCGCGGGTGGGCCGACTTACCCGAATATGTAAGCCCGCTGCTTGAACAGAAAGGCTCCCGAATGGGGGCCTTTTTTATGCCGCGCGCTCTTCGCCGGGATTGCGCAGGAAGTAGCGTTTATATTCCCGGCTGAACTGCGACGTACTCTGATACCCCACGCTATGCGCCGCCTGCGCCACACCCATGCCGTCCACCAGCAGCAATTGCTGGGCCTTGAGCAACCGCAAACGCTTCAGGTACTGCACCGGCGACAACAACGTACAGCGCTTGAAATGCTCATGAAACGTCGACGCACTCATGTGCGCGTACCCCGCCAGTGTCTCGATATTCAGCGGCTCGGCGTAATGGGCATGCAGGTGATTCAGCGACGTGGCGATCCGCGAAAACTGCCCCTGCTGTTCCACCAGCGCCCGCAACACATCCGCCTGCGGCCCGCGCAATGCGGTGAACAACACTTCCCTGACCCTCGCCGGGCCCATGATCCGGCTTTCCAGCGGATCGTGCAGGCATTGCAGCAAACGTTCGACGGCGCCGCGCATCGCGTCATCGAGCATTACCGAACTCATCGACTCCAGCGTCTGCGCCGTCGGTGGCGGCCCGGCCTGAATGCCCATGGCCATGACCAGTTCCCCCAGCACCACGCGGTCAATGCCCACCGTGACGCCGTACAACGGCGCGTCGGACGCCATGGCAAATGTCTCGCATTCGAACGGCACCGGCATCGCCTGGATCAGGTAATGCCCGGCGCCATACTCCAGCGTACGCGGGCCCAGGTAGGCGACTTTGCTGCCCTGGGCCACGAACATCAGGCTGGGTTCGTAGATCTGCGGCCCACGCGCCACGTCGCAACTGGCGCGCAGCACTTGCACGCCAGGCAGGTTGGTCGGGGAAAAACCGTCGCAGGGCGTAAGCCCCTCAATCAAGGCCACCAGTGTGGCGTTGGCGTCGAGATGGCGGGTGAGCAGCATGGCAAAAAACTTCGCGAAAAGGGGATGAGAACATCATCGCAGGTCTGGCGTCACAAGGATCCAAACACGGGGCACTCCCGGACGAATAGGCATGAGACTCGGAGCAATCGCCATGGCCGCATCAGGACCCGGCGCGGAGAATGCGCCGCCTCACCTGTCATTGCTTTTGCGAGGTTTCCCCATGTACACCGCCATCGGTTATGCCGCCCAGTCGGCCACCACTCCCCTCGCCCCCATGTCGTTCCAACGCCGCAGCCCGCGCGCCGATGACGTGGCCATCGAGATCCTGTACTGCGGCGTCTGCCACTCCGACATCCACCAGGCGCGCAACGAATGGGGCATTGCCGTGTACCCGCTGATGCCCGGCCACGAGATCGTCGGCAAGGTCACCGCCATTGGCGCCAACGTCACCGCGCACAAAGTCGGTGATCTGGTGGGCGTGGGCTGCATGGTCGATTCGTGCCGTCACTGCGACGCGTGCCATTCGGACCTGGAGCAATACTGCCTCGAAGGCCCGACCATGACCTACGCCACCCCGGACCGCGTCGATGGCAGCAACACCATGGGCGGCTACTCCGACAGCATCGTGGTCAGCGAACATTTCGTGGTGAAGATCCCGGCCAAGCTTGACCTGGCCAGCGCCGCGCCGATCCTGTGTGCTGGCATCACCACCTACTCGCCGCTCAAGCACTACGGCGTGAAGGCCGGCGATAAAGTCGGCGTGCTGGGCATGGGCGGCCTGGGCCATATGGGCATCAAGTTTGCCAAGGCCATGGGCGCGGAAGTGACCTTGTTCACCCGCTCGGCAAGCAAGGCCGAAGAAGGCCGTCGCCAGGGCGCCGATCACGTGATCGTGTCTACCGATGAAGCCCAGATGAAAGCCGCCGCCGGCAGCTTCGACTTCCTGCTGGACACTATCCCGGTGCAGCACGACCTGAACCCCTACCTCGACGTGCTGCGCTTTGACGGCGTACACATCCTGGTCGGCCTGATCGAGCCGGTAGACCCGCCCGTCAACGCCGCCAAGCTGGTGCTGGGCCGCAAGGTGCTGGCCGGTTCCCTGATCGGTGGCATTGCCGAAACCCAGGAAGTCCTGGATTTCTGCGCCGAGCACGGCATCACCTGCGACATCGAAATGCTCGACATCCGCCACATCAACGATGCCTACAGCCGCATGATCGCCGGCGATGTGAAGTATCGCTTTGTCATCGACATGGCGACGTTGAAGGCCTGATCAGGCCTTCGCGCCCAACTCCGCTGACAGCCGGGCTGCGACCTGTTTGACCACAGGAATCAGCTCGGCCATTTTCTCCAGCGGCATGTAGGGCACCGTACTGGCGATGCTGATGCCGGCGACAATGCGCCGGCTGGCATCGCGCACCGGAGCGGCCACGCAACGGATCGACGGTTCGTTGTCTTCCAGGTCGAACGCATAACCGCCCACCACGTATTCATGCATGCGCTGCTCGAACTGTGCCCAGGATTGCTCCGGGTGCTGCGGCCATTGCAGGCTTTTCCCACCCGCCGGCAGGCTGACTTCGTACAGCCGCTGCCACTCTGCAACCGTGTCATCCAGCAGCAAGGCCTTGCCGATCCCGGTGCGTGCCAGCGGCATGCGATGGCCGACCCGTGAGCGCATTTCCGGACCATTACGGCCGGGGTTCTTGTGCAAGTACAGTACGTCGTCGTATTCGCGGATGGCCAGGTGGATGGTGTCGCCGGTCAGCGCCGACAACTCATCCAAATAGGGGATCGCCAGAGTCACCAGCGGCAGCTCTTCCCGTGCCTGGAAACCCAGCTCGATCAACTTCGGCCCCAGCAGGTAACCGACCTGTGGCACCACCCGCAGGTAACGCTCTTCCACCAGGCAACTGGCCAGGCGGTGGGTGGTGCTGCGGGTGGTGCCGATGCGCTTGGCGATCTCTTTCAGATCCCGCGCACCGGCCGCCACCGCTTGCACCACGCCCAGGCCACGCAGCAGGGTCTGGGTGCCGGTGGGGGCGGCGTCTTTGACGGGGATGTGGGCGTTTTCCTGCATATCGGGCCTATGTGGTGGTACGAAAACGGCGAGCATTATGACCCAATCAGCGCTGCTTCATGCGGTCGATGATGACGGCCAGCAACAGGATCGAACCCCGGATCACATACTGGTAAAAGGTGTCGATGTTCTTCAGGTTCATCGCATTCTCGATGATCGCCAAAATCAGCACCCCGGCAATCACATGACGGATCATGCCGATGCCGCCGCTCAGCGACACGCCGCCCAAGACGCACGCCGAGATCACGGTCAGCTCAAAGCCCTGGCCAATCATCGGCTGGCCCGAGGTCATGCGCGAGGCGAGGATCACCCCAGCCAACGCACCGATCAAGCCGTGCACGGCAAAGATGATGATCTTGGTGCGATCAACATTTACGCCCGCCAGCAACGCCGCTTCCTGGTTACCGCCGATGGCCATGGTGTTGCGTCCGTAGGTGGTGTAGTTGAGCAGCCAGCCAAAGAACATAAAGCACAGCACAGTGATGATGATCGGCACCGGCACGCCCATCAGTTGGCCGTTGCCGAACACGAAGAAGCCTTCGTCCATCACGCCGACGGCCTTGCCGTTGGAGAAGATGTACGCCAGGCCGCGTACGATCTGCATGGTCGCCAAGGTCGCAATCAACGCGTTGATGCGCAGCTTGGCGATGACGATGCCGTTGATCAGCCCCACCACCAGGCCCATGGCCAATGCAGCGGACACGCCGAGCACCACGCTGTCGGTGTCGCGGATCACAATGCCCGCGACCACGCCGGCACAGGCAATCACCGAGCCCACCGACAAGTCGAAGTGCCCCGACGCCAGGCAGAACAGCATGGTGCACGCCGCAATACCCACGGTGGAAATCGCCAGGCCCAGCCCGCGCATGTTCAATGGCGAAAGGAAGTTATCGATAAACAACGCACTGAGCACAAAGATGCCCAACGCGGCGAGCAGCATCACCCAGTCATCGAGGAACTTGCGCTGGTTGAAACCCGGCCAGAAGCCCTTTGCAGTTTTTACCTCAGACATCATTCACCTCGAATTCTTCAAGCCCGCGAACGCGGGAGAGCCAGTTGCAACAGCCGAGCCTCGTCCGCCTGGTCGCGAGTCAGTTCGCCGGTCAGGGCGCCTTCGCTCATCACCAGGATGCGGTCGCTGATACCCATCACTTCCATCAAGTCGCTGGACACCACGATCACCGCAATACCGCTGGCGGCGAGGTTGTGGATGATCTGGTAGATCTCCGACTTGGCGCCGATGTCGATGCCACGGGTCGGTTCGTCCAACAGCAGCACCTTCATCGGCATCGACAGCCAGCGACCGAGAATGGCCTTCTGCTGGTTGCCGCCGGAGAGGTACATGATTTTCTGTTCGGCGTTGGGCGTCTTGACCTTCATCACCTTGATCTGCCGGTCGGCGTTGGTGGTTTCCCAGCCGTCGCGCAGCAGCCAGCCGAAGGTGGAATGGGCACCACGCGCGCTGATGTTGATGTTCTCGGCCACGCTGGACAGCGGAATGATGCCCTCCTTCTTGCGGTCTTCCGGGCACAGCAGCACGCCGGCGGCGATGGCGTCACGGGGTGACTGCAAGCGCAGCGTTTGCCCGCAGAGTGCCAGGCTGCCAGCGGTGCTGCGGGTCAACCCGCTGAGCAACCGAAACAGCTCCGTGCGCCCTGCCCCAACCAGTCCGAACAGACCAAGAATCTCGCCCTTGTGCACCTGCAGATTGACCGGCTCACGCAGGCCTGGGCCGAGCAAACCCTCGACCTTCAGCGCCACTTCGCCCTGTTCCCGTGGCCGGTAATCGTAGATGTCCTGGATATCGCGACCGACCATGCAAGTCACCAGTTGGTCGTGAGTCAGCGCGTTCATGTCGTCGAAAGTGCGCACATAACGGCCATCCTTGAACACCGTCACCGCGTTGCAGATGCGGAACACTTCCTCCATACGATGCGACACGTAGAGCACGACTTTGCCCTCATCCCGCAGGCGCGTGATGATCGCCATCAAGCGGTCGATCTCCCGCGCCGACAAGCTGCTGGTGGGTTCGTCGAAGGCAATCACATGGGCGCCACGGGACAACGCCTTGGCGATTTCCACCAGCTGGCGCTGACCGAGGGACAGGCGTCCGAGCTTTTCGTCCGGGTCGATTTCATCCGCCAGGCCTTTGAGGCAGGCCAACGCTTGCTTGCGTAACTGGCTGCGGTTGACGACCCCGAAACGCGTCGGCAAATGCCCAAGGAACAGGTTCTCGGCGACGGTCATTTCCGGCACCAGGTGCAGCTCCTGGTGGATCACCGCCACACCGCTGGCAATGCTGTCGGCGGCCGACTTGAAGTCCATGGTCTGCTCGCCGATCTGCAGCGAACCACTGCTCGGCAAGTAAGCACCACCAAGGATCTTCAGCAGCGTCGACTTGCCCGCGCCGTTCTCGCCCATCAGTGCATGTACCTCGCGCGGCCGCGCTTCAAAGCTGATCTGCGCCAGGGCTTTCACACCGGGAAATTCCTTGCCGATGCCGTTGAAGCGCAAGGCCGCGCCGGTCATTTCCACAGCCCGATTTTGCTCAACTCTTCCTTGAAGTTGGCGCGGGTGATCAGGGTCACGTTGTCCAACGCGGTGAACTTGGCAGGCTCGGTGCCCTTGGTGACCCACTCGAACATGGCGCTGGCGGTTTTGTAGCCGGAGGCGTCAGGGCTCAGCAGCATTGAGCCGTAGAAGCCGGTGTCGGTTTTCTTCAGCTCTTCAATCGCATCGGTGCCGTTGATGCCCACGCCGATCACGTTCGCCGCCTTGAAACCGGCGCTTTCGGTAGCGCGCACGCCGCCCAGTACGGTGCTGTCGTTCATGCCACCAATGATCAG
The DNA here is from genome assembly GCF_049896305.1 of Pseudomonas sp. DWP3-1-3b3. NCBI lineage: Bacteria > Pseudomonadati > Pseudomonadota > Gammaproteobacteria > Pseudomonadales > Pseudomonadaceae > Pseudomonas > Pseudomonas sp. DWP3-1-3b3. Next base: position 34,063 of record NZ_JAFCUA010000003.1, on the reverse strand, counting down.
GTTTTTCGCGCCGCTGGGCAGTTTCACCAGGGCCGAGTTGGTGGCGTCCATGCTGCCGGGCACGTCGAGGGTTTTCTGCGCGCTGAACAGAATGTGGTCGGCGGGCAAGCCGGCAGCCTTGAGGCCTTCGACCGAACCGTCGGTGCGTTTCTTGCCGGTTTCCAGCTCATCGAAGGTGTTGATGACGGCGTAGGTTTCCTTCCAATCCCAGTTGCGATGCTTGGCTTCGGCGGCCATGGCTTCGCCTTGTTTCTGGCCGATCTTGTAGGCATCCAGGCCGACGTAAGGCACGTCTTCCATGGGCTTGCCTTTGGCGTCGACGAAACGGTCGTCCACCGCCAACACCTTGAGGTTATTGAGCTTGGCCTTGGCCATGATCGCCGGGCCGAGGGACACGTCCGGCGGGCAGATCACGAAACCCTTGGCGCCATTGGCGGCCAGGGTATCGATGGCCGACAAGGTTTTTTCACCGTCCGGCACGGCGATCTTGATCACCGTGAAGCCTTGATCCTTGCCGGCTTTTTCGGCGAAGGCCCATTCGGTCTGGAACCAGGGTTCCTCCGCTTGCTTGACCAGGAAGCCGATCTTCACTTCTTCGGCGAGCGCCACGCTGCTGAACGCCATTGCCAGCGCCAGGGTGCCTAGAGTCTTCTTGAACATGGACCACCTCCTTCTTGTTATTGGAAAACGCTTTAGTCGTGGTACATCACAGAACGCCCGCCATCGATCATCAGGCAGGTTGCATTGATAAAAGGGGCCTCGTCAGTCGCCAGGAACAGTGCCGACATCGCCACCTCCACCGGCTGGCCGATGCGCTTGGGCGGGTGCAGGTCGAAGGCGCGCTGGCGCTCGGCGTGGGGGTCGGGAAAACCGTTCCAGTAGTCGACGTTGAGCTGGGTTTCGATGTAGCCCGGCGCAATGGCGTTCACGCGGATGCCTTTGGGTGCGTATTCGATACCAAGGGCGCGGGTCAGGCCGAGCAGGCCGTGCTTGGCCACGGGATAGGGAAAGCAGCCGGGGATGATGTGGCTGGAATGGGTGGACGCAATGTTGATGATGTTGCCGATGCCCTGCTCGATCATGTGCGGCAACACCGCGCGGCAGCCGAACCAGGCACCGTCGAGGTCGATGGCGAAGCAGCGGCGCCAGTCTTCGTCGGTCATTTCCAGCGGGTCGCGGAACACATTGACCCCGGCGCAGTTGACCAGCACATCCACCCGACCGAAGCGCTCGATGGCCCGGTTGACCAGCGCCTGCCATTGATCTTTTGAGGTGATGTCGACGGCCTGCGCGTAAATGTCGGCGCCGCGCTCACGCCAGTAGGCGGCGACCTTCTCGACCTTTTCGCCCTGGATATCCGCAATGATCAACCGCGCCTGCTGCGCCTGAAAACACGCGACGATCGCCTCGCCAATGCCTTGGGCGGCGCCGGTGATGATCACCACTTTGCCTTTGAGCCGCTCGCCGTAGGTAGGCTCGGGCACGGCGGGGAGTGACAAGGGTTGTGCCTGCATCGCTTCACCTGTTTTATTTTTGGTAGTGAGTGCTGATGCAGCCGACTATAAACCCATCATTTGAAATATCTCAATATATAAATTTGCATCCCACATAGTGAGCATAAAAACAAAAAAACCGGCGAATCGTCGCCGGTTATTTGTAGGGCCTTCTCCGTCAGCCGAGGGCAAAGTCGCGCAGTGCGTCGCCTTCCATGCGGTAGCGCACCCACTCTTCCTGGGGCTGGGCGCCGATGGACTTGTAGAAGGCAATCGCCGGTTCGTTCCAGTCCAGCACGCTCCACTCGAAGCGCCCGCAACCGTTATCGAAGGCGATCTTCGCCAAGTGGCGCAGCAGCTTCTTGCCCGCCCCGCCACCGCGCTGTTCCGGGTTGATGTAAAGGTCTTCCAGGTACAGGCAGTTGCTGCCCAACCAGGTGGAATAGCTGAAGAAGAACACCGCAAAACCAATCGGCAAGCCGTCGCGCAAGCAGATCAGGCCATGGGCGGTGGCGCCCTCGCTGAACAGGCTGCGCTCGATGTCCACCACGCTGGCGATCACTTCGTGCCGGGCTTTTTCGTACTCGGCAAGCTCGGTAATAAACGTCAGGATCTGCGCAGCATCGCTGGGCACGGCGGGGCGAATCTCGATGGTCATGGGCGAGCCTTGGCAATTTCAAAGCACACATACTAAGGCGCTTTCGTGACGGATTGCAGTGCAATTTCACGACGTGCCCTTACTCCGCCCACAGGTAACGCTGGCACCAGCAACCCCACAACAATCGGCCAAGAGGTGCATGGTAAAACGTCCGGCATAACTCCAATGACTTCCAGGCCATCCCATGCATTCCAAATCTGCAGTGAGCACGCCGTTGTTCGCCCTGTTTTGCCTCGCCAGTTTTCTGTTGTCGCTGTCTTACGGCTCGACCTTTCTGTTGTCGTTGCTGATTCATACGCGCGGCGGCAACGAGCACGATGCAGGCAGTGTGATCTCCATGGCAATGCTCAGCACCTTTGTGGCGGTGGTGGTCTCCGGGCATTTAGCTGATGCGCTGGGCGCGGCGCGGGCGATTGCGGGAATGGGCCTGCTGTTGGTGGTGGCGTGCCTGGGTTTTGCCCTGATGCCTGGATTCGGCCAGGGCTTGATGGGGTTTGGCCTGGCGCTTGGGCTCGGTTGGGGAGTGTTCTATACCTTGGGGCCGATCATCGTGGCCCTGCTGGTAGAACCGCAACAGCGGGCCAAGTACTTTGCGTTATTGTCCGGCAGCATGATGAGCGGGATCGGGGCCGGCCCCTTGCTTGGGCGCGCGGCGAGCGCGTTGGGGCTGCCGCTGACCAGCGCGTTCTACATCGCTGCCTGCGCCAGCCTTGTCGGTGTGGTGATGTTCTGGCGACTGGGTGCCCATCTCAAGCAAGACGTAGCAGTGGCAAAAATCTCCTGGCGTGCCACGCGCCAGGTGCTGTCATCAAAAGCTGTGTTCGCGATCATCATGGTCGGCCTGGGCGGTTGTGTGTTCGGCGGGTTGTCCTCGTTCCAGACCAGCTACGCAGCGGCGCATTCGTTGGACTATTCGCTGTTCTTTCTGGGTTTCCTGAGCGCGGCGATTAGCAGCCGTTTGTTGATTGCAGGGCTTGTCGTCAAGCGTGATGCCTATCGCTCGGCGTGCGTACTCTCGGGGCTGATGCTGGTGTCGGTGTTGATGTTCGGCTTCACGGTGTCGGGGACCTTCAGCTACCTGCTCGCCGCCATCACCTTGGGCGTGGGTTATGGACTGACGTACTCGGTGATCAACGGGCTGGTGGCCAATGAAGCCCCCGCTGGCACCACGTCCCAAGCGTTGCTGCTGTTCAGCCTCGGGTACTTCGTCGGGGTGTTCGGGTTCCCGATGCTGGCGGGGCGGATCATCGTCGAGTATGGCCTGCAATCGTTGCTGCTGAGTGTGACGGCCGTGGCGTTGCTCAATTGGTTGATCAGCCTCGCGAGACTGATCTGGCGGCGGGCCTCGTCACACAAAATCTTACAGGTGAGCTAAGACCGTTCGTCGCCACCCAGGCACGAACACCAAGGCCGGGCTGACCAATAGAGGGTAAGGACATTAATCATATGGAGACACCCTCATGAAAAATTCCAAGTTTGCTGCCCTCGCCCTCACAGGCCTGTTGTCTGCTGCGTCGCTGAGCGCCTTTGCCGCCAGCTCGACCACCGGGCCAACCGATCCAACGCCGAATGCCACCACTGAGTCGCAGAAATCCATGGGTACCGGCATGGACACCAACGGTGGCGCGGTCATCCAGCCCGGCGCCGACCCGCGCACCCAGGGCAATGACACCCAACGCCAAGCGCCTGCTGCCGTCGGCAACGGCAAAATGGGCCCGGCGATCAACCAGCCCAATATCAACAAGGGCGATGATTCCAACGTCCCGGGGGCGCCGAAACAACCCGCGCCTTGATCCATCGAACGCAACACGAACACCCGATCATTTCCCAGTGAAGAGGTACGCATGAACGTCGATAGAAACCTTGAGAAAGAAGTCCTCACCCGCCTGCTGCACGCTCATCCGCAAGGACTGGGCAAGGAGGTGCTGGATAATTACCGCGGCGAAAAAGAGGTGGCCAGTGTCTTGGCGTTCCTGCAGGACCGTGGGTTGATCAAGGATGGGCATGTGACCACTGACGCGGCCGGTGAGTACGCGTTGAATCTGCCGATCAAGCTGACGGCGTCCGGGGTGGATGAGGCGCGTAAGTTGGAATCTGAGACTCACTAGCAGCCTAAATGCAAAACCCAATAATGTGGGAGCGGGCTTGCTCGCTCCCACAGTTTTGTCCGCGTTCAGCCAGCTAATAAAGCATCCACTTCGGCGGTGCCTGGGGAGGTCGCCGGGCCCCAGCGCGTTACGGCGAGCGCAGCTGCTGCATTTGCACGACGTGCCGCTTGAGACGGCGTCAGGCCGTCCGCCAACCCCGCAATAAACACCCCCGCATGCGCATCCCCCGCGCCATTGCTGTCCACCGCCTTTACCTTGAACCCCGGCACATGCTGCGCCTGGCCATTGCGGCTGACCCAGCAACCATTCGGTCCATCCCGCACCACCAGCAAGGCATCCACGGGCAGGTGACGATTGAGATCGGCCAGCGCATCCGCCACCGTACCCGCTCCGGTGAATGCCAGGGCTTCGGGCCCATTGCTGGTCCAGATATCGATACGCGGTAGCAACGCCACCATCAGCGCGGAATCCGGCGCCTTGACCAACGGGCCCGGATCGAACACCACGGTGATCGCTCGCGGCAGCGCCAGCAGCCAGTCGAGCAATGCCTGCGCCTTGCCTTCCAGCAACAGGCTATAGCCGCTGACATACACGTAATCGTCCGGTTGCGGGACCACGCGCGCCAGGTCCTCGGCACTCAAGTCACCTTCAGCGCCGAGATGGGAAATAAAGGTGCGCTCGGTGGTGGCTTCGGTCAGCGAGACACACAAACCCGTGTCTTTATCGGTGCTGGCCGCCTGGGCCATTTCCACCCCTTCGGCCTGCATCGCCGCACGGGCCAGGTCACCAAAGCGCCCATTGCCATGACGGCCGAGGTAAACCACCGGCAACCCATTGCGCCGCGCGGCCGCCATCACATTGAAGCCCCCTCCGGCCTCAAAGCTGGCCGATTGCGCCAGCACGTCGCCGCCGGTGGCGGGCAAGGTATCGAGGGCCATGACCAGGTCGACGATGACCTGGCCTGTGTGCAGCAATCTAGACATTAGGACGCTCTACCAAAGCCGGGCGACGGTCAGCTGCGCCACCCAGTACTGCATAAATCCCGCCGGCCACCACGAAGGTGACAATCCAGCCCAGACCATTGTGGCCCAGCCAGGAGTCGGACAAAGGCCCGGCGAACCAGATGTTTTCGGCCGTGGTACCGATGGTGGTGAAGCTGAAGCCCAGCACGATCGCCACCGCCCAGGCGCCGAACGCACGCCATTCCACACCGCCGCGATACCAGTAGGCGCTGCTTGGGCTCACGTCCAGCAGGTCCTTGGGGCTGTAGTAGTGACGGTGGATCAGGTCGACCACGAAGATGCCGACCCACGCCGTAATCGGCACGGCCAGCAACGAGATGAAGGTGATGAACGGGCCGTAGAAGCTGTCGGCGATCAACATGAAGTAGATCGAGCCGGCGAAGATCGCCACGATGTCGACGATCACTGCATGCACGCGCTTGACCTTCAGCCCCAGCGTCAGCGTGGTCAGGCCCGCCGAGTACACCGACAGGTTGTTGGACAACAGCAGGCCACCAAACGCGGTGATCAGGTACGGCACCGCCATCCAGGTCGGCAGCATGTCGCGGATCGCGACGATCGGGTCGGTGGCTGAGGCCAGGTCGTTGTTGCCCACCGACAGCAGGCCGCCGAGGGTGATCAGCAACACCAGTGGAATGCCCGCGCCAAACGCGGCCGAGGCCACCAGGCGCACAGCCGTGACGCTGCGATGTTGGTAGCGCGACATGTCGGCACCGGCATTCGCCCAACCGATCCCCGTACCGGCAGCCATGGTACCGACGCCGATGATCATCGCGCTCAACGGTGCCGGGGTCGCGTTGAACACCGCGCTCCAATCGATGGTGGCGCAGAGGAAGCCGCCCACCAGGATATTCAAGGCGCCGAAGACGTAGGTGGCCCACTTCTGAATCACCAGCAAAGTGGCGTGGCCCAAGCCGGAAACCGACAGGGTCAGCAGCACGAAGATCGCGATAAAGATCAGGGTCAGCACCGGCGCGCTTTTCGCCTCCACCGGCGAACCGAACAGGATCGAGCACAACGACAGCAGCACAAAGGCGGCCGTTGTGGTGTTGACCGTTTCCCAGCCCAGGCGCGACATCAGCGACACCAGCGTCGGCCCGATATTGCCACGCACACCGAAGATGGCGCGGGACAGCGTCAGGCTCGGCGCACGTCCACGACGACCGGCGATGGAGATGATGCCCACCACCGCGAACGAACCGGCAGCGCCGAGGATCGCGACGATAATCGCCTGCCAGATCGCCAGGCCGCGAAACGCCACCAACGTGGCGCCGAGCGGTAAGCCGAGGATGCTGATGTTGGCGGCGAACCACACCCAGAACAGTTGCAGCGGGTGCCCGTTGCACTCGCCTTCAGGGACCGGTTCGATGCCGCGTGTTTCCAATTGCCCGGCACTTTGGCCGGAAGAGGTGCTGCTCATGAGGGGGTGCTCCTGGTGCCTGTATTGTTGTGGTTGTGGCAGGGGTACAAAGCGAATCGTGTTCCGGTCGTCCTGACTCAGCGCATTTTCAACAGCTCTTGAACCAGCGGCTGCAACTCCAGGCCATTGACCTGCTTGACCTGTTCGATCATCGCCTCAGGCCAGCACTGCAGGCCTAGGCACGCGCCCAGCATGGCGCCGAGAATGGCGGCAATGGTGTCAGTGTCGCCGCCAAGGCTGGCGGCCAGGCACAGCGCTTCGAGGGCGTTCAACTCGCCCACGGCCACTTGCTGGGCCAGGGCGAACGAGACCACCACCGACTCCTGGGACGCGACGGAGGTGCCGATCAATTCGTACAGCAAGTCGGCGAACAGAGCTTTGTCGCCGCTGCCGACGCTCAGGGTGCGCGCCCAACTGATGCGCGTGGAAATACGCCCGCCGGCAATCCAGTGACCGTGGCCTTCCGCTTGCTGGGCAATCTGGGTGCCGATGTTCAGGGCTTCGCCCAGGTCCACACCGTTGATGCCGGCCGAGACCACCGCCGCCACCGCCGCCGCGCTGGAAATCCCCAGGGTGGTGTTATGGGTGACCTGGCAGGCCTGGATCACCGCCTGGATAAACCGCGCCGGGTCGCTGACATCGGCGGCGATCCCCACCGGGGTGATGCGCATCGCAGCGCCGTTGGTGGTGCCATAACGACCGGACTCTTCCGGTGTGTGACCGGCGAGAATCATGTCGATCGCACGCTTGGTGGACGGGCCGAGCAGATCCTGCGAGCCCTTGGCGCGCATCACCGCTTCCCAGTCGATCAAGCGCTGGGCGAGCACCGTCGGCTCGATCACGCCCTGCCCTTGCACCAGCAACTCGCCCACCAGAATCGCCTGCTCGGTGTCATCGGTGATGGAACCGGCGGGCATGTTCGGCGCAATCGGCTGGTCGGCGTCGGCGTCTTCCAGGCCAGTGATGGCACCGAAACGCGCGCGGACCTGCTCGCGGCTCAAGGACTGGGTCGGCATGCCCAGGGCATCGCCCAACGCCAAGCCGTAGAAAGCGCCCAGGGCGCGAGTGTGCGGGGTCATTTCGAGTTTCCAAACTGGAGGTGCAGGCGAAAGTGCAGAGGGTCGAGCAAGCTTTCGACATGCTCCATGAAACGCTCACGGCGGTCGTAGGTGGTCCGTGAGGCCTTGAGAAACACCGTGCCCGCAGGGCGGCCGAGCAGTTCGGCGTCTTCGTCGCTGAGGGGTTCGGCGCCGATCCATTGGTCACCTTCGGCGCCGACGTAACCGTAGGCAGCCAGGGTGATGGTCAGGGAATTATCGATCAGGCCGACTTTAGGCAGGCTTTCCAGGCCGCCGGACGCGGGCATCAACGAGCGTTCCAGCGAGACCGCCGTGCCGTCGGTGGTGCGGCGACGGCGATCAAGGGCAATGAATTGGTCACTGCCGAAACGGCTGAACAGGTCGGGACGGGTCACCGCTTCCAGGCGCAGGATGTCGGTGTTCACTCGCGCCCCTGTGTCAGCCAGGGCCTGGGCCCAACCGCTGCGTTGGTCGAGCACCATGCCGTCAAAGGTGACGATGGAGCCGACGCCGCTCTGGGTCGCGATGTAGTTACGTCGCTTGAGCTCGGCGAGGGCTTCGCGCAGGGTGCCACGGCTGACGGCAAACTCTTCAGCCAATTGATGCTCGCCCGGCAGCAGGAAACCGTCGGCCATCACCCCACCCTCGATACGGCGGATGAGCTCGTCGACGACGCGTTTTTTCTTATCAAATCGAACATGTCTAATCATGTACAAATTGATAACCGAAAGCGGTCGTTTGCAGCAAGCGAATTATTTCAGGGAGATGAAAAAACCGGCCTCAGGGCTCCAGGCCGATACGGAAAAACTCGCCGCCGCTCCAGACGCCCAGCCAGTTCTGACCGTTGATCGGACGGCTCACCGCCAGCTCCACCAATTGGTAGAACGCGTTGCGGTGCACCAGGGCTTCGAGGTTGGTGCGCACCCGCAGATAGGGCGCAGGTTCCTGGGTGATTGGGTCGATCACCACTCGCAAGGGGTGTTCAAGGCCCGCTTCGATCTGATCGTCCACGTTGGTGGTAAAGCGCAGCACCTGGCTTTCGCCCTGCCCTTCGACCTCCAGCGTTACCGCCACGAACGGCGCATCATCGACGCTGATGCCGACCTTTTCCACGGGAGTGACCAGGAAGTAATCATCGCCATCGCGGCGGATGATATTGGAGAACAGTTTGACCATCGGCTTACGCCCGATCGGCGTGCCCTGGTAAAACCAGGTGCCGTCGCGGGCGATGCGCATGTCGATGTTGCCGCAGAAGTCCGGGTTCCACAGATGTACCGGCGCCGGCCCCTTGCCTTTGGGCAGTTGGGCCAACAGATCGTTGGCCTTGGCGGAATCGGTCATGGGGTTCTCCTGGTGCTTATTGATCGCTCATGCCCAGCAGACTGCGAGCGTACTGGCGCAGCGGGCGGGCAATCAGATCTTCTGGCTTGTTGTCGTGGAACGTCAGTAAACCGCCACGACTGCGAATACGTGCAGTATCAATCAAATACTGGGTGCTGGTCTCGATCAACATGATCTGGATGACGCCGCTGTCCAACCCGACGCGGTCGAGGGCTTCCTGATCCGCCCATTCATCGGCGTTGCCGATACGGTCATCCGCCTTGGCGAAACGGCAGTACAGCAGGTAGTGAGCGCCGGCTGCGCGGGCTTCGGACATTGCCTGCTCCAGGCCTTCCGGCTGACGGGCGCGACGCACCATGGGGAAATACTCGATGAAACCATTGAAGGCTTCCTCGGCCACCACGTTTGGACGCGGATAAGCGCTGCCCGGCGGCACAAAGGCGCCTTGGGCGATAAACACGAAAGAATCCGGCTGTATGCGAACCGAGGCGGTGCGACGGGTATCGCTGTGATCCAGCAAACCGGCATCGCTCATCTGATAGCGGGTGCCTTCGGCCATATCGCTGACGGTCATGCAACCACTCAGCGTCAACGACGCCAGCAACAAAACCAGACTACGCATCCTAATCCTCCAGAAGCCGGTGACGGAAAACCGGCGAATGGGCGTGAGATGCAGGTTCTGCGCCAGCTTGGAACACTAGCCGCCGATGATCTTCATGATGGTCGCGCCACCGGAGAAGGCGACTTCCTGTTTGTCGCCCAACGCCTTCATCAACAGGCCCTGCAGCGCCGGCAATGCTTGGTGGCGAGGCTTGTCGAGCAGGTCGCCGACATAGTGGCGGTTACTCGACGACAGGCAACCATGTAACCAACCCGTGGACGACAACCGCAACCGCGAGCAGGTCCGGCAGAACGGCACGCTTTCGTTGGCGATGACGCCGAAATAGCCCTTGCCGGGTATTTCATAACGTACCGCCGTCGCGTCAATGGGCGCACTGGCTTGCAGGTATTCATGCTGTTCGCCGATCAGGCCGAGCAGTTGTTGCAGGCTGACAAATTGCTGCAGGAATGCGTTGGAATCCTTGGCCAGGTGGCCCATGCGCATCAGCTCGATAAAGCGCAGTTCATAACCCCGCTCCAGGCAGTACTCGAGCAACGGCATCACTTGGTCGAGGTTCTGGCCGCGCAATGGCACCATGTTGACCTTGATCTTGATTCCGGCAGCGCGGGCCTGGTCCATGCCGTCGAGCACGGTGGCCAGGTCGCCGCCACGGGCGATGCTGCGGAAGGCGTCCGCATCCAGAGTATCGAGGGAGACGTTGATGCGTTTGATCCCGGCGTCAACCAACAGCGGCAGTTTGCGCGCGAGCAGTTGACCATTGGTGGTCAGGCTGATGTCACTCAAGCCCATTTGCCCGACGGCACCCATGAAGGCTTCCAGCTTGGGGCTGACCAACGGTTCACCGCCGGTGATGCGCAGGCGGTCGATGCCGGCCGCCTCGATCAGGTAAGCCACGCCACGGGCCATGGCCTCGGCGGAGAGTTCGTCCTGGGCAGCCACCAGCCGCTTGCCGTTGGGCACGCAGTAGGTACACGCGTAATTGCAGGCTGAGGTCAGGCTGATCCGCAAATTGCGAAAACGCCTGCCTTGACGATCAACGATCATGGATCACTCCGGCAGAGGATGATTCGGGCGCGCTAAAAGCTGACTGATAAATCAGCTTTTAGCAAGAGTCCTTGCCTGAGTATATTCCTGGGGTACTACGCGTGGCAGCAAATCATTACGTGGAAGGCGATTCCAGCGGCGGCTGCTCAGTACTGTGCTTGCGCTTGTTGCCCATGCGCACGCCGATGTCCATCAGGAACTGGAAGAACCCTTCCTGATCTTCCAGCACATTGCTCCAGAACGGTGAGTGATACAACGCCACGGCGCCATGCACCAAGGCCCAGGCGGCGCAGTAGTGGAAATACGGCGGCACGTCTTCCAGCTTGCCTTCGCTGATGCGGCCCTTGATCAACAGGGTCAGGCGTTCGAAGTTCGACGCACGGATCTTGTGCAGTTCCTCGACCATCTCCGGCACCTGATGGCCCTTGACCACCTTCTCTTCCAGGCGGTCGAACAGGCGATAGCGCTGCGGGTCGCGCATGCGGAACTCGAAGTAGGCGCGGGACAAGGCTTCCTTGTCCTTGTCCACATCGGCCGAATGCAGCAGTTCGTTCAGGTCACGCTCGTAGTCGAGCATCAGGCGCAGATAGATCTCGGCCTTGGACTTGAAGTGCTTGTAGATCGTGCCTTTGCCGATACCCACGGCATCCGCGATCATCTCGACGGTGACGCTGTCTTCACCCTGTTCGAGGAACAGTTTGAGCGCGGTGTCGAGAATTTCCTGCTCACGGCGGCGAAACTCACGGACCTTACGGGGTTCTTTGTGCATGAGGAAGAGGTCTGCAAAGGTCAAAATAGGGAGGGTGACGCAGGGCCACGGATACGCGGCGATACGATTTACCCGGTGCGAGGGATTATCCCGACTGAACGGTCGCTGGGCAATGCCTATGTGAACCGCAAACGCACTTTACTTTCAGTGCGCCAACGTTTTCATGGATCTCAGTCAGAAATAATACGCAACAACTGCCGCCGTGCGCCTACCCAATGAGAACTCAAGCGAAGCGCGCGTATTCCAAATCTGTTTAAAAAACGACCAGTCGCGACTGGACTGAATCGGATACTGATCAATACTTGAACTGTCGGCGTGACATCTCCCCCAAGTGACGCGCCGACCTGGGTACCAACGGACCGCGTACCCTTGTTTTACTCCTAATGGTCTTAGCCCGGATTCACCCCCCAGAACCCGGGTTTTTTTTGCCTGGGATTTGGCGGCGCTAACCTGCTACGTGAGCCAACGGAAACAGGCGCTTGAAGTTCTCGGTAGTCTGTTCGGCAAACCGCTCGTAGGACTCGCCGCGCAACATCGCCAGGTAATCCGCCACATCGCGCACATACTCGGGCAGGTTCGGCTTGCCGCGATGGGGGATGGGCGCCAGGTACGGCGAGTCGGTTTCCACCAGCAGGCGGTCGGCCGGCACCTGGCGTGCAACGTCGCGCAGGGCGTCGGCGTTGCGGAAGGTGACGATGCCCGACAGGGAGATGTAGAACCCCAGGTCCAGGGCCGCCTTGGCCATGTCCCAGTCTTCGGTGAAGCAATGCAACACGCCGGCCTGGGGAAGCGCGGCTTCGCGCAGCAGGGTCAGGGTGTCGGCACGCGCGCCACGGGTGTGGACGATCACCGGTTTGCCGGTCTGCTGGGCGGCTTGCAGGTGCAGGCGGAACGACGCCTGCTGCAACTGCGCCGCTTCGGGCTCGTAGTGGTAATCCAGGCCGGTTTCGCCGATGGCCACCACGCGTGGGTGATTGAGTTCAGTCAGCAGCCAATCAAGCGCTGGGGCTTCACCGGGCTTGAGGTCCAGCGGGTGAATGCCCACCGAGCAATCCACATCGGCGTAGCGATCAGCCAGGGCTTTGACGTCGGCTGCGTTTTCGGCGCTGACGCCGATGCACAGGAAGTGCCCTACCCCGCGCTGGCGCGCGGCTTCGAGGGCGGCATCCAGGGAACCGCCGTGCTGGGCCAGGTCGAGGCGGTCGAGGTGGCAATGGGAATCTACGAGCATAGGGATCTACAACTTCAGTCACGAAAAGTGTCTGGCCGACGATACACCCGTCGGCCACGGAATTTAACGGCGGCCAAGCAAGCCAACCCATTGCACCAGCAGCGCCTCAAGCAACAGCACGCGGTTAAGGTTGGCCTTGCCGAGCACCTTCTGGCGCTGGGCGAGGATCCAGTCCTGGATCGTCAGCACTTTGTCCTGGGCACTTTTCTGCGCCAGGTACTGCACCACTTTGCGCATGTCCGGCAGGCCCAGGCCGTTTTCATCCTGGGTCAGCTGGTAGCGCAGGATCAGGCTTGACCAGTCGCAGAACCAATCGAACAGCAACAACAGGGGAATGTCCTTCCAGGCAGTTTCGGCCAGCTGGGTGGCGGAGACTTCCTGCTTGATGAGTTTCTTCACGCCCTCCACCACCAGCGCGCGTTGCTCACGCACGCCCTGGGCGTGCAGCTTCACCGCCGCCAAGGGTGAGCCGGCCGCCAGGGTCAGCAGCTCGACCCGTTCATCCGCGCTGCACTCGGGCAACGCCTGCGCGAGCCATTCCAGGCTCATGGCCTCGCTCGGCAGCGGGCACGCCTGCTGCACGCAACGGCTGCGGATGGTCGGCAACAAACGGCTGGACTGATGACTGACCAGCAGCAACACGGTATCGCCGGACGGCTCTTCAAGGCTCTTGAGCAAGGCGTTGGCGGCGTTGATGTTCATCGCCTCCACCGGCTCGATCAACACAACCTTGCGCCCGCCCATCTGCGCGGTCTGCACCACGAAGCTGACGAGGTCGCGCACTTGGTCGACCTTGATCGCCTTGTCGGCTTCCTCGGGCTCCAACAGGTAGTTATCCGGATGACTGCCGGCCTTGAGCAGCAGGCAGGACTTGCACTCGCCGCAGGCTTCCAGGTTGACCGGGCGCTGGCACAGCAATCTGGCCATGAGGCGTTCGGCAAGGTCACGCTTGCCGATCCCAACCGGCCCATGCAATAGGTAGGCGTGGGCGTGCTGGGCTCGGCCAGCCAGTTGTTGCCACAGGCTGTCCTGCCACGGGTAGGCCTCAGCCACGGGCGCGCTCCAGCAGTGTCGGCAACAGCGCGTCGATGGCGTGTTGCACCTGGGCCAGCGGTTGGGCGGCGTCCAGCAGGTAGTAGCGCGCAGGCTCGGCGGCGGCGCGCTTGAGGAACGCGGTGCGTACGGCGTCGAAGAAGGCCTGGCCTTCCAGCTCGAAACGATCCAGGCGACCACGGGCGCTGGCGCGGGCCAGGCCCACTTCCACCGGCAGGTCAAAGACCAGGGTCAGGTCAGGACGCAGGTCGCCTTGAACGAAGGTTTCGAGCGTGGCGATGCGCTCCAGGGACAGGCCCCGACCACCGCCCTGGTAGGCATAGGTGGAATCGGTGAATCGGTCGCAGATCACCACGGCACCGCGCGCGAGGGCTGGGCGAATCACCTCGGCCAGGTGCTGGGCACGGGCGGCGAACACCAGCAGCAGCTCGGTGTCCGGGTTCATCTGCTCTTCACCCGGCGCCAGCAGCACCTCGCGGATACGCTCGGCAAGCGGCGTGCCACCGGGCTCGCGGGTCAGCACCACTTCGATCCCTTCGCTGCGCAAGCGCTCAGCCAGGTAATCGCGGTTGGTGCTTTTGCCGGCGCCTTCAGGGCCTTCCAGGGTAATAAACAAGCCAGTCACAGGCAGTCCTTAGTCAGAATTATTGCGGGTTTTGCGGCGCTTCAACATCTGGCGCAGACTCGGCCGGCTTTTCAACGGGCACATCGGCCGGCGGCGTTGCATCTTCCGCAGGCTTCACCACTGGCGCCGGGCTGGAGCGGTAATCAGCGCGGCGCTTGAGCTGGAACTCCCGCACGGCAGCATTATGCGCATCCAGGTCATCAGAGAAAATATGGCTGCCATCACCCCGTGCGACGAAATACAGGCTGCTGCCCGGCACCGGATTCAGCGCGGCATGGATCGCCTCGCGACCGACCATGGCGATGGGCGTCGGCGGCAAGCCGGCGACCATATAGGTGTTGTAAGGGTTGGCTTCCTTGAGGTGGGCGCGGGTCAACTTGCCGTTGTAGCGCTCGCCCAGGCCGTAGATCACCGTCGGGTCGGTCTGCAACAGCATGCCGATCTTCAGGCGACGCACAAAGACGCCGGCGATCTGCCCACGCTCTTCAGGCACGCCCGTCTCTTTCTCCACCAGGGAGGCCATGATCAACGCTTGATAAGGGTCGGTGTACGGCGCATCGGCCGCACGCTTGCTCCACTCCTGGGCGAGGACATCGTCCAGACGGTTGTAGGCTTTTTTCAGGAATTCGACGTCGGTCATCCCACGCACGAAGCGGTAGGTATCCGGGAAGAACCGCCCTTCGGGAAACACGCCGGGGTGACCGAGCTTGTCCATGACTTCGCTGTCACTAAGGCCTGCGAGGGTCTGCACGATCTTTTCATGCTTGGCCAGCGCCGAACGCACCTGGCGGAAGTTCCAACCTTCCACCAGCGTCAGGCTGTATTGCACCACTTCGCCACGTTGCCACAGGCCGATCAGGCCTTGCGCCGTCATGCCAGGGGTCATGCGGTATTCGCCGCTGTGCAGCGGCTGGCCGTCGAGGTTGAAACGCCAGTACAGGCGCAACCAGAAGGCGCCATCCAGCACGCCGTCGGCTTCCAGGCGATTGAACGTGCCGGTCGGGGTCGCCCCAGCCGGTACGTCGAGCAATTGCTCCTGGGTCAGGTTCAAGGGCTGCTTCAGGGCCGCGTCGTATTTCCACGCGCCATAGCCCAACAGCAACGCCGCCGAGAACAGACCGATCAGCAGCAGTACAACCAGTTTTCGTATCAACTCAAATTTCCAATAGCGCGCGAACAATGCCCTGCAGTTTACGGGTGAGCGGCCCAACCGGCCAGCTCATCCCAGCGCAACCGCGCACCGGCCAAATGCCATAAACGCTGTTGCACACGAAGACTTCGTCGGCCTGCTGCAACTGCTCAAGATCGATGTCGGCCACGGCCACCGGGATCCCCAGAGTATGTGCCTGGGCCAGAATCTCGGCGCGCATCACGCCGGCAACGCCGCATCGGGTCAGATCAGCGGTTAGTAACAAGCCGTTGCGCACCAGGAACAGGTTGCTGAATACGCCCTCGATGACACGCCCGGATACATCCAGCATCAAGCCTTCAGCGTGCTCGGCGTCTTGCCATTCTGCGCGGGCGATCACCTGCTCCAGGCGATTGAGGTGCTTGAGACCGGCCAGCAACGGCTGCTCGGCCAGGCGGGTCGCACACGCAAACAGACGGATACCGTCGACTGCATGGGCGTGGGGATAGGTAGCGGGCGGGTTGCCCTGCAAAATACGGCGCGCCGGCGCGCCAGGGTTGATGCCATAACCGCGCAGGCTGTCGCCACGGGTGAGGATCAACTTGAGGACACCGTCGCCGAGGGCGGCGGCATAGGCCAACACTTCGCTGCGGATCACCAATGGGTCCGCAACCAAGGCGAGACGCCCGCAACCCTCAGCGAGGCGTTGCAGGTGACGGTCGAGCAGCACCGGCTGCCCGGCCTTGACGGCGATGGTCTCGAACAGCCCATCACCGTACGCCAGGCCGCGATCTTTCAGGGGCACGCTGTCCGCTGGCTGACCGTCGACCCAGCTGTGCATCACTCGGCGAACCGGCGGAACACCAGGGAACCGTTGGTGCCACCAAAACCGAACGAGTTGGAGATCACCACGTCGATCGGCATTGGTTGCGCTTCGTGGGGCACGAAGTTCAGGTCGCAGCCTTCATCCGGCTCATCCAGGTTGATGGTCGGCGGAGCGACCTGATCCTTGATGGCCATGACGCTGAAGATCGCTTCGACCGCGCCCGCCGCACCCAACAAGTGGCCGGTCATGGACTTGGTGGAGCTGACCGCCAGGTTGTAGGCGTGTGCGCCGAACACCGACTTGATGGCTTCGGCTTCCGCCAAGTCGCCAGTCGGGGTCGACGTGCCGTGGGCGTTGATGTACTGCACCTGGTCCGCATTGACCTTCGCATCGCGCAGGGCATTGGTGATGCAGCGCGCAGCACCGGCACCGTCGGACGGTGGCGACGTCATGTGGTAAGCATCGCCGCTCATTCCAAAGCCGATCAGCTCGGCGTAGATCGTGGCGCCACGCGCCTTGGCGTGTTCCAACTCTTCCAGCACCAGGGCACCGGCACCGTCGGACAGTACGAAACCGTCACGGCCTTTGTCCCATGGACGGCTGGCGCGGGTGGGTTCGTCGTTGCGGGTCGACAGCGCACGGGACGCGCCGAAGCCGCCCATGCCGAGGCCGCAGGCCGCCATTTCGGCGCCGCCGGCGATCATCACGTCGGCTTCGTCATAGGCGATGTTGCGCGCCGCCATGCCGATGCAGTGCGTGCCGGTGGTGCACGCCGTGGCGATGGCGTAGTTAGGCCCCTGTGCGCCCAAGTGGATCGACAGGAAACCGGAAATCATGTTGATGATCGAGCCCGGAACGAAGAACGGTGAAATTCGACGGGGGCCGGAATCGTGCAACGTGCGGCTGGTTTCTTCGATATTGGTCAAACCGCCAATACCCGAACCCATGGCCACGCCGATGCGGTCACGGTTGGCGTCGGTGACTTCCAGGCCGGCGTTACGCACTGCCTGAAAACCGGCTGCCAGGCCGTATTGAATGAACAGGTCGAGTTTGCGGGATTCTTTGACCGAGAGATATTCCTCGACATTGAAACCCTTTACCGAGCCGCCAAAACGGGTGGAATAGGCAGAAAGGTCCGTGTGTTCGATCAGACCAATACCACTGTGGCCAGCCAGAATGCCCTGCCAACTGCTCGGCACATCCGTGCCCAGTGGCGACAACATACCCATACCGGTGACTACGACGCGTCTACGCGACACAGCACTCTCCTTTTTCTAATGACGACACTTTTGCTTCAGCGCTTGTTTTTCATCAGGGCTAAAGAAAAAACCGCACGCCGTTACAGCAGTGCGGTTTTTCCCTGACAGCAAGCGACGACTACAAACTATTACGCCTGGTGGCTAGTAACGTAGTCGATAGCAGCTTGAACAGTAGTGATTTTTTCAGCTTCTTCGTCCGGGATTTCGGTCTCGAATTCCTCTTCCAGAGCCATCACCAGCTCAACGGTGTCAAGGGAATCGGCACCCAGGTCTTCTACGAAGGAAGCAGTGTTGACCACTTCTTCTTCTTTAACGCCCAGTTGCTCGGCGACGATTTTCTTGACGCGCTCTTCGATGGTGCTCATACCTTGTTTAACTCCTAATGGACAAATTCAGGCAGCTGGCCAGTGGGTAAGTGTATAGAAAGCCTTTTCAGCTTTTCAACTGAAAGCTTCACCCTGTACCCGGTCGGCCACCTGCCTATAAATTAAGTTGCAGCTTTATAACGGATTTTAGACAGCTCGTATGACATTTTTTTGAAGCGATCCGTCACAATTTAACTCATGTACATCCCGCCGTTCACCGGGATTGTAGCCCCAGTCACGTATGCCGCACCGTCGGATGCCAGGAAAGTGACCACATTCGCGATCTCTTGGGCCTGGCCCAGACGGCCCAGCGGAATCTGCGTCAGCAAGGCTTCACGCTGTGCTTCCGGCAGCTCACGGGTCATATCGGTGTCGATGAACCCTGGGGCCACCGAGTTGACCGTAATCGACCGCGAGCCGACTTCACGTGCCAATGCACGGCTGAAACCTTCCAGACCGGCTTTGGCGGAGGCGTAGTTTACTTGGCCTGCGTTGCCCATGGCACCCACTACGGAGCCAATATTGATAATTCGGCCCCAGCGCGCCTTGGTCATGCCGCGCAAAACGCCCTTGGACAGGCGAAACAGACTGTTCAAGTTGGTGTCGACCACGTCGTACCACTCGTCGTCTTTCATGCGAATCATCAGGTTGTCGCGGGTGATACCGGCGTTGTTCACCAGAATCGCCGGCGCACCGAACTGTGCGGTGATCTCGGCCAGTACGGCAGCCACGGACTCATCACTGGTCACGTTCAGCTCAAGGCCAGTCCCTTGCACGCCGTTTTCCTTCAGGGTCGCGGCGATACGCTCGGCGCCCGAAGCGGAAGTGGCGGTGCCGATCACAACGGCGCCCTGACGGCCCAGTTCCAGGGCGATCGCCTGGCCAATGCCACGGCTTGCGCCGGTAACCAGTGCAACTTTACCTTGCAGACTCATGCAGGCTTCTCCTTAGTTCGGGGATTAGGCCAGTGCCGCGCGAGCGGCAGCGAAGGCATCCGGGGTATTGAGGTTGGCAGTCGACACGCCATCGGCGCAGCGCTTGTTCAGGCCGGCCAGGACTTTGCCCGGACCGCACTCGACCAGCTCGGTGGCGCCATTGGCCGCCAGGGTCTGAACCGATTCAACCCAGCGTACGGGCTTGTAGAGTTGTTCCAGCAGGTCGCGCTTGAGGGTGTCGAGGTCGGCAGCCACGGCTGCGCTGACGTTCTGTACCAGCGGAATCTGCGGCGCCTGCCAGTTGATGGCAGCGATGGACTCGGCAAAACGCTCGGCCGCCGGACGCATCAGCTCGCAGTGCGACGGCACGCTCACCGGCAATGGCAGCGCACGCTTGGCGCCACGGGCTTTGCAGCCTTCGATGGCACGCTCCACCGCAGCCTTGGCACCGGCGATCACCACCTGGCCAGGCGAGTTGAAGTTCACGGCGCTGACCACTTCGCCCTGGGCCGCTTCGGCGCAGGCTTCGATCACCACGGCGTCATCCAGGCCCAGGATAGCGGCCATGCCGCCCTGCCCGGCCGGAACGGCTTCTTGCATCAGTTGGCCACGGCGCTCGACCAGCTTGACCGCCTCACCGAGGGTCAGGCTGCCCGCGGCAACCAGTGCGCTGTATTCGCCCAGGCTGTGACCGGCGACGAATGCCGGACGCGCGCCGCCTTCCGCCAGCCACAAGCGCCACAGGGCGATCGAAGCGGTCAGAATGGCCGGCTGGGTTTTATCGGTTTGATTGAGCTGCTCTTCCGGCCCTTGCTGGGTCAGTGCCCACAGGTCGTAACCGAGGGCGTCGGAAGCCTCTTTAAAGGTGTCCAGGACCAGCGGGTATTGCGCGCCCAGCTCGGCCAACATGCCGAGGGACTGCGAACCCTGCCCTGGAAAGACGAATGCGAGGGATGTAGACATGTAACAAGCCCCTAATGATCTGGTCGTCAAAAATGCGCACTCCTACGGTGGGAGCACACGAAACTGACAGATTGGATGGTCAATTGAACTGGCCGGTCACATTTAAGCACTCTCGGGCCGATTCGCCTAAGGCAACAGGTCCTCAAGACGGCCGTGCAAGCGTTGCGGCAGGTTTTCCTGGATCTCGATCAGGGCCCGCGCAATCGCACTTTGAAAGCCTTCCACACCCGCCGAGCCATGGCTTTTCACCACAATGCCCTGCAACCCCAGGAAACTCGCACCGTTATGCCGTGCCGGGGCGAGGTCGGCCTGCAGGCGACGCATCAACGGCAGCGCCAGGGCGCCAACCAGGCGCGACGCCAGGTTCTGCTTGAACAACGCCTCGATACGCGTAGCGATCATGGTCGCCAAGCCTTCGCTGGATTTAAGCAGGATATTTCCGACAAACCCGTCGCACACCACTACATCGGCTTCGCCACGGTACAAACCGTCACCCTCGACAAAACCGATGTAGTTCAAGCCACGCGCGCCTTGCAGCAAAGTGGCGGCCAGCTTGACCTGCTGGTTACCCTTGATGTCTTCGGTGCCGATATTCAGCAAGGCCACCCGTGGCCGGGCAACACCCAGCGCTTCGGCGGCCACCGAGCCCATCACGGCAAACTGGAACAGGTGCTCGGCACTGCAATCGACGTTCGCGCCCAGGTCCAACAGTTGGCAGTAGCCTTTCTGCGTCGGAATCGCCGCGACCATCGCCGGCCGATCAATACCGGGCAAGGTCTTGAGCACAAACCGCGACAACGCCATCAGGGCCCCGGTATTGCCGGCGCTGACACAGGCTTGCACCTTGCCATCACGCAGCAGCTCCAGCGCCACCCGCATCGAAGAGTCGGGCTTGCCACGCAAAGCCGCCGCTGGCTTTTCATCCATGGTGATGGTTTCGCTCGCTGGCGTAATCGTCAGGCGCGCGCGATCCACCGCCGGATGGCTGGCAATCAGTTCTTCAAGTAGGGAGGGTTGACCGACAAGGGTCAGGTGCAGCGAGGGTGTAGCAGACAGGCTGGCAATGCAGGCCTGAACAATGCTGCGGGGACCGAAGTCCCCGCCCATTGCGTCTATCGCGATGACTAGAGCAGACAAGTGATTACTCGTCAGCGCCCTTGTCGATCACTTTACGACCACGGTATACGCCTTCTGGCGATACGTGGTGACGCAGGTGAATTTCACCGGTGGTTTTTTCTACAGACAGAGTGCTCGCCGTCAGGGCATCGTGCGAACGACGCATGTCACGGGCAGAGCGGGATTTTTTGTTCTGCTGAACAGCCATAATTGATTAACTCCTAAACGTTTGGGTCACGCTTTAACTGCGCCAATACACTGAACGGGTTGGACCGCGTTACCTCGTCCTCGCTCGGTTCGGGCTCGTCATCGAGCCCCTCCGGCTGCTGGCATTCTTCCGGATGATGAGCAGGCACAATGGGCAAGGCGAGCAGAAGCTCCTCCTCGATCAGTGCATGCAGATCCAATGGATCTTCGCCCAGTTCCAGCACGTCATAACCTTTCGGCAACGACTGGGTATTCGCACCCTCCTTCACCACAGCATAACTGCACTCGCTGTGAATCGGCAGGGTGACCAGCTCAAGACAACGCTGGCAAACCATTTTGACTTCGGTGTCGATAAAGCTGTGGATTACCACAGACTTACGTTCATCTCGTTCAAAAACGAATTTGGCCTGCACCGTACCGACAGTGTCGGAAAGCGGGTCGCAGAGTCTCTCCAAATCGGCCAGCAGCAATTCACCTTGAAGGGAAGTGCCACGATCAGCCAATTTGCGCGGGTCAACGTGAGGTGGAATCGGGTCATTCAACATAGGCGCAGCATTATAGGGATGCACCCAGCCATGTCAAAGGAAATTCAGCCCTGTGCGTCAGCCGGTCGCCCCGCTAGAATCCCCGGCTGCCCTGAGGAGACGCCCATGCTGCCTTTATTACTCGCATCCAGCTCGGTTTATCGCCGGGAATTGCTGAGCCGCCTGCACCTGCCGTTCATCTGCAGCTCACCGGATATCGACGAAAGCCACCGTGAAAATGAGTCCGCCGTGGAACTGGTCAAGCGCCTGGCCGAACAGAAAGCCTGCGCCCTCGCCACCAGCCATCCAGGGCACCTGATTATAGGCTCCGACCAGGTCGCGGCGCTCGATGGCCGGATCATCGGCAAACCCCACACCTTCGAAAACGCTCGCGAACAATTGCTGGCCGCGAGTGGCAAGCGTGTGAGCTTCCTGACTGGCCTGGCGCTGCTCAACAGCAAAACCGGTCAATGCCAGGTCGACTGCGTACCTTTTACCGTGCACATGCGTGAACTGGACGCGGAACGCATCGAGCGTTACCTGCAGATTGAGCAGCCGTATGACTGTGCAGGCAGTTTCAAGGCTGAAGGGTTGGGCGTGAGCCTGTTCCAGAGCACAGAAGGGCCGGATGCGACGAGCCTGGTAGGCCTGCCACTGATCCGACTGGTGGATATGCTGCTGGCCGAAGGCGTACAGATCCCCTGACGTACGAAAAACCGGCCGCAAGGGCCGGTTCTTTTTGACCTTGGACTGTCAGCGCAGCGTCGGGCCCTGGAAGCCCATATACAACACCAGCTTCTCTGCCACGCTGGCACCCAGCCGCTTGGAGAACCGGTCAAATGGCGACTCTTCGACGGTGAAGTCCACCAACTCTTTCTCGCCAATCACATCCCGCGCCACCGAACTGGCACTGCCCAGGCCGTCGATCAGGCCCAGCGGCAACGCTTGTTCACCCGACCACACCAGGCCGGAAAACAACTCCGGATGGTCTTTGTCCTTCAGACGATCGCCGCGCCCCTGCTTCACGCTGGCGATGAACTGACGATGCGTGGTGTCGAGCACGCCCTGCCAGAACTGGGTTTCGTCAGCCTTCTGCGGCTGGAACGGATCCAGGAAAGACTTGTGCTCGCCCGACGTGTAGGTGCGACGCTCTACACCGAGCTTCTCCATGGTGCCGACAAAGCCGTAGCCGGCTGCCGTCACACCGATGGAACCCACCAGACTGGCCTTGTCGGCGTAGATCTGGTCGGCAGCACTGGCGATGTAATAGGCACCCGACGCCCCCAGGTCGGAAATCACCGCATACAGCTTGGTATCCGGGTGCAGGCCACGCAGGCGGCGAATCTCGTCGTACACATAGCCGGACTGCACCGGGCTGCCGCCTGGGCTGTTGATGCGCAGGATCACGCCCTTGACCTTGGGGTCTTCAAACGCGGCACGCAGGCTGCTGACGATGTTGTCGGCGCTGGCGGACTCCTTGTCGGCAATCACCCCGCGCACTTCGATCAGGGCGGTGTAGTTGGCACCACGGGTTGCGCTTTTTTCCATGTCCATCAGCGGGCTGAACAATGCAAGCATGGCGATAAGCCAGACGAACGTTAGCAGCTTGAAGAAAATCCCCCAGCGCCGTGCTCGGCGCTGTTCCTGGACGCTGGCCAGGAGGGTTTTCTCCAGCAGTTTCCAGCTTTTGTCGTCGCTGTTTTCAGCCTTTTCGGGCGCTTTCCACTCGTCACTCATGCCATCAACCCCAGCAAAGACTTATTGGGCCCGGCTGAGCCAGGCCTGCAATTCGGAAAAATGATCGATCGTCAGACGCGGCTCGTATTGCTGCAAGGCCTCGGCAGCCTGGGCGCCATAGCTGACCGCCACACTGTCCATGCCCGCATTGCGCGCCATCATCAGGTCGAAGGAAGCATCACCCACCATCAAGGCCTGGCGTGGCGACACGCCGCAATGGGACAGGATCTGCTCCAGCATCAGAGGGTGAGGCTTGCTGGCAGTTTCATCGGCGGCGCGGGTGATATCAAAATAATCTTCCCAACCGTGGGCCTTGAGCACACGGTCCAGCCCGCGACGCGCCTTGCCGGTGGCGACCGCCAGGTGATAACCCTCGGCGCGGAACGCCTCCAGAGACTGCACCACACCGTCGAACAACGGCGAAGGCGTGGCCTCCAGGGCGATGTAGTGATCGGCGTAGTGATCACGAAAGGTGACCAGCTCAGCGTCGCTGATCTCGGGGTACAAGGTACGAATCGCCTCAGGCAGGCCCAGGCCGATGATGCCCTTGACCGCATGATCGGTGCACAGCGCATAGCCCGAGCGGGTCGACGCCGCGTGCATAGACTCGACAATCCGGCCAATGGAGTTGGCCAGGGTGCCGTCCCAATCGAAAATCAGCAGCTTGTAATCAAGGTGCGACACTCAAACGCTCCACGGTCTTGGCCCACATCTCATCGACCGGCGCCTGCAGTTTCAACTCGCCACCATCAGGCAGTGGCACTGTGAGCATATAGGCGTGCAGGAACAGGCGCTTGCCACCCAGGTCGCGGATTTCCTTGGAGAAATCCTCGTCGCCGTACTTGGTATCGCCGGCAATGCAATGGCCGGCGTGCAAGGTGTGCACGCGAATCTGATGGGTACGCCCGGTCACAGGCTTGGCCTCGACCAGGGTGGCGAAGTCACCGAAGCGGCGCAGCACCTTGAACAGGGTCAGGGCTTCTTTGCCCTCCTCGTCCACTTCCACCATGCGCTCGCCGGAACGCAGGTTGCTCTTCTGCAACGGCGCGCGGACGCTCTTGATGGAACTGGCCCAGTTGCCGCGCACCAGCGCCATGTAGCGCTTGTCCACACCGTCGCCACGCAGGGCGGTGTGCAGGTGGCGCAACATGCTGCGTTTCTTGGCGATCATCAGCAGGCCAGAAGTGTCGCGGTCGAGGCGATGGACCAGCTCCAACTCCTTGGCATCCGGGCGCAACTGACGAAAGGCTTCGATCACACCGAAATTCAGCCCACTGCCGCCATGAACCGCAATACCGCAAGGCTTGTTGATCACGATCAGCTTGTTGTCTTCGAAGACAATCGAGGCTTCCAGGCGTTGCAACAAACCCTGGGCCAAGGGCACAGGTTCGTCACGCTCGGGCACGCGAACCGGCGGCACGCGGACGATATCGCCCGCCTGCAACTTGTACTCGGGCTTGATCCGACCCTTGTTCACCCGCACTTCACCTTTACGCAAGATGCGGTAAATCAAGGTCTTGGGCACGCCTTTGAGCCTGGCCAGGAGAAAATTGTCGATGCGTTGGCCGGCATATTCCGGCGAGACCTCGAGCAGCTGGACGCTGGGGGTCTGGGGGGCGGTAGTCGTCATGGCGGCGATGATAACAATTTTTTATGGAATTGAAGCACTTAATCATTGCTGCTATAGTCGCGAACGCCGCCAAAAGCGGCCTGGACAGAGGACTTGCGGCAAACTGCCGGCCCTGACCATCGCAATTCATCAGGACGCGAGGCCGTCCTACGGGGCTTTCGCCACCCTGGAAGGCTCAAGATTGTAACAAGCGCAGGTGACATGAGGCCTGAAGCGAGTGCAGAAAGCAGAGTGAATACTCGCGTTCTGCGCCGATATTTACGGCCAGTTCACAAAGTGCAGTCAGTCTTGGACCAGACCACGGCGAATGCTTCGGAAACAACGCCTGTTAAGAGCTGAGTGAGAGCGCAACCGCCCACACCTAGTCTTGTTTAGCCATGAGCGTGGACTCCCCATTGGAGAACACGGTAAATGCCAACCCGCTGCGGATTCTGCGCGCGGCAGCACCCGAATTATCAGGGATACGTGTAGGGTGGAGATGCACAACCGTCGGACCGTGTAGCACTAGGCTTATATTTAGACGCTTCATCTCGTCCACAGTCGCCGGTTGATTCCTCCTCCTGACCTTAGCTTTTGTTGAAGTGGTGCCTTTGTCACCACCGCTAACAAGCAGGACGCGTCCGTCGCGATACCGGCCCAATTGGCTGGTTTTTGCTGGACACTGGAGTGGCCAACCACTCTTGACGCACCTGACACCGACCGTGAGAAGTCGTGTGTGCCGAACGCCGTTTCCGGCAGCCCGGAAACCGACGGTACAACATGAAAAGAATGCTGATTAACGCAACTCAACCCGAAGAGTTGCGTGTTGCACTGGTAGATGGCCAACGCCTCTACGACCTGGACATTGAATCCGGTGCACGCGAGCAAAAGAAGGCCAACATCTATAAAGGCCGTATTACTCGCATCGAACCAAGCCTTGAGGCTGCCTTTGTCGATTTCGGCTCCGAGCGCCACGGCTTCCTGCCCCTCAAGGAAATCTCCCGCGAATACTTCAAGAAAGCCCCTGAAGGCCGCGTGAACATCAAGGACGTCCTGAGCGAAGGCCAGGAAGTCATCGTCCAGGTCGAAAAAGAAGAACGTGGCAACAAGGGCGCAGCCCTGACCACCTTCATCAGCCTGGCTGGCCGTTACCTGGTCCTGATGCCGAACAACCCACGTGCCGGCGGCATTTCCCGTCGCATCGAAGGCGAAGAGCGCAACGAACTGCGCGAAGCGCTGAACGGCCTGATCGCACCGGCCGACATGGGCCTGATCGTTCGCACTGCAGGCCTGGGCCGCAGCAGCGAAGAAATGCAGTGGGACCTCGACTACCTGCTGCAGCTGTGGACCGCTATCAAAGAAGCGTCCCTGGATCGTTCCGCGCCGTTCCTGATCTACCAGGAAAGCAACGTGATCATCCGCGCCATCCGCGATTACCTGCGCCAGGACATCGGCGAAGTGCTGATCGACAGCGTTGAAGCCCAGGACGAAGCCCTGACCTTCATTCGCCAGGTGATGCCGCAGTACGCCAGCAAGATCAAGCTGTACGAAGACAGCGTTCCGCTGTTCAACCGTTTCCAGATCGAAAGCCAGATCGAGACCGCCTTCCAGCGCGTGGTCGAACTGCCTTCCGGTGGCTCCATCGTGATCGACCCGACCGAAGCCCTGGTGTCCATCGACATCAACTCGGCGCGCGCGACCAAAGGCAGCGACATCGAAGAAACCGCCCTGCAGACCAACCTGGAAGCGGCTGAAGAAATCGCCCGCCAGCTGCGCCTGCGTGACATCGGCGGCCTGATCGTGATCGACTTCATCGACATGACCCCCGCCAAGAACCAGCGCGCCGTGGAAGAAAAAGTCCGCGAATGCCTGGAAGCTGACCGTGCCCGCGTACAGGTCGGTCGCATCTCGCGCTTCGGCCTGCTGGAAATGTCCCGTCAGCGCCTGCGTCCATCCCTGGGCGAGAGCAGCGGCATCGTCTGCCCGCGTTGCAACGGCACCGGCATCATCCGTGACGTTGAATCGCTGTCCCTGGCGATCCTGCGCCTGATCGAAGAAGAAGCCCTGAAAGACCGCACCGCCGAAGTCCGCGCGCAAGTGCCGATCCCGGTTGCAGCCTTCCTGCTCAACGAAAAACGCAACTCGATCACCAAGATCGAACTGCGCACCCGTGCCCGTATCGTCATCCTGCCGAACGATCACCTCGAAACCCCGCACTTCGAAGTGCAACGCCTGCGTGACGACAGCCCGGAAGCCCACAGCGGCCAGTCCAGCTACGAAATCGCCGCTGCCGCTGCCGAAGTGGAAGAAGTCCAGCCAGCCGCCGCGACCCGCACCCTGGTTCGCCAGGAAGCTGCAGTCAAGACCGCTCCAGCTCGCGCCAATGCACCGGTTCCAGCTGAAGTTGCAGCACCAGTTGCCGCGCCGGCCGCCCTGCCTGAGCCAAGCCTGTTCAAAGGCCTGGTGAAGTCGCTGGTCAGCCTGTTCGCCACCAAGGAAGAGCCAGTGGCTCCGGTCGTGGTTGAGAAACCGGCCTCCGAGCGCCCTGCGCGCAACGAAGAGCGTCGCAACGGTCGCCAACAGAGCCGTAATCGCAACGGTCGCCGTGACGAAGAGCGCAAGCCGCGCGAAGAACGTGCACCGCGTGAAGAACGCGCTCCACGTGAAGAGCGTGCCCCTCGCGAAGCCCGTGAAGAAACCCCGACCGTAGAACGTGCACCACGCGAAGAGCGCGCCCCACGTACTCCGCGTGCCCCACGTGAAGACCGCAAGCCACGTGGCGAGCGTGAAGAACGTGTGCGTGAACTGCGTGAGCCGCTGGACGCAGCCCCTGCTGCCGTAGCCGGTGCCGCCGCAGCTACCGAAGAGCGCCCAGCTCGCCAGCCGCGTGAAGAGCGTGCGCCACGTGAAGAGCGCCAACCTCGCGCCCCGCGTGAAGAGCGTCAACCGCGTGCCGAACAAGCCGCTGCCGCCAGCGAAGAAGAAGTGCTGACCGGTGAAGAGCAACTGCAGGAAGACGGCCAGGAAGGCGCCGAAGGCGATCGTCCACGCCGCCGCTCCCGTGGCCAGCGTCGTCGCAGCAACCGTCGTGAGCGTCAACGTGATGCCAACGGCAACGTGATCGAAGGCTCGGAAGAGACCGGCGAAAACGCAGAAGCCGCGACCGGCGAACCGGCTGGCGCCGAACTGGCTGCCGGCCTGGCCGTCACCGCGGCTGTTGCCAGCTCGGTCATCAGCGCTCCTGCTGAAGCCCAGGCTCACGAGCAGGCTGAACGCGCTACTGCTGCTGTCGAAGAAACCGTAGTGGTTGAAGCACCTGCTGCCCAGACCCCAGTGGTTGAAGCGCCGGTTGTTGAAGCACCAGCAGTTGAAGCGCCAGTTGTAGAGGCACCGGTTGTCGAAGCCACTACCCCAATCGAAGCGCCGGCTGTTCCGGAAGTGGAAGTTGCCCAGGCACCTGAAGCCCAGCCAGAAGTTGAAGTGGCGGTCGTTGAGCCTGCCCCTGTGGTTGAGCCCGAGCCAGTGGTTGAAACGATCGTTGAAGCACCGGTTGTCGACGCCGCTCCAGAAGTTCGTGAAGTTCGTGAAGTTCGTGAAGAACAGACCGCCTTCCAATGGACTGCCGAGCCAGCCGCTCCGGTTGAAGCGCCAGAACCTGCCCCAGTGGTAGAAGAAGCGCCGGCACCGGTTGCCGAAGTCGTGGTTGCCGAGCCAGCTCCGGTCGTTGAACCTGCGCCCGTGGTTGAAGCACCGATCGTTGCCGAAGCGGCAGCACCAGTGGTTGAAGCCGCACCGGTCAGCGCCCTGACTGAAAACGGCCGTGCACCGAACGACCCACGTGAAGTGCGTCGTCGTCGCAAGGAAGCTGAAGCCGCAGCAGCTGCTGCCGCGGCACAGGAAGCAGAACACGAGAGCAAACCTCTCGCCTGATTCCAGCAGCCACTAAAAAGCCCCGCCTGAGTGATCAGGCGGGGCTTTTTTATGTGTGCTCGGTCAGGGGTAGCGCAACAACGCAGGCACATCCACATCCCATAACACACCGGGGTCATCTACTGGCACCTCCCACACCGTCGCCTGAGCAAACAACGGCTTGGCGCCACGATCACCCGTCAAGGCCATCAGCCCAGGTCCCAATGCCTGGCCAAACGCCACGGGATGCCCGTAGCGTCCATCCTGCACCGGCACGCTGATACCTCCCGCCTCCAGCCCATCGATTACGCGCTCAATACTCGACGACCGGATAAACGGCATGTCCCCCAGCAGCACCAGCCAGCCATCTGCCGGGCCACTGGCCGCCACCGCCGCTGCAATACTGTCGCCCATGCCAGCCGAACGCAGCAGCAGGACGTCACAACCATAGGCTTCGGCCAACCGAATGACATCCGCACGACCGGGTGACGTCACCACCCAACGCCTCACGACGCGCTCAGGCAAGTTCACCAGCACCTGCTCGATCACCGGCCGCACCACGCCGTCCAGGCCAACGCAATCCGCCAACAACTTATCCTGGTCCGCCCCGGCTTCAGCGCGAAAACGACTGCCCTGCCCTGCCGCCAGCACAATCGCCGTGACTGTCACTCTGCGACTACCGGCAACGGCTTCTTCTGCATCGGCGCTACGCCGTTCTTGATCGCGACAATTTCCGCCATCAACGACAACGCGATTTCAGCCGGTGTATGGCTGCCGATATGCAAGCCGATCGGCCCGTGCAGGCGCGCAATCGCCTCGGTCGATAAGCCAAGCGCCGCCAGGTTTTCCCGGCGTTTCTGGGTGTTGACTCGCGAACCCAGGGCGCCAATGTAGAACGCCGAGGAATTCAGCGCCGTGAGCAACGCCATATCATCCAGGCGCGGGTCATGGGTAAGGCAGACGATGGCTGTGCGCTCATCGGTCTGGATGTTCAGCACCGCTTCATCGGGCATGCCCGGCACAAAGCGACCGTGCTGTTCTTCCCAGCCGTAGACGAACTCGTCGCGGGGGTCGCAGATCAACACTTCGAAATCCAGCAAACGCGCCATTTCCGCCACATAACGTGACAGTTGGCCGGCGCCGATCAGCAGCAGGCGCCAGCGCGGACCGTAGATGGCGCGCAAGCGTTCGCCGTCGAAGGTCACGACATCAGTCTTGCTCGCGTCGCTCAGGGTGACTTTGCCACTGGTCAGTTCCAGCTCACGCGCGACGATCTGATGATCTTCACATCGCGCCAGCAAGTCGGCTACCCACGCCCAATCGTCCACCCGCTCCTCGGTCAGGCGCAGGGTGCCACCACATGGCAGGCCAAAACGCGCGGCTTCATCGCGGGTAACCCCATAGGTCACCAACTGCACCGGCGGCCCGTCCTCAGGCAACCGCCCATCCTGCAGGCGCGCAATCAAATCATCCTCGATGCAACCGCCCGACACCGAACCGATCACCACACCATCGCCGCGCAACGCCAGCATGGCTCCCGGCGGCCGTGGTGCGCTACCCCAGGTCTGGACCACGCTGTACAACACCACTCGCTGCCCGGCGCGGCGCCATTCGAGCACGCTGCGCAGGACATTCAAATCAACACTGTCCACATAACCTCCTGCAAGCGTCACAACCGATTCACTTACTGTAAAACAAAAGCCGCCAAAGTAATGCGCCAGAAACGCAAACGCCCCGAACCAGTCGGGGCGTTTGTGGGTTGCTGTGGCGTCAGGTTACGCCAGCAGCGGCTTACTTGACGACAGGTGCAGGGCCTTCGGCCACGCCCAGGTCGTCCAGCTCGCGGGTTTCCGAGATACCGGTACCGCCGGACGCCAGCTCGCTTTGCAGCTTGTCGGTGTCCAGTTCCTTGACCCACTTGGCCACAACGATGGTGGCAACGGCGTTACCTACCAGGTTGGTCAGCGCGCGGGCTTCGGACATGAAGCGGTCGATACCCAGGATCAGCGCCAGGCCGGCAACCGGCAGGTGGCCTACGGCCGACAAGGTCGCAGCCAGTACGATGAAGCCCGAACCGGTCACGCCTGCAGCGCCTTTGGAGGACAGCAGCAGCACCAGCAGCAGGGTGATCTGGTGGGTGATGTCCATGTGGGTGTCAGTCGCCTGGGCGATGAACACGGCAGCCATGGTCAGGTAGATCGAAGTACCGTCGAGGTTGAACGAGTAGCCAGTTGGAATCACCAGGCCTACTACGGATTTCTTCGCGCCCAGGCGTTCCATCTTGATCAGCATGCGTGGCAGTGCGGATTCCGAGGAGGAAGTACCCAGTACGATCAACAGCTCTTCACGGATGTAGCGGATCAGTTTGATCACGCTGAAACCGTGAGCGCGGCAGATACCGCCCAACACTATCAGTACGAACAGGATGCACGTGATGTAGAAGCAGATCATCAGCTGGCCCAGCTGCACCAGCGAACCTACGCCGTAGGCACCGATGGTGAACGCCATGGCGCCCAGGGCACCGATTGGCGCGAGCTTCATGATCATGTTGATGATGTTGAACATCACGTGGGCGAAGCGATCGATGAAGTCCAGGACCGGCTTGCCGTAGGCACCCAAGCGATGCAGGGCGAAACCGAAGATCACCGAGAACATCAGCACTTGCAGGATGTCGCCGTTGGCGAAGGCGCCGACGATGGTGTTAGGGATCACATTGAGGATAAAGCCAACGATGCTCTGGTCTTTACCGGCAGTGACGTAGGCCGCCACTTTGGAGGCGTCCAGGGTCGCTACGTCGATGTGCATGCCGGCGCCCGGTTGCACAACGTTGACCACGATCAGGCCGATCAATAGTGCGATAGTCGAAACGATTTCGAAGTACAGCAGCGCGTAGCCGCCGGTTTTGCCGACCGATTTCATGCTTTGCATGCCAGCGATGCCGCTGACAACGGTGCAGAAGATGATCGGGGCGATGACCATTTTGATCAGTTTGATGAACCCGTCACCCAGCGGCTTGAGGGCCACACCGGTCTGCGGGTAGAAGTGACCGAGCAAAATACCGATTACGATTGCAACGATCACCTGGAAGTACAGGGATTTGTAGATTGGCTGACGAGTCGTCATTGCAAAGTTCCTCAATCGTCCCGTGTGGCAAATATCCGCCGTTGCCCACGACACTTGAATTGCGAACCCTCCTGCACTGGAGGGATTTGTTGTTTGCGAGATCTGTAGGACCAGGCCTGCGCTGTAATCCTTATCGCAAACGCCGTGCCACTTTGCTGAAAAACCTTAGAGGCCTTTAGACATCAGGGCTGGAGGTTTTCAGGCACCCTCCCAAGCGCCAAAGCAGGTGGCGGATTTCCGCCCACCCAACCAATCCCGTCCTACAATTTGGCGGATATCCGCCTTGTGACCCCCTCCGGGGATGGCTACCATCGCCACTCCAAGGACGAGGCCTTCGCATGCGTGAACGTACCATCGCCAGTCATTACGCCAGGGCCGCCCTCGGCGGGGCGCGTCGGGCCGGCTATGACTGCTCGGGCCTGCTGCAACAGGTAGGCATCACCCCGGAGCTGCTGACCGAACCCCGCGCCCGCATCGCCCCGGAGCAGTTCACCCGCCTGCTGCAAATGCTCTGGCTGGCACTGGACGACGAATACCTGGGATTCGCCGACGGCCCGAGTAAACGCGGCACCTTTGCCATGATGTGCCACGCGCTGATCCACTGCCGCACCCTGGAGAAGGCTCTGGAACGCGGCTTATTATTTTATAGCCTATTCCCGCAAGGCCCGCGCTGGCAGCTGACACGCGAAGGCGAAATGGCCCGTTTGAGCCTGGACGACTCGCAGTTGTGGGACCCGGATCATTTCTTGAGCGAGTGCCTGCTGGTGATCTGGCATCGCTTGGGCAGTTGGCTGATCGGCCAACGTATCCGGCTGCATCAAGCCACTTTCAGTTACCCCATGCCTGCACACGCCAGCGAATATGACCTGCTGTTTCCCTGCGCCCAGGTGTTCGGTGCACCGAACAGCAGCCTGGTGTTTCCCGCGCGCTACCTGAGCCTGCCGTTGTTGCAGGACGAACGCACGCTCAAGCACTTCCTGGAACGCTCCCCCGCCGACTTGCTCTCTCGGCCGGACGAAGGCGACAGCTTGAGCAGCCAACTACGTCGCTTGCTCAGCCGCGACCGCACGCCGTGGCCGGACCTGGAAGCCGTGGCCCAGCACCTGCACATCAGCCCGCAGACCCTGCGCAGGCATTTGCGCGAAGAAGGCACCAGCTTTCAGGCACTCAAGGATGAGCTGCGGCGGGACATCGCCATCTATCATCTGGGCCGGGCGGATTTGTCATTGCAGGAGATTGCCGAGCAGCTCGGGTTTTCCGAACCGTCGGCATTTCATCGGGCGTTCAAGAAGTGGACGGGGCTGACGCCGGGGGCGTATCGCGCGCAGGAGAGTTAGAAGTGTGCTGTCTGGGCTGGCCTCTTCGCGGGCAAGCCCACTCCCACACTCTGATCGGGTTCACACATTTTGATTTGTGAACCCAATCCACTGTGGGAGATTCTATGTTGCAGGGGAACCCTGCAACCTTAAATTCGGCTGGTATTCGCTCTGATTTTTCATAAGCGCGAATGCCACCCGGCATAGTTTTCGGGCGAGGATCTCCAGCGCTTCGGTCTTTGCCAAGCCTCTCGCCAGATAGGACTCGTAAAACGGTTTCCAGGTTGGAGATCGGCTAGCGGCCATTGCTGCGTTGTGAGCCAGGCGTCGCAATTCTGAATCGCCTTTTTTACTGAGGCGACGAGTGCCGTTCTTTTTTCCGGAGTCTTTTGCTCTCAAGTCCATTCCCAAGAAGGCAATGAATGCGTCACCACTGGCGAAGTGGCCGCGCATGAAGGCTGTCGCCAGGCCAGTAGCCGTAAGATCACCAACCCCTTCAATCTCTTTGCAGCGCTTGATGTTTTCGGTGATGCCCGCCTCTTTGCTGGCTTTATGCAGCAGCTTCTGAATAGCCTGTTCA